>CAWGPA010000017.1:0-190645 GCA_963824325.1 uncultured Acidobacteriaceae bacterium | reverse complement strand
CGAGATGCGCTGGAAGGCAAGGTAGCGTGACAGAACATCTTCCAGCTGCCCGCTTCGTTCGCCTGCCAGCAAGGTGGTGGTGTAGATCAGAGGAAAGCCGCCCTGGGCTTCAAAGGCTCCGGAGAGCGATTCCCCGGTACGCACGCGCGCGGCTACATTTTCCAATTGTGCGCGGAAGGTCGGGTTCTTCTGGCCCTTGACCAGCATGTCGAGCGAGCCCACGATGGGCAGGCCGGCCTTGATCAGGGTAAGAAACTGCTGGTTGAAGATGATGAAGGCTTCCAGGTTGGCGCGCTTGCGGCTGCCTCCGCCACGCATGCCGCGCGCCCGCACCGAGTAGACGTAGTAGCCGGCCTGGGTAAAACGATTGCGCAGCTCTTCCGGGGAGCCGGCGACCTGCACCTGCTCTTGAATGCGTCCTCGCTCATCTGCCAGCTTGACTACGTACTCTGCCATGGGCCCCTTACCAGTTTACCGGGATACTCCGACCCCTGCCTCCGGCTTGGCCGGAAGCGTTCCCAGCTTGCCAATTTGACCTTTGGGACCGACGACCCAGGGCAGGCTGAGAGCGTTCCAATTACCACTATCGAGCCATTGCCACGTCTTGCCATCGTCATAGGAAACATCGGAGCCATTGCTACCCACCGTGATCCAGGCTTGGTCTCTTGTGTCCCAGGCCACGGCAGAACGGTACCCATGAGGCAGCTTGCTGGCAACGCTCCAGTGTTCTCCGCCGTCCGAGGTGTAAGCCGCGGTGCCGGTTGCCTCCTCCGGTTTGCGATAGTCTCCACCCACAGCGATTCCGTGCACTGGGTCGCGAAATGCTAAGGAAAAGACGCCGGAGGAGTCATTTCCGCTTGCCAGCGGGGTTTGTGCGTTCTGCCATGTAACCAGGTTCCTGGTCCGCAATACCCTCGCCTTACTGGTTCCCAACCAGACCCAACCTCCGCTCGCAGTCATTGCACTGTTGCTGGCGGCAAAAGCAGACTCTCCCGAAAGCGGCTGCAATGGAGCGCCCGGACCCCACGTTTTCCCTGCGTCGTGGGTTACCAGCAAACCAAACCTTACGTAATCAGTACGTCCAGGAGCCTGCACTGGATCACCGTAGAGGACGCCGTGCTGCCGGTCGAGGAAGAGCAGTCCGTCCCAGAAACCGGTCGCATCGGGATTGGTCAAGAGCAACTTCCATCTCGTACAGCCATCGGTTGTTCCATAGAGTCGTGATTGTTCGCCGGGTCCACTTGATAGAGCCAAAGCACTTCGTGCGTCCCAGGCCCAGACAGCGCGGAAGTCGAGCTTGCCTGCGCTGGCCGGCGTGGCGCACTGCTGCCAGAGGTAGCCAGAGTCCTCGCTGCGCAGAATGGTGCCGCCGGTGCCGCTGGCCCAAACTACGCCACCGCCCACGGCATGGACTCCCCGCAGCCCGGCAGTGGAGCCGCTATCCTCGAGCTCCCAAGGGCCGCTACGTCGAGTGCTTTGCGCCCCGGCAAGCAAGGCCGCCAGCAAAGAAATTATCGAAATGAGAAAGGTCATGATTTGCTTAGAGGGGAAAATAAATTGCCTGCGTTGTTCCCTAACCAAGGACGGGTGCCCCACATCTCGCTCGTTTTTCGCGAGATGTGGGATAGAACTGCTCTTTCCCTCTGACTCTCGATTCATCCAACGCGCTTAGCGGTCAACATCGGTGGTATCCCACATCTCGCGAAAAACGAGCGAGATGTGGGGCACCCGTCCTTGGTCAGGGAACAACGCAGGCAAACCCTACACCGGCGGTAGACCATCCACCACCGGCACACCCGGCGGCGGATGAAAAACGAATTCCGAGTCCGGCGCCGGAGCATCCGCCTGGCTTTCCTTAAACGTGAAAGAAGTCCGCGCTCCATCGATTTCGTCGATGACCATGGAGTGGATGACCCCATCGGCGCTCACCCCGAGGACAATCTTCTCCACTCGGTTGTGCATGCCCTTGGGCACTCCGGAGAGCTGCAGCCCCGCATCTGTGGTGGACAACGTCAACCCGTCGAGTTCTTTCTGCAGTTGGGTGTGTCCCAGCAAAAACCGCAGAGGCGAACGGAGATCGTCCAGTTGCGAAGCAGAAACACGCTCGACTTGCGCATCTCCCGGCGAATAGAACCATGCATATTTGCCGTCGAGCAGAAATACTTTCCCCGGCGGATTGGTGTAGCTCCAGTGCATCTTTCCCGGCTTACGCAGCAGCAGGATCCCGCTCTCTTCGCGATCGATGCCCATTCCCTGAAAGCTCTCGGTAAAAGAGGTGCGCAGGGAATGTAAGCCGTTGTAGTACTTATCCACACGCTGGGCTAGCTGTTGCGCCGTGGGTCCGGCCTGGGCGAACGAAGCAACCGGCGCCAACAGAAACAATGCAAAGACGAAGCGGGCGCCTACTGAATCGGCTGCGAGCAATTCGTGCCACCCGCGGGGTCAGCCTTGATATCCCCGGCGGAATCGATGCAGAAGCCACGATGCCCCGACTTCCCAATGGATTGTGGAACCGCAGTCGCCTCGTAGGAGGTGTACATGTCCTGGTTGTTAACCGTGACCTTGTTGCAGTTAACGATGGCGAAGGTGTAGCCGGATTTCTGTCCCGTGGCCAGATCGCCCTGCAAAACTTGCGCCCCCTGCGCACTAGGTGGACCGGCGCTGGCGTTGCCACCGAGTGCAGGCAGCGCACAGGCGAAGCCGTTGGCGGGAAAGTTCGTCTGGTACTGGATTTGTGCCTGGTAGATAGCGCGCAGCGATTGGATGGCTGACGTTTCGTCCGCCTGCGCCTTCATACTGATGAAGTTCGGAATGGCGATCAACATCAGAATAATCATGATGGACATGACGATAAGCAGTTCCATCAGAGTGAAGCCGTGCTGGCGGTTGCTGCGGAGAATCCCGGTATTGCTGGTCTGAGTCATGACGGTCCCATTTTACAAATGATATAGACGCAGCTGCCAGCAAAAGCGCTCGCCGAACCTAGCAGGCCAGCTGGGCGCGGCTGATCTTGAGCCCGTCGAGCCGGCCCAGCAGCGTCACTGCAACTTTGTCTGGATCGAAGAGGGAGTTGGCCATGGCCATAACCTCTTCGCTGGTGACGGCATCGACCTTCTCCATGATTTCGTCCACGCCAAAGAAGTGCTCGAAGTACATCTCCTGCCGAGCCAGGTTCGACATGCGTGACATGGAACTCTCCAGGCCGAGAATGATGTTGCCTTTGAGCTGGTCCTTGGCGCGTTGCAGCTCATCGTCCGGCAGCGCTTCGCACTTCAGGCGCCGAAACTCACACATGATCAACTCAATCACCTGCAAACAGTGCGCGGACGATGTACCTGCATAGACGCAGAGTGAGCCGGTGTCGCGATAAGGGTTCAGGTCGCTGAAGATGGAGTAAGCCAAACCATGCTCTTCGCGCACCGTCTGGAAAAGCCGCGAACTCATGCCGCCGCCCAGCACAGTGTTGAGCAGCAGGGTCACGTAACGGAGCTCGTGGGCGATGGGCGGAGAGGGCACGCCCAAACAAAGCTGCACCTGTTCCAAGGCCTTCTTGTTGCGCAGTACGATCTTCGAAACGGTGCGCGGTTCCGTCTCCGCAAGTGAACCGTTGGCGGGTGCTATGTGATCGAAGCGACGTGATACCAGATCGACAAAGTCGTCGTGCTCCAGATTGCCCGCCGCGGAGAACACCATGTTGTTGCCAGAGAAGCGCTTGCCATAGTAATCGAACAAAATATCCTGCTCGAAGCGGCGCACTGTCTCCTTCGTCCCCAGGATGGGTTTCCCTAAAGGATGGTCCTTCCAGAAATTCTGCGTGAAGATCTCGTGTACCAGGTAGTCGGGATTGTCCTCGTCCATCTTGATCTCTTCGAGGATTACGCCGCGTTCGCGCATAATGTCATCGTTGTTGAAGACCGGGTTCAATACCAGGTCGGAAAGAACATCGAGCGCCGTGGGCACGTGCTGGTCGAGAACCTTGAGGTTGAAGCAGATGGTCTCTTTGCCGGTGAATGCGTCCAGGTTGCCGCCGATCGCATCGACCTCGCGCGCAATGCGCTTGGCGGAGCGTGACTGCGTTCCCTTGAAGACCATGTGTTCGACGAAATGAGAGATGCCGTTTACTTCCGGCAGCTCATGGCGGGAACCGGCCCTGATCCACACACCCATAGCAACTGACCGGATATGCTCCATGCGCTCGGTCAGGATAGTCAGGCCTGAAGGTAGGATCGTGCGTCGAATGCTGCGTTCTGTCACCATCTCAGTGTAGCGGCTTTCCCTGGGCTAAAGCGGATTTCCTGCGCCCGATTACCAAAATGCGGTGCAACTTGGGTGGGCCTTCCAGGGACCGAAGTTGCTCTCTGATGCACCCTTGTTGGTGCAAAAGCCAATGGCGAATCCGCAAAATGGGGGAGTGCTATGCTGCCACAAGAGCCGTCTGTCGATGCCTGGTAGGGAAAATCTCGTCCCTGTATTAGACGGCGCAGCCAAACCTGCCGCTAGAAATCTTTTTGGCCTTTCCCGTCAACAACTTACCGAATTGATGCTGCTGTTTCGCCAGCCTGCGTACCGGGCCGCACAGCTGCAGGAAGCCATGTTTCAGCAGTGGACTACCTCGCTCGATCTGGTAAATACCCTGCCTCGCGAGCTGCGCAAAGCCATGGCCGGTGAGGGCTGGGTTATTGCCCCGCCCAGGATTGTCGAGACCTTTCGCTCCATCGACGGCACCGAGCGCTACCTGGTGGCTGGCCAGGACGGGCAGACCGTGGAGACGGTCTGGATGCCGGGCGGCGACGGGGGAGAGCAGGGAGATGGCAGTGGGCAGGAAGCCGCGAGCGCCGGTTCCCGGCGAGCTACCATCTGCGTATCCAGCCAAATCGGCTGCGCGGTCAATTGCCAGTTCTGCCTCACAGCGAAAATGGGATTGCAGCGAAACCTATCGGCCGGAGAGATTGCCGGCCAGGTGATCGCGGTGCTGGAACGGCAGGCAGTGCAAGTGGGACGCGACCGTATCAACCTGGTCTTCATGGGCATGGGCGAACCGTTCCTGAACTATGACGAGTTCATGGCGGCCGTGCGTCTGCTGGTGAACGAAGCAGGGCTGGCTGAATCCAGGATGACGGTCTCCACCTCCGGTATTGTGCCCGGCATTCTGCGGCTGGCAGGCGAGACGGTGCGCCCCAGGCTGGCTATCAGTCTGAACGCACCCAACGATGGGATTCGCGAAGCGATCATGCCCATCACTCGCAAGTGGAAGATCGAAGAGGTGATCCAGGCCGCCGGCCAGTTGCCTCTGAGACCACGGGAGCGGGTCACCTTCGAATACGTGCTGTTGGACGGCGTCAACGACGGCCCGGAGCACGCTGACGAGTTAGTAGCGCTGGCGCGCGGTGCGCCCATGCCGGTGAAGGTGAACCTGATTGCCTGGAATCCCGGTCCTGGGATTGGCTACGCGATGCCGGCGACGCAGCAGGTGGCGGCCTTTCAGCAAAGACTCATCGCGCGCGGCGTGCCCGCCTTTCTGCGCCGGCCGCGGGGCAGAGACATCTACGCCGCTTGCGGCCAGCTCAAGCGAACGGTCAAGGAGATTCAACCGGCTGCGTTGTGATCTGGGGTCTGCCTCATCAGCGCCCAGTGATGCCCAAGCGCAACACCGCATCCGCTACTCGATCCGCGGCGTGGCGGACTACATCGCCTTCGGCAGCAAAGTCGCCGGCAATACAGCGTACGCCGAGGGCTTCGATGGCCTTGATGTCCGCGATGATCGGCGACGCCCCTTCTCCAGCGTAGCGATCGAGCAAAACCTTCGAGACGGGCGCGGTATTCACCAGCGCATAGTCGAAGATGGCGCCGTGCGCATGTTCATAAATGCGCTCGATATGCTGCGATGCAGTGAGGCTCAGGCTCTCATTCGCCTGAGTCATCAAGTTGCAGATGTACACCCGCACCGCCCGCGAAGAAGCTAATGCTTCGGAAACGCCTTTGACCAGAAGGTTGGTAATGATGCTGGTAAAAAGCGAACCGGGCCCAATGGTGATAAGGTCGGCGCGTTCGATCGCCTCCAGGGTCTCGGGCAACGGTTCGGCGTCTGCCGGCTCCAGCATAAGTTCAACGATGCGTTGCCGGCTGGCGGTGATGTTGGTTTCCCCGTGTACCAGGGAATCGTCGTCCATACGAGCAACGAGGGAGACGTTAGCGTTGGTTACGGGGTAGATGTGGCCGCGGGTGGCGAGCACCTGCGAAGAAAGCTTGATGGCCTGGGCGAAATCCCCGGTCATTTCCAGGAGCGCGGCCACAAAAAGATTGCCAAAGCTGTGGCCTTCAAGGCCCTCGCCGGCGGTGAAACGATGCCGGAAGAGCCGGGAGATCAAATGCTCGTCTTCCGAAAGAGCCACCATGCAATTGCGAAGGTCGCCCGGTGGCAGCATGTTAAAGCCGCGGCGCAGCCGTCCGCTGGAGCCCCCATCGTCAGTCACAGTGACCACGGCAGCCAGATCGGATATGAGGCATGGAGCAGCATCGCCGTCGCCCGAAGGCGGGTGAGGCGATGCCACATAACGCCGTAGTCCGCGCAACAGGGTGGAAAGGCCGGTGCCCCCACCGATAGCGACGGCACGAACGCTGGAACGGTCGGTGCTCCGTCGAGCAGGAATGGCTTTCGCTCGCCTTGGCTTGGCCAGGGTCGGGGACAGGGATTTCACCATAAAACCGTCACAAAACTAGCCTACGCCAGGAAGCGAACTCCGGCGATTCCCTGAAAGCGGAAGCAGGAAAAGCGACCGTTCCTGGGACAGAACAAGGGGGAACAGAAGCCGATGCGTTTGCTTACGGAACTTCAGGGTAGAGTAATTCGGTGAACCGGGGATCATCGGCCATATCCTGAAAGTCGGAATCGCTGCGGGCCTGGATGCGGTTACGGGGGCTCAACTCGATCGCCTTAGCCAGATGTTCGAGGCAGGGCTCAGCCAGCCCGGTCATACTTTCCAGAATGGCTAGGCCGTAGTAGGCATAATCCGCAGCTGGGTTGGTCTTGAGAATGCCCTGGAACTGGTCGCGAGCCTCTTCGTAAAACCCAGTATTCAACAGAGAAATGGCGTAGTCGTACTGCTCCTCGGTATTGTCGAAGGAGAGGCCGCTCTGTTGCGCATGCCGTTGACAGGCGGAGAGATAAACCCGCACCCGCTCCAGAATCTCAACCGGGCCGTCCTGGCTCAGCTTCTCAAAGACCTGGCGGGCTTTCTCATACTTGCCTTCGTGCATCCACTGCAGCGCGGTCTGGTACTCGTTCAGGGCCTTCTGGTGTCCAACGTTCGGCATAGGGCGCGCCTTGCCCTCGATAGTGCGAGGATTACGCCGAGCGGGGATACCCTGACCTGTGTTTTGCATAACCCACTCTTCCTTCTCCGTTTTTAAACAGGAGTCGACATCGATCAAAACAACTTGGATGCGGAGCCGTAATGGCTATTAGATTCGTTTTTATACGCACAGAATAGGCGCACGTCAACCCGGCAGGAAGATCCGCATCCTTAGGCAAGACTGTAGCACGGAAGCCAAATACGGGCGCTGTTCGGGCTGTGGATCTGCCTTACGGCTTGGACTGCGGGGAATAAACCGCCGGGTTCAGCGCGGGGTCGTTATACATCTTTAGCTGCCGGTAGAGCTTGAATCTTCGCTCCCGGCAGAGGACTTGCTGCCAGAGTCGATCGAGAGCCCCGGCCAGATCGTCTCGTTGCTCAACCAGGATGCGCAAACGCTGCAGGTTGCGTTCGGCATGCCCCGGGGGGGCCTCGAGCCGGTCAACCTCTTCCCGGGTATGAAACAGCTTGAGGGAGAGAATCGACAGCCGGTCGAGGATCAGCCCGGGAGACTCGGAATGCAGTTCGGCGCCCGGAGCGGGCAGATTTTGCTGGCTGAGAAAGTTAAGCAGAAAGACATCGCACTGCTCGGCGAGATCGTTGCGGCGTTGATTGGCACGGTCGATAAAGCGCTTGATGCGGGCCAGGTCGTGATCACTGGCGTCGGGAGCGCGGGCCGTATCCTCCGCGTGCCAGAGTTCGAAGTTGGCCAGGTGCTGCTCGGCCACGGTGCGCTCGAACCCGGTCACAGACGCCTCTACCGCGGGAACCTCGCGATGCCAGGCAGCAGTGCAATGGTCTTGCAACGCAATGATCTGCAAGGGATTGAATTGTGCGGCGCAAAGCGGATCGGTGGCCATGGGCGTTAATTGGAAGGAGCGTTTCTGGCCGTGAGGGCACGCCAACCGGCTGCTCGGTAGCTCCGAAACGTGGTGAGCTCGGTGGGAATCGAACCCACGACCCACGCATTAAAAGTGCGTTGCTCTACCGACTGAGCTACGAGCTCATGACTGCTTAAGTTCCAAAGTATCACAATGGGTTGAGCCTGCCTCCGCCAGCCGTGGAGGGAGAGAGCTCATGAAATTTTGACAGCGCCGCTCACGTTAACACGAATCCGGAGTATGTTAAGGAAACTAAAGCTCCCCCGTAATATGTCGAAAGACGACAATAAGACTCTCCCCCGTTCGCCGAAGACCCGGCCCATCCTTCTGTGCCGATTTGGGCCCTGATTTGGGAGAATTGAGGGAGTGGCATGACAGAGAAACCATCCGACCCGGAGCAGAACGCGCCGCCCGAGGATATTGCGGCTCTCTACGCTCGCGCCCGCACGCCGGGTAGCACGTACTGGGATTTTTCCGCGTCGCGCAAGGAGGTGCTGGGGCACTTCCGCTACCGGATCGCGCGCGAACCAGGAGAACCGGGCAGCGCTGCGGAGCCCACGGTCATTTCCCAGCGCCCATCTCACCAGTCGAGGGAGGAGGCAATGGACGAGGCGGCCCAAGACATCTTGGAGGCAACCGAGATGCAGGCTCTTCCCGGGCCTGCGCGGCAGACGGGGCCGCAGCCCATGGATTCAGCGGCCAAACGCTGGTTCGCGCTGCACTCTATTTTCGCTCCTCCAGAGGTGATATCAACACCGGGCCTGGAAGACCGGCCACCCATGGTCGCCGTTTTCTCCCTGGCCGGCGGAGTAGGAAAGACCTGCCTGGTAGCCACGCTGGGGCGTGCTCTGGCTGCCCTCGGGGAACACGTCCTGCTGGCCGATACGGCTATCTATGGGCCCTTGCCGCTCTATTTCGGCTCGCGCGAGTTTAAACCCGGCGTGGTTCGGACCTTTTCTCCTCCCGGCGGGGAGAGCGATGCACCAGTACAGGTTCTTACCCTGGAGCCGGAGCGCTATCCCGGGGACGGCGCGGATGAGCATGACCCGTTGTTGGGTGAGCTGGGGCGCGACGGCCGCGACGCCAGCCGCATCCTGGTAGATATAGGCACTGCGAGCCGTCAGGTGACCAGGCGGCTGCTGTTGCTGCGGCCAACGATTCTGGTGCCCATCCTTCCGGACATGAGCTCGGTAGCAACCGTTCGGTCGTTGGAGGCGTTTCTGTTCAACCCGGCCAATCCGCTCAACCGGGATATAGAAACGGGATCTGCCTTTTACTTGTTGAACCAGTTCGATGCCTCATCGCCGCTGCACCTGGACGTGCGCGAGACGTTGCAGCAGCAACTGGGCGATCGCCTGCTGCCCCTGGTGCTACGCCGCAGCCCCGCGGTGAGCGAGGCGCTGGCCGAAGGAACGACGGTGATCGATTACGCGCCTGGTTCAGCGGTGGCCGAAGACTATATGCATCTGGCCGGTTGGCTGCGCAGCTTCTCTGCGCCAGCCGCGGTGGGGCAACGGGGAATGCGCTGGAGCGAGCTATAAGTGGCTCTGCATCAGATGAAGGGAGTCGGCTGACCTTTCTGTGACAACTCCGCCTGCGGTGCAATCTATCCTTGGGTTATGAAGCCGGTTCGCCCAAAATTCAGTCACCGAAGGTCGACGTCTGCACGGAACTGGTTTGCCGCGCTTTTGCTCCTCCTGGCCCTGGCATCCGCGCACGCAGCGGACGCTCTGGCGCCGACCGAGATAGAACAGGGCTTCCAGAGTATGTACAACCTGGATTTTCAAAAGGCGCATCAGGATTTTTCCACCTGGGAGCAGATGCACCCGGATGACCCAATGGGACCGGTCTCGCAAGCGGCCGGCTTCCTGTTTGCGGAGTTCGCCCGGCTCGACATCCTGGAAAGCCAGCTCTTCACTGACGACAAAGAATTTGAAGCCCGGTCCAAGCTTCGTCCAGATCCCAAGGTACGCGAGCAGTTTTTCGCCGCCGTAGATCGCGGTGACCAACTCGCGGACGCGGCTCTTAAGCTGCATGCCAATGACAGCAACGCGCTGTTTGCCAAGGTTCTGGCCATGGGGCTCCGCTCGGACTATGTAGCGATGATCGACAAGGAGGATTTGGCTGCACTGAGCTATATGAAGCAAGGGCGCATCCTTGCGCAACAGCTACTGCAGCAAAAGCCCGATGACTACGACGCCTTCCTGGCTGTCGGCGTGGAAAATTACATGACCGGCATCAAGCCGGCGCCCGTACGCTGGATGTTGCGCTTGGGCGGCATCAAGCCGGACAAAGAGCAGGGCATTCGCGAGCTGGAGCAAACCGCCGCTCATGGGAACCTCTTGAAACCTTTCGCCAAGCTGCTGCTGGCCGTAGCCGCGCTGCGGGACAAGAATGACGCCCAAGGGTGTGGCTTGTTGCACGAGCTGGCGGTTGAATACCCCGGCAATCCGCTATACCGCAACAACGCTCCCCAGTGCGCAGCGCACTAACCTAGAACAAGGGGTAGCAGGCGCACTTTTTCCCGCCTTTTAGCTGTTCTAACGTTTGCCCTTGCTGATCGGGACCACCTGCACCGTGGCGTCACGAATCTCTGCCAGAAAGCGGTTGATCACCGAGCCGCGTAGAAGAATGTCCAGCCGGGAGCGCGCTGATTGCCCGAAGACCACGTGGGAGATGCCCTCTTGCTGCGCGAACTCGATCAGCGCGTCGGCGACGTTCTTGTCTTTCAGCACAACGACCTGGGCGCCCAGTTCGCGGGCCAGGCGCTGGTACTCTTCCATGCGTTGATACTCTTCCGCATCCCCATGGCGCGAGTCTTCATCTGGGGATTCAACCCGGACCGCGTACCAATTCGTGGCCAGGCGGCCGGCGATCCGCGCTCCCACGCGCAAGAGGCGTTCCGCTCCAGGCCGGGGGGAGAGGCAGACCATCACCTTCTCCGGAATCGGCGCTTGTTCCAGGCCCTCGCTGCGGCGATACTCCGCCGCGCGGGAGCCGACCTCCGCCGCAGTGGTGCGCAACGCAAGCTCGCGCAGCATACTGAGGTTGCCCTTGCGGAAAAAATTGGCCAGGGACTGCTCAATCTTTTCCTGGGCGTAGATCTTGCCTTGCTTGAGGCGTGAACGTAGTTCCTCCACAGTGATGTCCACGTTCACGACTTCATCGGCCCGTTTCAGGAAACTATCCGGGATGGTCTCTCGGATCTGGACATCAGCGGAGCGGGAAACGGAGTCGTTGAGGGTTTCCAGGTGCTGCACATTGACCGCGGTCCACACGTTGATGCCCGCGTCCAGCAGTTCCAGCACATCCTCGTAACGCTTGCGGTTTCTGGATCCAGGCACATTGGTGTGTGCCAGCTCATCTACCAGGCAGGTGTCGGGATGCCGGGCAAGTATGGCATCGAGATCCATTTCCTCCAGAACCACGGAGCGGTAAGGAATAGAGCGCCGCGGGATAATCTCGAGGTCTTTTACCTGATCCTGGGTATCTTTCCGCCCATGGGATTCGATCAAACCAATGACCACGTCGATGCCCTGCTTCTTCATCAGGTGTGCATCTTCGAGCATCTGGTAAGTCTTGCCCACTCCGGGAGCGGCCCCGATGTAGACGCGCAGTTTGGCCTGCTCAGGCGCAGCAGGTGTGATGTCGATCGAGAAGTCTGTCATTATCCCTTGGAAACTGGCTTAGAGCATTTCCCTTCTACGCTTCATGGTTAAGTGTAACGAGGTGCATCTTTTCTTGAGGAAAGCCACGATCAAATTCGTCGCTTTATCTTCACCAGAAGTGAAATGCTTACCCAATTTCGATGGGATGCCGGGTGGCAACGGTGGTGGCTACGGGAAGGGTGAAACTGAAGGTGGCGCCGTGGCCGAGCCGGCTCTCCACGGAAATTTGACCTCCGAGCAATTCGACCAGCCGGCGCACCAAGGCGAGGCCCAGGCCGGTTCCCTGGTCATGCGCGGCATTGAAGCGGCCGAAGATGTTGGCCAATCGCTCGGTTTCGATGCCCCGGCCCGAGTCGCGCACGGAGAACTGCACCTTGTCTTTCTGCTCCAGGGCCTGCAACAAGATAGTTCCATCCTCCGGCGTGTAGCGCACCGCATTGCTCATCAGGTTGTCCATGATGCTGCGCAGGGCGCGGCGATCCCCATTCACATAGGAGAGATCGGCAAAGGCCTGGATCTGTACATCGATGTTCTTGGCCCGCACCTCATCGCGTACCCGGGAGGAGGCGTCGCGCAGGATATCGATGGGACGGAATCGATCCATGCGGATCTCGCGTCGCCCGGTATCGAGTTCGGAAACTTCGATCAGGTCTGACATGAGATCGTTGAGACGTTCTGCTTCTTCTTCCGCTCCATGAATCACATCTGCCTGCAAGGGGCGCAAATCCCCGGCGAAGCCCGAGGTGAGGGTATACAGGCTGAGTCGAAGCTGCTCCAGGGGCCGACGGAGCTTTTTGGATGCGACGCTGAGAAAGCGGGTCTTGAAGCGATCGACTTCCTGCATCTCCGTAATGTCCTCAAGCACGCTGACGGCTCCCAGCAGCTTGCCCTCGGCATCGCGCATCGGTGTGGTGCGCAGGCGGTAACTTCGCTGCCCCTCGCCGAACTTCATGGGCAGCAGGGCGGCTTCGCCTTCCGTGGCGATGGATTGGCGCATGGAGACCGCATCCCGCACCGCGCGCAAAATCCTCTCTCCTCCCGGAGTGTTGGTCAGGGCCATGCGATCGGCGGCCGCTTCGCCCAGCACCTCGCTGGCCGCCTGATTGACCTTGAGGACATGTCCTTTCGCGTCAGTGACGATTACCGGCTCGAAGATGGACTGAACTACCGCATCGGAAAGCTGCTGGTCCATCTGTTTCCGGCCATATTCGGTGTCGCGGAGGTCGCGCAGCCGCACAGCCATGCGGTTGAGCTCGGTAGCAATCGTGCCCAGGTCATCGCGCGTTCGCCATTCAATACGTTGTTGCAATTCCCCCTGTCCGATGCGGCGAGCAGCGGCAGCCGTGCGCCGGATTGGGCGGATGATGGAGATGAGAAAGCCAACGGAGATCAGAACGCCGCTCAAGGTACAGGCAGTCGTGATGGTGGTGGCTCGGCGGGCCAGAACAGCCCGTGCTTGCGCTGCGGACGAGGCAGAGACCGACGGCTGGTGATCAAGCGCGGCTGCCTGGTGAAGTGAAAGAGCATCGTGCACGCCGACGGCAAGCAGCAGAGAGAGCAGCAGCACGTAACCGAAAATCAGTCTCTGATACAGCGTCAACATCGACTTGCTGCTCCTCCAGGGGTGACGACTCTAGCGCTATTTTGCTCCTTCTGTCGAGCGAAGCAAAGGGTTGCTCAGTCGGCAGACGCGCACGCTGGCGTTGGTAAATGGACAGGAGAAGGCGGTGTTTGCCTGCGCCGGCAAGAGGATCCAGGCCACGCCGCGGGGCCGAAGCCGGTCGAACCGCTGCTCATCGGTGGCGCTATTGAGCCCTGCCGTGGCCTGCGACCCTTGCCACCAGGGAACTGCAGCCTCGCGAAAGTTGCTGGCTATGCCGCCGTCTTTGAAATAGTCGGCGACCGCGCTTCTCTCCGCGGTTGCGCGAAAGCCCTGGGCATCTTCGCCGGGACATTCAATGTAGTCGTTATCCAGGGCGAAGATCGCATCCTCGGGGGTGTTGGCGCGAATCCATAGAAAGGCCTGCTGCCAGGGATTGCGTGGGGTTAGCCCAGGCCACTCCACGTGGCTGGAGGCTGGATAAGTCTGCCTCTGGGCGGCAAACATGATCAGCAGAAGGGCCAGGTAGAGCACGGTGAGGACGGATTTGTGCCGCCGCCCCTGCGTGGCCAAGAAGCCGCCGGCCAGAAGAACGCCGGCAAGGTAGACGAAGTGAAAGGCGCGCAATACCTGCAGGCGCGGGAGCAGCAGGCTTCCGCTGCGATGCACAAAACACATGGACGCGAGCAGCGCACAACCCCCCAGGATGGTCGCGGCGATGGCTAGTGCACGTGCAGGCCACGGCACTCGTCTGCTTGCGCCGGCAATGCCGAGTAGGAGGAGCGGCATCAGTAAACCCGGATACTCAAACCATTGCCAGCTGGAGAGGAAAAAATACGATCTGCTGAGAGCCGCGCGATTGTAAGCGACGCTGGGGTCCGCGTGACGGGTGGCTATGAAAATGACGGCGCACAGCACCCACCCGAGCACGGCAAGCAGACCAAGCGAGCGCCACTTCCTGCGCCTGGTAAGCCCGAGAGCTACTAGGGCGATGGCTGCATAGCAAGCCATCAAGGGATGCAGAAACGCGGCCAACACCAGCCATAGTGCGGTAGGGACCCACTGTTCGTCGAGGAGGGCTGACAGCGCGAAGAGCGTGAAGGGAGTGGAAAAGGAGCGCGCCGTCACGTAGGGATCCATGATGGAAAGCGATGTGCCTGCGACCGGCAGGGTGAAGCAGCAGATAGCGAGCAACACCGCTCCCCAGCGCGCGCGGTCTTCGGGAAAGATTTGTGCCGCCACTTTCCACGAGCCGAGAAGAAAGAGAAAAATCGAAGCGACATGGCAGACCAGCAGCAGGGCCGGCAGGGGGATGTGTCCCCAGCGAAGCAACCAGGCGAGAACGGGAGCAAAGATGGAGAGCCGTGTAGGTGATAAGGCGAACACGGCATCCGTCTGGTAGAGCACTGGATTCGCCAGCTTCTTGATGCCGGTTACGTAGACCGCGCCATCATCGGCCAGTGGGTGGTACCCATGGACCAGAAGCACCACCGGCGTGAGCAGCGCGATGGTGGCGGCGGGGTAGTGGGTGAGCGAACCCATGCTCAATCTGGAGACAGGAGACTGCGGATGTGAGTCCACTTACTGCTGCTGGTAGCGGCCCAGCACATCCTCGAGTGACACGATGCCCTCGAGTGTGCCCTTGCTAGCCCGATTCTGAATAGGGAGAACGGGCCAGCGCGACAGGTAGGGAATCGCGCTGTCGAGCGGCATGTCAGGGAAGAGGAGCGGCGCCCGGTCCGGTTTGAGGGTGCGTTCCAAAGGAGTGTCCGGGGTTTGTGTTGCGGCGGCCGAAGTGTACTCATTTCGATTCATGGAGTACCACGAGCCATCGCGAAGCTTGACCAGCAACACAGGCGCGTCGGCGATGGCGAGCTGGGCTGAAACCTCCTGCAGGGTTGCCGTTCCCGGAAAGATGGGATAGTTCACCGGGCGCAACGCATCCTCAAGATGCAGAACGCTTTCCTCGCGCTGTTCTTCCATGGATGGCAAGTCGAGGCCATCCTGATGCGTGAACGTCTCAAAGATGGGATACGGTTGCAAGCTGCGGGAGACCAGGTAAGCAATGGTGTTGGCGAGAATCACCGGAAGCACAATGGAGTAGTTGCCGCTGACTTCAAGGACCATGAATACGGAAGTCAGGGGCACGCGTAAGAACGCTGCAAACAATACCCCCATGCCCACCAGCGCATAGGAACCGACCGAGATGGGAAAGGTGGGGAAGAATATCTTCTCGAAGGTGCCAATCGATGCCCCCAGCATGGCTCCAATAAAGAGAGTAGGGGCGAACATTCCGCCGGGCGTCCCACTGGAGAATGAAATCGTCGTGGCGACAATCTTGAGCAGTGCCAAGGCGAGAAGAAACTTCCAGGTGAACTGGCCGTGCATGGCCTGGTCGATGACGTTATATCCCGGGCCCATCACCTGGGGAGCGCCGAAGTAAGCGATCGCGCCCACGATGAGGCCGGCAATGGGTGGCTGGATATACCAGGTCCACCGGGGTAGCTGGCGAAGCCGCGGCCGCGAGTAGCCCAGAGCCTTGGAGAAAATCAGCGCGGCGATTCCGCCCGCCACGCCCAAAACTGCGTAAGCGAGAAGTTCCTGCGGACCCTTCAGGATTACAGAGGGAATGCGAAACATCGGCTCCGCACCCCAGAACCAGCGCGCGACGACGACACTGGAGATCGCGGAGAGCACGATGGAGCCGAGCACGGCCGCGCTCCAGCGCCCGATCACCTCTTCGACGACAAAGAGAATGGCCGAGATAGGCGCGTTGAAAGCAGCGGCCAGGCCCGCGGCAGCGCCGATGGGCGCAAACATGCGCAGCCGCTCGCGTGACAGGTTTAGGCGGCGGCTGACCATGGAGGCCACGCCGGCTCCAATCTGCAGCGAAGGATCCTCGGGGCCGAGCGAGAATCCGCCGCCGATAGAAAGCGCGGAGGTAATGAATTTCCCAATGACCGTTCGGAAGGAGATATAGCCGTTGTAGATGTACAGCGCTGCCTTGGTCTGGTTGATTCCGCTACCCCGAGCGCCGGGGAAAACCAGCTGGACCAGCGCAGCCACCAGAAGGCCCACGGCCATGGGCACAAAAAACAGCCGGAGCTGCCCCGGGTGCGGCGACGACCCGAGCGTGAGCACCTGGATCCAGCTGATGGCGACGCGGAAACACACCACCAGGAGGCCAGAGATGACCCCGATAAAAATAGAAAGAACCAGGAAGAGCCGCTCGTCCCGATTTGGAGCCAACCGGTGGACATCCGCCGGGTTCGGCCGATAGCGCTTCTCTTCCGCAATCGCGACCGGGTCGACCCCTGAAACCGGGTTTACGCCAGGCGTTTCCGTGGTGGTACTCATTCTTCCTCCACCTGGTTGGGCGCTTGGGCAATCTTCAGCAGCAGGGCGTCGTCTCCGGTCGGCGCTCCGCAGAGCTGCTGCGTTACCAGCTCAGTGTCGTAGATGAGTTGAATCTGGGTTTGGGCTAGATCCGGATCGTGTTCAAGTTCGTGCAGCGAGACTTTAGCCGGTAGCTGCTTCCACCGATCGGTTAACGCCTGCAAAGGATCAACCGGGGGAGGTGCGGCTGCCTGCTTTTGTGCTGGCGTGGTTGGGCGCCGCGTGAAACGGGATGTCAGGCTCTGCAGCGGGTTGGACGCCGCAGCCGGAGCCGTGGCGTCGGCTGCAGCAGACTCTGCCGGCGCCTGAGTCCTGGTTTGGGTACACTGCGCCAAGCGTGCCAAGGCCAGCTTTCGGCCGGTAAGAATGCGGGCTCCGCGCTCGCTGGGGCTTAACCGCGAAGACGGGTAGAGCAGCAGCAAGCGGGTTATATCGCCCAGGCGATCACGGCTTTCTTGCAGGACGGCTTTCGGTTCCTGATCGACGCCGGGGCCCTCCAGGGCACGCGTCAAGTAACGCTTTGCCTGGAGGTAGTTGCCCATTTGAGAGGCAGTGCGGCCAGCACCGTCCAGGGCCTCACGCAACGACGGGTGACGTTTGAGAATTGTCTTATACAGGTGCAAGGCGTCGCTTGGGTCCTGTGCCTGCTCCATCTTTCGAGCAATCTCCAGTTGGATGCTGATGTCGTCCGCCGGGGCGTTTCCGGAGGCGACCAGCAGTTCGCTGCGGGCCCGGTCCAGGAGCTGATGGGCGATGAGATAGTCGATCAGCTCAAAGCGAACGTCCCGGCGGCGCACATAGCCGTCACCCTCCCAGTTCCCGTAAATCGCTTTCTGATAGTCCTCGGTGGCCTGACTAATGTTACCTTGCCGAGCTGCCAGCCGGGCAAGTTGAAGGTTGATCAGGCCGCTGCCCTGCTGGCTTTCCAGCAGCGCATTGAAGTAGACAGTCGCCTCCTGAATGCGGCCGGCGGATGCCAGAGCCTCGGCAAGCTTAATTTCTGTGTTGCGGTCGCTGGGGGCAAAAGCCAGCGCGGAGCTAAGGGCATCAATGGCTGCCTGGGACTTGCCGTCCTTCATAGCCTGTTCGCCACGTTCCAGCCAGCGGTTGGCCAGCTCCACTTGGTGGGAAGCGTAAGATTGGTAGAGATAATTGGTCAGTACGGCGAGCAAAGCCGTGATCGCGAACAGGGTGACCAGGGACAGAGTATCTGCGAAGATCAGACGGCGCCGTTCGATACGGTCGCCGGCAGTCAGTGGAGACTTAAGAGCGAAGAACGACATCATCATCCAGTCTACTTGGAAATAATGTCCAGGCTTCGGAATCGACGCCCCAGTATCGATCATCTTACTCCGTTAACTTTTGGTGTAACGGGAGTGAACACAGGAATGAACCAGCAAACCGGGATCGGCCTCGAGGAGAAAGAGAGAGCTCTGCAGGCGCGCCTGCGTTCGCTGGGCAGCGTTATCGTGGCCTATTCCGGTGGGGTTGATTCTGCTTACCTGGCGTACGAGGCCTATCGTGTCCTGGGTCAGCAGATGCTGGCGGTGATCGCTGACTCTGCCAGCCTGGCACGCTCGCAATACAGCGACGCCCAGGATTTTGCCCGGGAACATGGAATCCCACTGCGCTCGATCGAAACTCACGAGTTGGAGCGCGAAGAATATGCGGTGAATGGACCCGATCGTTGCTTCCACTGCAAGGATGAACTGTTTAGCGTGTTGGAGCAGGAGTTGGAACGCACAGGCTTTGAGGCTTTGGCCTACGGGTTGAACCTGGACGACGGGCAGGATTTCCGTCCCGGCCACAAAGCAGCAGCGCAGCATCGTGTGGCCGCCCCGTTGGCGGAGGCGGGCCTCACCAAAGCCGACGTCCGCGCGCTGGCCCAGCGGGCACAATTGCGGGTTTGGGACAAGCCTGCTTCGGCGTGCCTCTCCTCGCGCATGGAGTACGGGCGACGAGTCACACCGGAGTCGTTGCGCATGATCGAGCAGGCAGAGGATTCGCTGCGCGCGCTGGGTCTCAAGCGCTTCCGTGTGCGCCATCACGGATCGATTGCGCGGGTTGAGATCGCGGAAGAGGAGATGGCCGCCGTGCTGCAGGTGGGAAAACTAAAGGCGATGGCCGCCGTGGTGCGCGCGGCAGGATTTCGTTACGTCTCGCTCGATTGCGAAGGGTACCGTTCCGGTTCGATGAACGAGGTTCTGCCCATCGAGGTGTTGACCGGGTTTGCAAAATAGGCCTATGCGGATTGGATACCTGGAATGCTTTGCCGGCATTAGCGGCGATATGCTGATGGGTGCGCTGGTGGATGCAGGCGCACCCATTGAATTGCTGCACCGGACCACGGCTTCGTTGGCGTTGGGAGCGGACTTGCGCGTGACCCGGGTGAGCCGGAGCGGCATTCAATCGACCAAGATCGACGTCATGGTCAATGGGCAGGTGCATGAGCAAGCGGCCACCACTGGACCAGTCCAAGAGGTGGCGCACGGCCACGGGCACCATCATCACCACGACCACGACCACAACCACGAGAGTCACAATCACGACCACGGCCGCAGTCTGCCCGAGATTCGCAGCCTGCTCATGCGCGCGGACCTGACCCAGCGCGCCCGCAATTTCAGCTTGGCTGTGTTTGGTTTTCTGGCTGATGCGGAGGGCCGCATCCACGGTGTTCCGCCGGAAGAGGTTCACTTCCACGAGGTGGGCGCGATCGATGCCATCGTCGATATTGCCTGCTGTGCTGCGGCGGTGGACGCCCTGGATTTGGACGCGTGGTATTGCTCCCCGGTGAATGTCGGGAGTGGTTTTGTCAACTGCGCTCACGGACGTTTTCCCGTACCGGCCCCGGCCACCGCGGAGTTGCTAAAGAGCCTGCCGACCTACTCGGCGCATGTCCAGATGGAACTTGTTACACCCACCGGTGCGGCGTTGCTGCGCGCTCTGGACTGCCGATTCGATGCCACCCCTGTGACGCGGACCCAGGCGATCGGCTACGGAGCCGGCACGCGCAACCCGGAGCGCTTTCCCAACGTCCTGCGGGTGAGCATCGGCGAGATTGCGACGGCCCCGCTGCCCTTCAGCGAAGACAAGATCACGGTGCTGGAATGTGCCGTGGACGATTTAAGTCCCCAGATTCTGGCCCATACCACTCAGTTAGCACTCGAGCGCGGGGCCCTGGATGTGATGAGTGGGCCGGTAACCATGAAGAAGGGCCGATTGGGAACACTACTCACCGTACTTTGCAAGCCAGGCGATGCGGCCGGCCTGCAGCAGCTGATTTTCCGCGAGACAACCACACTGGGTATTCGGGTACGGGAGGAGAATCGCGTCATTCTGGCCCGGGAAGTCACACCGGTGGAGACGGATTTTGGCGTGATTCATATCAAGACCGGCTCCTGGCAGGGAGAAGAATGGAACGCGGCGCCAGAGTTTGAGGATTGCCGTCGTGCCGCGGCCACCTTCGATGTGCCGCTCAAGACCGTCATGCAGGCGGCGATGACCGCATGGCGTACGCGGCAACCGGCGGGAGCGCGATCATGACCGGAGAGACCATCCTTGCGATGCTACAGTGCGTGCGCGATGGAGAACTGCGGCCAGAGGAGGCCATGGAGCGCCTCGCCAACCTGCCCTACGAGGAAGCCGGCTTCGCCAAGATCGACCATCACCGTAGCTTGCGTAACGGTCTGCCGGAGGTCATTTACGCAGCCGGCAAGACGTCTGCACAGGTGGGGGAAATCTTCTTTCGCATGGCGGCAATGGGCGGAGATGTGATGGCGACCCGCGCCGATGAGGCTGCGTTTGCTGCCGTCAAAGCTCTGGTCCCCGAGGCGCAATATCATCCCGTAGCCCGCATTGTCGCTTTACGCCAGACACCTCCGGTGGAGAGGGGTGCCGGTTCGCTGGCCGTGCTCTGTGCCGGAACCAGTGATCTTCCCGTGGCGGAGGAAGCGGCTGTTACAGCCGAGGTGATGGGCGCCGGAGTGCGGCGGATCTACGATGTGGGAGTCGCCGGCCTGCATCGGCTGCTGGCGCATCACGAGGAGCTGCGCGAGGCCGAGGTAGTGATTGTCTGCGCCGGAATGGAAGGCGCCCTGCCTAGCGTAGTCGGGGGCATGGTGGGGGCCCCGGTCATCGCCGTCCCCACGAGCGTGGGTTACGGCGCATCTTTTGGTGGCATCGCGGCCCTGTTGGGCATGTTGAATTCCTGCTCGCCCAATGTAACTGTGGTCAATATCGATAACGGGTTCGGCGCGGCGTATGTGGCTTCCACCATCTTGCGCCGGATTCACAAGGCGGCGGGGAAAAATACTGCACAGGAAATGGTGCGCTAAGCAGTATTGTCTTTGAAGTCACGATTGCACTTTTTTCGTTGCTCCCGTTGCCGCCGGAACGGTATCTTATCCCCTCGGAGGAGCCATGGCATCGACAGTTTGGAAGGGCTACATCTCGTTCGGCCTGGTCTCGGTGCCGGTGCGGCTCTACGCTGCTGCGCGCGAAGAACACGTCAGTTTCAATCAGATCCACGAACCGTGCGGCTCACGCATCAAGCAGCAGATCTTTTGCCCTACCTGCGAGCGCGTGGTCGAGCGCAGCGAGCTGACTAAGGGATACCAGGTCGATCGCGATGCCTATGTGCTGGTGAGCAACGACGAGCTAAAGACCCTGCAGGCCGAGTCGTCGGAGGCGATGGAGATTACGCAGTTTGTCAGCCTGAGCGAGGTTGACCCGATCTATTTCGAGTCGTCGTACTACTCGGCCCCTGAGGATCCGGGGCGGCGTGCCTACCGATTGTTGCTGCAGGCAATGGAAAAGCTCAATGTTGCCGCGATCGCCAAGGTCACGCTGAACCAGCGGGAGCAGATCGTCCTGATGCGTCCGTACCACAATGGAATCGTGCTCCACACGCTTTACTTTGCGTCTGAGGTTCGGGAAGTCGCCGAGTACGGCAAGACCGAAAATATGACCTTGCAGAAACCTGAGATAGAGCTCGCTGAGCAATTTATCAAGCAGCTGACCGCCGGGTTTGCCCCCGAGCAATACAAAGACGAATATCAGGACCGGGTGTTGGCGCTGGTCGAAACCAAGCGAGCCGGGCAAGTGGTGGCAGGACAGCCGCAGAAGGCAAAACTGGCTCCAGTCATTGACCTGATGGAGGCGCTCAAGAAGAGTATTGCCGAGCGTGGTGCCCCTGCTGCAGCGGCTGCTCCCACGCTGGTCGAACCCGCCAGGAAGAAAGCGTCGAAATCCGCCGCAGTTACAGAAAGCAAGCCCGCGCGCAACCGCAAAACCGGCTAGAACCGCAGCCACCCTATACCAAAATTGACGGGTGCCCCACGTTCGCCCAAGCGTACGTGGGGCAAAATCGATTTGTTTCGAATGCTTTCCCTACCTGGCTCAACCATCTGCTTAAAGAAACTATTACGATTACCTAAAGCAAACGAAGCTTCTCCCCTGGCCGCAGCGGTAATCGAAAACAGAGTTGCCGCTGTTTCCTGGCCCGTGATGCTCCCAGCGCGCACTAACTTGTTTAGGCTTTTTTTGTCAACCTCCAACAATCGTCATACTTGAGCCTGTGACGTTATAGATCTTTCCGCGTGAAACCCTCGACCTCAAACAAAATCGTCGTCCTGAGAGCCTGTGACTTTATAGATCGTTCGTGTGAAACCCCCGACCTCAAACAAAATCGTCATCCTGAGCACAGCGCCTCGCAGATTCTTCGCGTGACACAGCGCTTATAGCGCGGAGTCGAAGGACCCCAGCCGCGCTTATCTTGCCCACTGCCGCTTGGAGCTTTTCAACCACTGAAGCCCGCACCGGGCGGACGCGCTGCGGCCTAGTCTGGAAGATGATTACCGTGCATGAAGAGATGGACGTGACCATCGAGCGCGTATCGCAGTCGATCCGGCTCTCGAGGTTCCGTGGTTGAAAGCCCCGAACAGCAGTGGGTAAGATAAGCGCCCCGGGGTCCTTCGACTCCGCGCTTTCGGCGCCGGGTCACGCTATAGATCTGTGAGGCGCTGTGCTCAGGATGACGATTTTGTTTGAGGTCGAGGGTTTCACACGAAAGATCTATAAAGTCACGGGCTCTCAGGATGACGATTTTGTTTGAGGTCGAGGGTTTCACACGAAAGATCTATAAAGTCACAGGCTCTCAGGATGACGATTTTGTTCGAGGTCGAGGATTTCACACGAAAGATCTATAAAGTAACAAGCTCTCAGCGGAGCACCTCACAGTTTTATCGTGCGACACAGTGCACTGTGGCGCGTAGCCGAAGGACCTCGGCGGTGCTCATCTTGCCTGTGCTGCTCAGATCTTTTAAACCACCGAAGCCGGAGAACATGATCTGCCGCGGTACGGCGGGTCTATTCCATCACTGCGACTCCGTGCGCTGGTAAGGTCAGTTGGGAAGCCGGAGCTGCGTTGTTCGACAACAGGTCCTTCATAGCAGAAGGAAGGGCGATCGACTGGCTGCTGGCTGTGTGATTGATTACGATCAAAACCGATTTTCCACTTGCGCTCCGCTGGCAGACCTCTACCCCGTCAGGAACGTTAGGAAGAATGGGCTGGATTTGGCTCATCTGAATCCACGATGCCGTCAGCTTGCTCATCAGCGCATCGTCGAGCCAGGCGCCAACATAAGTGATGCTGCCTCGTCCCACCTTGCGGGTGACTACCGCGGGTTGCCCATCAAGCCATCCATTACTGGCTCCATAGCGCATCAGCACTTCGGTTTCCGCACTGCCGGGGTCAAGTATCTCTGCCCAGACGCTGGCCGAACCCGATCCGATCTCACCGCTCACCGGTACTTGCTTCTCCAGTGCGTAGAACTCCTCGACATGGCCGCCGAGCAGCCCGGCCAGCGGCCCTGGCTGACGGTTGGGATAGAGCGCGTTGTAGCGGTCTTTCATGGCACTGCGCGGCCCAAGCACCAGATTGCCGCCGTGGTTTACATAGTCGATCAGGTGCTGCGCTACTGCATCCGGTAGAATATTCAGCGCCGGCGCTTCCACCAGCTTGTACTCATCAAGCGGGGCGTCCGGCGCGACGATATCAACCGCCTGACTCATCTGACGAAGGGGCCGGTAAAAGCTGATCAACTCCTTCACCGGGTCGAAGGCGGCGGAGTGTCGTTGGAAATCGATCGCCCAGCGGCTGTCGTAGTTCTCCAGGATGGCCGCCTGCGAATGAGGAGTGGTCCCGGAAAGAGCCGCACCAGCCTTCTCGAACTCCGCCCCGACCTGTTGGATCTCGGCATAGGCCGGTACTGGCAACCCGTCACTGCCGACCAGCGTGCCGTGATACTGCTCTTGCCCGTTGAGCGCAGCGCGCCACTGCCAGTACTCGACCGCATCGGCGCCGTGACCTACTGCCTGCCAGGCCATTTCGCGAATCTGTCCGCGATCCAGAGGATTATTCGTGTCTCTCCAGTTCACGAATGCCGGTTCGGTCTCCATCACCCAGAAATTCTTGTGTTTGAATCCGCGATCCAGATCGTGGGTGGCGCCATTGAGCGCCGGGTTGTAAGCAGGTTGCGCAACGTAGTCGTCCCACGAGGCGATGTCGAGATTGCTATATACGGTGTAGTGGTCAAAACCATCGAACCAACCCATCGTGTTGGTGGTGATGAACTGTCGCGGATCCGCATGCGGCCGAATGGCGTCGATCTGGTTTTGCGAGTAGTTCTTCCAGGTGTCACTGACGAAATGCTTCCAGTCCAGCTCCAGCGCGGGATTTTCTTCGCTCGCTCGGACCGGGACCTCATCAAAGTTGTCGTAGGTCTGACTCCAATACGTTGTTGTCCAAAGCCGGTTCAACTCGGCAATGGTTCCGTACTTTTTCTTGAGCCAGGCATGGAACTGGGTTTGTGCCGAGGGTCCAAAGTCAGCATTGCCGTACTCATTATCCAGTTGCCAGCCCACGACGTTGGGGTTGTGTCCATAGCGCGCCGCCATCTGCTCGGCGATGCCGTGGGCCAGCAAGCGATACTTGCCGTCGGAAAAGGAGAACTGCGCGCGGTTCCCGTGCTGGGCGCGCTTGCCGTTCTCATCCACCCGCAGGGTCTCGGGATATTTACTGGTAAGCCAGGCGGGAGGAGCAGCGGTAGGCGTGCCCAGCACAATGACGATGTGGTGTTTGGCCGCCTTCTCGATGGCATGGTCGAGCCAGGTGAAATCGTATTTTCCCTCCTGGGGCTCCATCGTGCTCCAGGCGAACTCACCCACCCGCACCAGGTGGATGTGGCAAGCTGCCATGCGGTCCAGGTCCGAATCCCACTGCGACTCCGGCCATTGCTCGGGGTACCATGCCGCGCCCAAAAGCAGAGGCGGTACGCCGGGGTATTGTGTGGCCTGTCCGGAGAGCTGGGAATGGCTGGACAGCAACACCAGCACGAGGAGAGTTGCGCAATGAGCGTGGATCTTGATCATGAGATAAGGCACCGCGCGGCCTCGTAGGGAATTATGCACCTACGATGAGGGCGCCCATCTCAATGGCGGGTAGGAGCCGTTTCGCAGTCTCTTCAGCCCAGGGCCTGAGTGCTGTCCACCACGCAGACCCTGGCGGCGAGCACGACCAGGGTGATCCATAGAAGGTCGGCGCCCAGCAAATGGACGATCTGCAGCCACACCGGCGCCAGCAGAGTTACGTCCGCGATCCCAAGTCCAAACTGCAGTACCAGCAGCCCCAACACCAGCAGAGCCAGCTTGTGTTCCGAAGGGCGCGCGATGCTGCGCACCAGCAGCCAGCAGATGAAAAGACCGGCTATGACCGCGGTGAGTGGATGGAGAATGCGCAAGCGCAGCAGCCAGCCGCCGTTGGCGGAGAAGTCTTGCGCAAAGGCAGCGCTGAGGGAGGTCGCGGGAAAGAGCGTATCGCTGAGCGCTGCAAGGGTTCCAGTCACTCCCAGGATCAGGGTTGCTGTGATTCCGGTGACCGCGAGCGGCAATTGAGCGAAACGTATCGTGCGCCGGGTGAACGCTTCACCGCGCGATAGGAAGTGGGCCGCAAGCGTGAGTGCGCCCAATAGCAGCAGCGTATTGGCCAGGTGCAAAGAAAGATAAACCGCGCGCGCCGGCGAACGGTTGTCCGCAGTGAGTCGCAACAGCACCAGGAGCGCGCCCAGCAGAGCCTCGTTGAAGGTGAATACCACGGCGGCGATCGTGGCCAGGCGTGCAAGGTGGCCGGAGACAGTAGAGCGAAATGTCCACAAAAGGAGTAGCAGAACCAACGGGAGTGTCACACCGCTGCTTACCCGATGAGCAAGCTCGATTAGGGTTGCGAGGCGTGGATTGCTTTGCAGAACCACGCCGTTGCAGAGCGGCCAATGATCGCCGCAGCCGGCGCCTGAGCTGGTGGCGCGGACGACCGCCCCCCACAAGATCACCACCACGTTGTAGGCCAGTACGGCCCAGGCAAAACGCGGCAGCAGGGTGGAGGCGCGGGATCTTTTTGCAGTCGCGGCCGCAGCCGGAAACGCCTGGGCGGAACTCATCGGAACCTCCTGGTTTATCTTACCCGGCTAGTTCCTTGGCCCGCTGGGTGGCGCGCATGACGGCTTTGATCAGGGTCACGCGCAGGCCGCCCTCCTCCAGTTCCAGGATGCCGTCGATGGTGCAGCCCGCTGGAGTGGTCACCGCGTCCTTCAGCAGCGCTGGATGATAGCCGGTTTCGAGCACCATCTTCGCTGCCCCGAAGGTCGTTTGAGCCGCCAACAGGGTGGCGATATCGCGCGGCAGGCCGACCTTGACCCCGGCTTCCGCAAGCGATTCCAGGATGATGTAGATAAACGCCGGCCCGCAGCCGGAAAGCCCGGTCACAGCGTCCAGGTGCTTTTCTTCGACCATCACTGTCCGGCCGACGGTGGCGAAGAGCAAGGCGGCGAGGTCCAGCTGCTGTTCGGTGGCAAAGCGTCCACGGCTGAGGGCCGCGATTCCCGCGCCCAGCATGGACGGAGTGTTCGGCATGGCGCGGACTACGCCGATTTCCATATCCGCGGCATGCTCGATTTGCGTTGTCCGCACCGAGGCGGCAATCGAGATCAGTAGCTTTTGCGGCGTGAGCACGGGACGAATCTGTCTGACGACCTCGGGAACTGTGACCGGCTTTAGCCCGATCAGGATCAGGTCCGCTGACTCCGCGGCGGCCACATTGTCAGTGGATACATCGACCCCCCACTGTGCTGAGAGCTGCCCGGCGCGCTCTGCGTGCTCCACCGTGGCCAAAATCTGTTCCGGCTCCAGCACCTTGGACTTGAGGAAGGCCTGAAGCAAAATCCCCCCCATTTTTCCCGCTCCGAGAATGGCGACGCGGAGGCCGGCAAGCGGTTGACTGACTGGATGTGCGCCCATCGAATCTCCTTACTGTTTTTGTGTCTTCTGCTGGGCTGCGATCCAGGTATCGATGCGCTGGTCCAGTAGATCCAGGGGCAGCGCGCCGGAATCAAGCAGCTGATCGTGAAAGGTACGGATGTCAAACCGGTCCCCCAGCGCCTGCTGCGCCTTGGCCTTAAGCTCCAGAAACTTGAGTTGGCCTATCTTGTAGCCCAGCGCCTGTGCCGGCATGGCAATGTAGCGATCCACTTCGGCCTGTACGTCGGTCTCGGGCACTGCCGAGTGCTGATGGAAATAGTCGACCATCTGCTCCCGCGTCCAGTGCTTCGAATGGACGCCTGTATCGACCACCAGGCGCACTGCGCGCCAGATATCCGCTTCCAGACGGCCGTAGTCGTTGTAGGGATCCTGGTAGAAGCCGACCTCTTTTCCTAGCCGCTCGGCGTAGAGTCCCCATCCCTCGGTGTACGCGGTGTAGTAGGTGTATTTGCGAAACTCGGGAAGACCGGTCAGCTCCTGCGCGATCGAGATCTGCAAATGATGGCCGGGCAGTCCTTCGTGATACGAGATAGCCTCCGAGGCATAGAGGGGCCGCGTGGCGAATTTATACGTGTTGACGAAGACTGTGCCCGGCCTGGAGCCGTCTGGCGTGCCGTGGATGTAGTAGGCGGCCGCCTGATCCTTTTCCGCATAATCCGGCACCGGGCTGACCACCAGCGAAGCTTTCGGTAAACGCCCAAAGAGCTGGGGAAGTTTCGGACGCATCTGGTCAAGGTGTCCACGATAAGCATCCAGGAGCTGCTCCTTGCTCGTTGGATAGAGCTTCGGGTTGTTCTCGGCAGCGGTCTGGAGCGCTTTGATATCGGCGAACCCCAGCTTCTTGGCGATGGCCAGCAATTGCTCTTCGTCTTCTTTTACCTGGTCGACGCCGATCTGGTGAATCTGATCCGCGGTCATGTCGGTAGTGGTGCTCTGCTTTACCAGAAAGCGGTAATAAGCCTCGCCATCGGGCAGAGCCCATATGCCGGGATCATTGCGGCCGCTGGGGATGTATTGCGATTTGAGAAACTTGCCAAAACGGACGTAAGCCGGGATCACCTGACCTGTGATTGCCGCAAGTAGTTCTTCTTTAATGCGCGCCTGCTGGGTTGCGGAGACCGAAGCAGGAAACTTCTGGATCGGAAGGGCGAATGGGGTGTCCTGCGGTTTTTGATTGGCGATGTCGTTGACTTCGCCGAGCGCCTTTTCCATCAGGTAGGCGGGCGGCTCGCGATGGTCGTCCATGCCGATAGACATGTTGTCGGTGATCTGTTGGAAGGCGAGGGGCACCTTTTTGAGACGAGCGATGTAATCGTCGTAGTCTTTTATCGTAGTGAAGCTAAGTTGCGGTACGAGCTGGGGCAGATCTACTTGCAAGCCATAGAACTGGTTGACCGGCAATTCCCAGGGCTTGAATCTTGCTTCTTGCTGATCTTCGATTAGCCCGCGCACCATCAACTCTTTGCTCAACTGCTCCTGATCCGACATTCCAGTCGTATCCACCTCGGCCAGTCGTGTCAAAAAGGCGCGCCCGCGTGCGAGGGACTCGTTATAGGCCTGCACCGAGAAATCCGAGAGCTGATCGTTATAGCGGTTATCGCCGATCGAAGAGGCGAACTCGGGCTCGTGCTTGAGGCGATCTTCCCAGGCGTCGGAGAAGATGGTATTCAGCGTTTTCACGCGGCTGCTGAGAGGGGGAGTTGGCGTTGCGCTCGGCGTGCTTTGGGCGGCGAAGAGAATGCCGGGAGCGAGAGCGATCAAGACAAGATGAAGGGCAAAACGGTTGGGTACTCGCAACAAACGGGTTCCTGAGCGTGCTAGAGGGCTGGTTAAGTCTAATCGCAGTGTATCGAGATTTCGTGCGGGCGAACAGGCTGCCGGCTGGGACCCGTATTTCCTGTAAGTGGCTCGATCCAAGACCGCGTGTGCAGGATACGACGGCTATTGCTAGTCCCGAAGGGACGGCTGAGAGTAGCCCGAGCATCCAGGACGCAGTCCTGGGTGCACGTTCCCAGCGAGACCAGTCCCGAAAGGGACGGCTGATAATGCCCGGGACGTCAGTCCTGGGTAACCTAGCCCGCCTGCGAATGCTGACAGGCGAGCATCAAAAGCCAATCCGATTCTCATACGCCAAGAACGGCTGCTATGCCAGGAGTTCGTCCTGCTTCACTTCGGGGACATCCGGGGTCTGCATGGGCATAGCGATGTCGGTTTCGAGCATGCGGTAGAGGGTGGACCTGCTAATCCCGAGTTTGGAGGCGGCGCGAGCTTTATTCCCGTCGCAGGCCTTCAATACTTGAAGGATATGCCGCCGGATCACACCATCGAGGGTGTAGTTTTCGGGGATAGCAGGCTCGCCGTTCTTGATGCCCGCCGGTTCGAGCGGCAGGATGATCAAATCGATCGGTCGCAGCCACTGGCCTTCGCCCGACAAGCACGCAGCCCGGATCACGCTTTCCAGCTCGCGGACGTTCCCCGGCCACAAGTGGCGCAGGAGAATTTGGAGTGAACCCGGGCCAAGCCCTTGCAGGGGCCTCTGCTGCTCTCGTGAGACAGCATCGATGAACATCTGGGCCAGCGACGGAATGTCTTCTTTGCGATCGCGCAGAGCGGGCAGCGAAAAGGAAACGGCGTTTAACCGATAGTAGATTTCGGGCAGAAATGCTCCCGCCAGCACCTGGGTTCGCAGCGGCCTGCGGGAGGTGCAGATCACCTGCGAGGGCGAGGGAAGCAAGCCTGGCTTTTCCGCAGAGAGCGCTGTTTCGAAAGAGCGGATGTAGCGCAAGAGTTGTCCCTGAGGCTCGGCCGCCAATTCGTCGATGTTGCGCAGCAGCAGTATGCCCTCGGCTGCTCTGCGCACCGCGGCGCGCAGAGGTTCGGGGCGGAGCTCGCTGTGGGGGTTGACCTCAGCGCAAAACAGGGCTGCCGCCTCTTCCGCGACCATGATGCCGGGCGCAGCATGGCGCGCCTGAATGTGCCTGGCGAGCAGATGTTTTCCGGTGCCGGCTTCGCCCTCAATCAGGGCCAGCCGGACGCGCGGGCCAACTTGCTGCAGCTGATCACACACGCGGCGCATGGCCAGCGATCGCGACACCAACTCGGGTAACGGGCCGGCTAACGGCCGGCGTGGTGGCGCCCAACGACTTGGTTCCCGGCCCGGTTGCATTCCCGGTTGCATTGTCTGATTCATCGGTCCACACCTTTCCCGGCCATCGCCCCACCATCGTCAGCCCAAGCAAGGGATTCGTGGCGATGCTGCCTGACGGCTCTTAGGCGCTTTATCGGCGGTGCAGAAAAAGAGTTGAGTTCCGGGAGTAATGAGGAAGGCCCCTGAGGGAGCTGCGGCGCGACCAGCCCTCACCCAAAGCTCGGCTTACGCCTTGATCGACTGCCCCCGGGCGGAGACAGCATCGGAAGCGATCATTCCGTCGCGTATGTGGACCACGCGATGGGCGTAGTCGGCGATATCCGGTTCATGGGTGACCAGGATGATGGTGTTGCCCCGTGAGTGCAACTCATCGAAGAGCGCCATAATCTCATCGCCGGTCTTGGAGTCCAGATTGCCCGTGGGCTCATCGGCCAGGATGATCGAAGGCCGGTTCACCAGTGCCCGCGCAATCGCGACCCGCTGGCGTTGGCCACCAGACAATTCGTTGGGCTTATGATTCATGCGCCCCTCGAGATTGACCGAGCGCAAGGCCGCCTTGGCCCGCTCGATTCTCTCATCGGACGGAGTTCCGTTGTAGATCAGCGGCAACTCCACGTTGTGCAAAGCGGTTGCGCGCGCCAGCAGATTGAAGGTCTGGAAGACAAAGCCGATTTCGCGATTGCGGATGCGAGCCAGCTCGTCATCGTTCAGTTCACTCACCAGGTGGCCATTCAGCCAATACTTTCCCTTGGTGGGTGTGTCTAGGCAGCCAATCAGATTCATTAGCGTCGATTTGCCCGAACCCGAGGGGCCCATGATGGCGACGTACTCATTGTGCCGGATGCGCAGCGTGATGCCGCAAAGAGCGTTTACCTGCTGGTCGAGGCCCATGGTGTACGTCTTCCACAGATCCTCGACGACGATGACCTCTCCCTGGGCGACATCCTGGGCCGTGCCGGCTTGCGTTGCGCTGGTGGTTTCGAGTGCCATCTTCGCTCCCTGTTTCTTTAAGACTCTGCGTTTGTCGCTTCCCTCAGCCTATCAAGCTCGCACCGCTTAGGAGGATTCCGTCTCCTGGGTGGCGGCTGCATTATCGCGCTTCAGTTTGACGTCGTTCTTGAGCGTGCGCAGCACTTTGTAGGGCCCGATCACGATCTCATCCCCGGCTTTGAGGCCACTGGTCACTTCGATGTCTGTTGAGCCGGTGATGCCGGTGGTGACCGGGACAAACTCCGATTCCAACTTGCTGCCATGAGACCGCAGCAGGAAGACACCCTGGGTGCCCGGATCCTGGGCGGCCGGCAGCGCCCCATCTCCCGTGGATGCGGCGTTCACCGTCTGCATCGAGGCGTTGCTCTTCAGGGATGCCGCGGTGCGCATGGCCAAAGCCTGGATGGGAATCGCCAGGACATTCTGCCGTTTCGCGGTCGTGATCTTCGCGGTGGCTGAAAGCCCTGGGCGCAGCTCGGCGGGCGGGTTAGTGAGCGTGACCACCACCTTGAAATCCTTTGCCTCTTCGGTGCCAGTGGTGCTTTGGCTGGTGGCGATACCGGTCGAGCGCAAAATGGCCTGGTCGCCGACTTCGGTCACCGTTCCCGGAAAGACCTTGCCAGGCAAGGCATCCACGGAGACTTCCACCGGCTGTCCCATAGCAACGTTCACGATGTCTGTTTCATCGACTTTGACCTCCGCCGTAATCACGGAAAGGTCTGCCAACGTCATCAGGGTGCTGCCCTGGGCATTCTGAATGCCGACCACGACGGTTTCACCTTCGCGCACCGGCATATTGGTCACAATGCCATCGAAGGGCGCCGTGCTGACCGTCTTGTTGAGCGCGTCGATGTTGCTGGTCAGTGTGGCTTGGGCGGTACCCAACTTCCCGCGAGCGGACGCGGTCTGGGCGCGCGCTTGCACCAGCGCCGCTTTACTTTGCGCCAGCGTTGCCAGGTCGGTGTCGTAGGCCGCCTTCTTGGAATCGTATTCCGACTTGGCGATGAGCTCGGCCTTGTACAGCGCCTGCGCCCGCTGCCAGTCCAGCAGCTTCTGATTAAGGTCGGCCTGTGAGTGGTCCACCGTCGCTTCTGCCGTCTTTTCCGCAGCCAGGTAAGAAGATATGTCGGTGTCGGCGGAGCGAATGCTGGCTTCCTGCGCGTCTACGCCGGCCTTGGCCTGCACACTCTCTACCGTGGCCACGACCTGCCCTTTCTTCACCCGGTCGCCTTCCTTAACGTAGAGGTGGGTAATCCTGCCAAAGGAGGTGGCTCCGATATTGACATAGGTCTTGGGCTTGATCTGGCCCGTGCCGCTGACAATGGAGACCAGGTTTTCCCGCACCACCTTAGCCGTGAGTACTTTGGTGTAACCAGACTGGGCGCGAACGATGGTAAAGGTGGCGATGCCAGCCGCCACCAGGACCACGACAGAGATGATCAATATCTTCTTCAGTTTCATGGGTAGACGGTATCCCCGCCCTTGCCTACATCATACGTGGAACGGGCCGTTGAGGTTCCGGGTTTAACGGTCGTGCTCCGCGTTTTAACAGTTGGCTGGCAGCCCGGGGAGGGATCGCGACGAGGCGCTTGCCGGTATTCCGGGCAGCGGGTAACAGGGCGAGCCCTGCTGGCCGGACGGTGCCTGGAGGCACGCGACGGAAATCCGTCCCAGTACCACAAATACGGGTTACCCCCGCTCCCCCATCGTTCGGAAGATAAAGGGAGAAATGACATTCGCCGCTTGAATTCGGTGTTACCGAACCTTAAACTTGTTGTGCCGTACGGGGAGTATCGCGCAACCTATGCTGAGGGCCATTCGAGGGGTCTATTCCACCCTTTTTCTGTTCTTGTCGTTGGGTCTGCCACCCACGCTCATCGCCCAATCTGCGACCAGTCAGCCGTCGCAGGCCACGCCCAACGCGTCGGATCCCCAGAGTACCGTTGACCCGCTCAAGCGGCCACAGAGTGATAAAGATAAATTCAAGCAGCAGAAAGAACTCAGAAACGAGCTAAAGGGGCCCTACAAGAAGTGGGTGGATGAGGATGTTCGCTGGATCATCACCGACCAGGAGTTGAAGGCTTTCAAGAGTTTGTCGAATGATGAAGAGCGGGACAACTTCATCGAGACCTTCTGGCAGCGCCGCAACCCCGACCCCGATTCCCCTGAAAACGAATATCGCGAAGAGAATTACCGCCGGATTGCCTATGCCAACGAGCATTTTGCCGCCGGCAAGCCAGGTTGGAAGACCGACCGCGGGCACATGTATATCGCCTACGGAAAGCCGGACAGTATTGAGTCCCATCCCAGCGGCGGCTCCTATGAGCGCCCCATGGAAGAAGGCGGCGGCGAGACCTCAACCTTCCCCTTCGAAACCTGGCACTACCGCTATATAGAAGGCATCGGCGAGAACATCGACATCGAGTTCGTCGATACCTGCATGTGCGGCGACTACCACATGACCCTGGACCGCTCGGAGAAGGACGCGCTGCTGCACGTCCCGGGTGCGGGTGCGACCCTGGGCGAGCAGATGGGTACCTCGAAGCGGACTGATCGCTTCAACGGCGGCCTGGAAAACCTGGGCGGCGGCCCCATGGCGCAGTCCAATCAGGCCAAGGAGTTTGATCGCCTGGAACAGTTCTCCAAGCTGCAGGCCCCGCCTGCCGTCAAGTTCAAGGATCTGGAATCGTTTCTGGTAAATCACAAGGTGCTGAGCGGGCCCTTCTTCCCCTTCGAAGTCCGCACCGATTACGTGAAGGTCACAGAGGATACGGTCCTCGTTCCCTTGACCCTACAGATCAGGAACCGGGACATCACCTTCAACACCAAGGACGGAGTATCCAAGGGCGAGGTCAACGTTTTGGGGCGGGTCGCGACCATTACCGACCACGTAGTGCAGACCTTCGAGCAGACGCTGGAAGTGGAAGAGCCGAGTGAATTGCTGGGCAAGGCGCTTGACCAGCAATCAGTCCACTGGTGGGCTTTGCCCCTGAAACCGGGGCGGTACCGGGTCGATATTGCGATCAAAGACGTGAACAATCCCGACCACATCGGCACTTGGGCAGAGGGCATCATGGTGCCCAAGTATGACGATGAGAAGCTCTCGGCATCGTCGCTGATTCTGGCCGACAAAATGGAGCAGGTCCCGACCAAGCAGATCGGCACCGGGCAGTTCATCATCGCCGGAACCTACGTTCGGCCGCGGGTCAGCTCCGGACCTGGGGTTCCCGTCTCTTTCCATCGCAGCCAGAAGCTCAATTTCTGGATGCAGGTGTACAACCTGGCGATCGACGACAAGAGTAAGCAGAACGCAGCCACAATCCAGTATCAGATTACGGACATGGCTAGTAACAAATCTATCCTGGATACGTCTGAAACTAGTGCGGCAGCGGGAGACAGCGCCAACTCGGACCAGTTGACGGTTCGGAGGTCGGTCTCCCTGGCCAGCCTGCAGCCCGGCAAGTACCAGGTGACCATCACAGTCAATGACCACGTGTCTAAGCAACAGGTGGCCCAATCGGCCCCGTTTACGGTTGACTAGCGCTCTGGTAAGCTGCAAAGAGTGACTTTAGTGGCCGGAGTAGAGCATATAGGGTCGGCGATCGCGGAACTGGGTTCCTGCACTGCGTTTGAGTGAGTAGCGTAACTGAGTGCGTAGAAAGTATTGCCAAATCGCAGCTCTCGTAGTGGTGGCCGTAGCAGGTCTTTTGCCTGCCTCGGGTGCTCCATTCCCCGCAACGGTGAGCGGAGTCGTGTGCGATGCACGGGGTACTCCTCAGATGGGCGCTATGGTCGAGCTGCTGGCCACCGACGCCACAGTGATTGCCAGGGTCTACACCAACATGCGTGGAGGCTATGCCTTCAATCATGTTTTGCCTGGAATCTACCAGGTAAAGGCGACCGGGGACTCCTTCCTCCCTACTCTGCGCGAAGATCTGCACCTGGGAGCCCGCAGCAAACTCATCGTTAACCTCACCCTGAGCACCCTATTCGAGGCGGTGCAATGGCTCCCTGCCCAACCTCGGGCGCCGGATGAGCCAACCGATGACTGGAAATGGACGTTGCGTTCCTCTGCCAATCGTCCACTGTTGCGTTATCTCGAAGACGGTCCGCTGGTGGTTCTCGCCCCGGATGACCATGGATCGGCTCCGCAATTAGCCGCCCGGGTCAGTGTCGCCGGTTCCTCGCGCGAATTTGGGGAAGGTGGTCCTCATCATGCCTTTGCCCTGGAGCGCTCTAGCGCTACCGGCGGCCATCTGATTTTGCGTGCCAATCTAAGCCCGCAACCAATGGACAGCTCGGAGTACCTGGCTGGATATGAACTGGCGCTGGGTCCGGAACGTCAGATTCGCAACGTCGCCACGGTGCAGCAGATGAACGCTGTGGAAGGCGCCGGAGGAAGCCAGGGTTTGTACGCTTTCCGGCTGCGCAGTGCCGAGGCCGTGAACCTGGGTCCCAACGCGTCGATGGAGGTAGGCAACGAGGTCCAGTCCGTGCATGGGCCGGATGAGGTAGCCGCTAGCCTGCCGTTCGTCAATGTTTCCTGGCACTCTGACGGAGCCGTTGTATCCTACCGGCTTGCCACTTCGCCCGAATTGCAGAATGCCGGTGAACTCGCCGACAGCAGCACGCTGGCGCCTATGTTCACTGAAGAAAACGGCAGAGTGAGGATTGAGCACGGTCTCCATCAGGAACTCCGGTTTGAGGACAATACTGCTTCGCGCCGAGCGATGGTGGCTTTCTATCAGGACTCGGTGACGAGTCCGGTCATCGGCGGAGGCGGTTCTGTGGAGCAGGCAGATCTTGCCTCAGGGAACATGCTCTATGATCCGGTTTCGCAGGTGTTTCGGGTTACAGGTCCCGGCTACACCAGCGGCGGGTTCCGGGCAGTCTTTGCACAGAAGATCACTTCATCCACCTGGGCGACGCTTTCTTTTGCTAACGGCAAGGCCCTGGCTTTCGAGTCTCCTGGTTCCGCGGTCACGTTGGACGAGGCTGTGCAGGGCCTCACACAACGCAGGACGGAAGCCATTACAGCAGCTCTCGACGGCAAGCTGCAGCGCACCGGCACTGGCTGGCGTGCTTCCTACCGTTGGCAGCCCGCGAATACGGTAACCCCCGTAGCGGTGTACGACAACTTCGGACAGGGCGCATACCTCAATTTGCTGATCCGCCAACCGATCCACTGCGGTCACCTGCTGCCCAACGGAACCGAAGCGTTAGTAGACGTTCGCAATCTGTTGGCTGAGGGCTATCGGCCCTTCCTTACGCGTGATGGCAGCACGCTATATTTCGCCCAGGACGAGCGTTCGATTCAAGGCGGACTTTCCTTCTCGTTTTAAGTCTCGAAACAACTCTGTTTCTGACACCCACAAAATTCTCCACTGCTTACGGCGTGTTGCCTCCTTTGGCGGTTGCTCCATGTAAGGGCGTACAGCAGATTTCCACTACGGGATGATAGGGCGGGGTGGTGCTTCCATGAGGAATTGGCTCATGGCGGAAAGAATCGCAGGTCCTGACTTATGCTATATTTTTCTTTAGGCGTGACCCAGACGCGCCCGCTTGGCCCCTCTGAATGTTGCTCAACATTCGGCCTTTTTACCTCACGGACGCGTAGCTCAACTGGCAGAGCATTCGACTCTTAATCGACAGGTTGGTGGTTCGATTCCACCCGCGTCCACCACGCGTTTTCAGTGATTTACGCTCATTACATTTGTGCCCCTATCGAATTGTGCCCCCTTTTTGTGCCCCCCCCCCCTAGGGGAATGTATAAAGCCTGTAATACGCTTTAGCTAAAAGCGTAAAGTAAAAGCCGTTTTGCTTTATGCTTTTCGAATGCAGCCTTTTGTTATCGAAAAATTGCCACCTCCCGAAATTGACTGGGTACCTCTAATTCCGCTGATCGGGCAGGCGAATCGGAAGCTTGCCGAGTACGAGGGAGTTTTATATGGCTCTCCGAACTCCGATGTTCTGATCTCTCCGCTCACGCGACGTGAAGCTGTTCTCTCTTCGAAAATCGAAGGTACGCAGGCGACGGTAGGCGAAGTCTTAAAATTTGAGGCTGGCGAAGCGCCCAAGCAAGAATCCCGCCGGGAGGATATCTACGAGATCATGAACTACAGGCGGGCGTTAAGAGAAGCCGAGAGAGAGCTGCAAGAAAGACCATTCAATTTGAATCTTCTCCTCAAACTTCACAGCACCCTGCTCGACAGCGTTAGGGGAAGAAACAAGGGGAAGGGAAAGTTTCAGGACCGAGCAAAACTGGATTGGTGCTCCTGGAAGTTCTATTGAACAGGCTGAATTTGTTCCACCCGCCCCCGGGGATACGTTGATGCAGGGGCTATATGACTGGGAAAGCTTTTACCACACAGATTGCCCAGATCCCCTGGTTCAACTCGCGATAGTTCATGCTCAGTTCGAAATCTTGCACCCTTTTCTTGACGGCAATGGCCGTCTTGGGCGAATCCTGATTCCGCTCTTTTTGAGCGAAAAAGAAAATCCTTTCGCGGCCGGTTTTCTACCTGTCGGAATATTTGGAGCGCGAGAGGGAAGCTTACATTGCCAGCCTTAGAGCGATTGGCAGCGCGACTCTTGCATGGAATTCGTGGGTCCAATTCTTTCTGAACGGGTTGATCCAGCAGGCCCAGGCCAATATTTTGAAGACGCGCCAAATCTACGGTCTTTACAATCATCTGAAGTCCGAAGTAATTCGATTGACCCGCTCTCAGTTTGCAATTCCTCTTCTCGATGCGATATTTTTGCAACCTATTTTTCAGCCCTCCCGCATGGAGGGAGCGCCTAACTTGCCGAGTCGCCCAATGATTATGAATATGGTGGGAAAACTCAAAGACGCTGGGATCTTGGCGGTTCTTCGCGAAGGGCGCGGGCCACATCCACAAACGCTAATGCTGGCCGATCTTGTCAGCCTCACTGAGGCAGGTTGATCTTCAGGCGTTTCGCCTGTCCAATACGGCGACAGCCTGTCGTTTCGCTTCGTTTCGCGTGTGACTATACCGCTCCATCATCTTTCGTGACAGGTGGCCTGCGAGGCTCATGATCGTCGCGTCTGAAGCCTGCGATTCGGCCATTCTAGAGACAAACGAGTGCCTAAGATCATGCCAACGGCAACTCACGCTGGCCGCCTTACGGGCTGCTGTCCAAGAGACCTTCCAGGATCCGATCGGCTTACTAGGATCCACGGAGTACGGCAGACACCTTTCAGACATGTAGCCCGATCCATCATTGGGAACCCCACCGTACCGCTCCGCAGGGAACAGGTAGTGGGACGGTTGGGCGTCGGGAAACTCGCTCCGCCATTCCTGCAAGCACTTCAGCGCCGTTTGGCTGAGCGGAACAATTCTTCCCGTACCGCCGGCAGTCTTCGATTTGCCCACCGTGACGTGCCCGGCAAGCAAGTCGATCTGGCGCCACCGCAGAAGACGCAGCTCTTCATTCCGCAAGCCCGTTGCAGCGACAGCAATACCGCGGGATAGAGTGACCGAGCGGTTCTTCTCGCACGCTGTGAGAAGTCGATGTTCCTCATCCGCCGATAGCGCCCGGCCCACATCTTCGCGGCCTCTAGGTAGCTTTACATCCGGCTGGATGTCAGCCCAAAGCCGATGTTTGCGCATGACGGCGCGGAGGGAGCCGATCTCCATAGCGACCGTACGTGGACTCGCGTCTTGTTTTCTCCGTTCAATTTTGTAGCGGCTGATGTCCTCGGCCGAGATATCTGAAAGCAGCATCCCGCCGAAAGTGACTCTCGAGGTGGCGGAAGTTTGCTGTCTCTATCCGAAGGTTGTTATCGCTCCAGTCCGCGCGCTTCAACGCAAGCCAGTGCTTCACGGCCACAGCGAACTGCAGCCGAGCTTTCGGCTGACGTTTGACCTTGGCGCCTTCATCCAGCTCGTTGTGTCGCTTGCGCTCCACCTTCGCTGCAACACCCCTATCGCTGGTCTCGGCTGACTCGCGAATGACGAGTCCCTGGTGTTTGAATTTGTACCACCAGGTTTCACCGCGCTTGTAGAGACTCATAACGCCATGCTCGCTTTCGCTCGATTCTCTGCCTTCGCGACGTCCTGCAGAAAGCCTTCCAATTGTAGTTGTACGTTCTCACGCTGTTGGGGCGTTTCCGTACTGCTGGATAAGAGTGAACGAAGTAACTTCTCCCGTTCGGGTGACCCAGGCGAGGTCTTAGATGCCCGAATGTATTCGCCCATGAGCCTGCTGTGCCTACCGTCGCTCGATAAAAGTCCAAAGGCGCGTTCGGTTGTCATGCGCCAATCTGCACCAGCCCGATGGGGCTTTTGGAGCCATTCTTCCAGGATTCTGGCAGCTTTGCGTAACCCTCTGCGTCTTTCCATGGCCGTCGCCTCATGGCGGCTACTCGTGGCGGACTGAGCACGGGCGCACTCTAGAGAGCAAAAAAGAGTCTTCTTGCCACGGCCAAAGGGCCGGTCGCATCTCTGACAGAATCCAATCTTCTGCGTGTCGCTGGCAAGGAAGTCTCCGAACACCACGTACGCCAACGTTCGGGCAGCGTGAACCCATGTACGTTGGCCGCTCAGGTCGTACTTCCAAAGAATCGCCAGCTTTTTCTTCTTATGCAATTGAGCACCTGCAATCAATTCCTGGGTAGTCCAATCTTCTTCGCCAACCACACTGTAGCGAGTTCTGGCACGCTGTGCAGTTTGAACGCTTTGCAGTATGTCTGGATGCTGCTCGCACCAGTGAGCTTCGACACTACTAGGTAAATGGTCTACCGGCGGGTCGCCGCGCCACTTACCCAGCAACATTGAGATCGTTGCAATAAACCTCCACATTGCAGAGCGGTCGCCGGTAACGGAGGGAAGAGGCCATGGGACTGGAGTTTTCAGTTCGCATTGCCCCTCAAGAAACTTGGAAAACTTTTGCCCTAGGTATAGGACCAAATCGGGATCGTGACCTTTCTCACAGATCCAAGCGAAATCAAATACCGAAAGTGGGTCAGTGAACCGCGCCCCCTCAAACCATTGCTGAATGCCGTCGGCGATGTTTTGCCAGTCATCCTTCGCCGGACTGCCGCCTAAAGAAGGTTCCTGACGCTGTAGTTGATTGGCCATTATCATGTTGTACGTTAATCGATCAAATCGTACCACAAGTTATGGCAACAAAGCGCAAGGGACAAGTGCCAGAGTTACTTAACACCAAGTAAGCAAGGAGCAGAGCATGGCATACAGCAGGAGAGGGAAGACATCGCCAGGAGCCCTTTTGATTTCAATCGAAGAATTTGCAAACCGAACGGGGTGCTCAGTCAGCACGGCCAGAAAGCTCGCCTACGGACGCAGAATCAGTACGGTGAAGTTCACCAAGAATTTGATGGTCCCCGCTGGTGAAGTTGACCGTTTGATTTCGGAAAATCTCACGCCAGCCCTGGCCGGAGAAGAGGCGTAAGCGAGATGGCCACATTTTTGCGGCTATCTCCGGCGCGAAACGGGACCCTCGCGGAAGAAGCGCCGCCCTATCTCAAAGCAAAAAGCCTCGAGCTTGAGGCTTGAGGCTCTTTGCTCGTTTGAAGCACCGGTGGTTTACGGCCATCGGTAGAACATTAACGGTTCGGCGGGAACCAAAGCCCCCAGGAGACTTCGGTGTACTCACATCATTCCACGACAACCTTTCAAAATCAACAGCATCTTCTGTTTTGCCAAACCAGGGAGGAACTAACCGAGCTTGAACGCGAAGCGCGAGCGAAGCTTTCGCCTTCCGATAACGGATACCGCGCCGCACGGTTCGCTGACGGCATTGTCGAGATCGTTCGCAGGCGCCATCGACACGCTGCTGGATGTCCAAGGTGCTTGGTTTTCGAGGCTCTCGCGCGGTGAGCACTCATAGCCCACTTGCATCGACGTTTGCGATTCCGATCAGTAGCGGCATTTTTGCGCATTGCCAGAAGATTGGGATCACTGTCTGGGTGTTTATCTGGATGATTGACCGCACAACCAAGGAGGTACCTACAGAGGAGGGTTGTGCAGAGGGGATGGTGTACGGGGGGAAGCCAATTCGCGCCCGGGAGATCGCTCAGGACCTCGGAATGGCGACCCGCACGGTGCATGCGCATATTGAACAACTCATCTCAGCCGGATATCTCCGTCGCATCGACTACGGGGAAGGTTTGCCCTCCGGTTACTGCGTAGTGCGCAGTAAAAAATGGAAGCACAAGCTCCTTTTGACCATTGGCGAGAGCTGCCTTTAACCCCGGAGAATTCTGCGGACCTTCGCAGAAAAACAGCAGGGGATTCGCAGAATTCAGACTACCTCGCCAAATCCTGCACGACCCTCGCAGAATTCTGCTCCCTATAAGGAAAACAATTCAAGGACATTACAAGGAACTACTAGGGATGCCTTGGCTCCTTCGGATCCGACCGAGGACAGCGGTGTCCCAATCGTTCACGGAGGACGAGGCCCTTGCGGAGGCTTGGGCCTATTACCGCGAGAAGCTGAAGCGCTTCTCCACCTACGCCTTCCCGAGAACACCGTCGGTGGATGGGAGAGGAAGGATTCTCTCACAGCTTGCAGGAAGCTCGCGCTCGAGATGGGAAGTGTTACGCCTGAACAAGATGCGATTAAATTCCTCAAGCTGGCAATCCATGGCTTAACAAAAGAGCCGTACCACAACAGCGCGAACAGACCAAGGAACGAAGTAACCTCAACTGGGGGTTTCTTGTTTCCGAGGAAAGGACAAACCTTGCCCGCAAAAGCTTGTTGAGTGTTGGCTCGATGATTCGCGAGGTGGCCGGAATGAGAACCTCAAAGATTTTCCTCGTCTGGTTGGGTTTTGCTGTATCAATCTTCGGCTGAAGTTAGGGGTTGATTGGTCACCTGGGTGTTCAGTTTCTCGCAACTTTGAGGGCCGCATGACACTGACCTTCGAGCAAATCCGCGCGTACTTTGAGAGCCGACATCCCGGGCAGAAGATCGGAACCCGCGCGAAGGTGTCAGTAAAGTGCGTCTTCCACGATGACCGGACACCGAGCTGCACGCTGTTCCTCGATGGCGCCGGCGGATTCCACTGCAATGGCTGCGGAGCCGGCGGGAATGTCTTCCAGTTCGAGGCACGATTTTCTAACTGCACCTGGCGGAGGCCGAGGCAAAGGTCGCCGAGATCACCGGAGCGAAACCGGGCTTTGGATCATTCGCGAAGCTCGGGCCGGTGGTCGCAGCCTATGACTACCGCGACGACGATGAGCGCGTGCTGTTCCAGAAGCGGCGTTACCAGCCGGAAGGCGAGCAGAAGACCTTCCGCATCTATCGGCCCGGCGAGCAAGGGAACTGGATTGCCGGCATCGATCCGCCCGAAGGTGAGCCTACCAAGCGTGTGCTGTACAACCAGCCGCGGGTGGTGACGGCCAATGTCATCGCGGTATGCGAGGGCGAGAAAGACGCAGATAACGTGGCGCAATGCGGTCTGTGGGCGGAGCGCACGACCTTGCGGTTGGCGACTACCTGCAACTTCGATGGGGCCTGGAAACCAGAAGAGAAATCGAAATGGCTGCCCACGTACAACCTATATTTCGCCGGCAAGTTCGTTATTGTCTTCGCAGACAACGACGAGAACGGCGAGACCTGGGCGCAGACCGTTGCCCAGAATGTCCACCCGTACGCGCATACCGTCAAGATCGTCCGGCTGCCCGGACTTCCGCCCAAAGGCGATGTGTCTGACTGGCTAGTCAACCACACGGCGAAGGAACTCGAAGCCGAGATAGCCAAAGCTCCGAACTGGAAGCCGATCGCGGCTTCGCGCCCATACCCGATGTTCCAGGATGCCGTTCAATTTGCGGCCGAAGCGGAAACAACGGTCGACTGGCTGGTGGAGGGAGTGATTCCGCGGGCGGGCAACGGCATTATCGGCGGTCACCCGAAGTCGGCAAAGAGCTTTACTTCCCTCGACCTGGCCATGGCGGCAAGCTGTGGCGTTCCGTGGATGGGCTTGCGAGTTCCGAAGCAGTCAAGACCGCGATCGTCAGCCGCGAGGATGAGCAGGCTTGACGCGCCGGCGGATTAAGAAGCTGATTGGCGGGCGCAGAGAATATTCGCGGCTGGAAGACGGATGCTCGTTAACACTCGGCATCACCAGGCCGATTTCAAGGTCACCCGGGACGACCACATGGATGCGCTCATTGAGCAGCTTGGTCGATTCGGCGCCGAGCTGGTGGTGCTCGATGTGTTTCGGTCGATCCATGACGGCGAGGAAAACGACAACACCGAAGTTGCCAAAGTGCTGGCGAAGGTCACCCGGATCCAAACCGAACTGAAGTGCGCCTGCGCCCTGGTCCACCACATCGCGAAGGTGGATGACTCGAACATCTTCAAAGGCTTGCGCGGTGCGAGTGCGATCCACGGCTGGATGGAGTGGGGAATCGGCATTAGCGTGACCAACCCTGAAGAAGAGGACCGCGCTAAATACATTCGGCGGGCTGAATTCGAGAGCAAAGAGGCAACGGCAAGCGCCATCCTTTTTCAGATCGTCGAATCGCCAGACCACGCGACGGTGTGCTTGCAACAGATAGAGCGGCCTCACCTAGTGAAACCGCATGGTATCGAACAGCTCGTCACCCGAAAGACAGGTGTCGCGAAATCGGCCGCGCTCCCGCTCAAAGAATCACGAAATCCGGCCGGCAATGACTGAAACCATCTTTTGGAGAGGGAGCCTATGAACCCGTTTCGAATCGGCGAACGTGTGGAGCTGATCTCTTGCCCTAACTTTCCGGGCACAGTGGCCGATTCGGGCACGGGAAGGTCCACGTACGCTTCGACGACTTCAGCACTGAACCACCGAAGGCGTTTCGGTCGGATAGCTTGCAACTCTCGGGAAGGCAGGTGCGTGGTGCGTAGTGTGCCAAAAGCAAGTGGTTGTGGCACGTCCAGATGCGGTCGGCACCCATTCACTGAATCAGCGGTTTGCACGCTCCGCAGCAACGACCTTTTTGGAACGAGGCGATTAGTTGCGGCAACCCGTTCCGGTGACCTGGGGGCGTTCGAAGAGCTTTACGAGTCGCACGTCGGGTATGTCCGCAAAGCGGGCCAAGCTATTCTCGGCACGGACGACCTAGATGACCTCGTCCAGGATGTGTTCGCGGACGCATGGAAGGGGCTCCAGAGCTTTCGCGGAGACTCTACTTTCCGCACCTGGGTTACAAGCATGCCAGGCACCGCTGTTTTGCAGTGTGTGAGCAGCGCAGAAAGAACGATGCACTCCTCGCAGACGTACCACCTGACAAGGAACACAGCTCGTGGGCAGAAGAGCGAAGCGCCGCGCTCATGGAAGATCGTTACGACTTATCGCGACTTGTGAGCAGCCTGCCGCCTCAGAAGCCGAGAACTCATCGAGATGAACCTCGAGGGGCTGTCCGACAGAGAAATTGCAGACGCCATGTCTCTTTCGCTGCGGGCTGTAAGGGGACGATTGCAACGTGCTAGGGACGCAATGCGAGAAAAAGTAAACGGTTCGGCGGAGCAAAGTGCCTCGCCGAGCTCTCTCATAAGTGAAAGGGCAACTCCTCGGGGCGGGGGAACACCGAAAATGGCCACACCGAAGGAAAAGCGGAGACACCCAAAGACGCAAAGCGCCAGGCCGCAGCAGATTTTTATGCGGAATCCAAGGGACAGGTTCATCCAACCGGAATTCCTACCGATGAAACCGAACCAGCGCAAGACGCTACTTCGGCGCCGTTCTCCTTTGATGACTTGTTGGCAGAGGTGGAGCAACTCGAGTATCTCTCTGCGATCGAGACTCGTCGGCAATTCGAAGTCGAGATCGTTCGTGAAGCTGAGAAGCGCCTGCGAAGCTCGATTAGAAGTCTGCTCATTGAGCGCGGCGCCGATCCGGATCACGAGCAGCATATCTTCCACCGCGTGGTCAGAGCGGTCAGTGACAACCCATTCGCGCGGCAGAACCTTGCCAGACTGCAACAAGTGCGAATAGGAGTGCAGCTCCCGAGAGGTTCGGCTCTGGTATTTCGAAGCCGTTGCGCAGCACTTCACTCCTGGAGTGGTGAGCGAAGTACTGGGAGAGAGGCCGACACGGCGGCCGCCGTACCTGTCTTAGAAGGGGGCCAATAACGCATGAGCAGCTCTGCATTTTTCTCTGATCCTGAAGGTGATGTAGACGACGACCTCACACGGAAGATCGCGAAGTTCGCATCGCCTTTGAGCGCGCAAAGCCTTGTGGGACCACCACCCGACAGCCCGCCACAGTCTGGACCGGGAGAAACAACGCCGCAAACTGGAAGCCTACGCTATGCCCCGCAGCAGGCAACCCCAAAAAGCCTGGACAGCGCAGCGGGAAGAAGCATGTATAACGTGCAGCCTGCCCCGGCCTGCCGCTGGCTATAACACCGGAATATCCAATCCTGCAAATAGCACGGTATCTCCAGTGCAAGCTGCTCAGCCGATTAGACCCGCACAGGGACTCCAGCCGGCACAAGTCAACCCCAACCCGAACGGCGGTTCCGGGATGATGCCTGCACAGGCGCAGCCTATATCGACTGTCATTACCTCCGGGGGGCGCAGGGCCGTGATTCGTGATCTGAACGGAAAACCTGCAGGCTCGCCTTCATCCGCATTGCCAGCCTCTCGCCCGGGTCTTCCCAACGGAACAACAACGCAACTGCCAGGCAGTCCTGGCCCAAGCTTTCAGGCAAACCCGACGGTCGCAGCACAATCACTCAGGGGCCCTGTGCAGCCTGCCGTCCCTGCGTTTCAGCCCGGAGTACCGTTGGCTACCCAGCAAGCTAGTCGGGTGCAAGCCTACAATGCCGGCGCTAGTCCAGCGCAGTATGCAGCATCGCAGACTCCAGTCAGCACAGACATGGCAAATCCTGACCCAGGCGGTTTTGCGCGGCCTGGCGGGACGAATCCGACGGCGGGCACAAGCCCACTCTTACCGGCTAATTCTGCGGGTGGGTTGCAACCCGTCCCAGGTCCGTCGCAGCTAGACAGGGACCAATACAAACTGAATCAGCTGACCAATCAGGGCAGCGGGATTTCGCAGATACACAACGGTTTTGGCCGTACAGCTGCAACCATAGGAGACATTGCACTCCAGGCTTTGGCACCCAACATTGAGAGGCTCATCCCGAAAACGCAAGGAAACTACCAGATGCGTTTGGGCCAGCAACAGCAGATTGTCGGCAATGACCAGGCGCAGCAGCAGGCAGCAGCAACTCTGGCGGATACGCAGGAGCCAGACGCAGGAAAGGGAATCCCTCGCGAACAAAGCGGATAAGTACGACCCCAACGTTACCAAGACGGTCACTACCGCCGATGGGGTGATGGGGTTCAACCCAGCGACCGGAAGATATGACCAGAAGGTCGGCGATGCACCGGACAAACTCAATAAGTACCAGGTAGTCACAGCCGCCGATGGGAGCATGTTCCGCATCGATCCCTCGAATCCAACTTCAGCCGAGCCGATCACTGGACCTGATGGTAAGCAGCTTACCGGCAAGACAGAGTCGAAGTATGTCCAGCTCGAGGGCGCAGACGGGAAGCCGCATACGGTCGAAGTGGACAGCAGAGGCAACACCATAAAAGACCTCGGGGCCACGGGCGAGAAACCACCGCACGTGAGTGTGAGCACCGGGACGTGGTCTCTGGATGAGGACAAGGACGGGAACCCGACGCTGTTCAATTCGAAGACAGGAGAAACCAAGTCGGCTCCCGATATCCAAAAATCTGGGACAGCAGCCAAAGCCCAGGCTGCACTCGACAAGGTAAACCAGCCCGTCGATGCGGCTATGAATTACGCCAATGACTATCTCTCAAATGGTCGCTTTACGGGTTCAGGGGATCAGGCGCTCCAGGAGAAATTCTTTGAGCTTGCGAAGCCCAGTGTTGGATTTCGCATGACGCAGCCGCAGATTGATCTGTTGCAAAACTCGCGCAGTTGGATGAACAGCGCAGCCGCCCATCTTCGCCACGCAACCAAAGGCACGTGGTTCTCGGACGACCAGCGCCGAGAGATCATCCAGACGATGAAGGATCTGGCTGCAGCGAAAAAGAAATCCGGACCCGGTGCGTCCGGGACGTCGAGCGCGAACACTTCACCTGGCAGCTTTAACTGGCTGCTCACCCGAAGGTGACACCATGAGCACCGCACCAACACTCCCTGTCTCTGAACCCGGACACTGGCGACGTGCACGCCATACCCACGGATCAGGTTGACGACGCTCGCGCGGCAGGCGGCCAGCCAGTCGCAAAGATGTTGGATCCGACCGGGACCATGCGATACGTGCCTATGGAGCAAGTCGACCAAGCACAACAAGCCGGCGGCAAGCTCATTCCCATACGGCTCCGACCAACCCACATCCATGGGCGTTGGTGACTACATCAAGATGGGCTGGAATGCCCTGACTCAACCGGAAGCGACCGGGACACGACTAGGAGTACTCGGCAACGTGGCCACGGCGGTGCACAACGTTGGCGCGCGCGCTCTGTTAGGGATTGGTCAGGCAGTTACCCATCCCATAGACAGTCTTCAATCCGCGGCCGAGATGACGCCTCCGGGACAGTTTGTTGATACGCTATTGGGGCGCCAAAACCCGATTCAACAACGCACACAGCAATTTCAGTCTGACTACGCCCAGGATAAGCCGCTCGCATTCGAGAACGTGGCCGGTGACGCGCTAGGGACCTACGAGGGCGGAAGACTCACCGGCGCCGCATTCGGATCAAAGCCCGTCCAGGCGGTGTTTAACAAAGCAACCTCGCCGATCACCAACTTTGCCACCCCGCGGATGGTGCCGGTGGCAGGTGAGAACTTTACTCCTCAGCAGCATGCGTCTTTCTCTGGTGTGCTCGCTCGGGGAACGGGTGCGGGTAAGGGGTACTTTCCCAAAGATGTTGCTTCGTCGATTGGCAGCGCGTTGCGTCAAACTGCGGCCGACAATCCCGCAATTGCAAATGCGATCTCGACTGGTTCGCCGGAAGACTCGCTGGCAGGAACACAGGCGCTCCTGGGCAGACTGCGGGGGAACATAGACGCGGCGCATCAACAAGCACTCGGGCCAGTGGCAAACACGCCTATTGACCCGGCACCGATCCAGAATGCTGTCACATTCCCCAGTTCGCTGAGCGGTTTTGCTCCCGAGGATGCTGCAGCTGTAAACGAGTTGAGGACACGCCTGGGCAATGTACGCACTCTTGGCGGCTTGAACGATCTGCGGATGTATCTCAACCAGGAGCTTGCCTCGCAATTCCGCCAGAACCCGATTGCGGCAGGCAACAGCGGCGCGGTTACCGGTGCAATGCAGGATGCACTCAATGCGGCTCGCGACCAGTATTACGACGAGCTGCAGAAAGCCACCGGACAGGACTTTCAGGGTGCGAAGCGCATGGAATCGGGAGCAGTGTCCGCCGAAGAAGCGCTCGGCAACGCAGCACCAGGCATGGCAGCACGCCAAGCAATTGCAGAACAGCCACGCAGCGTCCGAGGAAATCTCGCCAGCGCGTTACAAGGCGCCAATGGCCTGAAGAGCAGCAACTTTCAGGCGTCGCGCACCTACTGGCAACGAAGAGGGTAGCCGGTGCGACTCCAATGACCCCGGTGCAAGAGGGCCTACAAAACTTCTTTAGTGGCCTGCCAGCACGCACGCCTTTGCAACCGGCCGGTCTACGGATTTATCAGGGATCGTCAACACCGAATGCTCGCGTTCCTCTTCAGCCGGCGCGGTTAGCTTCGCAGACTGCTGGCCAGGTGCCAGCTGCAGAAACGCCGCAATCGCTTTTAGAGCGTTTGGGGACCAGTTACAACCAGAACTCCTCAGGTGCCTACCCGCGGCCTTATCAGGAGCCTTTGGCGCCCGCTGCAGCGCCCGTTCCTGATCGCGGTGCAATCGTCGTCGGGCCTAACGGAGTTGCGCAACGTGGCCCGGCTGGCCTTCTGCCAGAACGCACTGGAATTCCGCAGCTCACTGCCGGTACAGGAAACCCGGAATTCGTGACTCCACAAGCTTCTCCGCCTCCGCCACTCTATGAGCCAACCGCGCAAACGAACCCTTACGCTGGCGCTCCAAGGCCCGCACAAGAGCCGATACCGCAGCGGACGATCAATGTGTCACCGGAAGGTCAGGCGGCGATTCAGAGGCCTGCGCTGCCCTCGCCGGAGACACATGCATGGAGCCGATCGATCTGGTCTAAAGCTCACCCAAGAGGAAATGTCGCTGCTGCCGAGAAACACGCTCGAGGAAAGGGATACAGAGTGATCGACTGATGACAAGCGAAACGGACCAGGATCTTGATATCGGTGCCGGGCTGGTGCCACACCATCCATTGGGCCCGCTCAGCGGGTTTGATCACGAAACGGGTTTGCCTATCGTGAAGCGCAGCGTCGCGACTGTCCCCGCTCCCGTGGAGCAACCAGCGGCAAACGAACCGAGCACCCCAGCAGTGACAGCAGGCACCAAGCAGGTCCTGAAGCAAGCCACCCCACAGCTTGTTAAGGGCCAGCCAGTGCAGCTGGCAGATGGTTCTAAGGGGAAAATTGCTCATCTAGTCGGCAACATGAGAACTGTGCGGGTCAGGACGGAGGATGGGCGAAACGTTACGGTCAGCCAAAGCTCCTTGAAGCCGGCGGATTCAGTGTTAGTGAAGTCACACTTCCGCAGAGCCCCGAGCTAATCTGACTGTGTCAGGACAGGAGCAGCTCCCATGGCATCGATCAACTTCACGAGGGAAGATGCTATCGCGATGTATTGGAAGCTTGCGGTGACACCGCCCGAAGAGACGCGCGGGCGCCTTAGAGACCAGATCCATGCGTGTCGAAACATGTACCGGGATCTTGGACACAAACCAGCTCTGCAGAGGTTGAGCGAGATCGCGACCATAGATGCAGTCCGCACCAAAGGGAGTCTGCGAGATCAGGAAGCGGCGACAAAACTGCTGAAGAGGCTCGTTTCCGCGATAAAAGTGGATAAAAGTGAAATTCAATAGCCTTATATGCCCAAAGGACCAGTCGATACACCGATCACTGATTTGGAAATAGCGTTCGCTCACCTCGTTCTCGCCGGCAAGCTGACCGATCGCGAGGCCGCGGAGGCTGTCGGATTGGACCCGGGAAGGGCGGCTTACGTGAAGGCTAAACCGCGCGTGAAAGCCTACATGGATGAGCATAGGGCGTCGGTTCGGGTTGGCCTGGTACAGCACGAGGTTGATGCCCTAGTCGAATTCAACATCGGCAGAGAACAGATCCTTGCTAAGTGGTGGGAATTTGCGAATATCGATCCAAAACTGACGGGCTACAACACTAGTGGCCAGAGCAAGGCCCTTGATTCACTCTGGAAAGCGCTCGATTTTGAAGCTTCGAAGAAACCTGGGGATGAGGACGAGCCGGAACCTGAACGGCCTCAGATCTACCGGGCTGCGTGGATGCGGAAACCAGGTGACCCAGATTATGAGGAAGATGAGGGCCAAACGGCCGGCGGCCGAGAAATCAATACTCCTCTTGAGCCGGTCATGAGTGTTCCTGAGCCTCGGCCCGCAGTGGTGCCCCAATTACAGGCAGTCCGTCCAGGTAGCAATCCGATGCATCGGGCGGCCGAACCAGCAAGTGCCGCCACTCTTGGAACCTGGAACTGGAGCTCGCTTTGGACGCTTTCAGAGCTTGTGAGTGGCCTGCCCGAACCGCCCCGGCTGTTCACAAGCATGTCTCATAACCGTCTCAACCTGTCGCATAACTGTCCAAAACTGTCTCAATCAAGCCATAACTGTCTCAAAGAGGCCCCAAACATGATCCAGTGTCTGGCCCGTTTGCTCGTGCCAAAAAGCTTGGAAAAATCGAGTCCGACAACCACTTGATTCTTCGAGCCGGGATCGACTAAATCAAGCGTGACAAAAGCAAATGGTTCTGGCACCGCACCGAAGTTCGGAGCGCCATTATCGTCCACCTCTGGGTTTAGTGCATCCCACCGTCAATGCTGAGTAAAGGAGCCGTTCAAGTTGAAATCGCTAGCCGACCCCACAAAACTCAAACCAATCGATAAAAAGGAAGGCTTGGTACAGGTCATCATTGAAACTCCCGCCGGAAGCCGTAACAAATTTGCATTTGACCCGGACCAAGGCATATTTGCTCTGAAAAAGGTTCTGCCGGCTGGCATGGTGTTTCCATATGACTTTGGATTCCTGCCGCAAACCATCGCTCCAGATGGAGATCCTATCGATGTGCTTTTGCTGATGGATGAGCCGGCCTTTCCAGGCTGCGCTGTGAAAGCTCGACTCATTGGCGTAATTGAAGGCGAGCAGCTCGATGGGAAAGAAAAAGATTCGCAATGATCGACTCGTGGCTGTCGCTGAAGCGAACCACATGTACGCCAACATCCGTAAACTGAAAGACCTTCCTGCCAAGTGGCTGGAGGAGGTTCAGGATTTCTTTGTGAATTACCACGGGCTCGAAGGGAAAAAGTATCAGTTGCTGGGATGTAAGGGACAAGAAGTTGCATTCCGTCTGATTAAGAAAGCGCATAAAGCGGCTTAGTCTCGATGGAGACGGTCATATTCCGATTTGTGGTTGGCGGAGTGGTTGTGAGCCTGTTTGCGGCCCTTGGGGATGTTCTTCGACCGAAGAGTTTCGCCGGACTTTTCGGCGCCGCACCCTCGATCGCCCTTGCTACCATCGGGCTCACCATTCGCCAGGATGGAAAGGCCTATGCTGCCCTGGAATGCCACTCAATGATGTTGGGTGCGGTTGCATTTTCATATATGCGCTCCTCGTCAGCTGGATGCTACGACGGTGCAAGCTGGGTGCCCTCATCGCCAGTCTGCGCCTCATGCCGGCCTGGTTTGCCGTTTCGCTGGGCTTGTGGCTCATTGTGAACAGGCGGTTATGACGAGGATAGAGGCCAACTGGGCATCTCTAAAGAAAACCAAGCCGCACGAATATGCAGTCCGGTTTTTCTTTGGTGGGTTATGTACGGTTGCGGCTGGTTTGATTGCGAAACGTTTCGGCCCGAGCGTAGGAGGCCTTTTTCTCGCATTCCCTGCGATCTTCCCGGCCAGCGCGAGCTTGATTGAAAGCCACGAAAAAAGCGCAAGGCGAAGATTGGTTCGATGGACGCCATCGCGGAAGAATGGCAGCGAGCCTTGATTCGCGGGGAGCCTCGCTAGGCTGCGTCGGTCTGCTGGCGTTTGCGTTCGTTCTGTGGAGGTGGGTGGAGGCCGCAACGCTGTCCTCAAGTCTCAGTGGCAGCGATGGCCTGGCTAGCGATCGCGTACGCCCTGTGGGCGGCCCGTGCGAGGAGACCGCGTTAGTACCTCACACATGATTATCTCCGGGCACAGAAGGCGACGAAGCGTAGCGGGGACTTTCATCAGGTTGCCTATGACTCACTCACGATAGCCAAGATTCCATCGCAGTACGGCCGCGAAACCATGGAGCGCCGTAAGCGTACGAAATTCCCCACTTGAGCAGGTAGGGATAGTGTGTGTTAAGTGTCCACTTATTTTTAGTGGACACTTGTTGCGTGTACTTTAGGCGGCTTTGGGTCGGTGGTTGCTGAAGTGAGGGCGCTAGATTCCAGGGCAGCAGCTGCTGGATCTGATTGATGGGGTGCTCGGGGAGCTTAGCCAGCACAGTACGGAGATAGAGCGCCGGGTCAAGTCCATTGGCTACGCCGCACGGTCGGCATGCTGAATAAGACTGTACGAGAGAACAGTCAGGCGTTGCGACTCCCATCCGATTCTTAGGTGGTAAATCGCTTGTAGTTTCCTCGAGGTCCTATAAACTTTGAGTGTCCACGCTATTCGATCAGATCTTTGATTCGCCGAAGAAGCTCAAGAGGGTGAACGGGCTTGGCGAGGAGAGAAAAGTCGTGACCTCGTTCTCGGGCAGCCGCAAGTAAATCCAGCGTCTCAGCCTGCCCTGAAAACAACAGAATCTTGCAGGCGGGCCATTTTTCCTTGATTTGAATGGCTAGATCGATCCCCGATAAATGTGGCATGACTACATCCGTAAGCAACACGTCGGGTGATCTCGACGGAACACCATCCAGGGCTTTCAATGGATCGGTGAAAGAGCTTACCGTAAAGCCGCTACTGCTGAGAATAAGAGCGAGTGTTCTTGAAATCGTAATTTCGTCATCGACAACAAAGACGTGAACGTCCTTTTCTTTGTGCAAAGGTCACTCTTTCGGAATCTCTTTCCTGACAATCAAATGAAACTGACAGGAAGCTTTTTAATCTTGTGCTGCATGACATTCATCAAAGATCACGTCTAGGTGAGGCGGTGTTCTTCATCCTTCCGGAATACCTGGTTTGGCCGAACCTCTCGTTGTTCATACAGAAATTGCGCCGGGAAGAAGACGGATACGCCTTCTTCGAAGTGAACCATAATGCCTGTGGGCAGCCATTCTGAGAAGACGATGGGCGAGGAGTCATGCTGCTTCATACTTGAATTCCCCGAATTTGCTACGAAATGAAGGTGCTGTCGAGGCCAGAGTAACTGTCCAGATAATCCCTGATGACGTGGTAGCACTCGCATGCCCTCCTCTCGAGTTTCTTAGCGTTAAGGATGCGAATGACCCCTCGGTTGTAGTCAATCAGCCCTTCTTCTTTGAGCGTTCCGGCCGCTATTGAAACGGTGGGACGGGTACTTCCAAGCATATCCGCGAGAAACTCTTGCGATAGTTTCAACGTTTCGGTGTCGGCCCGATCGACGCACATTAACAACCATCTTGCCAGCCTCTGCTCCATATTGTGCTTGGCATTACAGGCCGCCGACTGCGCCGCTTGCACGAGCTGAGCCTGCACGTAGCGCAGCATAAACGCCTGAAAGGCTTCGGCACGGTTAAACTCTTTCTGTGCAGCGGCGACCTCACAAGAAAAGCCGCGGCCTTCGATCTGCGTATAGATGCGGTTAAGGCTAAGCTTGGTTCCCATGAGAGCCGGAACGCCGATTACGGAGGCATAGCCGAACATACCCACCTCGACCTGGGAACCATCATTGAAAGTTGCGGTCATAGAAGCCATTCCCTCCTCGATAAAGAAAAGATGCTCGATGGGCCGGCCGGGGAACTCAATCTCGTGCCTGAGTTCAAAGACCACTGGCTTGAGGGCAAGTCGTTCAATGACGTCCGCGTCCAAATGATTCAGCAGGGTGTTTTTAAACTTGCTCAAATCGCGAATCCCAATCTTGTCTGGTTTCCTATTGGCTCACTGATCCTACGCTGTAGGTCACAAGGTGACTGTTCGATATCGAACAGACGACACAGGTCTGACGTCTTACGCTCTTCCATGGGAACCTCGGTGCAATTGCAAAAGCACCGATGGAGCGATTCGCTGCCTGGAGACATTCGGCACGCAGAATCTTCTGCGCCTCCTGCGGCTCAGCCGCTGTGGCTTTAAACGTGCTCCGCAGCCGAAAATTCGACCTGATAGTCACCTCAAGACTGTCCGATTTTGACCTGCGCAGGATCATCAACCTGGCTGATGGCGCGGATGTGCTGGTTCTCGAGGCGCTCACTTCGCCGTCAAAGTTGCTATCTTTAGTGGCACAGCGTCTAAACCGTGGTAAGTAGAGAGCCTAGGAAGCTGCTGATACGAAAAAGAAGCCCAACCCCGATGGTTAGAAGGGCCAGGCTTGTAGGAACGTCACGTGTGCACAGACGGTCGCCGTAGTTACTGAGTTTCAGGGAATCGCATCAGTCCCATCTCTCGCTCAGCCCAGAGCTTCCGGGGACAAGCCCGTAATATACATGTAGCGGTAAAGGTGTTCGGCCGGGGAGGCGTATCACTTCACGGCCTCCCACCCTTCCATGAACGAAACTTCAGGTGAGCGCTAAACTAGTCAAGAAGCGCCGACCACGAATTTCTGTCCTGTTCATGATCCTGCTGAATGCGCCTCAGACGGCGCGTTTCGTCGTTTGGGCCCGGTCTGCCGAAGCGTAATCCGGGCGCCATCGGAGATTTCACACCTCAGAATTCTATGCCGCGATCCCGCATCACCCGTTCGGCGATCCCCACTAAGGGATTCCATGCCGGTTGGTCGACATAGAGCATTTGGATCGCGTATTGCCTAAGGTTAGGGAGATTTCGCGCAGGCTCGGCCCGGAGTCTCCTCTCCCACTCCTCCGGGCTCGGCGCGGGTTCGATTCTGGCTATGGTCATGCTGCCATCCTAAAGCCTGGGGCGGTCAACCAGCACCAGGAAACCTGATCAGCCGCGGACCTTTCGTCGGCTCCTCTTTGACTGCCGAAGCGTAATAGCGCTTCGCGTTCCTGATGCAGTGCCAGAGCCACCTGGCGCGATCTCTGCCAGGATGGCTGGATCCATCATGTTGACTGGCGCCGCTTGTGGCGGCCTCTCTGGGTATGGGCGAGTGCGCGGTGCTGGATCGTGAGAGCTTGTGCGTCCCGAGCTTGCAATCGGAGAGAATGCTCCCAATCATTTTCTCGCGCGGTCAAGGGTCTGGCAAAGCAGCTGGACATTGTCGGCCTCCAAGCGACATAGAACCAAGACGCAGACGCTACGCGCTCCGAAACTGTGGCTCGCCACAATTCGGAGAATCGGATCACAAGGGCCTCGGGAGACTCTCAACCTTGCTTGGACATAGCAATTGCCGCTCGATACACTGGCAGCCTAGACTCAAGAATCCAAAGGATTATGGTTAATTCCCACTTCGATGCCTCTCCACTTTCGCTTACAGGTTTTGTCTGGAAGAATCTATGGCGCCGACGTCTGAGGACGCTGCTGACACTTTCCGGAATTGGGATGGCAATTGGCGCATTCGTTGGTCTCGTCGGTTTTTCGAGTGCATTTGAAAGCGAGTGGCTTCGAATCTACTCGAGTAGTGGTACCGACATCGCAGTGATTCAACAGACCTTTTTGAACACCTCACTAGACGAGTCTGCTGGAGCAACCCTGAAGTCGTTGCCATTGGTGGCGCGGGCGACGCCCGTCATATTTAACCTGATGGACCTGACCACTGATGTGAATGCCCTGGCATACGGCTGGAAAGCGGACACGTATGAATTTGACTCATTGCAGATACTTTCAGGACGCCGCTTTCGCGACGGCCACGCCGAAGTGATGCTGGGCGATCTGCTGGCGGACGATCTGAAGAAAAAGGTGGGCGACACGCTGGAGATTCAAAGCTCGTCGTTTGCGGTGTGCGCAATCTACCATGGCGGCTCTGGATTGCAGGCGGCTGCAGTCATTATGCCGCTGGACCAGCTGCAGGAGTTGAGCAGCCTAAAGGGCAAAGTCTCGACTTTTGATGTTCGTTTGCGCCCGACACCTGCCGGAGAATCCCAGGAGCATTTTCTAAAGCGTGCGCAGGCACAGATCCAAGCTGCCCTGCCGGGACTGCGCGCCATTCCCGCAGCCGAGCGCGCCCATAGCAATCAGTTTGTCCAACTGGCGCACGCTTCTGCCTGGGGCACTTCTTCGATCGCACTACTGATCGGCATCCTTGGGATCGCCAACACCATGGCTATGTCGGTCTACGAGCGAACACGGGAAATCGGCATTTTGCGGGCGCTAGGTTGGAATCGGCGACAGGTGCTGATTCTCATCCAGCTAGAAGCGGCTATTCTTGGACTGGGCGGCGGGATTTTTGGAATCGCCTTCGGATGGTGCGCCCTTCACCTGCTGGCGGCCCTGCCTCAAACCGCAAGCATCGTCTCGACCTCCCTCCCTGTGCTTCTTCTGGCCGAGTCGCTAGGCATCGCCGTTCTGGCGGGGCTAATAGCGGGGGCCCTGCCCGCGTGGCGTGCTTCGAAACTCTCTCCGGTAGAGGCGCTTCGGTATGACTAACCCCACACTGGAAGCGCGGAGCGTATGCAAGACCTCCGACGACGGGAGAAATTGAGGCCCTGCGCAGGGACTGGAAGATCGAGGCGACGCGGACCGGGCCAGGGGTTAGATCGAGCAGAGTTCCAGCACTTGTTCAATGAGTTCTGCGGCGCGGTCAGGTCCGCGCATCCGCTGGATATTTTTCTGCAGGGTCTGGGCTGCCTCACGATACTTGGCTTCATGAAGCACCTGCATGATGGCTTTACGAAGCCGGGCCGGGCTTAGCCTGTGCTGTGGAACCACGACGCACGCTCCGCGGGCCTTGAGTCGCGCCGCCACTCCGGGCTGGTCGTTGGAGAGTGGCACGGCCACCAGCGGCACTCCCTCGCAAAGCGACTCCAGGACCGTATTGAGGCCGGCATGCGTGATCACCAACGCGGCCCGCTTCAGAATCTCCAGTTGGGGAGCAAAACTCACCACCAGTGGATTGCCTGCCAGCTGCCCCAACCTGGCCGGATCGAGTCCGCCACCCAGCGAAATTAGTAATTGTGCGTCGAGTCCGGCACAGGCTTCCGCGATCGTTTTGAAAATGGATTCAGACCCGTTCTGAAGAGTGCCCATCGATGCATAAATGAGCGGACGTCCATCGAGGCGTTCCCACGGGAACTCGACCGCCGGACGCTGCTCAGAGTGCACGAACGGCCCGGTATAGTGGAGCCGCGCGGGCTTCTCGCCGACGACTTCGAACTCCAGTGCTTCCGGCAGCTGAGTAATTTGCGCCAGCGGCGACAGCGCTTCTTCAGAACGCCCGAATGGCGTGAGTCCCCATGCTCTACGCTGTTGGTTCACTTCTCTGAAGATGGGAGCGGCTATCCGCAAGAGCAAACGACTTGCAAGGCGATTCCGCAATCGGCTGAGCCGATCCTGTTCTGCCGCCCAACCGAACCAGAAGGGTGGAAACCGGTCATCCCTAAGCAGAGGAGGAATCAAGGCGATGGAGATCCACGGCAGGCCCAGATAGTCTGCCACGTTCCCCGCAAAATCCGCCTCGTCGACCAGCAGCATTTCCACGTTGGCGGTCCGCACCGCCTCCGGCGCGTCGCGCAGTACCATCCGCGCCGAATTCCTCACTCGCTCCAATGTGAATCGAAGGGCGGCGAATCCCTTTAACTGGGACAAGTGCTCGTCCAGCTTTTGAAGGGTGCCGGGCGGATAGTCTTCCATGCCGATCCGGCAAAAATCAATGCCCCCATCACGGACGCGCGCCTCGGTGTCGGCAATTCCGAAGATCACTACCTCATGGCCTCTCAGTTGCAGGGAGCGCGCCAACGCGATCATTGGATTGAGATGCCCGGTTCCCGGAAAACAAAATGCTCCCAATTTCGCCATTGCTCTCTTCTATTCATTCATGTCAATTGCAAGTAGAACTGCAGGCGTAGGGGGGTTCCAAATTCCGTTCTGGAAGCTGATTCCAAATCCGGGAGGCTGTATGCAATGATATTGCGATCGCGGGTCGATTATCTCAACAACTGACTTCCATTCGAACGTAGCAAAATCGGCTGAGAGACTCGTCGTTGTTTCCGGCCTTCATCTTTTGCAAAAGGTCAATGGCAAGACCCGCACCTGCCTTATGGTCCTCAAGATAAATCACCAATGGATCGCTCATGGCATCTGCCTGCGGTAATCATACGGCTGAGTGGCGGCCCTTGGCCATGGCACCCTGCGCATGGCCAATTCACAGCGATGACTTTAGGCGCGTCTGGGACCGGGAAAACAAACCACATTCGGCGCAGATGGAGGGCGCATCACTCCTACCTGCTGCCTGTTGGCGCTGCCCGCTGATCGTCTTCCCCGGATCAGTCTTTTGCGGAGGAGCTTTTCAGACGTGCGAGATATGCCGCGGCGCTCTGCCAAGGCTAGAGCCACTCGACGATCAATTTCAGCCTGAATCGATGGGTGCTCAATATTGGGAACCTGCCCGTGCGGCGTCGGTGTCTGCTCGGAACGTCCCGCTGTCGCTTTCGCGAGAACAGGCTTTTCTGGTAGGCCCGGCGAAGTTCGAACCTCAGACTCGACCTGCTCTTTGCGAGCCAGGACCTCCCACTCAGCCTGCTGTTCGCACAGATCAATCTGCGTTCTACACATCGCATCCATGGCGCCGCGCTTCTTTTCCATACGCTGCTTGCTATATCGCCGCTTCATCGCGTCGCCAACGTGGCCGACGATCTCGGTATGCCTGGTGATTGCGTGCGACCGCATATCGTAAGGGTCGAGGTGTGAAAGGGCGGCGTCCTGGAGGATCCCTCGAGCCGCACGGTAGATGTGGCCCATGGGCTCATTGAAGATCGGCCCGGCGCCGGCATGGCCAGGCTGAGCCTTTTCCTGCGGGGTGCGTCTAGCGTGATGGGGCAAGATGTACCGGTCGGGATCAGATCCACCCATACCCTCCCAGCGCTTCACGATCCAGCGCATAGATCGCAGAGCAAGGAAGTTGAGCGGAATCGAACGCAACCGATAGTCATTCTTGCCCGCGTTTACCTCGACGAATGGCGGGTCTTCGGCGAGGAATATGTCTTGCCGTCGCAGATGCCTGAGTTCGCCAAAACCCATGCTCGTGTTAGCCATCACGACGAGGCAATGGCCGGCCAACAATCGACGCGGCATCTTTGGATCCAGGGCGACCTTTAGCAGCCGGCGCTCTTCCTCTTCGCTCATATTCTGGCGGACCTTGGTCTTCGGCACGGGCAGAGGTCGGTAGAGTTTGGCGATTGGGGTCCAAAGATCCGCTTCCTTCATGGTCATCTGGAGTGCGGAAAGTTCGGCATTTACACGGGTTGCGCAGCACGTCTGATTACGCCAGGCTTGGTAAGCTCGTACCTCGGTAACGCCTATCTCAGCCAGCGGCTTTGCTTGGAAGAAATTCGAAAGGGTCGTGATGTACTGGCGATAGGTTCTGACTGTGCCACCGCGGATGTAGGTCCTGTGCTGCTCGAACCAGATGGCCAATGCCTGGTCGCACGGCGTCGAACGTAGAACTTCTGCTGCAAAGATTGATTTCATGTCAGCCTGCCTCCCGACAGGTGGTTTCATCCCGGTCTAACCCCGCGTAATAGGACCGCGCGCGATTCGTCTCCCGTGCATCATCAACCGTTTGCGGATCGTGCGCTTTTGCGATATTCGAGCGGTTCCACGGCGACCCTGTAAGAGTAGCCCCGCCTGCCGTGCAATCTCCGCCTGAATGGCTGGATGCGACATGTCAGGAACTAGGGATTGAGACGCAGCTACTTGGCTTGCCGGCTTCCCCGTGGAACGTGCCGGTGCATTGTGCCCGCTCTTACCGAGAAGCTCGACTGCCTCTGCCTTTGCCTCAATTCTCGCGTGACTATACGTAGCGATCATCTTGTGACCAACCCAACCGGCCAAAGCGATAACGGTTTGTTCTGGCGCGCCCTGCTCCAAGAGTTCAGTCACCGCCAAATGCCGAAAGACGTGCGGGCTTATGTGATCGATGCCTGTGACCTCGCGTAAATAGGCGATCTGCTTCCGTAGCCAACTCCGCGACGCTGGCTGCTTAGGGTCCCACGTGGCGCGGTCGATCCTAAGCGGAAACAGATAGTCGTCCGGATAGCGGCTACCAAGAAGCTTGGCCCGTTCTACGGCGCGCCGCATTGCAGCAAGCGCGTCTGGGTTCAATGGAATTGTCCGCGGCCGGATATTGTTCTTTGTGCTGTCTGGTGGGATATGTATCCGCGGAGGATCCGCTTCGAGCTCCAGATTCTTGAGCCTTAGCCCGCGGAGTTCGCATCCACTGGCAGTCGTATTGCGGGTGATGGTGAGTGTGATATCACCCATCTCGAGGTGTGGATCGTTCTTCAACGCCCTGAAGATCCGCTCCTGTTCAGCCGCCGTAAAGATCTTAGCGGGCTTGGCCTCCTGGTCTTTCAACGGCGCATAGTGCTTTCTGATTGGATACCAGAGGTCGACCCTCTTCAGGATCCGCGCCAGCGTATTCAATTCATGATTCACCGAGGATGGGCCGCACCTCGCTCTCCGAGCGCTCTGGTAATGCTCGAAGTGGGCGATCGTAAATTGGCCGAGCGGAATGTTGCCAAAAAACTCGACAAGCCTACGAACGTGTCCCTCGTTGCACTCAACCGTTTTGCGCCGGCACAGTTCTCCCTGCCTCTGGAGAAAGACTGACCCTGCCTCCTCTAGAAGCGTCTTCGGTGTCAGCCCAAGACGCTCATTCTGGCATGCGGTCGGCTTGGGTGGGTCCTTCTGGGTTTCAATTCCCTCCCAGATCTTCACCCGGCGGTTTGCCGTCTCTGCAGACTTGATGGCCTGTAATGTCGGGGATTCCTTGCCTACACCACTTTCGAGAGATCTTTTGTGTTCGGATTCGATCAGTTTCGCCACTGCTTTGTCCGTCGTGCGCGTGCTAGAGCGGTATCGCTTGCCGCCAAGGTAGAACTCATACCACCATTTTTCGCCTTGCTTGAAGACGCTCATGGTTTATTGCTCCTTTCGTTTGGTTCTAACGACTGGTTAGGCCGATCGGGTCGGGAAGGCTATCACGTTTGTAGCGCTCTCCTGGCGCAAGAACACCCCTTCTTCCTTCTTCGAGCCACTCACCGAACGGTTCTTCTTGGTCCGGGACCGCCGGCCTTCTATTTCTGGGGCCGGTTGCGAGGCGAAGTGTCCCTGCAGCGCTAGAGCAACCTGGCGGTCCACCTGGCGTGCAATTTCTGCCTGGATGGCGGAATGCATGAGATCCGTGGGCACCACGGGCGGTGGGGTCGGCTCTGGCTCATTCGGCGGAGGCACTGTAGGGTGTTCCAGGGCTTCCAGGGCAGCCAATTTAGTGTCGTGTTGTTGGATGGAGTAGTGGTCTTGCATCGCTTGGCTGATGTGGCCTGCGATCTCTCTCGAGACTTGCGGGCTTACCTTCGGATTACTGAGTAGCTTCGTTATCGCCTGCACGCGGCAGTCGTAGATCCTGAATTGAGGTAGACCTGCATGCTTGCGAATGGCGGTGAAGGCTGTCCTTATTGAACCCATGGGCTCAGTAAAGATCCAGGGACCCTTAAATGATCGGGGACGATGTGGAAGGACGAAATCCGAGTCCTGGCTGCCACCCAGCTGTTCCCAGCGTTCCAGGATCCAGCACATTGAGTCGTACGCCGCGGCATTCATGGGAATCGTGCGGTCGCGATAAAAATTCTTTGCTCCGTCCCGCACGAGCAGACTTCGCTTTTTCAGGTCTACATCGCGACGACGGATGTGGCGTAGCTCGCCAAAGCCCATCGTGGTTGAAAGCATGACAAGCATGCAGTGAGCCGCTAGTCTCCATTTTGGCCGGCTGAAGGCGACCTCTCGCAGGATTCGCTCCTCCTCCGCGCTAATGCTGTGACCGCCGCGTCTCTTGGGCACACGCATCGGCTTGTAGAGCTCGGCGATCGGCTTCCAGCACCGGGCTTCTTTCATGACCATCTGCAACACGCTGATCTCGCTATTCAGTAGGTAAGCGCCGGCCTTTTTGCCTCGCTCAGCCTGATAAGTGCGCACGTGGTCGATGTGAATGTCTTTGACTAGCACGTCCCCCAGGTTGGCAGCCAAGAGGACGATGGCCTTCTGATAATTGCGCAGGGTGTTGGGCTTGATATACCGCTTGTGTTGCTCAAGCCAGAAAGCAGACGCCTCGGAAAAAGGCATTGAGGATAACTGGGATTCGTTCATGCTGCACCTCCATTCTGAACTGCGCGGATAGCTGTACCGGTGCCGATGCCCAACTGGGCTGCGATCGTGCGCCAGGGGACATCCTGAGCGCGCAGGGCACGGATCTTATCGGCATTGGCATAAGCTCTCGGCCGACCGATTCTGCTTCCGCGTTTCCGCGCAGCGTGCATGCCGGCAGAGACCCGCTCTTTGATCAACTCCCGCTCAAACTGGGCCATGGCGCCGATTATGTGCATCATCAATCGGCCGGACGGAGTGCTGAGGTCGAGGTTGTCGCGCAGGGATATGAAGGCCACACCATAGGCGCTCAGGTCTTCGATTGTCGTGACCAGGTGCTTGAGGCTGCGGCCCAGTCGATCCAGTTTCCAGCAGACGACTGCATCAAAGGCACGTGCATGGGCAGCGGCAAGCATCCGGTTGAGCTCTGGGCGGGATTCCTTCGACCCGCTTACGCCCAGATCGACGTATTCCGCAGTGACTTCCCAGCCGCGGCGGGAGGCGTACTCGCGCAACTCTGTGAGCTGCATCTCGGGGTTTTGGTTGTGAAGGGTGGAGACCCTGGCATAGATTGCGACGCGCTGGCTCATAGCTGCACCGCCATCGCCTTCAATGCCTTCTCGAACTGGTGAAAGTAACGGGCTAGCAGGTGAGGGCACGGCTTGATCCGCTTCAAGGCGTCTTCGGCTAGAGCGATTCCTATCGCCCAGCCGTCTGCTTCGTTCTTGATCAGCTCGACTGTTCGTGGATCGCAGCTGCTGGATCTTGGGCCGCTTAGTTGCCGGTACTCCGCCTTGGCTAGCGGAAGAAGAATCTCGATTGCGGCGAGAAGCTGTGGCGCCTCTACCGACAAGCGGAGCTGCTGCTCGACAAGGCTGTTGGTCCGCGCGGGTGCTGGCACAGACTTTTTGAAGAATTAAGGGGAATCGGACGGACTGGTACTTTGAGTGGTAGCCATGTTGCCCTCCTACCGGGCGACTTCGGTTAGCGCTCCGTGGGTGCTTCAACACCTTCGGGGCGCGCTTTGTTTATCGGCCTTTTGGGCCAGGACCGTCAATTAAGCCCTTTAGAGAAAGGAGGCGACTGCTGTGCCCCCTTTTTGTGCCCCCTTACCGTGGTAAGTGGTGTCACTTGAGGGTAGATTGACTGTCGGCAATTGTGCCATAAAGCTCAGGAAAAAGCACGAGATACTTGATAGTGGTAAGTGAGGATATATTCAAACCCTGCGACTCTTAATCGACAGGTTGGTGGTTCGATTCCACCCGCGTCCACCAACCTAAATTATTGAAGAAGGGCAGCGGCCGCGGATCACCTTCTACCCGAATAGAACCGCCACGTCCCGCGTAAATCTCGCGCAGAAGCAATCGAGTCCTTGGCCCACAGAAGACGGAGAAGCGACATAAGTAAATGCCGGAAAGTACCTACCGGCGGGTAGTCCAGAGGCGATAATCGGCCGCGCAGAATCCAGGAAATGTGTTTGAGCACAGCTCTGCGATTGATCACGGATCGGCCTCTTTGAGCGCGATATTCGCGGGCCCGGATGTCGAAGCCGTAAGCCGCAAGCGTCCATAGCGGTTCGTCAAAACCCAACCTGAAAACCTTATCCGTCGTGCCCCCGAGCCGGGGGTTGATTTCAAGGTAATGGAAGGTGCTCGTCTCCCTGGAATAGAGCAAATCGAAGTGAAACGGTCCAGTAACGCCCACTTCGTTGGCAAAGTTCCGGCAACACTCCGCAAGCCTTCTGTCCATAGGCAACGGCCTCAACTCCAGCGAGATGGCTTCAAATCTCATTCCAGCGATGAAGCTCTCCAGCGCAAGTAGTTCGCCCGATTCACTTCGGACTCCGTGAACGACCACGGTAGGCAGAGGCATGAAAGGCTGAACGAGTAAGGGCCCCGGTCCCCACATCCTGCCCTCCAGAAAGTCTTTCAGCTTCGATGGCGATTGCAGCAGTTCGACTTTGAACTGTGGTCCGACCTCCTGCGGCGCCGAAGGCCGTAAGCAAACCGGGTACGCAGCCGGATCGATGCGGCAGACATCGCTCTTCTGGAAAAGCTCCCACGTGGGCAAAATGCTGAAACCGCTGCGCCGTGCCACCGGCAGCTGATCGTGTTTCGATTGAAGGGCTTGCAAAGTCTCTTTGCTCGACATGAGAAGCTTGCACTCTTCCGGGAGTGAGTCCCGGTTAGCAGCAAGCCATGACATATGAGGCTCCCAAAGCGACAACAAAGCCTGAGCATTTGTCTCTTGGATAAAATCGCGCATCACTGAAATGCCGATAGCCGTTCCTATGTCATCAGACCGCATCAATGCGGCCCGACTTACGGCATTCGACCACACAGATGGCTTCCCGTCTCCAATTCCCAAGACAACGACCTTAATACCGGCGTCGCGAAATGATCTTGCAGCGGTGAGGATGGGCGGTCCGAATTCCCCAAACAGGGCGATTGTGGAGATCTTTCCGGCCATTTTCGGTAGCTCGTCCTGGACTGTGGAGCGCGCCTTCTTCATCATTGTCACTCGGTTTTTGGGGATGGTGAACAGTACGGTCCCGCACACATGAATTTCCCGCTCGACCAATCGTAGTAAAGAATGAGATACGCTTTTGTTTCTTCCGGAAGAGGTTCAGGTCTAGCTAGCTCTCTGTCCATCCCGACAGACGCAATTGCGTTAGTGTTCACCAATCCACGTTCCGTACTAGCATTTGTCTGGCGCACTTTCAATGAGTGAATAAAAAGAGAAATCATGTTGCGCCAGCTCAATAGCGAGCTATTCTGACCAGACTCAGGATGACCATCTGGCATAGCGTAAAGCTGTGTCTAGCGAAGTGGAGCACAACTTGAGCATTGGCGCGGGACCAGTCCCGCTTAGAGCATTGAGACGACCGACGCCTCACCACGATCGACGTTAGTTAAAGGATGGAACTCTTATCGCGACCAGAAGCTGCTCCTTCTCTCCCTCAGAAGGCAAGATGTTGAAATCGAAGCAGCCCGAGAGGCCGTCTGGTGCGCGCTGGCTCAGCAAATTTTCGGGACTTCTTTGGCATGATCAAAAGTGCCCTCTCTGCACATCGATTCTGTTCACTGAGGCGGAGCACCAAGCTCTCGACCGACTGCTCGCACTGTTGGCTTTCCATCCGGTTCGTTGCGCGAACTGCTTTCGCCGGTATTACTGCTTTGCCGGGGGCTAAAACAGTTTTGCAATTGATGTAGATCGAACCCGGATTTCCTATAGATGTTGATGGAAATACCCAGCTGCAGGCGACTTTCCGCGAAGAAAGTTGCCTGCAGTTGTTCTCACACCCGCGCCGCTACTTTGCCGTCGTCCTATTCTCGAACAAGAAGAGTCCACTCTTGCCGCCGACCGCGAAATCAAGATCGCCGTCGCCATCGATGTCTGCGACTCCGATCTCGATGCCGCCGCCAGTGCGGCCACCGTAATCAATCACATGCTTGACCCAATCGACGGAGTGGGTAGCTGGATCGAGTAGCCGCTCGTACCAATAGACGCCTAACGGTTCGCGCGCCCCGGGATCATGTCCGTTATGCGCCATGTAGCGCTTTCCGGTCAGCAAGCCGATATTCCCGGCTTTTCGAAAATCCACAATCATCATGGCATGCGGTTGCGACCAACTGTCGTCGATCACATGCTTGACCCACTTGCCGTCACTGGTGTGCTCCAGCCAGAAAATGCCGTAGCCGTGCGCCATCGAGGTCACAATATCCGGTCGACCATCTTCGTTCACGTCACGTACGTACATAAAGCCGAGGGCATCTTCGAAATTCCAATCCGCATGAAAGGTCCAATTCCCTTGCCGCGGATCGGCCGGAGCCTCCAGCCAGCCCTGCGGAGTGAGGATATCGTTGCGGCCGTCCCCGTTTATATCGCCGACTCCAATTCCATGACCGTAGCTGTGATCGCTGACAATGTGCTCAACGATTCCGCCGTGTTTATCTCGTTCGTACCAGGCAAGGGGACGTTTGTCTCCGAACTGGGGCAGAATCTCCTCGGCCTTACCGTCGTTATCGAGGTCGACCAGAAAGGAAAACTCGATAGGTGACCCGGTCGCGATGGGATGCTCTTTCCACATCTCTCCAGTATGTCCCGGATTTCGCCACCACGATAGTTCCTTGGTATACCATCCCGAGGTAACCAGGTCCACGTAGCCGTCCCCATCCACATCAAGGGGCAACGTCGAGAGATCGTCGATGTAATTGTTGGTGAACAGGATCTCCCTGAAATGGTGCTTGGTCCACAGTGGCGCTTCATACCAGTACTCACCTGACACCAGGTCGAGTTTCCCATCACGATTGATGTCGGCAAAAAGCGCGGTTTCTGAAGACCCGAGGTCGATGGTGTGTTTTTCAAAAGGGATTTCGTCGGGCCGGCTGGCAGAGCGGCCCGTTGCACACAGAAAGAGCAGAGCGCACGCAGCAAACGTCGCATACCAATTACGAAACATAGATAATCGATCCTTCCGCTAGCAGCATTTTATGGAACGTCCTCGTGTTGCTTGTGCCTTTTAGTGTTCCGGGATCCTGGATTCCGGAAATGCTGCCAGATAAGTGTCGCCGTTATATCCCAGCTCTTGCAGTAGTCCGATGCGGGACGTGTAGTATCCGTCTGCGGTCAGGCTTTTGATTGCCGTGAAGAAAGCAGCATCGTCCCCAGCTACGTTTTTCTTGGGAGGCGCTTTCTGTTCGGCGGCTTCACTGAGTGACGTAAGGATTTCGACCTGCTGCGTTTCGGTCAGCTGCAGAAACGCGCTGCTGGAGAATCTGGATTCACTCATCGCGTCTAAACGTGGTAGCCCCTGGCGAAAGATGCCCTGCAGTTTCGGATCTTCGTTCACGACCAGATCGATATATTGTGGAACGCCGGCGGCCGCGGCGCCAGGGGTTTCGGTCGGTGGAATGATGAGGTCGGTCAAGCGTGAGATCACCAGCAACTCCGCGGGGGTGAAGAATCGCGGGGCAGACGGGGGCTTACCTTCCTGGAACGGCGCTTCTCCAGACGGGTGGACGTGCTGACCGTAAAGTTCGTTGGCGGAAAACGGGAACGCGCACGTAACACCGACGGCTCCGATAATTTTGAGCGCTTCACGCCGGCTTTTCATCAGATCTCTCCTTTTTGAAAACGATCGCTGATGTGATCGGCGCTGCGCGCTGCCAGAGCCATGATGGTCAAGGTCGGATTCTTTTCTGAAGAGGAAGGAAAGACGCTGCCATCCACCACGTAAAGATTGGGTACATCATGGCTTCTGCAAAATGAATCGACGACCGAGGTGCGCGGATCAGCCCCCATGCGGCAACCGCCCAACTGGTGATTAAGAGTGGGCTCTTCAAAATTGGAAACAGAGAGCACTTCTCCGCCGGCTCGCTCGAGGATGTCTACCGATGCCTTATTCATGGCTTCGTAAATCTTTCTTTCGTTTTCCTGTTGCACCGCGATCGCTTTCACCGGGTACAAGCCGTACTCGTCCTTTACCGACTTATCCAGCTGAATGAAGCTCTGGTCATTGGGAATCATTTCGCCAAAGCATTGAAAACTGGCGTAAGCCGGAAAGCGTTGCTTGACGGATTGCTTGTAGGCGGCGCCAAAGCCCGGGACCTCCTTTGCCCATCCAGTGGTGCGGCGAATGCCGGTGTAGATCTGCACTCCGTAGCTGCGTGCGTAGTCTCTTTTTTGCGAGTGCATGTAAGAGGGTAGGTAGGCATGATCAATGAAGCCCTCATCATTCACCACCGGCCGGCCGATCATCTCCGTCAAAAAGCCTTCTACCCCCGAGTTGAAGTGAGGAATGAAGTTGCGGCCGAGTTGGCCGCTGGAATTTCCCAACCCTTGGGGATAGAGTCGCGACTCAGACATTAACAGCAGCCCTACGCTCTGTATGCAGGCGCAGGCAACTGCCACAGCGCGCGCGTGAACCTCGCCCTCCTGGCCCGTAACCCGATGAAGATAGCGCACTCCGGTGGCCCGGTTCTCGTTGGAAACCACAACCTCGCGCACAACCGAGTTAGGGAAGACGGTCAGGTGACCCGTTTTCATGGCCGGGGCCAGGTGAACGTCAGCGGAGTTGTACTTTGCCGCGACATCGCAGCCGCCCATGCAGTTGCCGCAATAATGGCAGGCAGGTCGCGTTTGGGACGCCCTGGTTAGCGTTGCTTTGCGGGTGCGGATGATGGGTATGCCTAGTTCCTTAGCACCGCGCTGCAGCAGCAGATCTCCCACTTTCAGTGGAGGAGGCTCCATGTATATTCCGTCGGGGAGATCTTCCAGGCCGTCACGATTTCCGCAGACACCCACTTCCCGTTCGATCCGGTCATAGTACGGAGCCATGTCGGCATAGTCGATCGGCCAATCGGCTCCCGCTCCGTCGATGGTGTATCCCTTGAAGTCACGATGGCTGAAGCGCAAGGCCACTGCGTTCCAAAGCATCGTCTTACCTCCGAGGCCGCGAGCGCGCTCCGAGCCAAAATCGGGCTTACCTGGCTTCACGGTCGGGATGTGCCGGTTCGGATAATCAAAGGGAAGAGCATGCGTGTTGAAGTCGGTGCGGGTATTCCTGGGTGGACCGCCCTCGACCAACGCAACCTTTACTCCGCGTTGAGCCAGATGGCCGGCAAGCGTGCCTCCACCCGCGCCCGAGCCAACGATACACACATCAAAGACCTGGTTTGCCATCTCACCTCACGACCAGTCGCGCCACTTCATCCCGGAGGTTCCCAAGTGCACCGGTCCACTATACAACCCAGCGAGATGATGGCGGAGGCTTAGGGATGGAGCCCGTAGGTTTGGGAGGAGTCGGTGCAGGCCGGGCGGTTTAAGCCCAATGAGACAACTGGTGGAAGGGGGGAAACTGAGCCGGCGGATGTGGGGAGGCCGGGGATTCTCTTATTGCGCATCAGCCCACCACGAAGGAGTTCGTATACTTCTCCCCGCCATACCACCTGGTTGCCAAGGTAGCTCGCGCTCCAAAAGAAGAAGCCCATTAGGTCCCGCAAAGGATACAGGAGGGCGTTACGCCAGAGATCAGGCTCGCGAACCACCAAGCCGCCTACCAGGGCTGCCAGCGTCACGCGGGTCACCCAACTCCAAGCGAGAAGCAGAGCAGCTAGCAGCGGGCGGTGAACGCTCAACGCCACGATGGCTGCCAGCAGCCCGTAGGGCGTACTGAACGTCAGCACAGTTCCAACATGTCCCTTAGGACGATAAAATCGCGTGCCCCTCATCCAGCGAATCTGATGGCGCGCTGACGAAGCGAAGGATGTATTCAAGATATGGTGCTCGATGGAGTGGGTCGATAAGAGCACCTTATGCCCATGGGCTGCCACGAGTTTCCCGAGTATGAAATCGTCACCGTGGTGTTCTCCGATCGCGGTGAAACCTCCTGCGCGATCGAGGCAGTCGCGGCGCACAACCATCGTTGGTCCAAGAGCAAATTTCATCCCTTCGAGCATTTCCGCCACCAGCACGCCAGAGGACATCTCGACCGACATACCCACCGCTTCGAGGCGGGACCAGAGGCTGCGGTTTTCAGCGGCCGTAGGCGACAAGGCCACACCGCGGTAGAGGCAGGTCACCAGGCCTATTCGATCGTCGGCAAACGGCTCCACCACGGCACGCAGATAATCAGGGGTCACCGACACGTCGCTGTCGCTGATCACAAGAATCTTGTGCTCGGCGGCACGCTGCATATATTCGAGCGACCAAACCTTGGCATTCGCGTACGGAGATTCACCGCAGGCAAGGAATTTTGTGGGAACGTGTGGATAGCGCGCCGCGACGCTCATGGCGACCGATAGGGCTGGGTCCCGATCGCTGCGCGCGCAAAAAATGATTTCGTATCGTGGGTACTCCTGGCGGAAGAAGCTTTCGAGGCGGAGCTCAAGCTCTTGCTCCGATCCGTGCAGCGGCTTGAGCAAGCTTACAGGAGGCGTGAATTCGCGGAACTCGGCGGTGCGCCGGCGCTGGGCAAAATGCAACGCTCCCGACACCACCAACAGGGTATAGATGGTCGAGGTCGTGAGGCCCAGGAGGCTTAGAACCAGCAGAACATGCATCATGCTTCGACCTTGTTCCAGAGCACGGTTGCAGTTTGGAGAACTCGATGGAAGACAGGAACAACTACTATTTCCTGGGTTCGAAATCGAGATATGCGAAATTCATATTACCTCCCGATACCACGTGCACGATCAGTACATTCGTTCCCTTGGGCAGTTTCACTTCCACCAGATTCTTCATCACGTTCCAGTGGTGCCACTGTCGCCAGGCGATAGGGTCGGCGGGGTTGTTGGTCGACACTACATTCACGAGCCCAGTGAGCTTTTGTCCGTTCAGGTCAAGCGATATCTCACCACCGCGGTTTGAAGTATAGAGAAGGTCGATGGTGTAGACACCTGCGCGCTCCACTTCTACCGTCAGGTTGAACCATTCGCCGGGCTCGGTCCAGCCTACATAGAGTTGTCCCTCGGGCGGTTGCACCGCGTTGTAAGGATTGTTGTCGATCTGGTCGTGGAACTTGGTGTAGGAGGTGTCCACTCCTTCGTTCATGCGGAACTCGTTTAAATAAGTCCCATCCGCCGGATTTAAACCACCACTGCCGCTATTCTTCGCATCGGTGTCGTGGTATGCGATCCCTTCTCCCCCTGCATCGTAATAAGCGCAGAATACTTTCCCGGGAATGCGTTGGGGTCCGCCCTGATATTTGCTGTCGTGGAACGGCTTGCCCTGGTATTGGCTGGTCTGTCCAAAGGTGACCCCAGGCAAGCAAAGGGCACTCAGCAAAAAGCACGAGCAACATAATCCGGTTCGCTTACCCATGATGTGGATCCTTTCTGAATTGTACTGACCGCAGCGGAGTGGTCATCTTGCAGATCTCAACTGCGCCCATGAATGGGTATAGCATGCTGAAGCTGAAGGCGTGAAGTTATGCATTAAAGCTATGTATTGAAGAACAACCGTTTGTCTATTTGGGCCCCCCAAAGTTTCCGCTTGACAACATCTGGAGACGCGGACTACCGTTTCGCCTGCCAACCTCATCTGGATAAAAGTTGAATCGTAGGGATGTTCTGGTGCAGGGGGCGGGACAAGAGATTAACTCGTCATTCGTAAGGTCAACGGCGTGCGCAGAGCACTGCCGTCAGGCTAAGTGTCGTCCTGGGTGCTTCACTGCTCGATCAGTGCTTCGGAGACGGTCATGAGAAAGTCAGCGTACGTTGTAGTCGTGTTTTGCCTTCTGCTGTGTGTGGCTGGTATAGGTCGCGCACAAAATACTAACTCCGTTGACATCCGCGGCACAGTAACGGACGCATCCAAGGCTCTCTTACCTGACGTGACCGTCACAGTCACGAACGACGACACGGGAGCGAGCAAGGATTTCGTAACTAACGGCGAAGGGATCTACGATACCGTCTCGACTCTGCCGGGTAACTACACGATCACCTTCACCAAGGCTGGCTTTGAGAAGCTGATACACGGCCCAGTCACCCTGCAGGTCGGGACGGCGACGGTCGACGCCACGTTGAATGTGGGTTCGACCACCCAGCAGGTTGTAGTCTCATCCGATGTGCAGGCAATGCATACCGAGAATCCTGAGGTGGCAAACACCTTCAACGCGACGGCCCTGGAATCCCTGCCCAACGTCACGCCCAATTGGCAGAACTTCGTGAAGATGCTACCCGGTGCCTCGGGCACTCCTAAATCGAATGCGGGATCGTCGAATCCGGGGGTGGCGATGGCCATCAACGGAACCCTACCCTACTACTCCAGTTACCTGGTTGACGGGGGAACAATCAGGATGCCGCACAGTGCCAATATCAACAGCCAGGTTACAGAATCCATCGCGGAAGTCAGTATCGTTGCTACGTCCTTCTCCGCCCAATATGGCAGCGGAGGAAATGTTTTCAACCTGATTAGTAAAACCGGCTCGAATCAATGGCACGGCGTAGCTTATGAGTATCTCCAGAATGACGCTCTGAACGCGAGAGACTACTTCAATTCCGGGGTCCAAGGCGAGCCTGCGGTTCAACAACTTTGGTGGATCTTTCAGCGGGCCGATGCCGAAGTTGAAGGACAGGATGTTCTTCTACTTCGATTACGACCAAATCACAAAACCAAACCAATCGACGCAAATCGCGACCGTACCGACTGCCGCCATGCAACAGGGGTATTTCGATCCTGCCGTCTTCGGGGTGATCGACGATCCGGCCACCGGCCTGCCGTTTCCGGGCAACCAGGTTCCAGTCGACCGCTTTGATCCGGTGGCTGTCGCCATTCAGAAGTACTTTCCGGCGCCAAACATCGCCGGGCTAGTAGCCAACAACTACCGCTACCTGCAGACGAGCAGCAGCCCTCAGCGAATCACGTTCGGACGCCTGGACTACAACCTGAGCGACAAGAACCGCATAAACTTCACCATCTTGGTGCAGGCGAATCCGGCGAACTCAGACCTTCAATTCGGTTGCCCTATCAATACTCAGGTGAGTTCAGGCGAAGGAATTTCAGCACAAGTCACGGACGTCTATACCTTTAGCCCAAAAATAGTGAACGAGGCACATTATTCATTTGCCCGCGGGGGCAATTGGTTTCTGCCCGGCAGCCTGAACAAGGGTTATCCTGCCCAACTGGGCTTGCAGTTTTCAAAAGTGGATATGTTTCCCAACATCACCATTGACGGAATCGGCGGTAATAACAACACACTTAACCCGCAGACGAATGCGATCTATATCCAGAACGCCTTTGATTTGTCAGACGTAGTGACGATGATCCATGGCAAACACATACTGCACTTCGGTGCTGACCTTCTGATGGAACAGGATAATTCCACCCCTTGGGGAAATCTCAATGGGGCGAGCCTGACGTTTACTGGCCAATACACCTCCCCCAACTCCAATGTCGGCTATTCGGACTTTTTGCTGGGGGATGTTCAACAGTGGTCCGCCCTTGACCAGGGATCAGAGGGAATGCGGTCCAAACTTCCGGCGGTATTTGTTCAAGACGATATCAAGCTGCTCTCGAATCTCACCATAAACCTCGGTCTGCGGTGGGAGATCCACGGCGGGTTTAGCGAGCAGAATAACAAGGCGGGCAGCTTCGATCCGACCATCACCAACCCCGTCACCAATACTCCGGGGGCCATTTGGTTTGCCGGCGCCGAAGGGCGAACCAAGGCAATCGCGACTGTTTACGGCAACGTTCTGCCTCGCCTTGGGTTTGCTTGGTCGCCGTCACCCGACTGGGCTGTGCGGGGTGGCGTGGGCGAGTATGCGACCTTGTGGAGCATGGACGTGGACGGTTCCCCGATTGGCTTCGGGAGCGCCAGCACAGGGAGCATCTCCGCCAATCCGGGTCAGGCGCCGGTGGTACAACTCTCCGGTACTGGCACGAACCTTCCCTATCTTCCACCCAGCAGGGATGCGGGTGCCTATAACGGTCAGGGTGGTGGAAACATACCTTATATGCCCTACAACACACCGGTCAGCAAGATTTGGCAATGGTCGCTGGCCGTCGAGCGCCGATTGCCTGCGAATATGACTGCGGAAGCCGCGTACGTCGGCAGCCACGGATCCGGGCTACAATTTCAGGCGGATATCAACCAGGTACCTGCGAATAAGCTTGGGGGTGGTCAGGCTGCGCGGCCATTTCCACAGTACCTGGGTATCGGGCCCTCCGTCCCGGGTGCGTTGACCGGCCTGTACAGCAATGTTTCGAACTACAACGCCATGCAGCTGTCACTTAGGAAGCAGATGGGGTTCGGGCTGCTTGCCAATGTTAATTTCACCTGGAGCAAGATGCTCGACGATCAGGACACGTCGGGTTGGGGCAGCCACTACGGTGATGCGTATTATCAGGACGCCTATAACCCATCAGCGAACTACGGACCCTCGAATTTCAATTCGCCCAGGATGTTCAAAGGCTACCTGGTGTATATGCTTCCCGTTGGAAGCGGGCATCAGCTCATGAACCACGGTATAGGAGATGCCGTGCTTGGCGGGTGGAAGGTTTCCTCCATATTCCTTTGGAACGCAGGGACCCCGTTTACTCCGATCATGTCCTCTGCCACCAATGCGGGCGCGCTGGATGGGTTCTGGTTCCCCAATCGCGTGGGCAATCCCAAAGCTACGAATCAATCGATTAATAATTGGTTCAATCAGCTCGCCTATCAGACGCCGGCGAACAATACCTTTGGCAACGTCCGGCGGAACTCCCTCTACGGACCGGATCTTAGCGACATTGATTTATCGATCGGTAAGACCTTCAACATTCCGAAGTGGGAATCGGCGCACTTTGAGATTCGCATGGATGCCACAAATTTCATAAATCATCCAAGCTTTAATCTCCCCAATAACCAGCTCAGCGCAGCGGCTCTCGCCTCCGGCGTTGCGAATCCCAGCGTGGGCCAGATCACGTCGACCACGCAAACCGGTCGCACCATGCAAGCCTATGGGAGATTCTTCTTCTAGGAGCAAAATCTGGAAGGGCATTTCCGAAGAAGGACGGCGGCATCCGCCGTCCTTCTTCATTGTGGGCGGCGAAGTAGTGATCGGATCGCGCTGAGGTCAAGGGTTGTGGCCGGAACCCGAATCAGCGGACATCGTGGAAGCGCTTCCCCAGGCCACTTCCATCGACAATGCTTGACAAACAACCTGGGCGCTGTTCCGCATCCGTTTGCGGAATTTTATTAGTACTCGTATTCTAGTAAACAATCGTTTGTCTAAGCCAGTCTGACGGTACGGCTTAAGGCCCAAAGCCCGACGGCGTTGGGTAAGAGGAGGCTTCAATGAATCCGCGGCTCGCCTTTACTCTGTGTGCGGTCCTGTTTTGTTCGGCAATATCGGCCAGAACGCAAGAGCCTGGGGAAGTTCGGGTGTGGTTGACCACTGCGGATCGTTCCCAATTGATGACCCTGCAGAAAGAGCCCTTACACTTTTCCGCATCCGCCAATACTCTGCCCACGATCCACGTGAACGACGACCAGCAGTACCAGTCTATCGATGGATTTGGTTTCGCTGTGACCGGGGGAAGTGCGCAGCTTCTCATGCGTATGGATCCGGCTCAGAGGGGCGCACTGCTGAAAGAACTCTTCGCCACCTCGGGAGAGAGTATTGCCGTCAGCTACCTGAGGGTGAGCATCGGATCATCCGATATGAATGCCAATGTATATTCCTACGATGATTTACCGGAAGGTCAAACCGATGTAGAGATGGCGAAGTTCAGCCTGGACCCTGATCGGGCGGACGTCATCCCCATCCTCAAGGAGATTCTCGCGATCAATCCCCATATTCGGATACTTGGCTCGCCCTGGTCCGCTCCAGCCTGGATGAAAACGAACCAGAACGCAAAGGGAGGGAGTCTGAAGCCGGAGTTCTATGGAGCGTATGCAGAGTACTTTGTGAAATACGTTCAAGGAATGAAAGCCCAAGGAATCCCCATCGACGCAGTTACGGTTCAGAACGAGCCTTTGAACCCGAAGAATACCCCAAGCATGGTGGTGTTTGCCGCAGAGGAAGATACATTTATCGCCAAGTACCTCGGACCAGCCTTTCATAAGGCGGGAATCGATACCAAGATACTTCTCTACGACCATAACGCGGATGCACCCTCGTATCCGTTATCGATCCTGGCCGACCACCAGGCCGGCAAGTTTGTCGACGGCATTGCCTTTCACCTCTATGGCGGCGAAGTCTCCACATTGACGAAAGTGCACGATGAGTACCCGAACAAAAACCTATATCTTACCGAGCAGTCGGTGACCGAAGCTCCCGGCGATCCGCTCGGGATTGCGGCTGCCATCACTTGGGTCATGGTTGGCGCTACCCGGAACTGGAGCCGAAATGTCCTTCTCTGGAATCTTGCGGCTGATCCGAACAACGGACCCCATACCAACAACGGCGGCTGCACCGGTTGCCGGGGTGCGATCACCCTCGACGGCAACAAAGTAACTCGTAATGTTGCTTATTACACCGTCGCGCACTTTTCCAAGTTTGTCCCTCCTGGTTCTGTGCGGATCGGGTCGAACGAGCTGGAACAACTGGGAGATGTCGCCTTTCGAACTCCTGATGGGAAGATCGTTCTGGTCTTATCGAATACTGCCAATTTCCCCACGACCGTGAGTGTCCGGTACCATGGCAAAGTGCTTACAACGACGCTGCCCGCGGAATCGGTAGGAACTTATGTCTGGTGAGCGCGCGGCACGGAGATGGACGGCCTCTGGAGCCGGATTCTTCGTTACCTCTGGCGAACAGGACCTTATTCATGCCGAAACCGCATAGCATGACGAGGTTGAGCATCGTTTTCGCCCTGCTAGTCTATGCTTCATTCCCCTCGATGGCCGCGCGCGCGGCCAATCCGGACTTCGGTCCTAATGTTGTGATCTTTGGTCCATCCACGCCGGCGGCGGCCATTCAGAAGGCAATCGACAGAGTCTATGCCGTACAGCAGCACAATGAATTCGGAGCGGAGCGCAACGCTCTATTGTTTCTGCCGGGCGAATACCATGTGGATGTTCCCGTGGGGTTCTACACCGAGGTGATCGGGTTGGGCGCCCTACCCGATGACACGCGCATTGTTGGAAACGTGCACGCCGATGCCAACCTGCCGAACAACAACGCGACCACCACCTTCTGGAGAGCTGCGGAAGGTTTTTCGGTCACGCCTACGGGCGGCACTATGCAGTGGGCCGTCTCACAGGCTATTGCTCTGCGCCGCATGCACATTGCAGGAAACCTGGTTCTCCATCAAAATCGCGGCTGGGCGAGCGGCGGCTGGATGTCAGATGACTTGGTGGACGGTAATGTCGATTCCGGAAGCCAGCAGCAATGGATCTCTAGGAACTGTGAGTGGCGCGCTTGGACCGGCTCCAACTGGAACATGGTCTTCGTGGGCGTGGTCGATCCGCCTGCGGGTAAGTGGCCATCGCCGCCCTATACTGACGTCCCCGTTACTCCGATCATCCGAGAGAAGCCCTTTCTCCAGGTAAACAGAGGCGGAGATTTCAGCGTTCGCATTCCGTCGCTCCGCGCTAACAGCATAGGCATCACCTGGCAGGGTGGCGAAACACCTGGTAGATCCATCCCCATCAGTGCGTTCTATATCGCACGGCCCGGCGTCGACACCGCGGCCAGCATCAACGCTCAGCTGGCCAGTGGCAAGAACCTGCTCTTTACGCCGGGTATCTACGACCTTGCCTCTGCTATTCGCGTCACCCGGCCCGACACTGTAGTACTGGGATTAGGCTTTGCCACGCTTCGCCCTATCCATGGCACTCCTGCCATGACAACTGCGGATGCGGACGGCATCATCATTGCCGGATTGCTAATCGACGCGGGACCGATTCAATCGCCAGTGCTGCTCCAGGTCGGACCGGATCGAAGCCGGACCAGCCATCGCAAGAACCCAATCTCTCTTCACGATGTCTTTTTCCGGGTAGGCGGCGCCGGGGTCGGCCGCACACGGGTCAACTTGCAGATCAACAGCAACGACACCATCGTCGATCACACCTGGATATGGCGTGCAGATCATGGATCCGGAGTAGGGTGGAACCTCAATACCAGCGCGAACGGAATGGTCGTGAACGGCAATGGCGTGACGGTCTACGGTCTGTTCGTCGAACATCATCAGCAGTTCCAGGTCCTGTGGAACGGCAACGGCGGCCGAACCTACTTCTACCAATCCGAGATTCCTTACGATCCTCCTGATCAGGCGAGGTATTCGAGTGCGCCAGGTGTGGACGGCTGGGCCTCCTACAAGATTGCCGATTCTGTGGCGGCCCATGAAGCGTGGGGTCTTGGGGTCTACAGTGTTTTTCAGCACCCCGGCGTGCTGCTCAGCCGGGCCATTGAAACTCCGCGAAACCCCGAGGTCAGGTTCCACGACATCATCACGGTCTGCTTAGGCAACAACGGCGGAATCAGCAACGTGATCAATGACACGGGCGGGGCAACGTCGATTCACCCGCGCGTCGACCGCAAAGTCACTGATTATCCGCAGACGAGCACGGATGCCAGCCATTAAGTGTTTGCAGGGTGATGCCGACAAAGCTTCGCTGTGTGCGCGGTGACTTCCGCACCAATGGACCGGAGCGGAAAAGGGGGGCGGCAGCCAATGTTTGCTGCCCCCCCTTTTCCGCAATTAAGAATGCCCCGTAGGAGCTTTTGCCGCCAGCAATACGAGGCCTATGCTGCGCGGGTTAATCTGAGCCGACTTTGTATGCGGGGTCGGTGGCGTGTTGCTCTGCTGCAAAGTCTGCGCAGGTCTGGTTGTAAATGTCACCGCTATAATCCCGCAGACTGACAAAGCTCGCAGGGTTCTGCTTGCAATAGACTTTCGCGTTCTCAATAGACTCCTCGACATTGACTTTCGGCTTGATGGGGTTGTCAATGGCGCTCACCTCACTTCTTGCGCAGTCGCGCACTCAGAAACGAATGCTGATTCCGGGTTCGAATGAACATGCGGGTACGCAGGGCGCTTCATCGGCCGGCAGACCTGCGCAACCAGGTCGTGGCGCTCTTTCGCGCCGATTTCAGACAGCGAACCTACTTGTCCTTGGGGGAGGTCAACAGGATAGACCTCTTTTTCGAATCGTGACATCCCAAAGTGACCCGTGGGATGTCACGATTCCAGCCAAATCATTCACGTGGGGCGTGGTTCACCCAGGAACTCTCAGCCCCTTCGACAAGCTCAGGCAGGCTCTCCAGGACTGGTTCCCACACTCTGATAGCTGATGTGAGTTTCTCCGAAAATGTGCTCAAAGCGCGGGCCGGCCCGGCGCGGCAATTGCTGAGGAATACTTGGAGCCACAAGTTGGTAAACTTTGACAAGGCCCGATGACGCGGTAACTACTAGACAAGTAACGAAGGTTCAGTCCCCGGCAACAGGTTCGCGCGGACCAGGTCGCTTTTCGCCGGTGCACACTCTGCTTCCGTATCCATGCAGGAAGGTAGGATTGTTGATATGTCTGGACAAAATGTTTCCGCCTTTAGACGCATAGGGCCAGAACTGGTAAACGCCAGGGAACCACGCAGGTTTGAGCAGCCTGACTACATCAAAGCGCTTTTCGCCGCGGCTGACCGTGCCGTGCACTTGGGCATTTGCGTGCTGGATTCGCAGACACGCGTTGAATCAGTCAATGCCGCCCTGGCATACGAGACGCGGGCAACGGTGGATCAACACATTGGAAAGACCTCGCGCGAAATCGTAGGTGATCTCGCAACACAGGTTGAACCTGCATACGAGGGGGTATTGCGTACTGGTAAGCCGGCAACGATCTGGATTGCGGGCCACGTGCGCGATACTTTGGAGTTCGGTCATTGGTTGGACTACTGCTTTCCTATCTTCGACAGATCAGCGCGAGTGCAGCAATTGGGCGTCTTTGTGGTGAACGTCACCGCGGAAAAGGAATCGACCGAGCTCTTTGACGCACTGGCATTCGACTCGAATTTCCTTACCAGGGACTCCTCAAGCTTGCTCCAGGGGCTTGATGAAGCCATCCGGGGCTACCACTTAGGACTGAAAACGAGCTTCGAACAGCTCTGTTCTCCCGCTGTGAAGAGTGACAGAAAAGTCGACCACTTTCGTTCAAGCGTAGAACGCCTGGACAACGAAGTTCGCCTGATGCGTGAATTGATCCGCACTGTAATTGATCAACTCCCCATCCCGGCGTGTTGAAGCGGGCTCCCAGGCTCGAAGCCAGCAACGGAGCGCCTTCGCAGGAGTTGGAGGCGGGAGCGTAAGATGAAGCGTGATGCAAGATGACAAGGTTGAAGGACCGAAAGAAGAAAAGCCCGCGGAACTCGCCACCGACTGGGCTGACCTTCGTGCGCAGGCTGACAAGCTCGGCATCTCGTTGAGCCAACTCCAGCAGCTGCAGTTTGAAAAGAAGATGAGGCTTGCCAGGAAGGGCCGGCCCGGCGCCCCGCCCGATAAAGATGGGCCTGCGAATAAACTGTAGCGCCACTCACCCCCTCGAGCAGCCGAGTTCATAGTAACGATGGCGGCCCTCGGCCCTTGAGCACACTGAAATTGGGTTCCCACCAGCGGACTGTGTTTGTCAGGCGAACGTGGGATCAATCACGCAACGCACAGCCTGCACCGAATCTGCCGGGAACTGCCCCAGCCGGGCGTGCTCTCGTATGGTCGCCTCATCGGGAGCAATATAGACGCAGTACAGCTTGTCGTCCGTGACGTAGGACTCAAGCCACTGGATCTGCGGGCCAATGCTCTTGATTACGTTGCAGGAAGCCTGCGTAATGGCGGCGAGTTGCTGGCGGTCCAGCTTGCCGGCGCCCGGTATGTTGCGCTCTATAATGAACTTAGGCATAAATGTCCTCGAATCCACCCATGCTAGCACCCGCTTGGCGGGATGCGGCAGGCCCCCCCAAAAAGCCCCGCTTCAGGGCAAACGAATCAGGTCTACCAAAATGTCATTACAATGTCATTCTGTCGCCACGATGCTCGAAAGGCCCAATGTTTGGAGCACGATAGAGGGTGGAGTTCATGTTCGAAGGCAGAGTGGAGAGCGTTTGCTATGACTGAAGACCAAGGCACTATTCTCATCATCGAGGATGACCCTCGCATGCAGAAGGTGCTGCACCGCATCTTTCATGACGAGGGGTATAAGGTAGAAGTCGCCTCCGACGGTCGAGCTGGGGTTGATTCTTTCATCGCCCATCAACCCGTTGCCGTCGTCCTGGACCTGATCCTGCCGCAATTGTCTGGCCGTGAGGTGTGTAAACGCATCAAGAGCGCTTCGCCCGATACCCCCGTGATCATTTTGAGCGCAGTGAGCGAAGTGGTGGACAAAGTGCTGTTGCTGGAACTGGGCGCTGAGGATTACGTGACCAAGCCCTTCAGTCCCCGCGAACTGTTGGCGCGGGTACAGGCTTCCATACGCCGCAGGCGCAAATCGGACCCCGTCGCCACCTACAGGTTTGGAGACTGCGAGATCGATTTTCTCAAGATGATTGCCAGAAAGAGCGGCAAAGTCATATCTCTCACCGCCCATGAGTTCAAGCTGCTTCGGTTTTTCACCAAAAATCCAGAGCGCGTGCTCAGTCGCGACGAGTTGCTGAGTGATGTGTGGGGCTATAACTCCTACCCGACGACGCGAACCGTCGACAACCAGATACTCAAGCTCCGGCAAAAGCTTGAATCGGATCCGGCGAGCCCGCGACATTTGCAAACAATCTATGGTGCCGGCTATAAATTTACTCCCTGAAGAGCCAGCCACCTGATGCCGTCATTCCGTGGTATCCGAACCCGCGTATTGCTGATCGCGGCGCTGATCGCGGTTACTACGACGGTCACCGGCGGCAGCCTGCTCATCATCCGTAACCGGATACACCAACATGTCAGCCAGGAGCTTTCCGACGATCTCACCCATTCGTTGGCCACCCTGCAGAATCTGCAACAGCAGCGCCGGGATGCCCTGATTCATGAGAGTGCGTTGCTCGCCGACCTGTCGGATCTAAAAGCTCTGATGACCACGCACGACCAGCGCACCATCCAGGATGGCGCGACCTTGTTCTGGAAGGATAGTGGCAGCGATCTCTTCGCGCTGGCTGACACATCCGGCCGGGTCCTTACCGTGTACACACAAGGCAAGCCTCCTTCCCCAGCCCTCGAGCAGGAACTGCAGCGGGCGATGACCCGATCGAGCGAACACTATCTGGTAGCGGATGGCAGGTTGTTTGATTTCTCCGTGCGGCCGCTGTACTTCGGCGAGGCAAGCCACGGTACCCTCCTGGGTTACGTGGTGAGCGGATATGCGATCGACCGCAATGTTGTCAATTTGATTAGTCGCGCATCTGGGAACGAAGTGACCTTCCTCGCCGGCGCAGAGATCATGGCAAGTACTCTGCCCCCCCAACTCGAGCAGGAATTGTTGGGCAAATACCAGACCCTCCAATCCGTCGGGGGCGGACGCAACAAGGAGATATCGCTTGGCGCGGAACAATTCCTGGGGACGCAGGCCGACCTTTCAGCTGAAGCAGCTCACCCACTGCGGCTGGTGGTGCTCAAGTCCTTCGCGCAGGCAAATCGAGTGGTTCACGATACCAATCGGCTGGTCTTGTTGCTGGGCGTTGCCGCTATCGTGCTTGGGTCTCTCCTGATGCTGGCGCTTTCGAGCTTCGTTACGCAGCCGCTGGAAATGCTGGCCCAAGGGGTTCGTGCTTTTGGTTTTGGTGACCATTCCCGCGCGTTGCCTAGCGATGGCACGAGGGAGGTGCGCGAGCTAAGTGCCGCGTTTGCCCGCATGCGCAACGAGATCATCAATACCAACCGCGCCCTGCTGGAATCGGAAAAGCTAGTGACCATAGGGCGGATGGCAAGCTCTGTTTCGCACGATCTGAGGCATTACCTGGCCTCTGTCTACGCCAACGCCGAGTTTCTCTCCTCGCCCCGTCTCTCTGAGCAGGAGCGTCACGAATTCTTTACCGACATTCATATCGCTGTGCACGGCGCCACCGAACTTCTCGAGTCACTGCTGATCTTCAGCAAGACGGGAGCTGTCTATCATCGCGAGCGCAATTCCCTGGTGAGAATCGTGGAGAAATGCGTTTCCCTGCTGCGGGCTCATCCTGAAGCCGAAGGGGTAGCCATCCGAATAGAATGCGCTGATCCATCCGGGGGGTATGCACTGGTCGACGCGAAGCAGATGCAAAGAGCGATTTACAACCTATTGCTCAACGCCTGTCAGTCGGCCCGCAAGACAGAGGGGACGCGTGAGGTACTTGTCTTGATCGCCGCCTCGGAGAAGATGATTACGTTGACGATTACTGATTCGGGCCCCGGCGTGGCGGAACACATTCGCGACTCTCTCTTTGATCCCTTCGTGAGTGACGGCAAGCACAGCGGGACCGGTCTTGGCCTGACGCTGGCCAGTTCGGTGGCAAAGGAACATGGCGGCGCCGTCACCTTGCTGAGCACACAGCCGGGCGAGACGGTCTTTCGGCTTTCCTTGTGTACCGACTTTACCAAGGTAGTTACAAATACGACACCGGAACAGCCGGAGACCCCGTCCCCTACACCAGGAGGGATACTACAGTGAATCTCCCAGGATGCCGTTTGTTGATACCTATGTTGTTCCTCGTGACCGGCTTATCGGATGCGCAGCAAACGCGAGATAACCCCGCTTCTGCGACCGACTCAGTACAGTCGCAGGTGAATCGGCTCGCGGAAATGGTGAACCGGGAGCAAGCGGCGCTCGAATCCTCGCAACGGCAGATCGAGGAGCTCCGCCGCCAGGTTACCGAATTGCAGGGACAGCTCGTTGCGACTCGACAGGCGCCGCAACAGACAGAGGATCAGGTGGTGGCTCGGCTCAATGCTGACGTGGAGAATATCCGCGAACAGCAGCAGGTGCAACAGAGCGAGATCGCTACCCATCAGCAGGATAAGGTCGAGAGCGCATCGAAATTTCCCGTAAAGCTCACCGGCTTGATCCTTATGAATACTTTTGCCAACACCGCCGCCGTGGATATTCCTCAGTCGCCGACATGGGTTACTGGTGCAGGTGGAACGACCGGAATTTCCCTGCGCCAGACCGTGCTTGGACTCGACGCACGTGGGCCCCACGTCTTCGGAGCCAGCTCGGATGCGGACGTGCGGATCGACTTCTTCGGAGGTGTTGGCCAGGATGGCGGCTACTCGCAAAATGGCGGAGTGGCACGATTGCGCACCGCCCATGCTGAATTGGCCTGGGACAGTACGCGGGCCTTCTTTGCGATGGACCGTCCCATTGTGAGCCCCAATACGCCGACTTCCATTACGGCAATTGCCCAGCCGGCTCTCTCTTGGTCGGGAAATCTATGGAACTGGATGCCGCAGGTCGGCGCGGAGCAGACCCTGCGCCTCCACGACTCTTCCCGCATGAGCATGCAAGCTGCCATTGCTGACGTCCCTGATTCCCCCTTACAGGAGGGGAGCACCGTCCCGCCCCCAGTTGCCAGCCTGGGGGAGGAAAGCCGCTGGCCGGGGACGGAAGCCAGGTTAGGGTATGCCCGCGGTAATGACCTCACCGGCCTGCGCGTTGGGGTTGGAGGGTACTTCAGCCCTCACACTTTCAACGAAAATTTTAGTTTCGACGCCTGGGCGGCAACCATCGACTATCGCATCCCACTCTTCGCGCACCTGGAGTCAAGCGGGAGTTTCTATCGCGGCTTGGCGCTCGGAGGATTGGGTGGCGGCGCCTTCAAAGATTATCTATATGCAGAACGAGGCACCGAGTATTACTATCGTCCGCTCGACGATGTTGGGGGCTGGACGCAATTGAAAGCGCGCGCCAATGAGCGCCTCGAGTTCAATGTTGCCTATGGGCTTGATAACGCTTTCGCCCACCAGATTCGCCCCTATGCCCTCAATGCAACCAGCCCCTATCTGGGCCTCGCGCGCAACGCGACCTGGTTCACCAACGTCATCTACAGTCCGACTGCTTATACCCTCTTTTCCTTCGAGTACCGCAGAATCGACAGCTCCTATGCGATCGGCCCGCACTGGGTCTCGGACGTATATGGTGTTGCCGGAGGCTATCGGTTCTAAACTAAACTATGCAGATCACTCGCACGAACTGTAGCCATTGCGTGAAGTACGTAGTTTTCGCGTGGCTGCTCGGCTCTGTTCTGCCCATGCACTCCCAAGAGCTTCTGGATGTGACTGCGCAAGCTGGGCATATGCGAACGCAACCGCCGGCTGCCATCTGGCTCACGCCAATCCATGCAACGAGCGTCTCCGCTCCTGCAAGCGGCAAGACCTATACCCTCCTGCAAAAGAACAAAAAGTTCACGCCTCACCTGCTCATCGTGCCGGTCGGGAGTGTCGTACGCTTTCCCAATGCCGATCCCTTCTTTCACAATGTTTTCTCTGAATTTGAGGGGCGCCGCTTCGATCTGGGCCTTTATGAGGCAGGCTCGTCGAAGGACATTACGTTCAGCCGCGAAGGCGTCTCTTACATATTCTGCAACATTCACCCCGAGATGAGCGCAGTCGTGATCGCGCTATCGACGCCCTTTTATAGCGTAGAGGGGGCCGAAGGACGTTTTCACATTCCGAACGTTCCCCCGGATGATTACATGCTGCACGTATGGGTAGAGGGCGAGGGTCCGGGGACACCGAATGTCTCCGCGCGTCGAGTACGTATCTCCGCCGATCACACGGATTTGGGAGTCGTTCATCTGCCGCTGATTCCACATGGGCCGGCGCCCCATGACAATGAATACGGGCAGAAATATGACAGCCGGGAACCTGACATTTATTAGAAGCAGCCGTGAAAGAGCCAGTGTTGTTGCTTTGTCATGCATTCTGTTGTCCCATGCGCAGTATTTCCCTCCCAGATGGTAAATATTGCCTAAGCTTTTTGTTTGGCGCCGTTTAGCTTGGTCGCATCCAAGTAAACAGAGGACGATAGCATGCCAAAGCAAAAGCCTTGCGCCAGGTTGGAGAATTGGGCGGTTGTGGAAAGCGCGAACATTGCCAGCTATCAAGGATTGCAGGCAGGAAGCTTATTGGTAGGCAAGGTGTTCAGCCATCCAAGAATAGGGGAGGGCACATTCATCTTCAGCTCACCCATCGTGCGGTTCGATGAGAAGACTAATGTCGCGGAAACAAGAAATACTTCTTATCGCCTCGGCCACGCCAGCCGCGAATACAAGATTTGGACTGAGGAACAGCGGGAGACAGGAGCCGCAGCATAGGTCTCTCGGTCTACAGGATCCGTGGAAGCACTTCTGTGGCTGATCCCAGAACGATCTCGTCGAAGGCGTCGGCGTTCAGAGGTTCTTCCGGACCCACATAGGTGGTGGCTATGCCGCGCTGGTTGGCAACGTGTACCAGTCCTGCGGCGGGATAGACAGATCCCGAAGTGCCCACAACAAGCAGGCGGGTGGCGCGGTCGAGTTCGGCGTAGATGCCTTGCATGTCCAGGGGGACTTCGCCGAACCACACGATGTGCGGACGAACCGGTTCACCGCACTCTTGACAGCTCGGCAGGTCGGCCGCAGTCTCGTAAGAGGAATGATCTGGAAAAGGCAGGTTGCATTCCACGCAGCGCGACTGGAACAGGGTCCCGTGCATATGGTGAACGCGGCGTGTTCCGGCGCGCTCGTGAAGGTCGTCGACATTTTGCGTGCAGAGATAAAAATGATTGCCTAGTTTTCGTTCAATGCTAGCTAAAGCCAGGTGCGCAGCGTTCGGCTCTACAGCCATGGCATCCCGGCGGCGCATGGAATAGAAACGCCACACCAGTTCAGGATTGGCATCCCAGGCATCGGGCGTGGCCACCTCCTCCACTCGATATCCGTTCCACAACCCTCCCGAACCTCGGAAGGTCGCAAGCCCACTTTCCGCGGAGATTCCCGCGCCGGTGAGAACGAAGAGGCGATCGTCCTGCGTCAGATCCATGACAAGTTAGTTAGCCGCAGTTGAACCAGGCGTATGAAGCGCAAGGGCCTCAGCCGGTGCACTGCCGGGGCGCCTGCGCTTTGCCGTTTCTACTGGCGGCATGCCTTCGCGGCACACCGTGGGCACATTCTTCATCTGCTTTGCAAACACCAAGTAACTTGGGGTTCCAGGCCGCAGTGTAACCCAATAACTCGACGCTGTGAGCAGGGGTTTTCTCTGCGTGACGATTTGATTCTCCAGAATCTTCACTCCACACAACAGATTATTCCTCGGCTGCAGGATGCTCTTCGCCGGATCTTTTTCCGGCAGCGTCTTATCCTTCTTCCAGTCGAATTCGCAGCCGTACCGCGTTGCGTCCATATAAGTAAGCTGTAGCAGGCCCTCACTGCGGACCATTCGTTTGGTAACCGTGTCCTGCACCGCCACTTCGGGCTCGGTATGGCGCACATTCGTGGTCGGTTTCAGGCCGGCCTCCGCTCCTGCCAGCGCTTGAAAGGTATAGGCCCAAAAAGCACGTTTATCGCCATCGCTCAGCGCGGCGAACCGGGGACAGTAGCTTCTCACCTCGCGAGCCACTCTTGGTGAAAGCATGTCCGGTGACAACGCTTGCTCGACAACGAGATCCCACTGCGGATCCCAGGACTGTTCTCCTAATTCATCCTTCTTCTCGGCGATGGGCGTTGCCGGTGCCGGTTTCACTTCCGGTTGAACCGGCTGAGAGGGTGGGGCCGGCTGCTGGGCAGACTGGCTTGTGCAGCCCGCGAGCACAAGCCCGACGAACAGGGGCATTCCAGCCAACCTCCGCCTTGTGATCGCCCAAGCCATAATCGGGGTTAGATGCAGAAATTTTCTTCTGCGCAAGCGAAAATATTCGAGAAGACCGTCCGCAGGGATGCCGTTGGTTATCACTGCTCGCTGGAGGGAGTGGTTCGGCTTTGGGGCAGAGCGTTGGGTGATCGCGGGGGCAAGAGAAGACTACCTGGGCTTTGCGTCCTGCGGCATTTTCAGGAAATCTTCCTCCGCCAAAGCTCGCCGAGTAAACCGCGCCTCATAGATCGCTCCCTTGAAATGGTCGATCAGGTTGATGCGGACTCCTACCGACGAATGGCCTGGCCGCTGCGGAACCAGTTGCACGCCGCCCTCGCCCTGCAACTCATCACCTACGTAGTTCCTGAGCGACTTCCCGTCGTAGACGGCGGTCACTCGATACCACTTTCCCAGGGCATGCAATTTCTCGCAATTCAGCAATGTTTTTGATTGCCCCTCTGCCATCGCAAAGCTGTCCAGGCACCACTGCCCGTTGACGATTCGTATTTCAAACAGCAGCCGGTCGTCGGTATCCCTTCCTGTTGCTGGATCCAGAACCGACAGATGGAAGAACCGCTGTGCCGCCGCTCCATCCGCGTCCGGCCGGAAGATCACATCCCACGTCCAGGTCTTCGCGCCCGCCAAGGGGTGGACGGCAACAAACAGCGCGTCCGCAACCCCATCGAACTGGATCGCGCGGCCGAAGGGTGTCTCGATCACTTCGGGATGCCCCAGTACCTTGGTAGCATGGCCGCCAATCGCGGAGATCTGATCGAACATCCAGACTTCGGAGGTTCCGGCTCCTTCCGGCTGGCCAACCAGGAGCGAGCCGGCCAACACCCATAAGGCAACTACAACCACTGTTAGAACCGGCACCCGCATAATGTCCACTCGTTTCTCGTCAAGCCTGCTCAGAAATAGAGTTTACCCGCCTAATGGGTGATGTGGGTCGGATACTGCTGTAACACCCTGGCTCCTCATCGTGTACTGAGGATAGGATCGTAATTTACACGAGCGAAAGGAATCGCGTGCAGCGACCGAACGGCTTTTCTCTATTATCCCGCCGCCACTTCCTCTTAGGATCAGCCGCGCTTGCAGGCACAGCATCTCTCTCCGCACTCGACGCTAATACGGACAAGCTCGATACCGCGTCTCCGCGAGGGAAGCAGCGCAATCTCCTGAGCAACGCGTGCAGTCCCGAGAAGCTTAGGCAATCGCTCATTCCGCGAGATAAATACCGGCCATTTCCGATCATTCACGACCGCGGCGCCTGGGACGGACTGCGCGCGGAGACGCGGGCCGGCTTGCTTGCAGGTGGGGAAAAATACCTGCGCTACCAATGGCCTGCGATGCCCGCCACCCTCTTCCTCGAATACGCAAGAAACGGCAACCGTACCGATTACGAAAACATTCGCAACGCGCGCATCTCTGCCTTGCAGGCTTTGGTATTTGCCGAATGCGTCGAGAATAAAGGCCGCTTTCTTGACGACGTCACCAATGGCGTGTGGGCCGAATGCGAGGAGAGTTTCTGGGGCGTGCCTGCCCACCTCTATATTCAGAAGCCCGATTTGGGGCTGCCGGACCCAGAAGATCCCATCGTCGACCTCTTCGCCGCACAGACATCAGCGCTGCTGGCGACATCTGTCTACTTGCTCGATTCGACGCTCGATAGCGTTTCACCAGTCATCCGCGAACGCGTTTATTTCGAGATCGAACGTCGCATTCTCGATCCCCTTCTGGCAAAGAACTTCATGTGGATGGGCTTGCCGGGCGGCAAGCCGCGACACGATCTTCCCTGGACTGCAGCCGCAGAGGGCAAGGTGCAGCCGGTGAATAACTGGGATGCATGGATATGTTGGAATTGGCTGACCACAGCTCTGTTTGTCGATAGAAATGAAGGCCGCCGCTATAAGAGTGTTGAGAAGATCACCCTTTGCCTGGATAAGTTCATCGACAGTTACCCCGACGATGGCGGTTGTGAAGAGGGTCCAGGATATTGGAACGTGGCAGCCGGTGCAATGTTCGACGCGCTCGAGCTTTTCTACTCCGCGACCTCGGGAGCGATCGACATCTTCAGCCATCCGCTGATAACCCAAATGGCGCTGTATATGAATCGTGTCCATATCGCGGGTGAATACTACCTTAATCAAGGCGACGCCAGTCCCATCATTCACCTGGACGTGGACAAGATGTATCGCTTCGGCAGAAGGCTGAAAAACGAGGACTTGATATCGCTCGCCGTGGCCAGCATGCCCGCCAACTATCATCCCAACACCCTGCCTGCGATCTTTAACGAGTCGGAACTGCGTGCACAGCCACCCGCCAAGGCGAGGCTTTTGCGTGACACCTGGCTGCCGGACTCCCACATCATGGCCGCCAGAAGAAAAGCGGAGTCAGTAGATGGGCTCTACCTCGCCTGCATAGCAGCCGACAACGGCAAGAGCCACAGTCACAACGACACTGGAAGCTTCTGGGTCTATTCCCAGGGATGGCCCGTGCTTATCGACATGGGTCAGGAGACATATCAGAAAAAGAGCTTCGACGCGCACCGCTACGAGATCCCTTCGATGCAATCCGCTTATCACAACCTGCCAACCATCGGTAGCGTGCAACAGGGTGTGGGGCCCATGTTCCGGGCCACTGATCTCGCCTACGAGTCCAATGACCGAGCAGCGCAGCTTGGTATGGAGCTGGCCACGGCTTACCCCGCGGAGTCGCGGCTAAAGAGCTGGCGTCGCACAGTAAGGCTTGACCGAGCCAGCAATGTGATCGAGATCAGCGACAGTTACTTCTTGACGGCGCCCGTACCAGACATCACTTTGAACCTGATGACCGCGTGCAGCGTAACGCAAACCGGCAAAGGGGAGCTCACCTTGACCTCCACGCAGGGCGCGCCGTCGACCTTGGTTTCCTTCGACCCAAATCTCCTGACCGCGAGCACCGAGACGATTCCTCTGGAGAACGCAGAGCTGAAGCGCAACTGGGGGAATCAGATCTTTCGCATTCAATTGAAGACGCCCGGCACGACCTCCGGTCGATTGAAGCTGACAATTTCTACCGTGTGAGAACGTTACTCAGGCGTAGTCTTCGCGGTATGGAGTGAAGATGTCCAGAACCTCGGAGTCCTCCTGTGCGGAAGCCTGATGTTCGACATTGCCTGGGACCAGGAAACTGTCTCCCGTGATTGCCTCGAAGACCCCGCCGGGATGCTGGAACGTGAGATGGCCGCTGACGATATACACCAACTGTTCGTGCGGATGGCTATGCCTGGCGCCGACCCAACCCTTCTTCATCCTATGCCGGACGAGCATCATACCCGGGCTATAGGACATCACTTGCCGGCGGAGTCCCGGCTCCGGGTGAGACATGGATTCATCTTCTGTGTGCGATACCTCAACTGTGCTCAACGACATGCATTCTCCCTTAATCCTTTTAGAAGGGTCTACCGCGCCATCCAGCCGCCGTCGACCACCAGCACCTCACCCGTGACATAGTCGCTCGCGGGCGAGGCGAGAAACACGGCTGCTCCTGCTATGTCTTCCGGTTCTCCCCAACGCGCGGCCGGAATGCGGGCCAGGATTTGGCTGTTTCGCACCTCGTCCTCACGCAGCGCAGTTGTATTTTCCGTGCGAAAGTATCCGGGAGCGATCGCGTTCACCTGGACATTGCGTCCCGCCCATTCATTGGCCAGCGCCTTGGTTAATTGGGCCACGCCGCCTTTCGATGCCGCATAAGCCGGCACACGAATTCCGCCTTGAAACGACAGCAGCGAGGCGATATTGACTATTTTTCCCTGGCGCCGCTCCAGCATGCTGCGGCCGGCGAGTTGGCTTAGGCGGAAAACGCTATTCAAATTTACTTGAACTACAGTCATCCACGCCTGCAAGTCATGGTCCTCCGCGGGCTCTCGATAAATGGTGCCGGCATTGTTCACCACTACATCCGGTGCGCCCATTGCTCCCAACACCGCTCCATACAGTGAATCCGCGCCGTCTGCCTGGCTGAGGTCGGCGGCGAAACTTTGCGAAACGTGTCCCAGGGAACGAATCTGTTCGCTCGTTTCCTGCGCAGGGCGGCGGTTGCCATGGCATGCGACCGACGCGCCCGCTTCAGCCAGCGCGATTGCGATGGCAGCGCCAAGCCCGGTGGCCGACCCCGTGACCAGAGCGAGCTTTCCATTGAGACGAAACTTGTCGAGAATTCCCATCGTTTGTCCGCCTGTTCTTGCAGCAGCAACCAGTCGATCATCATTCTTTTTGTTTCAGAAAGAGCTTGTCAACGTCTGCCCCGGTCGCGAGTACCTGCATGCGGGACAATATAGCGTGAGGCTTCGCAATTGGTGTACCGAACCGGGATTTCCGGTTGATCTTTGCGGGGCCACCGAGCTGCATGCGGCTTCCCACGAAGAAAGCCGCACATCGCGATCCTGATCGGGCCACGGTAATTGCGAAACCGCCTTAGAATCGATTTGTAGAAGGTTTCTAAAGCGATATGCCCGAACTTGTACAGATCGGTTCCAGGTCTTCGCCACTGGGCACCACGGTATGCCCTCCACCGCAGCGTTCGCATGCAGTTCTGTGGCTCCAGGGCGTGACGTTAGCGTGGATGCTCATCGAATGTGGAGCATCCCTCTATGCGGCGGCGGTCGCACACAGTCCGGCCATGCTTGCTTTTGGTTCAGATAGCCTTGTTGAATTGTTATCTGCCACGCTCGTGCTGGTGCAATTCTCCTCACCCAAAATGATTTCCGAAAGGAATGCAGGGCGAATTGCTGGAACCTTACTATTCGTTCTTGCCCTCACCGTCGCCGCTACGGCTCTACTCTCACTAGCCCTCCGCTTGCGTCCGGAAACGAGTCGCTTGGGGATGGTAATTACGGTCGCTGCGCTGGTCGCGATGCCGATTCTAGCCACACTGAAACGAAGAGAAGCACGCCGTACCAATAATGTTGCGCTGGCGGCTGATGCTATTCAGTCAGCTACTTGTGCCTACCTGGCCCTCGTCACCCTGGCCGGTCTAACGGCGAACGCAGTTTTCCATATTCCGTGGGTAGATTCTCTCGCTGCCCTGGTTGCCGTACCCATCCTCTTCCATGAAGGGCGATTGGCCTGGCAGGGGCACGCTTGCGGTTGCTGCTGAGGCTTGGGCAACTCAGAGCGAAAAAAACAAGCGCATAAGAAAAGTAATAGCGAAACCATTTAGGCTGCGGTAGACTACACAAGAACGAAGGACAAGTGCTATGTCAATAAACCAACGGATCCAATACCTCGCCCAACCAGTCCAGCCTTCCGGCGTATCGGACTTTGCCGGCTTGAAGGATGTAGAGCGCCCCTAGCGCACTTCGTTAAAGGATTTTACGAAGGCCCTGAGGCGCAGCCTCAGGGCCTTTTCTCATTCCCTGGGGACAGCTTCCTTCGTTGAGCCATCCGGCTCCAACTCCTCGCGGTGCAGATGCCTCGCGATCTACCAGTTGTCCTGGTGAGTGATTTATGCGTGTTTCTCGAAATAACCAAAACGTGATGCGTGACGTGCTGGCCTTCCTTCTTCGCCACTGGCGACGCGAGGCATGGCTGGTCACCGGCGTCGCCTGCTCCATGGTGGTAGCGACGATCGCCGACCTGTTCATGCCAGTCTTCGCCGGGCGCATGGTGGATGCCATTGCCATGCACACCACTACCCGCAGTCAGTCGTTGCACGCCGCATTGTCAGCGTTGGCCACCATGCTGTTGTTGGGCGGCATCCTGGTCGCCGGACGTCATCTATCGCTGATGGGCATCAGCCGGCTCACCATACGGTTGATGGCGCGCCTGGCCAGTGATGCGTTCTATCGTGTGCAGCGGTTCTCAACCGACTGGCACGCCAACAACTTCGCCGGCTCGATTGTCCGCCGTGTGACGCGCGGCATGTGGGCGGTGGACCTGATGGACGACACACTGCTGCTGGCCTTACTGCCGGCGTCGCTGGTCCTGGTCGGCAGTGCGCTCGTGCTCGGTTCGCACTGGCTCTCGATGGGCCTGATCGTGGCCATTGGCGCGACGCTCTACGTCGGCCTTTCCATCGCGTTATCGCTGAACTTCGTCTCCCCCGCAGCGCGGCTGTCGAACGCACAAGACACGCTGGTAGGGGGCTCCCTGGCGGATGCTGTGACCTGCAACGCGGTGGTCAAGGCCTTCGGCGCCGAGGCCCGTGAAGATGCGCGCCTGGGCCGCGTGCTTGGCAAGTGGAGCCGTCGCACTTATCGTCACTGGACCAATGGCACCTGGAGCGGAACTACGCAGATGATTGTCCTCCTCTGTCTCCGGGGCTCGGTGACGCTGTATGCGATCTGGCTGTGGTGGCAAGGCCGCGCCACACCGGGCGGCGTCACATTCGTGCTTACCAGCTACTTTATCGTGCACGGATATTTGCGCGACGTGGGTCAGCACGTGGCCAACTTGCAGCGGAGCGTGAACGAGATGGAAGATCTGGTCGAGATGCACGTGCTGCCGCTGGGCGTAGCAGACCGGCCAGACGCGGAGCCGATCCGCATCGGCAAGGGTGAGGTGCTGTTTGACCGCATCACCTTCCGCTACGGTGCGCATGCCGAGCCGCTCTTCCACGACTTCACCTTGCGCATCGCGGCGGGTGAACGGGTGGGCCTGGTGGGCCACTCAGGCTCCGGCAAGACCACCTTCGTCAAGCTGTTGCAGCGGCTCTACGATTTGAATGAGGGCCGCATCCTGATCGACGGGCAGGAGATTGGCCGGGCTGCGCAGGTCTCTTTGCGCTCGCAGCTCGCGCTGGTGCCGCAAGAGCCGTTGCTCTTTCATCGCTCGCTGGCGGAAAACATCGCCTACGCGCGTCCGGAAGCAACGGCGGCGGAGATCGAGCGTGCTGCCCAGCTGGCCAATGCGCACGACTTCATCATTCGCCAGCCGAAGGGCTATGCCACGCTGGTTGGCGAACGAGGAGTCAAGCTCTCTGGCGGTGAACGCCAGCGGGTGGCGCTGGCTCGTGCCTTTCTGGCAGATGCGCCGATTCTGATTCTGGACGAGGCGACTTCGAGTCTCGACTCTGAATCGGAGGCGCTCATCCAGGAGGCGATGCAGCGCTTGATCGTCGGCCGCACGGCCATCGTGATCGCCCACCGCTTGTCGACGGTGCGGATGCTTGACCGCATCCTCGTCTTCGAGCAAGGCCGCGTGGTCGAAGAGGGCACACACGATGCGTTGGTCCGCAGAACCGAAGGCACCTACAAACGTCTGTTTGAGCGGCAGGCGCTGGGGTTGTTTGTAGAGGAAGCGGATATGGATGAAGCGGAAGAACTGAGCGCCTGAAGTAGGCGCTCAGGGTTAAGCTGGCGCTCAAGGCTGTTTCGGATCGTAAACGGCGACGCCGACGCGCGAATCGGCGCCGCCGTAGTACAGGAACCACTTGTCGTGGAAAAACACCAGCCCTTCCGCAAACGTGGTTCCCGCGACATACTGCCCGCTCTGTTCCCATGGCCGTTCGGGCTTGAAAAACGGTTTCGGGGTACGCGCCATAAGCTTTTGCGGATTATTGGCCGCGAAGAGAGCCTGTCCGTCCGAGTAGGCTCCGGCGGCGATCCCGGGTGCTCCATGGACCTCCGCGTTCTTGCCGTTGTAAATGAGGACAATACCGCGATCCGTGAGTAGGGAAGGCGGCCCCACCTCGGGAAACGCGCTGTCGAAGTGTCCCGGCCGATTGTGCAGCAATACGATGGCTTTGCCGGAAGAATCCTCGACCGGTGTCCAATGGATCAGGTCGGGCGAAGTTGCCAGTCGCACCTGCACCTCTCCCCAGTACATCCAGTACTTACCTTGAATCTTGGCGGCGAGGAGACGGCCGTTGGTGAGCTGGGTGACGATGCTGGCGGATTTGTAGTCGAGATGCTGATATTTTTCGCCCACCAGCGCAGGACCATGCTTGGTCCAGTGAATCAGATCAGTCGATGTGGCAATTCCGATATCGGTATTGTGGCGATTCCATTGGGTATAGGCAAGAACGTAGGTACCATCCTCGCTCTCGACTACGCGTGGATCCTCTACTCCTCCAGGCCATTCCCGATCCTGCTGTGAATCAACATCAGGATAGAAAACCGGAGTCGGCTCTTTGGTGAAGTGGATGCCGTCTTCGCTTGAGGCCATGCCCAGGCGCGAAGTGTGCATGCCGATGACCATTGTCCCGGAGTCATCTTCCGCGCGATAGAGCACGTAGACTTTTCCGTTGCGCACGATGGCTCCAGGGTTGAACGTATGCAACGCCTCCCAGTGCACGGGATTTTTCGTGATGGGATCGGTGAAGACGGCTGTCGGGTTCGGCTCGATGATCGGCGCATCGACGGGGCGCACAAAAGGACCCAGTGTCCAGCTCTGGGTCGATTGGGCAATCAGCGAACTCGCTGCCAGTAAAAGTACGGAGGCGATGCTGATGCCTGACTTGCGCAGCTTCATTGATTCGAATAAGTCCAAGGGAAATCCCCTTAGTGGCTCATGCCGTATTTTGCAGGTGTAGCCTGAAGAGTCTGCGTGAGAACTATACACTCAACCGTCCCTACGGAGTCGGAGTCATAGCAGAACCCAATCAGAACAGGACGGGTGCCCCAGGTTCGCCAAAGCGTACCTGGGCCGAAAAAGACGGGCGAAGCCCACAACAGTTTTCAGTCGATCGGCCAGCAAATCCATGGCGGGGATAGGAAAAGCAATCGAAAAGTATCATTTTCATTTCCCATGAGGTCTGCTATAAGACGGACTCCGAAGGGACTCGATTTTGGGAGCGAGTTCAATTTAAGGCCGGTGGAAACGGCCCTCCAGAACCGCCTTTGCCAGGATGTGTCCATCCATGGCCTTCATCACGTCCGCCTGGGTTGCGTCGGGGCCCAGGCTTAGCTTGGTATCCAGCGCATATAGCTCATATGTGTAGTGATGATAGGGGCCGGGCGCCCGCGCGCCCATGCCCATGTACCCGACTTTTTGGCCGCGGTTCAGCGCCTGAATCGATCCGTCCGGCAACTGCGCTTGCGCCGGTACCCCTTCCGGGAGCTCGCGCGCTGTGCCTGGGATATTAAAGATCATCCAGTGCAACACTTCGCTGGTCGTCTTGTTCAACGACGTATCCGGATCATGCAGAATCAGCGCGAAGCTAACCACCCCATCGGGCACATTCGTCCAGGTGAGGTGGGGAGACACCGGAGCGCCGTTCTCCGCCGCCTGGGTGTACTTGTTAGGGATAATCCCGCCATCGTCAAACGCAGACGTCGTCAGCGTGAATCCCGGTTTAGCCATCGCCGGAGGTGCAGCCGCCGGGGTTTGCGCGACCGCTCCCAAGGTGGACATCAACGCCGCAATCATCATGAACTTTCTCATCGTCGCTCCAATCCTTACTTCCTGCTGCGATAGAACACATGCCAAACTTTCCCGTCCTGGCTGTCGGTAATGTAAATCGAGCCATCTGGAGCTTGCGCCACACCATCCGCGCGCGCCGCCGCCTCCGTAGGATTCATCAAGGGATCCTTGCCCGCAAAGCCGCTGGCAAAAATCTCAAACTTACCTGAAGGCTTGCCCCCAGCGAATGGCTGAAAGGTAACGTTCGAAGGCGCCTGGGGCAGGGGGGCACGATTCCAGGAACCATGGAAGGCGATGAACGCTCCACCTTTATAGCGAGCAGGGAATTGGCTCCCCGAGTAGAACATCACATCCACCGGAGCCCAGTGCGCTGGGTAGCTTGCAACTGGCAGAGCAAACGCGCTGCAGCGCCCAACGGTTTTGCCATCGCCGCGATACTCGGGATTTAGCAGCAGCTTCTGTTGGCCATAATCGAAGAAGCAATAGGGCCACCCGAAGTTCAGGCCCTGGGTCGCGCGATACATAGGCTCGGCAGGGCGCTCCGCATTCTCCTGAGCGGTAAATTTCCCCGCCCACAGAACATCCAGCTGGTCGCGGCTGTTCATTACGATGTACACCGCGCCGTCATGCCAGGTGATTGCCGGTTCCTGGCGGAGTCCGGTCACAAACTTCTCCCCGTCCGCTTCTTTCTGGTGCAACTTGTTTTCGTCGAACTTCCAGATGCCCCCATGGGTCTCCAACAACGGACATGGATCCTGACCCGCTATGCCCTTTTGCCGATCCAACGATTGGCAGGCATTAGAGGGCGAGCCGATGTTGATATATAGCGAGCCCTTGCCGTCGAAGGCTATTCCCTTGTCGTGATGCTCATGTTCTGTCGGCAGGTCCTCGACAACGACCTCAGGCGGGCCGGTGGGCTTCAGTTGCCCCGGAGTCATCTTCCAGCGTTCTACCGATTCCACTTTTGCGACATACAGATAACCATTGCGCAAAGCAATTCCGGTGCTGCTTCCGTCTCCGAAATATTCCTTGGTCTCGAAACGCCCATCGCCATTCTCGTCACGGAGCGCAACCACGCCCCCGGTCTTGCCTTTGCCGCTCTGCAGCGCAACGTACAAATCACCATTGGGAGCCACGACCGCATGCCGTGCAGTGCCCAATCCGTCCGCTGCAAGCAGCGCACAGAACCCCTCAGGTAGCATCAACCCCGCGTTATTCGGATCGCAGGCCAGCGGTGTTCCCGCATGCGCCGCCAGGCTGGTCATACAACACAAGGCTGCTGCCAACACTCTTATGATTGAGCTCGTGCCACTGTTTACAATCATGTTGATCCGATCTGCAGTACGATCAGGGTAGTGTAATCTCTTCGAGGAGTAGACGCGGGTGCCTCAAAAAAAGACCGTCATACTTAGCTGCAGCCTTTTCCTGGTGGGATTTTCCTACAACCTGCTCCGCGGCCAGTCCGCTCCAGCCGCGGATGGCATCTACAGCGCCGATCAGGCCCACCGCGGCGAAGCGCTGTATCAGAAGCAGTGTGTGTCGTGCCACGGGGCTGCCCTGGACGGCACGGGTCCGTATCCGCCCCTCAGCGGGAACGACTTCCTCTCTAAATACGAGGGCCAGCCCACGGTCAATGTTTATGACATGATCCAGAAGTTGATGCCGGCTACATCGCCAGGTACGCTAAGCCGCCCGGAAGCCGCGGACCTTCTCGCCTATATTCTCAGCTTCAACAAATTTCCAGCCGGCAAGACAGATCTGCCCAGCGACGAAGACAGCCTGAAAAAGCTCGTGCTCCCCAAGCCCGCACCCCCGGCTTAATCGGCTTAGTGCCCAAGAGCCTGTGCAATCGCCCGTTCGGCCAGGGGCGCCATAATGGCGTATCCCTGCGCCGTCGGGTGAACCCCATCCGACGACAGGCCTGGAAGCATGGCGCCCTTTGCGTCCGCCATGGAACTGTAATAGTCCAGGTAGACGTATCCGTTCCGGGAGCAGAAATTCTTTAGCCACTGGTTCAGCTCGCGAATGCGCTCCACCGGTTGAATTTCCGGTTTCCACGGGTATGCATAGGCCGGTGTGATCGAGGCAAGCACTACTTTGATGCCGCTCTGCTTCGCGATCTCTGCCATCGAGGTAAAGTTATCCTCGATCATCTGCTGGGTCGTGGGCCCGGTGTTGCCGGCGATGTCATTCGTACCTGCCAGGATGACCACCGCCGCGGGATGGAGATGTACGACATCCTGCTGGAATCGGACCAGCATTTGCGGTGTCGTTTGTCCGCTGATCCCCCGGTTCACATATGGCTTGCCCGGGAAAAAGACTCCCGTGGTGGGTGAACGTCCCCAGGCATCGGTGATCGAATCTCCGAAAAAAACGACTCGCTTCTCGCCGCTTTTTACCGCTGGGAGTACCTCATTCTGAGCCTGGTAGCGAGCCAGGTTTGGCCAATCGTCCAGTTGTGCCTGCATCCCCTGGGCCTGCTGCACCCACACGTATCCCACGCACAGCAAGGCCCCACATACCCATAGACTTCGTCTCAAGGTGTCTCTCTCTCGTCCAGCAGATGTCCGACTACAGGTGATACCAGTGATCGGCGCCAAATACAAGTCCGAGAGTGATGAGGGCGATTACGATTTCTCCCACGGCGCCGACAATGAGCGGCCGGGCACCCTGTTTACTCAGCTCGCGCAGGTTTGTTCGCAGGCCCACCCCGGCAAAGGTCAGAAGAAAGGCCCAGCGTGACAGGTTACCCACGGCGGCGAGTTGCGGCTTGGTGAAAAACCCCACTGTAGCAAGCAGGGAAATCAGCAGAAATCCCAGAACGAACTTGGGGAACTTCCGCCACAGAAATGCGCCTTTATTCTGCACGTCTGCCGCCTGCCCCTTCGAAGCCCAGTAGATGGCATACCCCAGAACGATGAAGCCGATGGTGGCGTTGCGGCAGGTCTTGGCCAGTACCGCGATCTTGCCGGCTGCGTCGGAGTAGAGTGCTCCGGCGGCTGTGGCCTCCGCCGTATTGTCGACGGCTAGCCCCGTCCAGAGGCCGTACGCATGGTCACTCAGGTGCAGCAAGTGTCCAATTAGCGGAAACAGAAAGAGTGAGATGGCTCCCAGCAGAAGAATTGCCGCGATGGCATAAGAGGAATCCTCCTCGTCGGCATCGATCGCTCCCTGGGCAGCGATGATGGCGGAGACTCCGCAAATCGAGGATCCGATCGCGAGCAGACTAACCAGCTTGGGCTTGAGCTTGAATGCCCGCCCCAGGTAGGTCATGAAGGTAAGGGCAAGCACGAGTTCAATCGCGATGAGGACGAGCGAAAGGCCGCCAAGCCGGCGAACGTCGCCGAGGAGAAAGCGCGCCCCCAGCAAAACGATCCCAGCCTTGAGCCAGAATTCATAAGTCGCGACCCCCGAACGAAAGATGGCGGGAATGCCAACGGTATTCGAGATAACCAGGCCAATGAGGATCGCCCATAGAACGTATTCGATATTCGGTAGGACCAGGTGGTTTGCCTTGCCGTAATGGGCGATGAATTGCTCGATAAATTTACCCGCATAGCCGACCACGGCGAGCAGGAGAATTCCTGGAATCAGGCCGGCGGCAGAGCGGGCTGGCGAAAGTGGAGTTTGCGTTTGTGAAGGGACAGCGTTTCGGACTGTGGGGCTTGCCATAGTTTTTCTCTCTTCTTGCAATTACCAGGGAACCGTCTTGAGGATGCCAAGACGGACGAGCAAAGCTGCTGCAAATGCCAGCAGAACGGCCCAGGTGTCTAGAGAAATGCGACTTACCGCAGACTGATTGGACATATGTGAACGCTCCTAAACTTGATGGGAATGCAACTGGGTACGGAATTCTGCGAAGCCGGAGGAAAGAGGAAAGCGAGAACTAGCGACAACAACAGGCGGAGAGCCTGTTCATAAGGGTGCGCATCTGCTTGGTGGTGATCGCGCGACGGACAGTTGCCTGGCTGCGAAGTGTAATCAAGGGGTGAGCCGTCCCGGGTGCAGTCTACAAATTCATCTTACTCACATCCCCCGTCAACACATGTTTAATATCCTGCGAACATCTCGCGAGAAACTCTGTCCCTGGTTGCAGGCGGGGAGAGCAATCCAAAACGGGGAACGCTAATTGGAGCTAATCGAGTAACGGACTACAAGTCCCTCGACGAACGTTACTTCCACGCGCCGATCGCCCGTCACGTATTGCATCGTCTGCGTTTTCAAACCGTCGTTCGAGACCGATTCTGACATCTGCTTTCCCGGCCCGAACAGGTTCGTGACTTCCTCTATCTTCATACCCCGCTTGAGTTGAGCCGTGGCGGGAACAGCGGCATCGCCGGCCGTGTTCTGTGCAACTGGCGCAACGGCCGCCGCTGCCTGGGTACCGTCGAAACTTACGTAGTCGGCAAGCAGCTTCTTCAACGCATCCGGGTTCTTTTGGTCTGGGGGTATCGAGCCCGACCAGCGCAGGTTGAATCGTGAGCCGCCGCGCAAGCGATCGTCCGCTACCTTTTGTGCTTTGATCTGGCTGGCGACCTGCGCCGCAGCCCGGTTGTCGGCCTCCTGACGCTCCCGCCGCGAACGTTCGCGGTCCAGGTCACGCTGCAGTTTCCGCCGCTGGTCGTCATCGGTGGTGTTGGCGATATCTCTTTCCAGCTGCTTCTCGTAGTCGCTCTTCTCGATGGTTTTGGGTGTGACGGTCGTGCTGCTGTCATCTAAAAAGGTGCCAAACCCGCCGCCGTCCAACTGAAACTCGATTCGGTCATCCTTCACCACCACCGCTGTCACACGCGCGGTGTCGCCTTTGTGGATCGCCGCCCCATTGCTCTTCAGGCGGTTAGCGTACTCCTTCCAGTTCATCGGGTTGTCTTTGTTGTAGCGCAGGTCGACGCCCTGTTGAGTGCCTGGCATGTCGATCTTCAGCACCACTTCCTTGCCCGTGAAATAACTCGACAACGAGTCCGGATTTTGCGCGCTTACCGGCAAAGCGCAAAGCGTCAAGGCAAGAAGGACCGCGCTCGCGGCTGATCGAAACACGTCTAAATTCTCCTTGGGGGACGGCATGATGATAAGCGAGCCGTAGCCTCCACTCAACAAGTTTAGTGCGCCAGACGATAGACCTCTGAGCCTGCGAGCAAAAAGGCGCCGGTACCGAAAACGTAGTTCGAGGCGGCAGAGTAATCCCCGGGGGCAGCGCCGATCGGCTGAATGCAACCCAGCCTGCCATCCTGGTAGATGTGAGACAGTAGCCCTTTCCAGGCGCTCTGCACCACGGGTTGGTATTTCGCGCGCTCCAGGATGCCGGAATTGATCCCGTACGCAAAGCCAAACGTAAAAAAGGCAGATCCCGAATTTTCCGGTAGAGGATAGGCCGCCGCATCCAGGAGACCAGGACGCCACAGCCCGTCGGCACCCTGCAGCCCAGCGATTTCCTCCGCCATCTCTTTGAATTGGGCCACATACTTCGCTCGCGATGGATAATCCTGCGGCATCTCAGCCAGCACTTTGGCCAGGCCGGCAAAGACCCATCCGTTACCGCGCGACCAGAAAATACTGCTGCCATTTGCTTCGTGCTTGTCGAGAAATGTTTTATCGCGAAAGAAGAGATGGTTTGATGGGCTATACAGCAAGCCGGACGTGATCCACCATTCGTGGTCCATGAAGTCTAGGTATTTGCGATCTCCGGCCGCCTGGCTGAGTTTTGTGAACACCGGCGGAGCCATAAAGAGCGCATCGCACCACCACCACAGTGGTTTCTCTGGGTTATCGGGCAATGCCATCACCGCATCCCCGCGTTGACGGATAGGTCCGATCATGGCTGGATCGTGGTGGCGCAAATAGAGACTCAGATAGGTCTGGCCAATCGCCATGTCATCGGCGACGCCCACGCGCGGGCCCGGTTGCCAGTTAAACTTCTGCGCCATCTGCATCATGGCCTTTTCATATTTCTCGCCGTTAGCCGCCTTGGGCACTGCCATGAAGCCGGTGTAGAGAGCGGCAAATGTCCAATCCTGGTCAAAGTGAGGCTCTGCCCGGGCCAGCTCCCAATCAGCAACTTTCTCTATGGCGTGGCTAACGTTCTTTCGCGTCAGCTCGGGCGACAGATCGGTCGCCAACGGGGGCGCCGTCGCCGGTGTATCGCCCACCCAGGGAACCTTCTCAGCAGCCGTGAGCTGTCCTGACAGTCCATTTGGAATGAATAGGATAGTGGCCGCTATGCAGGCCCTTTGGATAAGGCGCTTGGAGGTCGAAATCATTGGACAAGTTACCCCTCTGGCGAATCTTATACTCATTCACGCCAACGACTTGTCTTTCTTGGGGGGGTTCTTGCCACCGTCGAGGTGTGTCGTGTCGACCGCGAACGGTTTCCTATCTCGATCGCTTTCGCCGAAGGCGCGAACGTCCGGCCAGCCGCACCCGTCCGGCGTCAGGGAACGAGAGACAGACCAGTCGCGCAGACTCTTTAGCCCTTACCTGGGTAACCCGTGTTGGTCATCGCTTCCACTGGGACAGGCTATTAGCCAAGTGCTACTTAACCTGTGCCAGCCCGCGTTGTGGCGATAGTACCGAAGGATACCCGGTCGATTGCGTGACACTGCAGCGTATGTAGTAGCGAGTGTCCGGAAATGGTAGGGTATTCAGCAGTAGAAAGAAAAACACTGGTTTCCTCCCTCCGACTTATCAGCCTGAAATAAGCGCAGTGTGACAACCCAACTGCGTACGCTGATTGACACCAGGAAAGTCGTTTTGCACCGAGACGTCGCTGTCCCCTCCCCGACAGTTCAAGCACTTTAGCGGTAGATCCCGCCCCGTGGCCTTCACACGTCCAGGGTCGATGGATTGTGCACTGGAAGCCTAAGCTGTCAGCCCCCCATTGAGATAAAGGAAGCAGGCCATGCCTCTAAATCTCCGTCATACCGTGGTGGCAGCATCCGTCAGCGGAGTGCTCCTTCTTGTCATGGCTTGTGCAAGTACCAATGGTTCGAACCCGGCCAGCTCGAATACTTCGACCGCTCCAGCGGCTCCGGCCGCTCCACCCCCCGCGGTTACTGTATCCGTGACTGGCTCGGCTACAGTAACGCTGGGTTCGACTGCGCAATATGCAGCGACAGTCAGCGGCTCGACTAACCAATCAGTGAGTTGGACGGTGAACCAGGCTGCGGGCGGAAATGCCCAGCTCGGAACCATTTCGACCACCGGACTTTACACCGCGCCGACTACGATGCCCTCCTCGACGACCATATCGATTGCTGCAACCAGCGCGGCTGATCCGACCGTCTCGAGCAGCATTTCCGTAGCATTGCAAGCGCCCAGTGCAACCTTGGGATCTCGTGTTAGGTGGGTAGCATCAACCGATAGAACCGAACTCCGGGGATTGAATTTTCGTTGAACCTGGTGATCTCCTCAAATCCGAGGGAACGATAGAGTTCGGCCGCTTCCGGCATCGCCTCATTCACCGTGTCGAGCACCACGGCAATGCATTCACGCGCGCGTGCCCAGGCGATCGCGCTACTTACCAGCCTGCGCCCCAGGCCGTGCCCACGAAAACGTGGCTCTACCCACAGGCGCTTCATCTCGGCGGCATCCATTCCATCCTTCAGTACTCTCCGCGTAATCGCGACACAACCCGCCCCTTCACCGTTGACCCGCGCTAGCAGTAGGTCTGCCTCATTCTCCAGATACTTGCCCGGTAACCCGCGAAGCTCCGCTTCATAACCGGGGATGCACACGCCGGCTGCCCCCGCGGGTGAGGATGCCAGGTACTCTCCGTAGTTTTTTAAAAGAGCGCGCACCTGCTCTATATCCTGTGGCCATTGCGCCGGAGCGATCTCGTATTCGGCTGCCTTCACTGTCATACCTTCTCCTCCTGCTTACATTGGACTCGATGCTGTGCCGTCAATACAATCCCGAGCATGAAGATATCGGCGCGTAATCAATTGCGAGGCAAGGTAGAGACCGTGGTGCTGGGAGTCGTTACAGCAAAGGTGGCGGTTCGCGTGGGTGAAAATCTTATTGAGAGCGTCATCACCCGTCAAAGCGTGGAGGACCTGGGCATCAAAGTAGGAGACGAGGTTACGGCAATCATCAAGTCTACGGAGATTATGTTGATGGTGGACTAATCTCCATCACCTCATTTTTGGCAGGCTCATCGCACGCCCGGGCGCGCTCCAGCAGCAGGTTGCGTTCGCGCGCATTACGGGTGAGCGATGCCGCAATCTCGAACTCCCCTCGCGCTTCTTTAAAGCGGCCGAGCTTGGTGAGCAGGTTGCCCCGTACACTCGGCAAGAGATGGTAATTCTTCAGTGCGGATTCGGTATTGAGTGCGTCGACCAGTTCAAGGCCGGCTTGCGGGCCGAATGCCATGGCCACCGCGACCGCGCGATTCAGTTCGACAATAGGAGAAGGCCTGAGCTGCGCAAGCGCATCATAGAGCGCGACAATGCGGGTCCACTCTGTATCTTCCGCGGTGACGGCTCGCGCGTGACAAGCCACGATGGCAGCCTGTATCCCGTACGGCCCAAGGCCGCCACCGATTTGCTCCGCCCGCTGCAGTGCGGCGAGACCACGACGGATGAGAAGTTGATCCCACTGCGCGCGGTCTTGATCGAGCAGCAGGATGGGCTCTCCTGTGGGCCCTACGCGCGCCCTGGAGCGTGACGATTGAATCTCCATCAGTGCTACCAGGCCGTGCACCTCCGACTCCTGCGCAAGGCACTCGGCCAGGATTCGCCCCAGGCGCAGCGCATCCTCGCAGAGCTCAGGCCTTAACCAGTCTTCACCCGAGGTCGCCGAATATCCTTCGTTGAAGATGAGGTAGATGACCTCCAGAACAGAGGAAAGGCGAGCAGCGAGTTCGGCGCCGCGGGGCACCTCGAAGGGCACATGCGCCTCTGTGAGGGTGCGCTTGGCGCGCACTATGCGCTGCGCGACAGTACTCTCCGGGACCAGGAATGCACGCGCGATCTCTCCCGTCGACAGCCCTCCCAGGAGGCGCAGCGTGAGCGAGACCTGCGCCTCGGTGGAGAGCACCGGATGGCAGGAGATGAACATCAGGCGCAGGAGGTCATCGCCGACATCGTCGTCCATGGCGCTAGCCATGTCCGGCACAGCCATCTCCTTGTATGCAAGATCGCGGCCGAACTCATCCAGTTTTCGTTCCTGCAGTGCGCTTCGCCGGAAGCGGTCGATTGCACGATGCTTGGCGGTGGTCATGAGCCAGGCGCCCGGATTGTCCGGCACGCCCGACTTCGGCCATTGCTCCAATGCTGCCACGAGCGCATCTTGGGCGAGGTCCTCCGCAACGCCGACGTCGCGTACCATCCTGGTCAGCCCGGCGATGAGTCTGGGTGACTCGATTCGCCAGACCGCGTCAATTGCCCGTTGCGTTTCACCAGCCATGGTCACAGCAAACCATCACACCATCTTCGATCCGACGGCGCAAGCGGAGGCGCCTCATGCCGTATTGCGCTGCCCAAACTGCGCCTGCAAATCTTCAAACCCAGCCACGGCCTCTCTCACGTCAGCGGGGAAATCAGAGAGCTCCTGCACCTGGCGCACCTCGACAACGCAGTCATCATTTCCGGGGCAGCGTGTTGCCCACTCAATCGCTTCCGCTCTTGACTTCACCTCGATCATCCAGTAGCCGCCAAGCGCTTCCTTGGCTTCGGTGAAGGGTCCGTCGACCACCTTCGGCTTGCCGCCGGGGAATGTGACGCGCGCACCCATGGACGGCGGTTGCAGCCCGTCGAGCGCGAGCAGTACCCCCGCCTTTCGCAGGGACTCGTTGTACTTCATCATTGCCGCCACCGCTTCGGCGCTCGGCATCGCCCCGGGTTCTGCCTTCTCGTAATCTTTCGGGATCATCAGCATCATGAATCGCATGGTTGTGTCTCCTTCTGTGTGAATTCCAGACTCTACTAGTACGTCGAACAGGATGGAACGAAATCGACACCCAAAGGATTCTTTCCAGCAGACCCTACGCCAAGCCCTGAACTTTGCCGCGCAGCACGGTGACAGAACATTTGGGCAATGTCACTACCGCGCCTCTTCCTGCCTCGATTCTGGAAGCGACTGGAGGGTTGTCCGGTTCGGCGTGGGACCGCTCGCCGGCTGAGTGCCAAACGTATTGTTCGAATCCAAACGTCACCATATTCACCTCGCCGTCGTAAAAGCCGGTCTGGCCGCTGTCGCCCTCGAAGGCGATCTCAATCTTGTGCGGATTATCCCTGTCTTTATTCACCAGTAGAAGGGCCCAGTCGCCATCGGGCCTTCGAACCGCATAGCAGGTGACAAGCGCATGACCTGCAGCATCATGGACGGAGCCGTCCACGCGGAACAGGTGATGCATACCGGTGCGATGCGTAACCCATTCGTTGTTGATCATGCGCCCGGTGTGATATTGAGCCGTGAACTGACGAATTTTCAGATCCGCGTCGGCTACGTAATTCCCATAAGTCGCCCAGCCTCCGTGGCAGCCCGGCCGAAGCGGTTCGGCCTGAATCGGCGAATGATAGTAAGCCGAACCGCCGTATAGGAAAAATGCACCAACGCTGTCGGCCAGCCACAGCGCGGAAAAAATGTCGGTCATGTAGTTGGAGAGGTTGTATGTCAGCGCGCTCTCAGTGTTCATAAGAGGCACGTCTTCGGGCAGGCCATCCTGGCGAAACGCGTCGAGACAATTTCGCGTTACGTCAGGCTCGCGATACAGATCGGCCCAGTTCACCGCGCACGGGTCGAACGGATAATGTTCAAACGAAACAAACGCAAGATCCTGAATATGATTATGAGACTTCAAGTAGTCCAGGAACCTCCCGAACCAGGAGGTGCGGTTCTCCGCATCCGGCCAAACCGAGACATCCTGATTGATGCCCTGGAATACGGGCCCGCCCAGTTTTGTCTCCGGAGCGACCTTATGGATTGCGTTGGCAAACTGAATATAGAGCGCCGCGTAATCTTCAGGCATCATGTACTGGCCGTCGCATTCTTCCCCCATCTCCACCCAGGCGACGGGATACCCGCGCTTTTTCAGGTAGGCAATCTGATTCGCGGCATCTTCAGGTGTGCTGAAGAGGACTGCGACGGGAATCATCGCCGGCAAATTGTTAGTAATACCGCTGGTGAAGAAAAGGTCGAGGCCCGTCTGATCTCCCCCCTTGTTCAGATCCGTGGCCGAGTGGTACGGGTCGGTTGAGGAGCAGTAGGTTGGGGTCTGTGTCGCATCCGGTGAGTGTCTTACAAGATCGATGAAGCTGCCGTCGTCGCGGAGCATGCCGGCATATACCTGGTAAATCGCATAACCTGCTCGATGCCGCAGGTCGTCGGTTCCGTGTGGTCCCGGCTGATTTGAGGATTGGGTCATCACCACGCGAATCCAGCGTGTCGTGACCGGCCGCTCGGCGAGCTTCAGCGTCTCGGTTCCGCCTTTGCCATCGCGCATGATTCCCTTGGGAAAACTGTTCCAGCGCCCATTGGCCTGCTGGCTGACGCCCAGGCCTTCAGCGGGCGTGTACTGCGCCTCCCAATTCATGGGGTCAACGCCGGTCCAATATTGCACTTCATACATGCGCGCGCTCGGCTCGCACCAATCGATTCGCAAGGCATTGATCTGCAGGGAAGAGAGCAAATCCACGACGATCCATTGCGGATGCAGCGCGTCGTCTTCGCCGGTAAATGCCTTGGTGAGGTATGGATTGCTCTTCCAAAACGTGGCCGGATCACCGTCTGTAAGCCGCCCGTAACCCTCGGAATCGCCGCCGTCTGCGGTCGTGCCGCGATGCGGCAGCGGGTATCCAAATGAATCGTGAATGAACCCGGTGGGCTCCGCGTTCCCGACAAAGTACCCCCTCTGATGCGCGGCGTCGCTCCATGTTCCGTTGCTGTTCCAGTGCCAGGCCTCGACGGCAAGCTCTGTGTGGTTGCGATAGGTGATCGGTCCCCATCCGGCCGAGAGCCATTGCCGAACCATTTCCGGCGTGTAAACCTTCTCGATCACCGGGACCGAGAGCTCATCCATCGAAGAACCAAGACTCTTGTCCGGATCGAAGCTGTTCACCGTTTTGCTCGCATCCACGCGAAGCAATGCGGCGCGTGATGCGCCTATACCTGTGGCTTGACCAAGCGCAGCCGCGATTTTATGGCTGGAAACCATCGCCAACGCCGCGGCTCCAGCTGCATGACTGACGAATTTCCGCCGCGAAATTCCCTGCGGGCGGTGCTGTTCGGATGGATTCAATGGGAATTCCATTACCTGATTTCCTCTCGATGAAATTCGGGTGTTGCTCCGCGTTCATTTGTAACCATCGGCGGCCGTTAAGCGCATCAGCTGGGGCTGGTTTTCTGGAGACGAAAGCGGCATACTGCCTCAATGACAGGTAGAACGATAGCCCTGCTGCTGAGCGCGTTAGCTTTTCTGCCACCGCCAGTCTTCCGCGAATCCGGAGCGGTGACCAGTGCTCCGGAATTCACCCAGGGCGACGAGCTGAAACTTCCCCAGGGCTACCGGGAGTGGGTTTACCTGACCTCGGGCTTCGACATGAGCTATAACCCTCCAATGCAGATGGGCGACCAGCATACGTTCGATAACGTCTTCGTCAATCCCGAAGCGTACAAGACTTTTCTGAATACCGGCACCTGGCCCGACAAAACGATACTGGTCCTTGAGGAACGTGCAGCCCGTGGCAAAGGTTCCATCAACCAGAGCGGCAACTTTCAGTCCGATGTCAGAGGAATTGAGCTCCACGTAAAGGACGAGGCGCGTTTTCCGGGCAAGTGGGCGTTCTTCGCCTTTGGTGGCGAGAAGACGGCAAAGGCAATCCCAACTTCCGCCGACTGCTACAGCTGTCATGCGCAACATGCGGCAGTGGACACCACGTTTGTCCAGTTCTATCCGACCTTGCTGCCTATCGCCAAAGAAAAGCGCACGCTCTCCGCCTCGTACCTGAAGGATACGGCCACGCCGGTCACTAGATAATGCTTAAGTCCAGGGCCAATCACCCCGGGGCACCGCAAGCTCCACCAAAGGGTGGAGCTTGAGTTCAATCCTCCGAGGGATGTTTGTTGATCCCAGCAACCCCCACAGGAAATACCTGGGTTCCGGTAGGAAGCTGGAGCGCCGGTAACGTAATCTAGCGGGGGTGAACTGCTCGCGGGTACACGGCCGGATGTGGAGTGGAAACTGTCGGACGAGGGGGGATAGACGCTGGTTCAAGTGTCACCAGCGGTGGCGTGGGCTGCCGGGTACGACGCTGGCGATGGTCCTCGCATTGGTGCTCAGCGGATGCCACTCCACCGGGCTGCCCAAGCCGGCGACCAAGGCGTACCTGGACGAGGTGACGGCTTTCTACGTGGGCCTTGCGGCGCTGCAGGTGGGAGACGATGTGCGCGCTGACAGCACCCTTGAGCGGGCCACTCAGCTGGCCCAGGGAGAACCGGCAGGCTGGGCAAATTGGGGCGTGCTCGCGTTGCGCCAGGGAAACTTTGAGGTAGCGGCGCAACGGCTGGCGCGAGCGCAGAAGTTGGTGCCGGAGAACGATCAGGTTCACTATCTGTTGGGCGTGCTCGAAAGCAAACGCGGCAATCCGGCGCAGGCTATTGTTGAGCTGCGTCGTGCGGTGCAGCTCAATCCGCATGGCTTGCGTGCAATGTATCTGCTGGCGCAGGAGCTTGAGCGCCAGGGCGACCCCAACAGCGAGACCGAATTTCAGCAATTGCTGCGGCAGATTCTTGCCCAACAGCCAGGGAACCCGGCGGCTTTGTTGGAGCTGGGGCGGGTGGCGGCCAAGCGTGGCGACGGACAGACGCTGCACTCCGTGATCGCACAGATCGGCGCCAACGCCGGAACCTGGCCGCCGGAAGTCCAACCGCAGTGGACCGCATTGCAAGCTGCGGCTGCTGGGCCCGATCCGCGAGCGGCCGCCGTGCGCATTGCCTTTCTGCGCAACTCATTGATGCGCATGCCGGACTTTCGCCAGAGCCTGAGCGTGATTCAACCGGCCGCTGGGAATGAGGCCGCGCCCTTTACCCATTTCCTGCTGCTGCCCTCGCCCAGTTTTACTCCGCCGCCAGCCGATTCAGCGATCCACTTTCAGCCCGTGGCCCTCACCAATCCAGGCCCCGCGCAAGAAGGCGAAGGTTACTCTTGGATTCGAGCCATCTCCCTCACCGGGCAGGGCGCTCCGGTGATCGCCGTGGCCAATAGCCATAGCGTAAGGCTGGCCACGGGTGCGGCCTTTCCGTTCCCAGGAGGATCAGCGAGCGAGGCTCTCGAGCCCGAGTCCATCCTGCCCGTCGACTTCAACTACGACTTCAAAACTGATCTGGTGCTGGCTGGGGCAGGGGGCGTTCGCTTCCTCCGCCAGGAGAGCGCAAGCTCCTTCACGGATGTGACCGCGCAGACTAAGCTGCCTCCGGCCCTGCTGCATGCCCCCTACACGGGTGCGTGGGCCATTGATGTCGAGGCCGATGGGGATATGGACATCCTGCTAGGCACCCATCAAGGACCTCCAGTCGTGCTAAGAAACAACGGCGACGGATCGTTTGCCGCGATGCAACCGTTTGCTGGGATTTCGGGCCTGCGCGGCTTTGCCTGGGTAGACCTGGATGGCGACGGCAATCCCGATGCTGCCATGATCGATGGCGCAGGCGTGCTGCATTTCTTTCATAACCAGAGAGGAGGCTTATTTCGAGAGCTTGCGCTCCCAAGTAATCTTCCTCATGTGAATGCAGTGACGGTTGCTGATGTAAGCGGCACAGGAACGCTGGCCCTGGTGGCTGTGGAAGAGACGGGCGCGCTGGTCGCAATTACCAACGCCGACGGGTGGAAGGTCGCCGAGCTAGGGCAGGCGCCCCGGCTTGCGGGAGAAGTGCGTTTGCACGTCGCTGATCTGGATAACAACGGGGCGGTCGATCTGCTCCTCGCCCCGCTTGTGCCGAATGCCGGGGATCCTCCTGGTGTCCCTTTTGGAGCCTTGGTGTGGCTGGGCAACGGCGCGCAGAAGTTTACTCCGCTGCCCCAGCCGGTGGGTTCCGCGCGGGTATTTGACGTCGCCGACGTCAATGGCGACGGAAGACTCGACCTGCTGGGACTCTCCGCAGCCGGGCAGGCGCAGCAGGCGCTCAACCAGGGAAGCAAAACGTATCGGTGGCAAATTCTTCGCCCACGAGCGCGTCAGGCGACGGGCGACCAGCGTATCAACTCCTTTGGCATTGGGGGAGAGATGGAGCTTCGCTCCGGCCTCATGCTTCAGAAACAGCCGATGACGGCGCCGCAATTGCATTTCGGCCTGGGGGACCAGGGCGGAGCCGACGTAGTAAGAATCCAGTGGCCTAATGGCATGGAGAACGCCGAGTTTGCGTTGAAGGCAGATCAGGAGGTCCTGACCGAACAGCGCCTCAAGGGTTCGTGTCCCTTTCTATTTGCCTGGAATGGTAAGCAGATTGGCTTTGTGAAGGATGCCGTGCCCTGGGGTTCTGCAATCGGTTTGCAAATCGATTCGGTTGGCTCCCCCAAAATCGTAGCCACCGAGGAGTGGTACAAAATCGGCCGTGATCAACTTGTGCCCCACGATGGCTACTACGACCTGCGCATTACCGGCGAGCTATGGGAGACCTACTACTACGACTACCTGAAGCTGATGGTGGTTGACCACCCGGCAGGCACCGAGGTTTTTACCGACGAGCGGTTTGTCGTTCCACCCGTTAAGTTGGCTTTGACCACCGTTGCGCCTCCCCACGCCATTGCGAAAGCTACGGATGATCGCGGTGAGGATGTGACCGAAATCGTCAGCAAGCTCGATGGCCGCTACCTGGATACTTTTGGACGCGGACAGTATCAGGGGCTTACCCGTGACCACTATGTGGAGATTGATTTGGGCAACGACGTACCATCGAGTGGGCCCCTGTGGCTGATCGCCAAGGGATGGGTACACCCGACAGACTCCTCGGTAAACGTCGCAATCAGCCAGGGAAGCCAACAGAAGGCGCACGCTCTGAGCCTTGAAGTTCCCGATGGGCACGGCGGGTGGCATACGGCCCGGGCGAACCTGGGCTTCCCGGCGGGCCGCAAGAAGACCTGCCTGATCGATCTGGAGAATGTCTTTCTCCCCGGCACTCCGCGCAAGCTCCGCTTGCGTACAAATCTCGAGGTCTATTGGGATTCCATCGAGTGGGCACACGGACTGCCGGATGCTCGGCTCAAGGTTACGCGCCTGGATCCGTCGCTGGCCGATCTTCATTACCGGGGATACTCCGTGGTCAACCAGGCCAATACTTCTTCGCCCGAACTACCCGATTACAACCGGATTGCGGCCACCCGGCAGATCTGGCGCGACCTCGAGGGCTACTACACTCGCTATGGCGATGTCAGCGAATTGCTCGCAGGCATTGATGACCGCTACGTGATCATGAACGCCGGCGACGAGATTAGCTTGCGTTTTGCCGAGCAGCCTCCGCCGCCAGCCGGATGGGTGCGCGACTATGTGATCGCCGGAGATGGCTGGATTAAGGATGGAGACTATAACTCTTCCTATTCGCGAACCGTCCAACCTTTGCCTTACCACGCCAAGAGCGAGTACAACGAAGCACCGGGCAAGCTGGAAGATGAGTGGGTGTATCGCCATCACGCAGAGGATTGGCAGAACTACCACACCCGCTACGTAACCCCGGAACCCATTGATCAGGCACTCAGGAGCAGTGCAGCGCAATGAAGGCAAGCATCACCGCAAGAGTTATTCTGGCCATTCTGTTTGTGGGTATGTTGGCCACCCCCCTTGTTATCAAGCAGGTTTCTGCGCGACAGGAAGCGGCCCAGGCCAAGTTGGATGAGGGCCAGGCGATTGCCCGATATGGCTTCCATCTGCAGGATGTCTCGCAACTGGCTGGCGTTCATTTTATCCACCAGGCGCCGACCTTGGACGCCAAGCTCCAAGGCATCATGCCGGAAGTCGCATCCATGGGAGCCTCGGTGTCCGTCGTCGACTTCGACCGCGATGGCTGGCCTGATCTTTACGCGACCAACAGTGCCATTGGCAGCCAGAACCACCTTTACCGCAACATGCACGACGGCACCTTCCAGGACGTTGCCGCGCAGATGGGATTGGCTGATGTGAACCAGGCAGGAACTGGTGTCTCCATGGGTGCGGTCTGGGGCGATTACGACAATGACGGTTACGAAGACTTATTCCTGATCAAGTGGGGCAGGCCGGAGCTTTTCCATAACGACCAGGGCCATGGTTTTACCCGCGTAAGTGATGCTGCCGGTTTACCTCCCTGGATCAATGCCAATAGCGCCGTCTGGTTTGACTATGACGGCGACGGGCTGCTCGACCTGTTCGTTGGCGGATACTACTCCGAAAAACTGGATCTGTGGCATTTGGATACCACGCGCATGATGCCGGAGAGTTTTGAGTACGCCAAAAACGGCGGGCGAAAGTTCTTGTTTCACAACCTGGGCAATGGCAAGTTTGAGGAGGTCAGCGAAAAGGTGGGTATCAAGAGCAATCGGTGGGCGCTTGCCGCTTCTGCCGCGGATTTGCGCGGCACCGGACATCCCGACCTTTTCATTGCCAATGACTACGGCGTCTCCGAGCTGTTCTTGAATGAGGGTGGACACTTTCGCGAGGCGGGCGAGGCGACCGGCGTAGGATTCGCGCCCAAGAGCGGCATGAACGTCGCCTATGGAGACATTCTGAACCAGGGCAAATATGCCATTTATGTCTCCAATATCTCGCAGGAGGGAGTTCTGATCCAGGGCAACAATCTCTGGGTACCCCAGGAGGGGTCGAGCCTGAAGTATGAGAATTTGGCTCGGGATATGGGCGTGGAACTGGGTGGCTGGAGTTTCGGGGCCCAGTTTGGCGACCTGAACAACGATGGCTACCTGGACCTCTATCTCACCAACGGCTATATCTCCCTCAGCCGGACCAGGAGCTATTGGTATGACTTCTCCAGAGTCGCCGGTGGCAATAGCAAGATTATCGCCGACGCAGCAGATTGGCCTGCTTTCAATGGACGCAGCCTTTCGGGATATGAGCAGAAGAAGGTCTGGCTCAACGATGGGTCGGCAAAGTTCATCGACGTAGCCCAGGCCGTTGGCGCGACCGATATTTATGACGGGCGCTCGGTGGCGATGGCTGATCTGTGGAATCGCGGAGTACTCGATGTGGTGGTGGCCAACCAGGGCGGTCCCTTGCTGATTTACAAGAACACGGTGAAGGAAGAAAATGAGTGGCTGGAATTTTCACTCGAGGGAACGGCTAGCAATCGGAGTGCGATTGGCGCTCAGCTCACTCTTTATTGGAACGGCCAGCAACAAGTACAGCAGGTTTCGGGTGGTAGCGGCTTTGCCGCGCAGAACGATCGACGACTGCATTTTGGGCTAGGGAAGAATCCGCAGATTGAAAAGGCGGTCATTCGCTGGCCCTCCGGCAAGGTTCAAACCGTCGATCATCCGGTCCCCGGGAAGCTCTACAATATCAGGGAGGGTGAATGAGTCACGGGGTCGGTATCGCGCAACCGGTGAAGCTTGAAGCGGCGTGGAAGCGGTTCTTCAGCGCGTCCAATCGCTATCTCTCCCCCCTGCTCATCACCTGCGTCCTTCTGGTAGGCCAACTCTCCTATGGCATCCTCGAGAGTTACACGCGTACATTGTTGGCAATTGGCGCTAGCCTTATCGCTGAGTTGATTCTGTCCCGCATTTACATGGGCAAGTGGCCGAACCTGGCGAGCGCCTACATCACCGGCATCAGCGTCGGTATCCTGGTGCGTTCCCCCGCCTTTTGGCCGTATGCTCTTTGCGCACTGATTTCCATTACCTCTAAGTACGTGCTGCGCGTCCATGATCGCCACATCTGGAACCCCTCCAACTTCGGCATCGTTGCCATGTTCATTCTCGCTTCAGGCACGGTAGCGGGATTGAGCATCCAGTGGGGAAACTTTATCTGGCCGATGATTGTGATTTGGACCCTTGGATCGGCGATCATCTGGCGTCTGCGGCGTTTTCATATCAGTGCGACCTACGTGGCATCGTTCCTGGTGTTCGCTTTGCTGCGTAGTTGGATCACGGGCGATCCCTGGTCGTCCGAAATTTCTCCCATCACCGGACCCATGTATCAGTTGTTTATTTTTTTCATGATCACCGATCCTAAAACGACCGTGCGCTCGAAGACCGGCCAGTGCGTGACGGTGTTTGTCGTGGCCGCGGTCGAAATGGTGCTGCGCCTGCACCAGGCGGTCTACGCCCCCTTCTACGCCCTATTCCTGGTGGGGCCTGCGGCCATGCTTCTGGAAATGTGGATGGACTCCCGCCGTGCCCGTCTCGTGGTCGCGCATGCCTGAAAGTACCGTGCGTCGCTGGCTTGTTTTATGTTTCCTCGGGACCCTGATTTCGAGCGCATTGGCACAACGGCCTTCCGGCCCTATTCGTTATGTCGATGCCACCGCCGCGTCCGGCATTTCCTTTCGTCACCATAGCGGTGCGTTTGGAAAGAAATACCTTCCCGAGACAATGGGCAGCGGCGTGTGTGTTCTGGACTACGACAACGACGGCGCACAGGACATGCTCTTTGTGAACTCCATGGATTGGCCGGGCCACGGCTCATCCAAGTCTTATCCCGCCCTCTACCACAACAACGGCGATGGAACCTTCACCGACCGCACCAGGCAGGCTGGGCTAGCCGTCGAGATGTACGGAATGGGCTGCGCCGTCGGCGACTATGACAACGACGGTAAGGACGACATCTACATCACCGCGGTCGGTTCCAGTCATCTGTTCCACAATCTCGGCAATGGCCGCTTCGCGGATGTGACCACTCGCGCGGGAGTGGCTGGCAGCGGGTTTTCTAGCGGCGCCGTATGGTTCGACTACGACAACGACGGCAAGCTGGATTTATTCGTGGCGCACTACGTGACTTGGTCCGCCGAGAAAGATCAGTTTTGTTCACTCGATACCAAGAACAAGTCATATTGCACACCCCAGGTCTATCAGGGCGAGAGCGCGAGGCTTTACCACAATCGAGGCGACGGAACCTTTGAGGATGTCACCAAGCACGCCGGTCTGTTCGATGCGACCAGCAAGTCTCTCGGCATTGCGCTGGTTGACTATGACGATGACGGCTGGCTGGATTTGCTGGTCACCAACGACACTCAACCGAATAAACTCTATCGCAACAACCACAACGGTACCTTCACCGATGTCGGCGTGCAGGCAGGTGTTGCGTATAGCGATGCCGGCGCTACTCGTGCCGGCATGGGGGTGGATAACGGCGACTATGAGAACTCAGGTCATCCCGGCGTGGTGATCGGCAACTTCACCAATGAGGGTATGGCGCTGTACCGCACGGACGGTTCAGGTTTGTATACCTCCGCCTCTGAGGCGACGGGGATCGACCGCTGGTCCTTGCAGTCGCTGACCTTCAGTACTTTCTTCTTCGATTACGACCTGGATGGTCTGCTCGACATACTGGCGGTGAACGGACACGTCGCCGACGACATCAGCGTAACCCAACCCCACCTAAAGTATGCGGAACCAGCCCTGGTATTTCGTAATCGGGGAAAGGGTCAGTTCGAAAACATGTCTACCCAGTTGGGGCCTGCTCTCGAGCGGCCGGTGGTGGGACGGGGCTCCGCCTACGGGGACTTCGACAATGACGGGGATCTGGACCTGGTGATTACCGAGGCCAATGGCCCGGCGCGACTGCTCCGCAACGACAACGGGAATCAGAACGACATGCTCCGGGTGAAGGTTATTGGCACGCGCTCTAACCGGGACGGCATCGGAGCCAAGCTCTTGCTCCAGGTTGATAACCATCTTCAGCTGTTACGTATGGTGAAGACCGGATCAGCCTATTTGTCGCAAAGTGAGTTCCCTGTGACCTTCGGGCTGGGCAAGCCTGACCCCGGCAGAAGAATGCGCCTTACAGTCGTATGGCCCAGCGGTCATAAAGACGTTGTGCCAAACATTCAGCCCAACCAAGCCATCACGGTGGAGGAAGGGAAGGGGATTGTCGCAGCTCACGCCATCCTATTTGCAAGGAGTGCGCCAACGAAGGCATCTCGTTAGCGTGACCGGTCGCTCCTCTTTCGAAAGAGATCATGGGCGGGAAAGAGAACTGCAAATTCCTTTCTTTCACTCGGAACCTGTTTATCGAACTTTCCCGTGAAGTCCTCGACACTCAAACAAGACCGTCATCCTGAGCTTCGCTCAGAGCTTGTGACTTTATAGATCTTTCGTGTGAAACCCTCGACCTCAAACAAAATCGTCATCTGAGCTTCGCTCAGAGCTTGTTACTTTATAGATCTTTCGTGTGAAACCCTCGATCTCCCAAAAAATCGTCATCCTGAGCGGAGCGCCTCACAGATTGATCACGTGACAGAACGCTTGGTGGCGCGCAGTCGAAGGACCTCGGCGGCGCTTATGTTACCCACTGCTGCTCGGGGCTTTCAACCACGGAACCTCGAGAGCCGGATCGACTGCGGTACGCACTTGATGGTCACGTCCATCTCTTCATGCACGGTAATCATCTTCTAGACTAGCCGCAGCGCGTCCGCCCGGTGCGGGCTTCAGTGGTTGAAAAGCTCCAAGCGGCTACGGGTAAGATAAGCGCCGCCGGGGTCCTTCGACTACGCGCCACCAAGCGTTCTGTCACGTGATCAATCTGTGAGGCGCTCCGCTCAGGATGACGATTTTTTGGGGAGGTCGAGGGTTTCACACGAAAGATCTATAAAGTAACAAGCTCTGAGCGAAGCTCAGGATGACGGTCTTGTTTGAGTGTCGAGGACTCCACGCGAAGATCGATAAAGTCGCAGGCATCCGGATGACAAAGGGGAGGGTAGAGCTTCCATGGGAAATTTTCTAGTGGCTGACAGCGTCGCTGGTCGGGATGCCGCTGTCATCCCGCCTGCCCCGGCGGGCCGTGGGAGCGAAGCCGAGGTACCTGCCGCGCGCCTCAACTCTTGACTGAAGCTTGGGCAAAGAACCCGGCTTTCTCCAGCATGGCAATAATTTCTTCCCGGCTGGCCCCAAGTTTGTGTCGTGCATGGAGCAAGTCGTCGGCACGCACGGCGTACATGTTATGACGTGCACGATCGCCGAAACCGCCTACATTGAACGGCTCAATGACCCGCTGAATGTCCGCTGCAAACGCTGCGTCCGGCTTATACGCACGCTCCAACAAAATCCGCGAGGCTGGCCCGAACGACGGATGGCGATGCAATAGAAATCCGGGCGCCAACTCCGGCTTGCCCAGCCGATGTGCGGTCTCAGTAAAGCTGACCGCGGCAAAATACAGGAGCGACACAGCAGTAAAAGTCGGAAAGTCGCCCATGGACGCGTACAAGGCGCCGATCAGCCGGTTCGCAGCCAGCAAGTCGCCATCTGTTGCCTCTGCATAACTCTGCAGTTGCCGCGCTAAATCGGCCGAATCGCGATGTTCACGGATGATTTGCGCAAGCCGCTCAATCCCCGTCAGAGTGAGCGCAAAGCCAGTGGAGAGCAGCGGGTCAACGAAACCGGCCGCAGAGGGCAACATCGCCCATCGTTTTCCTGCAATGGTGCTGCTGCGAAAGCTAATGGTCGGCAAGTGGCGGAATGGCTGGCACGCGGACGCCTGCTTGAATTGTGCTTTCAACACGGGCAGCCGGTCCAGAAGCCTCTGCCATGCCGGCTCTCCTTCGCTCATCGCCAACTCTTTGGCCACCCGGCGAGTCGCTGCGACCCCGGCACTGGTGACCCCGTTATTGAATCGCAGTACCCAGACCCATCCGCCATCAAATACGTGATGCACTGCCGCATCATCCACCGGATAAGGAGGTTCATCTCCCGCGATTTCGCTGCGGGTAACTCCGGTGAAGTGGCTGTACAAGCTTTCTGTAGGAGGCAGTCCAGGCAGCGGAGACTCCTCTAACTGCAAAGTCCGGTGCAGAACACCGCGCGGACCAGTGGCATCGATCAGAAACCCGGCGCGGAGGTTAAACGCTTCTTCCCCGGCGCGGCCGACGATGGTCGCGCCATTCTCAGCGAAGTCCACCGTCTCGATCCAAACGCTGTCACGGTATTCAACTCCCAATTGCTGCGCCTCGCGAACCAGGAAGTGGTCCACGTCAGCCCGATACCAATGGGTGTCGGCGATATCATCGTGCGGGCTCGCAGCCACCAGCAGTTGATCTTCATTGTGAAAGAAGGTGAAGCCGCGCTTCAGTCCGCACGCAATCTGCGGGTAGGTGCGCTGCCAGCTTCCCCATTTTGCCAGCGGAGCAATCCGCGGCAGATCATAGGTGGTGCTCAGCCTTTCCAGTAGGAGATTGCTGAGCGGAGTGGTAGATTCTCCGATCACCATCCGGGGATGCCGGCCCTGTTCGAGCAGGACAACCGCAAGCCCAAGCTGATGGGCAATCATCGCCATCAGGCTGCCGCCGAAGCCGGCGCCGACGATGGCAAGATCAAACTCGGGTTTCAACTCGCACCGCCGCAATGAGTGCACGGAATCCTATCCAGCACCACCTGCTGCAAATTCATCTGACGCAGCCGGGCGGCGCGCGCCGCATGGCAGTGCGCGCATGATTCGCGCAGCTCCCATAGATCCGCGAAGACTCTGCCCGCCTCAAGTCGTAAGCCGTACTCCATTGCGGATTCCAATGTTGCCAAAGACGGAGGCGTAAATCCGAGCGCTTCCATGGCCCCGTTTCCCCCGCGTGTCGGGATCAGAGTCGCTGCCGTAGCGCCAAGCTCCATGGCGAATGCCAACGAACGCTCAGCCCAAACCAGCGCTTCCGCTGTCGGCGTAAGCGGAGGCTGCACCAGGATAAACACCCGAAGATCGATCCCGTTGCGACGCAGGAAGTTTGCCGCAGTAGAAAATTGATCGAGCGTCATGCGTTTGTTCAGTCCCGCGAGAACTTCTGGATGCGTCGTCTCCAGGCCCATTGCGATCTCGAGTTGGCCGCTAAGCAAGTCGCGAAAGCGCAGGCAGGCGTCGCCGGTGAGCGCGGGATGATTCTCTACGATGACCCTGTCGAAGCAATTGACGCGCTGTGCAATGGCGCCGTAGTCTGCGGGAGGAATTGCCTGGAGATCGAAAAAGCTACCACTGTTATAGAGCTTGAGCTGTCGCGCCGGTGGAAGCGTGAGAAGCGCGTGATCGATCTGTGCGGGAATCGCCCCGACCGGTACTGTTTCGCTGAGCGTATTGCGCCACAGATCGCACATCAAACAGCGGAACGGGCATTCTCGATTGGTGAGGAAGATGGTGGCAACCGCTTCGACCGCGCCGCCAATCGCGCATTCCTCTTCTACAAAATACTGATAGGGGAGATAAGGATCGCGTACCTCTCGCGCTGGGCGCCGGCTGAGGATCCATGCGTCGCGTTCCGCCGTTTTGGCCGGATATACGGTCATGGATACAGAGACAGAAATTTCTGACGATACTCTGCCTCGCGAAAGGGCAGCGCGGAATGCATGGTGGTCTCAGAAACCGCCCCGTGCTGGAAGCGCCTCTTGGGAAAGACCGGCATATCGAAGCCAGTGACTGCCTTCATTCCGCGTCCCACGATATCGCCCTTCAGTTGATAGAGCCGTTCCACATCGTAGTTGGTTAAATCGATGAATGGAATGCCTTCCGCGACCGCGATCACCGACGGCTGCGTAAAGGGACTGAAGCCACGAAAGCCGAAGTGGTGTGCCGGAGCGTACGTCCTGCTGTAAGAGCGGCTCAGTCCGCCGCTGTAGGTCAAGGAGTGCTTGATTTTTCCCACCCCCCAACCTTCCTGGTACAACATGGGGTTGTTGATGACGCTGCGAATGGTGAGTTCAGGATTCTGCTCGATGGGATAATCCTTGAGGTTCTCGTCGCCGCCGTCACCGTCGATCAGGTAGCGCCAGGTGGGATAGCGCTGCCGCACTCCCCGGCATAACGCCATCGCCATGGTGGCGGATTGCACATCGAGCGCTTTGTAGTCTTCGATCACGCGGATGGTCTCATCGACATCCAGCGTCGACGCATCCACCGCGACGGGTTCAAGGAATAGTCCCAGGCCGAGAGTCTCGAGAAATGCGCGAGCCTGGCCGACATCAGGACCATCGCCGATGTCGAGCACAAAAGCTTTGAGTCGCGTGGGTGGCATGCCCAGCTTGAGCATGACGTGGTAGGTAGTAAGGAAGACGCTGCCGCTGTCGATGCCGCCCGAAAAGCACACCCCGATTGGTTCATGCGCAGGCACGCGGACCAGCCACTGCTCGATCTCGCCGGCAAGCGCACCGACGTAGGCTGCGCCAAGCTGGTCGAGGTTGGTGGTCATCACTCCTTGAGGCGGGGTAAAGAACCGCGTATAAACCGGGTCTGGATCTGGGCAGCCGATCAGCTGCAGCGCAACTACGTGGTGAGCGGGAACCATTCTGGTGTAGTTGGGGTGGAACTGAGCTTCCAGTCCTTCCGCTTTCAGCCAGTTGTAGATGGTATCGATGCGCGCCGCGACAATCAGCACCGGTCCTGCCTGGCGCTTGGCAAGGAAGTAGCGCAGAGGCCGGTCCAGCGAACGCGCCAGCTTCACGGTCTTGCCGGCGCGCGCGACCAGCGCAAACGAACCTGCGATGCGGCTCACGTCTTCCGCAGATCCGTTCAGTACTATCTCGCGCGCTTGCTCCACCGGGAGGCGATAGATCTGGTTCGCCTCTGGTTCGGTGAGATCGACCACCTGCTCAATGTATTGCTGCTGCATCGCGCCCTCGACTGTCCAGCTTACTCTTGGTCAAGGATAGCGCAATCGACAAAGGTCTGAACCTGGAGTGCTTAGTGCTTGAGCGGCGTGTCCCAGTGGAAAATCAACTCGGCATAAGCAAGTTGGGCATGGGGGCCCTGCGGATAGACAAAGTTGGGCACCCTCTTACCCCACACGTAAGCGTAATACGCGTTGACGTCCAGATAAGGCTTGGCGTGCCAGTCTGAGCTGATATCGACATCGCTGGCGAAAGAGGAAAAGCCACCGCTGGGCCGTCCGGTCATGCCGAACACCTTGTTATCGAATGCCCCACCACCCTGGTACCAGAGGTCTTTGCCCGAAGTAAGCTGCAGCCAGTGCAGGTCGCTGCGCAGTTCTAACTTTGGCGTTGGGCGATCGATGATCTGTATAAACTCGTCCTCGAGGTTCATCAGATTGTAGAAAGGAATCCGCGCATAGACGCGCGGGGTGGGCAAAAGCTCAAAGAAAGTGCCGTGCTTGTTATCTGAGGGGTTGTTGTCTCCGCTGCTGCGCCACCAACCTCCGCGCAGCCACGGTGTGCTGGCCACGTGCAGAAGCTGATACCCTCCCTCGATAGCGGCAGCACCCGCGCGTTGGTTCTGTTCTCCCCACTGACCGTTTTGCAACGCGCCCCAGCCGACGAAATCGAATTGTCCGGATCCGGCGGGAATGGCGGTCATAAAGTCTCCAGCGTAGGTGCCGACGCGAATATTTTGATGGTCTGCCTGCCGCACCGGCAGCGGGCGGTTGTCTGTCTTCGTAAGTCCTGTGCGACCGTCGTGATAGCCAATTGCAAACAACCGCCACACGAAACGGTTCTGCCAGTCGGATTTGGTATAGGCAAGGTACTGCAAATCCACGTTCAATTCGGGATTGCCGTTCATGTTGAAGACGCCCTGGTCAGAGCGTGCAGCCATTGCGGTTATATCCCACGAGCCCTGGCCGTAGTGGGCATCGATTCCATCGAAACTACGCTGGGCGTTGGTAAAGCCAAAGTTGCTCACCAGTCGCTGTCCCACCCGGTTGGGCTGCAGCCAAGCAAGAGTCGGGTTCTTTTGTTTCGTCTCCAGCCCATCGAAAAATTCAAAGCGTCCGATACGAATATTCTTATCGTCGGCGAAACCATAACGAACGTAGCCCTGCTTGAGAAACGCGGCCGCGGGATAAGAATTGTTGCCGTTGGCAACGTAATAACTGGCGCCCAGGCCTAGCTGACCCTGAGCGGTAGACGAACTGACCGCGGTGTTGGGAGCGTCAATAATCGTCCCTTGCGTGATCTCGACCTTCCAGTCCCAGCGATCGATGGTCTGTGAAAGCCCAAAACGCAAGAGTGATTCGCCGTAGCCATAAGTATTGTCTGGAGGAGCCTTGAACCAGTCCCAGCCGACCCCGCGTCCCCGTTCATATACAAAGAAATGCACGGGATGCCCGCTTGGTGCCGGTTTCGGTGTCTGGCCGCGCAATCCAACGGCGCTCGATAGCAAGATCAAAAAGAAAATAGAACGACGCACACTACCTCCAAAATGGTTGCCGGTTTTTGCGGCAATTGATTTCTCAACTTTTATGTAGCAGATTTCTTCTTGAAAACGCTTGGACTCCAACGACATTTCGTCTTTGTAGAACCGCATTTCGTGCGGGCGATCGCAAAGCTACAGCCGCACCCGCGCAGTTCATGGAAAGGGACAGGATCTCTGTCGGATTTACAAACATCGGTGGCGCAAGCATCAATGAATTGACGCCGGTGGTCAACCACCCTGGGTTTGGTATTCATCTCAACCCTCCGATGGAGATCGTTGGCGCGCCAGCCCCGGAAAATGCTTGCGGGCACTTATGAAACCTGCGTTAGGAGTCGTTTGCGCGACCGGTTGTCTGGGGAATTCGGGGTACGCAACTTCAGGGAGAGGCTAGGCTGGGGCCTGGCGAGAGGGTTGCTGCCATTTGCAAAAGTTGTAAAACAGGCCCATTCCCAGGCGCGAGAGATTCAACAGAGAGCAGAAGAGGAGTGTCTTCAAAATACCGCGCGGCCTGAGCCGCGAATAGATCGCGTTGAAGCTCCACGCCGGCACGGTGTAGACATCGCCCGCTTTCAAGACGCCGATGCGGTTCCTTATCGGCGACTCGTAAATCACCCTCTCAATGCCGTAATTGAAGAACATTGCCAGATCGAGAATTCTCCGGCTGTACATGGCTGCTCCCAACCACGGAATACTTTGCCGGTGACGAGACTCAATCAGCAGGCGAGAGGCTTCCGCTGCATGTCTCAGTGCAGCGGTCACTCCGTTTGCGGTCATCGGATCCACCATCGCCGCGGCTTCTCCCGCGATCATCCAGTTGGGTCCCGCCACCCTGCCATGCATGCGGCAAATGAACGATGTGACCGATGGGGCCATCGCCGGCACAGCCCGCAAAAGACTCTCAAAGCGCGGGAACCGGCTTAGCTTTTCTCGCAAGATAGCTTCCACGGTTTCCCCTTGCTGGCGCCCGGCCTTAATCGTCTCCCCGGTGGCTACATATCCCACGCTGATGGTGTTCGGGTTGATGGGTATTTCCCAAACCCATTCCATGTAGGGTGGCTTCACTCCATCCGCGTAGAGTGTGGTCCCTTCGACCGGCGTGGTCACCGGGAAATACCCCCAGATGGCTACTTTTCGCGGACCTACCTCGTACGTTGGCAACTGGAAAGCCCGGGCGAATAAGTTCGAGGCCGAGCCGGAAGCATCGATAAACCAGGGGGAAGAGATTCTCTTCCCAAGCTGAGTGCTAACTGCCGCTACGCGCCTCCCGTTGGCTTCCACCGCAACGACGCGATCTTCAAGGAGAGTGACGCCGCAGCTGAGAACCATTTCTCGCAAATGCCGATTCAGTTGATTCCTGTCGACATGCAGAGTTCGCAGTTCTACATTCCAGGGCGGACGCCCTAACCACTCACCCGGGATATAGCTTTGATCGCACCCGTCCCCCAACTTCAGCGTGACATGGCGCTTATAAGTGGCAATTTTTTCCTCGATTAACCGGTCCATAGTCAGGCCGAACTCCGCCAACAAGCCTGGCGCGGACCAATCCAGCGACTCGCCAACCGCGTCGTTTTCGATTCCGCCGGCGTCGACACACAGGACCCGCAGTCCGGCCTTCGCCAGATGAATGCATGCAGCCATGCCGGCCAGGCCGCCGCCGATCACAGTGACGTCACTCCCGGCTACAGGAGTCTGCTGCTCGTGCGTGCTTGTCTCTTGAATGGCTTCGATCCTTTCATTAGCCGCGCCAGGCATGCAATCACAGGAGAGCGCCTTCTCCCGATGTAAGTGTCAGCATACTACTGGGGAATGTACGTCGGGCGCCAGCCCAAGTTGGCCGGCTGTCCGAACTGGGGGCGTGGAAGGCATTTCTATTCAGCGTATGACCAAGTTAGTAATAGCTACTCGGCTTATCTAGTTATATGGTCCCCTAAGGTTGGCGTCACTGAATTACTGTAGACGCAACCAGGTTTCAGGCCGCCAACGGCATGCCTATCCGCCATAAACAGCAAGCGTACTGAAAAGAATGAGGGAGTATGTCAGAAAACGAAGTGGTAGCGAATCAGAAAACAATCCTCGGCCATCAGGCTTCCATTCTGGAAAATCAGAAAACCCTTCTGCAGAATCAGGCCGCGATTCTCAAGAACCAAAGCGCGCTGGATGAAATTCTCGCCAATCAGAAGACAATTCTGGCGAACCAAAAAGCAATTTTGACGAACCAGAAGGACATTCCTACTGTTCCGCACCGGTAGCTTTCTTCCATCGGAATGACAAAGGCAAGACCGTCGGGGTCTTGCCTTCGTCGTCTTTGGGCGCTCTCACACACAGTGATTTTTGAAGTGCGTATAGCAGTTCAATGTGCAGGGCAGCTCCATCAAAAGATTGGGCTCTGTACCCACCTTAAGGTTGAGGACATTCTGTACGGCAATTGTTTACAGTGCAAGACGAACCCTTCGGAACGTCGCCCCGGCCTGTTGTCGATAAATGGCTCCAACACTCCACCTCCAGGAGTCAGAGGACTTCTCTAAGAATGACCGGGATTGAAGGTGAAAACAGATCGAGGTCATCGAGCCTGTCCATCCGGCTCCGCCCCATCGCGTTTATTGTCGCGTTGCTCGTTCTATGGCAAGTCGCTGTCAGCCGGCATCCGGATCAACTCCTGCCTGGCCCTTGGGCCGTAGTCAAAGCCATCGGCGAGTTGCTCCAGCACGGGCTGCTGGTGAAGTATGTCGTGGCATCGCTCTTTCGGGTTACGTGGGGCTTTGCCCTTGCCGCTATCATTGCCATTCCTCTCGGTCTTACCATCGGCTGGTACCGGCGCGGCGAAATGGCCTTCAATCCCCTGGTACAAATCTTCCGCCCTATCTCGCCCTTAGCCTGGATCCCGCTTGCCATTCTCTGGTTCGGAGTAGGCGACCTGGCTGCGATCTTTCTTATCTTCGTGGGCTGTTTCTTTCCCTTGCTTCTGACAGCTATGAGCGCGGTACACAATATTCCATCCGTATATATCGATGTCGGCCGCAACTTTGGTTTGAGCACGCCCCAATTCATCTACCGTGTCTTGTATCCGGCCGTCATACCGCAGTTGATCACCGGCTCGCGAATAACGATGGGCATTGCGTGGCTGGTGGTGGTAGCGGCTGAGATGATCGCGGTCAACTCGGGTTTGGGCTTTCTCATTGTCGACGCGCGCAATGCCGGCAACCGCTATGACCTGGTGATCGCCGGCATGGTGATTATCGGGTTGATCGGCCTGCTCTTGGATTTTGGAATGCGCTCACTGGAACAAGTGGAATCGTTCCGTTGGAGTTATTCGGGGGATTAAGCTTGGCTACTGAAACTCTCAAGATGCCGCCAGCTCCGCAAAAGAAGTTACGCATGGATCATGTGGGCATGGTGTTCGAGCGAGACGGCAAGAGTATCTCCGTTCTCGAGGACATCAATCTCGATGTCTCCGATGGAGAATTCATCTGCCTGGTCGGACCCTCAGGAGCCGGCAAGTCGACGATGCTGAATGTGATGGGAGGTTTCCTCTCCCCCACCAGCGGATCGATCACCATCGACGGCGAAGCCGTCGTCGGACCGGATCCTCGCCGCATTCTTGTCTTTCAGGAACGGGGCGTATTTCCGTGGCTTACCGTCGAAGGCAACATAGGATTCGGACTTTCCCAACTGTCGAGCGCGGAACGCAGTGAACGCATTGCGCACTACGTACAGATGGTACGTTTGCACGGCTTCGAGCACACCTACCCTTCGGACTTATCGGGGGGCATGAAACAAAGGCTGCAAGTGGCGCGAGCTTTGGCGGTCAACCCAGACATCCTCTATCTCGATGAACCTTTCGGTGCTTTGGATTCGGTTACGCGGCTCATCATGCGTGGCGAGCTGCTACGCATCTGGCAGACCGAACGGCGAACCATCATCTTCGTTACCCATGACATCGATGAGGCGGTGCAGCTGGCGGACCGGGTCGTGGTCTTGAGTTCGCGGCCGGCCAAGATTGAGGACGTGCTCACGATCGACCTGCCGCACCCACGGAATATCAGCGCGCCGCGCTACCTGGAACTTCGCGACGAGCTCCTAGGCAAGATTGGCTTGGCGTACACGGTATGAATTCGCTGGCAAAACCGGCTGCATGGGAAAAGTATTTCTGGCCCCTTCTTGCGGCCGGGCTGCTTTTGGCAGTATGGCATTACTCGGTCATCTGGACGGCCACGAAAGTTTTTCCCTCGCCGCTCACTGTGTGGAGAGGTTTGGCTCAGCTGTTGCACCGGAATGTGCTGTGGGCCGATATTGGTGACTCGCTGCGCCGCGTTGCCATTGGATTTGGGCTGGCCGCCGTCATAGGAATTCCCTTGGGCCTGGCCCTGGGCTGGTATCCGGCGTTGAACCAGGTAGTGAATCCGGTGATACAGATCCTTCGCCCCATCAGCCCGATCGCGTGGATTCCCGTCGCCATCGTCTTTTTCGGCGTGGGAGAACGCCCAGCGGTCTTTCTGATTTTTCTGAGCGCCTTCTTTCCCATCTTGGTCGCCTGTGCCAGCGGGGTCTCGAATGTGCCGGCAATCTTTCGCCGTGCGGGCCGTAATTTTGGCTTAACGCAAACGCAAATCCTCGCTAGAGTCGTCTTTCCCGCCGCCCTTCCGCAAATTCTGATCGGCTTGCGCCTTGCCCTGGGAGTCGCATGGCTGGTAGTGGTTGCCGCGGAAATGATCGCGGTCGACTCGGGTCTGGGCTTTCTGGTCATTGATTCACGTAACTCAGGTAAGCGCTATGACCTGGTGGTTGCGGCCATGCTGATCATCGGCCTTATCGGCCTGGCGCTCGACTTTTGCTTCCGCAGGCTGGAGACGATAAGGTCCGTTCGATGGGGGTTCCGCCATGAGTCTTAAGGGCAAGATCACGTTGGTTGTTTTCGCATGGCTGTTCCTGATTACAGGGCTGCACGCCTGGCTGAACGTGAATTGGGCGGCTTTTCTGAATGACTATCGGCCGCTCGAGAAACGAAAAATCACCGTCGCGTACCTCCCCGTCACCTGCCAGCTCACTTGTCCGGTAACCGACTACATTTCCAAGTACTCTTTGTCGGGCGAAATGTTTCTCCCCAAGATGTTTCAGGGCTTTCCGGAGATGAAGGAAGCGCTGATCTCGAACCGGGTGCAGGCCGCCTTCATCGTTGCGCCTTTGGCGATTGCTCTTGTTTCCCAGGGAGTTCCTATCAAGGTCGTATACCTGGGGCATCGCTACGGCAGCGCGGTCGTCGTCCGTAAGGACGGCCCTATCAAATCCTTTGCCGATATGCGCGGGCGCACCATCGCAATTCCGAGCCGCTTTTCCGACGAGCGCCTGCTGCTCTTCCGCGCGATGAAGGTATATGGCATCAAGCCCAGCGAGATCAAGATGGTGGAGATGGCACCTCCGGATGTTTCGAGCGCTCTCGCGGCCCGTGCTATTGATGCCTTTGTGATGGGCGAGCCTTTTCCATCGCAAGCAGAAATAGCCGGCTTTGGACGAGTTCTGTTTCAGGCCCGCGAATACTGGCCCGACTACATGTCGTGCATTCTTGTCGTGCGCCAGGACCTGATCGATAAGCGTCCTGAGGTCGTCCAGACCCTGGTGGATGGAATTGCCCGGTCGGGCCTCTGGCTGGACACGAGCAAACCCCACCGCGAGGATGCTTCCGATTTCGTCGGCCGTTTCTACTACAACCAGAAACCTGCGTTGCTGCGATGGGCGCTGACCAAACCGATGGACCGGGTCACCTATAGCCCCCTTGCCCCGCGCAAGGCGGACTTCGATATGGTCCGCGATCTGATGATAGAAACCGGAGTCTTGAACAAGAAGATCGAGTTCAGCGACTACACCGATACGCGCTTCTCTGACCAAGCCAGTATCCAAACACCCTGGAGATATGAACCCGGCACTGCGCGTGCCCGGTAAGGAGATAACAAGATGTTTCGCAGACGGTTTCTTCAATTAGTGACCATGGCGAGTGTTGGCACTCTGGCCCCCATCGAAGGCGTGTCGGCCGGAGCGAGCATGACCGTGACCTATCTCGTCAAGGGATTCAGTTGCATCACCTGCGCTACAGGTCTCGATACCATGCTGGGCCAACAAAAGGGCATCACTTCGAGCAAATCGACGTATCCGCAGGGTAAAGTCACGGTCGGCTTCGATCCCCACCAGATAACCGAGCAAGCCATCGTCGCATTCATCAACGATCTCGGCTTCACCGTGCAACCTGAACAGAAAGGCTGACCCCATGTCCCAGGAAAGAAATTACTCGCAATTGGCCGCCATGCTTGCCACATCGCTCGATCTTCAGCAGCCACCGGTTGCGATTTCCTTCGCCGACTCTTTGCCTGCCGGTGTGAAGAGGCACGCTGGCCGGGCTCCCGCAGGTTGCAGGTTCTGGGAAGACGGCGCGACCACCGCATTTGCGACTTCCGCCTCCGACCACAACCTCTGTGCCATTGGCGTTTATACTCACAACCTTGAAACGTCTCCGGCCCAGCAGACTGACTTGATGGATGCTCTTAAGGTCTTCGCTGACCTTGAGTACGTGACGCAGCAGGACCTGGCGTTGATTCCGGCTCTGAAATCGCGGCCTGGCTACGTCGTGTATGCGCCTCTGGCAGAATCCGCGCTGCCGCCGGATGTAGTGCTCCTGTTCGTGAACGCGAATCAAACCCTCATCCTTTCCGAGGCAACGCAGCAGGTAGAAAACCAGAACGCTCCCGCCATGGGCCGGCCGGCCTGCGCGGTCGTTCCCCAGGTGATGAACACCGGCCGGGCAGCGTTAAGTTTGGGATGCTGCGGAGCGCGGGCTTATCTGGACGTGCTCACCGACGATGTGGCCGTTTTTGCGATTCCCGGAGAAAAACTCGAGGCCTACACGCGGCGGATCGAGGCCCTGGCCAAAGCAAATGGTGTCCTTGCAAAATTCCATCAAATCCGACGTCATGCGATCGCGGCAGGTGGGACGCCCTCGATTAAGGACTCGTTGGCCGCCATGGCGCCCTAAGGCTAAACGGAAAACAGATTTTTTATTGCCGCGATACTCCTAAGAACTTGCGCCTCGACCCATAACCAGCCGTGGAGTTGCCGCATTCTCCAGGTGGTCAGGAGAAGCCGGGCGCGATGGTTCCATCCCAAGTCCTGGGGTGGTGAAGCAAGCCAGGCAAAACCGGGATTGTCAGCCACCCTTCCGGGGGAAGAGTGGGGAGTGCAATTGGTTGAGAAAGAACTGACTGTCCGCCCCTTGGGGCGTGCCAGGGACGGCGGCCCTGGGTTGAGGTTGGGTTTCAGGAGTGCGATGTTCGCGTCCTGACGGCGGCTAAGTCCTTTGTTTCACGAAGGGGCTCAAATTTTTATTTTTCCCGCCCTCATAAGATGTTTAGGGGAGCGCGATTCGCCGGAGTGCTCTGCTCTGTTCGATTGCTCCCGGTGATGAGTGCGGGCTGCTTTTCATTTTTGAACACACCTTTCCGTTCCGCGTGTCGCGGGTTTTTGGGTCGAGAATCTCGGGTTATTGGGACTCTTGGTTAGGACGGTATTACGGGTTGGTCTTGGCGTCCAGAGCGGCTGAAAAAAAAGATGTGGATGAAGGGTAGGTAAACTACTCTTCATCCATATTCCGCAAAATACGGAAAATCCAGGACTGTTCGCCTGGCTGCATTTTCGTGCGCGCTCCAGCTTCACCCAGGACTGGCGTCCTGGGGCATTTTCAGCCAGTTTTGTCCAAATTAGCTTTTTCGACTCTGTCCATCCACCTCCACCCATGCCAAGGTGAGCCGCCGCCCTCAAGCTACAGCGCTTGTAGCGCGGAGTCGAAGGACCCCGGCGGTGCTCATCTTACCCAATGCTGCTCGGAGCTTTTCAACCACCGAAGCCCGCACTGGGCGCACGCTCTGCGGCCTAGTCTAGAAGATGATTACCGTGCATAAAGAGATGGACGTGACCATCAAGCGCGTACCGCAGTCGATCCGGCTCTCGAGGTTCCGTGGTTGAAAGCCCCGAGCAGCAGTGGGTAAGATAAGCGCCGCCGGGGTCCTTCGACTGCGCGCTATAAGCGCTGTGTCACGCGAAGAATCTGCGAGCGCTTCGCTCAGGATGACGATTTTGTTTGAGGTCGAGAGTTTCACACGAAAGATCTATAAAGTCACAGGCTCTCGGGATGACAAGTTTGAGGGCGGCGGCTCACCTTGGCCTGGGTGGAGGTGGATGGACAGAGTTGCCACTGCAGCAACCAACTCGATCTCGGTTGCCCACGGCCGCGTCAACCTATTCAGCAAAATACGAGGTCCAGAAGGCCGTTGCTTCGCTAATTTGGACAGCTCTGATTTTCAGCCGTCCCTGTCGGGACTGTTTTGGCTCTTATCGTCTACCCTGGACTAGCGTCCTGGGCTACTTTCAGCCGTCCCTGCGGGACTGAGATTAGTTGGCGGAGTGCTCACGAGGACTCTAAAGCCCGTACCCTTCTACAACCAGACTTTTCCCGCAGCCTGTGAAAGCGGTTCGACCGCATCTCTAGAGTTCATTCCGTGAAAGCACGAGATATGGAGCGCTCTGCTTTTCGCGCGTACTTAAAATGCTTTGAAAATTCTCCCGATTTTAACCGCTTGCCCTAACCTCGCCTCCCCCGTGGGCCCACTTCTGAGAGAATCCTTGCATTGGGAAAAATTGCCCACGACAGATCCAAAGTGTGGCTGGGGCATCAAACCTGCTGAGTCACATCAGAGAAACGGAGCAAAGCAATGGCAACCGCGGTGAAGGTGCAATCGCTCACGCAACGAGCAGCCTGGAAGGCGCTTGAGACCCATTACCAACAAGTTCGCAATGTTCCTTTGCGCTCGCTGTTTTCCGACGATCCCGGACGAGCCGCCCGCTTTTCCCTGGAGGCGGCCGGTCTTTTTCTCGATTACTCCAAGAACCGTATCACCGACGAGACGCGCAAACTCCTTCTCCAGTTGGCCCAGGAATCCGGCCTGCGCGAGCGCATCGACGCCATGTTCCGCGGGGACAAGATCAACATCACCGAAAAGCGGGCGGTGCTGCACGTCGCATTGCGCGCTCCCAAAGGGGAAGCCATCTTTGTAGATGGCCAGGATGTAGTTCCCGAGGTTCACGCGGTGCTCGATAAGATGGCCGCCTTCGCCGACCGCTTGCGCAGTGGCGACTGGAAAGGCCACACCGGCAAGCGCATTCGCAACGTGATCAACGTCGGCATCGGAGGCTCCGATCTCGGTCCGGTGATGGCCTATGAGGCGCTCAAGTTCTACAGCGACCGCAAGCTGGTCTTTCGCTTTGTCTCCAACGTCGACGGCACCGACTTCGCCGAGGCGGTGGTTGATCTGGATCCCGCGGAGACCCTGTTCATCATCTCTTCCAAGACCTTCACCACGCTCGAGACCATGACCAATGCGCACTCAGCCCGCGATTGGGCGCTGGCGAGTCTGAAGGACGAGGCAGCAGTGGCCAAGCATTTTGTCGCGGTTTCGACCAATGGCGCGGAAGTAAAGAAATTCGGCATCGACACCGCCAACATGTTTGGCTTCTGGGATTGGGTCGGTGGCCGCTACTCCATGGACTCGGCCATTGGCCTCTCCACCATGCTGGCCATCGGCCCGGCAAATTTTCGTGCCATGCTCGACGGCTTCCACCAGATGGATGAGCATTTCCGGACCGCTCCCTTCGAGAGCAATCTGCCCGTCCTCCTGGGGCTGCTTAGCGTCTGGTACAACGACTTCTTTGGCGCCCAGACCGTGGCAGTATTGCCGTATGAGCAATATCTAAAACGCTTTCCTGCCTACCTGCAGCAGCTCACCATGGAAAGCAACGGGAAACACGTCACCCTCGAGGGCGAGCGGGTCGACTACGATACCGGCCCGATTTACTGGGGCGAGCCGGGAACCAACGGGCAGCACTCGTTCTACCAATTGATCCACCAGGGAACCAGGCTGATTCCCTGTGACTTCATCGGTTTTGAAAAGACCCTCAATCCACTTGGACGGCACCATGACATGCTGCTGGCCAATGTCTTTGCCCAAGCCGAGGCTTTGGCTTTCGGTAAGACACCGGAGCAGGTCAAGGCCGAAGGCACGCCGGATTGGCTGGTTCCGCATCGTGTCTTCGAGGGCAACCGCCCGTCGAACGTCATCCTGGCCGATAAGCTCACACCAGAAACGCTGGGCAAGCTGGTAGCGCTCTATGAGCACTCGGTCTTTACCCAGGGCACTATCTGGCAAATCGACTCCTTCGATCAATGGGGCGTCGAGTTGGGCAAGGTGCTGGCCCAGCACATCATCGCCGAGATTGAGGCGCCGGATGACGCAGGGCTGAAGCATGATGCTTCCACCAACAACCTTATCCGCCGCTACCGCAAGCTCAAGTAAAGCTGCGTGATTGACCAAAAACACATAACCGAAAGAGGAGCGATGCGATGCAATTAGGAATGGTGGGTCTGGGCAGAATGGGCTCCAACATGGTCAAGCGTTTGCTGAACAACGGTCACACCGCCGTAGTCTACGATCGGTCGGCGCAAGTAGTTCAGGAGCTGGAAAAGCAAAAAGCCGTAGGAGCCTCTTCGCTCGCGGACATGGTAAGCAAGCTCTCCAAGCCGCGCGCTATCTGGCTGATGATTCCCGCCGCCGTGGTGGATCAAACCATTGCCGAGGTTGCGCCTCATCTGGAATCCGGCGACATTTTGATCGATGGCGGCAATTCCTACTACATCGACGACATCCGTCGCAGTGGACAGCTCGCGCCTAAGGGAATTCAATATGTCGACGTGGGCACCAGCGGTGGTGTCTGGGGCCTGGAACGGGGCTACTGCCTGATGATCGGCGGCCCCACCGCCGCCGTCGAGCACCTGGAACCGATTTTTAAAACCATTGCCCCGGGCGTTGGCGATATTCCCCGCACTCCCGGGCGGGACAAAATTGGCGGCACGGCGGAAGAGGGCTACCTGCATTGCGGGCCCAGCGGCGCCGGCCACTTTGTCAAGATGGTGCACAACGGCATGGAGTACGGCATCATGGCGGCCTATGCCGAGGGCCTCAACATCCTGCACCACGCCAATGTCGGCCACAAAACTGGGGAGATCGATGCGGAAACCACCCCACTACGCGACCCCCAGGACTATCAATTCGACTTCAACCTCTCGGATGTGGCGGAAGTATGGCGGCGGGGCAGCGTGATCTCCTCCTGGTTGTTGGACCTTACCGCGGCTGCTTTGACCAAGAGCCCTGCCTTAGCGGAGTTCGCCGGTCACGTCTCCGATTCCGGCGAGGGCCGTTGGACTATCAAGGCGGCGATCGACGAAGGCGTACCGGCACCGGTGCTCACGGCGGCGCTCTACGAACGCTTCAGTTCGCGCGGTGAAGCCGACTTCGCCGACAAACTGCTTTCCGCGATGCGCTTTGAATTTGGAGGACACCTGGAAAAGGCAGCCAAGTAGTAAGACTGCCTTTACACTAGTGTTGCTTTCGATTGCTGTGTAAGGACACTAGCGCTTGCCTCGTACGTCTCCGTTCTTCCGCTCTGCACTTCTCTTTGCGCTCCTGATGGTCGCGGCCCTATCGGCCGCGACCGCTCAGGCTCCTCTGCGCACCATTGGCTTCATGACCGACTTCGACGTCAAAGATGACGCCGTGGGTATCTGCAAGGCGGTGATGGAGGGTGTTGCTCCCGGCGTGAGAATCATCGATATCACGCATCAGGTGACGCCATTCGATATCGCGGAGGGGGCACGTTTTCTCGCCGGTTCAGCGCCTTATTTCGCCAAGAATGCTGTCTTTGTGGTGGTGGTTGATCCGACGGTGGGCAGCAAACGCAAGGCGATCATTGCGCAATCCAGGGTGGGCCAGTTTTTCGTACTGCCCGATAATGGCTTGCTCACCCTGGTTGCGGATCGCGACGGCATCGTGGCCGCCCGGGAAATCACCAATCCCGCATGGATGATTGGCGCCGCGCTCTCCTCGACCTTCCACGGCCGGGATATTTTCTCTCCCGCGGGGGCGCACCTGGCACGGGGAGACGATTGGACCACAGCGGGTCCGTCGCTCGATGTAGCCAAGCTGGTGCGGTTGGAAATCCACTCCGCCACCATCGACGCCGCAGGTTTGCACGGCAAGGTGCTGGGAGTCGATGGACCGTTCGGAAACCTGGTGCTGAATGTACCCGCCGAAACCTTTGCCAGGCTGGGCTATGCGCGCGGCGACTCGATACCGGTTACGCTGGGCGGCAAAGATTACCACTTTCCTTTTGTGAAGACGTTTAGCGATGTCCCGGTTGGCGCGCCTCTGTTCTATATCGATTCGCGGGGGCGGCTGAGCCTGGGCATCAATCAGCGAAACTTCTCCGAGACCTATAAGCTTTCGGCGGGAACGGAGCTGTTGATTCCGGCTAAGCATTGACCCCTGGAATGAGGTTGGAAAGAGACGCTCTGGACGAAGAGCACGGCGTTGCAGGCTGCGAGAAGACTCTTTACCAGGAAGGAAAGCAACACCTCAGGGGCTAAAAGCCCTCATCCGGCGTGGCTGTGCGGCCCGACTAAAGTCGTGCCGTAAACGACTAATAAGAGAATTGGGCTTTAGCCCCTGCCACGGCCATGCGCACGGTATTTTTCCGCTTGACGTAAAGAAAAGCCCAGGGGCTTAAAGCCGCACCGCTCTTTCTGAGCTGATGAGGGCTGTAGTGCCTGTGAGTGAATTCAACTTACAAATTCAGTCCCGTAGGGACGGCTGAAAGTAGCCCAGGACGCAGTCCATGGGTGAACAGTTGCAAACGAGTAGTCCGCAGGGACGGCTGAGAATGCCCCAGGACGTCAGTCCTGGGTGAACCTAGACCGCACGTGAATGCCTATTGGCAACGTGGGCTGGCTGCCTCGAATCGCGAATAGTCCATTTCAAAGTAGAGGGTACCCCAGGATTGCATCCTGGGGCATTCTCAGCCGTCCCTACGGGACTACTCGTTTGCAATGCTAACCCAGGACTGCGTCCTGGGCTACTTTCAGCCGTCCCTACGGGACTGAATTTGGAGAGGGTAGTTCTCAAGCAGACTCTAAAGCCCCGTACCCTTCAGAAAAAATGGAGTTTTTCTGCAAGCTGTAAAGTCGTGCTCTGATACAAAGCATGAGTTTTTCCGCAAGCTGTAAAGTCGCGCCCTGACACAAAGCATGAGTTTTACCGCAGCCTCTAAATTTGTGCACCTGATGCAAAGCATCCAAAGCTTGACTAACCGGAGCTCTTGAAGATGTGGTGTCCCGTTTAGTTCACCGCTTCGGTGGGAAGCTGGGAGCCGGCTTCGGGCTTCAACCGCTCATAAACACTTCCCGAGAGCACGTGCGTGGCGGCCATCTCAAAAAAACGGGCGCGCAGGCAGGGTTTCCAGACAAATATGTCCGTGCACGGCTCGATTGGCTCGCAGTATCTTCTCAGCAACAAAGAAGACCCACCAACAAAATTGATCAGCTCCTGCTTGCGCCCGATCTCATGCTCCAGCATGAAGGCCCGCATCACGGCGGAAATGGATTCCTTCTTGTAGTGTATGTCGTTCATTTGCAGGTCCACGTAGGTCACGCCTTGCCGTCGCCAGCCGGTCAGGATGCTTAACCATGAACCATCCGGTAAGCGCAGGCCCATGGCAAAGAAATCAGAGTTCGCCCGCAGCAAGCGATACCGGGCGTGGAAGAACTTGCTTATGCGCTGCGGCATCGATTTATTTTCCAGCGCCAACATTCCCTGGAGTGACTGATCCGGATCGAGTGTAGGCATAAATTGAACCCTGGCGCTTCTTTCCAGCTGTTGGCGCTTGCCTGAAAGGCTACGCCGCGTGCGCGGTCCTAGCCGTGCCAGCATGCCCTCGTACGTGCTCTCCAAGGGCAGTTTGTGCTGTATCGTCGTGGTGCTGAATCTGCGGAAGTGACTCGCCGGACCCATAACCTCTATGCACGAATCTAGAGAGGTCTTGATGCTGAGGCTTACGCCGTGAATACGCCGCTGCTTCAGCAGTACTTGGGTCGCCAGATGCACATAGTGCACGCGGTGTGCCGACGGGCCCGCCACCAAACTCTCCCCGATGTAATCTCCCCCGCGGAACAGTCCTAGCCCGACGCCCAGCCTGGTGTGCTCAAAGAACAGGACACAAGCTTCGAGTTTTCCCTCCCGGCGAATCAGCACCGCCGCACATCTTCTGTTTGCCAGGGTATTTGCAGCGATGAAGTATTGCGGCTCGGTAGTCAGATCATCTTCCTGGCCACAACGCCGGCGGAGCTCGAAAATCTCGGGCAGGCAGGAGTGCAGCTCCCGGTTGCCGATCACCAGTTGTGTGGCTCTTGCGCACTCGCTAAACGTGGAAACGGTGCTTGAGGCATTCTCTAGCGTGCTGCCATCCGGCCGTTGACGATCATCGCTTGAGCTCGCGTTGTTTCGGCCGGAGATAAGAGAGGGTTGCGCCATGGTGTTAGCATTCGTAGTCATTGGAAAGAAGCGCCGCGTAGTCCTTCGGCGGCCACGAATTCCTGCTCCTTTCAGGGGTGATGGAAGGCAAACAGAAGCAGGCGGTGGGCGGCTGGAATGATCTTATGGCAAGCGCTGGATTAGGCTGGCGTGGTGGACCCCATCCAAGCATGGAAAACTGCCATTGTGCTTTTTCGGGACGCGTGGACCAAAAAAGCACAGCGGAGATCGGCGATTACCAAGCCCGCCCTTATAAATAATTGCACCTGTATTGGTTACTGATGGGACGCTGGGGAGCGACGGCGGTAGTAAAGGGCCGTGAACCAGAAGATCACTACCAGCAATCCGTCACAACCCAGACTCGTCCATGCGGCTCCGCGCCAGGAATACCGGGGCAAGATAACGAGGTTGAGACCAATGTTGATCAGGGCCACCGATACCTGAATCGCCATGCGCGTGCGTTGCAGTCCCGCACCGGAAAGCGCATCCGCCAGGAAAGAGTGGAGGCAGCGCAGGAAGGGAATCAGTGCCAGCCAGCGCACCGCCGGAACGACCGCATCGTACTTGGGCCCCAGAATGTGGGGCAAGACGGGGGCGAACAGCCATAGTCCGGCAGATGCAACCGAACCATAGAGCACAGTTTTCGCCATCAATGCCAGCGCGTAAGGATAGGTGGCGCCGATGCCATCCATTCCTTTGCGAAAGAAGCGCGGGTACGCGGCCGCCGCCAGCGACCGGATGGGGGTCATGCTTACGTCGATTACGCGATAGGCTGCGGCATACACGCCAGTGGACGCCAGATCCGCCAGCTTGCTCAGCATGATCTTGTCGATGTCGTTATAGATCGTTGTGGCTGAACCGGCGACGCTGAAAAACACGCCTTCCGCGATGTCTTCCCGTAACGCTGTCAAGTCCGTGGCTGGGCGTCCCCACAACTGCGAACCCTTGGCGATGGCGTAGATCATGCCCAACAAGGTGGTGAGCAGGTAGACCACTACCCAGCGATCAACCGTTACCGGATGCGATGTGTCCATCAACGCGGCGATGCCGGCCAGCCGCAAGAGGCTAACCACCACATTCTGGATCGAGGTTTGCTTCATCCGGTCCGAGGCGGCAAAGCCGAATGCGGCCAGTTCGGTCACTTTCATCAACACGAGGTCTGCGACACAAACCAGGAAGACGGCGAACGGCGCGGTCTTCAGGTCCAGCAGGAAACTCAGCCCCACCGCGACCGCAGTGAGCAATGACCCGGAAAGCACAGTGAGGAGGATCCCGTTGCCCCAGCAGATGGCCGCTATCCGCTTGCCGGAGCGCACATTCTTGATGAAAAGGTTGGGCGTCCCCAAGCCGGAAAAGGGTCCGAGAAGAGCGGCCATGGCCACCACGGTCACGAATGCCCCATAGGCATCCGGGCCCAGCGATCGGGCGACGAGCACAAAGTAGGCGGCTTGAATGACCAGCCTGAAACCCTGCCCGATGGAGAGGTGGGTGGTATCCCTGACTAGGCCGCTGGTCTTCATGCGCCCCGATAGGTCCACAGGGGGATCTCCATTCTTGCTGGGTTAACATCGATCGAACCGGTCTAGCTGTTCGTGAGCACGATTTCGCCTTTCGCCGAAGTTGTGGCCAACAGCTCAAGGGGCTTCTGTTTCGGGGCTTTCTTTTGCCGGGTCTAACGCATTTTTGGTAATACTCTGGTCCGGCAGGATAAGTCAGGTGCGGCCATTCTTCGGCGGAATGGCCGCGTCGAGTCCAGTTTCCTGGTCTACACCATTAGCAAAAAGGGTCTATGTCAATATAAGCTTCAGCCGCGCGAAGCATTGCTGTTGCGCGGACTTCTGCCTGGTCATCGATCGGTCGCAAAAACCACGGAGAGCAGCAAATCCTTTATGCTTTGGCCTGATACGCAAAAGGAGTGACCCGCTTGTCCTGTCGTAGTTTCCTGGTGCTGTTGTTCTGGTTGTTGATATCCCCGTGGCCTATGTGGGCCCAGAGCACTACCCCGCCCCCGGCCCCCGCCCCGCAAAACGCCCAACCGCAGGCCATGGGCGTAAACACCGGGGGAACCTATGCGCCGGTGCTCGACTCAGAGCAGCGCCCCATCACCGCCGGCGGTTTTGTGAAGACCGGACCCGTGATCTTTGAGGATATTGCCGCCAAGGCCGGGCTGACCGCCTGGCACCACACCATGGGCACTCTGCAGAAGCAGTTCATCCTGGAAGCCCCGGGCTCGGGCGTGGCGCTGCTGGACTACGACAAGGACGGATGGCTCGACATCTACATGGTCAACGGCTCGACTTACGACGCATTGTCGGGCAAAGCGGCCTCGCCCCACGCCGCCCTCTTCCACAACAACCACGACGGAACCTTCACGGATGTGGCGGCCAAGGCCGGGGTGAACAACGACCGCTGGGGATTTGGAGTAGCCGTAGGCGACTACGACAATGATGGCTGGCCGGATCTATTCGTGGCCAACTTCGGCCATAACCGCCTCTATCACAACAACCACGATGGCACCTTCACCGACATGGCGGAGAAGGCGGGTGTGCAACTGGGCAACTGGTCGAGCGGGCCGACCTTTGGTGACTACGACGGCGACGGAAGGCTCGATCTATTCGTCTCCGGGTACGTGCACTACGACCAGGACAAGCCACCCGCAACCGATAGCAACGCAGTGCCTGCGAACTTCTGCCAGTTCCGCGGGGTCAACGTGATGTGCGGTCCGCGCGGCCTCAAAGGAGAGCACGACCATCTCTTCCACAACAACGGCGACGGCACCTTTACCGACGTCAGCGAAAAGGCGGGAGTCAGCGACCCCAACGGCTACTACGGCTTTACCTCTGTCTTCGCGGACCTGAACAACGACGGCAAAGTCGACCTGCTGGTGGCCGACGACTCCACCCCGAACTACCTGTACATCAACAAAGGCCACGGCACCTTCGAAGATGACAGCTATGCCTCTGGATATGCGCTCAACGAGAATGGCCGGGAAACCGCATCCATGGGGGTTGCTGTCGGCGACTATCAGAACAATGGCCGCCTCGGTCTTTTTAACACCACCTTTTCCGACGACTACGATGTGCTTTACCGCAACGACGGCGACGCCAATTTCACTGACGACAGCTATGCCGCCGGGATAGCCGAACCGACCGTGCCGTTCCTGGGTTGGGCCACCGAGTTCATCGATTACGACAACGACGGCTGGAAGGACCTGTTTATTGCCAATGGCCACGTCTATCCGCTCGTGGACAAGAACAACTGGGGCACGACTTACGCCGAGCGGCCGTTGTTGTTCCACAACCAGCAGGGCAAGAAGTTTGACTTGATGCCCGCGGTCGAGGGCTCCGGGCTGGCCCTGGTTATTCCCGCGCGCGGCGCGGCCTTTGGCGATCTCTTTAACGACGGCCGCATCGACGTGGTGATCAATAGCATGGACAGCGCGCCTACGCTGCTGCGCAACGTTGACCCGGACCACCACCACTGGGTGGAACTGAGCCTGGTTGGAGGAGCAAAGAGTCCGAGGGATGCGGTGGGCGCGGCGGTCTATCTCACTGCCGGCGGGTTGCGGCAGCGCAGCGACGTGCTCAGCGGGGGCAGTTTTGTTTCCTCCAACGATCCGCGGGTACACTTTGGCCTGGGCGACAGCGACAAAGTCACCGCGGTGGAAATTCATTGGCCCAGCGGCCTGAAGGAAAAGGTGAACCTGCCCGGGGTGGACAAGATTTTCACCGTGGAAGAGGGTAAGGGCGTGACCGGGCAGACCTGCGCCAAATGCCCACAGCGCAACAAGTAGCGGCGCTCTTAACGCATTTTTGCTAATACTGTGGTCCTGTGGGATCAGTCATGTGCGGCCATTCTTTGGCGGAATGGCCGCGTCGGGTTCAATTTCCTGGCCTACGCCATTAGCAAAAATGCTCTAGAGGAACCATGAACGACCAGAACATGCAGTTTCCCCATCGCCGCTTCGACCCTCTCCGTGGCCGCTGGGTCCTGGTTTCCCCGCAGCGTACCCAGCGGCCCTGGCAGGGCGAGGTCAGCCGGACGGATACCAAGCCGCCCGTGCATTACGATCCGGAATGCTATCTCTGCCCCGGCAACCTGCGCGCCGGCGGCCAGCATAACCCGCAATACACGGGAGTCTTTGCCTTTGCGAACGATTACGCTGCGCTCCTACCTGACTCGCCCGGCTGGGTGACAGAGATTGGCAACGGGTTGCTGCGAGCAGAGAGTGAACGCGGTGTCTGCCGGGTCTTGTGCTTCCATCCCGACCACAGCCTGACCCTGGCAGGCATGGAGGTGGCCGACATCGTCCGCGTAGTGGAAGCCTGGACAGCGGAATTTACTGAGCTTGGTGCACGCCCGGAGATCCGTCACGTGCAGATCTTCGAAAATCGCGGCGCCATGATGGGTGCGAGCAATCCCCACCCCCATGGCCAGATTTGGGCCACCGAGCATATTCCCGACGAGCCCCTGACCGAACTGGCCAACCAACGCGCCTATCGTCAGCAGCACGATTCATGCCTGCTCTGCGACACGCTCAAGGTCGAGCTGGAGCAGCGCCAGCGCATCGTGTGCGAGAACCAGGAATTCGTTGCGCTGGTGCCGTTTTGGGCGGTCTGGCCTTTTGAGACCCTGCTGCTGAGCCGTGCGCACCTGGGGAGCATGGATGCATTCAGCCCCGCGCAACAGCATGGGCTGGCGGATATTCTGAAGCAGTTGACCATGCGCTACGACCGTCTGTTTGCCACCAGCTTTCCTTACACCATGGGCTTCCATCAACGTCCAACGGATGGGGAGGCTCATCCGGAATGGCACTTTCATGGTCACTTCTACCCACCTTTGCTACGCTCGGCGACGGTGCGCAAATTCATGGTCGGTTTTGAAATGTTGGGCATGCCGCAAAGGGACATCACGCCTGAAACGGCCGCCGAACGGCTACGCTCGGCGGCCGAGTAGGAATGCGTCGCCCTAGGCTGTTGGCTTGCCTGCCGTTTTTGCTGTCGCTTTGTTTGGCCGCCCAGAATCCTGCCCCTGTTGTTACCGTCGACCAGGGGCCAAATACCGTCGCGCAGCAAGCGAAGCCTTACGTGGTGCTCGTCTCACTCGACGGATTCCGATACGACTATGCCAAAAAGTATGGCGCTAAACATCTGCTGGCGCTGGGGGAGCAGGGTGCGATTGCCAGCCAGGGAATGATCCCCGCTTATCCCTCGCTGACCTTTCCCAATCATTACACGCTGGTCACCGGGCTTTATCCGGAGCACCACGGCATCGTGGCCAACAACTTCTATGATCCGGTCCGCAAACAACGCTACTCCTACAACGATCCAGCCACCAGCAGCGACGGCAGCTGGTATGGGGGCACCCCTCTCTGGGTGCTGGCTGAGAAACAGGGTATGCGCAGCGCGTGCTTCTTCTGGCCCGGCTCGGAAGCGAAGATCGATGGTGGGCGTCCGACCTATTACCTCAAATTTGACGACCAATTTCCTGATACCAAACGGATCGAACAAGTCGTCGCCTGGCTGCGCATGCCGACCGGGCAGCGGCCCCACTTCATCACGCTTTATTACTCCAACGTCGATCATGCCGGGCATCAATATGGCCCCGATAGCCCCCAGACGGCCGCGGCTGTCGCGCACGTCGATCAGCTGGTAGGCGATTTATGGGCGCAGCTTATCCAGCTGCAGCTGCCGGTCGACCTCTTTGTAGTCGCCGACCACGGCATGGAGAAAGAGCAGGGACCCTGGATCGACCTGGACAAGTACGCCGACCTGGCGAACTTCACCACTGTCGGATGGCTGCTCTATCCCAATTCCGAATCCGCAGCGGAGAAGGCCTACCAGGAGTTGAAGATCAAGAGCGATGCCTTCACCGTCTATCGGCGCAAGCGGGTTCCCGCGGCTTTCGCGTACGACTACAATCCACGCGAGGGCGATCCCGTCATCGTGGCCAACGGGCCGTATGCGATTCGCGCCCATGGTCCGGCGAACGGCGCGCCGGATAAACCTCCGGACGCGGGCTCGCACGGTTACGATCCGCGGGCGATGAAATCCATGCGCGCCCTCTTCATTGCCGTAGGCCCGGACATTCGTCCCGGGTCGACGCTTGAGCCCTTTGAGAATGTGAATGTCTATCCGCTCCTGGCCAGCATCCTGGGGCTAGACGCGCCAAAAGTCGACGGCAACCTGCACGTGCTGTCGAAGATCCTGAAAAATCCACCCGCAGAAGATGAGCCGTAGCAAGTCGGAAACTACCTAGGCAGGCGGAGAACTCTCGAATCCTGAAAGATGCTTCTTCATCTACCTAGGGATGAAACTTTCCGACTCGTCGTTGTCAGATACTCTTTTGCTCGACAATCCCATCTGGCACGCCCTATCCACGGAACAGAGTGCGTTGGCCCTAGGCAACGGGCTCGCCAAGCGCTTCCCCATGGATGTCTCCCCATTTGGCGGATTGATCGATCAATCCGCGGCCGCTTACCGCGCGCTGGAAGAATTACTTCCGGGAGCAGTCACCGCTTTAGCCCTCGATGTTGCGCCAATTCTCCCTCCGAATTGGGAGATGGTACACAGCGGAAAGATGTACCAGATGATTTGTGAGACGCCGGCCCACCGGGACGACAGTCCGATCTTCCGCGAACTGACAAAGGCTGACATCCCCGAGATGCTGGCGTTAACCAAGCTGACAGAGCCGGGTCCCTTCCTCTCCCGAACGATAGAACTCGGTACCTATCTCGGCGTTCACGATGCCGGGAATCTGGTGGCCATGGCGGGTGAACGGCTGCACCCTACCGGGTTCACTGAAATCAGCGCGGTGTGCACGCATCCGCAATACCGCGGGCGAGGCTACGGAAATGCGCTCATGTCCGCCTTGATCACCCGCATCACAAGGCGAGGCGAGATTCCGTTTCTGCACGTGAGAACGGAAAACACTGCTGTTCGCCTATACGAAAAACTGGGGTTCCAGGTACGCGCTCAACTGCATCTGGCGGTAATCAAGTACAGCGCGGTTTCCGGCTAACCCTCCGTCGCTCCTCTTGACAATCTAGAGGAAAGGATGTTTCATCTAGATTGTCAAGAGGTGGCAACCAGCCATGCCCGCACAGTCAGACCCATCCAACCAGCGCGATCCAGCCTCCCAGGACTTAGTGCAGGGAACCCTGGAGATGCTCATCATGAAAACCCTGGCTCTTGAGCCCATGCATGGCTACGGCGTCGCTCTGCGTATTGAGCAGATGAGCCAGGGAGTATTTCGCGTGAACCCAGGCTCGCTGCTGCCTGCCCTCAGCCGCATGGAGCGAGCGGGGGGCGTGAAGTCGGAGTGGCGCGCGACAGAGAATAACCGCCGCGCCAAGTATTACCAGCTCACTGCCAAGGGCCGCAAAGCCCTGAGCGAGGAAACCGAGCAGTGGAAGCGCCAGAGTATCGCCATCTCACGCATCCTCGAGGCTTAAACCACGACAGTTCCAAGGAGAAAGTCATGCGCTGGCTAACCAATCTTATCGATGGTCTTAAAGCCCTGTTGCAAACGGAGCGAGTGGAAGCAGAGCTTGACGAGGAGTTGGAGAGCTACGTGGAAGCGTCGGCTGCCAATAAGCGACGCACTGGCATGACGGAAGAAGCTGCCCGGCGCGCCGCGCTCGCAGAAGTTGGAAGCCGCAACGCGGTCAAGCATCAGGTCTGGTCGACGCGTTGGGAGTCCACACTCGAGGGTTTGCTGCAGGATATTCGTATTGGCCTGCGCTCCCTCGCCAAGAGTCCCGGCTTTACCGGCGTGGCCATCCTCTCCATCGCTCTCGGGATTGGCGGCAATACCGCCATTTTTACCCTGATTCACCAGGTACTCCTGCGCAACCTTCCTGTGCGCGATCCGCAGCAGTTGGTCACCTTTGACAAGTCTGATGGTGGAGGGGTCGTAGGCGGCGTGGACCTGGGCTATTACGGCATGTTCCCCTGGTACTTTGCCCGCCAGCTTGAGGTCAATCCAGGTCCGTTCCAGGGCATCGCGTCCTACAGCAGCTTTTCTCCGCAGGTTAGCTTGCGTCCACCCTCTTACCAGGGTGCTCAGGATTCCAACACGCCTGCCATGCTTGTCCCTGCGAGCCTGGTTTCCGGCAACTATTTCAGTCTTCTCGGTGCGCAACCGCTTTTCGGCCGGACGATCGCTCCCTCGGACAGCGCGACCCCCGGAAGCGGAGCCGTCGCAGTCCTTAGCTATCACTTCTGGCGGCAGTCACTTTCCGCCGATCCCGCCATCCTGGGAAAAACACTCACCATCAACGGCTCGCCATTCGCCGTCATTGGCGTTATGCCGGAACCATTCCACGGTATCAAGCTGGAACTTGAACCAGCCGGTCTGTGGGTACCGATCACGATGCAGCCCGTGATTCTCCAGCAGCCCTCCTTTCTTACGCAGACCGGGCCCTACTTCCTGCATCTTTTCGGTCGCCTCAGTCCCCAGGCTGCAACCAGCAACGCTGCCTTTACGCAGAGTCAGCGATGGCTTGATCAGCAGATCCGCACCGGTATTCGCGCCAATGAAGGCGCGTCCATATCCCAAGCCCGGCAGCAGGAGATCAATCGCTTCACCGTTCCTCTCATCTCCGCCGCGCGCGGTGTCTCTCGCCTGCGCAGCCAGTATGGGGATTCGCTGCAGATCCTCATGGCCGTCGTCGGTTTGGTGCTACTGATCGCTTGTGCCAACCTGGCCAATTTCCTGCTGGCCCGCGCCGCCACCCGCCGGCACGAGACCGCCACCCGCCTCGCTCTCGGCTCCAGCCGCGCGCGGATTATCCGCCAGAGCCTGACGGAAACACTACTGCTGTCCCTGGCCGGCGGCGCTCTGGGCTTGGGAATCGCCTTCGCCGCCACCCGCGCCCTCATCGCCTTCCTCCGTCAAGGCAACAGCTACATTGCGCTTAGCCCCGCGCCGGATATCACCGTTCTGCTCTTTACCCTGGCCGTCTCCATGCTCACGGGGCTGCTCTTCGGTTTGGGTCCGGCTTTCGCGTCTGCCCGCACTGCATCCGCGAGCACCCTCAGTTCCGGCGCCCGTACCGCTGTGGCCGGCGGGGGCCAGGCCTCCCGCATCTGGCCACAGATCCTGGTTTCCGCCCAGATCACGCTCTCGCTGCTTCTACTGGTAGGCGCCGGTCTCTTCCTCCGCTCCCTGCGCAACCTGCAGAATCAGGACTACGGTTTCGAGCGCGACCATCTGCTGCTTGCTGGATTCGACGCCCAGCTTGCCGGTTACCGGCCAAGCCAGACGCCCGGACTTCACCAGCAGCTTATCGAGCGCCTCTCCGCACTTCCCGGGGTACGCTCTGTAGCACTCTCCATCGCCCGGCCGATTCAGGAGGGCAACTGGGCTTCCAACTTCAATATTTCCGGCTACGTACCGGCCCCCAAAGAAAACATGACCTCGAAGCTCAATCGCGTCTCAGGGCCGATACTTCGAGACGGTGGGTATTCCCATCCTCGCGGGCCGTTCCATCACCCCGGCGGATACGGCCACGACTGCCAAGGTTGTTGTCGTCAGCCAAAGTCTCGCCCGGCACTTTTTCCCTAAAGGCGATGCGCTGGGACGAACCCTCACCCTGGGCATCGACAGCGTGAAAGGCCCATGGCAAATCGTCGGCATTGCCAAGGACAACAAGTCCGGCGATCCCCGCGACACGGATCCCGTGTGGATGACTTACCTTCCGTTGGTCCAGATCGAGCCCTTCGTACCTGCCGAGAAGCCATCGTCTGGGCACGCGGCTTCAGGGCCTCCTGTCGAGAATGAGGATCGCTTCGCCAACACCATCCTGCTGCGCACCGCAAACGATCCAGCCACGACCATTGCCAGCCTGCGCACGACGGTCGCGGCGATCGATCCCAACTTAGCCCTTCTCGATATCAGCACGATCCATGAACAGGTTTCGAGCCTGCTGACTCACGACGAACTCATCTCCACCCTCACTGGCATTTTTTCCCTCCTTGCGCTGCTACTCGCCGCCATTGGCCTCTACGGTGTCGTGAGCTACAACGTCGTGCGCCGCACCAACGAAATTGGCATCCGCTTTGCTCTGGGCGCACCCCAGCCAACCGTGCTCTGGATGATCCTTCGCGAGTCGCTGTGGCTGCTGGCCATCGGAGTCGCGCTCGGACTGCCACTTACACTCGCCGCAACCAGGGTTATCAAGCAGCAGCTTTTCGGCCTTGGCTCACTGGACGGAGCGACACTTGCGATTTCCATTGCCGTCGTCAGCGCTATGACCCTATTCGCCTCCTGGCTGCCTGCGCAGCGCGCCACGCGCGTCGACCCCATGATCGCCCTCAGATGCGACTAGGCAGGCTGCGGGAAAACTCCTCCAAAAAGAAGGGCACGGGCTTCCCCTTCAAACCGTATCTCGGCGGTGTCTATGGCTAAGAGAACCGAGTAGGAACTGGACGGGTGCCCCACGTTCGCGTCAGCGTACGTGGGCCGAAAATGGTGTGTTTCGATTGCTTTTCCTTGACCCCATCCGAACCTGGTGGTCGATAACGTAAAAGCATTCGAAGCTTTGCCCGTCTTATTCGGCCCACGTACGCTGAGGCGAACGTGGGGCACCCGTCCAGTTCCTACTGGGTTCTCTTAAGAAACTGACTCCTGCTGGGTTGAGTTCTCACGCAGACGTCCGGCGCTCGCCCATCCAGCTCGCGCAGACTCAGGCTCTACACTGAGACAGGATGGCGAACAAACCAGGAGCACTACGTAGGGTAGGCATTCACCTGCCCACCGCAGGTGGAATCTGCCGAGCGCCAGAGCGTGCCCACGTCATTGGCGCCAACACTTTTCAGATCTTCTCGTCCAGCCCGCGCATGTGGCGCGGCAGTGTGATCGCAGCCGAGGACTGCGGCCGCATGAAGGAACTGCGCTCCCTATACGACTGCGGGCCGCTGGTCATACACGCCAGCTATCTGGTCAATCTCTGTAGCCAATTCGAGCCGGTGCGAGCCAACTCCATCAAGGCCTTGCGCGGAGAGATTGAACGCGCCCTGGCCCTCGGCGCCGAATACCTGGTTCTGCACCCCGGCTCCTGGAAAGGCCTTACCCGGGAGGAGGGTCTCCGCCTGGCGGTGGAGTCCGTCGCTCGCGCGCTCGATGGGCTGCCTTGGGCCCAGACACCCTTCACCCTGCTGATCGAGAACACCGCCGGCGCCGAGTTCTCGCTGGGCGCGTCGCTGCAGCAGGTGGCTGAACTCATCGACTACCTGAGACCGGTGGTTGCGGTGGCAGCTTGTCTCGATACCTGTCACACCCACGTGGCCGGCTACGATCTCGTCAGCGCCAAGGGCTATGAGGCGACGATGCAACAGATCGGGCAGCAACTGGGCTTTGAGACGGTTCGGGTATGGCACACGAACGATGCCAAAGCCGGGCGCGGTTCGCATCTCGATCGCCACGAACACATTGGAGAAGGCACCATCGGCATCGCGCCCTTCCGCCGCCTGCTCAACGACCCGCGCTTTGCTCACGCCGCCTTCATCGCGGAAACGCCGCTCGATCAACCAGACGATGACCTGCGTAACGTCAGCGTCCTGCGCTCGCTGATCGCGCGTTCGCCCGCCGTGGCCGGTTACAATCGTTAATGAAGATGCCCCCGACCGACGCAAAGAAAGACCCCGGCGCCCATTCCGAGGCGGCCGCCACCTCCCATCCCGCCGCGGCCGCGCATGAGGTTCGCTACGACCCGGCGGAGATCGAAGTGCGCTGGCAGCAGATCTGGGATGAGCAACCGGATCTCTATCGCGCCGAGCCCGAAAACAGCGGACGGCCCAAGTATTACGTGCTGGAGATGCTGCCGTATCCCTCGGGCCAGCTGCACATGGGCCACGTGCGCAACTACGCCATTGGCGATGCCCTGGCTCGCTACATGTGGATGCAGGGCTATAACGTGCTCCACCCCATGGGCTGGGATGCCTTTGGCCTCCCAGCGGAAAATGCGGCGCTCAAGAACGACACACCGCCCCGCGAGTGGACGCTCAAAAACATTGCTCACATGCGCCGCCAGATGCTCCGGCTTGGCCTGAGCTATGACTGGCAGACCGAAATCACGACCTGCTTGCCCGACTACTACCGCTGGACGCAGTGGTTTTTCCTGCGCATGTTGGAAAAGGGATTGGCGTTTCGCAAGCAGAGCAAAGTGAACTGGTGCCCGTTGTGCGCCACCGTGCTGGCCAACGAGCAGGTCATCAACGGATGCTGCTGGCGGCACGAAGATACGGTGGTGGAACAGCGCGACCTGGAGCAATGGTTTTTGCGCACCACCAACTATGCCCAGGAACTGCTCGACGGGTTGGACCACCTGCCCGGCTGGCCGGAAAAGGTGCGCACCATGCAGCGCAACTGGATCGGGCGCAGCGAAGGGGCCACCATCGAGTTTGTTCTCGACCCAGCCGCGGCCGAACGGGAAAACCGCAATGGCAAAGAGACCCTTCCGGCTGCGGAGGGATTTGTCGCAGGGACCGCGGTCGATCCGGACGCGACCAGGATCCCGGTATACACCACGCGTCTGGACACCATCTTCGGCGCCACCAGCTTGCAGCTTGCGCCGCAGCACCCCCTGGTCAATCAATTTGCCCAGGCCGACGAACGGCTGGCCGCGGAAGTAGCGACCCTGGTCGAAGAGCAGAAAAAGGCGCGTGAGGCGGGCGATCCCGCGGCCATTGAAAAGCACGGCGTCTTCACCGGTCGCTATGCCATCAACCCCTTCAACGGCGAGCGGGTGCCTATCTGGGTGGCCAACTACATCCTGCTCGAGTACGGAGCGGGCGCGGTCATGTCGGTGCCGGCGCACGATGACCGCGACTATGAGTTCGCGCGCAAGTATGGCCTGGAAGTACGTATCGTTATTCTGCCCCGCCGGTCGGGGGAACCACCCGCCGCGGGACGGCCCGACGAGCCGGTATTGCCTTACGTGGAAGAAGACAGCTTGCTCATGAACTCCGGCGAGTACAACGGGCTGGGCTGCCAGGAGGCGCAGGCAAAGATGGCGGCGTTCGCAAAGGAACATGGTTTTGGCCAGCCCACCGTCACCTTCCGGCTTAAGGATTGGGGTGTCAGCCGCCAACGCTACTGGGGTGCGCCGATCCCGGTGCTCTATTGCCCCAAAGACGGTATCGTGCCCGTGCCGGATGACCAGCTTCCCGTGCTGCTTCCAGAGCAAATCGAGATTACCCAGCAGGATGGTTCTCCGCTGAGCCGGGTTCCCAGCTTTGTCAATGCGACCTGTCCCAAGTGCGGCGGACCGGCCCGGCGCGAGACCGATACCATGGACACCTTCGTCGACTCGTCCTGGTACTTCTATCGCTATCCGGACGCGCACAACGCGACCGCTCCCTTCAGCCGGCAGAAGATCGATTATTGGTTTCCCATCGATCAGTACATTGGCGGGGTGGAACACGCGATTCTGCACCTGATCTACTCCCGCTTCTGGACCAAGGTGATGCGCGATCTGGGATTGATCGGCAATGACGAGCCGGCCACCCGCCTGTTCACCCAGGGGATGGTCATCCGCAATGGCGCCAAGATGTCCAAGTCCAAGGGCAACGTGGTCTCGCCGGACGATATGATCGCCCGCTACGGCGCCGACGCTACCCGCATGTACGCGCTTTTCGCGGCGCCGCCGGATCGCGACCTGGAATGGCAGGAGGACGGAGTAGCGGGCATCAGCCGCTTCCTCGGCCGGGTTTACCGGCTGGGCATGCGCTACAAGGAAGCAGTGCGCGGCCACCAGAACCAGCGCTCCGGTTGCGCCCGCCTCTCCTTTAGCTCAGGCACTGTTGCGTAAGCTGCACCAGACCATACGCAAAATCAGCCAGGACTTTGCCGGACGCTGGCACTTCAACACCTGCATCGCGGCGGTCATGGAACTGGTCAACGAAATCACCGCTGCCGAGGCGGGCCTGGCAGAGATGCCGGCGAAGGTTTCCGCGGAGCTGATGGCTACTCTTTTGCCTACGCTCATCCTCTTGCTGGCGCCCTTTGCCCCCTATCTTGCGGCCGAGCTTTGGGGTGAAATGGGCGGAACGGGTTCGCTGCTTCGTCACCCCTGGCCGGGCTTCGATCCTGATCTGGCCCGGGAAGAAGAGCTGGAAGTTCCGGTGCAGGTCAATGGCAAGTTGCGCGCTGTGGTCAAGCTGTTGCCGGACGCCGGAAGCGAAGACATGCAGCAGGCCGCGTTGGCGGAAGCCAAGGTGCAGGCAGCCATCGCCGGAAAGCAAGTGGTCAAGGTGGTGGTGGTGCCCGGCAAACTGATTAATATCGTGGTCAAGTAGGCTCAATGAGAGTCAAGGGTAGAACGAGTCTCTCGCCGGCGAACAACCTGATCCGCATCGTGGTCAAGTAGGCTGACCGTGCGCGGAACACAGTCTTTGGTGCATATCTGCGCCTTCTGCTGGAAGCGCCCCCGTCTGCTGGGATGGGAACTGCTTTGGCGCTGGGGCTTCGGGATTCCCGCGGCAGCTATCATCACTTACCAGGGCGCCCACATCGCGGCGAGCGTCTCGCTTAATTCGGAAAGTCTCTCCAACCTCTCCCTCAGCGACCCTCTAGGAGCCGGCCAACAGCTGACGGCGGCCGCAGCCTCTCTCGCTCCGTCCGTAGAGAGTGTGGCTCTCTGGCTGGGGACATTGCTGGCTGTGGCGTGGGCGGTTGCATCCGGGCTGGGGCGCAGCGCAGTGCTGCAACGCCTCGACCCGGCACTGCGCCCCGCTCCCTTGACTCTGATTCTTCTGCAGTTATTACGTATCGCGGCCCTGGTCGTCGTTTGCGTGGGCTGGTACCGCGCGATTGGCTGGGCCGCGGACGCGACCCTGAGTAGCGTGGCTCCCAACCTGGTGGCATGGAGTGCATGGGTGATCTGCCTCACGCTGGGCATTTTTGTTCTCTGGGCGCTGTTGAGCTGGATTTTCTTCATTGCTCCTTTGCTGGCCATGCTGGAAGGCCGCGGTGTCTTCAGTAGCCTGGCGCACAGTCTTCGCCTGGGTTCTCTCACTTCCAAACTGGTCGAAGTGAACCTGGTGTTGGGCATCGTCCGGTTGGCGCTGATTGTTCTGGCGCTGGTGTTCTCAGCGATCCCGTTGCCTTTTGAAGCAGACATGACCGGCACGGCGCTCTATGCATGGTGGGCGGTGGTCACGCTGTTCTACCTGGTGGCCAGCGATTTCTTCCAGGTGGCGAGACTCGCTGCGTTTCTCCAGTTCAGGCGGTTCTATCATCCCGACGGCCGGGCGTTGAAACCAGTCGAGTCTTGAGTTGTTTACTGTCCGGGGATTCCTGGGACAAGCGCCCCCCGGATTTCCTGTCGAGTTTGGTGGCGTTGGCGAACTTCACGCGGCTTTCCTTAACAGAAAGCCGCACACGCCGTCGTGTCCAGTGCTGCGTACAGGAAATCCGGGTCTTGCTTACATACCGAAAGGCTGAAAAAATAGAACGTGGATACCTCCTCGATCGTCATCCTGGATTTCGGCAGCCAATACACTCAACTCATCGCCCGCCGCATACGAGAGCAGAATGTCTTCTCGGTAGTGCTCCCCTGTAGCGCTTCCGTCGCCGAAATCCAATCGCATCATCCCATCGGGCTGATTCTCTCCGGAGGCCCCTGCTCGGTCTACGACGCGGATGCGCCGTCTGCGGACCCAGGCATGTTGACCCTGGGACTGCCTATCCTCGGCATCTGTTATGGGCTGCAGTTTCTCACCCATCATTTAGGGGGCAAGGTTCGCCCCGCGGATAAGCGCGAGTACGGCCCCGCTCAGGTATCGATCGTGCCCGGCCCGCAAATCCCGTTGTTTGCCGGTCTGCCGGATTCGCTCGAGGTCTGGATGTCGCATGGGGATGAGGCCCTGGAGTTGCCGCCCGGCTTCTCCCTCACCGCGCGCACGGCGAATGCCGTGGCCGGCATCGCCGATCCCGCGCGCAATATCTGGGCGGTGCAGTTTCATCCCGAGGTCCGGCACACACCCAGGGGAACTGAGTTGCTGCGCAACTTCCTCTTCCGTATCTGCCATGCCGAGCCCAACTGGACGCCTGCCCAATTCATCCAGTCGACCGTCTCCGCGATTCGCGAGCAAGTGGGGGACGGCCACGCCATTTGCGCGCTCTCCGGCGGAGTGGATTCTTCGGTTGCTGCGGTTCTAGTAGAACGCGCCATTGGCGACCGGCTCACCTGCGTCTTCGTCAACAACGGCGTCTTGCGCAAGAACGAATTTCTCCAGGTACAGCGCAATATGCGCGACAAGCTGGGCCTGCGGCTGGTGGCCGTGGATGCGAGCGAACGCTTCCTCGCCCGGCTAGCCGGAGTCACTGACCCCGAGTCCAAACGGAAAATCATCGGCAGTGAATTCATCGCCGTCTTCGACGATGAGGCCAGGCGTATTTTAGAGGGCCAGAAGGGAAGCGAGGTCGCCTGGCTGGTGCAGGGCACGCTGTATCCCGACGTGATCGAATCCTCTTCCGTCAAAGGCCCGTCCCAGACCATCAAGAGCCATCACAACGTCGGCGGCCTGCCGGCGACCATGAAGCTGAAGCTGATTGAACCGCTGCGCGATTTGTTCAAGGATGAAGTCCGGCGCATCGGCCGCGATCTCGCGATGCCGGCCGAGATCCTGGAGCGTCAGCCCTTTCCCGGCCCCGGGCTTGCGGTGCGCATCCTGGGCGAGGTGACGCCCGAACGGGTGGCGTCTGCTGCAGGAAGCGGATGACATCGTGGTCAGCGAAATCAAGGCCGCCGGGCTCTACCAGCAGATCTGGCAATCCTTCGCCGTGCTGCTCCCGGTGAAGAGCGTCGGCGTGATGGGCGATCAGCGCACCTATGCCTACACCTGCGCCATCCGCGCCGTGCATTCAGAAGACGGCATGACCGCCGATTGGGTGCCGCTCCCCTACGATCTGCTGAAGAAAATCTCCAGCCGCATCGTCAACGAGATCCGCGGCATCAACCGCGTGGTTTACGACATCACGTCCAAACCGCCGGGGACGATCGAATGGGAATAGATAAAAAGAGCCCAGGTCTGGCACTGAGACCTGGGCTCTTTTGCTCTTAGATCAAGACTTCCTAGGCTAGCGCTAACACATCCGCAGCGGTGACTCCAACCTTGGGGAACCAGGAGTGAGCCGCTTCCAGGCTCTTATTGACGTTCTGGATATTCTTCACGCCCTGGTCGTCGAGCCAGTCTCTAAACGCCTTAGCGCCGCCCTTGGCATAGATTGCGATGCCGTCTTTCCAGGTAGCGCGGCCACAGAGAACACCGTTAAACGTGGTGCCACTTTCGGCGGCTAACTCCAGGGTCTCGGTGAAGACTGCATTGCTCACGCCGGCGGAGAGGTAGATGAAAGGCTTGTGGGTGGTTGTCGCCGCGTCTTTGAAATGCTGCAACGCTTCGCTACGGGTGTACGCGGATTCGCCCTTGAAGGCCCTGGTGCCCTGCACGAATTCCATCTGCACCGGAACCTCTACCTTCAGCACATCGATCAGATATTTTGCTTTGCCGAATTCGGACATCGAACCGGATACGATCTCCGGCTTTTTCAAGGCGTACTCTAACGACTTCTCGCTGTTGCCGTGCACGTCATAGCCGACGAACTCCAGGAAGAAGGCGATGTCGTGGGCCCGGCATTCGTCGCCGATGCGCTCAATGAAGGCGTGCTTTTGATCGTTGATATCGCTCTTCTCAAACGGCGTGTAGTAGAGCAGCACCTTGACGCAGTCCGCGCCCGCCTCTTTCAACCTGCGCACCGACCAGTGGTCGAGCAGATCCGGCAGCCGCCCCGGCGTATCGGCATCGTAGCCGGTCTTTTCATAGGCCAGCAGCAAGCCTTTGCCGTGGCGCAGTTTGGACGCCGGCAAGCCAAACTCGGGATCGAGCAGGATGGCCGATGCGTATTTGGTGAGAACGTCGGTGACCAGTTCCTTGAACTCGACCAGGGCCGAGTCCGGCAAGTCGGAAACGCCCTTCTCTTTGGCCAGCGACTTCTTCAGCGATCCGCGCTGATCCATAGCGGCCGCGGCGATCACCCCGCGTGCGTCCGAGACGGCTTTAAGTCCCGCCAGTTTTCCAGCTGTCAGCTTCGTGGTTGTCATTGCTCATTCCCTCTCAATTTTTGCCATTGTTCCCGCGGCTCATTCTAATGCATTCCCGGTGGCTAACGTGTGACCACCTACTGCTGCGCCAGAGCCGCCCTCTGCGCCTCCACCAGTTCGATGATCCCGCGCTCGGCATGATCCATCATCTCCAATAATTTTTCCCGCGGGAATGCGTTGCGCTCCGCGGTCGCCTGCACTTCTACCAGTCCGCCGCCCTCGGTCATAACCACGTTCATGTCGACGTCCGCCTGGGAGTCCTCTTCATATGCCAGGTCAAGCAGCGTCACTCCCTCGACAATGCCCACGCTGGTCGCGGCAACCAGCTGGGTGAGGGGCTGTTTCTTCAGTGTTCCCGCCTCCACCAGCCGCCGGAAGGCAATCGCCATGGCCACGCAGGCGCCGGTGATCGCGGCGGTGCGGGTGCCCCCATCGGCCTGCAGCACATCGCAATCCAGGATCACGGTGCGTTCGCCCAGGGCATGCATGTCGACCACGGAACGCAGCGAACGCCCGATGAGCCGCTGGATTTCATGCGTGCGCCCGCCAACCTTACCGCGCTCCGATTCGCGCGGCGTGCGCGTGAGCGTGGCCCGGGGAAGCATGCCATATTCCGCGGTAACCCATCCCCGGCCGCTGTTCTTCAACCAGCCGGGCACGCCGGTTTCGATGGTGGCATTGCACAACACGCGGGTGTGGCCCACTTCGATCAGCAGCGAACCCTCGGCCATCGAGGTGTAATGCGGCGTTAGCCGTACCGGACGCATCGCACCCGCTGCCCGGTCGTTGGAACGGAAGAATGGGGAGCGGGAGGAGGTCACCGCAGATTTTTGCACTGGATTCATCTCCTGATTGTATGAGAGCGGGGGCGGCAGCACCCGAGCGGATTTCCCGCCTCGGCCTATCGGGCCAACCAGGCGTGGTCGCTGTTTGCTGCTACTCCCAGGACGCCCACGACTCCCGTTCCCGATTCGGGACCGTTCCCGAAATGGAATTCATTGCTCTAACGCACAGATTGCACATAAGTTACCGCTTCTTCGGCAGTCGTCGCTGTTCCATTTAAGAACTCCTCCCCCGAGAGGAAGCGGGGTGAAGCGGCTTAGCCCGCGCCTGCTTATCGCGCGCAAGTGATGGTTATTGGGGGACTTAGCGCTCGGCCCCGCGACCGCCCTCCAATTGGCACGTGACATGCATTAGCAGTTGCGTCAAGCAAAGCGCATTTGTTGGGAAGTCAAGCAAAGCGCATTTGTTGGGAAATTGATCAGGAGCTTCCGCTTGCCGGCTTGAGGCAGCGGTTTTGAATCAGGAGGTCTTGCGCAATGAGTTTTACCTTGGCGGTGCGAAAACTTTCTTCGGCGAGCAACCAGTGCGGTGCGCAGTCGAAGGAGAAGATCCGCTACGCGGATAAATCATTCGTCGCAGCTTTTCCCAGTGAGGTGGCGAAAGTTGCCGGCATAAATGTCGATACAGCAGGCAGGGAACTTCTTTTATCCGGCCAGGAAGGAATCTGCGTACAATGGCGATAACAATTCCAGCAACAGCGTCTGTGGCAACTATGTCGCGTCCCGTGGAGCGCACCGGCAAGCTTCATCTCCTCGTGGTCGACGAGGACGCGGCGATTCGTTCGGCGTGCTGCGAAATAGCGACTGACCTGGGCTTTGTACCGCAGACCGTTTCCACCATTGCAGCGGCCCGTACTCTCTTACGCGATCAGGGCGTGGATGTGCTGCTGCTTGATCTACGCGCTCCGCTGGGCGAAGGCCTGGGGCTACTCCACGAGATCAAGGTGCTCAATCCTGGCCTGGTGGTGGTGGTGATGACGGCCTACGCGACTGTGCCTGCTGCAGTGGAGGCAATGCGCACCGGCGCCGCCGATTATCTCACCAAGCCTTTCGCCATGGATGAACTGTCCGCGGTGCTGGAGCGTGCGCTTGAGCGGACCAACGAGCGGCGCACAGTGGAAGGCGCCAGCCGGCAGTTGCGCGAGTCTCTGCGCTCCGCCCAGGGCCTGGGCAACCTCATCGGCCGCAGCCCGGAGATGGACAAGCTCTATCGCATTCTGGCCAAGGTAGCGCAAAGTTCGCATCCGGTACTGATCCTGGGCGAAAGCGGCGTGGGCAAGGAGCTGGTGGCGCGTTCCATTCATAGCAATGGCCCCCACGCCGACCGCCCGTTTGTCCCAGTCGATTGCGGTTCCCTGGTGCCTACGCTCATGGAGAGTGAGCTTTTCGGCTACGTGAAAGGCGCATTCACCGGCGCCAATCGCGCCAAGGAGGGTCTGCTGGCTTCGGCCGAGGGAGGCACCGTCTTTCTCGATGAGATAGGTGAGCTGCCACTCGATTTGCAGGCCAAATTGCTGCGCGCCCTGCAGGAAAAAGAGGTCCGCCCGGTGGGCGCCACCCATCGCATCCATATCAACGTCCGTATCCTGGCGGCGACCAACCGCGATCTGCCGGCGATGGTGGAGCAGGGACGTTTCCGCAAGGATCTTTATTACCGGCTCAGCGTCGTCAACCTGCGTATCCCTCCGCTGCGCGAGCGCAAGCAGGATATTCCCTTGCTGGCCACGCATTTTCTGGAGCGGATGGCACGCGAAACCGGCATCCCGCACACGCTCAGCGACGACGCCCTGCGGACCCTGGTCGAATACGAATGGCCTGGCAACGTGCGCGAGCTGGAGCATTCGATCGATCGTGCCTGTACCCTCTCCTCCGGTCCGATACTGCACCTGGGCGATCTGCCCACCCAGTTACAGAACTTTCACCTGCAGCATCGCCGCGCCCTGGTGGTGGCGGCGGATCTTCCCGGCGGCCCGCCCTGCGGTGCGGGGAGCAGTCCTGCCGCTGGCTCAATTAGAGAAGGAGGCCATTCTCGAAACGCTGCGCAAACTGAATGGCGACAAGCTCCTGACCGCACGTCTGCTGGGCATCGGCAAGACCACGCTTTACCGCAAGCTCAAGGAGTACGGCATCAGCGCCCCAGCCGACGGAAACGACGCTGGAGACCACGCCAGCTAATCCACCGCTTCGCTGCCCCGACCGCTCGCATTCCTATCCCAATCGCAAACCATGCAACCCTGCAACCATAAGGAGGTAGTTGTGCAAACAGCTGCGCAGCACAGTGTCCTGATCATCAGTCCCATGGCCGACGCTCCCCGGGTCGCTGACTCTCTGGCCGGCACTCTGGGATGTTCTGTGAACGTTGCCCCCACCCATCGCGCGGGGTTGATCGCGCTTCGCCACCGTGACTACTCGGTGGTGGTGGTGGACGACTGCCTGGCGGAGGCCAATCCCGCAGCCGCCGAACTCTTATGGCAGAGCTTCGGCATGGCGGTGCCGGTGCAGATCAACTTCGCATTTTCCGGGGGTGCAAGGCTTGCGCGCGAGGTGCAAGCAGCGATCGGGCGACGGGAACAGCAGCAGGTGATGGCTCTGCGCGCTGCCGCCTTGCTGCTGGAAAACGATTTGAAATCTACCCTGACCGGGCTGCTGCTGCAATCCCAGCTCGCGCTCGCCGAACCCGAATTACCTCCAAGGCTTGCCGGCAAACTAGAGCTGGTGGCCGAACTCGCCGGCAGCCTGCGTCGGCGGCTGGAGCACGCCCAAACCTAGGTCCGGCCCGGCCTAGGTCTGGCACCGGAAACTCAGGACCGGCGGGCGTCTTTGGGGCTAGTTCTGGATTGAAGGCCCTGCCCGGAAATACTGCCTCCCGGCAAACCTCCGACGGAGATCATAACCACAAGACCACACCTCAATGCAGCGCCCGCTTCCTCCAGATTTCCTGTCAGGCGTGGTGGCGCCCGTGAAGCGCGGGCGGCTTCCTTTAAAGAAAGCCGCCTGCGTGGCAGTTGATTGGTGAGCATGGTAGGAAATCCGGAGTCCTGTTCTTGCGGGTGCGCCGGTGGAGCGTTGACCAGCCCGCCTGCAACCGGCTTACCGCGGACGACGAACATTTCGAGTTGGTGTAAGCTGGAGTCGTTCTCAACGCTCCATCCGTTCATCGCCGAATGAGAGTATCCAAAGGCCAGGCGTGTGGGACCTCGAGCGGTCGATCAATCGATCCCACGAACGAGTGGAAGAGTCACTCAGGGCCTTCGACAAACTGCTGGAACGGCTGCTAAGAACCGCATCGGACAAAACCTTCGGCTCCGGCACCCGGGCTAATGCATCTTTATTTCCAAGTGGGGCGGATTCTTCGAGAGAAAACGCGCATCGCCGTCCTCCTCGACCGAGTAGTAGCGAAAAATGCTCTAGCATGGCAGAGCAGAAAATTTCTTGTTCAGGGAGAGAATCATGAAGAAGCACGCGTTCTTGGGCTCAGGGTACTCCACCGACGGCCGCGCACAAAGTCTGACGGCGCACTCTGTGGCGGGCATGCTTTCGATTGGCTTGACCGGGGTGCTGCTCCTCGGTGGATGCAATAAAACGCCGGCTCCCGCTGCCCCGGCTGCGGAACCCGCGCCTACAGCACAAACTGCCCCAGCTCCTGCCGCTGCTCCTGATGCTGCTCCTGCGCCACCGCCGGCCGCGATGACTGCCGCTCCTGCTCAAAGCGCACCGCCACCGCAGGCCGCGATGACTCCGGCTCCCCCTCCTCCGCCGCCGCCGCCTCCTCCTCCGCAGAAATATGTCGTGCCCGCTGGATCCGCCCTGGTCGTCCGTATGGGGCAGACGCTCAGTGCTAAGAACAACAATGTGGGCGATACCTTTACTGGCGCACTGGCGCAATCTTTAGTGGTCCACGGAGTCAAAGTCATCAAAGCTGGAGCTCCGGTCACGGGCACCGTGGTCGCCGCCAAGGGACAGGGGAGGTTTAAGGGCGCTGGAGACCTGGGCGTATCGATTACCCGAGTAGGCAGCTACTCGGTCGCAACGAGTTCTTATGAAGCGACGGCCAAAGGCAAGGGCAAGCGTACCGCCGGATTCGTTGGTGGCGGTGCCGGCGGAGGCGCGTTAATCGGTGGCCTCGCTGGGGGCGGCAAGGGCGCTTTGATTGGCGGTCTGTTGGGAGCGGGCGCCGGCACGGCAGGCGCCGCGTTTACCGGCAACAAAGACATCACCATACCTGCGGAAAGCGTTGTCACCTTCAACCTTTCCGAACCCATCACGGTGGTGATCGAAAGTCATCCGCCTCAGGAGTGAGGTGGAAGGGAATTCCGTATTTTTAAACCAGATCGGTTGGGGCCAGCAGGGCTGCGCTCCAACCGGCGAGGTAACCGAAATAGCGACAGATCTTCTCTCGTTTCCTGCTGTTCCGTAAGTGGGATTGCTAGGCCGCTCGAAGTTGCAGATACTCAACGCATTATCGGAGTTGCGTCGGTAGCGTCATTGCCGGTCTGTGCGGCCGTTCTCTGATGGAACGGTCACCAGCGGAACAAGTCGCTCGATTTGACGAACTCTGAGAACGCTTTAGCTGGTACTGCCGGAGGCAGAATGGATAGCGAACCCTTGAGCGGGGTGCGACGCAAGCACACCAACGGTTGGATGACAGTGCTGGCGCTGGGCCTTCTCGGAGCCGGCTTTCTCGCCTGCCTGTATGTTCTGATCGGCGTTCCAGCCCAGGGCCAGACGGTTGGCGGTTCCACCACCGAGCCTACCTTTTCCGCGCCTCCACCCGCGACCCCGGTGTACCGGCGTCAGCAGCCGCCGATCACCGTGGCGCAGGCGGTCCCGGCGCCGGCACCGGCGTCCGTCGTTCCTTCTCACTCCGATATCGTTATCGATGAGCTCCAGGCCGAGCTGACTACAGTTCACGACCAATTGCGCCAATCCCAGGAATTTATGCGGGACGCGGTGGCGGCGCAGCACCGGACCCGCATCGCGTCGGCGCTCTTCCTGGCGGTCTTCGTGGTTATCGCCGCTCTCATTGTGATCCAGGTTTATCTTCAGGCGCGTGCCTGGGATAACGATCAGTCCCGGGCTCTCTCCGAAGTCCAAGGCGTCACTGCTCAGCTGGAAGCCCTGCGGGATGCCCAGAGTGAAGCCAGGGGCGCTTTGCCCGGATTGCTGCAGGAAGTGGGCGAGCAGCCCTTGGGGTTTCAGGAAGAGGGAGCAGCCTTTGCCCCGCGGGCACTGGCGATTATCGATGACATCGACCATCTGGCCTACGTCGGGCAGGGCCGTCTTGCATTTCGCGACCTACCCTCGGAGACAGATGCGGCGGTTTATCTGAATGGGCTGTTGCTATCGGCGGTTTCCCACTTGAGCCGCTCCGATCCATGGACGGCCTTTGCCCGGCTGGACCAGTTTTTCCTGCAGTTGTCGCGTTTTCCGGATGCAGTGGAGCGCCGCCGCATCGCGCAGGGCTATTCCTACCGTGCGTTGGCCGCCTACCAGGTACTGGAATCCCAGGACAAGGAGCCGTCCTGGCTGCGCAAGGCGGAACGGTCGCAGCTCGAGTCGTTATCCAAACAGGCCTTTGCGGATATCGCTCACGCCACGTCCGTGGATCCGGAGTGGCGGCATGCGACCTTTGTCGAAGCCTTGCTTTGCAGCCGCTTCTACCTCGCCGAGGATGCCTCAGACAACGGCTCACGGACCGATCTCTTTGTCCGCGGCCTTCGCCGCGCAGTAGCTCTCTATAAGGGATTGATCGATGAGCGGGCGTATCGTGGGCCGGCGCGCCGCAACCTGGTGCGTACCCTCAAACGGATCGCGGAGCAGACCGGGGAGAAGAGCGATTTCTCCGATTTCGGCTATGCCCTGAACGCCTTCCCAACCGACGAGGAACTGGCCGATGAGGCGCTCGCGGCCCGTCAGCCAAGCACCCAGGATCGGTTTCTATGGCAATGGCTGCTGGGTGACGAGGAGCTATTCGCTAACGTCGAGCAGCTCAACCTGGCGGAATACCGCGCTTTCTGGATCCGGATGCTCGATAACAAGGTCCACCTCCGAAATTGGAGAGCAGACCTGGCGGAGCTGCAGCAGGCCAAGCCGGCGATGAAGGAATGGAGCATCCAGCTTCTGCAATCCGAGCCGCCCATCACCTTATCCAACGCCATATCGCGCCGTCAGGAGCGCTTCGATAGCCCCGCCACCGGGGCCTGAAACTCAGACCGTCCGCCCCAGCGTGCCGTGGGGGTCCTCCGCGGCACGCCGTAAGGCCAGCGATACCCCATTGCAGCCCTAGGTAACCCCAAAGTTACTATTGGATTGGCTGACAACTGCTCGTTCTCCTTCGTATCATATTGATGTCCCTGGATAAATGGATGGGCGATTCAATGTGGTTCGATTAAGGAGATACGATGGCTACCAAAAGCGTAGAAACGGCGAACGGGACTCCCAAGAAACGGAAGCCGGCAGCAAAGAAGCAGACGGCACCCCCCGCACCCTCGCGCGAGGAGATCGCTCGCCTGGCGGAGAAGTACTGGGCTGAGCGCGGCTGGCCGGAAGGTTCGCCCGAGCAGGATTGGCTGCGCGCCGAAAAGGAACTGAAGACTGCATCGTAAGGGCTAAGGAAGGCCAATTTCTGGTTCGTCAAGCAGCGGTCACCTTCTTGCCGCCAGCCCGGGTCGCGGCGATTTAAGTTCCTCATATTCCTGACGCACGAAACAGCCTGAAACAGCCTGCGAAAAAGCTCCCGCAGCGAAGGGCATGGCTTACACCGTCCCGCGCGGCGGGCGAGAGCCTTAGAGGCCGACACAAAACCTTGGTCGAAACGTACGGGCCTCAGAGTCTGCAGGAAGTCGTTGGGTCCGAAAGTGACTCCGGCAGGGACAGCTGATAGTCAATCTTGGCCAAGTTAGCTTTTTCTTGACCGGCCGATTAGGTACAGCACTCGCTGAAAACAAATCGGCGATCAGGGCGTGTCGGGATCATTTCCGAAGGGACGGCTGAGTATGACCCAGGAGTGTCAGTCCTGGGTGAGCCCGGACCGCACGCGAATGCCAACCAGACATCAACTCATCCAACCCGATTCTCTTTAACATCCGCGCGGTTTTTCCTTCGCCCGGCTTTTTTCTCGAGGGCCCCACAGAACCAACATAGAAGCCGCGCCAAGCAGGGGACGCGCTCCACGAAAGGATGCAGCGCCCCTACGACTCCTCCCCATCCGGTCACACTTCAGTGACCTTGAGTCTTTCCCAGGTTCGGCGATACTTAACACCAGGGAAAAGCTGATTGTTTGCGATTCCCACTGTACTTCTTTGCAACCTTTCTCTGCCGCGTCTTATGAAAAACGAAGTGCTCGACATTCTGATCCTTGGCCTGCTCGTGGTGTTGTTTGCCTCGATCTATCGCAAACGTGCGACCGCGCGATTACGCTGCTGGGTTGCCGGGTGGATCCTGGTCCTGCTGCATTTCACCGCGTTGCTGATCCCGGCTTTATCCGGCGGAAGACAGCTCGTGGTCGACAGCGTGAGCGTCAGCGCACTGTTTCTTTCCGGGCTGTGCTTCCTTTTCTCCGTCCCGGCCATCTCCGAGACTCTCGTGGGCAGAGTGCTGGCCGCGCTCAGCGTTGGTCTTCCGGCGCTCTTCTTTATCAATTACGTGGTTGCCGGTGGCGTACTCCAGTGGCCGTTATATGCCGCTGCGGCGGTGGCGACGGCCGGCGGCATCACCTTGGCGTGGAAGCTGTGCCGCGGCCGCAGCCGGGTCTGGGCGGTCATCACCCTGACCTTTTTGCTGGGCGGAATTTGGACCGTCGCCGCGCTGGCGCATCATGCCCCCGATCAAGGCATCCTGGCCCTTCTTTTTGAGATTTTCCTTACTTTTGCGGCGCTCTACTGGTTCGACTTCCGGCGTACCTCGACCGGCGTCCTCACCTCTGTCCTGGGCCTGGTGGCGTGGGCTGCGGTCTTTCCCGTTGGGCTGCTTTGCAACTATCTGATCCCGGCCGCGCAGATTCCCGCAGAGCTGTGGAATGTGCCCAAGTATTTCGTGGCGTTCGGCATGATCCTGACCTTGCTGGAGGACGAGTTCCTCGCTGCGGGACGCGCCATGGAGCATTATCGTCTGCTCTTCGCCGCCCACCCGCATCCCATGTGGGTGCAGGAATCGGGGACCCTCCGCATCCTGGAGGTCAACGATGCGGCAGTGGCCCACTACGGCTACACGCGCGAGGAATTTCAGAGCATGACGGTGCGCGATTTGCGGCCTACCGAAGATGCGGCATTGCTCAGAGACAATTCCGGAACCAACCCCACCCAGCTTGCTGGACCCTGGCGCCACCGCCGTAAAGACGGCTCCTACATCCAGGTAGATATGGCGTCCCATCGCATCGACTACATGGGGCGGACGTGCAGTTTCGTCTTGATCCAGGACGTCACCGACCGCCAGCAGTTGCATGAGCAGTTGCTTCACCAGGCGCATCACGACACACTCACCGGGCTGCCCAATCGGCTTCTGCTGGAGGATCGAATGCAGCAGAGTCTGGCCCAAGCCGCTCGCTATGGGCAGCAAGCCGCGGTTCTGTGCCTCGATCTGGATCGCTTCAAGCAGATCAACGACTCCTTTGGCCATGCCGCCGGCGACTTATGCCTGCAACAGGTAGTCACGCGGATTTCCGCGCGCCTGCGCGCCGTGGACACCTTTGCCCGCACCGGCGGGGACGAGTTCGTGATCATTCTCGGTGAGCTGGCCAACAAGAGCAGCGCCCTGATGGTCGCGCGCAGTGTACTCGAAAGCATCAATCAGCCGATCGAAGTCGAGGACGTCTCCTTCGACATTTCGGCATCGATCGGCATTGCCATCTATCCCGACGATGGGACCGACTCAGTGCAACTGCGCCGCTCCGCCGATGCCGCGATGTACCGCGCCAAGCAGGCAGGCGGGAGCCAATATCTTCTTGTTTCTTCGCAGATTAGTTCCTCCGCCAGCGAGGTCAGCGAGTTGGAACGATTCATGCGCAGTGCACTCAAGGGTGACGGGTTCGAACTCTATTACCAGCCGCAATACTCCATGGTAGGCAATCTGTGCGGCCTGGAAGCGCTCTTGCGAATGAACCATCCCCAACTGGGCTCGATCGCAGCGGATCGCTTCCTGCCGGTTGCCGAGGAGCGTGGCCTGATCGTTCCCTTAGGCGACTGGGTGCTGGACGAGGTTTGCCGCCAGAGCATCGAGTGGCAAAGCAAGAAGCTCACCCCGCTGCGCGTATCTTTCTGTGTTTCTCCGCTGCAGTTTTTGCACTCGGATTTTTCCGCCCGGGTGCTCAACAGCGTGACCAGGTTCGGCCTTGACCCGCGCCTGCTCGAACTGATCGTTACCGAGAGTACGGTCATGCGCAACCGCCCTGAGGTCGCATCCCAGATGCGTAGTCTGGCCGCGTTGGGCGTTCACTTTTCCGTGGCTGACTTTGGCACCAGTTACTCCTGCCTGAGCCACTTGCATCAGCTTCCCGTCAGCACGCTCAAGATCGACTGCTCCTTCGTGGAGCGCATTTCGGAACCCAACGGGACCTATACCATCGTGCAGGGCATCGTTGCCCTGGCCCACGGTCTTGGTTTGAAGGTCGTAGGGGAAGGAGTGGAACGCGCCGATCAGCTGGAGTGCCTGCGGACCCTGGGCTGCGATTTTGTGCAAGGTCAACTCATGGCTCCCACGCTCCCAGCTTCGGGTATCGCCAAATACCTCGCCTCGGTCGCGCCCCCGGTCGCTCGACACTCGCGTCGTTGATCTCTCTCCTGACGCGCTAAGCGATCTCCAGGCTCCCAACTTCCGCAGCTACCCTGGATTTCCGGCGAGGCTTGTTGGGGCGCTCAAATTCATGCGGCTTTCCTCAATAGAAGCCGCACACGCGGACGTTGATTTGGGCCACGAATCCGGGTAGCCGGACGTATCCAACCGCAAGCCGCCCAGGGGCGGCGGCGTGATCGACGTCCCAACCTGAAGATCGGGCGGGGACGAGATCAGATAAATGCCACAGTGTCTGAAATAAATGCGGATCGCGCTTCTGACTACGGTGCAGTGATGACCGCGCACGCGATTCTGGCGCCCGCATTGCCGGTGGGGTCGGTCATCATGTCGTCTGCCTTCTCGTGAATGACGAATGCCGTGCCCCCGTTGGCGAAGACCGAGTTTTTCGCGTCCTTCTTGAGAGAAATGCTGTCGGTCACGAAGGAGACGTGGTCGGTGCCGTCCGCCATCACCTGCAAGTTAAGGGGCATGTCCCCGGCATGAGATCCCTTGGGATTCTTGGTGCCATGCTCTTTGTTATCGGGATTGAAATGGCCTCCAGCGGTCTTGAAATCCGGCCCATCGCATTTCGCGTTCTGATGGACGTGGAGCGCATGCTCGCCTTCGGGAAGATTCGTCAGGTTCAACTGCACCTTGACCTTGCTGCCGTCGGGCGTGAGCGTCGCAGTTCCCGCGTCCTGACCCTGGCTGGTCTTGAAGTCCACTTCAAGACCCTTTTTCCTGGCCGCCGAAGCCGAAAGCGCCAGCAAAGCCGGCAGCGTTATCGAAGCTATGCACACTCTGAGCAATCTGGTCATGCTGTTCCTCATGTCGGGTCTAGCATACCCGATCTTCTCTCGATCGTGGGAAGCTGCGGGTAAAGCGCTTCTCACCCAGTCGTTGAGCGCCTACGGCGGTTGCAGGGAATAATCCGCAAGCACTCGCGCCGCTTTCCGTGAAAAATTTTCAAAATGTGCGAAAAATATTCTAAGTGGCTTGTTATCAAGGTAATGCACAGCAAGTGTTATGTACGGCCCGGAACACCGAACCTAGAGTGATAACAACAACGAGAGCAGGCAGCAGGCATGATTCCTCGCATATTGATCATCGATGATGAAGCCGATATTCGTGAGGTGACTGCGCTCAGCCTGGAAACCATTGCCGGCTGGCAGGTCATCCTGGCGCCTTCCGGAGCGCAAGGTATACGGCGCGCCTCGCTGGAACAGCCGGATGCCATTCTGCTGGATGTCATGATGCCCGACATCGATGGCCCGACAACTTATCAGATCCTCAAGCAGAACGGAAACACCGCTCACATTCCTGTTCTTCTGCTGACCGCGAAAGTGCAGGGCCAGGACCGGCGCAAGCTTGATGAACTGGGTGCGGCCGCGATCCTTTCCAAGCCCTTCGATCCCTTGACGCTCGCCGACCAAATCTCAGAAGTCCTCGGCTGGGAGCGTGAGGGCGCTTCGAGTCCACGACCTTCTCCCATTCCCCTCGCCGGCGACTGAAAAACCCAAAATAGCGAGCCACAGTTTTTGCCATACGGGCAACCGCTGCGGGGTGTTCCATTCAGGCCTTCTTTTTGGCTTGAGCCGTCCCCTTCGACAGGCTCAGGGCAGGCTCTGCGGGAATGGTTCCTTCGCACTCATCTGAACCCAGGATTACCCCGGATTTCCTGTACGCTGCCCTAGAAAGGTCTGCGTATGCGGTTTCCTTCACGGAAAGCCGCATGAGGCTCATTGACTCCGCTAAGCCAACAGGAAATCCGGGTCCGTCCTGGGCTACTGTCAGCCAGAGCTGTCTAAATTAGCGCGCAAATGGCGTTTTGGACGGGGCAACTTGCTGAATGCCTGGAAGAGAACGTGGACACGCGAAGTTGAGTTGGTTGCTGTGGCAGTGGTTCCGCCCATCACCTTGGCATTCATGGAGGGGATGGACAGCACGCAGGGAGTTGTTAGGAGGACGGGCGCACAGCAGGTCCCTCCACTGCGCTACGCTCCGGTCGGGATGACAAAGTTGAGGGTGGTGGCGCACCTTGGCATGGTTGGAGGTGGATGGACAGAGTCGAAAAAAGCTAATTAGGACAAGGCTAATTTGGACAAGATTGACTGTCAGCCGTCCCCTTCGACAGGCTCAGGGGGCCGGTCCCGGCCCCTCTGCAAATCCCCAGGCAACCACCCGCTAAGTAGTCGGCCGCGGTTTGACCGCCAGAAAGACAGGCGGCAGCGGCTTGCCATTGATATCCGTGAGTTTGGGATTGATCTGCTGTGTGTCGACCAGGGTAGTGGTGTCAATCAGGTGCAGCAGGTCATCACCCGTGGTGCCGGCAAAGAAGATGGTGTTATCCGGGGAGAAGATGCCGGCCACCGGAGCCAACGCATTGCCGGTGAGCTTGACGCTGCCCAGCGTTCCCAGGGCGCCTGCGGTCGCAGAAGGCTTGTAGACCGGCAGCAGCGCGCCCCCTGCGGGTGGCGCCGTGGCGTCGCTGCTGTAGGTGACAAAAGCCTCCAGCGAGTTGGTGGCGGCGACCACCTGATTGATGTTGGTGATGCCGTAGGCCGCCAGTGATGCCTGATTCGCCACCGGGGGAGGGTTGAAGACGATGCCCGTGGTTTGGCTATTCGCATCCGACGGGCAGGCATCGATCGGTACGGTGATGGAGAGATCGGTGAGTGTCGGTGGATTCGCCGTGGCGCCGATGATGTGTTTGCCGTCGGTGGTGGAGGCCACGTGGTCGGAGGCTACCGCGACCGTAGTAGCTTCGGGATAATTCACCACCGGCTTGACCGTGGTCTCCGGGCACTGTCCATAGGCGGAGGTAGGCGACCCGGAGAGAAAGACAGCAGCGGCGGGGATGGTCACAGCCGCATCGGGCGAGCAGAACACGTTGAAGGTGTTGTTGGGATTTGCCGTCGTGTTTGGCGGATACGTCGTGGGATCGGTGGGAATGGGACTGGTGGTGTTGGTCGCGGGGCAAACGCCCGTGCCCGTGGTTCCTTGGCCCGCAGGCAGGGGTTCAGTCGACCAACCGGTAAAGGAGTTGTGTATATACAGCACCCCGTCGCCCACGATGTAGACAGTCTGGCCATCGGCGGTGAAGGCTGCTTTCTGGGCGATCCCGGCGATCGAGGTATAGCTTCCCCCCGAGGAAGTCGCCGTAGTCCCTGTTCCGCTCGCCGCTGCCGGCGTGTAGAGATAGATAACGCCGCGCAACTGGTCGTTCACCACTACGGCGGTGTTGGTGGGAGAGACCGCCAGGACGACGCCGGGTATGCTGGTCACCTCCGACGCCAGACTATTGGTGGACGCGCTATACGCCATCAGCTCGTGGTAGCTGCCGAAATAAAGAGTCGTACCCGTAGGATCGAGCACCATGGAGTTCGGCGAGTAGGGAAGTTTGATCTGGGTGCCTATGGTCCCGGTCGACAGATCGATGGGAACGAAGTAGGGCGACCCTGGACTAGAGACCCAGATGTAGTTGCTGTTCTTGCCCGGGGACGCGATCTGCACGAAATTGCTGATCACAGGAACCCCTGTGCCCAGGGTTCCCTGCTGGTTGATCGGGGCAGGATTGCACGTCGTCGGCTGGCAGATGGCAGTGATCGCCGAGTTGGAGGGAAATGCAGCGCTCACCGCGCCGGTGGAACTGACAGCGATGCTCCCCGGGTTGGTGGAGACATAGCTCAGCGCAAGCCCGTTGATCACGTTATTATTGACGTCCGTCACGGTCGCTGTGAGCGCCAGGGGCGTATTGAGCGTGACGCTGGCGCTGGTTGCGCCGGTCGAGGCCACGCTCAGAGCAATCTTGGCCGGCGGGCAGGTATAGAAATAGCCGGCGTTGCTGCTGGTCTGGGCAATGGTGCCGGTGATCAGTGTAGAGCCCGGAGCCTGGGCCGTCGCGACGCCATTCTGGTCGATGGTGACCACGCCCCCGCTGGCCGCCGAATAGGTCAAGTGGCCGATGACGTTATTGCAGTCGTTCGGGCCATAGCCTCCGCCCGGAAGGATGTTAGGGCTGCAAAGCAGAGTCGGTTGCCCGGCGCTATTCGTGTAGTAGGCAGTGGCGTCCAGCTGCGAAGTGAGGCCCTGCGAGAGACACTCCGGCTTGCCGGTGGTACTGTTCGTCGGGCCAGAGACCGCGAGACTGGTGATGGGCGGATGGGAATAGACGGCGACCTGGTTGCTGGTAAACCCAGCAGCGCTCGCGGTCATATACGCGACGCCGGTCTTGCCGGTGGGAATGCAGGTAGTGTAAGCAGCCACCGCCGGGGTATGGAGATTCCAGGTTCCCCCGCACACGGCGCCAGTGGGCGAAACGTCGGCGATGGTGCGGTCTGTGGTGCCGTAGGTGTAAGTGCCGATCGATGCAGCGGTGCCAACGCAGTTCAAAGCCGAGGGAGCTTGCAGCTGCGAGGTTTGCGAGAACGCAACCGACAAGCCCGTGGTCTGGGGCTGAAGCGAGATCGAGATTGGCTGGTCCTTCAGGTAGCCGTAGCCGGCTCCGTTGCAGTAATCCGCATTCTTGTTGGCGCAGCCCTGGATGGAAAGACCCACAGGAACAGTAAGGAGTAACAAAACCACGAAAGTCAAAAACCGCTGCATGAAACCTCCCCGCCGGGTGTCGCCGCCCCCGGCGGTTGATGAACTACCACAACGAATCCCCGATAGGTGCACGCCGGAGCCGCTGTCTTACACGTGGCTCTTCCGTCAACAAAAGCCACACTTCGCGCGCTCTGGTGGTGCAACCGCAATCGGAGATCGTTGTCCTGCCTAAACACTTGTTCCAGAATCCAACTCCGCGCCACTCTATCGCTCCAGTATCTTCTGGAGCGTGGCTGTACTTCGTATGATCGCTGGCACCGTAGCCGCCGCCTCGATCCGCGTGCAGAGTTGTGTGGTCAACGTCCTAAGTGTAGAAGGGACTGAGCCCTGAGGCAACAGGGCTGGGTTGCGGCTGGGGTACGGTGCGCCGCCATCTAGCTTGGCGGCATGTATTGCTCGAACCAGGACAAGGCTCGCGCCAGCACATCGCGGCGATGCTGTGGCGAGTTAAAGTGGTGGCCCTCGTCCGGGTAAACCACCAGTTGCGTGGGCACGTGCTCGGCCCGCAACGCGTGCCAGAACTCGAATGACTGCGGAGCAGGACACTCCCCGTCCCGGTCGCCGACCACCACCAGCGTCGGCGTCTTGACCTTGTGGATGAAGTCGATGGCCGAGCTCTTGGCGTAGACGGCTGGGTCGTCATACACCGAGGCGCCGAAGAAGGGAGTCATCCATTGGTCGATGGAGTTCTCCCCGTAATAACTCTTCCAGTCGGAGATGCCGGCGCCGGCGACCGCAGCGTGAAACCGCTGCGTCTGGGTCACGGCGAACATGGTCATGAAGCCGCCGTAACTCCACCCCGTTAGGCCGATGCGCTGCTGATCGATACCCAACTTTGCACTCACGGCGTCGACGCCGGCCAGGATGTCGCGCAAGTCGCCGTAGCCGAAATCCTTTCGGTTGGCCTGAGTGAAGGCTTCCCCCTCGCCGTAGCTGCCGCGCGGATTGGGCATCAGCACGAAGTAATCCAGCGCGGAGAAGGCAATCGGGTTGTAACCCAGGTCCGGCCATCGCGGCAGCACCGCGCTGGAGGGGCCGCCATGCACGCTCACGATGAGGGGGTATTTCCTGGCCGGATCGTAATGGGCCGGGTACAACAGCCAGCCCTGGACGGGGAAGGCGTCACTGGTCCAGTGGATCGATTCCGACTTGCCCCAAAGAGCTTTGCGGGCATCGTTGTAATGGGTGATGGGATGCGCCGGCGCCCCCAGCTGGCCCAGGTAAACCTCCGGAGCTTCCGAGAAGGAGCTCTTGATATACGCCACGCTGTCCTTGGCGACGGAGAGGCTGCACTCCAGACGTCCATCTCCGACCGAGGCAGGAATGGTTGTGCTTCGGGCCGCAATCTTTCCGCTGACGGAGTCCAGTTCCCCGACCTCCACCTGGCCCGACTTGATCCAGGAGACCAGTAGCTGGTTAGGTTTGAGCCAGTGAATCCAGGCAGCGCTTTGGTCCGCGTCCGGGGTAAGATCCTTGGCCGCTCCCCCGGCAGCGGATATCAAATAGATATCGCCGCCGGTAGCTCCCTGGTCGCTCATCAAGCCACCGATAAAGGCGATCTGTTGCCCATCCGGCGACCAGCGGGGCACCGCGATCTGCAGGCCGTGCAGCGGGCCGGGGGCGTGTTCCGGGTCGAGCACCGCCCGCGCCTCACCGCCTGTGAGCCGTTGGGTATAGAGCTGGGCTACCCACCAGTTGTTTTCCCCAGGCGGGGGGGCGGCGACATAGGCCAACTGGCCGGAGTCAGGCGCCCAGTCATATTCATAGACGTGCAGGGTAGCCGGCGTGACCTGGCGGAATTCACCGGAAGCCGTTTCGATGGTGGCGACCCGCTGAATCTCCAGCCCCTCGACCCCGATTACGCCGGCGGGCGGTTTCATGGGAGCCAGCGCCCCGGCCGGGCGGGTGGCGCCTTCAATAAATAAGCAGGCAATATGCAGGCCATCCGGGGAAAAAGCCAGGCTCGTCACTCCGCCGTGCAGATGGGTAAGCCGCCTCGGCGAAGGGCCGGCCGTGCCCGGAACCGCGAGATAGACATCCGCTTGGTCCATAGCGCCCGCCCCACTGTTGCAGTCGGAGGTGAAGGCGAGCTGTTTGCTGTCCGGTGACCAGGCCACATTCTCTTCCAGGCAGGAGGCTCCGGTCCCGGCGGTGATCCGGTGTGAGCGGGCTGGGTCGGTCGCGGACGCAACCTGGATCTCGGTGCCCGCGTCCCCATCGATGACCCAGGCGATCAGCTGGCCGTCGGGGGAAAGTGCGGCCTGATGAATGTCGCGTGTTCTCTCCAGTTCGGAGATGACATTGGCAATGCGAGGATCGACAGTTTTAGAAGAGCTGGCAGCGCTCTGGCCAAGTGAGGCGGCAGGGACGAGGGCAAGAGCTACTTGAGCCAACCCAAGACAGGCGCAGAAGCGCAGTGTTAAGAGCCATCGCGGGGGACAAGACGCAGACATTTAGGACGGATGCTAGCATACCCGTTCCGTTCGCCGGCGCTTTGCACCTGTGAAGCGCCAAACCGAGTCTGACGGGAATTCCTGCACTGGCGGGACAAAAAAAGGAATCCGACGAGCTGACTCTCGTTTCGTAACCAAAGGACGGGTGCCCCATATCTCGCTCGTTTTTCGCGAGATGTGGGATTTAACCGAGGTTGGCCGCTAAGTTTGTCGGATGAATCGAGAGTCAGGGGAAAGGAGCAATGGAATCCCACATCTCGCGAAAAACGAGCGAGATATGGGGCACCCGTCCTTGGTTAGGGAACCAGAGGTAGCCACGATCGTGCCCACAGCTCCGTCTCCGCGCCATTGACGCCAGCGGCGCACCTTGGTATCTTAAGAAGGTTCCGCATAAGCCTGTAAAGTGCGTGCTGGAAGGATGTGCCGCAGTAAAGGCTAAGCAATACGAGCCTTTACCGGCAAGGCGCGCTTAAGACAGGCAGCAGTATTTGCGGCCCATTCATCAGGGTCCCTTCAAAACGTTCGCGTGATGCAAGGGAAACAATCGCATCGGCCTTTGCGACACCTCCCACCTGGGGAGGCTATGCGGGCCGGAACTTCGAAACGGAACTGGCTTCTTCTCGGTGCCCGGTTTTCCGGTGCCTGATCCGGCACGGGGTGCAATAGCGCGTGAGCGCATGTACCCGGTGAAAGCTGGATGTGAGAAGAAACGCGCGGCCACCGTCGAAGTTCTCGTCTGGTATGCAGCAAGCAGGCGCGAAGCAAGCCGGCTTCGTGCACCGATGAGCGCCGGGTTCAGGCGCGTGTCGGTGATGTGCGGCGCAGCAGTTTTTTGGCGAAGGCAGTCGCTTCGCACTAGGTGGATTTCGCCCACGCAATGCGGAAGTTTTAAGGAGTAAGGTTTGCCTACATTCAGTCAGCTCGTCAGAAAAGGCCGCACCGCGGCGCGGTACAAGACCGCATCGCCGGCTCTCCAGGGATCGCCACAGCGGCGCGGTGTCTGCACCCGCGTTTACACGCAAACCCCCAAGAAGCCGAACTCGGCCCTGCGCAAGGTCGCGCGCGTTCGTCTGACCAATGGGGTCGAAGTTACAACCTATATCCCCGGCATCGGCCACAACCTGCAGGAGCACTCGATCGTGCTGATCCGCGGGGGACGTGTGAAGGATCTGCCAGGAGTGCGCTATCACGTGGTGCGCGGCACGCTCGATTCGGTGGGCGTGGCCAACCGCAAGCAGAGCCGTTCGAAGTATGGCGCCAAGCGCCCCAAAAGCGGCGCTAAGTAACAGCGCGCAGTAGGTAAAGGATTGAGCGCCTGTGGGCGCGAAACGAATAGCGGAAGGGAATACAAGGTTTTATGCCGAGAAAAGGACATATCGCGAAACGGGAAGTGGCCGCTGATCCGGTGTACAACTCGTCGCTGGTTACGAAGTTCGTCAACTCCATGATGTGGGACGGCAAGAAGTCGACCGCTCAGGGCATCTTTTATCAGGCGATGACCAACCTGGAGCAAAAGGGCGGCGACGAGGCGTTGAAGTTGTTCAAGAAGGCAGTGGAGAATTGCAAGCCGCTGCTGGAAGTGAAGACCCGTCGTGTGGGCGGCGCCAACTATCAGGTGCCGATCGAAGTGAATCCGGAGCGGCGTACTTCGCTGGCTATCCGCTGGCTGGTGACTTACGGCCGGGCGCGGGGCGAGAAGGGCATGATCGACAAGTTGACCAGCGAACTGCTGGATGCGGCCAACGGCCGCGGCGCAGCGATGAAGAAAAAGGAAGATGTTCATCGCATGGCGGAAGCCAACAAGGCATTTGCCCACTACCGCTGGTAATTGAACATTAAGAACCCAGGGTCTGTTGCCGGTTAGGAACAGGCGTAACAAAAGCAGCAAGAAGAATCGCGAGTCAACCGTCTCGCGCGAGAGTGAGAGAACACCGTGCCTCGTCAAGTACCACTCGATCGTTGCCGGAATATCGGAATCATGGCGCACATCGACGCCGGCAAGACAACAACGACAGAGCGGATTTTGTTTTATACCGGAATTACCCATCGCATCGGCGAAGTGCACGAAGGCACGGCGACGATGGACTGGATGGAGCAGGAGCAGGAGCGCGGCATCACCATTACTTCGGCTGCCACCACCTGCACCTGGCGGGACATCCGCATCAACATCATCGACACGCCTGGCCACGTGGACTTTACCGCCGAGGTGGAGCGTAGCCTGCGCGTGCTCGACGGCGCCGTAGCCTGTTTTGACGCGGTGCACGGCGTAGAGCCGCAATCGGAAACGGTGTGGCGCCAAGCCGACAAGTACGGTGTGCCGCGCATTTGCTTCATTAACAAGATGGACAAGATGGGCGCTGATTTCGAGCATGCCATCGACACCATCCGCAAGCGCCTCAACGCTAAGCCAGTCGCTATTCAGATTCCCATTGGCCAGGAAGCCGCCTTCAAGGGTGTGATTGACCTGATCGAGATGCGGGCCATTCTGTGGCACGACGAAACCATGGGTGCTAAGTACGACGTGGAAGAGATCCCGGCCAACCTGCTCAAGAAGGCGGAAGCCTTCCGCATGCAGCTGGTCGAATCGGTGGCCGAGAACGACGATGAGATGCTGCACAAGTTTCTCGAGGGTGAGACGCCGACTCCGGCTGAGTTGCGCAAGGCTCTGCGCGGCGCGACCATCGGGATGAAGCTGTTCCCCGTACTGTGCGGTAGCTCGTTCAAGAACAAGGGTGTGCAGACGCTGCTCGATGCGGTAGTTGAGTACCTGCCCAGCCCGCTCGATGTTCCTCCGATCGAGGGTCACAATCCGGACAACATGGAAGAAGTCATCCTTCGCCATGCCGACGATTCTGAGCCGTTGACTGCGTTGGGCTTCAAGATTATGACCGACCCGTTTGTCGGGCAGCTGATTTTTGTCCGGCTGTATTCCGGTCACCTGAAGACGGGCGACACGGTGCTCAATCCGCGCACCGGCAAGAGCGAGCGCATCGGGCGTCTGCTCAAGATGCATGCCAACAAGCGGGAAGAGATCGTCGAGATCTATGCCGGCGACATCTGCGCCTGCGTGGGGCTGAAGAACCTGGTCACCGGCGATACCATTTGCACCGACAAGTCCCCGATCGTGCTCGAATCGATCGACTTTCCCGCCCCGGTTATCCATGTGGCGGTGGAGCCGAAGACCAAGGCTGATCAGGAGAAGATGGGCATGGCCCTGGCCAAGCTGGCCCAGGAAGACCCCACCTTCAAGGTGCACACCGATCCTGACTCCGGCCAGACGATCATCAGCGGCATGGGCGAGTTGCACCTGGAAATCATCGTCGACCGCATGATGCGTGAGTACAAGGTCGAGGCCAATGTAGGTAAGCCGCAGGTCGCCTATCGCGAGACCATCCGCAAGAAGGCGGAGGCGGAAGGCAAGTACATCCGCCAGACCGGTGGTTCGGGCAACTACGGCCACGTGAAGATTCGTGTCGAACCCAACGAGCCCGGCAAGGGCTTCGAGTTCGTCAACGACATCAAGGGTGGTGTGGTGCCCAAGGAATACATCAAGCCGACCGAGCAGGGTATTCGCGAAGCGCTTCAGGGCGGCGTGCTGGCTGGCTACGAGATCGTCGACGTTAAGGCGACGCTCTATGACGGCAGCTACCACGATGTGGACTCCAACGAAATGGCGTTCAAGATTGCCGGATCGATGGCGTTCAAGGAAGCGGCCCGCAAGGCGACTCCGGTATTGCTGGAGCCGGTGATGTCGGTCGAAGTCGTAGTGCCGGAGGAGTACATGGGAACCATCATCGGTGACCTGAACTCCCGTCGCGGCCGGATCGAGGGCATGGAGCATCGTGCCGGATCGCAGGTCATCAAGGCCAATGTGCCGTTGAGCGAGATGTTCGGGTATGCCACCCACATGCGCTCTTCGACCCAGGGCCGGGCCAATTACTCGATGCACTTCAACCGCTACGAAGAAGCGCCGCGGTCGGTGTCCGAAGAAATCATTGGCCGCAACCAGGGCAAGTAGTGAGATGGGCGCCTCGTAGGTAGCCCAACGAGCAATGGGTGGCCCACCCTGGAACCCGTATTTTGGGTTCCCGGGTGGGAGGCCACGAAAGTTAAGCGAACTACTGGAAGGTAGAGAGGGACGAGATGGCGAAGGAGAAGTTTGACCGGTCCAAGCCGCACGTGAACGTAGGGACGATTGGACACATTGACCACGGCAAGACGACGCTGACGGCAGCGATCACGAAGGTATTGTCGAAGCACAATCCGAAGATACAATTTCGTTCGTTTGATTCGATTGACAATGCACCTGAGGAGCGGGAGCGCGGCATTACGATTGCCACCGCGCACGTAGAGTACGAGACGGCCAACCGTCACTACGCGCACGTGGACTGCCCTGGTCACGCCGACTACATCAAGAACATGATCACCGGCGCGGCGCAGATGGACGGGGCAATCCTGGTAGTAGCGGCCACCGACGGTCCCATGCCGCAAACCAAGGAGCACGTGCTTTTGGCCCGCCAGGTAGGCGTGCCGTATATCGTGGTGTTCCTGAACAAGTGCGACGCGGTGGAAGACGAAGAACTGACCGACCTGGTGGAGATGGAAGTCCGCGAGCTGCTGTCGAAGTACAACTTCCCTGGAGACGATGTGCCGGTCATTCGCGGCTCTGCTCTGGGTGGGTTGAACGGCGAAGCGCAGTGGGAAGCCAAGATTGATGAGTTGATGGATGCGGTAGACAAGAATGTACCCTTGCCGGCGCGTGCCATCGACCAGCCTTTCCTGATGCCGATCGAGGACATTTTCTCCATCTCCGGCCGCGGCACGGTGGTGACGGGCAGGATCGAGCGGGGCAAGGTAAAGGTCGGCGAAGAGTCAGAGATTGTCGGCTTCCGGGAAACCCGCAAGACGGTAGTGACCGGCGTCGAAATGTTCAAAAAGCAGCTGGATGAAGGACTTGCGGGAGACAACGCGGGTCTGCTGCTGCGCGGTATTGCCAAGGAAGACGTAGAGCGCGGGATGGTCCTGGCTAAGCCTGGCTCGATTACGCCGCACACCAAGTTCAAGGGCGAGATTTACGTTCTGAGCAAGGAAGAGGGCGGCCGTCACACGCCGTTCTTCAATGGCTACCGGCCGCAGTTCTACTTCCGCACCACGGACGTGACCGGAACGGCGAAGCTGCCGGAAGGCACGGAAATGGTGATGCCGGGCGACAATGTGCAGCTGGAAATTGAGCTTCACACCCCGGTGGCGATGGAAAAGGGCCTGCGTTTCGCCATCCGCGAGGGTGGCCGCACGGTGGGCGCCGGAACCATTAGCGAAATCATCAAGTAAGTTTTCCGCCCTGCCGGCTACGGAGCAGGCAGGGCGGAAACCAGCAGTTTGGTTAAGTGGCAAGAGGGAATTGAGATGGTAGGACAAAGAATTCGCATTCGGCTTAAGGCTTACGACTATCGCGTACTCGATACCTCTACCGGTGAAATCGTCGAGACGGCGAAGCGCACCGGAGCGCAGGTCGCGGGTCCCATTCCGTTGCCGACGGTGAAGAATAAATACTGCGTGTTGCGTTCCCCGCACGTCGACAAGAAATCGCGCGAGGCCTTCGAGATCCGTACGCACAAGCGGCTGATCGATATTCTCGAGCCCACGCAGCAGACCATCGATGCGCTGATGAAGCTCGATCTTCCGGCCGGCGTTGATGTTGAGATCAAGGCATTCGAGAAGTAAGGAGACACCATGTCGGTGACAGGGATTCTGGGTAAGAAGATCGGGATGACGCAGTTGTTCGATGACAAGGGTGACGTTCACCCGGTCACCGTTCTGCAGGCGGGTCCCTGCGTAGTGACCCAGCTTAAGACGCTGGCCGGCGACGGCTACATCGCGGCGCAGATCGGCTTGATCGAGTTCGTTAAGGGCGGCAAGGTGAACAAGCCAATGGCCGGCCACTTCGCCAAGAACAATGTTCCGCCAGTCAAGTTGATGCGCGAAGTTCCCCTGGAGCTGGTCAAGAGCTCCGAGGGTGAAGACGCCGCTCCCGAGTTGAAAGCGGGCGACAAAGTCCTGGTAGATATCTTCGAAGACGCCAAGTACGTCGACGTCGTCGGCACCAGCAAGGGCCGCGGTTTTGCCGGTGTGGTCCGCCGCCATCATTTTGGCGGTGGCCCGAAAGCGCACGGTCACATGTTCCAGGTGCAAGGCTCGATCGGCGCTTCCTCGTTCCCATCGCGCGTTTTTCCCGGGCAGCGCATGCCGGGGCACTTCGGAGCGGAGCGGGTCACGGTGCGCAATCTGCGCATTCGCGGCATCGACCTGGACGAGAACCTGTTGATGGTCGAGGGCGCGATTCCCGGACCGCGCGATGGCTACGTGATGATTTCCAAGTCCAAGGCGCCGCCGCGTGAGCGTCGTGGCTTTGGCGGCGGCGGTACGGTCGATCCGTTGAAGGCCTCGAAGAAGGCTTCCGGTGGCAAACCTTCCGGCGGCAAGGGTAAGAAGTAGTTGCAGTAGCCGGCAACAAACACGGGCTTCAGCCCCTGCCGGCCAGAGTGGTTTAAGGAATGGGTTAATTGCGAAGCGAGCCCGAACTGGCGAGCGTAGCAAGAGGGCGAAAGCGGTTTTTACCGCGAAGCCCTGTGAGGAAATGATGGCACAGATTGATGTAGTGGATCTCGGTGGACAAAAGGTAGGCTCGCTCGAGTTGGCAGACGAGATTTTCGCGGCTGACCAGATCAACGAGGCGCTGCTATGGGAAGCGGTCAAGCACTATCGCGCCGCGATGCGGCAAGGTACGGCCGCCACCAAGAACAAGAAGCTGGTCTCCGGCGCAGGCAAGAAGTTGTGGAAGCAGAAGGGTACGGGCCGGGCTCGTGTAGGCTCGGTACGCTCTCCGCTATGGCGGCACGGCGGCACCGTTCACGGACCCCAGCCGCGCAGCTATGACTACGCCTTCCCCCGCAAGAAACTGCTCGGCGCGCTCCGCTCCGCTCTGGCCTCTAAGCTGGCCGATGGCAAGCTGACCGTGGTCGAAAGCCTCGAATTGGCAGATGCCAAGACCAAAGCCTATCGCGCAGCGCTGGATAAGCTCGATGCCAAGCGGACCACCTTGCTGGTCGAGGGGGGCCAGGAGCCCGGCCGCGCTCTGCTGCTCGGTTCGCGCAACCTCGATCGGGTGGAGTTGATGCTGACCAAGGAAGTGCATCCCTACGATCTGCTGCGCTACGAGCGGGCGATTTTTTCTCGCGCCGCGATTGAGCAATTGCAGGAGTCGTTGAAGAAGACTGTTTCCCGGCGCAAGCTTGCGGCCGGCTCGGAGGTGGCCTGATGCCGACTCTTTATAACGTGATCAAGCGCCCCCTCATTACGGAAAAGGGCTTGGGCGTCAAGGAAGTGGAGAGCACGCTGGTGTTTGACGTAGCTCCCGACGCGACCAAGACCGAGGTCAAGCAGGCGGTGGAGACGCTGTTCAAGGTGAAGGTACGGAGCGTGCGTACTGCCAACTTCCTGGGCAAGGAGCGCCGCCGGGGCAAGTTCTCCGGTTTCCGCCCCGACTGGAAGAAGGCTTACGTTCGCCTGCAGAAGGGCGAAAAGATGCCCGACTACGTCAACGCGATGTAAAGCGTGGTACCGCGTAACTGAAACTGTTCTAGAAGTCTTACTTGGAAGTACGAGCGAAACGATGCCGATCAAGACATACAGACCGATCACCCCTACGCTGCGTTTCCAGACGTCTCTGGTAAACGATGACATTACGACCAATCGTCCCCATAAGCCGCTGCTGGCAGTGAAGCAGCGCACGGGCGGCCGCCGCAATTCCGGCGACCTGACGATGCGTCACCATGGCGGTGGCCATAAGCAGAAGCTGCGCCTGGTGGACTTCAAGCGGGACAAGTTTGGCGTGCCGGGCAAGGTGGCCTCGATCGAATACGATCCCAACCGCTCCTCGCGCATCGCGCTGGTGCATTACCTGGACGGTGAGAAGCGCTACATCATTCAGCCGGTAGGGTTGAAGGTAGGGCAGACCATCATGAGCGGGCCCGAGGCAGACATCCTGGTCGGCAATGCGTTGCCGCTCAAGAACATTCCCTCCGGCACCACGGTGCACAACGTTGAGCTCCGTCCCGGCAAGGGCGCGCAGATGGTGCGCTCGGCAGGAGCATCGGCCCAGCTGGTTGCTAAAGAGGGCGATTACGCACTGTTGAAGCTGCCTTCCGGCGAAACCCGCCGGGTGTTGGTCGCATGTATGGCGACCGTGGGCCAGGTAGGCAATACCGATCACGAGAATGTCTCGATTGGCAAAGCTGGACGCAATCGCTGGAAGGGTATTCGCCCCAGCAATCGTGGCGTATCCATGAACCCGGTCGACCACCCGCACGGCGGCGGCGAAGGCAAGACCTCCGGCGGCCGTCATCCGGTTACCCCATGGGGACAGCCGACACGCGGTTACAAGACGCGCAACAACAAGCGGACCGACACGTTCATTGTCAGCCGCGCCAAGAAGTAGTCAGGAGCATCGAGAGCTATGGCACGTTCGACAAAAAAGGGTCCGTTTATCGACACCCACCTGATGGTGAAGATCGAAGCGATGAATGCGACGAACGACAAGAAGGTCCTTCGTACCTGGTCGCGCCGCTCGACCATTCATCCGGATATGGTGGGACACACCATCGCGGTGCACAACGGCAGAAAGTTCATTCCGGTCTATGTGACGGAAAACATGGTAGGGCACAAGCTGGGCGAGTTTTCTGCCACGCGGACCTTTAAGGGTCACTCGGCAAAATCCGCTGAGTCGTCGGCCAAGCCTCGCTAAGAGAAAGTTTTAAGGGAAGAAGCCAATGCAACTGGAAACACAGGAATTCCGGGCCGAAGCGAAGTTCCAGCGGGTATCGCCGCAGAAAGCTCGCCTTGTGCTGGAGCTGATCAAGGGGCGCCGTGTGGGCGAAGCACTGGAGACGGTGGCCTTCACCAAGAAGGGTGTCGCGCCGCTGGTTGAGAAGGTGCTGCGCGCGGCCATTCAAAACGCGAACTACCTCAGCCAGGAGCGAGAGCTCGATCTGGATGTAGACAACCTCTACGTCAAGACCGCGCTGGCCAACGAAGGACCGCGCATGAAGCGTATCCGTCCGGCGCCGATGGGACGAGCGTTCCGCTATCAGCGCCGCTTGGCGCACATCGTGATCTCGGTGGCGGAGCGCAAGCGTGGCGGCCTGGTGGAAACGGCGGACGGGGAAGCAGCAGCTCCCAAGAAGCGAATGCTGAAGGGCGCGGCGAAGAAGACAGCGGCCAAGAAAACCGTGGCTAAGAAGAGCGCAGCAAAAAACTGGAAGAAGGCCGCGAAGTAGGTTCGAGGAAATTATGGGACAAAAAGTTCATCCTTACGGCTTTCGACTAGGCGTCAACAAGCCATGGCGGTCACGCTGGTTCGTCGAGCGCGACTACGACAAGTTGCTGATTGAAGATGTGCACCTGCGCGCGGAGTTGAAGGAAAAGCTCAAGGCGGCCGGCGTCAGCTCGGTCGAGATCGAGCGTCCGGGCAACAAGCTGCGCCTGATCATCCGCACCGCGCGTCCGGGTATCGTGATCGGCCGCAAGGGCGCAGAAATCGAGAAGCTCAAGACGGATCTGCAGAAGCGCACCAACCGCGACGTGTTCATCGATATTCTCGAAGTGAACAAGCCGGAGCTGGATGCGCAGTTGGTGGCCGAGAACATCGCCCTCCAATTGGAGAAGCGCGTCGGCTTTCGCCGTGCGATGCGTAAGGCGGTTGATTCCGCGTTGCGCTTTGGCTGCAAAGGCATCAAGGTACGCGTCTCCGGGCGTTTGAATGGCAACGAAATCGCGCGGTCGGAGTGGTATCTGCAGGGGCGGCTTCCGCTGCACACCCTGCGCGCCGATATTGACTACGGCTTTGCCGAAGCGCGTACCACCTACGGTGTGATCGGGGTCAAGACCTGGATCTATCGCGGTGACATTTACGAGCAGAAGCGTCGTCAGCCGCAGCCGGCAGGCACCAGCGGAGTTTTCTAAGACCAATCCGGCTATCAAGGCTGGATCGGTGAGAGCAAGAGATTGGTTTAGAGGCGGAATCTTATGTTGATGCCAAAGAAGGTCAAGTACCGCAAGCAGCAGCGCGGACGCATGAAGGGTAAGGCATGGCGTGGCTCCGAGCTGTCCTTCGGAGACTACGGGCTCAAGGTGATGGAATGCGGCTATATTACGGACCGGCAGATTGAAGCCAGCCGTGTGGCCATGACGCGTTTCATCAAGCGTGGCGGCAAGATCTGGCTGCGGCTGTTTCCTGATAAGCCGGTAACCAAGAAGCCTGCCGAGACCCGTATGGGTAAAGGTAAGGGAGCTCCTGATCACTGGGTAGCGGTCGTTCGCCCGGGCAAGGTGCTGTTTGAAATGGAAGGGGTCAACCCCGAGATAGCTGCCGAGGCCATGCGGCTGGCTTCGAACAAGCTGCCCCTCAAGACGCGCTTTGTCATGCGCCATGATGTCAAGGTAACCGCGGCCGTTAAGTAGCGGAGAAGAAGAAGAGCCATGGAAACGGAAAAGATTCGCAATTTGAATGATGAAGAGCTGGTACGGCAGGAGAAGCAATCCGCCGAGCAGCTCTTTCGCCTGCGCTTCCAGATGAAGCTGGGGCAGAACGAAGGCGTGAAGAAGCTGCGCGATCTGCGCAAAGACGTAGCCCGCATCAAGACCATTGCCCGTGAGCGGACACTTGGTCTGCACGGCGCTGCCCTGCAGCCGGCCGGCGAGGCAACCGCCAAGCCAGCCAAGGCCGCCAAAACCAAGAAGGCCAAGCCGGCCGGAAAAGAGGCTCGTTAAGCCATGTCGGATGCCACGGGAACTAAGCCGGAATCACGGCGCACAGAAAAAATTGGCAACGTTGTTTCCACCAAGATGCAGAAGACCATCGTGGTGCAGGTGGAGATGCGCAAGACCCACCCCAAGTACAAGCGCGTGATCAAGATCAACAAGAAGTTCTATGCCCACGACGAGCAGAACTCAGCGCGCGTCGGCGATGTGGTCAGGATTCGCGAGAGCCGCCCGCTAAGTAAGCTGAAGCGCTGGACGCTGGAAGAAGTGGTTCGCCGCTCCTCCCTGCCGCAAGCAGAAGAAGTAGCAACGCCGGTCGCTTAGAGCCCGGCATGTTCTAAACCGTTTACGGCCCGACTAAAGTCGTGCCCTGATCAAAACATAAGTTTCGTCGCAGACTGTAAAGCCCGGCAACACCGTAAGGAGATACGCGTATGGCAGTACAAATGAGAACCATGCTGGAAGTAGCCGACAACTCCGGCGCGCGCAAGCTGCAGATGATTCTGCCCTTGGGTGGCTCGAGCGGGAAGAAGGCAGGCCTGGGCGATGTGATTACTGCCTCGGTAAAGGAAGCGTCTCCTGATGGTCAGGTCAAGAAGGGTGTAGTGGTGAAGGCGGTCGTCGTTCGGACGCGGAAAGAATATCGCCGCCGCGATGGCACCTACATCCGATTTGACCAGAACGCCGCGGTACTGATCAACGAAGCAGGAGAGCCGGTGGGGACGCGCGTCTTCGGTCCGGTCGCTCGCGAGCTGCGAGAGAAGAAATTTTTGAAGATTGTGTCGCTGGCGCCGGAAGTCATCTAACGCCGGGCAGCGAAAGCGAGGAATGTATGGCATTGAAGTTACAGCGTAACGACACGGTGGAAGTGATTACCGGGAGCGATAAAGGCAAGCGTGGCCGTGTGCTGCGCGTGCTCGGCGACAAAGACCGAGTGTTGGTAGAGCATGTCCGCATGGTCAAGAAGCACGTGCATCCCAATCCGCAGCGCAACATCAAGGGCGGTATCGCGGAGCAGGAAGCGGCCATCCAGATCTCCAACGTCATGTTGGTCTGCGGCACCTGCGGCCCCACCCGCGTAGGTCACAAGTTTGAAGGCGACACCAAGGTTCGGGTGTGCAAGAAGTGCGGCACGACCCTGGCGCCAAAGAAAAAGTAAGCGCCAAATGGGCGCGGGTTTGTACACGAAACAGTCCCGCAGGGACGGCTGAAAATAGCCCAGGACGTAAGTCCTGGGGTAGCTTCGATAACACGAAAAGTCCCGCAGGGACGGCTGAGAATGCCCCAGGACGTGAGTCCTGGGTACGGTTCTTAGATCACGCAACGGTAAACGGGTATAGACCCACTCCGGGACCGTGAAAAGGAAAAGAGACAGACAATGGCAGCGAAAGTAAACGCGAGACTCAAAGAAAAGTACCAAGCGGAAATCAGGCCGGCTCTGCAGAAAGAGTTGGGTCTTAAGAACTTGATGGCCGTGCCCCGCCTGGAAAAGATTGTGCTCAATATGGGCCTGGGCGAGGCCACGCAGAACGTGAAGATCATGGATCCGCTGGTAGCCGACCTGGCTTCGGTAGCCGGGCAAAAGCCGGTGACTACGCGGGCCAAGAAGTCCATCGCCGCCTTCAAGGTGCGCGAGGGCATGCCCATCGGCGCCATGGTGACCCTGCGCGGCGACATTATGTACGAATTTCTTGACCGCCTGATCTCGGTGGCACTACCCCGCGTGCGCGACTTTCGCGGTGTATCGACCAAGAGCTTTGACGGGCGAGGCAATTACACGCTGGGTATGCGCGACCAGCTGATTTTTCCTGAAGTTGACTATGCCCGGGTGGATAAGTTGAAGGGCATGAACGTCACCATCGTGACGACAGCCAAGGACGATAACCAGGCGCGTGCCCTGCTCCGGCAGTTTGGCATCCCTTTCCGGCAGACGGCATAAGGAAGAGAGACGAATGTCCACTACAGCAAAACGAGTTAAAGACGCACGCAAGCCGAAGTTTTCCAGCCGCCAGCACAATCGCTGCAAGATCTGCGGCCGTCCGCGCGCCTACCTGCGCAAGTTCGGTCTATGCCGCTTGTGCTTCCGCCAGCTGGCGCTTCGGGGCGAAATCCCCGGGGTCGTCAAGTCAAGTTGGTAAGTAATCGACCCCTACATCGGGTCTTGAAGTATTAACAACATTCCCGCTGGTTCTCAGGCTCTTTAAATGCCGGAGCGAACGGGGAGTGGAGGAGAGAGAATGAGTTTAACCGATCCAGTAGCCGACTTTGTGACGCGTATCCGCAACTCCATCCGTGCGCGGCACCAAAAGCTGGATGTTCCGGCCTCGAAGCTGAAGACCGAGATTGCCCGCATCCTCAAGGAAGAAGGCTACATCGCCAATTACAAGGCGGCGGAAGAGAATGGCCGCGCAGTGCTGCGGGTCTACCTCAAGTACGGCGCCAACAACGAAGCGGCGATTCGCGATCTGTCGCGCATTTCGCGCCCAGGCTGCCGCGTCTATGTCGGCCGGGACGAGATCAAGCGCGTCCAGAGCGGTCTTGGCATCAGCATCATGACCACGCCTCGCGGCGTAATGACCGGACGGCAGGCACGGCGCGAAGGCGTCGGCGGCGAGATTCTCTGCGAAGTCTGGTAAGCAGTGGCTGCAGTGGAACGGTGGCTGAAACAGCCGCCGCGACTCGCAAGCCGTGAAGGATTAAGAAAAGTATGTCGCGTATAGGCAAGAAGCCAATTCCGTTGCCCACAACGGTGAAGTACAAGATGCAGGGAAACACCGTCCTGGTCGAAGGGCCCAAGGGCAAGTTGACCGCCATGGTGCCTGCGGGCATCACGCTCGAAACCAAGGACGGCAACCTGTTCGCGGTGCGGGAGAAGGAATCGCTCGCCGCTCTGCACGGCCTGACTCGCGCGCTGGTCTCGAACGCAGTCGAAGGCGTGACCAAGGGCTGGACCAAGGAGCTGGATATCGTCGGCATTGGCTATCGCGCCGAGCTGAAGGGCAAAGGCACGGTGGTCTTTACCCTGGGCTTTTCTCATCCGATTGAGTTTCCTCTGCCCACGGGTATCGACGTGACGATCGACCCCAAGCAGACGCGGCTGACCATCAGCGGCATCGATCGTCAAAAGGTAGGCCAGGTGGCCGCCGACATGCGCTCGCTGCGTAAGCCGGACCCGTACAAGAACAAAGGCGTCCGCTATGTGGGCGAGCGCTTGAAGAAGAAGGTCGGCAAGACCGGCGCGAAGTAAACCAAAGTTGAGGATACCGAACGGGGTTGCAGGGCAGCTCCGCTTTTAGGAAGGAAAGAACCAGATGCTCCCGATTAGACAGAGAAATGTAATTCGCCAGCGCGTGCACTTTCGTATCCGTCAGAAGATGGAAGGCACCGCAGTGCGCCCGCGGCTGAATGTGTACCGCTCGCTGAACCACATCTATGCCCAGGTCATCGACGACTCCAAGGGCGAAACCATCCTCTCCGCCTCCACCCTTTCCGCCAAGCTGAAGACTGGTGGCAACGTGGCCGCGGCCAAGGAAGTGGGCAAGCTGGTAGCGGAGCGCGCACTCGAAAAGGGAATCAAGAAGGTGGTCTTCGACCGCGGCGGCTATCTCTATCACGGGCGCATCAAGGCTCTGGCCGATGCCGCACGCGAAGCAGGTTTGGAGTTCTAAAGTAGTTCACGGTTTTGGAAGGATCGGAAAAGAGCATGGCAATACTCAAGCGGAAACTGGACGCCGGGCAGTACAACCTGAAGGATCAGGTGGTGTCCATCAATCGTGTCACCAAGGTTGTTAAGGGCGGCAAGAACATGTCCTTCGCGGCTCTGGTGGTGGTCGGGGATCCCGCTGCCGGGGTAGTTGGCTTCGGCTCGGGCAAGGCCAAGGAAGTCCCGCAGGCGATCCGTAAAGGCATCGAGGCGGCCAAAAAGAACCTGGTGCACGTGAACCTGTCGGAGACGACCATCCCTCACCAGGTATTGGGGCGCTTCGGTTCCGGACACGTGCTGCTCAAGCCGGCGCCGGAAGGAACAGGCGTGATTGCCGGCGGTGCGGTGCGCGCGGTGATGACCTCGGTTGGGGTACAAAACGTCCTGACCAAGAGCCTGGGCACGGCCAATCCGCACAATGTGGTCAAGGCCACCTTCGACGCTCTGGTGCAGTTGCGCGATCGCGGCGAAGTGGCGGCCGCTCGCGGTAAGCAGGTACAGGAGCTATATTGATGGCAGCGACTTCCAAACAGATGATGCGCCTGGAGTACTATCGCTCTGCGATTTCCACTCCAGAGAAGCACAAGCGGGTAGTTAAGGGATTGGGCTTCACCCGGCTCAATCAAGTGGTGGAGCGCGAGGACACCGCCTCCATCCGTGGCATGGTCAAGGCCGTGCCGCACCTGGTGCGGATCGTCAAGTAAGACCGCCCAAGAAACAAATGCGAGTCGGGCCGGCTAAACGAAATAGACCAGTCTGGCGTTGAGCGAGGACAGTAATGGCAAAGAATCTCTCTAATTTGCGTGCCCCTAAACAGGCCAACAGCAACAAGAAGCGTGTCGGCCGCGGTATGGGCTCGGGCATGGGCAAGACTTCGACCCGAGGCCACAAGGGACAGCGTTCGCGTTCCGGCTCCCACATGATGCGCGGCTTTGAAGGTGGACAGATGCCCTTGCATCGTCGCCTGCCCAAGCGTGGCTTCACCAACATCTTCCGCACCGAATACTCGGTGGTGAACCTGAGCCGGGTAGCCGAGCTCCACGCCGAAGGCCATCAGGAATTGACCCTTGAAACCTTTGCCGCCAAAGGGTTGCTCAAGAAGCGCCATGGCTTGGTCAAGGTGCTTGGCGATGGCGATTTGACCGTTGCGGTCACCGTGCACGCCCACAAGTTTTCCAAGTCGGCCCAGGAAAAGATCGAGAAAG
>CAWGPA010000016.1:0-289052 GCA_963824325.1 uncultured Acidobacteriaceae bacterium | reverse complement strand
CCCTTCGGTGACATCCCCGCGCACGTCAAAGGACTCCAAGGGCTGCGATGGCTTCCATTCCCGCCTGGGTTTGACCACCGGCTGGCCAACGAGAAATTTCGGCAGTTCCGCGTAGAGCTTCGGCTTGAAGATATGCAGGGCGTACATCGACTTTTCGAATAAGTTGGAGGGTACGACCACGTCCGCGTCCACGGTCCATTACGGGATGGTAACCGGCCAGCCAACACTTTGCGCCAGCGTTCCGGCTCGCGGCAGGGATTTTCATCGCCGATCACCATGGCCGCGCTCACTTCTGCCAGCAGCGCTTCCAGGGAATTTTTCGGGGGCCGGCGGACGATAAATCCGATCTGCCGCTGTTGCAGATCCTCTTCGATGTCGGCCAGGCCCTGATTCAAGAAGGCGTAATGGCGCCAGTTGGCGGGAAATTTGGAGATGGCGGAAAAATAGGCCAGGACTGGGAGATCGAGGGCGTTGCCTACTTCCACGGCGATGTCGAGGGCGGGGTTGTCGAGCGCTCTTTCCGCTCGCTGCATCCAGTAGACGACGCATTTCGCATCCGGCGCCAGCGGGCCGCCGCGGCGAACAAGAACTCGGGGATGGTCAGCGATCGTGCGCAGCGCTTCGGGTAGATCGCGGAGTTGTGTTGGATCGGATTTCATCGGAGGGAACAGGCTGAAAGCGAACGTGGGCCTACGGCTATTTTATTCGGCTTAGCCAGGCTAAGGCGACTTGGATTTCTCACCCAAGACTGCGTGTGCGGTTTTCAGTAAGAAAGCCGCGTAAGGTTCGACAGGGTCAAAAGCTCCGCAGGAAATCCAGAGGGAGAGACCCCGGGGACACGGTGGTATAGGAGTAGATCGATTGCTACCAGAGACCCCAGTTGCGGCTGATGTAGTCGGAGAGGGTCATCGTGATCAACACCAGGAAGGTGAAGAAGCCGGCGCCAACAGTCAGCATCATCACTCTCGAGCTATAGCGGATATGCATGAAAAAGAGAATGACCAGCACAGCCTTTAAGCAAGCGATGCCCAGCGCCACGATGGGGCTGAAGACGCCCATGTTAATGAAAGCCCACCGGTCTGGTGGCGGTCAGCACCATGAACGCGACGAATAGTGAGATAGGTTTTTGGCCGAACGACGTGATGTTCGTGTTCAGTCGGAGCGGACATGATGGCTCTCCTTTAGCGGCTACTTCAAAGGATGGCGGCTGATGAGATACAGCAGCGGAAACAGAAAGATCCAGACAATATCGACGAAGTGCCAATACAGCCCGAAGTTATCGATGGTAGAGGTATGCCCATTGACATACGCGCCGTGGTACGCCTGGTAGAGCAGAATAAACAAAATGCTGATCCCGATGACCATGTGTAGGGCGTGCATGCCGGTCATGGCAAAGTAAAGAAAGAAGAAGAGCTGTGCGTGCTGCGCCATGTCCGGCGCCAGCGGGACATCCCGCTTGTCGGTGGGATGGACAAAGTCTTCCACACTGAAGCTTGCCCCAGGGATGTGGTGTTCCACGTACTTATCGTGGTACTCCACGCTCTTGATGCCCAGAAAGACCAACCCCAAACAGATGGTAAGACTGAGCGAAACAAGCAGCCCTTTGCGGTTGCGGATCTCCGCCGAATAGACGCCCATCGCCATGGTGAAGCTGGAAAGGATCAGAACCGCCGTGTTGGTGGTTCCGAGGCCGATGCCCAACGTATTGCTGCTGGCCACGAAGGCGTCGTAATACCAGTTGCGATAAAGCAGGTAGGCCATGAACAGGCCGCCAAAGAACATGATTTCGGTCAGCAGAAAGAGCCACATACCGAAGCTCGCGGTCTCTCGCTGCTGCTCCACGGTGACGAAATGGTGGCGCAGATAAGCTGGATGCGCTTCGTCGTGTCCTTCGCGCGGTTCTGCGTGGCCGGGTGCGATCGCTTGGCTATCCAACGGTCGTTACCTCGTGTTCAGTCTTGTGCGCCAACCACTCATAGTCGTATGCCTCGTGATCCATGATTGGTATATCGACAAAGTTTTCTGTCAGCGGCGGAGACTGAATCTGCCATTCCAGGCCAGTCGCCTGCCAGGGGTTACTGCCCGCGATCTTACCGTACTTGAGGGACCAGGGCATATAGAGCATTGGTAGCACATAACCGATGCCGAGCACCGTGGCGCCCGCCGTCGATAACACATTCAGCACCTGGAATTCGGGTGGATAAGCATGGTAGCGGCGTGGCATCCCGAGGTAGCCGACGATGAACTGGGGAAAGAATGTCAGGATGAATCCGATGAAAGTGGTGACCGCGCTCAGCTGCGACATGGATTCGGGATACATTCTGCCCGTCATCTTGGGCCACCAGAAGTGGACGCCCGACAGGTAAGCCATCAACATGCCGCCCACCATCACAAAATGGAAATGGGCGACGATGAAGTAGGTCTCGGTGAGGTGGATGTCCATGCCCAGCGAGCCCAGGAATACGCCGGTGAGCCCGCCGATGGTGAACAGGCCCATGAAGCCGAAGGCATACAGCATCGGGGTCTCGAAGGTGATGGATCCCTTATAGAGAGTCGCCGACCAGTTGAAGATCTTGATCGCGGAAGGCACGGCTACGAGCATGGTCAGCAGCGAAAAGACCAGCGCCGAATAATTCGATACGCCCATGATGAACATGTGATGGGCCCAGACGAAAAATCCAAAGACGGCGATGGCAACCGAGGAGAAGGCCACAGCGGTATAGCCGAATACCCGCTTGCGGGAGAAGGTGCTGATCACCTCGGAGATCACTCCCATGCCGGGCAGGATCATGATGTACACCGCGGGATGCGAATAGAACCAGAAGAGGTGTTGGAAGAGCAGCGGGTCGCCGCCCTTGGTGGGATCGAAGACGCCGATGCCGATGGTGCGCTCAAGCATCACCAGAACCAGGGTGATGGCCAGTACCGGCGTCCCCAGAACCATCAGGATCGAGGCCGCGTAGTTTGACCAGCAGAACAATGGCAGCCGGAACCAGGTCATGCCCGGGCAGCGCATGCGGTGGATGGTCACAATAAAGTTCAGGCCGGTGAAGATGGAGCTGAAGCCGGCGATGAAGACCCCCATGGCAGCCGTGATCACATGGGTATTCACATAGTGGGTGCTGAGCGGAGTGGTGAAGGTCCAGCCGGTGTCGACACCGCCGTTGAGCAGCGCAAAGACCAAAAAGCATGCGCCGGCAACATACAGGTACCAGCTCAACAAGTTGATCTTGGGAAAGGCCAGATCCTTGGCCCCGACCATGATGGGGATGACGAAGTTCCCCACGGTCGCTGGAACCGACGGCACCAGGAAGAGGAAGATCATGATCACGCCGTGCATGGTAAAGAGCTTGTTGTAGGTGTCGGACGCAACCAGGTCCGGCAGCGGAGTCAACAGCTCCAGACGGATGAGCCCGGCAAAGGCTCCGCCGATAAAGAAGAAGAACGTGATCGAGAAGAGATACAGCATGGCGATGCGCTTGTGATCGCCGGTAAGCAGCCAACTCTTTATCCCATACTCGGCATTGAGGTAGCTTAGCTTCGGCAGTTGCGCGTCCTGCTGATTTGGAAGCATGACAATGGTGCTGCTCATTGGTTCACCGTCCCGGGCGCACTTGGTGCCGCTGTGCCCGACTTTGCGGGGGCAGAGCCGGCGCCAGAACTGGATGCGCCGCCTTGCCCAGGGGGAAGTTGACTCGCTGTCAACGTCTGCTGGATGCGATAGTTCGAATTGAGGTTCTTGATGTATTCCACCAGGTCGATCAGACCCTCTTCGCTGACCTGCCCCTGGTAGGTCGGCATGATGGGCGCGTAGCCCGCGGTTACGCGGGTGGATGGGTTAAGAATCGCTTCGCGAAGATAGGCATCATTGGCAGTGACAAACGATCCGTCCGTCAGCTGCAATCTCGATCCATAAACCTGGGCCAGGTTGGGTCCGCGCGCGCTGGCCTCACCAGAGTGGCAGGAGTTGCAGCCGAGGCTGGCGAAGAGGCGCTCCCCATTTTGCGCCAACGATGCACCGCTGGTGCTGCCCGCAGCCCACTTCTGATAATCGTCCGGGGTCATGGCGACGATTTCTCCAATCATCGCCGAGTGATCCGTGCCGCAGTACTGAGTGCAGAAGAGGTGGTAGGTTCCGGTCGCGGTGGCTTCAAACCACACCGTGGAATAGCGGCCGGGAATGACTTCACGCTTTATCCGGAAGGCCGGAATGGAGAAGCTATGGAAGACGTCCTGCGAGATCATGGTCAACTGCACTTGCCGGTTGATAGGGATGTGCAGAGAGTCGATCTCGTGCTGTCCGCCTGGGTGCTCGGCCTTCCACATCCATTGCTTGCCCACGATGTAAATATTCATCGCGTTGGTGGGTGGATCGTAGATACGGAAATAGAGCAGCGCTCCCCAGACAAAGCAGATCATGAACAGGGCCAACGGAATAATCGTCCAGGTAGCTTCGAGCAGCGTCGAGCCTTCGATATGGGTGGCGACCGGATTCTTCTCCTTGCGATACATGATGGAGAAGCCGAAGACCAGGATGATGACCGCGATCATGCCCACGGCCGAGATCGCTATCAGAAAGAAGTAGAAAGCGTCCATTTGGGGCGAGATCGCCGAGGCTTCCGGCGGAAAAAGGGCAGAGTTCGTCAGCCACCTTATGAGAAACTGCCACAGCACTGGACTTATATGCATCGTTACCCTTTAGACCTTCGCGTTGGTAGCGTTTGCTGCTCCGCTGCTTGCTTGTAATCCCGGCGGAAATTCACCACCATGAAGCTGCCCAGACCCAGAAACGTAAGCAGGCAGCCCATCTGCACGATCCGGGCCACTACCAGGCTGTGCCGGTTCAATTTCGGATCGTAGCGATAGCAGTAGGTCAGGATATTGTCGACCGGCGTGCCAATGGTGTTGTGTGACGCTTCGACCAGACCTAGCTGGACATCCCTGGGTGAATACTCGACCCCCATGTAGTACTGCGCCATCCGCCCCTCGGGGGTGACCACCTCGATCGAGCTGGCGTGGGCAAACATGGGCGGCTTACCTTCGGGCTGCGGCATCCGCACGTAGCCAAAGCCGACGGCATGTGCCAGGGCTTGGATCGCTGGTTGTTCGCCGGTCAGGAAATGCCATCCGTTCGCGGTGTCTGCGCGGCCATAGCGTTTTACGTATTCGGCCTTCTTGGCCGCCGCCAGGGCGGGGGTTTCGGCCGGATCGATACTCACAATGACAATCTGGAAGTCTTTGCCGGGGGTCAGGTGCACCATCTCAAGCGCACCCACCAGGCCATTCAGATCTTCGGCGCATAGAATCTGGCACTGGTAGTAGACCAGCGAGAGGATCACGGGTTTCTTGCCGAAGTAGTCTCCCAGCTTGACTGCCTTGCCGGTCTCGTCGCGAAACGGAGTGTCGAGGGGCAGGGGTTTGCCCAGCCGCTGCTCGATCTTGACCGTATTGAGAATGTCAGGGAGACGATCCTGGGCAGGATCTCCCATGGTCTTTTCACCTACGGGAGCGACCTGGGCCAGCGCGGGCGTTGCGGCAGCGAAGAGCAATGACGCCGCCAGCGCGAAGCAGGCAAACCCGCTTCCGCTGTTCGATCGAATTGCCTCTCTTATTTGCATGCCAACACCCAATTGCCCCTCTACCCTTATGGTATCGCCGCCCCGGTCCCTCCGCGAGCGCCGCGGTATGGCGGTTTCACGCTACTCAACAGATCGCCAGGTGGGTGAAACGAATGCTCAAGCTACTTACGTCCGCACCCGCCCTCACTTTGTAGCGGCGCCCCCTGTGAGAGCCGCCTGGTCGCCCTGCCTGTTACCCCGCAGCTGCTGCTGCTCGATCGTCTCCCGATATTGCTGTTCGAATCCTGTCCGGGCGAATCCATCGGTGAGCGGCACCGTGACCACGGGAGCCTTGTCACCCGCCAGCAGGGTTTCGGTCTGCTCATCCGCAGCTACCGGGAGACCATGCTGAGCAATCAATTGCATCGCCCGGGAAATCGGGATGCGCACCTTGCCACTGGAGCGATCGACCCAGCTGTAATAGTCGAGCAATAGATCTTCCCGGGCGTGCATTTCTGCGATCTCTTCGTTGCCGTCATCGGTTTGCAGGCGCGGCGTGGGAAAACGCTGCACCATCTGATTAAGCTGCTGCTGCTCCATGACCGCGTTCGATGTCAGATCCTCACGTTTGCCCCGGGGCTGAGAACCAATCTGATTCCATTTATTGGGCGGCCCGTCGCTCTTGATAATGGCGGTATTGATTACCTTGCCCATGCCGAAGCAGAAGATGAAGAAGACCCCGACAAAGGCGCCCAGCGATGCCAGGAAAACAACGATGCCGTTGACGTTGACGTCCGTGACTTCATAGCCGGGCGAGTCGGCCAGCGGTGCTTTCGGGTCGTCGTGATAGTTGGGATCATGCGTGGGCATGGTCGGCCTCCAAAATCTCTTCCAGGTGGGGATCGTTGGTCTGGATCAGCGGCCGCTTCTCCAACTGGCCGAAGTAGTACCACATCCACAGAGAGATCACGACCACCGGTACGGTCGCGTATTCGAGGATGCCGAAGCTGAAGTGCAGGTTCCGCCGGGCGTCGGCAAAGTTCGGCTCAATCAGCCAGAACAAGTCCCAGCAACGAGCAAAGAGCATGACCTTGCATACCAGGACCAGCCGCTCCTTGTTGCGCTTAAGGTCGCGCGAGAGCAGCAGCGTAAAGGGGATGAACCAATGGAATACGAAATCGAGCGAACCAATCACGCCCCAGCCGCCGCGAATACGGTCAAGGTACCAGGGAATCTCTTCGGGCAAGTTCCCTGACCAGATGATGAGGAACTGAGAGAACGCGATGTAGATGTTCAGCATGACGAAGGCGAAAGCCAGCTTGCCTAGGTCATGCTGCTCGGTCATACGGAGCACCGTGCGCATCGGCTCCACCTGGGAAAGCCTGATCACAATAATGATGGAGAGCGCCAGGACCGCGTAGCCCTGACCGACCAGGAAGAGGAACCCGTACATCGACGAATACCAGGTCGGGTCGAGGGACATGACCCAATCGATGGCGCCAACCGACATGGTGATGGCATAGACCAGGATGCCGAAGCCGCTCAGATTCTCCAGCCGCACCTGCCAGAAGCGCACGTTCGGATGCGGGTCGGCATCGCGTTGCAGTCCCCACTTGTTGAGCAGGTGCATGAAGAGGAACCAGATCGCGAAGATGACGGCGGACTGTATCCACACGCTGCCAACATTCAGCATGGGGTGCTTATAAGCAATGGCGTGCGCCTGCTCGTGGTTGATCAGATGCTGGCGGTAAGCTTCGGCGGCGTCGCTGTACTTGGCCCACAGGTACAGCTTCTTCATAAAGAAGCCGATGGGCAAAAACAACACCATGATCAGGGGCAGGCAACGCGACATCGCCTCCAACGGACGGCGTAGCAGCAAGCCCCACTTGCCACCGCTCACGTACTGGACCATAAGCAGAGCAAGACCACCGACAGTCAAGCCCCAGGTAAAGATGTATCCGAGCAAATAGGAGCGGAGCAGGTGATCGATTCCATCATGATCGACGGTCGCCGCCAGCAATGCGAGCACGATCGACAAAACAGCAAAGATGGCGCCGACAACCATCGCCCGGCGCCGCCATTGATTGAGCAACAGCGGAGCATTCAGCTCCGAAGGTAGCGAAATTGCGTGGTGTTCGTGAGCCATGTTTTTACCTGACTACCGGTTTCAAGCCTTTAGGCTTTGCTGCATTGCCGCTGGTGGCCGTGCCGCCACCGGGCTGGCTCGAAGGTATCGGGGAGTCTGCCGTTGCCGGGGCCATTCCCGGCGTTCCCTGACTTGGATCGGGCGGCTGAGCAGATACTGCAGTCGCGGGCAACGACCACGGCTGAGCAAAGGACTCGGGATATCCCTGTCGCTCGGCGATGTCCTTGAGGTTTTGTACCTGAACTCCCGCAGGAACCTCGGATTCGTTTGCACTCTGGCTGATCTGCAGCGCCCGGATATATGCCGCCACAGACCAGCGGTCGGCCGGGGTGAGCTGCGCGGAATAATCGGGCATAGCGCCGTAGCCATTGGTCATCACGTAGAAGTAGTGACCCAGGGGCTCGGCCAGAATCCGCGAAGAGTGGAAGTTGCCGGCTGGCTTGTAGCCTCGCTGCACGATCATTCCAGCGCCATTACCCACCCGGGAATGGCAGGGCGTGCAGTAGATGTTGTAACGCTCCTGGCCCCGCGCCAGCACCTGCATGGAAACCGGGAAGGGGAGCGCGTCGGCCTCCTTGCCTTCGATCAGGCCGGTATAGAAAAAGCTGTCTTCGCCCAACTGCCCGCGAGCGATCGTGTGGGCCACCTGGGGCCGAACCGAGCGGCCATCAGCAAAGAAGGTAGTGCTGCGCTGGGGGATGAATTTGGGCTGGTCTTGCATGTCCTGACGGCAGCCGGCGGAAGCCAGGGTCGCCAAGCCCAGGAGTAACAAATGGTAGGGCTTCGCCCGTCTTTTTCCACCCAGGTACGCTTTCGCGAACCTGGGGCACCCGTCCAACAAAAACGGGTTGGGGCGTGAGGTTGAGAGTCCAAGGATGGGATTAATATTCCACCTCCACCACCGACGCCGGCCGGAAGCTTTCCAGGAAGCTGCGCGCTTCGACCACCTCGAACTTGGGATCGTTTGCCTCCAGGCAAAGAAAGAATTTGTCCACCGTCGCGCCGGTACGGAAGTTAGGCGCATTGAAGAGCGGGTGGTAGAGCGTCGGCAGGCCACACATGGCCAGCATGCCGAAAGCGGCTGAGAGACCAGCCCACAGAATGGTCCACTCATAAGCCGGGATGATGAAGGCCGGCCAGGAAAAGAGCGGGCGGCCTGCGATATTCAACGGATACGCGAAGACCGACACCCAGGTTTCCATCAGAAACATAGCGGCCAACCCAGCGAGCCCGCCGACGAGACAGATCAGGGGCACATAGTTGCGATGGAAACCGATCGCTTCCGCCGCCTCTTCCACCGGGTACGGGGTGTAACAGTCCATTCGTCGCCAACCCGAGTCATAGGCGGTTTTTGCGGCCACTACCAATTCGCCCGGAGTATCGAACTCCGCCAACATTCCGTAGATTCCCTCGCGTATCGGCATCAGTCACCCGCCTCCAACGGTTCCGGCTCTGTCACCTTCGCCTGCGGCAACATCATGCGGATCTCTGACATGGGAATCATGGGCAGGAAGCGCACAAAGAGGAAGAACAGGGCAGTGAACAACCCCAGCGTGCCGAGAAACGTGCCGTAATCCCAGCGAGTCGCACGATAGGTTCCCCAGGACGAGGGAAGAAAGTCGCGATAGAGGCTGGTGACGACGATGACAAAGCGCTCGAACCACATGCCCGTATTGATGATCAGCGACATGATGAACATCTTGGTCGGACTCACGCGCGTACTTCGCAGCCACAACAATTGCGGCAGGGCGATGTTGCAGGTGATCAGCACCCAGTACGCCCAGCCCATCGGCCCGAACATGCGGTTCCACATCATGAAGTATTCCCAATGGCTGGCGGAGTACCAGGCCATGAAAACTTCCATCGAGTAGCCATAGGCAACGATCAAGCCGGTAGCGAGCATGACCTTGCCCATATTGTCGATGTGGCGGATGGTGATCAGGCCCTCCAGGTGGTAGAACTTGCGGATCGGAATAGCGAGCGTGATCACCATGGCAAAGCCGGAGTAGATAGCACCGGCGACAAAGTAAGGCGGAAAAATCGTAGTGTGCCATCCGGGAAGGACAGCCACCGCAAAATCGAAGCTGATGACAGTGTGAACCGACAGCACCAGGGGAGTAGCCAACCCTGCCAGCAGCAGAGAGGCCGTCTCATAGCGCATCCAGTGCCTGACGGAACCGCGCCAGCCGAGCGAGAGGATGCCGTAGAAGTATTGAGCAAACTGGCTCTTCGCCCGATCCCGCATGGTTCCAAAATCGGGAATCATGCCTATATACCAAAAGACCACAGAGATGGTGGCGTATGTGGAAACGGCAAAAACGTCCCACAGAAGCGGGGACCGGAACTGCGGCCACACATTCATGGTGTTGGGGTAAGGAAAGAGCCAATACCCCAGCCAAGGCCGTCCGACGTGGATAAGCGGAAACATGCCGGCGCAGATCACGGCAAAGATGGTCATCGCTTCGGCAAAGCGGTTGATCGAGTTACGCCATTGTTGCTTGAAGAGAAGCAGGATGGCCGAGATCAGCGTTCCGGCGTGGCCGATACCGATCCACCAGACGAAATTGATGATGGCGAAGCCCCAGCCAACCGGGATATCGAGGCCCCAGATGCCGACGCCCTTGAGGAACAGCCAGGTCACAGCAGTGAAGAGGATGAGGCATATGCTGCCCGCCAGCGTAAAGCCGAAGAACCAGCCCAACGGCGTATGCGGGGTGAGCACGATGCGCGAAATAACATCGGTGACCGATTTGAAGGTGTATCCGGGCGCGATGACCCGGAACTCGCCTGTCTTCGGATCCAACTGCGGATCGGTTACGGGTAACTCTGGTTTGGTCGCCATGCTGCGCTAAACCTTTCAGCTCTTCGCAGGCGCGTGCTCGGTTCGCGCCTCGGCCAGTTCCGGGTTGGAGTTAAAGACTTCAGCAATGTAGGTGGTGCGGGGACGGGTATTCAGATCCGCGAGCACGCCGTAATTGCGCTGCTGCGACTTCACCTTGAACACTTTGCTGGCACGGTCATTAATGTTGCCGAAGACGATGGCGCCGGTGGGGCAAGCCTGCTGGCATGCGGTCACCACTTCACCATCGCGGATATCACGATTTTCCTTATCCGCCGAAATCTTGGCGGCGGAGATGCGCTGCAAGCAGTAGCTGCACTTCTCCATCACACCGCGGCTGCGTACGGTCACATCCGGATTACGCATCAGCTTGAGGCTTTCCGTCTCGAAATCCGAGAAGAGCAGGAAGTTGAAGCGGCGTACCTTGTAGGGGCAATTGTTGGAACAGTACCGTGTGCCGACGCAGCGGTTGTACACCATGACGTTCAAGCCTTCGGGCGAGTGCACGGTAGCCCCTACTGGGCAAACCTGCTCGCAGGGTGCATTCTCGCAATGCTGACAGGTCATGGGCTGGAAGTGTGCCCGGGGTTGATCCAGATCGCCTTCGAAGTAGGTATCGATGCGCAGCCATTGCATGATGCGGCCGGTTTGGGTGTTATGCCTACCCACCACAGCGATATTGTTTTCAGCGTAACAGCTCACGACGCAGGCGTTGCACCCCACGCAGGAGTTCATGTCGACGGCCATGCCCCAGGCGTTTTTGTCGTAGCGCCAGTTGCTGAACATACTGGTGTCGGGCTCTGGATCTTCGGGTACATCCTCGCCTTCATGAGCGAAGTTGGGGTTCTGCTTGAACTCATCGAGGGTGGCGTAGCGAATGATGCCACGCGTCATGGCCTCGTCGCCTTCCAGGGAATGGTCGCTACGACCATTTCCTCCGGCAGCGATGGAGCGTTCATCCGTGTAGTGGCTCTTGGTGACCGCAAACTCATACGTCTGGCCGGTCTTCTTCATGGTCGCGCCGGAGGCGAACAACAACGCGTTGGAGCTACGAATCGCGTACGCGTTAAAGCCCAACCCGCCGGCGACGCGGCCGCCATTGCGGCGCGCATAGCCGAGGTACAGCGTGACCGAGCCATCTGCGTGGCCAGGTACGGCCATCACTGGAGCCATCACGGTATTTCCGTTGGACTCGATGGCCACCACGTCCTGCTCCGCCAAGCCGAATTTCGCCAGCGTGCGATAGCTCATCAGCGCCGCGTTGTCCCACGACATGCTGGTCACCGGCTTGGGAATTTCCTGCAGCCAGCCGACGTTCGCATAGCGTCCGTCGTAGATGTTGGGGTCGGCGCGGAAGATAACTTCCACGGTTCCGTCAGGATAGTTGGGCGCAGTGACCGCCAAGTCGCTGCTTTTTGCTGAAACCGTCTTGGGCTGAAAAGCCGTGGCTGGCACCATGCCATCGTGCAGAATCTTGCGCCAGACATGCTCCCCTTCGGGCCCAAGATTTGCCTGCCATGTCTTGCGCACCGCATCGTAAGGAGAGGTGTCGGGATCGTCGAGCATGGACTGGATCACATCATGCGCCGACTTGCCGCCATACAGAGGGTCGATCATGGGCTGCACTACGGTCGCCGTCCCGTCATAGGCTCGGGTATCGGACCAGCTTTCCAGATAGTGCGCGCTGTTGATATGCCATTCTGTAACCACTCCGGTCTCGTTCAAATGAGAGCCGAGGTGCACGGTGGTCTTTACGTTCGCAATGGCTTCTTCGAAATGCAGGTCCACCGGCGCGGTGTAGACCGGGTTGGCATTCAGGATCACCAGCCATTCAACCTTACCTGCGCGTATGTCATTCACCAGCGTGACGATGTCCTGCCCCTGGATGGACGGCATGGGATTTACGGTTTCGGTGTAAACCACCGTCTTGCCGACGTTGCCCAGCGCCTGGTTGATGGCAATCGCCGCCAGATGCACCTGGGGCGACTGCTGCTCACCGGGGATGACCACGCACTTGCCCGCGCTGGCCTTCAGATCAGCCGCTACGGCGGAGAGAAACTTGCCCGCGGGGCCGGAGGGCGGTTGCGCGCCCGCCCCACCCGCTCCAACTGCTGCCGCCAACGCCGCAGCGAAAGAAGCCACCTCGCCAGCCTGCAGGGCCAGACGGTGCTCGGCCTTGAAGCCGGTCGTGCTGGGAGCGCTTTCGACGGCGTACAGCCGGTTCATCGGAGCACTTGGGTCCAGCAGCTTGCGCCGGCTGGCATAATCGGCCGCCAGGCGGAGGAAGCCGGGATGAGTGATGCCGGAGAGGAAGTCCGCGTCGAGCGAGACGATCACATCCGCATTCTGCAGCCGGTACTGAGCGTCGTAGTAATCACCGAAAGCCGTCTTCGAGGCCGAGTAGGCCGAATCGCGGTTGATCGGGTCCCACTGCAACCACTTGGCGTTGGGATATTTCTGCTGCGCCGCTTTCCATTGCGCCGCCAGGGTAGGCGAGGTCACCGTGTCGCTCAGGATGTAGAGGCCGGCGCCTCCGCTTGCCTTCTTGTCGGCCAGCATGGCGCGGAAGACAGCGAGAAAAGCAGCAAACTCACGGACTTCTCCACGGCAGATCACTCGCTGCGAGCGGTCAGGATCGTAAAGATCGAGCAAGGAGCCCTGGGTCAACGGATCGGAGGAGCCGCGGTTAACCGGGTGATCCGGATTGCCGTCCACTTTGATCGGCCGGTAAGCGTCGCTCTTGACCAAGACCGGCACCGCGCCGGTGTTGAAGGGCATAGCCGAGGCAAAATACACCGGACGACCGAGTACCAGATCTTCGGGTTCCTTGACGTAAGGATAGATCGGTTCATCCGGCTGCTTGGTACAGCCGGAAAGCCCAGCCAAGGCGAGAGAAGCGCCCATGACCTTGAGGAATCCGCGCCGCGAGACGGGATCGATCCACTCCGCAGCCTGCGCGGGAAATTCACGCTGGACCATCTCCCGGAAGGCCGGCGTGTCGGCCAACTCGTCCACGCTGCGCCAGTAGGTCTTTCCCGTCTGGCCGGCAAGTTTGGCCCTGGCGGCGTCGAGCGTAAGCGCCTGTTTGTTCTGGCCCTCGCCGTGGATCGTCTCGTTTGCCATGTTCGCTTCGCGTCTTCCCTGGTCAAGAGGTTGCGTGTTCTTCAAGTTTTGCTCACTGGACTTGGCTGCGCCTGTCTCGCTCATCGGTGGCAGGTCTCGCAGCTGCTCAGTTCCTGGGGTGTGCGGATGTGGTACTGCTGGGTCAGATATTTACCCAGTGATTCCTGGTCGGTGTATTTCTCATAGTGCAAGGCTGCTGGGATCACCATGGCCGGCGCGTCGCTGGCGGCTTGCCCATGCAGTCCGTCGGGCAGCATGTTGAGCGATGCCACCTGGGCGCCCGTCTGGCTGGGATCAATGGTGGTGCAGCTTACCGTCTGCGCGGTGGGAACGCCATCCTTCCGCCCGGAACTACCGCACCACACGGGTTTCTGCGATGTGGGACCCTCCCACGCCATGTTGTATATCTCGCTGGTGGGACGAAGGTTCTTGGCCGGGTCGCGATGACAGGTCAGGCACCATTCCATCTGCAGCGTGTTCTGCTGATACATCAACGGCATCAGATCCACGCGGCCGTGGCAGGAGGAACAGCCGATGCCTTTATTCACGTGAATTTCGTGATTGAAATAAACAAAGTCGGGCAGATCGTGGATTTTGACCCAGGGTATGGATTCACCTGTCGCCCAACTGGTCCGTACCGGTTGCAGAAGAGCCGCGTTGGTCCAGATCTGCGCGTGGCAGTTCATGCAGGTCTTGGTTGGAGGGATGCCCGCGTAGCTGGACTTCTCCACCGAGGTGTGGCAGTACTGGCACTGTAATCCAAGTCCCATGACGTGATGCTTATGACTGAACGGCACCGGCTGTTCTGCGCGCTGGCCTTGCTTGGTTACCCATGGAGAGCCCTGCAACTGATCGAGGGTGACTCCCAGGGCGATGACAATCAACCCTGTCAGGACCAGGCTCGCGCGGGCAAGCGCGTTGGAACTCCGGTCAAAAATCTGCGCCATTGGATCGGTCCCTGCTTCCTCAGATTGCGTGTTGTTAAGAAGGATCCGCTACGACTCTGTTGGTGACGAGATCCAAGACGCCGGCGCGAGGACACTTCCCCGCATCATGCTTGGAAAGTTGAATATAGCAGCAAACCAAGGGGGGTAGGCAACCCCTGGGACGCCGCAAGGGAAATTTATGACCGCAACGAAAGTGTCAATGCTGAAAAGAAGCCCAACGCAACGGCGAAGTGTTTACATCTTCGGTACTATGCGGGGCGTAATTTGGCGTACGGTTGAACGACCGTACGTGAGCCGAAAAATGATACCTTTCGATTGCTTTTCCTAGAACCCGCCCGGATCTTGTGGTCGATAACGTAAAAGCGTTCGAGGGCTTCGCCCGCCGTATTCAGCCCACGTACGCTGAGGCGAACGTGGGGCACCCGTCCAGTTTCTAATGGGGTTCTCTTAGGAAACTGACTTTGCCGGGTTGAGTTCTCATACGTCATCGTCCAGGGCCGAAGTTAAGATGCTTGCATGGATGTCGGTCTGCGCCCGGTTCGTTACGATACAGCGCTTGCGCTCGCAGAGTTGGCCAAAACCGACGCTAAGCTGGGTGTGCTGATCGAACGGGTTGGTCCCTTTGCGCTGCGGGTGAAAAGCACGCACTCACCCTTTGAAGCGCTGCTCGAAGCCATACTGCACCAGCAACTGCATGCCAATGCTGCGAAAGCTATCCTGGGGCGTCTGCTGGCCGGATTCGGCGATCTGCATCCGCAGCCGGAACAGCTGCTGGCTGCCCCGGAGGAGATGCTGCGCGCAGCCGGCCTGTCACGATCAAAGCTCCTCTCCCTGCGCGATCTGGCCGCCAAGACTCTGGACGGCACAGTGCCCTCGCTGGCCGCTATCCGGCGCTTGCCTGATGAGGTGATCATCGAGCGGCTAAGCAGCGTCCGCGGGATCGGAACCTGGACCGCGGAGATGTTGCTCATCTTTCGCCTGGGGCGACCTGACGTCTTTCCCGGAACCGATTACGGGATCCGCAAGGGCTATCTCCTGACCTTCGGCAGGACGAACGTGGGAAAGCCAATCACGGCCGATATGCTGCCCAAACCCGAAGAGATGCAACGGCGGGCGGCACGCTGGAAGCCGTGGCGCTCGGTAGCCAGCTGGTACCTGTGGCGGGCCTGCGAGTTGCCGCCCATGCGCCCCGCTCGGCAAATCCGGCTATCATAACTGCATGTCAGACCTTTCGACGCCGGCGGAACGGTACATCTGCATTCACGGCCATTTTTATCAGCCGCCGCGAGAGAACCCCTGGCTGGAAACCGTCGAGACCGAGGATTCGGCCGCGCCCTACCACGATTGGAATGAACGGATCACCGCCGAATGCTATGCGCCCAACGGCGCCTCACGCATCGTCAATGGCGAGAACCAGATCATTCGCATCATGAACAACTATTCGCGGATCAGCTTCAACTTCGGGCCTACCCTGCTTTCCTGGCTGGAAGAAAATGCGCCCCGCACGTATCGCATGATCCGCGATGCCGACCGGCAAAGCATGCTGCGCTACGACGGGCACGGATCGGCAATGGCGCAGGTCTACAACCACGTCATCATGCCCCTGGCCATTACGCGGGACCGTATCACCCAGATCCGCTGGGGCATCGCCGACTTTCAACATCGCTTCGGGCGCGCCCCTGAAGGCATGTGGCTTTCGGAAACCGCGGTCGATACCGAGACTCTGGACCTGTTGGCGCAAAATGGCATCCTGTTCACGATTCTTGCGCCGCACCAGTGCGCCCGGGTGCGTGAGCGCGCGGAGAGCACGCTGCAACCCGCTCTTCCCCGGCTCGATGGTGCCGGCGCTCGTTGGATTGAGACGCCCAATGCCTCGGTAAATCCTAACCATCCTTACCGGGTGGCGCTAAAGGATGGACGCAGCATTACCGTCTTCTTTTACAACGGCCCCACATCGCGCGCGATCGCATTTGAAGGCATGCTCAACAATGGCGAGACGTACGCCTGGCGGCTGGCGCGCGGCCTCGACCCCAGCGTTGTGGAACCGCAGGTGGTTCATGTGGCCACGGACGGAGAAAGCTATGGCCACCATCATCGCCACGGAGAGATGGCGCTCTCCTACTGCTTGCGCTTCATTGAAGACAAGAAGCTAGCCAAATTGACGAATTACGGCCAGTTCCTGGCCCATTTTCCGCCCAAGTGGGAAGCGGAAATTGTCGATGATACCTCGTGGAGTTGTGCCCACGGTATCGAACGCTGGCGTTCCGACTGCGGCTGCAACGGCGGGCGCCAGGGGTGGAACCAGCGCTGGCGCGCACCCCTCCGCGAAGCCCTCGACTGGCTGCGGGATACGGTCGCTCCGCTCAGCGAAAAGGCGGTTAATGGCCTGCTGAAGGACGTTTGGGCCGCTCGCGATGCTTACATCTCCGTCATACTGGCGGCTAAAACAGCCGGGGCGGAGGAGACGATCGACCAGTTCTTCGCTGCGCACGCACTGCGCGTTCTGTCGCCTGAGGAACGGACGCTGATTCTCAAGCTGATGGAGATGCAGCGGCACACGCAGTTGATGTACACCAGCTGTGGCTGGTTCTTCGACGATATCTCGGGCATCGAGACGGTTCAGATCATGGCTTATGCGGCGCGCGCCCTGCGCCTGGCCGCCGACATCTTCGGCCTCAACTGTGCTTTATTCGAATGGCAATTTGTGGAACGGCTGCGCCATGCCAAGAGCAATAGTCCGCCATGGAAAGACGGCGGCGATATTTACCGGCATCTGGTCAAGCCGATGGAGGTCAACCTGGAGCAGGTGGCCGCGCACTATGCCATTTCCTCGGTCTTCGGCAGCTTCCCCGACGAGACGGTCCTCTTCTGCTATACGATCCGTCGGCTGGACTACGAAAATGTAACCTCGGGACGCGCACGCCTGGCGATTGGCCGCTGCCGTATTTCCTCCAACCTCACTGAGGAGACGGAGGAGGTTTCTTTTGCTGCGCTGCATTTCGGCGATCACAACGTGACCGCCGCGGTGGAACGCTCCACGCCGCAAGACCTCTCCGCCTTCAAGGACCTCAAGCAAAAGTGCAGCGCCGCAGTCACCCAGGCGAATTTGCCGGAAGTGGTTCGCCTGATCGACAGCTTCTTCGGTGGTAGTCCGTACTCGCTTGCTTCCCTTTTCAAGGACGACCAGCGGCGCATTCTGCGCTTCATTCTCAATGCGACGCTCAGCGAGGTGGAAGACAGCCTGGTGAAGATCTACGAGGAGCATGCCTCGCTGCTGCACTTTTTGAATGCTTCCGGACTTCCTAAACCGCCGGCGCTCACCATGGCTGCCGGTTTCGCGATCAATGCGGGGCTGCGGCGAGCACTCGAGGACGAGCCCATCGACCTGGCGCGTGTCCGCTCCCTGATTTCTCTGGCGAAATCCGACGGAGTGGTATTGGAAACGCACGCGCTTCGGTATCTGACCGATCAACACATGAAGCGAGCGATGGTCCAGCTGCATGCCAAACCGATGGAGGCCGGCGGGCTCGACCACGCGCTCACCCTGGCTCGTACATTGCGCGAACTGCCGTTCGAGCTCAATCTATGGCAGGCGCAAAACATCTGGTACGACACGCTGACCAAGTCCAACCGCTTCCTGCTGGGGTTGGAGGCCTCGGCCGCAGAGGCCTGGCGTGCGAGCTTCCTGGAGTTGGGCCGTCAGCTCTCGATCGCGGTGGAGCAATTGGTGGTGGAGGAAGGGTCGCTGGTCGCGCGCGGGATCAGTGGCTCGCTGGAACCTGCGCCCCTGGTTCTGAAGGCCTAGGTTCCCTAGGTTCCGCATTTTCCTGACCGCTGATTTGACGGGTTTCATTGCTTGATCCTCTCAAGCCTAAAACCCGATTCATTGTTGGAAGCAAGAAGTTCAGGTGCCGCACACGCATTTGCGTGCGGTCCAGTTCTCCCAGGACTAGCGTCCTGGGGCATTCTCAGCCGTCCCCTTCGGGACTAGTTTCGGTGGGAATGTACACCCAGGACTGGCGTCCTGGGCTACTTTCAGCCGTCCCTTCGGGACTGTCCCGTTACGCGCTGGGCGGCTAGCTTCGCCAGCGGAGGGTGACTGGGCCGTCCATCGGGTGCTGCATCGGCCGGCCGGTCTCGTCGGCTTCGAGCCGCGCTCGCTTCAACGCGAAATACCACTTCGCCGGACGGTCGGCGTCATCGATGAGCATCAGGCCTGGATTGAACTTGAGTCCTTCAGCTTGTTGCACCATGGTGAGCTGGTCCTGGCGGACAAAGCGGTCGCCGAAGAATTTGGCGATGGCGGTCACAAAGGGCACTCCGTAGAAAACGTTCCAGGCGCCGTAGACGTCAATGCGGGAATTGCCGGGTGTGGTGGGCGTTACCGTGGTCAGGCTGGCGAACCACTTAGGGCCACAGCGAATCGTTTCATAACGACGGTTGGGTAGCACGAAGTCGATTGTGGTCTCGATCGGTTCGCCGTAGACGCCGAGCAATTTGTAGGGCGCGCTGTTGGCCGAGGGGGTATGGGCCGACATGCGAAAGCCCTGCGGAATGGGCTCGAAGTGCTTCTCTTTTTCGTGGATGCTGTGCCGGGAGCGCCACCACCATGCCTGATGCACAAAGGGCCCGTGCGCCGGGTCCATCAGCCCGATGATGCCGTGGTCCACATTGCAGGGCAGTTCCGCTGTCAGGTGGGCACTGCGGTGCCGGTCGCTGAAGATTGGGAGTTGTGGAGCGGGTGGCAGCGCATCCCTGACCTCCATGCGGACCCGTCCGCTCCCTGGCTTGGGCACGTAGACCCAGGCGTATCCATCTCTCTCCTGGCAGGGAAAGGCGGTCGCGTAGATGCGGCGGGGATAGGAGTCCTGGCTGGTGAGTGAAGGGATTTCCATGCACTGCCCCGACTCCGGCTCGAAGACCCAGCCGTGATACTTGCAGGTGACTGCGCTGCCGTCGAACCATCCGCAGGAGAGGGGAATGCCGCGATGGGGGCAACTGTCGCGCATGGCAAAGATGCTGCCATCCTCTTTGCGACCCAGCACCAGGGGGATTCCCAGGAGCATGGCGGTGGCCATCTTCCGTCCGCGGAGCGCGCCGCTGCGCATGGCAGGGTACCAGTCGTTGTAAATGAGGGACGTATCTGGTCCCATCAAATCGCTGGCTGGAAAAATCGCCGGTCCTCTTCCCGCTGCTGCGTCAAGTGCCATGGCTCGCGATCCCGAAGAACCTGCCCTTACTATATCGCTACGAGCTGGAAGTTCCTTATTGCAGAGCCACATCACCCGTGGACAGAGAGCCACAAATAAGCGTGCTTTCTTCGCTTTAGCGGGTAAAGGAAAATCGGATAAGGGTATCATCGTGAAGGTGGCAAGGATTCACATTTCGGAGGCCGAGGCAGCGCGCGATTTCACCGCGCTGATGGCCCACGTGCGAGCGGGTGCGGAGATCGTCATTGAAGACGGCGCCTCGCCCGTGGCCCTGATCCGTAGCGCTGTTCCGATTAGCTCGGCTATTTCCGACTGCATTGCGCTGGCTAAGAAACATGAAGAAGAGACCGGCGACGCTCCGGTGCTCGACCCTGACTTCGCCGCCGATGTTGAGGAGATAATTCGCAACCGCAAGCCGTGGAACTCGCCTGCGTGGGACTGATTTCGTGGGTTTGATATTGGACTCCAGCGTTGTTATAGCGGCGGAGCGTCGGGGTCATACCGTCCTTGAAATCCTCGAGCAGATAAAGGCCATCCACGGCGAGATCGACATCGGTCTCTCAGTCGTCACCATCGCCGAACTGATCCACGGCGCCTATCGGGCGAAAACAGACGAGGACAGACAGCGTCGCCTGACTTTCATCGACCGTTTGTGCAGCGACGTCCCAATCCATCCGGTCACTGTCGAGATGCCCGTATCGTTGGACGTATCGAAGGAGCGCAAGCTGCCAAAGGCATCGCCATTCCCTTCGAGGACCTCGTGATCGGCGCTACGGCCTTACAACTCGGCTTCGATCTGGTCACGCTCAATGTCCGTCACTTCCAGCTGATACCCAGACTCAAAGTCATTCCGAACTAAACAGGAGAGGTGCCCTATCACGCATCGTTCGAGGAAATTAATCCTCACGCTTGCCGGCCTCTGGCTCCTGCTCTACGCAAGCTTTGCGCTGTTCAGCCCGCCGCTGCTGGATGATGCGGACTCGGTGCATGCCGAGGTTGCGCGGGAAATGGTTGCGCGCCATGACTGGATTACGCTCTACGCGAATGGGATCCGCTATCTCGAAAAGGCTCCACTCATGTACTGGAGCATGGCTGCCAGCTTTACTCTCTTCGGGCCCCAGGATTGGGCTGCTCGCTTGCCTCTGGCCGTCGCTACGCTGGCTCTTTTTCTAGTTGTGTATGCCACCGGCCGCCGGATGTTCGCTTCTGATATCGCCGGCTTCTACGCTGCCCTGATACTGCTGACATCCTTCGGCATTTTCATTTACACGCGCATCATCATTCCCGATGTCATCGTCTGCTTTTGGCTCTCGCTAGCCATGCTGCTGTTCTGGATCTCTCTTGAGCAACCACAACCTTCGCGCTGGACCGCCTGGGGCTTCGCCGCGGCGTGTGCCCTCAACGTGCTCACCAAGGGTCTCATCGGCATTGTTTTCCCCGTTGCCGTTGTTGTCATCTTCCTGTTGCTCAATCGGAATATGGGGCACATTCGACGTTGGCACCCTTATTCCAGCGTGGTGGTCTTTCTGATGATCGCGCTACCCTGGCATATTGCAGCGGGCATGGCTAATCCATCGCAGGGAAACCCCATCAGCACCATGCCTTCAACCGGCAACGTGCACGGGTTCTTCTGGTTTTATTTCGTCAACGAACAGGTGCTTCGCTACCTCAACCGGCGAGTTCCGCGGGATTACGACACCGTTCCGTTGGTGTTGTTCTGGGGGTTGCTTGCTGTGTGGCTGATGCCGTGGATCGCGTTCGTGTTCAAGGCGATCTTTCCTGTCCGGACCGATCAAGCATGGAAGTGGCTGGGCATTTGGGCGGGCGTCGTGATGCTCTTCTTCAGCTTCTCTACGCGCCAGGAATACTATGCGTTGCCCGCGCTGCCGCCCATCGCACTGATGATCGGCGGCTGGCTGAGCCGGGAAGAGAAATGCTCGGCCGGCGACCCACTTCGCGTCGCCGGACGCCGGATCGCCATCGTTCTCTTCCTGCTCGGGACGGCTGGTGCGTTGCTCGCTGCGTATTTTGCGATACGCGCTCAACCGCCGGCCCCCGGCGTAGACATATCAACTCTGCTCACGCAGAACCCCGGAGATTATGCGCTTTCTCTGGGTCATTTTCTCGATTTGAGCACGCGGGCCATGAGCGCTTTCCGGATGCCCCTGATCCTGACTGCGATTGCGTTGGTGGCAGGGACGCTTGGCAATTTGATCCTGCGTTTCGTCGACAGGGTGCGGATGGGAAACTACGCGCTTTTCGCCATGATGGTTGTTTTCTTGATTGCCGCGCACATGGCGTTGGTTACCTTTTCGCCCGTGCTTTCCTCAAAGGCTCTGGCTGATGCGATTCGGCCGCGGTTGCAGGCCGGTGACGTGGTGGAGATCCATGGCGAATACGAAGCCGGGTCGACTCTGGGGTTCTATCTGCGGCGCCAGGTCCGCATTCTGAATGGGCGTTCGTCTGATCTCTGGTATGGCTCGTTCTTCGGGGATGCTCCACGGATTTTTGATGACGATGTGTCGTTTCGGCGGGTCTGGAGTGGACGGCAACGGATTTTCTTGTGGACGCCGATTGATCAGGTTCCTCCGTTACCCGGGCGGTCTTACACGATCGCACAGAGTGGAGGGAAGGAGATCCTTAGCAACCGGCCTTAGGAAAATCCGCTCATAGGCAGTTGCGTTCGGGAAAGGCGCACAGCAGGTCCCTCGGCTTCGGGATGACAAGGGGAGGGTGGTGCTTCCATCGGGAATTGGCTAGTGGCTGAAAAAGTTGCTGGTCGGGGGGTTGTAGTATCGCGCTCAAGCCAAAAGGCGGGTCGACTGGGGCCGCTAGACTGCGGTGAGCCGGCTCATCTTGCCGTCTTTCAAGGAGAAGTGCTGGCCACGCCAGGCTACGGTGTTTCCTGCGAAGCTCCAGATCCAGATGCCCAGGGCCACGACGTCACGGGCCGGGAGTAGCCATAGATCGCGCAGGACCTGGCGATCGCCCAGCACACCCATACCGACCGCTAGGGCTAATGCGACCCTGGCCAACAGGGTCAGGCTGAGCAGGGCGATACTGCTGAGGCTGGCGCCGGAGGCGATCAGGTTGCATAAGGCCCAGGGTAATCCGTAGGTGAAGACCATGCCGGTGTAGCCCAGCTTTCTGGAAAAGCGGGTGCTGCGACTCCAGCGTATTTGGTGGGCCAAAAACTGACGGAAGCGATAGGCCGGCAAGAAGGTCTCGACTACCTCGCCGCTTAAGACGACTTCGAAGCCGTTGCGCCAAATGCGCGCCCCCAGTTCATAATCGTCCGCCAGGTAGTCCACCAGCGGCTCCAGACCGCCGATGGCGTCCAACGCCTGGCGAGAGACGGCCAGGGTCGAGCCCAGGCCGAAGCGTATTCCGTCTTCGATTTGCCTCGCGGTGAGCACTCCAGCGATAAAGTCCGTGGCAATCCCCAGGGCTTCCATGCGCGAGCCAATGGTGCTGTGCGCCTGGCCGCGATAGAGCGCTGTAACCAGCCCTACCCGGCCACCGCGCCGCTTAGGTAGTTGGAAGCAGCCCATGATCCGGCGGAGGTAATAGGGAGAGACCTTAATGTCGCTGTCGTTGATCAAAATATGGTCGTATTGCGCGCTGCCCAGCATCTGCACCAGGTTGCTCACCTTGCCGTTGGCGCCCAGCAATTCCGGGCATAACACCAGGCGGATGGTCCGCTGAGGGAACTCCGCCGTGAGTTTTTCGATGGCGGCCACGGCTGGATCGGCCATGCTGCTGACGCCAAAGAGAATCTCGTAGGGACCCTGATACTGCTGCAGACAGTGGCTGGCGAAGCTGGCATACATCTCCGGGTCAAGACCCTTCACCGGCTTGAGGATGCTGACTCCCGGCTGAAAATCAGGCAAGGGCCGCCGCAACTGGCGGTAGAAGGCGCGCGCACTCCACAACGCAAGCAGGTAATAACCCAGGCCGGCGAGACTGAGAATGGTCGTGATGGCGGCGACAACGATCGGCAGCATAGAACGCTCTTAGTTTAAGCGGTTTCACGATTACTCTGCCGAATCTTAGCCGAGCGCCCCGCTGAGGCACCCTTTACTCGTAGCGCAGGGCGACAATGGGATCGAGGGATGCTGCTTTCCAGGCGGGATAGATACCGAAGAGAAGCCCAATGGCACAGGAAACGACGAAAGCGGTGCCTGACCAGGCTACCGACATCTGGGCGGGCAGCACGGTGCCCAAAATCAGCTTGAGCAGAAGGGTGAGGAGGCCGCCCACGATGATACCGATCACGCCGCCCAGTGCACACAAGGTGACCGCTTCCAGCGTGAATTGGAACATGATGTTCTTTCGCGTCGCGCCCAGCGCTTTGCGTACGCCTATCTCCCGAGTTCGTTCGGTGACGCTTACCAGCATGATGTTCATCACCCCGACACCACCGACCATCAGACCTACGCTGGCAACCCCGACAAGAAAGATGAACAAGCCACCGGTAAGCTGATTCCACAACACCAGCAGGGCGTCGGAGCTGAAGATGGCGAAGGTGTCCGGTTGGTCATTACGGACTTTACGCCGGCGGCGAAGCAGTTCGCGGATTTCGTCTTCGACGGCGATTTTATTTTTGACATCGTCGTACTTGACGCTGATCCAGTGATCAAGGATCTCAGGATGAATCTTGTGGAAGGTTAACGTCGGAAAATGGGCGGAGTTGTCCATGGGATTTTTGCCCCCGCCGAAGACCTGCTTCTGGGGCGCCAAAACCCCGACGACGGTAAACAAATCCCCGTCAATCTGGACTTCCTTGCCTACGGCAGGATCGTTACCGAAAAGTTCCTGAGCCGTATCGGAACCGAGGACCACCACATTGGCCCCTCGCTGCGCCTCCTGATGAGAGAAAAAGCGCCCCTGTGCGAGATCGATATCGTAGACGTTGGGTTGATCTTCCGACTCGCCATTCAGGGTGGTGTTTTGTACTTTATGGCTTCCATACTTAACCGAGAAGCTACCCTGAGAGCCGGTGGGCGTACGGTACTGCTGCGATGCATCGACAGCGACGACGTGGGGCAGCACTCTCATGGCCTCACCATCGTCATAGGTCAATTGTTTTCGGGCGAGCATCTCGGGCGTAGGCCGCGAGCCGAAGACGGGAAAGCGGAAAACCCAATACACATTGGATCCCAGTGACTTGATCAAGCCGTTGACGTTGCCCGAAAGCCCGTTGATCACCGATGAGATGAGAATGACCGTGGTTACGCCGATCATGATGCCAAGCATGGTCAGGCCGGAGCGCAGCTTGTTGGTGCGCAGCGTGTCCATCGCCATCCCGATCGCTTCTTTTGTGTCGGCAAGGCTCATGCTATAGCTCCGACCGCAAGGCTACGATGGGGTCGAGCAGCGAGGCCTTGCGTGCAGGGTAGACACCGAAAAATATACCAACAGCCGTAGCCACAAAGAGACCCAAGGCCACTGACCATAACTCAATTTCAGAGGGAAAGCCGATGATCAACGTGATGGCTTTGGCAAAGACAACCCCGGTAATGACGCCGATCAGGCCGCCGACCAGTGACATGGTGGCGGATTCGATCAGGAATTGCAGCATGACATCACCCCGCCGCGCGCCCAGCGCCTTGCGCACCCCAATCTCCCGCGTCCGCTCGGTGACGCTTACCAGCATGATGTTCATGATGACAATGCCGCCGACCACCAGCGAAATGGCTGCGAGCGAGACAAAGACCGCGAAAAAACTGGAGCTGATGCTCTGCCAGATGCCGACGAACGTACTGTTGGTATCGGTGGAGAAGCTGTCCTCTGCTCCGGGCAGGTCGTGGCGGTGGGAACGGAGAATGGTCCGCACTTCGCCCACGGCCAGCTCCAGCGGATCGCCCACTCCGTTGGCTCGGGCATAGATAGTGAGGCTGCGATTCGATCCATAAGCGTTGAGGAAAGTGGTGAGCGGGATCGCCACCCAGTCATCCTGGCTCTGCCCTAACGTCTTGCCCTTGCGCTCTCCGACGCCGATCACGGTATATTGGCCCCCGTCGACGCGGATCTCCTTGCCGATGGGATCGATTGATCCCATCTGATTGTCGACAATGTCTGGGCCGATGATCGCCACCCTGCTGTTGTGCTGCTCATCGACAGGGACAAAACCACGGCCGCGATCGATGTTCATGTTGTAGATGGGAGGCATGGTCCAGGTCCACCCACGAACACTGGTGTCAGTGCTGGAGTGGCTGTTGTAGACCACCTTGCCGGTTGTGCTGACCATGGCGCCGGTGCTGGCACAGTCCCTACACTTCGCGGCTACTTCGCGGTAGTCCTCGATTTTTAGGTCTTTGCGCTTTTGGTACTTGTTGTATTCCGCATCGCTAAAGATCACGGAAGGCTGTTTGGAGGCGGTAAAGACATCCGCGCCGTAGCCGTAGACCTTGGTGGCAACAAATTTGTTTGCGCCGTTCACCAGCGTGATCACCATGATGACAGCGGCCACGCCGATCATCACCCCCATCAGAGTGAGAATCGAGCGCAGCTTGTTCGCCCATAGGGATTGGAGCGCGATTTTGATTGCTTCCGTGAGTTCCATGGCAGGTCACGCTTTGATACGAGTGTAGACGCTTTCCTGGTTCCCAATGGGGCGATAAAAGCGAGGAGGGAGGCTGGGTGGGCGTGCGCCTTCATGCTCTAGGCGCGTGCGTGGAACCAGCGGGGACTTGGTGGATTGGAGAGGTCGGCCCAGGACTGACGTCCTGGGCCATTCTCAGCCGTCCCTACGGGACTGAGCTTGGAATTGCGGGTGAAGCCCGTCCTATTTTATGAGCGCTAAAAATTGAGCGCTAAAAGCGCTATAAGCGCTATAAGTTACTTTTGATTACTTTCGTTGACCCTAAAAGCGGAGGCCCCGCACCTCGGTGAGAGGCGCGGGGCCGCGTTTGCAAGTGGCCTGTAAGCCGAATTCTGTCGAGGACGATCATTCCTCTAGGCGACGCATTACTGCGCCGCTCAAGCGACCTACCCGGAGGTTTCCCACCGTCCCGGCAAGCCGGGATCGGAACCCTGGTGAGCGCGCCGGGCCAGCACGCATCCGCAGCCTGGGTCTGGCCGGCGGATTCCCTCCCTATTTGGTCTTGCTCCGTGTGGGGTTTACCCTGCCACCGCCTTTACAGACGGCGCGGTGCGCTCTTACCGCACCTTTTCACCCTTACCGCAAGCGATGAAGCCCGCGGCGGTATCTTCTCTGTGGCACTGGCCGTCTTTGAGCCTTGACGCTCAAATCCCGGACGTTATCCGGCACACTGCCCTACGGAGTTCGGACTTTCCTCTCCCGAAGCGCGCGAGCGCTTCAGCAGCGATCGCCCGGCGCACCTGCAACTCCATGCTAGTCCATATTACGGAGTTTGTAAGCGCCCGGAGGTTAGTTGGAGGCCGTGATAACGAGGGTAAGCTGCGGCTGGGTTGGAGGCGTGACAGTAAACGAGCCGTTGGAGGATTGCGCATTCACGGTGACGGTGTAGCTGCCGGTTGGGGTTCCGGTGTTTCCCGGCGGCCCGTGATTCAGGTAGTTATACCGCTGCGCGCAGGCGGTCATACTCATGGCCCCTGCAAATGCCAGCATTCCCAGCGCAAGATTGCGCCAGGCGCGGCGCTTGGAGGCACCCAGGCCGACCAAGCCAAACAATGCCGGAAAGACAAAAGCATAACGCCCCAACCCGGCGTCCCCGGCGTTGCCGGCTCTGGGTCCCGGCGAGGGGGCAAGGGTTTGGATTTGCATCACGCTGGTTCCGGGAGTGCAGGTCTGGGCACCGGCGGCATTCGTGGTGCAACTTGCCGGAACGCTCAAGGGCGTAAAGTTGCACGTCGTGTTCACCGGCAACCCGGAACACGAAAGGCTAACGTAGGCATTGAAGCCATTCACCGGGGTGACCGTCACCACGCTGGTGGCAAAGCCGCCCACCACGATGGAAAGTGAGGTTGGAGCGGCTGCCACGGTGAATCCTGCCACCGTCGAAACATTGGCCTGTATCTGCGCGGGCGTCGAGAGCGAGTGCGCATAACCGGTCCCGCCCTGATAGCTTGCGACGACCTGGTGGCTGCCCGCGGGGAGGTTGTCCGTCTCCAGGGCTGCATTGCCTTCACCATCCAGAAACGCCGACCCGAGATCCATTTCTCCGGAGCGAAAGTTGACTACTCCCGAGGGCGCGCCGGTCTCATTCGCACTGACGTGGGCCGTCAACGTTACCCTGGTGCGCGGCCCCGCATTGTTGGTGGAAACCGCTAGCGCGGTTCGGGTTGCTGCCGTGTTTTCTGCTGCTACCGCGAAGCCCGTGAAGCCGGCTACCATGCCCAGAAACACGATGCACCTGCCGGCGGTGCGCATCCTTTTTCCTATGATCCCCAGCCTGCCCACATTCAACCGCACATTCATCCTTCGGATCTCTGCTCTCTTTACTTTGACTTTGCGCTCTTTATTTTGTTCCAGATGCTGACGTAAACGTGCTGTTAAACACCGAGGAGGAAGAGCAATACCTCAGGGGCTAAAGCCCGTCGTATTCTGAATCGTTTACGGCCCGACTAAAGTCGTGCCCTGACACAAAACTTGAGTTCTTCCGCAGCCTCTGAAGTCGCGCCCTGACACAAAACATGAGTTCTTCTGCAGCCTCTGAAGTCGCGCCCTGACACAAAAACTTGAGTTCTTCTACAGCCTCTGAAGTCGCGCCCTGACACAAAACTTGAGTTCTTCTGCAGCCTCTGAAGTCGCGCCCTGACACAAAAACTTGAGTTCTTCTACAGCCTCTGAAGTCGCGCCCTGACACAAAACTTGAGTTCTTCTGCAGCCTCTGAAGTCGCGCCCTGACACAAAAACTTGAGTTCTTCTACAGCCTCTGAAGTCGCGCCCTGACACAAAACTTGAGTTCTTCTGCAGCCTCTAAAGTCGCGCCCTGACACAAAACTTGAGTTCTTCCGCAGCCTTTGAAGTCCGTCCCTCATACAAAACTTGAGTTCTTCCGCAGCCTCTGAAGTCTTGCCCTGATACAAAACAGAGTTTTCCGCAGCTTGTTAAAGCTCATTGTATCTGGGGAAAGCACATTCCGTTGAGCTATCGCCCAAGTGACCTCGGCCGGGCTCAACCGGCGCGGTTCCCGGCGATCAGGCTCTCTGCCTCGGCGCGCAGGGCGGGATCGTCGCCAAACCCATTCAGCCAGCGAACCTCGGGCTCGCGGCGAAACCAGGTGAGCTGGCGCTTGGCGTAGTTGCGGTGACCCTGGCTGGCGGCGGCAACGGCTTGCTCAAGGGTGAGGGCACCGTCCAGATGCTGCGCTGCCTGACGGTAGCCTAATGAATCCAGCGCGGGTGAGCGGCCGTAGCGAGCAAGGAGCTGCCTGGTCTCTTCGATCAAACCTTCAGCAAACATGGCTTGGGCCCGGGCGTTGATGCGCTGGTAAAGTTGCTCGCGAACAGGCTCCAGACCGAGCCGCAGGACGCGGTAGCCAGTCAGTGCTTCCTGCCCTTCCTTCCAGGCCTCGGACGTGGGCCGGGAAGCGGCCAGGCTAACCTCAATGGCTCGTATCACTTTGGCGGTATCGTTGGCATGGATGCGGGTAGCCGAAGCCGGGTCGAGGCGCTTGACGATGCGGTGCAAGTACATTGGGCCGCGGGTTTCCGCTTTGCGCTGCAAACGATCACGCAGGGCCACCGAGCGTTGCGGGCCGGGAAACAAACCTTGCAGCAGGGCACGAAGATATAGTCCTGTGCCTCCGGTGACGATGGGCAGTCTGCCCCGCCCAACAATCCCGGCGATGGCTTCGCGGGCAGTTCGGGAGTAGTCCCCCGCGGTGTAGAAGGCATCCGGATCGACCACATCCAGCAGGTGATGCGGTACCAGCTTCCGTTGCTCCGCCGACGGCTTGGCGGAGCCGATCTCCAGGCCACGGTAAACGGCCACGGAGTCGCAGCTCACAATCTCTCCGTCGAAGCGCCGGGCGAGCGCGACGGAGAGAGAGGTCTTGCCGCTACCGGTCGGGCCGAGAATGACGACGAGAAGCGGCTCCGGCGTCTCCTCTACCAAACTCTCCACCACCCCGGCGGAAAGAGATCGTGCAAGGAGGAACGGCCCAGGCCGACGAGCAGAAGAATGACCGCTACCACCAATAGGCCGTAAATCTGGCGTTTGCGGAATTCAGGATCGACTGGCACAGCGAGGCTCTTTCGCTCAACGAAACTTGTCCGGGTCCAGGTTGTAGTAGAAGCCGAAGCGCAGCTCCAGGAATTTTCCTTTGAAGTCTTTGGGAAGTGGCGGATAGGGCGAGGCACCAGTGATACCTCCCCAAGCTGCACGGTCCAGGGAGACGTCTCCGGAGGGGAACTCGAGGATCATCTCCTTCACGCTGCCGTCGGGCAGGATCTTGAAACGGACGCCCACGCGGCCCTGCTTGTCGAGGGGTGGGCGCGCGGATTCGGGGATGATGGGGATCCAGCTGCGATAGGTAGCGGCGATCACGCGCTGCATATAAGGACCGAAATCGACCCCCATGGTGTCACTAAGAATTTCGGGGCCAACCCCCATAGCCGGATGCCGGGAGGGGGCATTCTGTCCGTAGTCGCCCGAGGGGGCGCCGCCCTGGGCAGCACTGCGTTCCGCTTGGCGAATCGCATCTCCGGCATTTTGCGACCCGGTGTCAAAGCTGGGCCGGGCGGGCGGAGTGGGCGCCGGCTTGGGCTCATTGAGCAGCGATTGCTGAGACGGCGGGGGCGGCGGCGGGGTCGCCGGTTGAGCCTGGGCCTGCTGCTGGGGTGCAGGGGCAGGGGCAGGCGGAGCCGGCTGCTGAGGTGTTGGTTGGGGCGGGACCGGCTGTGGCGGTCCCGCGCGGCGCATGGCCTCAAGTTGTTGCAGGGTCTTGCGATCGAGCGTTGGATGACGCGATTGCGCGACGCGATTCTTGTCGGAAAGTGGCGCCTGCGGTTTGGGCTTCGCCTGCTTCTGCGCATCGGGCGGAAGGTTAAGGTAAGTCAGGTCTTTCTTGTTGTCGTTGGGATTGACCACATGGGGCTGATGACTGCGAAACTTCGGGCCGTAAAACAAGAACCAGAAGAGAAGCAGGTGAGCGATGAAGGAGATCCAAATACCTTCACGGCGCAAGGCACGGGAACGCTCGTCTTCAAGCCTGTCAATCAGGTGTAGGAGTTCGTCAGGGTCCAGTTCCTCGTAGCGCACGCGCTTACGTTTGGAGAACGGCTCCGGTGGTCGACCGGGAGGGCTGGTTGGAACTTCGGTTGAAGGCATCGGCCGGCAGTAAAGGCGGCGATCCAGGCCCGAAGCAACGTCCGGCGATGGATACCGCAGATCTTGTCATTCTCTCATTGTTTCAAGCGACGCCGAGATCAGGGTTTGACAAAGAACCCTTACAATCGTTCTGAGCGCAGCCGGCGAGTTAATGTGTTCAGCACCACGGCACAAACAAGGACCAATACTGCTTATGATGCGTGCCGCAGTCATCACCGTGAGCGACTCCTGCTTCCTGGGGCAACGGGTGGATGTCTCCGGGCCGGTTGTGGCTAACCTGCTTCTGGAGCATGGCTTCCACGTGGTCAGCCGCCTGGTTGTGCCCGACGAGCAAGGGGAAATTGAGGATGCCCTGCGCCAGCAATGCGAAGTGACGAGCCTGGTGGTGACAACCGGCGGCACCGGCATTGCGCCTCGAGACGTAACACCGGAGGCGACGCGAGCGGTCTGCGACCGGGTTCTGGACGGTTTCGCGGAACTGATGCGCACGGAGGGTAGGAAACAGACGCAATTTGCTCCGCTGAGCCGCTCAGTTTCGGGTACGCGGGGCCGATCGTTGATTGTGAACCTGCCGGGCAGCCCAGACGGCGCCAAGGAATCGCTGGAAGCAGTTATCTCAATCATTCCGCATGCTTTATCCATACTTGACGGAACAGTGACCCAACACCACGAACACCACGGGGCGGAAGAAAAGCACCCGGGGGCTCCAGCCTGAACGACCTTGAACAGGGCCATGACGATCGGGATCGATTTTGAAGAAAATCCTCCATCTCTTTGCTAAATACGAGATATGGCTGCTGGCGTTTTTGAAGCCTTTCGGCTTCTGGGGCGCAGGCGCCTTGGCCTTCATCGACGCTGGGGCATTCCCGGTGCCGATGGACCTGATTCTTGCCACGTATGTCTGGGCAGACAAAAAGCACTTCTACCTCTATGTCATCGCCTCGGCGGCCGGATCGGCTCTGGGCGGCTTGGTTTTTTTCCTGCTGGGAAGGGCAGGCGGTGAGCTCTTCCTCATGAAACGAATCGATCGCGGTCGATATGAGCAGTTGCGCGACCGCTTCGAAAAGCAGGAATTTCTGGCCATGATGATCCCTTCGATCCTGCCGCCGCCCACGCCCTGGAAACTCTTCGTGATTGCCGCCGGGGTGTTCGAGATGAAGCTGAGCACTTTCCTGATGGCTGTCTTCTCTGGCCGGGTGATCCGCAACCTGATCACGGCGATCCTGACCATCGAGTACGGGCCGGAGATCGTGCACATCGCCGCACGATTGGCGACCCAGCACCGATGGCTGCTCGTCGCGGGCCTAACTGTACTGCTGGCCGCAGTGGGTTATTGGGTTTGGCGGACAGTGTGGAAGCGGCAGGGGAAAAAGGACTTGCCTGGGGTGGATACGGAGTGGGCTAAGCTTCCCAAGTAGCGTGAATTACCCACGTCCTCTCAGCTGTCTCTGCCGCAAAATCGTCCGTGCATGAAAAGATGTTCCGGTCACCATCAAGTGCCTACCGCAGCAGACCCCATTTCTCGGGCTCCGTGGTTGAAAAGCTCCTGGCAGCATGGGTGAGACAAGGACCGCCGGGGTCCTTCGACTCCGCGCACAGAGCGAGGTGTCACGCGACAAGTCGGTGAGGCGCTTCACTCAGGATGACGATTTTGTTTGAGGTCGAGGGTTTCACACGAAAGATTTATAAAGTCACAGTCACTCAGGATGACGATTTTGTTTGAGGTCGAGGGTTTCACACGAAAGATCTATAAAGTCACAGTCTCTGAGGATGACGATTTTGTTTAAGGTCGAGGGTTTCACACGAAAGATCTATAAAGTCACAGTCTCTGAGGATGACGATTTTGTTTAAGGTCGAGGGTTTCACACGAAAGATCGATAAAGTCACAGGCTCTCAGGATGACGACTTTGTGAGAATTTCGACGAAAAACATCGTAAACAACTTAGCGCTTATCGCTTATCGGGCTGCGCCCCATCGTTTTGACCCCTCATTTCTGGACGCGGTCGTTCATGACCATGGCGTCGATGGCTCCGTTTGGGGCGATGTAGTCCCAGGCGGTGAGTGCCCTGGTGGTGGCCCCACTCTTGCCGCGGGAGAGGAAAGGGTAGGCAAACCGGAGATCGCTGAACTCGACCGCAGTGTCGAGAGGCTGGGGCGCTAGTTCGTCGGATGCGACCAGGTTGGCGTGCCCCCGGTCCTCAACCAGGGGGAATCTCGCCCAATCAAGGTAGGCGCGGCCTAACCAGGAACGCTTCGCGGCCATCACCGCTGGGGTTACCGGCGGCTTGAAGATAACGTCGTCCTGGTCGTTGGTTTCGACCGTTTCAGTCCAGGTGTTGACCGAGCCGGTCTGGTAGTAGCTGGGGGTTTCGACCACGGCGAACCAGTGGAAGGGATCAAGGGGGTAAGGCTCGGCTCCAGCGCGGAGCATCGGTTGATCACCGAATCGAGTATTGCTTATCAGGTGGAGCGCCCGATGATGCTCCACGGCGCGCACGCCGAGATCGATCCCCACCAGCACCAGCGCGGCAATCGCCCAACCGCGGCCACGGAACAAGGGCTTGCCCGCTCCCATCTCGCGGTCCGCCAGGCCCAATATTGCCGGGATCAGCAAGCCCAGCAGCAAGGCGGCAAAGACGACCGGCTCGATGATGAAGGCGATGTCCAGCGCGTACCAGCGAGAGTTGAAGGGAAAGAAGGGACGGACGCCGTAGTTGTTGGTCCAGTCGAGAAAAATGTGGCTCAAGGCTGCCACGCAGGATAAGAGCCACAGCAAGGCCCAGCGCGGCGGGATGACCGGCTGCTTGCGCCGGCTGCGGTGCCAGAGCCAAACCACACCGGTCACGGCCAACGCGACGAACGGGGCACCGAGAAAGGTATGCGTGATGCCGCGATGATGCTCGAAGCCGGCGACCGGGCCACGGAGGCTCCAAAGAACATCCATGTCAGGCGCCTCGGCGGCCAGAGTCATCGCCAACGTAGCATAGGCAGTTCTGCGATTGAAGCCGGAGCGACCGAGGCATGCGCCGGTAAGGAAATGCGTGACCGGTTCCATAAGTGAGTGTGATCCTCGCTGCTTCCCCGGGGTTTCAGCACCGGCGCGCAGTTTCTATAATGCACGCTATGCCTGAAACCCGATCCAGCAGCGCAGCAAGCAAGGTTGAAGCCGGAAAGCGAATCGACAAGCTGCGCGACGAACTTCGACACCACGAATATCAATATCACGTGCTGGATGCCCCGGAGATCTCAGACGCTGAGTACGACGCTTTGATGCGCGAGTTGCGCGCGCTGGAATCCGGCCACCCGGAGTTGATCACACCCGATTCACCCAGCCAGCGCGTGGGTGGTAAACCCAAGGAAGGCTTCGCCAAGATAGCGCATTCACGACCCATGCTTTCGCTGGATAACGTGAATAGCGAACAGGAGCTGGCGGATTGGGAACGGCGCGTGCGGTCGCTCATCGGCAGCGCCGAAGTAAGCTTCGTTTGCGAGTTGAAGATGGATGGGGTTTCGCTGGCGCTGCAGTATGAGCCCGGCCCCGCAGGGAGTGCCTTGTTGCAGACTGCCCTGACCCGCGGAGATGGGGTCACGGGGGAGGAAGTAACCAGCAACGTGCGCACTATACGATCGGTGCCGCTTTCGGTTTCAAAGGAGCGGTTGCAACGCGCCCGTCTGCCGCAAGGCTTTGAGGTGCGCGGTGAAGTGATCCTGCCGGACGATGCTTTTTTGAAAATGAACCGGGAACGCGAAGAGCAGGGTCTCCCGCCCGCAGTGAACCCGAGAAATGCCGCTGCAGGAACGATTCGAACGCTCGAACCAAATATCGTGGCTCAGCGGCGATTGGATTTCTACGCTTACTTTGCGTTGGAAAACGGAGAGAGTGCTTTTGCGGAGCAGTGGACGTCCCTGGAAGCATTAAGCAGCGCGGGCTTTCGCGTCAACACGCATCGTAAACATTTGCGGACTATGGACGAGCTGCTGGCTTTTGTCGCCTGGGCGGAAGAGCAACGCCACGCTTTGGGTTACGAGATTGACGGCGTCGTCATCAAGGTGAATGAGACGGCGCTGCAGCGGCGTCTCGGCTATACCGGGCGCGCGCCGCGCTGGGCCGTGGCTTACAAGTTCGCTGCCCGCTCCGGCGTTACCCAGATCGACGACATCGCGGTACAGGTGGGACGCACGGGCAAGCTGACGCCGGTCGCGCTGCTGCATCCTGTATTTATTGGCGGCACGACGGTAAGCCGGGCAACGTTGCATAATGCGGACGAAATCGAGCGGCTGGGGGTGAAGATAGGGGACTACGTTACGGTGGAGCGCGGCGGCGATGTGATTCCCAAGATCGTGGGCGTGGTTGACGATGCGCAGCATCCACGGGGAAAGAAGAGCTTCGTTTTTCCCGCTGCCTGCCCGGTTTGCGGCAGTGAGGTAGTGCGGGAGGAAGGTGAGGCGGATTACCGGTGCATTAATGTGGACTGCCCTGCCCGGCTGAAAGAGAGCGTCCTGCATTTTGCTTCACGCAAGGTAATGAATATCGAGGGACTTGGCGATGCGCTGGTTGAGCAACTGTTAGAGCGACAAATGTTGACCAGCATCGCGGGAATTTATTCGCTGAACGAAGAACAGCTACTGGGGCTGGAACGTATCGGTAAAAAAACAGCACAGTCGCTGTTGGCGGAGATTGACAATTCGAAGAGATTGCCGTTGAACCGGGTGCTGTTCGCCTTGGGCATTCGCTTTGTGGGTGAGCGCACGGCGCAGTTGCTTGCTGAGTCGTTCGGATCCATGGACGTGCTGATGGCGGCAAGTGTGGAAGAGCTGGAGTCGGTCAACGAAGTCGGCCCGCGTGTGGCCCAGGCGATCCAGGAATTTTTTGCCGAGGAGAAAAACCGTCAGCTGATTGAGAAGCTGCGCCACGCAGGCCTGACCTTCACGGCAGAGAAGAAAAAGAAGTCGACACAGCTGGAGGGCCTCACGTTTGTGCTTACCGGCACCATGGCCGACCTATCGCGCGAAGAAGCGAAGTCTCGGATTGAAGCGGCTGGGGGCCGCGTGTCCGGCTCGGTCAGCAAGAAGACCAACTACCTGGTGGCTGGAGAAGACGCAGGATCGAAGCTTGATAAAGCCAAGGAATTAAAAGTGCCAGTAATTGATCAGGCGGGACTTCTGGAGATGCTGGGATAAGCATCAAAGAAGGGGGCGCATATAATTGCGCGACGGAGAAAACGATGCGATTTGCTTCTTTGCCGGCCGCGGTGCTTCTTTCCTGCTCGCTCCTGGGCTCCGGGTTCCTGGCGCCCGCTCAAAATCGAGGCAATAACGACAGCAACTTTTACAATGGAGCCCGACGCGGAGCCCAGGGGGGAAATTATGGTGGAGGGCACTATCACGATCACCACTACGACAACCGTAATCAAGGCGGTATCGGCCCGGGTAAGGGTGCACTGATCGGGGGAGCAGCCGGGGCGGCGCTGGGCGCGGTGTTTGGCGGCGGCGTCAAGGGTAGTTTGATTACTGGCGCTGCAGGCGCCGGGATCGGCGCGATTATTGGGAAATCTGCGCAGGATAATCGACAGAATAACTATTACCGCCATTAAAAGGGGGGCACGTGGAACCGTTAAGGAGAATCGGTATGAAGAACAGATATGCTGCCGTTCTATGGGTTGCGACCCTGCTGCCGTGCGTGGCCATCCCGGCCGCGGGACAAGAGTCGTCTTCGGCTACCGAACCCGCGCCTACCTGGACGATCGATCAGGCGGTGACGTGCTCCGTCCACGACGCCTGGGAGCTGGGGGGAAAGAACGAGGCGGGATTCTTCGCCATCGTGAAAGCCCTGGCGGAGCTTTCCGCCCAAAAGCGCGGGCTCGTTCTGCCGGACAAAGAATCGGTCGGCCGTGAGTTTGGGGATTACATCAAGACGCAGGCGAGGGCTGATCGCGATCAGTTACTGTATGTAATCGTGGATCGGGCGGTGCGCAAGTACGGAACGGCGCCGGTTGCGGGCGGGAGTAAGTAGTACGCGTTTCGTTTTGCATTATCTGGTTGCTGAATCTCGCAGACTTCCGAAGCCCGAGAGTAGCTTTATTTTCTGCAGTGCGCACTTGACGGTCACGGATGCATTTCTGCGGGCTTCGGTGGTTGAAAAGCTTCGAGCAGCATGGGTAAGATGGGCACCGTCGAGGTCCTTCGACTCCGCGCCACAAGCTCTGGCACGCGATAAAACTGTGAGGCGCTTCGCTCAGGATGACGGCTTTGCGGTGGGTTAAGGATGCTAGAAACGATCGTCACCTTGGACTCCTAGCCACTCAACGCGGAGTTCAGGATTTGGGGGCGAAGTAGCCTTTTTTGGCTCGGACTTGGTAACGAGGGTTTAGCGCCACCAGGTAGATGGAGCGAAACGCCCCGTCATTCTTGAAGTCCGCCGGACGGTAGGCCAGCTGATATTGGCTGCGCAGCTCTTCCTCAATGTCGTGAAAACTGCCAGTCATGTCTTCAATGCGCTTGGGGAAGAAGGGGACGCCTCCGGTCGCTTCGGCCATTTTCCTCAGCACGTCGTCGCCCCGGTCGCGGCTGGGACTCACGTTGGTGCTGATGGTATAGATGATGGTCGAGGCGCGCTGGCACATCTTGATCGCGTCGTCTGGATAAGCGCGGCTCTGGTTGTCGTCTCCATCAGAGATCACGATGAGCGCCTTGCGCACGGAACCCTGCGACGAGAGCGGCACATTGATCAGCTGATCGCGGCAGGCAGTATATACGGCGTCAAAGAGGGCGGTACCACCACCGGGGCGCAGCTTGGTTATACCGGCCTCAAGCTTGTCCTGATCGTTGGTGTAGTTCTGGGTGACGTAGGGCGTAACGTCGAAACCCATGACGAAGGCGAGATCTTCCTTGGGGCGGATTACCTGCTGCAAAAACTGGATCGCGGCGCTCTGCTCAAATTCGAAACGCTGCCGGATCGAGGTGCTGGCATCGATCATGATGCCGACGCGCAAGGGCAGGTTGGTCTGCTGGGTGAAATTGAAGACCTGCGAGGGAGCTTTCTGGTTATCCAGCAGGGCAAAGTCTCTCTGCTGCAGATTGGGGATGAAGCGGCCGTGCTTGTCAGTGACGGTGAAGATGAGATTCACCTCATTGACGTTGGTCTTAATGGTGAAATTGCCGTTGTTCTGGGCATCGCCGCCCTGGCCGCCCGGAGCCTGGGGAACGGCACTGAGCGACCCAGGAACCGGGGCCTGGTCGTTGCTTGCAGGGGCGGGGTTCGCAGGGGCGGGGTTTGGTTTGGCGGGAGGCGCAGTCTGAGCAAAGGCGACCGAAGTCCCCAGCAACGCTAATCCAAGCGCCGAGGCAGGCAACCGCCAGCAAGCTTTCATTTTGGTCATAGAGGCCCTTTTCATTCTAGAGCATGAACGGTCTGCAAGCCTTGCTCATGATTCATCGAGGTATATCCCTTCCACACTCTTTGACCCGGCCACCGGGGTTGAGGAAAGCTGGGCCATGAAGTCCTTGAGATCCTGGGGAAGGTTGGAAACCATGGTAATTCGCTCGCCGCTGACGGGGTGGGCAAACTCCAACTCCGCCGCATGCAGGAAGTTCCGTTGCAAGGTCAGGCGCGGAAGGCGGGCGAATTCCGCCCGGGGCACGATCGCTGTGGAGGCGCCGTAGAGCGTGTCCCCAACAACGGGATGCCCGAGCGACGCCATGTGGACGCGAATCTGATGGGTGCGCCCGGTCTCAATACGGACTGAGGCCAGGGTGAAGCTGCCGTAAGGGCCGTGAATGCGCCGCAGCACCTGCCAGTGAGAGACGGCGCCGCGGCCGCCTTCGCGACGGGTGGTCATGCGGGTGCGGCGGATGGTGTCGCGACTGATAGCGGCATTCACCGTTCCACTCTCCTGCGGCAACTCGCCTTGCACCAGCGTGAGATAGAGTTTTCGTACCTGGCGGCGGGAGAACATCGATGCCAGCCGGGCATGCGCGACGTCATTCTTGGCCACGACGATGAGCCCACTGGTCTGCTTGTCGAGACGGTGCACGATGCCCGGACGTAGCGGACCGCTGGACGAAGAGAGATCGCGCATATGGTGCAAGAGGGCATTGACCAGGGTGCCGCGATTGCGTGCGTCTTCGGTAGCGCCAGAGCCGGCGTGGACCATCATGCCGGCGGGCTTGTTGACTACCGCGAGGTCGCCGTCTTCATAGACAATTTCCAGCGGAATTGCTTCCGCCATGGCGCGCAGGGGTGGCAGCTGCGGGTCACCAAGGATCGAAATACTCTCGCCAGCGCGCACTTTGCGCGAGGCTTTGGCCAGCTTGCCGCCAATCAGAACGCTGCCCTGCTCCAGCAGCAACTGCACGCGTGAACGGCTGACATCGCTTAGTTGCTGGGCCAGAAAGAGATCCAAACGCTGTCCGTTGGCCTCTTCGGGAACAGTGAGCTGGCGCAGCTTTGGCTGGTGCAATTTGGGCTCGTCATCCGACATGGGAGACCTGAGTAGCTTGGGGGCGATGCAACCACAAGAGGCCCCCGGCGAGCACCATGGCCGCGGCCACCAGCTGCGTGACCGTGATAAGACCCAGCCACGAGCCGCTGTCACCGCGCAGAAAGGTAAGCAGGAAACTGGAGAGGCCGCCCAGGAAGAGCCATGCACCGAGGATTTCTCCGTCGCGATGAGGGCGATGCACTAGCCAGAGCAGGATAACGAACAGCACGAACTCGACCAGGCTGGCGTAGATCTGGGTGGGGTGTAGGGGCACCCCCAGGGGGGTGCCGGGCAAGGCAGCCGGATTGGTGAAGATCACAGCCCAGGGGAGGTGGGTTGGTGTTCCATAGTCGCATCCCGCTTCGAGGCAGCCGATTGAGAGGACGGAACTACCCAGGGCCAGGCTGGGAGCAATGGCATCGGCCGTTCGCCGGAGGGGGAGGCCGAGGTGCAGAGCATAGACGACGCCGGTCGCAACCGCGATCGCGATCGCAGCGGGTCCGGGGCCGCGTGTTCCGTTCAGACTCATGGTCAGGGCGCGCATGCCATAGCGGTGCCAGTTCAACAGGATGAGGAGTATGCGGCTGCCCACCAGGCCAGTGACAATGGCCACAAGAGCCCAACTCCAGACTTTGTCGGTGTCGAGCGAAAGCAGGCGGGCGGTACGCAGGCAGACCAGGAGGGAAAGGATCGTGCCCAGGGCAACCAGGAATCCATAGGTCGGCAGGACGAGGCGGCCGAACTGGAAGAGATGCGGGTGCACTCAGGCGAATTTCCTATTTCACTTACGTACAGGCTCAACAGACGTTGAAAAATTCTACGCCGGGAAGGAGAGCCATCCTTCAGGGGCTAAAGCCCGTCGTATTCTCAATCGTTTACGGCCCGACTAAAGTCGTGCCCTGACACAAAGCATGAGTTCTTTCGCAACCTATAGAGCCGTGCCCCTGATACAAAACTCGGGAGGGACGAACTGAGTTCCCTCAGCGGGTAGAGACGAATCCGTTTACAGACAACTGCGTACGGGCTGAAGCCCGCAACCTTCAAAGACCAGAGTATTCCGGAGCTGTGAAGTTGTGCCCTGGTCCACAACCGTTTTTTCGCAGCCTTAAAGGAAATGCGCCGCAAGAGAGAAGACGAAACCGACCCACTGGGCCGTGCAGCAGTGCGCTGGTGAACCCGTCCTGAGACGTTTGGGATTCCCCGCAGCTCTTTAGGCATTCCGGACTGGCGGACACTGCACACGGAGCCGATTTTTCGAGTCGAATCCCGGTTCAATGAATATTGGTTCAACCAGCGTTAACTGACAATACCTGCTTTGCAGGCCGGTCTCTGAATGGATGCTAACGTCAGCGAAGCTGGTTGGCAAGTAACGATACGGTGAGCATTGCTACCGCCCGGCGGAGACGGGAACCGATTCGTGGTAGCGGTGTTTGTCGTCGAGCACCGAGTCGAGCAGACCGGAGAGGTTGTTGGCACGGCTACGCAGGATGGTCTGCGTCTCGCTCATGGTGCCGTGGAGCAGACGGCAATGCTCTTGCAGCCGCATGAGTTCATCGGCGATGTTCAGGGCCGCGAGCACGGCCACGCGCAGCGAATCGACGGTATTGCTGTTGACGGATACGGCGCGCATCTTGGAGTCGACGGTGTTGGCCAGCTTTTGAATGTATTCCGGATCGGGTGCGCGCAGATGATACGTCTGGTCGTAGATATCTACGCTGACCGAGGTGCTGGTACGCCGGACTTCCATGTCATCTGCCATTGGTCACCGATCATCTCAAAGATTATTCGCCCAGTTCGTCAATCTGCTTGAGCAGACGCTCGATGCGCACACGCACGGTGTCGCGTTCCTTTTGCAGACCGGCGAGCTGCTCTTCTAACTGCGCTACGTGGGCGGCTTGCTCTTCCACGCGATGAGAAAGACGCGAAGCGTGTTGTTCGACGGAAAAGCGGAGTTCGCGCTCGCCCTTGAGTAATTCTACCGTGCGCAGTACGCGTTCTTCGAGAGCTTGAAAATCATCTGCGGCCATAGCCATCTCGGGAGGGTGTTCTGCGATTGAAGACATCTATACCTCTTGACACTAAAGAAGGATTGCGTGCTCAAGGAAAGTATAGCTTGCAAAGTCCGCGCGCGATTCACAAGAAAAGAGGAACCCGCATTACCTTCGCATGTTCCTCCATCTTGCATATGGCAGAGGTTTTACACGCGTTGGCGTCCGCCGAGAGACTCCAGCGCGGCAATTACAGCCTGTGAATAACTTTGCAATTCTTCCTCGCGCAGCGTTCGCTCCAACGCCTGGAAGGTAACGCGGATAAGAATGGAATAATGGCCGGCTTGCCCTTTTTGCGAAGGATCGCGAAAGATCTCGCGCGGCGAGAAGCGTGTGAGTTCAGCGATGCGAAGGTTACCTAGCGCTTCGGCGATGGACTGCCAGCGCACCGCATCGGCGAAGACGAAAGAGAAGTCGCGATCAACCGGCTGGTAGCGCGAGAGTTCCTGCGCAATGGGCTGACGCAAAGGTAACCGGTAGAGACGGTCTAAATAAATCTCGGCTACATAAACGCTTTGCCTAAGTTTGCGCGATTGCGCATCAGCGGGATTGAGTTGGCCAAACCAGGCGACGGTCAGGCCATCGGCCACAGCGCGCGCCGCACGTCCGGGGTGAACCCACGCAGGAATAATTCCCGCGTCTGCGGCGAAGGTGTCGACGTAGAAGGAGCGCGCAGCAAATTTCTCCAAAATTTCTTCGATGGCGCCCTTGAGATCATAGAAGTCGATGGCATGCGCCGGCTGCTCTGGGCCGCTCCAGAGAGAGCCGGACGCGCCCAATGCGAGAGCCGGACGCTCGTCGACGCGCTCCGCACTGCCGCTGAAAACGGTGCCCTGTTCGAAAAGCTGGACATCACTGACGTTGCGGTTGAGATTATTAGCCAGCATGGTAAGCATCCCCGGCAGCAGTGAGGGACGCAACATGCCGGCTTCTTCGCTCAACGGATTACCCATGGGTACTGACAAGCCGGGTTGAGGCGCAAAAGTAACCGCTTCAGTAACAGAACAGAAGGTGCTGGATAAAGCTTCGTTCCAACCCAGGGCAAGCAATGTCCGGCGAATGATGGCCTCTTTGCCGGCGTGGGGAAGTTCGCGCACTATGCCTGAGAACGCGGGAAGCGTATTGGCAAAGCGGTTGTAGCCGTAGACGCGGGCGATCTCCTCGATGAGGTCGATCTCGCGTTCCAGGTCCAGTCGCCAGCTAGGCAGAGTTACCTGGTAATCGCCTTGCGCGACTTTGCGCAATGCACAGCCCAGAGCCTGCAATACGGTTTCGGTTGTTTCCTGCACCACGCCCAGGCCATCCTCGGTGGTGCCCAGGATGCGGCGAACCTCGCCATGGCTCAGTGCGATGGCGGGACGACGGGCGGTCAGCGCCTCTGCCGCGCCCACGACAACGTCGATCAACTCTCCGTCGACCTGACCACCCGCTTGAAGGATGAGTTGGCTGACCAGCGCGGAGGCAACGGGCGGCGCATTAAAATCCGCTCCACGCTCGAAACGATGGGAGGCATCGGTGTGCAGGCCGTGCCGCTTGCTGCTGCGGCGGACCGATGCCGGATCGAACCACGCAGCCTCCACCAGAATATTTTTTGTTTCGGCGGTGATCATCGTGTCCCAGCCGCCCATCACGCCGGCGAGGGCGAGGGCTTTTTTCTCGTCGGCGACCACCAGGTCTTCGGAATCCAGCACTCGCTCGATTCCATCCAGCGTGCGGAGTTTTTCGCCGCTGCGGGCGCGGCGCAGGATGATTCCACCTTCCAGTTTGTCGCGATCGAAGACGTGGGTGGGCTGACCGATGGCCATGGTGACGTAGTTGGTCGCGTCCACAGCATTCGAAATCAGTTTCTGCTGCAGCAGGCCGAAGCGCTCGGCAACGACGCCCGTCGACGGCTGGATACGCACGTTGCTGAGAGCCCGCGCGGTGAAGCGGCCGCAAAGCTCGGGGGCTTCGATGGAAACCTTGATCGGCACCGTCAGTGACTGCGGTGCTGGCAGCGTCACGTCAAGGGGCGCGAGCCCAAGTCCTGCGATCGCAGCTGCCTCGCGCGCGATGCCGTAGTGGTTCATGGCATCGACACGATTGGTGGTGATGTCCATCTCGAAGAGCGAGCCCCGGCCCGGACCAAGATCGAAGATGCCTTCGACGGCAATGCCGCGCAGGGTCAGCGCCTCGGCGAGTTCGCGATCGGCCAAACTAAGGCCGGGCACGTAGGAACGAATCCACTGAGAAAGAATATTCATAAGGTTTGCGACTTACCTGAATTGCTCCAGAAATCGCAGGTCCCCGGAGTAGAACTGGCCTATGTCCCCGATACCGTACTTCATCATGGCAATGCGCTCCACCCCCATGCCGAAAGCGAAGCCGCTGATTTTTTTGGCATCATAGGCAGGCTGGTGGCGGGCAGCGAAGGCGAAGACCGCGGGATCCACCATGCCGCAGCCGAGCAATTCGATCCAGCCGGATTGTTTGCACTTGCGGCAGCCGCGACCACCACAGAAGGGGCAACTGATCTGCACGTCGGCGGATGGCTCGGTGAAGGGAAAGAACGAGGGGAAAAATCGCGTTTTCACGGAGGAGCCGAAAAACGCCTTCATAGCATGGTCAAGCGTGCCTTTGAGATCGGAGAAGGTGATGTTGGTATCGACACAGAGCCCTTCGACCTGGTGAAAGATGGGCGAGTGGGTGGCGTCCGCGGCATCGTTGCGGTGCACCTTGCCGGGAATGACAATACGCAACGGTGGCGGTTGCTCTTCCATGGTGTGGATCTGTACCGGCGAGGTATGAGTGCGCATCAATAGGCGTTCGCGCAGCGGCTTGCGCTCCTGGTTGACGATGACCAGGGTGTCCTGGGTGTCGCGCGCGGGATGGCCGGGCGGAAAGTTCAGCGATTCGAAGTTGTAGTAGTCGGTTTCGACTTCGGGGCCCAGGCCGACGGAGTAACCCATCGCCGCAAAGACGCTGACGATTTCGTTCATGGTCCGGATGAGCGGATGCTCGGCGCCGGGTGAGCGGCGGGTTCCGGGGAGGGTGATGTCGATCGATTCGTTGGCAGCCGGCGCCGGTTTGAGGTCCAGTTCGCAACGAGGTTCGATGGTGGATTTGAGGGCGTTGAAGCGTTGCCCGACCTCCCGCCGCGCTTCGGCCGGAGCGCCCTTCAGCACCTCGCCGACCTTAGTCAGCAGTCCCTGCTTGCGACCGATCCAGCGGATGCGCAATTGCTCGAGCGCTTCGACAGAGACGGCTGAGGCAGAATCCCGATCGAACTGCTCCAGGATCGCGCTGAAGAATTTATCCAGCGAGGCCGGCGAGTAGTCTTTCAGTTCAGGAATTTCAGTGGGCGGCATGGGTTCCTGGCACAAGCGCTCGAAAGCCCGATCACAGTGCGACCGGGCTGGAGCGAGACTCTGTTGCGGTCGGGTTGCTTCTAAGCAGCTGTCTTGGTGAGTGCGCTCTTGGCCTGATCGGTGAGCGCGGTAAAGCCAGCCGGATCGTTGACCGCGAGGTCAGCCAGAATCTTGCGATCCAGGTCGATGCCCCCCAGCTTGAGACCGTGGATGAACTGCGAATAGCTGATCCCGTTGAGCTTGGCGGCTGCGCCGATGCGGACGATCCAGAGCCTGCGGAACTGACGCTTCTTCTGCTTGCGGCCGATGTAGGCGAATTTGAGACCGCGTTCAACGGCTTCCTGCGCTGCCTGGTAAAGCTTGGATTTGGTTAGGAAGTAGCCGCTGGCTCGCTTGAGAATTTTTTTGCGGCGGTCATTGCGTTTTGTGCCACGTTTGACGCGGGGCATGGTGGTTCTCCTTTTAGGTGCTGCGTTGTGCGGCTGGAGGTAGGAAGTACCTCTTCACTCGCTTTGTTGTGCCTAGATCGTCTTGTCTTGTAGACAGGGGCCAATGGCCCAAACCCGTGAGGGCCGATCAGGCGTAAGGAATCATTCGCGCTACCTTGCGCTTGTCACCATCAGAAACCAGAACTGTGCCACTCAACTTCTTCTTAACCTTTTTGGACTTGGAGGTCAGAATGTGGCGCTTCTTGGTTTGACCGCGGAGGATTTTCCCCGTACCGGTCTTCTTAAAGCGCTTGGCCGCGCCCTTATGGGTCTTCAATTTGGGCATGGTTTTCCTGCTTACTTAGCTGTTTCTACTTATTGGGATTATACGGGAGAGCGGGTGGTGGCGCTAGTTGGGTGGGCTTGGGGAGTGGAACTGCGGGTGCCTCCACGGCACGCCGGGATAGGCCGGCTTCCTCCGGATGACACAGATACGAGCTCATGTTTAGTGCCGCACCTACGGTGCTCAGATCTTCTTCGGGCATTCAGCCCCAGCCCTTCCGGGCTGTACCGTTTGGCGGTCGGCCCTCCAGGCCTCGCATCCGTGGCGAGTTTGCAGTGACTTATCTTTATTCAGCTTGCCACAGGGAGTTGGCTGCTCCCACGGCACGCTCCACGGCGGACCGGGACGATAAAGGAGGTCGCGCTCCATTGGGATTGGCTTGTGGCTGGAAGAATTGCCGGCGACGGCATTGGCTTGGGGTTTAAGTGGAAGCAGGTCCCTCCACTTCGCTACGCTCCGGTCGGGATGACAATTCTGTTGCTAGCCGACGAAACTACAGGTCCATCAGCTTTGGTCCCATGGCACGCCGGGGCAGGCGGGATGACAATTCTGTTGCTGGTCGAGGAACTACAGATCCATCAGCTTCGATCCCACGGCAGGTGGGACGACAAAGAGGGTCTCGCGTCCATGGGGAATTGGCTGAAAGAATTGCCGACGACAGCATTCGCTTGGGGTTTAAGTGGAAGCAGGTCCTTCCACTTCGCTGCGCTCCGGTCCCACGGCACACCGGGGTGGGTGACAATTCTGTTGCTCGTCGGGGACTTCTACGAGATATTGCCGGACAACCCAACCAGTGCGATGGTGGAGCGGAGGTAGCTGCGGTTTTGGTCTTACGATTGGGCTGATTGGGGTTGTTGCTGGCCGACCAGGCCGGGTGATGGCGGCTTGGGCGCGGCGGGCTTCTTGGGCGGTTCGGCTTTCTTGCCCGGGGCCAGGATGGCGTGCAGCGTGGTGCCTTCCATGCGCGGCATGAACTCGACGATGCCTGCGTCGCCCATGTCCTGAATCAGGCGGTTGATGATGGCGTAACCCAGCTCGCGGTGGGCCATCTGACGGCCTTTGAAGCGCAAGGATGCCTTTACCTTGTCGCCTTCACCCAGGAAGCGGACGGCTTGGTTTTTCTTGGTCTGGTAATCGTGTTCATCCACAGTCACGGAGAACTTGACTTCCTTGACGACAATGACTTTTTGCTTCTTGCGCGCCGCTCGGTCGCTCTTGTCCTTCTCGTAGAGGAATTTTCCGTAGTCCTGAATGCGACAGACCGGCGGCTGGGCGGTCGGCGAAACTTCCACCAGATCGAGACCACGCTCGCGGGCAATCTTCAAGGCTTCGAAGGGAGGCAGAATTCCGAGCTGTTCACCGTTTTCGTCAATGACGCGGATTTCACGCGCGCGAATTCTGTCGTTAATGCGGATAAAAGACTTGGCCGAACGCTTATCGATGGTTTCCTCCGGGAACGAGAGACGCAAGGCCCCTCAAATAAAGCATAGCATTTTGGCACACCGACCGGAAGAACTCTTCGGTCATGTCCCAAATTGGCCAGTCAAGCCCGTTTCGGTGAGCCCTGTGACCAGTACCCGCAGATTCTGGTTGGGCGGCGCGTGGGCTTCGAGGCGCACCTCAAGAAAGTTGTCGGCTAGCGCAGGTGTCACTTCGCCGGATTCAGCGTGCAAGGTAACCGCCGGCAGCTCGCGACCCACAAAACTCTGTCGAAAACTACGATTCTTTGCGGCGATGAGTGCCCGCAAGCGTGCCATGCGCTCCGTAACCGCCTGCGCCGGCACCGGATATTCCTGAGCCAGCGGCCACGCCCTGGTATCGGGGCGAGCGGAAAAAGGAAACAGGTGCAGGTACGTGAAGGGCTGGGCGGCAATAAAGGCGAAGCTTTCCTCAAACAGGTCCTCGCTTTCGCCTGGAAAGCCCACCATCACGTCGGCGCCGATCGCGGCATCGGGCATGCTGTCGCGAATCAGGCGCAGTTTTTCCGCGTAGTGCCAGGGGCGATAACGGCGATGCATGGCGCGCAGAATGGCGTCGGACCCGGATTGCAGCGGGAGATGGGCGTGGCGCGCGAGCCTCGCTCCGGGGGTAACGGCGTAGGCACGAAACAGGGCCAGCAGTCCGGTCGTCCAGTCCATGGGCTCGATGGAGCTGAGACGCAGGCGGGGCAGCGCAGTACGGAGCAAAATGGCGCCCACCAGTTCTTCCAGCGTGCGCTGTGGCGTGAGGTCTCGTCCCCAACGTCCCAGGTTGATGCCAGAGAGCACCAGCTCGGTACCACCGCCGGCGGCGAAGTCCTGTACATTCCGCAGGCAGGTTTCGAGCGACAGGGAACGGCTGTGGCCGCGGGTCGCGGGAATGATGCAGAAGGAGCAGCGGTTACCACAGCCATCCTGCACCTTGAGATTGGGACGGGTCTGGCTGCCCGCCCACCAGCCTGTTTGCGGCATTGACAGCTCCGAGTGAGCAAAGGTGTCGTCCACGTAGAGGGCGGGGGCCGGCCGTAATGCGGTCAGGGGCACAAACGCCGCGGCGTGCTGGGCAATCTCCGCTACCAGGGACTTATGGCTGTTGCCGATCACGGCGTGCACGCCGGGCAGCTCAGCAACCTCTTGCGGCGCCCGCTGGGCATAGCATCCGGTGACCACGATGCGCGCATTGGGATTTTCACGCCGCACGCGGCGCAGGAAGGCGCGGGCCGTGCGGTCGGCCTGGGCAGTCACGCTGCAGGTATTGGCAACGACTACGTCGGCCCGGGCGGGACTCAAAGCCGGGCTCAGGCCGCGATGGCGCAGTTCCGCGCTGATGATCTCGCCGTCAGCGCGGCTGGCACGGCAGCCGAAGTTCTCAACGTGGTATTCTGCCACGTTGTCAGTCTAAATAACGCAACGCCATTCAGGTAGGATCCGAACAGGCGGACAAAGATTCCCCCCGGACCTACAGCCACTGTACCCTGGAGTTTTTCCCATGAAACGTCGCATTCTTCTGGTAGATGACGAGCTCGCAATTCTGTTGACCCTTAAGGCGGTCCTCGAAATGAACGATTTCGAGGTAGAAACGGCGGCTTCCGCCCGCGAGGCCCGGTCCAAGCTAAAGGCCGGCACCTTTCACATGGTGATCACGGATATGCGCATGGAAAATGAGTCGGCGGGACTGGATGTGGTGCGGGCGGCGAAGCAAGCCCCTTATCAGCCGGCGGTGGCCATGCTAACGGCGTTCCCGGTTCCAGGCTCGGAGTGGCGAGATGAAGGCATGGACGAGATGCTGGTCAAGCCCATGAACATCATGAACCTGTTGCGGCAAATAGAGGCCCTACTGGTGACCCACGAAGACAAGAAGCAGAAGGCCCATGCCGCCAAAGTGACCCCGGCGGTCAAGACGGCCAGCCGAACGGCAACACGGAAACCCGCGGCTGCAAACTAAAAAGGGACGCCTGGTCAAAAGTCTTGGAAAAAGGCGCGGACCCTGAAAGAAAGTCAGCCCTCAGCGGCGAAACCGGGCCTGCTAGAGCCACTTACGTACCGGCTGAAGCCCGTACCCTTCAAAAACTGGAGTTTTTCCGCAAGGGGTAAGGGCCAGGGCGAAACTGCGAAGCAAGCTCCAGGGAGAAGCGCAGTCACACCTCTCCCCCAAACCGGGACTTGCTGTATGCGGCACCAAGCGACCGCATGAAATTCATCAACGCAGACAGACTCCACAGCAAAGCCGGGAGACCGGTCTATAGCCGTTGAGTTGCCGCCTGTGGAATATCCCACCCTAAAGGGAGAGAATCCTCAGGAAGCGGCGCTGGCTGCTACTGTGGATGGCACCGGGGGCCGCCGCTGCTGGAAACAGGACCTGCAGAGCACGGGGCGACCTTGCGTGGGCTTAAAGGGAACGGTAGTTTCGGTGGCGCACTCCGAACAGACGGTCCGGGTTTCTGTGCGCACGCCATTGCCGGTTCCTGCCACGCGCTTAATTTTGCACTGTTTGCAACGCTTTGGATCGTTTTTGAATTGCTTATCGTGAAAGAACAGTTGTTCGCCGGCGGTAAAGACAAAGTCGTTACCACAATCAGAACATTTCAGTATCTTGTCGATGAAATCCATTACGCGTCCCCCCGAGCATGCCTTGGAATTTTCAGTATTCCGTCGACGGATCGCTGAATTTGGCGTCGTGTCACCAACCAGCTGATTCGTCTGTCAATTCGACAACTGTCCTCGCATTCGCCAAATACGGGAATGAGAGGGGAAATGTTGCTTTACAACCTCTTTTCGCAAATTCTTGAAAAGTGCGGGATTGCCGGCCTACCGCATGCTTCGCAACCCGGTAAGCCGGCAAGTGCAGGGTTAATCCTGCTCTTTTCTTGCTTTTTTACGATTCCGCTTGCGCGCCAACGCTTCTTTAACTCGACGGCGCTCGCCAGGCTTCAGGTAGAAGGAGTGACGCTTCACTTCCTTGATAATGTCTTCCTGCTGAACCTTGCGCTTAAAACGGCGCAATGCATTTTCAAGCGGCTCGCCTTCCTGCACGCGAACCTCTGCCAAATGAACCACACCTCCAAACATCCCAATTGGGTTCTATAAGCTTACGTTACCTTTGAGGTGTGGAGTCAAGCTTAATCAGCATCTTGGGCAGCATTTTCCCTGCCCCATAAGGAGGGCATCCTGATGGTACGGTCCTACCTCGGTCATAATCCGGTCATTCCGAGTTCTTGCTACGTCGATATTTCCGCCCAGGTTTTGGGGGAAGTGGAGTTGGGCGAGCACGCCAGCGTGTGGATGAATGCAGTGTTGCGCGGTGATGTGCACTCCATACGCGTGGGCGCGTACAGCAACGTACAGGATTGCGCTGTGTTGCACGGCATGCGCTACAAACATCCGGTCAAGGTGGGGGATTGGGTCACCATCGGACATAACGCGACGGTTCATGGATGCGTGGTCGAAGATGCGTGCTTGATCGGGATGGGGGCGACGATCCTCAACAATGTGAGGATCGGTGAGGGTTCCATCATTGCTGCGGGTGCGGTGGTTACGGAGAATACAGTCGTGCCTGCGAACACGCTGTGGGCGGGGGTGCCGGCTAAAGAGCGGCGCCGGCTTGATCCTAACGATCGTGAGTCGATCTTGCAGTATGCGCGGAATTATGTGGAGTACACGGCGACTTACCTTAAGGAGTTGGAGAAGTGGTAGGGTGCAATTGCTAAAAGCCCAGGGGCTGAAGCCCTCAAATAGGGCAGTCTGAATGGCCCGGCTAAAGCCGTGCCCTGATACAAAGCATCAGAGCCGTTACAACCAGAAAACTCGCGCATTCCGCAAGCTTGTGGTCTCTTTACAGCCCGGCTAAAACTGCCCTAACAAGAAACAGAGACCCCAAAGACATACCTCAAGGGCTAAAGCCCTCATAGTTGTGGCCCTGTACGGCCCGACTAAACAGCTTGCGGAAAAAGTCGGTTTGAGGGCAAGGATCGTCCCCTCAGCGGCTAAAGCCGTTCCTGCTTTTAATCATTTACGTACGACCTGAAGGCCGTACCCTTCAGAAAATTGAGTTTTTCCGCAAGCTGTAAAGTCGTGCCCTGACACAAAGCATGAGAGTTTCTGCAGCTTGCAAGTCATCCCTAACAAGAACAAAAATCATGCCCAACGAAGCAACGGAATGCCGCCTTGTGCCCGTTTCCTCCACCGTGGGGCGGTGGACGGCTGATACAAAGCATCGGAGCGTTACAGCCAGAAAATTCGCGCATCCGCAGACTTGGGCCGATCCGCCCCTCTTCGAAAGTGGAAGGGATTGGAGTGCGCCTGTATTCTGGAAAGAGTTGGATACTTCAGCACTTATGAGCATTTTGCAAGCTGTCCGGGGCACCCGGGACCTGCTGCCTCCGGAAACTGAACTTTGGAACCACATCGAGAGCACAGCGCGGCGGGTTTTTGAGCGCTATTCCTTCGGCGAGGTCCGTACGCCGGTTTTTGAGGACACACAGCTCTTCTCCCGTGGGGTGGGAGAGGAGACCGATATCGTCTCCAAAGAGATGTATACCTTTACTCCGGAAGCTCGCATCCAGGGCGAATCGACGCAGTCGCTGACCCTGCGTCCGGAGAATACTGCCGGCGTAGTGCGGGCTTACATTGAACACCAGTTAGGGGAGAGCGGCCAACTACAAAAGCTCTACTACATTGGCCCGCAGTTTCGCCGCGAACGGCCGCAAAGAGGCCGCTACCGCCAGTTCTTCCAGATTGGCGCCGAGGTGATCGGACCGCCCAGCGCGGGCAGCGAGTCTCCGCTGCGCGATGCGGAAGTGCTGGAGATGTTGGCCACCTTGCTGCACGAGTTGGGGATTACGGGCTGGAGGCTGCTGCTCAACTCGGTGGGCTCAGCGACCGACCGGCCACGGTATGTGCAGGCCTTGCGCATGGCCCTGGATCCGGTGGTCTCACGCATGTGCGAGGATTGCCAGCGCCGGGCGGTGACCAACCCTCTGCGCGTGCTCGATTGCAAGCATCCGGAAGACCAGCCCATCATCGCCACGCTGCCCCGTATCTGGGACTCGCTCGATGAGGGATCCAAGGAACATTTTGCCGCGGTTTGCACGGCTCTCGACGCATGCGGAGTGCCCTACGAGCACGACCATCGCCTGGTGCGTGGGCTCGATTACTACACGCGGACGACTTTTGAGTTCGTTTACGACGAACCTGGCGAAGGTGGGCTTGGATCGCAGAATGCCCTGCTTGGCGGTGGACGCTACGACGGGCTCTCGGAAGCGATCGGCGGACCCAAGGCGCCGGGAATTGGATTTGCCATGGGCGAAGATCGCCTGGTCTTGGTGCTCGAGGCACAGGGCAGGCATACCCCTCAGCTCGCAGCGGCCTATGTGGCTCCGCTGGGGGATCGCATGAATCCTGCTGCGTTGGCTTTGGCTAGAGAACTGCGCGCTAACGGCTTACGGGTCGAACTGGGCGATGGATCGTTTCGACTTAAGAAATCATTCGAGGCGGCTAATAAAGTGGCGCGGGCCATCGTGATTCTCGGCGAGGACGAGGTTGCGTCCGGTATCTTGACGGTAAAGCACTTCGCCACCGGTGAGCAGTTCAAGGTTCCCCGGGCCCAACTCAGCGAGAAGCTGGCCTCGCTTCTCGACCCTCCAACTTCAAATTAGGACATCCGCATTGCTCGACTTTCTAGGCACTCTTCAACGCACGCACACTTGTGGGCAACTCCGCGCAGGGCAGGCTGGGGAACAGGTCATCCTGATGGGGTGGGTCAATCGCCGCCGGGACCATGGCAACCTGATCTTCCTGGATCTACGCGACCGCACAGGGATAACGCAAATCGTTCTGGACAAGGACCTGACCCCGGAGGGCCACGCCAAGGCTGAACAGGTGCGGCCGGAATACGTGGTGGCGGTGGTGGGCAAGGTACGCCTGCGCGGCCGGGATGTGATCAACCCCAAAATGGCAACCGGTGAAATCGAGGTGGCCGCGGAGCAGTTGCTGGTGTTGAACGACTCCAGGGTGCCTCCGTTCTCGCCTGCCGAAGAGGCCATTGCTAACGAAGAGTTGCGCCTCAAATACCGCTATATCGATCTGCGCCGGCAACAGATGCAGCAGAATTTTGAGCTGCGTCACAAGATCACCCGCGCGGTGCGGGAGAGCCTGTCGAACCAGGGCTTTCTGGAAATCGAGACCCCGTTCATGACACGCTCGACCCCGGAAGGGGCGCGGGATTACCTGGTTCCCAGCCGTGTGCATGGCGGCAACTTTTATGCGCTGCCGCAATCGCCGCAGTTATTCAAGCAGATTCTCATGATCTCGGGCTTCGACCGCTATTTTCAGATTGTGCGCTGCTTCCGGGATGAGGATCTTCGCGCCGATCGGCAACCGGAGTTCACCCAGGTCGATCTGGAGATGTCGTTCGTGCGCCAGGAAGACGTGTTCCTGGTGGTGGAGAATTTTTTGCGGGAAGCATTTGCCGCGGTGGGCGTGGTACTGTCTACTCCCTTTCCCCGCATCACTTACGACGAGGCCATGCGCCGTTTTGGCATTGATAAGCCGGATCTGCGGATGCCCGAGTTGATTGACGTTCGCTCCGCGTTTCGCGAGGAGGATTTGCAGGCGCTGGCTATCGATCCCACACTGCCGGTGGTGGTGGTGTGTATCCCGAAGGTGGGGGAGCTTTCCCGCAAGGAACGCGACGACAACCGGCCGCTGTTCGACGGCAGCAAAGGCGCGAAGTTGATCGATGACTGGAAGCGGCTGGAGAAGAGCTTTCCTGAAGCAGTCGCGAAGGTACGCGCACTGGCGCCGGCGCGGGTAGAGGGCGAAGCGGAGGATCTGCTGGTGCTGGTGGCCGGCGATGCTTCCGCCCATGTGCAGGCCAGCGACACCAAGACGCAGGGCCACCTCTCCGAGCGGGAGATTGGCGTTTACTCGGCGGCGGGAAATCTGCGGGTTGAGCTGGCGCGGCGATATGCCGACCGGCACAAGACTTCCGCTATTACGGATCAGGTGGTGGAGTCACCGGAGCGGCTCCTGGGCAAACAGATCGCTGGAGACAAGGCGTTCCGGCCGATCTGGGTGACGGATTTTCCCATGTTTGAGTTTGATAAAGAGTCGCAGCGCTGGCTCCCGGCCCATCACCCGTTCACCTCGCCGCACGAGGAAGATATGGAGAGGCTGGTCTCCGATCCGGCGTCGGTGCGGGCGCGCTATTACGATCTGGCGATGAATGGACTGGAGCTGGGATCGGGCTCGATTCGTATCCACCGGCAGGATGTGCAGCAGGAGATATTCCGCGCTCTGGGGATGAGCGAAGAAGAGGCGCGGTCGCGGTTTGGGTTCTTCCTGGAGGCGCTGACGTATGGAACGCCACCCCATGGGGGCATTGCGCTGGGGCTGGACCGGATTGCGATGATCCTGGCTGGGGCGCAGAGCCTGCGCGAGGTTATTGCTTTCCCCAAGACGGCAAAGGCCATTGATTTAATGGTGGATGCGCCTACGCCGGTTAGCCCACAGCAGTTGCGGGAATTGCATATTCGGACTACTAGCTGAGGCTTGGGGTTTAGGAAAAACTGCAGGTCCCTCCCCTGCGCTCCCACGGCACGCCTGGGCATGCAGGATGACAAAGGGCGGGGTGGCGCTTTCCTGAAGAGTTGGCTAGTGGCCGAAAGAGTCTCTGACGACAGCATTGGATTGCGGTTGAGTGGAACTGCAGGTCCCTCCCCTGCGCTGCGCTCCGGTCGGGATGACAAGGGTGGCGTGGCGTTTCATGAGGAATCAGCTAGTGGCTGAAAGAGTCGCTGGCGCCTCGTTAGTTCATCCATTTGCGGTCGTTGGGGTCTCGCTTTTCGTCGGGGTCGATGTAGCGGCCTTCGCTGTCGAAGCGGACGTCGCGGTTCTGCTTTCGCATGTACACCTCGAACTTGCGTGAGGCGCGACGGCGCTTCCAGCGGTAGTAGTTGTTGCGCAGACCGAAGAGGGCTTCGCTTACACCCGTGGTCATGGCCCTGCGAGGAGCGCGGCGGGCGAAAAAGAAACCGATCGCGGCGCCGCTGAGAATCACGAAAATGGCGAGCGGAGGCCCTCCGGAGAGCAACATCGCAACCTCGATGAGCATGTAAACGATCACGAGATATTTGGCTTTGATGGCCACCGGGAGCGGGAACATGTACATCTCAAGGTCACCGAAGAGCACGGCGAAGGCTGCCAGCAGGCCGAACAAGGCCCCGTCGGCGCTGGCGGTGGTGGATAGGGGGCTGGAATGAAAAATCTGGGTGAAGCTAAGCGCGCTCCCAATCAGGGCTCCGCCCACCGCACACGCAAAGTAAATCTCCAGCAGCCAGCGGCTTCCCTTGGAGGTTTCCAAAAAAGATCCGATAAACCACAAGGTGAGCATGTTGAAGGCGACATGCAACACGCCGGTATTCAGGAAGCTGTAGGTCACAAGTTGCCACACCCAGCCGTGCAGCAACAACACTGGAGTGAGCGAAAAATAGGTGCCCAGGACCAGCGCCATGCGCGGCGCCGCAAACTCCAGGATCAACAATAAGAAGTAGACCGCGACGTTCACCAGGACCAGTTGCCTGGTGACGCCACTAAAGCTCGGGAATGATAGAGCGGAGAAACCGGTGCGGGGGAAGCGTGCCATGACTCGTCTTTTAAGACTAACGCGTTTTCAGTACGGGCGTGACCACGAAGCACATTCCGTGGTGCACTCGACGCCGAGGCTAAGATAGCCGAAGTGGTTGCGATCAGACGAGCAACGCTCGAACCTTTCGCTGCAAGATGACGTATACGTTAGTAATGAGCGCGGTCAAAACCGGAGCAGGAGCAGAAGACTCGTATTCTTTTTCAATCCTTGGTCTCCGTTCGCGGTACGATTTGTTGTCTCGGTTGGAGTTCCTTGACGTTCGGGGTGTTCTCCCGGAAACTAGCCAAGCCGCATCTTGGTGGCGGTCATCACCAATATCTTAATGCTCCGTGAAAGGAGAGCTGTATGCCAGTCTGTCAGGAATGCGAGAGCGTTCTCGATTTCGACCCCGACGAAGTGGAAGAAGGAGACATCGTGGTCTGCGATGAATGCGGCACTGAGTTCGAAGTCGTCGCCACGGAGCCGCTCGAACTCTCCCAAGTGGACGAGGAAGGCTACGAAGATGAGGACGAAGAAGTGGCCGACGAGGAAGAAGAATGAGAGTGGGGTTTCGTAATAGGGCACGATGGATACCGGGGGTGTTGCTGTTGTTATGCACATGCGCGGCAAGCTGTCCCCAAGGTCTTGCTCAAAGCCTGGGACAAGCGGTGCGGGTGGTGCAGGGCATGGTGCAAAATTCCAGTGACCAGCCGCAGGCGAACGCCGTGGTCTACCTGCAGGACCAGAAAAGCCAGGGAGTCAGGACGTTTATCACCGAAGCAGACGGACACTATCGCTTTGGGCAGCTGAACTCAGACGTGGATTATCAGCTGTGGGCAGAGTTCAAAGGACACAAGTCAAAAACCAGATCCATCAGCTCGTTCGACAGCAAGAAGCAACTTAACTTTGACCTGAAGATCGACACCTCAAAGTAAAAGAGAAAGGGCACACAGTGTTGGAACACTGTGTGCCTCTTTTCGTGTGCTTTCTATTCGTCCCGCTCTATTCGTGTTCCAGACGCTTCCAGTTGACCAGATCACCCAGCGTGGTGGTTGAGCTTGAAACTGGCTGCTTGTAGGCTTCCACATCGGCCCGGCTGGCTTCTTCGCCTACCGCGCGCAAGCTGAGACCGACCTTCTTCTCATCCTGATTCATCTTGATGATCTTGAAGTCGTACTCCTGCCCAGCCTCGAGCTTGATGGGCTGGCCCATGGGGTCAGCGGCTTCGGAAACGTGGCACAGTCCTTCGACGCCCTCGGCAATCTCAATGAATGCTCCGAATTGCGCCGTACGCAGTACCTTGCCCTTGACCACATCGCCGACGCGATGCTGGGCAAAGAAGGTCTCCCAGACATCCGGCTGCAGTTGCTTGATACCGAGCGACAGGCGACGGTTCTCGGCTTCCACCCCAAGAACTACGGCGCGCACTTTCTCGCCCTTCTTCAGAATCTCGGAAGGATGCTTCACGCGCTTAGTCCAGCTGAGATTGCTCACGTGCACCAAGCCATCGATGCCATCTTCAATCTCAATGAAGGCGCCGAAGTCGGTCAGGTTGCGCACCCGGCCTTCCACGATGGTGCCTGCAGGATAGCGCTCCGAGAGATGCTCCCAGGGGTTCTCGAGCAGCTGCTTCATGCCCAACGAAATACGACGGTCGTTGGGATTGACGCTGAGCACTACGGTTTCGACCTCATCTCCGGGCTTGACCAACTTGGAGGGATGCTTCATCCGCTTGGACCAGGTCATCTCGGAGACGTGGACCAGTCCCTCAATGCCTTGCTCCAACTCGACAAAGGAGCCGTAGTCGGTCACGCTGAGCACCCGGCCACGTACGCGGGCGCCGATGGGATAGCGCTCCACGGCATCGAGCCATGGATCAGGCGTGAGTTGCTTGAAGCCGAGGGAAACGCGCTGCTTCTCCCGGTCGAACTTGAGGACCTTAACCTGGATCTCGTCGCCGACGTTTACCAGGTCGCGGGGATGAGTAAGGCGTCCCCAAGACATATCCGTTATATGTAACAGCCCATCGATTCCGCCCAGGTCGACAAAAGCGCCGTAGTCGGTCAGGTTCTTCACCGTGCCGGTAAGGATCGCGCCTTCTTCAAGATGCTCAAGGGTCAGGCTGCGCTTGCTGGTCTGCTCCTCTTCGAGAAGCTCCTTGCGGGAGACCACCACGTTGCCGCGCTTTTTGTTCAGCTTGATGACGCGCACTTCAATCTGCTGGCCGATATAGCCATCCAGATTGCGCACGGGACGAATTTCCAGCTGGGAGCCCGGCAGAAACGCCTTGATGCCGATGTCGACGGTGAGACCGCCCTTGACGCGGCCCAGTACCGTACCCACGACCGGAGTCTTGTCGTTGGCGGCCTTTTCGATTGCATCCCAAACCCGGTGCCGTTGCGCCTTGTCGTAGCTGAGCAGGAAGCCACCTTCGGCTTCTTCACGCTCCACCACCACCTCGACCGTATCGCCCGCCTTGAGCTTGGGCTGGCCATTATGGTCCAGTACCTGCTCCAGGGGAATGAGACCTTCGGACTTGAGGCCAACATCGACCACCACATGCTTGTCCGTCAACTTGATGACGGTGCCGGTGACGACGTTGTCGTCATAGGCCTGGGCGGCGGCTTCAGCGGCTTGTTCGCGGTCAAACGATTCCAGCGCGGCGGCGAAGTCTTCCATGCCGGTCAGTTCGGATTCATCTCCGGCGGAGTGGGTGACGACGGGCTTGGGATCGACGACGTGGTGCGGCACGCTGGCGACAGCTTGCGGGTTGTGGGTTAACTCCTCGGACGGGTCAAAATGATCCGCCGGTGCATCAAGCGTTGGGGTTTGCAATTCGGTGTTCAGGGGTGCGCTCTCGGTTCGTTCAGGATTTAGGACGTCTGCCATGAATGCCAGCTCCGGATTCTCGATCGGTAACTCCCGATCCGTCCACCACTACGGTTCTTTGTTGAATCACGATGTCCTGGTCTTAATAGACTTAGCCAAGGCTCCCCGAGATTCATTCCCGCAGTTACTTCGCCAGACTATTTTGCAGGCATGGTCTGTGAAGCAGGGACACCGTAGTGCTTATTCCGTCCCAACAAACGTTCGGAGGGAGACTGTTAGTGTAGCCGGACAGAATGGCTTGGCACTTAAATCAATCTCCGGTAGGAGCATCCGGTGAGGGGGGTAAAGCAAGAGCGGCGATGGACGTCTACGCCGAATCCTCTACGTAGACCCTTCATACACAACTATAGCAATCGCCGGGAAAGCATGTCAACGAACTCGTGGTCAATTCGGCGCGCGCGAGGGGATCGCAAAAAGCGCTGGAAAGGCCTATTTTTACTGATTCGTGAACGTTTGATGAAGACAAGCTGGTGTGGTTATGGGGTAGGTGAGATTGTGTGCTGCAACGCTCCGTATACTTGAACCGCATGGACTACTTGTGGACGCCCTGGCGGTACCCTTACCTGGTCGATGCCGATCCCAGGGGACGCAAGGGCGTGCCCGAGGCGTTGGCTGGCTGGACCGGTGACTGTCACTGCGTCTTTTGTAACCTGATCGCGGCCACCCGGTTCGCGGTCGAGCAGGGGGGCTCCGCGCTAGAGGCCGACCGTGCAGCGAATATTGTGTTGCGGGGGGAGCATAGCTTTATCGTTCTCAACGCTTTCCCTTATTCTTCCGGCCACGTGATGATCGTGCCGTATGCCCACGAGGAGACGCTGGCCGGGCTGGACGGGGCGGCGGCAGGCGAGATTATGACGCTGGCGCAACGTACCGATGCCGTTCTGCGCCAGATGTATACGCCCGATGGGATCAATATGGGCCTGAACCTGGGCAAGGCGGCGGGCGCTGGGGTGGCCGGGCACTTGCACATGCATGTACTTCCGCGGTGGCTGGGGGATTCCAACTTCATGACGGTGATTGCAGAGACGCGGGTGCTCCCGGAGACGCTGGAGACTACGTGGCAGAGGCTGCGAGCGGGGTTTGAGCGGGGTTAAGGGAAAACGGGGGAACCCGCACCTCCCTCCCGCCGCTCGGTCGAAAGTCATTCCCAGGCCCGTTTGTGAGTGGGAAAGGCGCACAGCAGGTCCCTCCACTACGCTACCCCGGATTTCCTGTCGAGGTTCGTGGCGTTGGCGAACTTCATGCGGCTTTCCTTACTGAAAGCCGCACACGTGGTCGCTGCGAGTGCTGCCGAGGTAGGAAATCCGGGTCCGCTCCGGTCGGGATGACAAAGTTGAGGGTCGCGCTCACCTCTGCAGAGCTATCGGGGATGGACAGAGCCGCAGGTTTACCTACGGTTTCTTTCATTGACATTAGAGGGTCAGGATAGAGTCTCGACGGTGAGGCTCGGTTCCTCGGCCAGCTCCGGCTCCAGTTCCAGGGTTTCCTGCTGTGCTAACTCGATCAAACCCTGCGGGAGCTGCTTGGTCGGCTTTACGCCGAGAGCCTTCAGCATTTCCGCCTGGCGGATCACATTGCCCTTACCGGTGTGCAGCTTTGACATGGCATCCGCGTAACTGCGCTGCGCGTTGTCGAGCCGGTTCCCTACCTCGCTGAAGTCGGCGACGAAGCTGGCCAGCTTGTTGTAGAGGTCCGCGCCTTTGCGGGCGATCTCTTCCACGTTCTGCTTCTGCTGCTCCTGCCGCCAGAGAGAGGCGACCGTACGTAAGACAAAAAGGAGCGTGCTAGGACTGACGAGCAACACGTTTCGCTGCCAGGCCTGCTCCCACAGCTTGTCATCGCGGGAGATAGCCAGCATGAAGGCGGGCTCGATAGGGAGAAACATGATCACGAAATCGAGGGAATTTAGACCGTACAGTGTCTGATAATTCTTTTCTGCCAGGCCACGGATGTGGGCGCGGACGGAACTGCTGTGACTTTCAGCGGCCACTGCCCGTGCGGCATCGGTTTCCGCGATACTGTGGGCCTCGTAATGAACCAGGGAGACCTTGGAGTCGATGACCAGATGGCGGTCGCCCGGCAAATGGATGACCACATCCGGCTGAGCTCGCTTTCCGTTCTCGCCCGCATAGTTTTCCTGGGCATGGTATTCGTGGCCCGAACGCAAGCCGGCAGCTTGTAAAACCCGCTCCAGGATTAACTCCCCCCATGCGCCCTGGGCTTTACTTGACCCCCGGAGCGCACTGGCCAGGTTATTGGCTTGTTCGGCGAAGCGGGTGTTGGACTCGAAGAGCTTGTCGATCTGGCCGCTCAGATGTACGCCCCCCTTGACTTGCTCGATGCGGGCGGCTTCGATCTTGTTCTGAAAGTCCTCCAGGCGGGCCTTAAGGGGCGCGAGGACCTGGCCCAGGCCGGCCTGGCTTTGCTCTGCGAAACGGGTCGATTTCTCTTCCAAGACCTGGCTGGCGAGTGACTTGAAGGTCTCCGGCAGATCGGCGCGCAACTGCTCTACCACGCGTTCTGTCGCAGCGTGGCGTTCTTCCAGCCGGGCGATGGTGGCCTGTTGAGTCGTGCTCTCGGTGCGTGCCTGGTCAAGATGGACGCGGGTGCCGGCCAACTGGTCGAGGAGGGTTTTGGAGGATTTTTCCAAGCTCGCGCGCTCCGCATTGCTGCGAGTGCGCTCAAAATAGGTGGCCAACACGATGCCGGCGACAAAGGCGCCGACGGCCGCAAATACGAGTGTGAGCATACCGGGAAACATTGCCATCTTCTTTTTCTGACTTTACTCGCCCTGAAGCCAAAGTTCCTGGAGGAAACCTGTGGAGTGCCGCGCTTTACACCACTTGGAGCGCTCAGTAGACTAAAAACTTTGGGGCCGTGAACTGCGCGGGTTGCGGGTTAGGCCGTTTTTCCTGTTGATGTCTCCTGCCAGGCATTGGCTTCCGGCGCAGACGGTCTCCGCTCGAGACCTTCTGCGCGGCCAAGTCTTTTGTGGCAGGTGGCACCTGGAGGAAAACCGGAACGCCTGCCGCACCGCCTTCCCGGACCGTTCACCTAACCTTGCAGGGCGCTTAGCCCTGTAACGCGGTTTCACGATTACGTGGCCTTCGTGGCCTCAGAGAAGTGGGGCTCTTCCTGGTGAAAAGCCCCGTATGAGGTGTCTTCACCGGCTACACCGATCATGAAACCGCATAACGATTTGTTTCTTATAGACAGGAGAACGGCATGGCAGCAGCAGTAGAAGAGAAGGTAAAGCAGATTATCGTCGAGCAGCTTCAGGTCGATGAAGCTGAAGTAACTCCCAGCGCGTCGTTTCAGGAGGATCTGGGCGCAGATTCGCTCGACGTAGTCGAACTCGTGATGCAGTTTGAGGAAGCCTTTGACCTGGAAATCCCAGACGAAGATGCAGAAAAAATCAAGACCGTAAAAGACGCTACGGAATACATCGAGAAGAACGCGAAAGGCAGTAAGTGATTTGGCAAGAAGGGTGGTTGTTACAGGCATCGGTTTGTTATGCGGAGTAGGCAATACCGCGCCCGAAGTCTGGGACAACCTGCTGGACGGCAAGAGCGGAATGGCTCCCATCAAGAGCTTCGATACGACGGGGTTTCCCGTCACCTTCGCAGCCGAGGTGAAGAACTTTAATCCACTGAATTTCGTGGACAAGAAGGAAGCGCGCAAAATGGGGCGCTTTATCCATTTCGCGCTTGCCGCTACCCACGAAGCGCTGAAGCATTCCGGACTGAAGATCGGGCCGGCCAACGCCGAGCGGGTGGGTGTACACATCGGCTCTGGTATCGGCGGGTTCGACGTGATTGAGCGGGAGCATAGCGCTATGCTCCAGGGCGGGCCGCGCAAGATTTCACCATTTTTTATTCCTGGGACGATTGTGAACCTGGCGGCCGGCCAGGTGAGCATCCGTTACGGAGCGTTGGGGCCGAACGAGGCGACGTCCACGGCTTGCACTACCAGCGCGCATTCAGTGGGCAACGCTTTTCGCACCATTGAGCGTGACGATGCGGACGTGATGATCGCCGGCGGCGCTGAGGCTGCTATTACGCCGATGGGTGTAGGTGGCTTTGCCGCCATGCGCGCCCTCTCCACGCGCAACGACGATCCCGAACATGCCTGCCGCCCGTTCGATAAAGACCGCGACGGCTTCGTGGTAGGTGAAGGCGCCGGCATCCTGATCCTGGAGGAGCTGGAGCATGCGCGCGCCCGCGAAGCCAAGATCCTGGCTGAAATTATTGGTTACGGCATGAGCGCGGACGCGTTCCACATCACGAGCATGGCGCCGCGGGGCGAAGGATGCCTGCGGGCGATGAAGAATGCCCTGCGCAGCGCCAATATCGAACCCTCCGCGGTGGACTACGTAAATGCGCATGCCACTTCCACCCCGCTGGGCGATGCCCTGGAGACTGCGGCCATCAAGTCTCTTTTCGGTGAACATGCGACCAGCGGGAAACTACTGGTGAGCTCGACCAAGTCCATGACCGGCCACCTGCTGGGCGGCGCGGGCGGGTTGGAGGCAGGCATCACGATCATGGCGCTGCAACGCCAGATCGTCCCGCCAACCACCAATCTCGACGATCCAGACCCGGCGTGCGACCTGAACTACATCGCCAATAGCCCGGAGGCGGCCAAGGTAGACGTGGCTCTTTCCAACTCTTTTGGCTTTGGCGGGACTAATGGAGCGCTGATCTTCCGCCGCTGGCAGGAATAGGGCTGTCCAAATTAGCGGAACAACGGCCTTCTGGGCGGCGCAAATTGCTGACTGCGTGGAAGGGAATGCTGGTAAGCGAAATGGGGTTGGTTGCTGTGGCAGTGGTTCCGTAGGGAGTTGTTAGGGGGAAGGGCGCACTGCAGGTCCCTCGGCTACCTCCGGATTTCCTGTCAGGCTTCGTGGTTTCGCTTAAGCTCATACGGCTTTCCTTACTGAAAGCCGTATACGTGGCCCTTGATGGGGCTGCGTATACGGAAATCCGGAGTACGCTCGGGATGACAAAGTTGAATGCCGTGGCTCACCTTGGCATAGGCGGAGGTGGATGGACAGAGTCGAAAAAGCTAATTTGGACAAGACTGACTCTCAACCGTCCCCATTCGACAAGCTCAGGGCAGGCTCTTCCGGAATTGATCGCGGCGGTAATGCACACCAGCAGGGACTGCCACTTTCGTGGGATGCGGGATGAATCTCTTGGTTCGTGAGCGGTTTATGGGCTGGCAATGGCTCTCAGCCGTGGGATCATAAACCGTAGAGGATTTTCAGTTTACTCGAGGGAAGCGAGGCATATTGAAGCGAGTCGCCACAGGAGTAGCTTGCGTTTTTTTTGCCACAGCTTCGTTCGCGGCTTGCACCAACACCCTCCCCGTCTCCCAGGAGATGAAGGACTCCCAGGTGGTGGTTATCGGCACGGTGATGTCGTCACGCCAGGTACCCCAATCCTGGGACACGCTGGATGGCACCGATTATGTCGTGCATATCGACCAGAAGGTCAAGGGGAAACAATCGGGTGAGATCACCATCTTCAGCGAGCATACGGAAGACGGCTTCAACCTGGAGACGGGCAAACAATACCTGCTTTTTCTCACCAACAACTATCAGCACTGGATGGCAAATAAGTGTGGGAACTCCGGCCTATTGGATGAAAAGGACGCGGTAATCAAGCAGATGGTCCACGCTGCCCACAACGACTAAGCCATTCGCTGTTAAGTAAGATCCGCGGATCCCCAACTGCGCGTCCCTTTCTCTCCTGCACCTTATCCCCGCCTTATCCACTTTCCAGTTGGACATTATTTGGCACTGTGACTGATTCCTAAAGGCTGGCACCCGCCACGCCTGGTACTGCGGTGCAAACGAAAGTACCGTTCTATCTGCCCCCGCGGCAGATTCTATGGAATTCTCAGGCGCGCAGTATCTGCCACGTTCTTAGTGACAGATATTGCAAATAGGGGTGTTACCCGGCCTCCCTGCATCCCTCCATTACCATCGGCCCACTTACCTCCTCCGAAGTAAGGGCGTTCGAGAACAATACAATTGCCATCCCCCGTTGGACACGGCAATCTACCACTAAAGCAGTACACGTACAACTTAAGTCGTAACTGCCAAACTTCAATTGTGACCCTAGGAGGGTTTTGTGAAAAAGCTTGCTATTGCATTGTTTCTCTGCCTAAGTGCCGCCAACGGGTTCGCCCAGTGCAAGACCGAACGTGTCAGCGCCCGCAAGGAGATGCATATGGCATCTGCCGTGGTGGTGGGTACTGTAACCGCAGCATCACCAGTACCGGAAGCCTGGGACTTTCTCGACGGCGTGAACTATACGGTGCGCGTCGACTCCAAGATCCGCGGTAAGGTGCAGCCCAACACTGAGGTCACAGTTTTCAGCGAGAACAGCCCTCGCTTCTTCCCCATGTATGTGGGCCAGCAATACGTGCTGTATCTGCAGCCCCAGTATGGCCGGAACCAGGTCGACAACTGTGGCAATTCGCACCAGACGAGCGGCAGCGAATCTGCATCGAGCAAACAGCCGTCCATGAAGGCCAGCAAAGGTTTCTAAGTTTGCGGTACTGTTAATCTGCCTTGGAAAGGGGTACCGCGCTCGCGGTACCCCTTCCATTTTGCCCCAGCTATTGCAGCAGGGTTCCATTCTCCGGCTCGATTTTGGCTTCTTCCGGCGGAATGACGACCGCCGCTGCTACCTTGTCTTGCTCCTCGAGATGCAGCAGTCTGACACCCTGGGTCGAACGTCCCGCGGCGCGGATGGTCTTGGTATCAATGCGGATGATCTTGCCGTATTGGCTAATGACCATCAGCTCCGAACTGTCATCAACCAGCAGGATGGCGCTCACCTTGCCGTTACGGGTAGTCGTTTTCACGTTGATGACTCCCCGGCCGCCACGGGTCTGTAGCCGGTACTCGTCTACATCGGTGCGTTTGCCGTAACCCTGCTCGGTGATGGAAAGAATCAGCGAGGGAGAATGGCCTCCGTTGCCGTTCTTTTTTCGTTCGAGCGGTGTGGCGGCAAGCCCTACCAGGTAATCGCCCTTCATCAGATCAATGCCGCGGACACCGTAGGCAGGGCGGCCCATGGAGCGCACATCGTTCTCGCCGAAGCGAATAGCCATGCCCGCATGGGTAGCGAGGAAGATGATCTGGTTGCCGTCGGTGCGGCAAGCGCCGATTAGCTCGTCATCGTCGTCAATGCCAATGGCAATGATGCCGCGCGCCATCACATTGGAAAAGTCCTTGAGCGGAGTTTTCTTGACGGTGCCCTTGCGGGTAGCGAAGAAGATGAACTTTCCGTCCTCCTCCAGGTTGCGCACAGGCAGGATGGTGCGTACGCTCTCCCCTTGCTGCAGGTTAAGCAGGCTGGCCATGGACTTGCCTTTGCCGGCGGCGCCGACGTCCGGGACCTCATAGACCTTGAGCCAGTAGACGCGGCCGGCGTTGGTGAAGCAGAGCAGATACGCGTGGGTGGAGTCGACGATGAGCTGGGAGACGAAATCTTCCTCGCGCGTCTTCATACCCAACCGGCCGGTGCCGCCTCGCCTTTGCTGGCGGTAGATGGAAATCGGCGTGCGCTTGAGATAGCCCGAATGAGAAACAGTGACAGCGACCTGTTCGTCAGCAATCAGGTCCTCGAGCTGCAGCTCAGCTGTCTCATCGAGAATTTGGGTACGGCGCTCGTCGCCAAAATCCTTGCGCACCGCTTCGAGCTCTTTGATGATGACGGCGCGCAGCTTGGCTTCCGAGGCCAGAATGGCTTCATACTCCGCAATGCGCTCACGTACTTCGATCAGTTCCTTGACGATTTCATCCGTCGAGAGCTGGGTGAGGCGGTAGAGCTGCAATTCGAGGATGGCATCGATCTGGCGGTAGCTCAGGCCCGGCTCTCGTTCCGGTCCGGTTACGTTGCCCTGGTCGATCTTGATGACAATGTCTTTCGACAGGGAGAAGCGGCGGAGATTTTCCCTTGCTTCGGCGCGCGATCCGGAGGCGCGGATAATGCGGATCACCTGGTCGATGTTATCCAGGGCGATGTTGTAGCCCTCGAGGATATGCTCGCGCTCGCGTGCCTTCTTGAGCAGGAAGGAGGTGCGGCGCCGAACCACGTCCACGCGGTGATTGATGAAGTGGCGGATCGCGTCATGTAAGGCGAGCTCCCGCGGCTGGCCATTCACGACCGCGAGGAAGATCATGGAGAAGCTCTCTTGCATCTGGGTGTGCTTGTAGAGCTGGTTCAGAACGATTTGCGCTTCTGCACCGCGCTTGAGCCCGATGACGATGCGCATTCCGTCGCGATCGCTCTCGTCGCGGAAGTCATCTTCGGCAATGTCGGTAATTACTTTTTCGTTGACTAGCTCGGCGATGCGCTCGATCAGCTTGGATTTGTTGACCTGGTAGGGAATTTCGGTGACGATGATCGCCTGCCGGCCACCCTTTAACTGCTCGATGGCCGCCTTGGCCCGCATCAGGAAACGCCCGCGGCCGGTCTTGTAGGCCTGGGCAATGCCGCCACGTCCGTAGATGAAGCCGCCGGTGGGGAAGTCTGGCCCCTGCACATGCTGCAAAACCTCGGCCAGTCCAGCCAGGGGATTTTTAACCAGTTCAATGGTGGCGCTGATCACCTCGGTGAGGTTATGGGGTGGGATATTGGTCGCCATGCCGACGGCGATTCCATTCGACCCGTTAACGATCAGGTTGGGAAAGCGCGTGGGCAGCACCGTAGGTTCCGTGGTGCTTTCGTCGTAATTGGGAACAAAGTCAACCGTGTCCTGATCGATGTCAGCCAGCATCTGGCCGGCGATGCGCGTCATGCGGCATTCGGTGTAGCGCATGGCCGCGGGTGGATCGCCGTCGACGGAGCCGAAGTTGCCCTGGCCATCGATCATGGGGTAGCGCATGCTGAAGGGCTGCGCCAGGCGCACCATGGTGTCGTAGATAGCCGAGTCGCCGTGCGGGTGATACACGCCCATGGCCTGACCCACTACTTTGGCGCACTTGGCGTACTTCTTGTTGTGCTCGAGACCCATGCCATGGAGGGTGTAAAGGATTCTGCGATGCACCGGCTTGAAGCCGTCGCGAATGTCGGGGAGCGCACGCCCGATGATGACCGACATGGAGTAGTCGAGATACGAGCGCTTCATCTCATCTTCAATGTTGATGGGGATGAGGCGGGTTCCCGGGCCTTCGGGCGGGTTGCCGTCGCTGCCGTTGGGACCTAGAGGGAGGAGGGGATTCTGATCATCTGCCATAAGAGGTGGGCCTTAGACGGGGATTATTCGAACGGCGGAATTGCGTGCGGAGAACGTTTGCGGGGTTCGCGCAATCTGCGGCTAAGGGCTAACTAGATGATACGTCTTTGGGGGCCGCTCAGCAAGCCGCGATGGCCAATCTAAGTCGTTTTATTTGAATAATTTGTATATGGGAATCGAGGGACATACTTTCCTTCGCTAAGGGAGCAAAAAAACGCTGAGAGCCGCTTCAAGAATCAGCAGCGAAGCGGCCACTCCCAGGAGGACGGGGCGATAGCGAGTTTCAAGAAAATCGGCGAAAACACCGGCAATGAAAGTGAACAGAAAGGGGAGTGCCCAGAGCGTAGGCTCGCTGGCTATGCCGGGGGTGATGAGGGTAAAGAACAGCAGGGCGAGAAGCAGCGGGACAGTGTTGCCAAAGTAACGCGATCTGCGGGTTGGTAGATAAAGCAGCAGGGCTGTGACCGCGGCCAGGGTGACCGGCGAATTAGGCAGGCTAAGCAGCCAGTGGCGGGCGGGCTCGAGAGAAAACCATATACGCCCGGCGCCGCTGCGGAAGAAGTAGCTGAACGCGTCCAGACTGAAATCGTAGGACGCGAAGACCAGCAGCAAAGTCCCAATCATGGCCGTCATCATGATGGGAACGATGTAGGCGCGACGGCCCACAGCCAGGTAGACCATGAACGCGATCGCCAACAGGAGCGCTAGGAGAAAGGCGGCCACGTGCGAGGCCGCCGTGAAAGCAAGGGTCAACGTGAGCAGCACGATGCGGGAGCGCCACTTTTTGGGCGGCCCCTGCATGGCGTGGGCTACGCCCATCGCGGTATATAGCGAGGCGAATAATCCAAATGCGGTGAGGATTTCGTTGTTGGGATAAGTGCAGGCGTGAATGACCGCAGGGCAAAAGCAGTACAAGGCGAGCGCGATGAAGCCGCCGGGATTGCCAAAGAGCCGCCGCGTTACCCACCATAGCGCGCCCCCCAACAATACTCCCGTGAACAGGAAGCCACTATGCAGCAGCACCAGGACGTATCCGAGCTCGTGGCGCATCTCCCAGGTGGAAGTGTCCTCGGCTTGGCCGGCCACTATGCGTTGCAGGGTCAGCGGGAGTCCGGCGACGCGGTATCCCAATGAGCCGTCGGGGATGTTGCCGCAGCTAGTGAAGTAGCCCGCCAGGGGATTTGGTTTCTCCCACATCTCGCGTCCGCAGCGGGCGAAGTCGTAGTCCCGCGAGGTGAGCGTCTGGCGATGAAATATCCAGAGGCATTGCACGACCAGCAGCAGTAATAGCAGGGCCGCGAGTTGCTGAGGACGCTTGAACTTAAAGCCGTTGGGCATCAGGGGTGATTTCTCTTACAGTTTGGGCACTGCGAAATGAGTATTTGGCAAGTATTGTTTTGCATTGGGAAAGCCGAAGAGACGCACGTAGCTGGTATAGCCGGTTTCGCTGCACCAGAACCAGACCAGTTTCCAGAGGGGGTAATCGGCCGGCCAAGGCGCGGCATGCATTTGCCAGGCAAGAGGAAAGTGCATGAAGATGAGGCTGGCGCGGCGCAGATGGCTGGGCGAGCTGACGACGAGGGCTGAGGTCCAGTCGTGAGCCTGCATAATTTTGTAGGAGTAATAGGCGTTCTGAATGGTGTTGCGGGATTGGCCTTCGGCAAGAACTGCATCGGCGGGCACCCCCTGGGACAGGGCGAACTGCTGCATCACCAGCCCCTCGACAAACTGGTTCTTCACGGCGCCTCCGGTCATCAAGAGACGGGGCGCCACTCCTGCGTGGTACTGCCGGATAGCTTCCAGTACGCGCGATCGGGCGACCGGTCCGATGGAGCCATCGTCATTGGCCGGATTGCCCAGCACTAAAATCACATCGAATTGGCTCTGTTGGGTGTCGCTCATGGGGATGGAAAAGTAGATGATGACGACGCAGGCAATCGCGGTCGCCAGCACAATGCTTAAGATGCGTGCGATCCGAAGACGCCTCTGCCCTGCTGTTTCAATCATAGATAAACTGATTCTATCGAGTCCGCGGGTATGCTCTGTTTCCAGGACGGCGAGGTGAAATCAAACGAGAGAGTTATCGATCCGGCGTTAAACCGGCATACGCCTGTACTTCTCGTGCAATCTTTCCCTCTTGCTCAGTCCTGGCCTTCGTCAGGTCGAAGCACTGCTGCAGGTTCAACCAAAATTCCGGGCTCGTCCCAAAATAGCGAGCGAGACGGAGGGAAGTCTCGGGAGTAATGGAGCGGCGCCCGTGGACGATCTCTCCAATGCGCGTTGCCGGGACGCGGATGTCCATCGCAAGCTTATGCTGGCTAATCTCGAGGGGCTTCAGAAACTCCTCCAGCAACACTTCACCGGGATGAGTTGTAACCCTCTGAAACGCCCAACCTGAATGCGGCTTCTTTACTCCACGCATGTCTTCTTTCCTTGATCGCCTAGTGATAATCCGTGATCTCTACAAATGCGGAATTGATCATTAATTCTGATGCTGTGTTGTCCCTTGCGATCCCCCACCAGCGCCTCCAGGCGATTTCCTGGAGGCACCCGCAGATCACTCAAAGCGGCGGCGGCATGGATCATGTCGAGCTTTCGTCCTGCGACCGTTGCGATGCCCGGCCATCGGCGGCTTTTCCCCTCACGAAAGAGGTCGGCGGTGTTGTTGTCTTTGAAGCTTTGGATCACGCTTAAGGTTTAACGTATAACGCTTGGCGTTATACGTTAATGGGAAAAGGACGGCAGCTTTCACTCAGGCGCTCACTTGCTGCTACTCTGATGCCAATGTCTGTCGGTAGAAGTGATTCTGAGCGGCTGGTCTCCGCTGACCGCGGCGAAGATGACAATTCGTTTGAGCTGAAGCTGCGGCCTAAGTGGCTGGGAGAGTTCATCGGCCAGGAGAAGGCCAAGGAGCAGCTCGGTATCGCCCTTGCGGCGGCGAAGTCGCGGGGCGAAGCTTTGGACCACGTGCTGCTGTTTGGTCCGCCGGGGCTGGGCAAAACGACCCTAGCCACTATCATCGCCAACGAGATGGATGTTGGCTTTCAGCAGACCTCTGGTCCTGCGCTGCAGATCCAGGGGGATCTGACCGCGATCCTGACCAACCTGCGGGATCGGCAGGTGCTCTTTCTGGATGAGATTCACCGGCTACAGCCTGTGCTCGAAGAAAAGCTGTACACGGCACTCGAAGACTACAAGCTGGACATCATCATCGGGCAGGGACCGGCGGCACGAACCCACGTAATGGAGATCAAGCCTTTCACCTTTATTGCCGCCACCACGCGGCCGGGGCTGCTGTCCTCCCCTTTGCGCTCACGGTTCGGTATTCTGCTGCGGCTGGAGTTCTACACCGAAGATGAGCTGCGCTTCATCGTGGAACGTTCGGCGGAGGTGTTGCACGTGCCTATCGACCGGGAGGGAGCCGCGGAGATTTCCTCCCGCTCGCGGGGAACACCGCGCATCGCCAACCGGCTGCTGCGTAGGGTACGGGATTACGCCCAGGTGCGGGGCACGGGGAGTATCGACCGGGCAACGGCCGAGGCGGCCTTGAAGCTGCACGGCGTCGATGCGCATGGTTTCGACGAGCTCGATCGGCGGCTGTTATTGACCATCATCGAGAAGTATGATGGCGGCCCGGTGGGGCTGAATACGCTGGCAGCCAGCCTGGCGGAGGAAGAGGATGCTTTGGAAGAGGTTTATGAACCGTTCCTCATCCAGATCGGTTTTCTCGATCGCACTCCCCGGGGACGGGTGGCAACCCGGCTGGCGTATGAACATTTTGGCCTGCCTTTGCCGCGGAAGCAGACTCATCTCTTTTGATTTAGGACGTCCGGAGTAGAGTCGAAGAACCGCAGGCTTATCCAATTCGCCCGGTCCGGCAAAAATCCTACGGCAGTTGCGTTTGGGAAAGGCGCACAGCAGGTCCCTCGGCTCCCTCCGGGTTTCCTGTCAGGGTTCGTGGCGTCGGTAAACCTCATGCGGCTTTCTCAGAAAGCCGCATACGTGGCCGTTGGTTGGTGCGGCGTGCAGGAAATCCGGAGTCCGCGCGGGATGACAAAGTTTAGGGCGGCGCTCACCTCAGCAGGTGTAACGGAGGGATGGACAGAGCTGCAGGCTACTCGCGAAGTTCATTACCTTGGGTGGGCCGGGGGAGCCAGCGCGCTGGTGTTGTAATCTTGGCTCGTGGCCCCACTGCTCGAGGTTGACCATCTGTCTATTTATTTTCGTGAACAGGCGGTGGTCCGCGACCTGAGTTTCACTGTTGGGCAGGGCGAGGTGCTGGGGCTGGTCGGCGAGTCTGGATCGGGTAAGTCGCTGACATCCTTGTCCATCCTGCGGCTGTTGGATGGGTCGGCACGGGTGGAAGGCGCGATCCGTTTCGAGGGCACAGACTTGTTGGGCCTTAAGCCCGAGCAGATGCGTCAATATCGCGGGCGCAAGATTGCGATGATCTTCCAGGAGCCGATGACGGCGCTCAATCCTGTCATGCCGGTCGGGCGGCAGATTGCAGAAGCCATCGAGACCCATCAGCCCGAATTGGGCCGCAAGCAGGTCCGCACTGCGGTCGTGGAGGCGATGACCGCGGTCGCAATCGCCGAGCCAGAGAAGCGCTTGCGCGATTACCCCCACCAGTTTTCGGGGGGCCAGCGGCAGCGCTTGCTGATCGCCATGGCGTTGGTGAACCATCCGTCCTTACTGATCGCCGATGAGCCCACGACTGCTCTCGACGTCACCGTGCAGGCGCAGATTCTACTTCTGCTCAAAGCGTTGCAACAGCGGAATGGCCTGGGCATGCTGTTCATTTCCCATGACCTCGCCGTGGTGGCTCAGATTGCCGACCGGGTGGCAGTTATGCGACGGGGCATGCTGCTCGAGACCGGCACGCGCGACCAGGTGTTTCTCCAGCCCAGGCACGCCTATACAAAAAGCCTGCTGGGGGCAGTGCCCACCCTCACCACCGACCGGGACCAGCCGCTGGCCACGCTGGCGGCAGCTGTCGACGGCGCGACCGGAACTTTGGTCGAACAGGCCCCCGGCCATTGGGTACGCTGCATCCAACCTGTCTGATATTCTGGTTGTTTGCGGCTGATTTCGGGGAGCGCAAAGCCCCTGAAACGTGCACCGCAGGACTCCACGGCGGCCGGCACATGCGCGCTCTACTCATTTCCGACATTCACGCCAATATCGACGCCCTGGAGGCAGTGCTGGATGCTGCTCCTGAGCATGACCTGGTGTGGAATCTGGGCGATGTGGTGGGCTACGGAGCCGCGCCGAATGAAGTGATCGAGCGGGTGCGCGGCTTGGGCGAGACATTTGTCCGAGGTAATCACGACCGCGCTTGCAGCGGCCAACTCTCGCTGGAGGATTTCAACCCGATAGCCAGCCGCGCCGCCCGCTGGACGCGGCAAGTGCTCACTCCGGAACACGTCGACTGGCTACAACATATGGCTCGCGGACCGATCACGCCGGACGGTCCCCAGGTGAGCTGCATGCACGGATCGTATCTCGATGAAGACGAATACCTACTCTCGGTAAGAGATGCGCGATTGCCGCTGAAGCAGGCGGAGACCCGTATCAACTTCTTCGGTCATACCCACTTGCAGGGTGGTTTTGCTACCAACGGCGAGGATTGGTTCAAGCTGGACCCGGTCTATTCGAATGATGAGGAAGCCGATGTGTCGGAGCTGGTGTTAGTTCCAGGTGCTCGGTATCTGATCAACCCAGGTTCCGTGGGCCAGCCGCGGGACAATGATCGCCGCGCCGCATACGCGATTTATGACGATCAACGCATGATGGTTGAGTTCCGCCGTGTGCCCTATGACTTTCGCTTGGCCCAGATGCGCATCATGCGTGCCGGGCTCCCGGACCAGTTGGCCATGCGGCTCGGCTTCGGACGATAAAAACGGACCGACGGGTGGGCGCGGACCTCTAGTGAAGAAACTTGCTGGTTTAGAGCCGTGGTATCCCACATCTCGCGAAAAACCAGCGAGATGTGGGGCACCCATCGGTCCTTAGCGGGTTGAACGCTTCAGGCTTCCGCTTCTTCTTCTGCTTTGACGGTGACCTTGATGTGCGCCGTTACTTCGCGATGCAGCTTGACTGGGACGTGAAACTCGCCCAGCTGGCGTAGCGGCTCTTCCAACTGCAGCTTGCGGCGGTCGATGGTGAAGCCCTTGTGCTCCAATTGCTGGGCGATCTCGCCTGCGGTGACGGAGCCGAAGAGATGATCGTTCTCGCCCACCTTGCGCTCGAAGACCAGCTCGACCTGGTTGAGTTGGTTGACCAGCAACTCCGCCTCAGACTTCTCCTTTGCGGAACGACGCACAGAAGCCTGCTTCATCTGGTCGATCACCGCTTTATTGCCGGGTGTCGCTTCCATGGCGAGCTTCTTGGGCAGCAGAAAATTCCGGCCGTAGCCTTCAGCGACCTTCACCACATCGCCGCGGTGGCCGAGCTTGTTGACATCTTCTTTCAGAATGACTTCCATGACTTCTCCTAGTAGCGGGCGGCGAAGGGCAGCAAAGCGATGTTGCGAGCCTGCTTGATGGCACGCGCCAACCCACGCTGATGCGTGGTGCAAACGCCGGTGAGGCGGCGAGGCACGATCTTGCCGCGCTCGGCGACAAACTGCTGTAGCAAACGCACATCGCGATAGTGGATGGCGTCGATCTTCTCGACGCAGAATTTGCAGACCTTCTTGCGGCGAAAGAACTTGCGTCCGCCGCCGCCGGGGCCGCTGGGACGTCCGGCAGGCGGGCGTCCGCCAGGGCCGGAAGGACCGGAGCCCTCGGGCCGGGACGTACTTGGTGCGCTTGGCGTGCTAATTTCGTCAGCCATAATTTTCCTATTCCTTCTTCGGTTAAAAATTCCTTAGGCGCTGGCTGCTTCCGCGGCGGGTGCTGGCGCGGGTGCGGCCTCAACTGGAGCCGCAGGCGCTGCCGCCGGCTGGGCGCTGAGCTTCTTGCGCGTGGCGCGGATGGCTTTGATCTTGGCCACTCGCTTCTCTTCTTCGTCCATGCGAACGGAGATGAACTTGATCACCGGCTCAGAGACCCGCAGGCGGCGCTCGATCTCACCCACCAATGAGCCATCCGCGAGGATGGTCAACAGTACATAGTTGCCGTCGTTGAACTTCTTGACGGTATAGGCAAGCTTGCGGCGGCCGAGCTTTTCCAGCGACTTGATGCTGCCGCCACCATGGGTGATGTTGGCCTCCAGCCCGGCGATCAGCTTGTCGAGATCTTCGTCCAGAATGTCAGGACGAACGATAAACATAACTTCGTATGTGCGTTGCATAGCTGTTCTCCAATTCTTCCTACTCGTCGCCTGCTACTCGTCGTTTGGTTCGCGGCGATTGAACTCGTTCATTGCCGGGCCGGCTCCCCTTGGCCAGCACCATCTCCACTGCCTGCGCCGTGCGATCCAGAACTTCGTCCAGGATCGTCAACTGCGCCTTGCGCATCGGTGTGAGCACGTAATCCTTCCGCCCGCGCCGCGCGCTTTCTGCCGCCTCATCGCCTGGGGGAGCGACCCCTATGCGAATCCGCAGCCACTCTTCGCTACCCAGGGCGCCGGAGACCGACTTGACTCCGTTATGCCCACCTGAACTACCCCGTTCCCGAATGCGCAGCGAGCCCAGGGGAAGAGCGATCTCGTCGTAAATCACGATCAGATCGCGCATCGCATCGGCATCGAACTCTTTCACCAACGCCTGAACCGAGATGCCGCTCAGGTTCATGTACGTCTCCGGCTTAGCCAAAACCACATCTCTGCCGGCGATGCGGGTAGTGGCGGTCAGCGCCCGGCAGCGGCGGTTGGTTACCCCAACGCCGCCCTGTTCCGCCAAGCGGTCGATGGCCAGAAAACCCGCGTTATGCGGTGTGAACTGGTACTCGATGCCCGGGTTTCCCAGGCCAACCACCAGGGCCGGACCCTTTCGCTCCAGGTCTTTCTCCCGACCAGGCACACCTTCATCCGCAGCCAAGCTCAGGACGTTACTTCTTGGCGCCCTTTTCGGGGGCCGCCTCCGGAGCGTCCGTCTTGCCCTTCTTGGCCACTTCGGGTTCCGCAGGAGCGGCAGCAACGACCGCATCGACCGCCGGTGCAACTTCTTCCTTGATCGCCACCACGTGAGCTACGGTTGCGGTCTCGTCGGTGATGAATTTGAGCTTGCCAACGCGAGGCAGATCGGCCACGCGGATCGAACTATTCAATCCCAAACCGGTGACGTTCAAGTCAATATGGCTGGGAATATCGCCAGGCAGGCACTCGATCTCAACTTCGCGCAGCACCTGGTCGAGAATGCCGCCTTGCATCTTGACGCCAACCGGAATTCCTTCCAGCAATATCGGCACCTTCACGCGCATCGCTTTATCCATCGCGATCCGTTTAAGGTCGATGTGCATGAGCTTGCCCTTAATGGGCTCGTACTGCCAATCGACGATCATGGCCTTGGTCTTCGCGGTGCCGACCTCAAGGTCGAAAATCGTGTTGTGGCCGGAATCCGAATGCAGAATGCGGGTAATCTGCTTGGGATCGAGTTCGACCGCGATCGCGGGTTCCTTGGCGCCATAGAGGACGCCCGGGATCATACCGGCGACGCGTACCCGGCGAGCCGCATTCTTATTGAACTTGCCCTCGCGGGCCTTTGCTGCAACCACTTCCTGCTCAGCCATACTTTTCTCCTGCATTTCCGGTGCCTGGCAATTGCCTGCACCTCTCGGGTGACCTGCGTTCACTCACTAAACTCTCTAACTAAACAGGGAGCTGACGCTGGTCTCCATGTGAATACTCTCGATCGTGGCGCCTAACAGGCCGGCGACGGAGAGCACCTTGATCTTTCCCTGCCGTTCCAGCTTTTGCGCCTCTTCGCGCAGCGGGATCGAGTCAGTGACAATTACTTCCTCCAACCGCGAGCTGGATATGCGCTCGATGGCAGGCCCCGACAACACCGCGATGCGATGCCGCCGCATACACTTTGACCGCTCCCGCCTCAAGCAACGCCTGCGCCGTCTTGACCAGCGTGCCCGCAGTGTCAATGATGTCGTCGATGATCAGGCAGGTTCTTCCCTCCACATCGCCGATCACGTTCATCACCTCGGTCACGTTCAGATCCGTGCGCCGCTTGTCCACAATGGCCAGCGGAGCCTGCATCTTGGTCGCGAAAAACCGCGCCCGTTCCACACCACCCGCGTCCGGTGAAACCACCGTGAGATCGGGCAGATTCAACTCCCGGAAGTAGCTCACCATCACTGGACTGGCGAACATGTGATCCACCGGGATGTTAAAGAACCCCTGAATCTGCGCCGCATGCAGATCCATAAATAACGCCCGGTTGGCTCCCGCCGTGGTCAACAGATCGGCCACCAGCTTGGACGAGATAGCCACCCGCGGCCGGTCTTTGCGGTCCTGCCGGGCATAACCGTAATACGGCACCACTACCGTGATTCGCCCGGCCGAAGCGCGCTTCAGCGCGTCAATCATGATCAGCAACTCCACCAGGTGCTGATCCACCGGAAAACAAGTCGGCTGCACGATGAAGACATCCACGCCGCGGACGTTCTCGAGCAACTGAAAGTAGATCTCTCCGTCGGCGAAGCGCTGCAGCTTGCTCTCTCCCAGCTGCACACCGACGTGGGTACAAATGTCTTCGGCCAATTTGCGGTTGGCTGAACCGGCGAAGATCTTGAAGCGCTTGTCCTCGCTCAAACGCCCAGCACGCTTGCGCTCCGGTTTCACCTTGCCCGGCGTCGCTAGCTCCTGGGTCACGCTCCCAACCTCTTGTTGCGGGGTGGGAACCGTCAGAACACTGGAATCTCCCTTCACACGAACCTCCCAAGCTGGTTTGCTTTGGTTGTTCCGCCTGATTGTCGAGCCACGGAGTGCTTCGCCGTGACAGTAGCTCGCGACTTCCCAAAAATCTGGCTGGGCGACTAGGAGTCGAACCTAGACAAAGTGCTCCAAAGGCACTTGACCTACCATTAGTCGATCGCCCAACTGGATGCGACGGGCGATTGCGCTTACGGCCCGTCAGCCACCATCATAGTGCGCCAGTAATCGCCCCGAGGCAACGTCCTGGTGACCAAGCCGGTTACGGCATGCCGCTCCAGCCGCTCGAAAGCCGCCTGTGCCGCTCCAGGAGTGGGGTAGAGCCCGAAAAGGGCTGACCCGGACCCGGAAAGGCCTGCATGGATAGACGCATCCTCCGAGCTGGGGCTACCCGCAAGAATGCGCTTGATTTCACCGAGAAAGGGATACTGAGGAAAGACGACCTGTTCGAAGTCGTTTTCGATCCCGGTTCGGACAAGCGCGAGAAGCGGATCCTCGGCCCGGTCCTCTCTCGCGGTCACTACTTCGGAGAAGACACCGGAGGAGTGCGGTTCGCCAAATGCAACAGCGATCGACCGACTCAACTCTTCGATTGTAGCTGAGGGGGCTGGCGCGGTCAACGAATGCCGGGCATCCCAGTCCCGGAATGCCTGGGGGGTGGAAACCCCGGTTGCGGGCAGGGCGATGACGCAGGGGAAAGAGGCGGTATCGGGGAGAGGATAGACCTCCTCCCCGTGTCCGAGGCCGATGACCGCGCCTCCCAGCAGAAAGAGCGGTACGTCTGAGCCGATCTCTGCCGCCAACAGCAGGCGGTCTGCGGGCGGTAATTGGCGATCGAGTTCGTGCTCGAGTCCAATGAGGGCGGCCACGGCATTGGCCGAGCCGGCGCCCAGGCCGCCTTGCAGGGGAAGCTGCTTATCGATGTGGATGTGAACCTCGGCCTGGAGGTGGAGCATTTCGAGACAGCGCTCGACCATCCGCCATGCGGTATTGCGGGCATCGGTGGGTACGTGTGGATGGCTGCTGGTTAGGGTGATACGGGTCGCTGGGGAGATCCGCGCTTCTACTGTCACCCACTCATGGAGGGCAAGGGTTTGGTACACGGTGGTTAGCTGGTGGAACCCATCCGGACGCAGAGGGCCGATTGCCAGACCCAAATTGATCTTGGTATGGGAGCGAACGCTGGTGGGCATTCTTTCGATTTTAGTCTGGCGGGTTTGGAGAAGAGGGTGTTCGTTTGGGTGCAGTTGGATGTACAGAGTTGCTGAGAGTTGTTTGGGGGAAAGGCGCACTGCAGGTCCCTCCACTACGCTACCCCGGATTTCCTGTCGAGGTTCGTGGCGTTGGCGAACTTCATGCGGCTTTCCTTACTGAAAGCCGCACACGTGGTCGCTGCGAGTGCTGCCGAGGTAGGAAATCCGGGTCCGCTTCGGTCGGGATGACAAAGTTAAGGGTGGTGGCTCACCTTGACTTGGGTGGCTGTGGATTGACAGAGCTGCAGGAAGTTAGTTGAGGGAAAGGAAAACAGCAGGTTGAGATGACAAAACTCTAGGGTAGTGGCCCAGCTTGGCATCGGTGTAAGGGGATGGACAGAGTCGGAAAACTGATATTGGACAAGAGTGACGCGAACCCTTCTAAGCACGGTACTTTAAAGCGGCACTTAAACGATTCGGCTATTGCCAATCGTGGGTTCGAGAGACGACACTCTTCTCGATGCAGCCCTTCCCCGAAAAGATAATAGAGATCGGCATGATTGTGGCCGGTGCGGTTGGCCTGCTGATCCTGATCGCCCCCAACTTCGGCCTGAAGCCGAAGCAAACGGTGGATGGTTGGCGCTTCCCGGTGAAACCAACCTGCCTTCTCCTCTACTATCTCGCCTTGACTGGCGGAATCGGAGCGGTGGCTTACGGCGCAGCCCGATTGCTGGGCTCCGGCACTTCCAACTGGATTGGCTGGGCCTGCTTCGGCATCGGTTTCTTCCTGGTTCCCGTCGTACTGGCGGATTGGCCGGAACCGCTGATCCTGGACGGCCAAGGTCTGATCGAGAGCGGATGTGCCTCCACCCGTATCCGTTGGCAGGAACTCAAGCATGTACGGGCCTACCGCATTCGCTGCGACCGTGGGGTCGTGATCCATGGGGCGGACGGCAAGGAACTTGTGGTCGCCGATATCGCCTATGACTCAGCGGCTTTGCTTGACTGCCTGCTGCAATGGCGGCCGGTTCCGTTTTATTCATTACACGACGAGATGCGCCCGATCTCGATCCTTAGCGACCATTATTCCCAGTAATGAGTTGACCTGCTTCACCCCTTCCCGACGCCATGAATCAGTATTTCTCCTGATGCTCCTCCGGCCATCCGGGGCTGGAGAGAGTTCACTTACTCTTGCGCGGTGAGAAGATAGTAGAGAACTTGCGCGACAGACCGGGCCTGGCTCCGGAACAAGGAAACCAAACTATGCAGTCGATGAGTTCCGTGGAAGCGGCACGATGCTGAGAACCATTTCGACCCATGTATTTCTGCGCCAGCGGCTACACCCAGGGTTGCTGGATGCCCTGGCCAAAGGAGGCGCCCAGGCAATCGAGATTTTTGCCGCCCGCCAGCACTTCGACTACACCAGCAAGCCGCAGGTGAAGGAGACTGCGTTGTGGTTTGCAGCTAACCCTGTGGAACCATTTTCTATGCACATGCCGCTGTTTGGGGACACCGAGATGGGACGCAGCGGCGCCCCTGCGATCAACGTGGTGCATCCGGAAAAGTCCCGGCGGATCGATGGCATGGACGAGATAAAGCGAGCCCTGGAGGCGGCAGAAGATCTGCCCTTACGCCACCTGGTGCTGCACCTGGGGGAACGCGAGGATAGCTGGAGCCCACGGACACTCGAGCATGCCATGACTGCGATCGAGCACCTGCAAGCGTTTTCCCGGCCTTTGGGGGTAAGGCTTCTCCTGGAAAACCTCACGAACGAGGTGACTGAGGCGCCCCACCTGGTGGAAATCCTGCGCATCGGTCACTTTAAGGACGTGGGAATCTGTCTGGACACGGGACACGCACACATGGGCGGTGGCGTGGCCGCGGCCATCGCGGAGTTGAAGCCGCTGATCCGAACCTCACATATCCATGACAACCATGGCCAGAAAGACGAGCATCTCTGGCCCGGGGACGGAAGCATTGCCTGGAAGGAAACGATGCAGGAACTGCGCACAGCTCCTGAGTTGTCCGCCGCCGTGCTGGAGATTAATTACCAACCCGAGGAATCGCCGGAGCACGTAGCCAGCCGGGCTGCGGAAACGTTCAAGATGCTCGAGTTGTAAGGCGACAAGTTCCCGAGACGAGAAATGGCAGAAGAACCTAGAGAAGAACGCTCGCCCGTGGCCGCCCCATTGGCCACTATCGCAACCCTGAACCAGCACGAGGGACAAGCAGTAACCCTGCGCGGATGGCTTTACAATCTGCGCGCCAGCGGGAAGCTACTCTTTCCCATCTTTCGGGACGGCACGGGGACAGTGCAAGGCATTGTGCCCAAAGCCGCGGTGCCGACGGAGGTCTTCGAGCGGGTGCGCGGCCTGACCCACGAATCAAGTGTCATCGTGACCGGTAGGGTGCGAGCCGATGCGCGTGCTCCTGGTGGCTTTGAACTGGATGTCGATAACGTCGAAGTGCTGCAGCGCGTGAGCGAAGAGGAGCCCTTCCCCATCACGCTCAAGGAACACGGCGTTGAGTTTCTGATGGAGCACCGCCATCTGTGGATTCGCACTCCGCGGCAGTCGGCGATTTTGCGCATTCGCGCGGAGATCATTAAGGCGGCCCGCGATTATCTCGACGATCACGGCTTTGTGCTGACCGATCCGCCGATTCTCACTCCGGCTGCCTGCGAAGGGACCAGCACGCTGTTTCCCGTGGAGTACTTCGGGGATGAAGCGTATCTGACCCAAAGCGGCCAACTCTATATCGAAAGCACGGCCATGGCGTTGGGCAAGGTCTATTCCTTCGGGCCTACCTTTCGCGCCGAGAAGTCGAAGACCAGGCGCCACCTGACGGAGTTCTGGATGGTGGAACCGGAGATGGCCTTCGCGACCCTGGACGACCTGATGGTGCTGGCGGAAGAGTTTCTCAGCTTCCTGGTGGAGCGAGTGCTGACCCGGCGGGCCCTGGACTTGAAAGTGCTGGGGCGAGATATCGTGAAGCTCGAGTCCGTGCGTCCGCCCTTTCCACGGATCAGCTACGACCAGGCTGTGAGCATGCTGGACGATGCCTTCGCCAAGGGGTTGATCGAGTCAAAGTTTGTCTACGGGAATGATTTTGGATCGCCCGACGAGACTTACCTTTCGTCGCAGTTCGATCGGCCGGTGATGGTGCACCGCTATCCTGCCGCGGTCAAGGCGTTCTATATGGAGCCGGACCCGGAAAATGCCAGCCTCGCGCTGTGCGTCGATGTACTGGCGCCGGAGGGCTATGGCGAAGTGATTGGCGGCTCGCAGCGTGTCTCCTCCTACGAACTGCTGAAGAAGCGGATCGAGGAGCACCAGCTGCCGCTCGAAGCCTTCTCCTGGTATCTGGATTTGCGCCGCTATGGATCGGTTCCCCACGCGGGCTTCGGCATGGGCATCGAGCGTGTGGTGGCTTGGATTTGCAGCCTGGAGCATGTGCGGGAGACCATTCCATTCGCGCGAACCCTTAACCGGATCTACCCTTAGCACTCGAAAGCGCGAAGCCCACGCGGCGGGGCGAATTTCTGGGTTCAGGGAAAACTGTGATACAACCCGTTTCACATGAAGGTGACACTAAGGCGCCGGCCGCTCGCTCTGTGGATCTCTTTTGGTCTCGCCTTGATGTGCCCCGCCTTCCTCGCTGGCCTTAAGGCTGCAACGGAATCCCCTTTCATCCACTTCCAATTCCATCCAATTCCGTTCGTTCTGGATAGTTGCGAGACTCCGGAGAAGCACGCGCCTGAGACCATGGCGGGTGGCACGGCCGTATTCGACTACGACAATGACGGGAACCCGGACATATTCTTTACCAATGGCGCCGACATCACCAGCCTCACAAAAACTTCGCCCAAATATCGCAATCGCCTCTTCCGAAACACCGGGGACGGTACCTTCGAAGACGTGACCGAGAAGGCGGGACTAGCGGGCAAGGGCTATGACGTGGGGGTGGCGATTGGAGATTATGACAATGATGGTTACGAGGACATCTTCGTAGCCGGTGTACATGGGAATACGCTCTATCACAACACCGGCCAGGGAAGCTTTATCGACGTTACCCAGAAGTCGGGACTTAATAAGCCTGATCCACGATATGGTCCGCTTTGGTCGGTAGGAGCAGTCTGGTTCGATGTCAACAACGACGGGCTGTTGGATTTGTTCGTTGTGAACTACCTGGCCTGGGACGTCCATAAAGAACCCAGCTGCCTGTTCAACGGAAAACCGGAATACTGTCATCCGAAGTTTTTCCAGGGACTTCCCAATCAACTATTTCTGAATAACGGGGACGGCACATTCACTGACATCTCGGCTAAGTCCGGCATCCGGGCGCATCCCGGCAAGGGGATGGGGGTAGGAATGGCTGACTTCGATGGAGATGGCCTACCCGACCTTTTTGTTGCCAATGACAAAATGTTCAACTTTTTATTTCACAACGCGGGTGCAGACCAATTCCGGGAAGTAGCGTTCGAGAAAGGGGTCACGCTGGCTGAGTACGGCGACCCGATCTCCGGTATGGGCGTCGATAGTCGCGATCTCAACAATGACGGCTACGCGGACATTGTTTTCACGGCTTTGCAGGACGAGACATTTCCGATTTTCCTGAACGACCGCAACGGACAATTTACGGAGGTCACCAACCGCAGCGGGATGTCGTTGTTAAGCAAACCGATGTCGGGCTATAGCGTGAACGTGGCTGACTTTGACAACGACGGCTGGAAGGATATCTTTGTGAGCCGTGGAGATGTGCAATCGTTAGCCATGGCGGGCAGCCGGCGGATCGAGCAGCCCAACACGGTTTTCAGGAATTCACAACGAGGCGGCTGGGCTGCCCTGACCGCCGAGGCCGGATTTGTTGCGCAGCCACCGAGGCGTCACCGAGGGGCGGCGCTGGGCGACTTTAATCACGACGGCAAACTCGACGTGGTGGTTACCGCACTTGGCTCGCCGGCGGAAGTGTGGATGAATGACACTCAGAACGCAAACCATTGGATCGATCTGGCGCTTCAGGGCACTAAGAGCAACCGCGACGGAATTGGCGCGAAGATAAAGCTGACGGCCGGCGGGCTTAAACAATTTGACCATGTAAGCACTACAGCCGGCTACGCATCGTCCAGCGCGGGACCTATTCATTTCGGCTTGGCAGCGGCTACTGTTGTGGACGAGATTGAAATTCGCTGGCCCTCCGGGGCGGTGCAGGTACTCAAGCATCTGCCCGCAGATAAGTTACAGCGAGTAACCGAGCCGAGATAAGGCTAGGGCGTCGCCGTGGCCGCCGCACCTCGGGATAGCATCTCCATTTGCCCGGCCGCGCCTTCACTTGCGAGCGCCCGCGTTTGCGCCATCTCTTCATCGGCTTTCGCGTGCAGCCCTTGCGCCAGGTAAGCGCGGGCTAACTGAAAGTGATAGGTGCCATTTTTGGGATCAAGCGAGATCGCCCGTTTAAGCACGATCACGGCACTCCTGGGGTTGCCCGATTGTAGATAAATTCGGCCCAACGCTGCATACAAGTCCGGGGTGTCAGGATTATGGGTGATGCCTTGCTCGAGCAATTGCTTTGCGCCGGTGACATCGCCCCGGTCAACTTTGATGATCGCGAGTTCCTTGAATGCCCAGGGATTATTAGGGATGAGCGCCACCTCTTGCCCGAACTCTTCTGCTGCGCGATCGACTTGCCCCTGCTTCTGGGCGAGAATGCCGCGATAATAATGGGCATAAGGTAAGGGACCGTTTTGGCTAGCTTGTATAAGCTCCTGGTCTGCCGCGTTGAAGTCGCCCAGCGCGAGGTATGCCTTGCCGAGAAGCAGGTGTAACTGAGGTGTATCGCCCCCGGCCTTGACCAGTTGAGCGAACGTCTGTTGCGATTCGTCCGTCCTCTTCAACATGCCGTAACTGATTCCAAGCATGAATAAGTACTCGAGGTCGTTCGTCTCCTGGGCGAAGAGCGGGCGCAGGGAGTCAACGGCAGCCTGAAAATCGTCGGTCATGAAGCCGCAAATCCCCTGCAGATATCGCGCTTGCAGATGATCGGGTTGGAGCGAAAGAACTTCGCCAAAGTAACGAGACGCTTGCTTGTATTCCCGCTCGTGGAAGTATGCCAAACCGAGATTGAGGCGAATTCCGGCTACCGTAGGGGCAAGCAATTTGGCCCTTTCCAGCATCCTTATCGCGTCTTCCGGCTTACCTAAACGTAAGTAGACCACGCCCAGATTGGAGTACACCGGAGCGGTGTGTACCCCCAACCGGAGGAGACGGTTGAAGTCTTCTTCCGCAGTAGGATACCGCTTATCGGCAAGAGCCTTCTGGCCCTGGGCAAAGATTGCCTGGACCTCACTTGGTGTAACCGATTGTGCGGTCAACGACAGGCAACAGAGCACACCAAGTAACCCCAGGCCTAGCCTTATTCGATTGGGCTTGATCACCATGGAGAGACCGGATCATAACACAGCGAGATTTAGCTACACGCTGGCCTCGCCGGCATTTATTTCACAACAAAAAAATCGCCGATACCGATAGATGTCTCTTGAAGCTGGCCCTAAACTCAGGGTGATTTCCAAGGGGTCCCTCCACGCCGGCCCCCATTTCTTTCTTTTGTGATTCTTAAGATAGCGGGCCCCGCGCTTTCTCGAAAGCGAGCAGCAGTTTCGGCTATTTTCCGGCAGTCATCCTTTTCTGCGACTTGCCCTGGCAGCTATTCGCCCTGGAGTCCTCACCGTAAAAGGGGAGTATTGCGATGAAGGCTTTTATTTCGCTTGCGCTGGCTTGTTTGTTGGTAGCCCCTGTTGCAGCGGGAGCTCAGGATCTGGCGTCGATCCTGGGCACCATCACCGACACTTCAGGCGCCGCTGTTCCGGGAGCCGAGGTAACCGTATCCAATAGCGATCAAGGCTTTACGCGCGTAGTTGCTACAGACTCCATCGGCGTTTATGCGGTATCGCGTGTTCCGATCGGGAGCTACACCTTTACGGTGGTTAAGGGCGGATTTGAAAACCTGGTACGCAATGGCGTTACGCTGGTTGCGGGCCAAACCTTGCGTGTCGACTTCCAGCTCCAGGTGGGCTCAACGACAGAAAAACTGGTGGTCTCCAGCAGTCCCATTTCGGTGGAAACGGAAACCGGAGCGATATCCCATGTGGTCACCAGTTCTCAGGTCAGCCAACTAAACCTGCAAGCAAGAAACTTCGCCAATTTAGCTACGCTCATTCCTGGCGCGGCCACGCTGGGCACCGGCTTTGATCCTTCCTCCGTCGGGGTGCTGGCGAACGCTACGATCTCGTTCAATGGCGTACCGGGTAACTTCAACAACTGGGAAATTGACGGCACCAACAACGTCGATCAGGGTTCGGGTAGCAATTCGCTCATGATCTACCCCAGCATCGACTCCATTGAAGAATTTCGGATTTCGACGTCCAACTACAGCGCGGAGTACGGCAAATCCGGCGGCGCCAACGTTGAAGTCGTGACCAAGTCGGGTACGCGAGACTTCCACGGCGATCTTTTCGAATATGTGCGCAACGATGCCTTTGACGCGAACGACTGGTTCCTGAATCAGGCCGGCCAGCCGAGAAACCCCCTTAAGAGGAACAATTGGGGCTTCACCCTCGGCGGCCCTGTCTATATCCCGAAGCACTACAACACGGAGCGGAACAAGACGTTCTTTTTTGTGTCGGAAGAGTGGCGTTCGAATCGCCAGGGAACCATTATTCGCAATCCGGTTCCGTCGCTCATGCAGCGACAGGGGGACTTTAGCGAATGCGATCCGAACTCGCCAAACTATAGCTCCGACGTCGCCGCCGGATGCGCAGTCCCGATCGATCCGGATACAGGAAATTTTTATCCCAACGATGTGGTCCCCGTTGACTCCACGGCGGCATCGCTGCTGAATGGGCTGATTCCTTTACCCAACACGGGCAAGAATCTTTACGTGTCTTCGCCCAGCCTCCCCACAGAATTTCGCGAAGACATGTTCAAGATAGATCAGAACATAGGGGATAAGATGCGGGTGTTTGTGCGTTACACCCAGGATGCGTACACGCAGGATTTCGTTCCGACATTATGGTCCAGCGCGAACTACGGAACGGTTAAATCGACCTGGACAAGTCCTGCCAAATCGCTGGTGGTCCACTTGACCGAGACCATCAAACCCTCCCTGGTGAACGAATTCATTTTCAGTATGTCGGCTGACGTAAACACGGTGAGCAACGAGACGGGATTTGACAGCCCGGCAAAGTCCATCGACAAACCTGCGGGTTTTAGTGTGCAAACCATATTCCCTGAAAATCAAAACCAGCCGTTTCTGCCTGGTATTTCTTTTGGCGGCGGTGTCCCCTTCCAGGGGTTGGGTGAATCGACCGGATTTCAGTTTTACTTCTGGGATCCTCAAACCGCGTTTAAAGACAACCTGATTTGGTCCAAGGGAAAACACACGCTGAAGATGGGATTTTTCCTGCTGGATAATCACATCAATACCTCCACGAATATCGGTCTATCCACCCAGGGAAACTTTACCTTCAGCGATTCCTCGAGCCTTACCACGGGTAACTCGCTCGCGGATATGTTCCTCGGTCGTATCGCGAACTATCAGGAATATGGCAAGGTCGTCAACGGACAGCTGGTGGGTGGCCGTGGCAATGGGCATTGGCGGCAATGGGATTTTGAGCCGTATTTTCAGGATGACTGGCGTGCACTGCCCTCGCTAACGCTCAATCTTGGGATCCGCTACTACTACCTGACGCCATTTTGGGATGCGACCAATCCAACCAGCGATTCCATCTTTGTCCCCAGCTATTACTCCTCCGCGAACCAGGCGCAGCTCGATAGCGGGGGCAACGTTATCCCCGGTACGGGGGCGAATTATTTGAACTATGGGAATGGGTTATTGGAATGCGGTGTTGCACCCATCATCAAGGGGTGTACCAAGGCGTTCAAAGGAACCGTGTCTCCGCGCTTCGGTTTTTCGTGGGATCCGTTCGGGAAGGGAACGACCGTGGTTCGCGGGGGTTACGCGCTAGCCTGGGACTCCAACAATCCGCTTTTCGCCGCCGGCGGATTCAATGGCAATCCTCCGACGGCAGCAACGATCGGCACATCCAATGTCTTGGGATTCGATAACATCGGCCCCGGACCGCTGGGAACGGCTTCATTTTCTAATCTTCCTACCAGCAGAAAATGGCCGGAGATAGACCAATTCAGTTTCGGCGTACAACATCAGTTTCCGGGCAACAATCTTGCTAGTGTAAGTTACGTAGGCACGCTGGGTCGTCACTTGCAACAAACCAGAAACCAGAACCAGGTGCCGCTGGGTTTGGGTTCAGAGAACGTTCCTGAGCTTGCCAACACACCTGGTTGTGACGGGGCCGGCAATTGCGATGTGCAGTCGGTGCTGATCAACAACTACCAACCATCACTATTTTTTACGCCCTACCGTGGTTACAACACCATCTCGCTGCGCGATCCCTCAGGTAGTTCCAATTACAACTCCCTGCAGGTGGGCGTGCGTCATCCCACGGGATACGGACTTACTTACGAGCTCTCCTATACCTATGGGCACACACTGGATGACATCATCGCTACACCCGGGATCGACGACAACAATGCGAGCCGCTGGTACGGAACCTCCAGCCTGAATCAGAAGCACACCCTGGTAATCAACTGGGTTTACCTACTACCCTTCTTTGCGAATTCCTCGTCCGCGCTGGCCAGAACTACTTTGGGCGGCTGGCAGCTGACAGGTATTGCCAGCTTCATGACTGGACCACCGCTTAACTTCACCTGCGGAATTGCCGGACTATCTACCGGCATTGGGGGCCTCTCTGCGTGCAATGCACTGGGGCCGATGAAGATCAAGAAAGCAAATTTGATCGACCCGACATTCGGTCCGACTCCAGGCTGGTTTGACCCCAGCATCATCGGCCAGGTGACCCTGGACCAACTTCCGGCCGACAACCAACCCGGCATGTTTGGCACCATGGGCAAGAACACGCTTCAGGGACCAGGGCGCAACAACTGGGATATAGCCCTGATGAAGAACTTTACCTTGCCATGGTTTAGCGGCGAGAACAGCAGCCTGCAGCTTCGCCTGGAAACCTTCAATACCTTTAACCATCCTCAGTGGCAGGGGGTGAATACCGGCTGCAGTGATCAAACAGCTCCCGGTGCTGCTTGTACCGGGAATGTTTTAGGCGAAGTCAACTCAGCGTTTCCGGCAAGGATCCTGCAGTTAGGAGGGAAGTTTTCCTTCTGAAGACAAGGAAAACAATTGTTTTCAAAAATTAAAGATATGGTAAAGTTGTCCACACTCAGGCCAGCCGCTCGTGCAAATCACAGTGGGGATTCGTGCTGATGCAAACAGAAGCCTGCCGCGTGTGGGAACCTGCCGACTTATTCGTCGACAACCGAATCAATCCAGAAAATTGTCACGTGTGGCCGTTCGCTGATTCCTTTGCTATCGATGTGCGGTTCCTGGTGCTGGATCGACGAAGTATCATCCCGCTGCATCGTCCCGATCATCTCGAGGTCGTGGTCTTTGAATCAGGGGAGCAACTCTACGAAATTGGGAACGGCACTAGTTCCCTGGGAAAGGGAGACATCATCATCGTGGGGAATCGCCTCTCCCACAGATGTCTGCCAGCCGTTTCTTCGCAACCGCCGGCCTATTCCACGGTCCTCTCCTTCCTCCCACAAACTGTTCATTCGGGTGTTCCGTTCGGTGATGATTTGCAGTACTTGATGCCCTTCAATCTTCAAGGGCCCTCTGTACCGAATGTGATTCGCGCCAACCCTGGTCTTTCTTGCGAAGTGCGTGAGCTGATTGAAAAAATCCGGGTTGAGGTTCCTGCGTCGACAGAGATGTCTCGTCTTGCGGTCAGGACTTACCTGAAGATGATCTTGCTGAGCTTGCTGAACCATTGCTCCGAGATCGGAACCTTGCGTCGCGCCTTCGCTGTTCAACACGAATCTGCTGCCCGCCTGGCGCCGATTTTCGCATATATCGAGGAGCATGCGGACGAGCCGATACGCATCAAGGACGCGGCACGGATGTGCGCAACCAGCCCTTGTTCCTTCATGAATCTCTTCAAGCAGGTGACAGGTCAGTCGTTCGTGTCGTATCTCAACGAATTTCGCGTGAAGAAGGCTCAGGATCTGTTGGTGAACACCAACAAGTCGATCGCTGAAATCAGTTTAGAAGTCGGGTTCTGCAATCAGAGCTATTTCACGGTGGTGTTTAGGCAGATCGTGGGAGAGACCCCGCTCGCGTTCCGTCTGGAAAAAACGGCGGCCGCTACGACGCGCAAGTCGAGGCGGGAGTCCGATTACACTCCTCTCCCAGCTTCACTCATATCCTAGAGGTGGCTGGGCATGCGGTATCGAGAGCGGCGAAACTGTGTTCATTGGCAAGAGGCAGCCGGGACCGTGACCGCTGGCACTCGGCGCAGTTCGTCGACCTCACGTTGAATAAAGGCCACGATTTCTTCTGAAATTTCCAACATGCGATCGAATTCAGCTTGCGGAGTTGTGAGGGGAGGCTTGAACTTATAAACGTTTCCGGCGGACCCGCCGAATTGCAAGATCAGTCCACGCTCGGTGGCAAAGTCCCAGGCCTTGCGGCACGCCGCGGAGGCCGGCATTTTGGATTGCCGGTCCTCCACAAAATCTACACCGATAAACAGCCCTGGACCGCGCACATCGCCGATGACGTCGTAACGGCGGGCCAGATCGCGAAATCGCTCTGTTGCCAGCGCTCCTAGAGTTTGCGCCCGCTGAGCCAGTTTTTCTTTTTCGACGATATCCAGGACGGCCAAGCCGGCAGCGGCCGAGAGGGGCTGATTCATAAACGTCAGCATGTGCCAGGCCTCTGACTCCAGGCCCTCAGGTATCAGATTCTTGCGCGTGATAAATGCCCCGATAGGGACACCTCCGCCAAGCGCTTTACCCACCACCAGGATGTCCGGCTGCACGTTGTAAAGGTCACAGGCCCAGGTTGTGCCACATCGGCAGAGACCTGTCTGTATCTCATCAACGATCAACAGGACATTGCGTTCGCGGCAGACCCGCTGCACCTCTTGATAGTATTGCGGGGAATAGAGCGTGTGACCGTTCGGCCCCTGCACTATTTCCATGATGAAGGCAGCCACCTGGTGTGAGCTGCCGGTGAGCTCAGCTTCCAATGCGTGCACTGCCGCACGCCAGCTATTCGGATCTTCGCCAAGTGGCGGGCGATAGGTATCAGCCGACGGGATCTGACGAAAGTTTGGCCAGCGCGGCGCAGAGGGCATCCAGTTTCTGTTGGTCGCCATCCCGCCCAAGCCCATAGTTGCAAACGATTGTCCGTGGTAGGCACCGGTGAGAGAGAGCACTTCCGTGCGGCCGGTGATGCGCATCGCGAATTTGATGGCAGCCTCCACTGCCTCGCCACCGCCCACGCAGAGGAACGTCTTGGACAATCCTGGCGGCGCAAACCCGGCAAGCCTGGTGCAGAATTCGATAACCGGCACACTGTCATGAACGATGTTCACTGAAGGAAGCGTCGCCATTTGCCTGGCGACCGCCGCCGCGACGTGCGGATTGGCATGGCCGACCATTGCCGGACCCGCCGAGCCAGACATGGTGTCGAGGTAAACCTTGCCGTGAATATCCCATAACCTGGAGCCCTCGGCCCGCGCGAAAATCACCGATCGATCACGTCTCAGAGCATGCAGAACATATTCCCGCGCGTTTGCCTGGTAGTCCATCGATCTTCTCCTGATCCTGCTCGCAGACGACGCCTCTGTTTGTAACGCGATTGACCATGCATTTCTATCAATAAATCACTATTCTCTATCGTAAGCACGCTCACTTATGAGGCAGCGGCCAGTTGGGTTCTCACCACCTCGCGACATATTTTTGTGACAAATCGCTGTAGGAAAGGTATAGACCCTCTTCGCGGCCCACTCTATTACTAGATCGTGACCTATGCCTAGAATCCGTTGCTTATTCACTTTCGTTCTGCTGTGTTGCTCGCAATTCGCGGGTGCAGCCGATATTTATCCCATCACCGTGGGCGCTGACCACAGGCATCTTGCGGATCAAACCGGCGCACCTTTCTTAGTCCAGGGCGATGCGGCATGGTCACTCATTTCCGGGTTAACCAATGAAGAGGCGGAGAGGTACCTGGAAGATCGTCGACGCAAGGGATTCAATTCGGTGATCGTGAATTTGATCGAGCATCAATTCCGCGGGCCGGTGGATCGGTACGGACAAAACCCCTTCACAGTTCCTGGGGACTTCTCGACCCCCAATGAAAAGTATTTTGCCCACGCGGATTGGGTCATCCGCAAAGCCGCGGAAAAAGGGATCCAGGTTTTTTTGGCGCCCATCTACCTCGGCTATATCGGCACCGATGAAGGCTGGGTAAAGGAAGTATTAGCGAACGGTCCTGAAAAGAGCCGGGAATGGGGACGCTACGTTGGCAAGCGCTACACGAGCTTCAACAATATTGTTTGGCTCATTGGTGGAGATAGAAATCCCGAGACGGCCCGCGAGGGGGTCGACGCAATCGTGATGGGGATCAAGGAGTTCGATAAGCGGCACATCTTCAGCGCTCATTGTCATCCGGAGAATTCCGCGCTCGACCAGTATGGGCAGGAAGGGTGGGTAGACCTCAACACCACCTACACCTACAACATCGTGCACGCCATGCTGCTGAAGGACTACCAACACACACCGGCGACACCCTTTGTGCTCATTGAGTCTACGTATGAGGGGGAGCACAACGCTTCGGCGGTACAAATCCGGCGCCAGGCCTATTGGGCCATACTCTCTGGAGCGACCGGACAGTTCATGGGCAACCGCCCTATTTGGCTCTTTGATCCTGGGTGGGAAGCTGCACTCAATTATGTTGGCTCGCAAGACATGACGCGATTGAAAGAGCTATTTACTTCGCGGCCATGGTATCAACTGGTTCCTGACGACAAGCATCAGGTCGTAGTGGATGGACTTGGTGAATTTAGAGGATTAGATTATCTGGCTGCCGCGCGGACGACAGACGGTACAACTGTCATCGCGTACATGCCCACCAGCCGTGAGATTACCGTGGATATGAGCAAGGTCGCCGGCAAAGAAGCGAAGGCCTGGTGGTTCAATCCCCGTAGCGGGGATTCCCTTGCGATCGGAATGCTTCCAACCCTGGGCCAGCACAAGTTTGCTCCTCCCGGCGAGGGGGATTGGGTCTTGTTGCTGGACGATTCCGCTCGCGGCCTGCCTGCTCCGAGCCTGCGTTAACCGTGACTGATTGCTCATGCGCCTGGCAGGAAAAGTCGCTATTGTCACCGGTGCCGCTTCGGGAATCGGACGCGCGACCGCCATCCGCTTTAGTCAGGAGGGTGCGTCCGTGGCTATCTTCGACCGCGACGTACCCCGCAGCGAAGCGGTCCTGCAAGAGGTTCGCGCCAACCAGGGAAAGGCGCTCTTCTTACCTGTAGACATTTCTGTTGAAGCGGATGTATCCGAGGCAGTGCGGCGCACGGAAGCGGAATTCCATCGCGTCGATGTGCTGGTGAACAATGCGGCTGCCTTTGTGTTTGGTTCGTATCAGGCAACCCAAGCAGATTGGGAACGGGTGCTTTCGGTGAATGTGATGGGGGCCGCTTTCTGCGCAAAGTACGCCGCTGCCGCGATGATCCGAGCGGGTGGTGGATCCATCGTAAATGTAACTTCGATCAGCGGCTTTGTCGCACAGGAGCAGAGCCTTCCTTACAACACCAGCAAGGCCGCCCTGTTGGGACTTAATCGATGCCTGGCGATGGATCTCGCACCGCACAAGATCCGCGTCAACGCTGTAGCGCCCGGATGCATTGACACGCCGCAGCTGCGCGCCGACGTGGCACGCGCGGGGCTGAGCTATGAAGAAGACCTGGCGATTGAGGGTCCGCTCCACCTCTTGAATCGATTTGGCACCAGCGAGGAAGTAAGCAACGCGATATTGTTCCTGGCTTCGGATGAGGCTTCGTTTGTCACCGGCACCTGCTTGATGGTGGACGGCGGATACACAGCGAAGTAGTGATGCGGTCAGCTTTCAGATGCGAGGCTGTCCAGGTTCATACCACGACGACGAAGCAGTATGAGCAGGTAGAGCACGCCGGCGAAGCTCCAGAGCAGGCCCACCCGGAGCGCAAGCGGTGAGACACTTAGCCAGATCCAAAAGCACACCAGGAAGCCAATCAGCGGGGACAATAGGTATCTCCAGAGTCCCTTCAGATTGCGCTCGCGCCGTTGAACAAAATAGCAACCGATAACGGACAGATTCACGGCCATGAAGCCGGCGCAGGCGCCGAAATTGACCAGCTCTGCTGCCTTATCGAGGTCCAGAAATAGTCCCGCTACCATGGCGATGGCGCCCATCAGCAGCATGCTGTAGGTCGGGGTTCGCAGAGTGGGGTGCACATAGCCAAAGACGGCGTGCGGCAACCTTCCATCTCGCGCCATGGCAAACAATAGACGGGAGGCACTGGCCTGGCTGGTGATTCCGCTGGCCCAGGCTTGGGCGATTACCAGCAAGGCGATCAAATAGGCCAGTGCGGGCCCACCAATTCGACGGCCGATGTCGCTGAAAGCCGTCTCTACCGGATTGAAGGAGGAGTAGTCGGGCCAAATGAGTTGTCCAAGATAAGTCTGCAGAATGAAAAGACCGCCGGCGATAAAGCAGACCAGAATCGTTGCCCGCCCAATATCTTTCTTGGGATTTTTGGCGTCTTCGGCCAAGGTCGAAATCCCATCGAATCCGAGAAACGAGAGCACGGCAACGGGCGTGGCCGCCATCACCAGTTTGAGCGAAAACTGTGGAGGCGAGTAAAACGGCGCAAGTGAAAACAGAGTTCCTCGTCCGACACCGTGGGTCAAAGCCCATACCGCCGCGCCCAGAAACCACAGAACAGAGAAGGCCAAAACAATATTGAAGATGGTTGCTGCCCGGGAGGTCATTTCAATGCCGCGCAGGTTGATTCCAGTGATGATGAGTGCGGTGAAGATGACCCAGGCGCCGTAGGGAACAGCCGGCAATAATTTGTGGGAAGTGGCACCCACGACAATGACGCACAGCATAGGCATCAGGATGTAGTCGAGGATCATGACCCAACCGGAAAGGTAACCGACAATGGGGTGAATCGCCCTGGAGGCATAGGCATACGTGGAGCCTGCTTCGGGATAGGCGCCGGACATTTTTCCGTAACTTGCCGAGGTGAAACTAACCGCGATCAGCGCGATCAGATAAACCAACGCGAAGTGGCCGCGGGATTGCACCGCTCCTACTCCAAAGAATGTATACGGGGCGGTTGGACCAACGAAGGCGAGTCCAAAGAAAACCAAGGCTCTTAGCGAGAGAACCGGCTTGAAGCCAGTTGCGCCGCCAGTGCCGATGCCGGGCACGACCTGATCGTCCTTACTCGCGCCCATCGGAAATCCAATCCGTCGCTGCCCGGGCTTGCGGAAACAAACGACTCGACCTTCGATTCTATTCGGGGTCAGCGCTCGATCTATAAGCTTCTCTGGTATCTTTGTCACGATGTCACAGCCCGGAGCAGATTCTTTTCGAGTGGACGCTCGGGAGTGAGAAGGCTGTGATTTTCGAAGAACAGGACCCCATGGTGAAGGAGAAAATTCCGGGCCCGACCGACAGGCGGGGAGCCGGTAGCCTTTTGCACGGCGGGGTGCAGAGCCTGCCACCGCGTCAGATTCGTATCCTCGGCGCACCTCTCGATCTAGGCCAGTCGCGCCGCGGTGTTGACATGGGACCTTCCGCCGTCAGGGTGGCCGGCCTCGCAGCCAGGCTTGAGTCCCTGGGTCATCGTGTTAGCGATGGGGGTAATGTGCCCGTCGCCATCGCTGAGACGCGAAACGCCGGTGAAGCGAATGCAAAGTACCTCAGAGAGATCACCGAGACCTGTGTAGGGGTGGCCGACATTGTGTTGCAAACACTCGAGGAGGGCATCACCCCGTTGATTCTGGGAGGCGATCATTCCGTTGCGGCTGGCTCGGTCTCTGGTGTCGCTGAATTTTACCGCCGCCGCAACCAGAAGATCGGTTTGATCTGGATCGACGCTCATGCCGATATCAACACTCCTGAAACGTCGCCCAGCGGGAACGTGCATGGCATGCCGCTGGCCGCTCTGCTTGACCTGGGCCCAGACATGCTCTCGGACATCTATAATTGGCGGCCCAAAGTTGCGCCGGAAAACACGGTGCTGATCGGCGTGCGCGACATCGACACCACGGAGAAGGAAAACATTCGGCGCGCGGGTATCGCCGAGGTATACACCATGCGCGACATCGACGAGCGGGGGATGCGCACGGTGATGGAAGAGGCTTTGCGCGCAGCCGGCCGGGGCACGGCTGGATACCACGTCTCGCTGGACATGGATTGGATCGATCCGGAAGATGCCCCCGGTGTGGGTACGCCGGTGCGCGGTGGGGCTACCTATCGCGAAGCGCACCTAGCCATGGAGATCCTGGCTGACCATGGACGGTTGCTGAGCTTTGAAGTGGTCGAGGTGAACCCGGTTATTGATGAACACAATCGAACCGCCGAGCTGGCGGTGGAGTTGATCTGCTCCGCTTTCGGGAAAAAGATTCTCTGACCAGAGTCTGGAAGTTGCAACCCCGCTACGATCGCGAGCGTCTAGGTACGCATGGAATTAGAACTGCGCAGGTTGATCGGTCTCCAGGTGATCCTGATGGGCCCCAGCTTTATCGACAACGAGAAGCTGGAGAGCGTAAAGCTATTGGCAGTGGAAGAAGCCGGTATCTGGATCGAAAGCCAGGAAGCGGTCGACCGAGTCGTAGGCAGATTACAAAAGAAGCCCTCCTCGTCGAGCCTTGCCTTCTTTGTTCCCTACGGGCAGATTGTCACCATCCTGGCCGGTATTGAATCGACCGGCACTGCGTAGCGGTCTTCTCAGAGTGCCTTTGGGTTCATCAGCAGATAGGCCGGTTCGAGAATACCTGTAGGGGGATAGATTTCCTGGTGAGTAAATCGAAACCCGAGTTTCCTGAGCAAGCGCGCTGAGGCTGCATTGTCCGGGTGGTGTCCCGCGAAGAGAGCCTTGAGGCCGAGGGTTTCAAAGGCGAAGGCAATCACGGCCCGTGCGGCCTCCTGAGCAATGCCCTGACCCCAGTACTGGGGCCGGAAGTGAAATCCCAGCTCCTGAATTTGCTTATCATCCCTATAAGGCCGCAAGCCCGCACATCCGGCCAGCTCTCCATCCTGAAGCAGGAACACTGGCCAGTATTGAACCTTGTGGGCGAGCGACATTTCGATCTGGCGAGTGAGCCGTGCACGGACGTCTTCCTCTGCGTAAGGACCTCCAATGAACGCTGAGACCCTGGGATCACCCCAGAGCGTCATGGCCAGAGCCAAGTCATCTTCGTTCCAGTGGCCGAATCCGAGACGATCGGTGGTCATAAAGTAGCTGCGCGACGCGCTCACTGCGGCCCTCGAGTGCTTTCAGCGATTTGTTTGAAACGTTCGACAATGGGGCGCGCATCTCCAGCATGCCAGGCCAGCTCGATATTGCTGACTGCTTTTGCGCCGCGCAGTGGAAGGCACACGACTTCGGGTGAAGCAATGAGGCGCACACATGCGGGAGCGATCGAAACGCCGAGCCCGGCGCCGATCAGGCGCAGGATGCTGAGCCAGTGTTGAGCTTCCTGAACGATTTGCGGACGAAAGCCGTGCTCTTCACAAAGCGTCAACGGCTTTTCATAGGCCCGGGCGCCCGCGCTTCGCGGATAGTAGATGAATGGGTCATCCCGCAGCACCGCGGGGGAGATGCTCTTCTGCCTGGCGCAGGGGTGGGTTGCCGGCAGCACGGCGACGAAGGGCTCGGATAGGATCGTGGTCACTTGCAAGCCTTCCACCGGGTCCCCGTCGCGCAGAATCCCGGCATCGAGCGTGCCGTTCTCCAGGCCCTCGGTTACGAGCGCAGTGAATGACTCGTGCAGGTGCAGGCGTACCCGCGGATAAGCCTCACGGTAGGAGCGGAAGATACCGGGTAACGATGAGAGCATGGCTGACCCGATAAAACCGATATGAAGAGAGCCGACGTCTCCGCGTCCGATGCTGCGCGTCTCGTCAATGTCTCGCTGTACGTTGCGCAGCGTCCTCTGTGCGCGTTGCATCAGGGCCTCGCCGGCAGTTGTCAGTCTGACCGAGCGGGAAGTGCGGATGAAGAGTGGATATCCCAACAGCTCCTCCAGCTTGCGAATTTGCTGCGAAAGAGGCGGTTGGGCCAGATGCAGGCGCTCGGCTGCGCGTCCAAAGTGCAGCTCTTCCGCGACTGCAACAAAATAGCGCAAGTGGCGCAGCTCTATATCGCGATCCATATGCTTGAAATCTTAATCCAGTGAAACAAGATATTGGACGTAATCGATCTAAAAAGGCAGACTGCTGATTAAGGAGCAAAGGCGATGGCAATACGCGAAGAAGAAATGCAGACTTCGGGTGGGGAGCGACGGGCCAGCCTGGCAGAGATTGAGATTCGATCGCTCGAGGTAGGAGAAGACACGACCGCATTCAGAACGCTGAACGAAGAGTGGATCACACGCTATTTCACGCTGGAGAAGATGGACCGAGAAACACTGGGCGACCCTGAGAACAGGATCCTTCGCAAAGGTGGACACATCTTCATGGTTTACCTGAACCATCAGGCTGTCGGCTGCGTCGCATTGATTCCCCTCGCTAACGGTGTCTATGAACTCTCGAAGATGGCAGTGTCGCCAGAGCTACGTGGTTTGGGGATTGGCCGCAGGTTGCTGCAGCATGCGATCACGCAGGCGAAGCGGATCGGGGCTAAGTCTCTGTTCCTGGGCAGCAATGCAAAACTGACAAACGCTGTGCATCTTTATGAATCGGTCGGCTTTAGACATGTGGACCCTGAGAACATCCCGCCGATGCCCTATACGCGTGCGAATGTCTTTATGGAGATGCCACTCTGATTGAATAACTGCAGATGGTGGGGGCGCGCAGGGCCATATCGGTGACAATAGACATGACCTATGCGAAAACCCCTATTTGCACTGGCCGTCTCAGCCTTTGGCATCGGCACCTCGGAATTCATCATCATGGGGCTGCTGCCGGATCTCGCCCATAGCTTCCAGGTCAGCATTCCTAAGACCGGGATTCTCGTTTCCGGTTATGCGCTCAGCGTCACCCTGGGATCTCCGCTGGTGGCACTCGCTTTGTCGCGGATGGACCGCAAACGGGCGCTCCTGATTTTGATGGGGATGTTCCTCGTTGGCAATGCCCTGTGCGCTTTGGCGCCGACCTTTTTGCTTCTTCTTTGCGCACGTATTCTCACTGCGCTTTGCCACGGGGCGTTCTTCGGTATCGGCAGCATCGTGGCTTCTCACCTGGTGCCGCGATCGGAACGGGCGCAAGCAATTGCGCTTATGTTCAGCGGGCTGACGCTGGCGAATGTGCTTGGGGTTCCTGCCGGGACTGCTTTAGGCCAGGCGTTTGGATGGCGGTTTGCCTTCTGGGCGCTGGTTCCGATTGGCTTGGTTGCTGGTTTGGGCTTGTTGCGGATGGTTCCTTCGCAACCGGCGGAGAAGTTGCACCTCAAACATGAGTTCCACGCCGTTCTGCGCCCCCAGGTGCAGCTCGTGCTTGCGCTGAGCACGCTTTCGTCGGTTTCCTTGTTTTGTGTCTTCACCTATATCGCCCCGATTCTCGAACAGGTGACGCACCTCTCGCCGGGCGCGGTGACCAGGGTGCTTGTCGTTTTCGGCGTGGGCATTACGCTGGGGAACCTGCTCGGCGGTAGGCTCGCGGATTGGAAACAGATGCCGGTGCTGATTGGGGGGATCGTACTGCTGATCGTGATCTTCCTGGCTATGCCTTTGCTTGAACCCACGGTGGTGCCGGCAGTGGTCATGGTCTTCGTGTGGGGTTGCATTCATTTTGCGGCTGGGGCTCCCCTGCAGGCGCGGATCGTCGACCAGGCCCGGGGAGCTCCGAATCTGGCCTCGACCTTGAACCAGGGTGCTTTCAACCTGGGAAATGCGCTGGGCGCAAGCCTTGGCGGCATCATGCTGACCGCGGGTATTGGCTACCGTTATCTCTCCCTGGGCAGCGCGGCGGTGGCCAGCGTGGCGCTGTTGGTGGCGCTCATCGCGCTGCGGGTGGAACGGAACGAGAATGACTCAGCGGAGAAACGGCAGATGGCGTCGGTGTGAGAAAGGCGTAGCTCTGGGGCTAAGGAGCTGCGTGAGAACTACCCTCTCCAAATTCAGTCCCGGAGGGACGGCTGAGAGTTGCTGAGAGTAGCCCAGATTAGCGAATGTACCTGGCATGGTGTGCAGGTAATCCGTTGATTATGTGGAGGCGCATGGGTATCAAAGAGAATCGGGTTGGGTTGTGGACCACCTGCCCGGCATTTGCGTGCGGTCCAAGCGAAACTGCAGGTCCCTCCCTTACGCTCCCCCGGATTTCCTGTCCAGGTTAGTGGCGTTGGCGAATTTCGTGTGGCTTTCCTAAGGGAAAGCCGCATACGTCGCCTTGGCCGGCACCGCGATATAGGAAATCCGGGTCCGCCAGTCGGGATGACAAAGTTGAGGGCGGTGACCCACCTTGGCAGGAGTGGAGGCGGATGGACAGAGTCGAAAAAAAGGCTAATTTGGACAAGTCTGACTCTCAGCCGTCCCTGCGGGACTGAATTTGTCTCTTTGCCCACAGAGCAAGAGCATTTGAAGGGCTTCGCCCTCATTTTCAGCCCATGTACGCTGGTGCGAACATGGGGCATCCGTCCAGAGCCATAGACCTTGGTGAAGAGACTAAAGCCCAGCCCTCGCCTGGAGCGCCCGCACCAGAAGATGCAACTTAGGTTGTCTACCGGACCCGTAGAAGACCCATAGAATCAGAACGGCATGAAGAAGAAACTTCGCGTTGGCGTACTTTTTGGCGGGCGGAGCGGCGAGCATGAGGTCTCCCTGCTTTCGGCTGCTTCGGTACTTAAGGCAATCGACCGCACCCGTTATGAGGTGGTGCCGATCGGCATCACCAAGCAGGGCCGCTGGGTTGTATCCGGGGACGCTGAGCGTCTGTTGGCAGGGGACTTCCCCGATAGCGGGACGCTGCGCGCGGGCGATCCGCAACACACCGCTCCAGCCGCTTTGCTGGCTAAAGGGCAAGGCGTGATCGTACCCCCGATGCCCGCTGCGGGCGGCGGCCGGGGCGGCTCGCTGGTGCCCTTCGAAAGAGAGGCCTCTTCGATTTCGCAAGCCCAGGACGTATTGCAGTTAGACGTGGTCTTTCCTGTACTGCACGGGACCTTTGGCGAAGACGGCACCATGCAGGGCTTGTTCGAACTCGCCGGCCTGGCCTATGTTGGCTCCGGAGTTCTGGGCTCGGCGACCGGTATGGATAAAGAAGTGATGAAGCGCCTTTTCCTCGCCGCCGGGTTGCCCATCACCAAGCACGTTACGTTCCTGCGCCGGGAGTGGGAGAAAAGCCCGAAAAAGATCATCGCCAGGCTCGAGGCAGCGCTCAAGTATCCGCTCTTCGTCAAGCCCGCCAACCTGGGTTCGTCGGTCGGTATCAGCAAGGCGCACGACCGAAAGGAGCTTGGCCCAGCCATCGAACTCGCAGCTGGCTTCGATCGCAAGATCGTGGTTGAACAGGCGGTCGGTAGCCGCGGGAACCGGACGAGCATGGGCAAGGCGCGCGAACTCGAAGTCGCGGTGCTGGGCAATGATGAGCCCATCGCTTCCGTCGTGGGCGAGATCGTCCCCGGCAAAGAGTTCTACGACTACGAAGCCAAGTATCTCAGCGAAGGCTCACAGGCCATCATTCCCGCCAAGCTGACGAAACAGCAGAGCAAGCAGGTGCAGGCCATGGCGCTCGACGCCTTCCGTGCCTGTGACTGTGCGGGTCTAGCGCGGGTGGACTTTCTGCTCGAGGCGGGCGATTCCGGACGGCTCTACCTTAACGAGATCAACACCATGCCGGGCTTTACCTCGATCAGCATGTATCCCAAACTGTGGGAGGCTTCCGGTGTGAAGTATCGCGACCTGATTTCGCGACTGATTGAGCTGGCGCTGGAACGCAAGATGGAACAGGAGCAGATCTCTTACTCCCGGTGATGCGATCAGAGTAAACTTTGCGGGAGAGGCGAGGAGCGCTCCAAACGCCATGACCCTGCTCGATGCACCAACCTACGATCCTACGAAGGCGCGCGCACGCAAGAGAATTCTCATCGCGAGCCTCATCACCCTGCTCGTGCTCGCTGGCTTTCTCTGGTATTTCTGGAACTGGCCGCAGGAGCATCGCGTGAACCAATTCTTTGCGGCTGTCGAAGCCAGGGACATGCCGAAGGCCTTCGGTATCTGGAACCATGATCCGGACTGGCAGCAGCATACGCAACAGTATGCGCAATACCCTTATGGCCGCTTCGAAGTGGATTGGGGACACTCCAGCGACTGGGGCGACATCAAGACTCACAAGATTGTGATGTCTAAAACAGTAGGCTCTGGCGTGGTCGTCGGAGTCGAAGTCAACGGACAAAGAACGCCCGTCTTCCTTTGGGTCGAGCGCAAAACGAAGACGATTGGCTTCTCCCCGGTTCAGCTTTCGACGGACTAGCTAGCGGTCAGCAGCTTTTCAATGCTGGCGGGGTCCTCCGCCTGGGCGCACTTCTGGCTGCGGTCAATCTGCCGCAACAGCCCGCTAAGGACCTTGCCCGGACCGACCTCAACAAAGTTCGTGACTCCCTCGGCGATGAGCAGCCGCATGGACTCGGTCCAACGAACGGCGCCCGTAACCTGGCGAACCAGTGCGTCGCGCAGCGCTTCCGGTTGGGTCACTAGCGCGGCATCCACGTTGACCAGCACTGGAACCTTGGCCGGGCCGAAGGGGAGAGCCTCCAGCACCGGAGCGAGGGCATCCTGGGCTGGCTGCATGAGGCTGCAATGGAAGGGTGCGGAAACCTGCAGCAGGACGGCTCGGCGAGCCCCACGTTCCTTGGCCAGGCCAGTGGCCCGCTCGACGGCCGCGGTGGCCCCGGAGATGACGGTTTGTTCGGGAGTGTTCATGTTGGCCGGCTCGACGGGCCCGCCTGCCTCACGCGAGGCATCCTGGCATACGGCAATCACCGCTTCCAGGGGCATACCGAGAATGGCGGCCATGGCCCCCTGACCGGCGGGCACGGCGTCCTGCATCAACTGCCCGCGACGGCGCACGGTGCGGGCGGCGGCGGCAAACTCGATGGTCCCGGCAGCGACGTTGGCCGAGTATTCTCCCAGCGAATGTCCAGCGAAATAATCAGCGGTCGCTCCGGCAGCGGCCAGAACTCGTAGCGCGGCCACGGAGACGGTGAAGATCGCCGGCTGGGTGAATTCCGTCAGGCGGAGTTGGTCTTCGGGTCCGCTAAAGCAGAGTTCAGCCAGGTCGAAGCCAAGCGCATCATTCGCTTCCTCAAAGGTCTGGCGCGCGATGGGGTAGGCGTCGGCAAGGGCGCGGCCCATGCCGACGCTTTGTGATCCTTGACCAGGGAATAGGAAGGCTGTCTTGCTCATTGGTGCAGTGTCTAAGTGTCTAGTGGAGTGGCTGGATAGGCAGGCCCAAATCCGGCTCGGCTTCCGCCTCCGCCGGCCGGCGGATGGCAAACTCCTGCTCCAGCCGCTGGTTGATACCCGCCTGGGCGAACTCAGCCGTCACGCGGATGCCGTTGTAAATAGCGCGATCATTCGAAGAGCCATGATTCACAATGCAAACCCCGCGCAGACCGAGGAGCGGCGCACCGCCGTACTCGGAATGGTCGAGGCGCTTCTTGAAGTCGTTGAATGCTTTGCGGGAGAGCAGCGCGCCTACTTGCGCGGTGACCGTAGAGTTGAGCGACTGGCGCAGTAAATCGCGGACCAGGCGGGCCAGCCCCTCGGACGTTTTTAGCGCCACATTGCCGACGAAACCGTCACAGACAACAACATCCGCATTGCCGTTGTAGATGTCACGACCCTCCACGTTGCCGATGAAGTTGATGGAGAGTTGCTTGAGCAAGGGAAAAGCCTCGCGGGTAAGATCGTTGCCCTTGCCTTCCTCTTCGCCGATTGAGAGCAGGCCGACGCGGGGGCGGGGAATCTTGAGCACGCTGCGCGCGTACATTTCGCCCATCACAGCGAACTGCTCCAGATTATGCGGCTTGCAGTCGACATTGGCGCCCACATCGAGTAGCACGCAGCGCGAGCCGGACGAGGTTGGTAACAGGGCGGACAGGGAAGGACGGTCGACTCCGGGCAGCGCCCCAAGCACCATCTTGGCCAAGGCCATGGCCGCGCCGGTATTGCCTGCGGTGAGAAAGCCAGCAACCTTGTTTTCTTTGACCAGGCGCAGACCCACGCGCATGCTGCTTCCCGGCTTCTTGCGGATGGCGGTTGCCGCCTTCTCATCCATCGTGATCCATTCCGCCGCGGGAACGATCACGATCGGCAGCTCTTCACCGCCGGAAGCTTCCTGGAGCGCGGAGCGGAGCCGATCCTCGGGCCCAACCAGATGAACGCGGATCGGGAGCTGACGGCAAGCCAGGATTGCGCCCTTGATCTCGGGATCGGGAGCTTTGTCCGAACCCATGGCATCGAGTGCAATATCCGTTAGCGTGGGCACAAATTCGGCTAGGCTTCCTTGGCTTCGAGCACTTCGCGACCCTTGTAGATGCCGCATTTGGGGCAAGCCCTATGAGGGAGTTTGCGCTCGTGGCAGTTAGGACATTCCGAGACAGTGATCGGGGTGAGTGCGTCGTGCGAACGGCGGATGGCAGTGCGGCGCTTGGAATGGCGCCGTTTTGGATTCGGCATTGCAGATTCCTTTCAGGCGTTCTCCCAGAGTGCTGGTCCGGCATTGCTGGGCATGCCCCGAAACGGCTGCAGCCTGGGATCGCTTTTCAACTTTACGTTTTCATCCTGCTGCGGAGATCGGCCAGCGCTGCCCAACGCGCATCGCCCTGGCTTGCTTCGCAAGCACAGAGTTCGGTATTCCGATTCCGTCCACAGCGAGGGCAAAGACCCTTGCATTCCTGCTGGCAGAGCGCTCTCGCGGGCAGGGAGAGCAACACCTGCTCGCGCAATACGTCCTCAACCGCAAGACGGCCTCCTTCATAGTACCCGATTTCGGTATCGGAGGTCGAGATCGCGTGTTCCGCGCCGTCTACGTCGACACCAGTGGGGCGGAAAAGCAGGTCGAAGTGTTCGTCCAGCCGATGGGCCACCGGATCGAGGCAGCGGGCGCACGGCATCTCAAAGTTGCCCTGGTAGGCGGCCCGCAAACGGATGTCATGAATCTGGTTGTGGGCCCCGCGATGCTCGGTGAGTAGGTCGGCGCGGCCGTTCACCGGCATGCCGTCCAGTTGCCGTATCCCGGAGCCGTAATCGATAGCGCCGGGAGGAACGGTCTCGCTGAATTCAAGCGGCTCCCGTTCCAGATCGAGCACGGTAATCAATATGGCCATGGCATTCTCACAGTGACTGAGTGATAGCAAGAGAGGTTAGATGCGCGGCGGCAAGCCCCCCGGGTTACCTCCGGCTCAAAAGCGATAATATACGCCGATGTTTGGTTGCAAGGTGGTTCGCAGCGTGTGGGTATCGATCGAGACCTGGTGAAAATCGGGCGTTTTGTATTTTAAGCCGCGAAGCCCCCCGTTCACCCCAAAGCGCGAGAACAAAGGCATCTTCAGGCCAAAAGAATAGGTGAACTCCGGCAGCAGCTGAGAGGGCAGCGAGTTCGGTACCGTCTGATTCAAGTTGGTGAGCGTCCCGGATATGGGGGCAAAGACAATAATCCCGCCGCCGATGGTCAAGTACGGCTGGACCCCAAAAACAACCGGTGATTGAAGCAGGTAGGAGAAGCTGAAGTCGGTTACGTTGCTCTCTACCTTGACTATGCCCTTGTTGTAAGCCTCATAGAACTTGGTGTAGCTGAGATCTGCTTCATATCCCATCCAAGGACGCCAAGGCTGGCGAAAGCTAACCAGGACGCCCCCCGATTCGGTTGTATCCTCGCGAATGGAGTTGCCGTTGGAGGCGTTGGTCACCTGATAAAACCCGGCCGCGCCTATATCGAATCTCTCTTTGGCTGCCGACGCCGCGGGCACGGCCTGCGTGTCCTGGGCAAGGCAGGGAACAGCCCACGGGAGCATGCCCACTGCAATCAGGAGCGTGCTCAGGAAGGAAGGAAACTGCCGGGTCCATGTAGATCTGGGGGCCAAGCGAAGGAAGGTCAACGACTTTTTCAAACGGACACTCTGCATGTTAAGTCTTATCCCACTATATATCGTTCCATAGGCTCAGTTAGCCGGGAGCAGCCGCCGCCAGTCGTCCAGCGCGAAGACTCGAATGCCGGCGACTCCAGCAGCGCCCGCGGCGAGGCAATCCTGGGCATTGGAGGTGGTCACGCCACCCAAGGCAAGCACGGGTATGCCTTCGGCCACGTGGCAAGCCCGCCGGAGCGCTTCCAGACCTTGGGGCGCGGCTTCCGGGGCTGCAAGCTTCTCGAAAATCGGAGAGAAAAGCAGCAGGTCTACCTGTTCTGTCCGGGCAAGGTGGATATCGTCCAGGCTGTGGCAAGGCAGGCTGATGATGGCATCGCGGCCGGCAGCGCGGAAGATCTGACGCACGCTCCGGGCCGCACCCAGCTTAGGTTTACCGGCAAGATGCACTCCGTCGGCGCCGGCGGCTACGGCTAGAGCAGCTGATTCTGCCGCGGAGATATTGACGAGCAGCCTGGAGCGGCTCCCGTCGATCTTCTCAACTATCGCCGCGGCGAGTGACTGGAGATCGGGCGCACTGAGATCCTTCTCCCGCAACTGGATGAAATGGACGCCCCCTGCCGTCCAATCCTGTACCAGATCGAGAAGCTGTCGCCGAAGAGCCGCTTCGGGTTGAGCTGCCGCCGAGAGACGCTTGCGGTCCGTAATGGCGCAGAGTTGCATGGAGTGGAGTCTATTCTGCATTTCTCTTGAGGACCGCGAGTATGCTAGACAAAAGTTATGCTGTTTGCTTTCAGGGTTTTCATTGGGCTCACAGAAATGGGAAATTAATATCTTCGATTGGTTCTTCCGGTACCCTTCCAACAAGGCATGATTACCTACGACCTACTTATCATTGGTTCCGGCCCAGCAGGCCAGCGCGCCGCCATCTACGCCAATAAGCTGGGCAAGCGGGCTGCGGTGGTGGAGCGGATGCGGACCATCGGTGGGGTCTCCGTAAATACCGGCACCATCCCCAGCAAAACGATGCGTGAAGCCGTGCTGCATCTCTCCGGCTATAACTATCGTTCGATCTACGGAATGAATTACAAGGTCAAGGAAAAGATCACGATGGCGGACCTTGCCTTCCGCGTGCAGCACGTGATCAAGACCGAGATTGATGTGACCGAGGCACAGCTTTCGCGCAACGGGATCGATGTGCTGCCCGGCGTGGCCAGTTTTGAAGACGCCACCCACGTGAAGGTGACCAACGAGGGAGGCACGCAGACGTATGAGGCGAAAAACATCATCATCGCCACCGGCACCAAGCCGGCCGACTCCCCCAGGGTGCCTATCAATGGACGCTCGATCGTCAACAGTGATCAGATTCTCGACTTGCCCAACCTGCCCAAATCGCTGATCGTGGTGGGCGGCGGGGTGATCGGCGTGGAATACACATGCATGTTCGCCGCGCTCGGCGTGCGCGTCACCCTGATTGAAAAGCGGCCCAAGCTGCTGGAGTTTGCCGACCAGGAAATCGTGGAGGCGCTCAGCTACCATTTGCGCGATAGCCGCGTGACCATGCGTCTGCACGAAGAAGTGGAGAGCGTGGAAGAACTGCCCGACTGCAGTGTGGTGGCCAACCTGGAAAGCAAGAAGAGAATCTCGGGCGGAGCATTGCTGTATGCGGTCGGCCGTTCCGGCAACGTCGCCGAACTCAATTTGGCAGCGGTAGGCATCGAGCCAGATTCACGCGGCCGCATCCCGGTAGACAAGGACTTCCGCACCAAGGTGCCAGGCATCTTCGCCGTGGGGGATGTGATTGGCTTTCCCAGCCTTGCTTCCGTGTCGATGGAACAGGGCCGAATCGCCGTTGCCCGGGCCTTCGGCAACGAGAACCTGGTGTCCAACCCCAGCTACTACCCCTATGGCATTTATACGATCCCGGAGATCTCGTTCATCGGCAAGACCGAAGAGCAGCTGACCGATGAAGATGTGCCCTACGAGGTAGGCGTCGCCTACTATCGTGAGATCGCCCGGGGACAGATCCGAGGCGATACTACGGGACGTCTCAAGATCGTCTTTCATCGCGAAACACGGCATCTGCTGGGCGTGCACATCATCGGCGAGGGCGCCAGCGAGCTGCTGCACATCGGGCAGGCGGTCATGGCGCTCGGCGGCACACTGGACTACTTCATCGATACGGTGTTCAATTACCCCACCCTTGCCGAGTGCTATAAGGCTGCCGCATTCAACGGCATCAACCGGCTGGCCCGGGCGGCGGACTGAAGGAAGAGCTGATGAGCAGGACCATTGGCGTTGTCGTGTCCTCGAGGATTGTCGCGGGGCTCATGGAAGATCACAAACTGGTGGGAGAGCTGAGCCGCTATCCGGACAATCCGGACGATCACGAAGCCCTGCTGGAACATCCCTTCGAGAGGCTTTGCCATTTAATTGCCGACCACGTGATGGCGCTGCATCCAGAAGGAAAGATCGATGCGATTGGCGTCGCCCTTCCCGGGATCATTCGCGGCGGTATCGTGGAGGATGCTCCTAACCTTGCTCAATTGAAGGGCGGGAATATCGGGGAAGCGCTAGGCGCCATCTTTCAATCAAAGGGGATTGTGGCCCCGTTGAAGACGATGAATGATGCCGACGCGGTTGCGGCTGGGCTGGCGGTGACGCAAGGCCGGATGGATCGCCTGGTACGGGTTTGGACCATCGGCAACGGGATCGGATTCGGACGCTATCCCTACACGCCCGGGGTGTGGGAGGGCGGCCACATGGTGGTGACGCTCGATCCCAAAGAGACCTATTGCGGATGCGGGGGGCGGGGCCACCTGGAAGGAATCATGGGGTATCGCGCGATGCGCCTGCGCTTCCTCGATATGGAACCGGAAGAGGTTTTTGCCGCGGCCAAGAAAGGCGACGCGCGCTGCATGGATTTCGTGCGCCTGTGGCATCGCGGTCTGGGTGCGGCCACGGCCACCTCGATCCATTTGGGCGGCCCTGGGCGGTTTTACTTCACCGGCATCAATGTGCGCTTTCTCGATCTGAATCTGCTTAAAGAGTATTTGTGGCAGATGGTCAAGATGAGTCCGCTGCAGAGTTACGCATTGGAGGTCGTGCCGGAGAACAGCGAGGTCGCGGTGATTGGCGCGGCGGCTTCCGCGTTGCTGGAACCGGTCAGTTAGCAGGGGTGCGCGATGAGGGATGAAATGAGTTCCCTCAGCGGCTAGCCGTTCCTGTTTTTAATCACCTACGTGGGGCTGAAGAGTTGCGTCAGAAATACAACTCCATACCCACTGGAGAATGCTGAAGCCCAGGATTGCATCCTGGGATATTCTCAGCCGTCCCTTCGGGACTGGTCCATGGTGTTAAAACTTCCCCAGGACTACCCCGGATTTCCTGCACGCTTCTCTAGGTAGGTCTGCGTATTCGGCTCTCTTCACGGAAAGCCGCACGAGATTTCTTGGTGCCACCCAACTTCACAGGAAATCCGGTCCGTCCTGGGCTAATCTCAGCCAGAGCTGTCTAAATTAGCGCGCAAATGGCGTTCTGGACGGCGCAACTTGCTGAATGCGTGGAAGAGAACGTGGACAAGCGAAATCGAGTTTGTTGCTGTGGCAGTGGTTCCGTACATCACCTTGGCATTCGTGGAAGGGATGGACAGCACGCAAGGAGTTGTTAGAGGGAAGGGCGCACAGCAGGTCCCTCGGCTACCTTTGGATTTCCTGTCAGGCTTCGTGGTGTCGATAAATCCCGTGCGGCTTTCTCTACCGAAAGCCGCATACGTGGCCGTTGACTAGCGCCGCGCAGTAGGAAATCCGGAGTACGCTCGGGATGACAAAGTTGAGGGCGGTGGCGCACCTTGGCATGGTTGGAGGTGGATGGACAGAGTCGAAAAAAGGCTAATTTGGACAAGATTGACTCTCAGCGGTCCCTGCGGGACTGAGTTCCGGAACGGCAAGTTCTTACGCAGACACTGAGGCCCGTACCTTCAAAAAACGGTCCCCAGGGGCTAAGGCCCGTCGTTTTCTCAATCGTTTACGGCCCGACTAAAGTCGTGCCCTGACACAAAGCATAAGAGCGGTGGCGAGAAATAAGCACGGACGGCTTGGGCGTCCTCACCACGGCTAAAGCCGTGATCACAGGATGGGGCATTCTGCGGGTTTAAAAACCCGCTCCCCCGGACTTGAAGTCCGGGGCTGGCACCAATTGGCACGGATCCCACTGCAAAATTGGGGGCACACAGAGGTTTCTCCGCAGCTAGCGAAGAACCGCAGTTGCTAGGAATAACTGCGCTGGTAGATCCTCGACATGCGGTCGTGCCATCCCAGGCGATCGGGGTCGAACCAGGCCCAGGCAAAGCCCAAGCCCAGCGGGGCGGCCGCTAGCAGCATGAACAAGACCCGCCGGCACATGGCTTTGCGGGTTGGGTTTTCGTCCTCGAAGGTGCATAGCGCAATCTTCGCGTAGCGCATTCCCGGAGTACCGTCGGCGTACTTGAAGAACAGGTATTGGTATAGAACGAAGAATCCTCCCAGCACCACACCGGCAGCGAGCAGCGCCGGCTTGCCCGTGGGCGGATGTGCCGTACACGCAACAAAGACTAGTACGAAAAGAGCAAAGGCGGCTACGACCAGCGCGAGGTCGAAGATCCCAGCCATGAGCCGGTCTTCCAATGGCGCTGCCTTGAGCGGGGTGTCCTGAGTGGGGGACTGCCCGTCATCGGAAAGCGGAGAAACGCGATCGGTATCCAGCCGAATAGGAGACCACTCCCCGCCGGCGGCACCGATCCTTACCGTCTGCGAGATGCTCTCCGGCGCCACTTCGAAAATCTTGAGCTGATCGTGTCCCATTGGTTGCAAGCTCTCCCGCAGCGGACCTTCCGCGAGCCGGGGGCGGACTTTACGGGCTGCCACCAGTTCCCGAGGAAAATCAATCAAGTTTACCGCCAATGGTTCCACTGCTTCTTCTGGCTCCTCGGCCGGCACAAACGCGGGTGCTACGTGGTCAGTATCCACGGCTGTGGCAAGCTCTGGTTTCCCGCTGATCAGTTCGCTGCCGAGAGGACCGCTCCACATCTCGGGAGAGGGTTCCGGCAATAAGTCAGCAATATGGCCGGCAGCTAGCGCGGGCGTTGCTGTCTCTACCTCGCCTCGGGCTTTGGCGGTTAAGACTTCGCTATAGGAGGGTGCATTTGCATACCGCTGAGCTACCTTAGCGGCCAGGCGGGAGGCGCGGGACTCAACTTTGCGCTCCATGTGCTCGAGGCCGGGGAGTGGTACTTGCTCCCCCTGAATATGGTCTCCCTGCATGCGCGACCGGCGCGAGCGCGTCGCAGCGAGGCGTTCGTTCAGTTCCTGCTTCCACGCCGGCACTACTTCGGTGTCCGCTTGGGAAAGATGCTCTCCGACATTCGGCGAAGAAGGACTCAATTCTTTTCTCCTGTTGCATGATCCGTGTTGGGTGGCCCCGCAGTACGAAATGAAGAGGCGGGCACACATGGCAGTGTGTGTGTCCAGCTTAGTCGGCGACTCACCCGGAAATTCTCAATACGCGACGCCATCAATAGCCGCGTGTCCGGCCCCGGCCAAGCGAGACCATATAAAGTTTGCTGATCCCATCAGGCGTGAAAGGAAATCCGGGTTTTGCGGAGGCGACAGAAACACGCTTCTGTCTTCATTGGCAAAGGCAATGAAGGCGAGAGAACGATCCTGCAACGGCCAGAGCGGCGGAATCGTCAAAAGCAGTGAGCGAGAGTCATTTGCTATCCTAACCTCGCCCCTGTTAATGAGAACCCGCACCTTTTTGTTTATCACAGCGTTAATGCTGTGTCATCCTCAGCTTTGGCCGCAGACGTTGACCAAGCAGTTTCCCTCGAAAGCTCCCGGGACCGCTGCCTCTGGTAGAGCGGAGTCCAACCCTGCGGTCGATAACGTAGCGTCGGCACAAAGTCCGCAGGCGCCCTCAGGGTCTCTCCCCGATGCCCCTGGCTATCCGATTGCGGAAGTGGTTGAGACACCGCCGGCGGGTGTTCCCGTAGTCTTTCGAGCCAACCAGCAGGAGAAGCATGGCGATGTTTTTACGCTGACCGGCGAAGTCCGGATCGACTACAAGGACTACATTCTTACCGCGGATAAAGTTGCGTTCGATCGGCTGACCAGCGACGCCGAAGCCGACGGACACGTGCGGCTCGAGGGAAAACGTAACAACGAACTCGTCCTCGCGGATCACGGCAAGCTTAACTTTGATCTGGAGACCGGCCGTTTCGAAAACGTAACCGGGAGCGTTGGCCGCCAGCCGTCTGCGAGCAAGCGCAAGCTGATCTACACCACCGCCAATCCGTTTCTCTTTACCGGCAAGGTGCTCATCAAGGAAGGGCCAGAGCGCTACCAAATCATCGAAGGCACCATGACTTCATGCCTCCTGCCGGATCCGGACTGGCGGATCCATTCCTCGGTGATCCGGGTGAATTATGGGCAGGCACGAGCCAAGAACAGTTACTTCACTCTGCTTGGCGTGCCCATTCTCTACCTGCCCTTCGTCACCCACCCGGTAAGCTCTGAGGCCCGGGAAAGTGGGGTGCTGATACCCAACTTCGGTACCTCCTCTACCAAGGGGACTGTCATCGGCGACTCGTTTTACCTGGTGCTCAACCGCAGCACAGATGTCACCTTCGGCACGCAATACTTCTCCAAACGTGGATGGTCGCCCGGTGGCGATTTTCGCTATCGCGGCCGAGGAGAGGATTTCGTCTCTGCCCGCTTTACCGCTCTGTTCGACCGGGGTCTGGCTCCCACTTATATCAACCAGGGCGGGCAGGATATCCTCTTCAGTGGTAGGCGGGACTTTGACCTGGACGAGCACAACCGGGCCGTCGTCACCGGCGAGTACCTGAGCTCGTATGTCTATCGCGAGGCATTCGCCGAGTCCTTCGCTCTGGCGGTCGCCTCCCAGGTAACGTCTTCGGCATTCGTCACCCACAATGAAGATGGACTTTCGGCGAGCATTCACTTCGACCGTTATCAAAACTTCGAAGGGATCACGCAGGTTGGGAACACCTACGACACGCCGCAGATCCGAATCCTTCACTTGCCCAGCCTCGATTTGGACACCATTGAGCGGACATTGCTTGGAACTCCCTTGCGATGGAGCGTAGATGGATCGGCCGCCGGACTGAGCCGCAGTGAGCCAGGATACGCGACCGGCGCGGCTGGGCGCTTTGATCTTTACCCTCACCTTGCTCTGCCTCTGCATCTGGACGGTTGGACCCTACGGCCGGAAATTGGCGCTCGCGAGACGTTTTACACGCAAAGCCAGATTCAAACCGCTACCCTACCGATACAGTCCAGCGCTTCGGTCAATCGCTCCGATCTGGAAGCCAGCTTTGAGCTAAGGCCACCAGCATTGGTTCGGGATTTCAAAGCGCCGGCGTTGGAGAAGCTTTTCGGCAGCGACGTGCGCCACACGATTGAGCCCGAGTTGCAGTATCGCTTCGTTGGCGGGGTCAATAACTTCTCTTCCATCCCGCGGTTCGATCCCATCGACGTCGTGAGCGATACCAACGAGGTGGAATATTCGTTGACGCAGAGGCTCTTTTTCAAGCATCTGCACCCCAAGCCCTGCAGCAGCGGTGATCTGCCCCCACCCATCAACGGGACCATTTATGTGCCGTGGGGTTACACCGAGTGCGGCGGGGAAACCAGCGAGTGGATCACCTGGAAGTTAGCCGCGAAATATTTCTTCGAGCCCTATTTCGGGGGAGCCGTATCTCCCTTCCGGCGTACCGTGCTTGCTACGACGCTTGACCTCACCGGTGTGAGTTTTCTGAATGGGCCCCAGAATATCTCCCCTCTGATTTCGCGATTCAAGGTCCGCACCAGCGAACACATGGACCTGGAATGGGATGCAGACTACGACTTTAAAAGCAAACGATTGGACGCCAGCAATATCTTCGCCGACTACCGTCGCGACAGCGTCTTTGGGAGCGTGGGCTATTCCACGCTGCAGACGCTCAATGGCACTTTCACCGCCAACCTTGCCAGCCAGGTAACAAAATACAACCTGCTCCGTCTACTCCTAGGGTATGGAGCCCCAACGAAGCGTGGGTTGAGCATCGCCGCCAACGCCGGCTACGACTTAACCCAGGATGCCCTGCAGTATGGCGGCGTCGAGACCTCCTACAACCTGGACTGTTGTGGCCTGGTCATCGAATACCGTCGTCTGGCTTTGGGCTCGGTTCGAAACGAGAACCAGTACAGCTTCAGCTTCACCCTGGCCGGCGTGGGCGCCGCCGGAAATTTGACCCATTCGGAGCGCATTTTCTAATTCCAGTGAGGCCCGGGCCCGCGCTTTCCCGGGCGTGGCCGAGTTGGGCACGGGAGCAGGAAAACAGGCATTTTTCCTGCGTAATTCGCTGGAAATGCGGCTTTTCGCTTAAGAAAAAGCTGCTCTCAGCCGCCCCAAGGCGACACGGCAAGCGGAGAAATGCTCTAATGGGCCATGGTATGGAAAGGTGGTTGTCTTGTTTGTACGCCGTACCCTGGTTTGGTGCCTGCTCGTCTCCCTGGCCGCAGGCTGCAAGGCTCAGAGTCCCTCCAGCACAGCATCGGCTAGCGTTTCTCCCGTCCCCAGTTCTCAACTCAACCGGAGAATCGAAGTCCTGGTGCGCTCGCAATTTGAGGTGCCCCCGAATGTCGATATCACGATTGGGGCGACCAGCAAGAGCGATTTTCCGGGATTTGAAACCCTGCCGATCACTTTTTCCAACAATGGCAAACAGTCCGTCGTGAATTTTCTGCTGTCCAGCGATGGGAACACGGTTGCCCGGCTGGAAAGGTTCGATATCAGTCATAACCCGGCGGACGTGATTTCGACCCAAAACCGTCCCTGGCGAGGGACTCCCGACGCCAAGGTCACGATAGTAAATTTTGACGACCTTGAGTGCCCTTATTGTGCGCGCATGCACCAGCAGCTCTTCCCGGCCGTACAGGACCATTACAAGGGCCTGGTCAAGTTCATTTACAAAGACTTCCCTCTGGTAGAAATCCATCCCTGGGCTATGCACGCGGCGGTTGACTCCGGCTGCCTCGCGGAGCAGAACGGCGACGCCTACTGGCGGTTTGTCGATTATCTGCATGCGCACGCGGACGAGGTCACCGGCCCGGCGCACGATGTCCAACAAGCCGGAAAGACGCTGGACAAGATGGCGCGCGATGAGGGTGAGCGCTCCAAGCTGGATTTGGCGAAGCTCGATGCGTGCATCGCCAAGCAGGACGAATCTGCTGTGCGCGCATCCATGAAGCAGGGAGACAGCCTAGGCGTAAACGGCACGCCGACATTGTTTATCAACGGGGAGCGGGTCTCCGGCGTGCTGCCGGAGGCGGAGCTGAGCGTCGCCATTAACCGGGCTCTACGGGAGGCCGGTGTGCAACCACCTGCCCCGATGGTGGAAGCGGCCAAGAAACCGGCAGTGACTCCGCCGCCCCCCAAGTAAAAGATTTCGATCGCGAGGATAAGGAACGTTGGAACCAATTGTAGAGCGCGCACTCTCTTATAAGCCCGCCACAGCCTGGGCCCTGATGAGCATCGCCCTATTGAGTGGCGGATTTGTTGCCGGCTGCAAGAAGAGCTATGGGCCGGATGTTGTGGCGACCGTGAACGGTCAGCCGATCCAGCGCTCAGAAGTGGAGAAGGACTACCGCGATAACCTGGGCAACAACAAAGAGCAACCTACCAAGGAACAAGCCGAAGCCACGCGGTTGGGCATCCTGAAGCAATTGATCGACGACGAGATCCTACAGCAGGCAGCAAAGAAGATGAACCTGGTGGCCAGCGATGAAGAGGTGGACGCAAGGCTCGCGGAAATGAAGGCGCCTTACACCCAGGAAGAGTTCGACAAACGATTGCAGGCCTCCAGCATGTCGTTGGACGATCTACGCCGCCAGATCCGGCGCTATCTCACTTCAGAAAAACTGATGAACAAGGAAGTGACGTCGCGGATCAATATCACCGACGCAGATATCTCGAACTTCTACAACGCCAACAAGGCTCAGTTCAACTTCATCGAACCGAAGTACAACATCGCTGACATCGTCGTGACCTCGCAGCCCACCCCGATGCAACAGGGCGCCAATCTTCAAAACAGCAAGGCGAGCAACGACGTCGAGGCGCGCAGAAAGATCGAAATGATTCACAACCGCCTGGAGAGCGGAGAAGATTTTGCCACTGTGGCCAATAACTACTCAGAAAATACCAATGACGCCAACAACGGCGGGAACATGGGGTTCATCCCGGAATCGAGCCTGCGCAGCCAACCCCCTCCGATCTTTGCCGCGATCTCCAGGCTGCAGCCGGGGCAAATGACGGATGTCATTCCCATCCAGCCCCCAGGCGCCAAGTCTCCGGCGGGTTACGCGATCTATAAGCTCATAGAGAAGGAGCCGGCCGGCCAGCGTGAGTTAAATGACCCTCGGGTACAACAGGAAATTCGCCAGCAACTGCGCGACAGCCGCTCCCAGTTGCTGCGAGCGGCCTATTACGAGATGATGCGCGATCAGGCCCACATAGAGAACCACCTGGCGGAACAGATCTTCAAGAACGGCGCTCAATGAGGGCAGCAGGAAAAGGAACCGGCCCGCGTCTCCAAAGGCCGTGAGGTCCAGAAGGAAAGCCTCAGGGGCTGAGGCCCGTCGTATTCTCAATCGTTTCCCAAAAGAGGTGTTCCGCAGCCTCTTCAGCGCTGGATTTTCGACCGAGCGCTCATTACCCTAAAGCCCGCCCAAAATGATGAAGGGGCCCGAAGGCCTCCCTCCTGTAGCGGCGACGGTTGCAAAAACACCAAGCCCCTGGCCTGAGCCAGGGGCTTGGTGACAGTTCTTGATCGCGGCTACTTGCCGGTGTTTTCCATAGTGATGCCGCCCGGCGTTTGCTGGTTCTTCTTCTCTTCGTTCGCCTTGCGGGTTGCCATGGTCTTGTCGCGCCATTGATCGAACATGGCCATATCCGCTTTGTGTGCGGCCTCGTCACCGCAGTCCAGGTCGGCTTTGCGCCGGTAGAGCAGGCTCAAATACGACATCGCGTCATCGTATCCGGGACGCAGATTGATCGCTTGCTGCAGCTCCTTGATGCCCTCGTCGACGAAGGGTCCATTTTGTTCGGCCAACTTCTGGCAGGCGGCCTTGTCCTTGATCATGTCGCCATTGTCCTGCAAACCGAGGCCGTTACGAACCGCGATTGCATTCCTGTAGGCGATCCGCCAATCGACGACACCGATGGTGTAGTGTGCGACCGGGTCATTCGGATCGACCTCTGTTACCTTCCTCTGCCACTGCTTGGCTTCATCGGTCTTGCCGGTATTCAGGTAGACCGCGGCAATTCCCTTCAGTGCGTTGAGGTCTTTCGGATCCTTGGCCAGCACCTGCTGGTAAGCGTTCACCGCCATCTGCGCGTTCTTTTGGTTCTCAGGCGTGTTTGCGTCGGGAACGACCTGCTGAGCGTATGCCGTGGCGAGATACAAAGGAGCGTTTTCCAGCGTCGGATCAAGCCGTTCCGCGTTCTGGAAGTGGTCGATTGCCTCTTCAAACTTGGCATTCTTATAAGCCTGAACACCCTTGATCAATTGATCGCGAGCCTGCAGCTTGCTGCACCCGGTAACCATGGTCAGCAGCGACAGGATAGCGACCGCCAGCACCGGAATATTTGCGCTTCGCTTCATTCTGGTTCAAATCTCCTTATGATCGCCAGGCTCCGCCTGATCTTATTACGATGCTTGCGCGGGCCTGCAACTCGAGAGGAAAAAACTCCGCGCTGTGATTGTAATTGGTTTCGGCCTGCTGGCAAGTCCCGTACATAAAACAAGGTCCGCGGCTGCCCAGGAGGCAACCGCGGACCTTTTAATACAGAGCGTTTGGATCGATCGTGTACTTGCTTTTACGGGGCTCATGCAGCAGGGACGGGCAACCTTTCTTCAATGCCAGCGTGCTGATCTCAGCAGCTGGCTCACCGTGGCCCAACCTGCAACAACACAGCAGTGTTACTGCCCCGCTGCTACCTTTGGTGTAATGAGGCCAATGTGATCGACACCCGCCTCATGGCCGATATCGAGCACGTCCGCCACGGCTGAGAAGTCCAGTTCCGGATCACCCTTGACGAACATGACCTTCTCCGCCCGGGTGGCGAAAATGCCTTCCAGCTTATTCAATAGGTCCCCGTGGGAAATGTCCAGCTCATTGATCTTGTAGCCGGGTACGCCGCCACCTGGGCGATGGGTGATCTGGACCACGATGGTACGGTCGTTGTCCTGTTCTTTTTGCGGGTTCTTCGGGGGCTGCGGCACCAGCGCATCGAGGCCCTTCGGGGTCACCGGCGTAATGACCATGAAGACGATCAGAAGCACCAGCAGAACGTCAATCATCGGGGTTACGTTGATGCTTGAATTGAGGCCACCACCACCACCTGTATCGAATGCCATTTGATCCCTCGTTTCACTTGGCTCAGCCCTTCGGCCGGTCTTTCTTGCTTAATCGACTGATCCGCCAGCTTACTGCCCGGCTGGTGGGGTAGCGGGTGGAGCCGCGTTCTGGTCTTGCCGGCGATCGGTCAACAGACCTACCTGATCCACACCGGCGGTGCGTACATCGTCGATTGCATCCATGACCGTGCCATACTGCGCCCTGGCATCTGCACGCATAAAGATTTGCTTCTCGGTCTTGTTTTGCAGTAAATCGGCGACCTTGGCCCCAAGATCTGCCATGGAAACCTGGTTTTGTCCCAGGTACACCTTGTTGTCCCGGGTAACGGCCACAACCACGGAGTCCTCTTTGTCGGCGTCCGGCATCGAGGTCGGGTCGGTCACTTTGGCCAGTTCAATATTCACTTTATTTTGCAGCATCGGGGTGATGACCATGAAAACGATAAGCAGCACCAGCATCACGTCCACCATGGGCGTGACGTTGATGTTCGAATTAACTTTGGCGCCTTCGTTTCTGACTGCGATTGCCATTTTGTGTTTGCTCCGTGGGTCAAGCGGCTATAGCGTTTTCAAAGTGAGTGTAGCTTGCCTGCAGCACTGACTGTGAAAACGCTGCACGCTGCCCCTTCAGAATTTTTGATGAGCCCGATGAAAAACCACCAGGTTGGAACGGATTCTACTCTTCCGTTCCAACCGGTGCAGGATTCCCGCTGTGGAGTGATTGCAGCACGTGCCGTTCTTAGCGGCGGTGGCTCTGCTTGATAAAGTAGTCGATCAACTCGCTGGAGGAGTTGTCCATTTCCACGTCGAAGGCTTCCACCTTACCAGTGAAGTAGTTGAAGGTCATAACCGCGGGGATGGCCACGAGCAAGCCGAAAGCCGTGGTTACCAGGGCTTCAGAGATACCGCCGGCGACTGCACCGATACCTGAGGTCTTCTGGGTCGCGATCTGTTGGAATGCATTCAAGATACCGACGACGGTTCCGAACAGCCCGATAAAGGGGGCGGTGGAGCCGATGGTTGCGAGGCCGCCAAGGCCCCTCTTGAGCTTAGCGTGAACAATGGCTTCAGAGCGCTCGAGTGCGCGCTTGCTGGATTCGATCTGCTCATCAGTGATCGCGCCGCCGCTGGCATAGTTGCGGAACTCCTGCAGGCCAGCAGTAACAACCTCGGCCAAATGTGACTTCTTATTGCGGTCAGCAACCTTCACCGCTTCGTCCAGTTTGCCTTCCTTAAGAGCACCGGCAACCCGGGGAGCAAACTCGCGAGACTGTTTGCGAGCCGCGCTGAAATAGAGTGCGCGGTCGATGATGACAGCCAGCGACCAGATAGACATAACGAAGAGCACCGCGACCACGGCCTTTGCAGCGGGTCCCATATTGTGCCAGAGGTCCATTGGGGAGAAGCCGACGGTCTGCCCTGAATCCTGAAACAGGAACATACCGAGAGCCGCCTGGTGAGCGGCGAGTTGGGAGAGCTGAGCGAGAATCACTGAATCTTTCCTCCTACGGAATTACTTCGTTATAGCTCTGAAACACCCAGATGCTAGCACCGGGCAACTTCGTTACGAAATGACCCGAAGTGGCCACAAGGGGATTGCCGGCTACCACCTTTGGTGGAAGTGGAGCCGGCACGTCGGACTAACCGCCGAGGTTGAAGACGACGTTGACCGTGGTCTCGACTTCGACAGGGTCTCCATTCAAGAGATAAGGTTTGTAGCGCCAGGAACGGACCGCATCCATCGCTGCTTGTTGCAGCATTGGAGGACCACTGATGACCCTGAGGTTCTGGATCGAGCCGCTCTTGGAAATCGTGGCCTGCAAAACGACGGTTCCCTGAATGCGGGCCGCTTTTGCAATTGCCGGGTACTGAGGCACGGTCTTGTCGAGCAGGTTGCCGGCCATCACGCCGGACGAGATGCTCAGCTTCTTGGGGGGTGCAGCCTTGACGATCGCCGGGCCGGATCCAATACCGCCGAGAATACCGCCCATGACGCCACCAGGGGTTCCGCCGCCCATGCCTTCCATGCCCGAAACGCCAGCCATGGCAGGGGGAGCGGCCGATTCTTTGATTTGCTTGATCTCTTTCGGGATCTTGCTTGGCGCCTGCAGTTGATTGTCGAGCATCTCAGACTTGATCTTGACCTGGACCGGTGCCTGAGGTGGTGGTGGCGGGGGAGGCGGCGGGGGTGGTGGTGGAGCAACCAGCAGCGTGGCCATCATCTGCGTGGGTAGAGCTTCTGGATGCAACAACGGCCATATGATCAGTGCTGCCAGAATCAGGCCGTTGACAGCGAAAGTAGCAATCGACCAATACTTACTCTTGGTTTTGAGCTTGCCACCAGACTCCATTAGAGAATCTTCAAACATCGCCTTACCTCGGATATTCGAACTTGTACCAACTTAGACACCAGAGGCTGTTCTTTTGATCCCGAAGGGCTATTGGCATGCATAGGGTACCTGTGCAAGATGTGGAAAACTTTCGGCTCTCGTCTGCGGATGCCCAAAAGTTTTGGAAACCTCTCGAAACCAGGAGCCTCAACCCATGTCTTAGGATGGCTTGGTCGGAGGCATAGATGTCCGATGGGGGTGCAACATGAAAACACGGGCTGAAGAATCTGCGTTGGGAACATCCGGGTTCACCTGAGTCGCGGCTGAAAACAAACCGAGGCGCCGGGTCCTGGATTTTGCTGGATCCGCAGAATTGGTAAGGATGCCCAGGATTGCATCCTGGGATATTCTCAGCCGTCCCTTCGAGACTTGTCCATGGTGTCAGATCCAACCCAGGACTCACGTCCTGGGCTACTTTCAGCCGTCCCTGCGGGACTACTTCTGGGCCGGTAGGTTCTCACGCAGACTCCGAAGCCTGTACCCTTCAGAGAAAGCGAACAGGAGGGGCTAAATCCCTCCTACACGGCGGCGCAATTTGGCACGGCCAAACCCGTGCCCTTCGTTGGTCGGAGCCTGAAAGGGTCTGTGAATTCCAGGCAAGAATCCGCAGTTCGCTTAGGCCTTGGCGCGCTTAGCCGCTGGCAGCGCAGCGCCCTTGCCCCGTTTGCCCCGCCACTCCTGATAGGCCACCAGCATCGGCGCGGCCACGGCAATCGAAGAATAGGTGCCGATGAGGATGCCGATCACCAGGGCGAAGGAAAAGCCACGCAAAACCTCGCCGCCAAAAATATAAAGCGACAAGACGGTGAGAAACGTCAGGCCCGAAGTGAGAACCGTCCGGCTCAGCGTCTGGTTGATGCTGCGATTCACTACGTTGGCCAGGGTTTCCCTTCGAGAAAGGCGCAAATTCTCCCTTATACGGTCGAAGACCACGATCGTATCGTTCATCGAGTAGCCGATCAGGGTCAGAATGGCGGCAATGACCGTCAGTGTGATCTCCTGATTGGTCAAGCTGAAGGCGCCAATCGTGATCAAGGTGTCGTGGAAGACCGCCACCACCGCGGCCACACCGTAAATGAGTTCGAAACGGAACCATAAATAGACCAGCATCCCGAGCAGGGAATATAGCGTGGCCAGCAAGGCCTGCCGACGCAGCAACGCGCCCACCTGGGGTCCGATAATATCGGCGGCGAAGACGTGGAAGCCGGAGAGATAGGCTCCCTGCTTCAACTGGTTGACCACCGCTGGATCAGCCACGCCGTTTAGCTGGTCAATACTGCTAAATATGCCGTTCAGGTCTTTGTCGCGGTGATTCAGGATGGCCGCCGCCTGCTGGGCATATTTCTCCGCGGCTCCGGGGGCCCCTACCAGATGCTCGGGGTCGGTCTGCTGCAGAAACTGGGCAAGGGCTCCCTGGCTGGCATTGTCCAAATCCAGCTTTCCCTGGTTGGCCGCCCCATTGCTGGAGTAGTTTGCGTTGAGCGCCTGCACGATGGTCTGCCGCCCAGTATCGAGCGCCGACTCCTGTGTTTCCTTTTGCGCCAGCGAAATCGCTACCTGCTTCTGAGACGCCGTTCCGTAGGGCTGAATGCGGCTGTCGTGGATGCCGGCGCGGTCCATCGCCTGGCGGATCCGATCGGGGTCTGGCTGCTGGTCGAATTGAACGTAAACCAGCGTGCCGCCACGAAAGTCGATGCCCAACTTGATGCCATGCCAGAAAAGGATCGACAGGACTCCGGCAACACTGAAGATCAGCGAAAAGGCGAGGAAATACCACTTTTTCCCAAGCCAATCAACGTTAACGCCACGAAATAATTCCACTTGAAAACTCCGCCTAACTGGTACGCAACCACTACCCGATGGAAAGTGCCTCTCCGCGCTGCTTACGCCTGAGGATCTCATCGAAGATGTGGCGTGAGACAAAGACCGCCGTGAACAGGTTCGCAAACAAGCCGAAACTCAGCGTGACAGCGAAACCCTTGACCGGGCCGGTACCGAAAAGAAACAGGATGATCGCCGAGACGATGGTCGTCACGTGAGTATCGACGATCGTTACCCAGGCATGCGCAAAACCCTGGTCAACCGCCGCGGCAGGCGCCTTGCCGGCCCGCAATTCTTCGCGGATGCGCTCAAAGATCAGCACGTTGGAATCGACGCCCATGCCGATGGTGAGGATGACCCCGGCAATTCCGGGCAAGGTCAGCGTGGCTCCGGCGAAGCCCATGAAGCCCAGCAGGATCACCAGGTTCAGAATTAGAGCCAGGTCAGCATTGATGCCCGCGCCGTGATAGTAGACGAGCATGAAGATCATGACCGCCAGCATGCCGACGATCGAAGCCAGTACGCCCTTATGAATGGAGTCGGCACCCAGAGACGGCCCAACCACACTCTCCTGCAGGTAGTGAATCGAGGCCGGCAGTGCGCCGGTGCGCAACATCAGAGAGAGATTCTGCGCCTTATCTTTGCCCAGGCCGGTGATGCGGCCCTGGTCGCGGATCGCTTGCTGGATGTTGGCTGCTTCCTGGACCCGGTTGTCCAGCACCACCGCCAGCGATTTGCCGATGTTGGTGCTGGTGAACTGGTAGAAACGGTCACCCGCGGCGCGGGTGAGGATAAAGGTCGCATCGGGGCGGCCATTTTCATCGACTGAGGGCTGCGCATCGCGGAAGTCGTCGCCGGCCACGATCGGAAGTCTTTGCAGCACGTAGTACTGGCCCAACAATTCCGGTTCCGTGCCGCCATAAGCCATGATGATATCTTCCGGCGGTACCGTCCCCCCCACACTCTGCGCCGCAGCCTCTTCGGTGGGGAAAGGCCCACCTACCACCAGGTGGATTTCCAGGCGGGCGGTCGACTGGATAATGTCGCGCACCCGGCTCAGGTCGTCGTCACCCGGCAACTCGACCAGGATCTGGTTGGTGCCCAGGTTGTACTCCTGGATAGTGGGTTCGCGGACCCCCAAGCTATTGATGCGGGTGCCGATGGTGTCGATCGACTGCTGCACGGCATGCTGCTCGATCGACTGCACTTCGGTCTGCTTCATGGTGAGCGTCCAGCCATTGTTTGGCTCCGACGCTACGGTGTACTGGGCTCCGTAGCGCGAATCCAGGAGGTTACGCACATCACCGGACTTGTCCGCAGGCGTTCCCTGAATCTCGATGAGCTCCGGGCGATTGGGATCGGGTTTGAGCACCGAGCGCGCCGGGAAGCCGCCTTGCTGCAGATCAGCCTGGACTCGGGCGACGGCGTTATCTGTCTCCGCACTCACGGCTTCCTTCACCATTACCTGCAACACCAGGTGGATGCCGCCCTTGAGATCAAGACCAAGGTGGATACGGTCGGTTAACGCCGTCTTCCAGGCAGACGGGCCTATGCCCTTCGGAATGCCGAAGATACCAAAGACGAACACGAGAAGAACTGCAACGATCAGGAGGGTTTTACGCATGGGAGTCGCAATCAGGTTTTCCGCCGGGCTTACCGTCTGCCCGCGAAATACGGTTATTTAGCTTCCTCTTGGTTAGTGGTCACGGAAGCGATAGCACTCTTGATGACTTCGATCTTGATGCCGTCCGGCGGGACGCGCAGCTGGACCGCGTCCTCCTTGATCGAGATGACAGTTCCGCGCATACCGCCCGTGGTGGTGATGCGATCCCCTGACTTCAAGGCTCCCAGCATCTCCTGCCATTGCTTCTGTTTCTTCTGGTTGGGGCGGACCAGCATCAGGTAAAAGACGGCAATGATCAGAACGAAGGGGAGAAAGGTCACCAGGCCGGGTGGAATGACTGGAGCCAGTAACAACGGGGTGAAGGTCAACGTACCATCCTCTTATTTTCTTATCCAACCTTCTACTACAGCCTATCTGCCCCGGTTTGTCCACTGAATGAGAGGGTTTGGAGGCCGGGGAGCAGCTTCCCGGATTTCCTATAGGCTGCGCTCGGACACATCTACGTGTGCGGCTTTCATTAAGGAAAGCCGTATGAGGTTTGTCAACGCACCCACTACCACAGGAAATTCGGGCTCAGCCCACGCGTTCTGGGCGCCCGCGCACGGAGGCCAGGAGCGCGGGAAGAGTATCCGTCGCAATAGCATTTCGTACCGATCGCATCGTGTCAAGGTAGAAGGCCAGATTGTGCAGGGTGTTGAGCACTCCGGCGAGGGGTTCCTGGGCCGCCATCAGGTGGCGCAGATAGGCCCGGCTGTAGCGGCTGCAAACCATGCAGCCGCACTGCGGATCGGGCGGCTCGGGATCCTCGGCGAAGCGCCGGTTTTTAATGTTGAGCCGGCCCCCGGAGGTAAACAACAGGCCGTGCCGGGCGGCGCGGGTGGGTATGGTGCAGTCCATCATGTCCACGCCAAGCGCAGCGTATTCCACGATCTCATCGGGATAGCCAACGCCCATCACGTACCTCGGCTTGTCCGCCGGCAGCAGAGGCAGGGTGCTTTCGATGATTTCCCGGGTCAGCGGCCGCGGCTCGCCCACGCTGAGACCCCCAATGGCGTAGCCGGGGAAATCCATGGCCACCAACTGCTCGGCGCAGTCGCGCCGCAGATCCGGATACATGCCGCCCTGCACAATGCCGAAGAGCGATTGGGTGGGGTTGGCGTGCTGGTTGAAGTGCTGTTGACTGCGCCGGGCCCAGCGCAAGGTTAGCTCGAGCGATTGCTGAGCACGGGCGCGGTCCGCGGGGTACTCGGTGCATTCGTCAAAGGCCATGACGATGTCGGCACCCAGGGCCATTTGCACATCCATCGAGTGCTCGGGGGAGAAGAAATGGGAGGATCCGTCGAGATGGGAACGGAACTGCACGCCTTCTTCTGTGATCTTGCGCAGCTGATTCAAGCTGAAGACTTGAAATCCGCCGGAATCAGTCAGCATGGGACGCGGCCAGGCGATGAAGCGGTGCAGCCCACCCAACCGGCGCACCAGCTCGTGACCGGGGCGGAGATATAGGTGATAGGTGTTGGAGAGGATGATCTGCGCGTCCAGCTCTTCGAGCAGATGCTGAGGGATTGCCTTGACCGTCCCGGCGGTGCCGACCGGCATGAAGGCTGGAGTCTGGACCTGCCCATGAGGCAGCGTCATGGTCGCCCGCCTCGCCTGCCCACTGGCGGCTTCTATATGAAAAGCGAGAGACACAGGTGTGATTTTAACTGCGGGCTCCGTGTTCGAGCGATCGAACGTGAACTCATCCGACTTGCCCGCTAGCTGGCTGCGGAAAAAGTGCTGTTAGGGCGGTAGGCATCGCTCAGCGGCTTATAAAGCCGAATTCATTGCAAAGCATTTACGCACGGCCTGAAGGCTGTACCCTTCAGGAAAATGAGTTTTCCGCCGCCTGCTAGTGCTCGGCGAGGGGTAACCGCCGCGCGTGGCGAATGTGAAGAACTATAACCGCGTCTGCCTCAATAGTGAACAACACTCGGTATTGGTGTGGTTTGCGGCCGGGGAGGAGTTGGCGCACCTCAAAAGGAAAAGCGACAGTTTCCGGAGCAAGGGAACAGCGGTGAGGAAGTTCGCTGAGCGAATCTATCGTGTCTTTCAGCCCCTCTAACCACCTCAGCCCGGTTTCGCCTGCTTGCTGAGCCATCAACCACTCGAGGATGACTTCTAAATCATGGTCTGCTTCTGCGGTTTGTTTAACGCGGAAGGCCATGCTTCTCGCGCAATTCCTTGAAGGCTTCTTCTGTGGGCCGTACGCGTCCCGCTTTGAGGTCCTCGTATCCGCGCCGAATACCTTCTACAGCTTCCTGATAGTCTTGGCGTTCCCACGCTAAATATTCATCAAGGGCAACATCGAGGGCGGCGGCTGTGTCCTGGCCATGACGCTGCGCGTATTCCTCAAGTTGAGCCTTCCGTTCGGCGGTGATGGGAATCGTTTCCATGGTTCGAGGGTAGGAACCTGCGGAGATTGTGTCAATTGGTTTTCCCAAAGCCGGGGTTTGCCGGCAGTCGCCGCACGGCGGAGACGCTAGTCTCGCCTTCGTCCGGCAGCAGAGCCAGCAGGTCTGCCATGCTTCGGTTGGTTTCCGGGTGGCGCAGCGCAGGTGCAATCTCCGCCAGGGGCGCCAGCACAAAGCGTCGCTGGGCCAGGGCCGGGTGTGGCAGGGAGAGCTCCTCCGCCGCGATGATCGAGTCCCCCATCAACAGCAAATCCAGATCCAGCGTGCGCGGACCTTTCAGGGGACCGCGGCTGCGATCGCGTCCCAGCTGACGTTCGATAGCCAGCAGTCCCCGCAATAACGGCAGGGGCTCCAATTGCGTCTCCAGTGCTACCACCGCGTTCAGGAAGGCAGGCTGATCGTGATAGCCGACGGGCTCTGTTTCATACAGCGAGGACACAGCCGCCACCTGCCCGAGACTGCTTAGACGACGGATGGCCGAGGATAACGCATGGGCACGGTTGCCTAGATTAGAGCCGAGCGCAATGTAGGCCGTGGACATCGAAGTGGCCCTAGAATACAACTCAGGATTGCCGGTCGCGGTACGATGCCCCTATGCGCATCGCCTTCTTTGGGGGCACCTTCGACCCGCCACATCGCGGCCACATCGCAATAGCCCGGGCGGCGATTACACGGCTGGGGCTTGACCAAGTGCTGGTCGCGCCTGTCGCCACCCAACCGCTGAAGGGCGGCTCTGGCCATTCCAGCTTTGAGGATCGGTTGGCTATGGTTCGGCTCGCTGTGGCAGGTGAGCCGGGGCTCGAGGCGAGCGATGTGGACGCTCCTGTGCCCGGCGGTCGGCCGAACTATACTTTTGAGACTCTGCAGCGGTTACGGAATCTTCTGCAGCCTTCCGATGAACTGTTCTTCCTGCTGGGAGCTGATTCCTTCCTTACGTTGAAGGGTTGGTATAACTGCGCCGACCTGCTGCTTTTTTGTGATTTCATCGTGGCCGGCAGACCTGGGTTCTCCCTTGAACAGATCAATGCGGCATTGCCTGAAGGGGTGGAGAACATGGGCGAGGTTCGCGAAAACGAGTTCACCCGCTTTACACTTGCGGGGCCTTCGGGCCAGAGCTCTGAGCTGTTTCTGTTGCCTGACCTGGACCAGAACATCTCCGCCACGGAAATTCGCGCCGCGCTGGCTGAAGGCGCAGAGCTGCAAACCGTGCTGGCGCCCGCAGTTGCGGAGTACATTCGTTCCCACGCGCTCTATCGGGCCGCCCGGGATACCATAGAGACTGCTGACAAGTAGGCAAGAGCAAGGAGATTTGACCCCACCGAATGGCAACGACGGAAACGCGCCGCATGGTTTTGGCCGCCGCGGAGGCTTGCGAAGACAAGAAGGCTGAGGATACTCGTATCCTCGAGCTCGATACCCTGGACTCCGGCTTCACCGACTTTTTTCTGATCTCGAGCGGATCGAACGAACGTCAGACGCAGGCGATCGCCGATGAGATTGAATCGCGCCTCAAACGGGATTTTCAAACCTACCCCAATTCTGTAGAAGGCCGACGGCAGGGGGAATGGATTTTGATGGATTATGTGGATTTCGTTGTCCACATTTTTCTCACGGAGAAGCGGGCGTACTACGACATTGAACGGCTAAGGAAGTCGGCGCGCACCATTGACCTGGAGCAATTGAAGGCCATGTTGATGGAAAAGACTGTGGAGGCGCGCAGCAAACCGGCGAAGAAGGCTGTGACCGCCAAAAAGATTACGAAGAAGGCTGCGGTCAAGAAGACCGCCGTCAAAAAGATCGCTGCAGGCCGCAAGTCCGCAGTGAAAAAAGCGGCGAAACGATCGGAATAGTGGACCGGCGCAACGGGAAGAAATAGCAGGTCCCTCCACTATGGTCCGGTCGAGGGCGTGACACGCCTAGGCAGTTGCGATCAGGAAGGGCGCACAGCAGGTCCCCGTTCGACTTCGCTCAGGGCAGGCTCTCGGCTTCGCTCGGGATGACAAGTTGGGGATAGCGTGTCCATTGAGTATTGCTAGTGGAGTTTGAAGGAGTGCTTCCCCCACGTTGGAGCGGAAGAGTAGGTCCCTCCACTGCGCCACACCCGGGTCGAGTCTTTTGTGCAACGGGAATCGGGCCGTCACATTCAGATGCGCATGGGCATGATCACGTAGCGATACTTGAAGTCATCTGCTGGATCTTCAGGGCGCATCTGACCGGCCGACTGGGCATCTTTGAATTCCAGCCGGACTTCACCGCTGGATCCAACCGCCTTGAGAAAATCAATCAGATAGGTTGAGTTGAAACCAACCACAATCGGGTCGAAGCTGTAAGGGGTTTCGATGGTGTCTTCCGACTCGCCGGATTCGGTCGAGGAAGAGGAAATCTTCATCTCGTTCTGTTCCAACCGGATCTTGATGGCGCCGGATCGCTCATCAGCGAATTGTGCCACGCGCTGAATCGAACCCATCAATTCTTCGCTGCGGACCACCACGAATTTGTTGTTATCGCGAGGCAGCACGGCTTCGTAGTTGGGGAATTGGCCGGTCAGCTTGCGGGTCGTAAGCACGCGGTGGCCGAGACGGAAAAAGAGAGTATGCTCGTCGTCGAAAAAGTCGAGCGATTCCTTATCAGTATCGGCGAGGAGCGACTGTAGCTCGGCCAGCGCCTTACGCGGAATCAAGGTCTTTTTTTCACCGCTGATGTTCGCGAGTGTTTCACCGGTCTTTTCGATGTGCGCCAGACGGTGGCCATCGGTCGCGACCATGGACAAGGATTCCGCCTTCAAAATCAGCAGCGCGCCGTTGAGGGTATAGCGCGATTCCTCGTTGGAGATAGCAAAGATGGTCTTCGAGATCATGCCTTTGATGGAGGCAGCGGCCAATTGCGTCAGGCCGGTCTCAGGAAACTCTGGTACCTGAGGAAAGTTGGCGCGCGCCATGCCCACCATCTTGGTGTTGGAGCGGCCGGAGCGAATCTGCACCCAGTGGTTCTCCATGAGTTTGATGGAGATATCGCCATCGGGCAGCAGCTTGACGTAGTCGAAAAGCTTGCGCGCGGGAATGGTGCAAGCGCCAGGCTTTTTCACTTTTGCGGCGCAGGATGTCCGGATGCTCTGATCCAGGTCAGTGGCGGTAATGGTAAGGCGATCGGTGTCGCCCTCTCCCTGCCCGGCTTCGAGGAGGAAATTGGACAGGATAGGGATCGTGGTCTTCCGTTCGACGACGCTCTGCGTTGCACTTAGCTCACGCAGCAGGTCCTGACGGCTCACGGTAATCTCCATCGTTGCTGCTCCCTGTGCGACCGGTCGCTCCTGCTCAACGCCCGCGCTAAGCATGGCATTTTCCCCCTTGTCGATTTGACTCACTCTACACCACCCCGAAGCCGCATGAGTATGTTAAGGACGTTGTTTCTGTGGATTCCCGGTGTGAAACTGGAACAACCGAACAGCAAAGATCACGGCTACTATGAAAAGCCTTAAAAATATATTCCTTATTAGTAGTAGTAACCGTTAGCACCGGAAAAGTGGAAAGAATGCCGGAAACCAAGCGGCTGGCGGGGATGGCGCCCATCCCTGTTTTAGAAAACTGGACACGCGCAAAATGAAAAGCAGGAAGACTCGCGCATATGTTCGAGTTGGGTGCCGACTTCCCCACGGTGTGCACAGCCGTAACGTGAGAGGCTGTGGAAAGCAGCTGCGGCGAGTGCAAAGTGCGGTCAAATGCAGGCCTGATGCGTGTTGCGAAGAACCCGGGTTTACACATGGCATCCATTCTGGTGCATTGAAGAAAATATTCTCGTTGAAGACTGGTCTCATCCCAAATTGGTCTTCATGCCGAATTGCCTTAGGGTGCTTTAACCCAAAGTTCCTGGTGACGGTCGTCGGAGAAGGTGAGCCCGGTGACGCGGCCGTCAGAACCCTTCTCAAATGTGATGCGTGTGCTGCTCCCACTGGGATAGAAAAAGCGATTGGGGAGCTCAGGCAATAGCTCCGTCTGGTCGCCGGTTCGGTTCCGGGACATCAACTTGTTCCCTTGACGGAAGACAGTTAGCTGGGTCACCCCGGCATCGACGTATTCCCCCTGATAAGCGTCATACACGCTGGGATCGACGCGAATCGGCGGGGCATGGATGGGAATGATCCGCTTCTCGGCATACGGCTTGGTCGTGTCGATATCGGAAAGCCGATGAGAGAGAAACCATTGCGGCAGCTGCGGGTCGGTGTAGGCGCGGTCCCAGGCGTTGTGATGGTAGTTGGCGTACTCCCAGAAGCGCACGTTTCCGCCCGCTGCTGCGATGGCCGCATACATAATCTGCGATTGAGCCGGAGAGACCACGGGATCATCCGCGCCATGAAAGAGCCACACCGGCATGCGGCCGATGGCCTTTACATACTCCGGGACAAGCTCAGGCTGATGCCAGCGGCCAGGGGCGTATGACCAGTAAATGCCTCCGCAGACTGGAGCGATGGCGGCAAAACGGCCCGGATAGTCCTTGGCAATCTCCCACACCCCATAGCCACCGAGCGACATGCCGGTGAGATAAAGACGCTGCGGATCGCCGTGGAACTCTTTGACTTCGGCGTTTAGAGCATCCATGGCCATAGCCATGATGTCAGGATCTGTCCAGTGATGATGGTTGTAGGGGACTTGCGGCATCACCACCACAAAAGGCCAGCGTTCATAGTGTGAGCGCAGCGCGTTGGGCAGGCCTACCTGGGTTTCGTCGAGGCCGTCGGAGCCGCGCTCCCCAGAACCGTGGAGAAAAAGGATGACTGGCCACTTCTGTTTGGGGGTCCAGTCCATCGGCAGGTAAACCACATAGTGGTAGACGGTGCCATTGACGGTAATGCTGCGGTTGAGAAATCCGGTGTCTTGCTGGCGGGCGTAGGCGTGCGGTGCTGACAGCGGAACCGCTCCGAGGAGCACGCCGGTGAACAGATAAGCTGCCAAACGAGCCACGCGGCGTGGCGAGCCAAAGCGAGACATAGACAACTTGAGCATACCGGGAGCGCCCCAAACGAGGAAAGGCAACCGCAGCCGGAGCCGCAACTGGTCAACATTGTTCTCGATGGGGCTGAAGATGTTGCGAGGAAGGCTGCACTGGCAAAGGCAAAAGCCCAGGGGCTAAAGCTCTCATTAGCCGCGTTGGGTACAGCCCGACTGAAGTCGTGCCCTGACACAAAGCATGAGATTTTCCGCAAGCAGTAAAGGTGCTTGTTCCGGAAACAAGACACCTTGCTCGGATTTCCTTACTGAAAGCCGCACAACGCAGGCTCAAAAGAAGTCCGCTTAGCCGTTGAGCGTCTCCAGGAGCTTGTTGATGGTGCGGTTGAGATCTTTGTCCGCGCGGCGCTGCTCATCGATCTTGGCGATGGAGTGCATCACGGTGGTGTGATGCTTGCCGCCGAACTGGCGTCCAATTTCCGGAAGCGAGGCCTCGGTCATCTGTTTAGCCAGATACATGGCGATCTGGCGGGGCACGACCACGGAGCGGGAATTATTTTTCTGCTTCAGCTCCGCCACTCGCATGCCGAATTGCTCGGAGACGGCTCGTTGAATGGCTTCAATCGTGATCTTGCGTACCTGGGTATCAATGAACTGCTTGAGGCACAGTTGGGTGGTAGGCAGGGTGAGCTCGGCACCATTGAGACGGCACCATGCCAACAACCGCACTAACGCCCCCTCAAGTTCACGCACATTGGTGCGCACGTTGGAGGCGATGAAGAGGGCGATATCAGTGGGCAGCAAAATGTGCTCACTCTCCGCCTTCTTTTGCAGAATGGCGACTTTGGTCTCTAGGTCAGGAGGCTGAATATCAGCGATCAATCCCCATTCAAAGCGGCTGCGCAGGCGATCCTCGATCTCGGGTAGTTCCTTTGGCGGACGATCGGAGGCGATGACAATCTGCTTCATGCTCTCGTGCAGGGCGTTGAAGGTGTGGAAGAACTCTTCCTGGGTGCGCTCCTTCTGCGCCAGAAACTGGATGTCGTCGATGAGCAGCAGGTCGACGGAGCGAAACTTGTCGCGAAAGCTGGTCATTTTGTCATAGCGCAGCGAGTTGATCATTTCGTTGGTGAATTTCTCGCTGGAGACATAGCAGACGGAGCATTGCGGCTGGCGCTTCTTAACCTCATGGCCGATGGCATGCATCAGATGGGTCTTACCCATGCCGACACCGCCATAGATGAAGAGCGGGTTGTAGGCTTTCGACGGGCGTTCAGCCACAGCCTCAGAGGCCGCGCGCGCGAACTGGTTGCCATTGCCGATGACGAAGGCCTCAAAGGTGTAGCGCGGGTTGAGTTGCGCGGCGGTGGTCCAGTCAAACTTGGCCTGCTGCGGCGCCGGCATGGGCGCTCCGCGGTTGCCTGCGCGCTGGGCGCCGGCGGAGTGGGAAGGGACGGGTGCGAACCCGCCATCCTCGCGCACCCTGACGGCAGCTGGATCTTCCTGGGGGATGACAAAGGAGACGTCATCGAACTCCAGGTGAAAAGCGTCAATGGCTTCCTGAATGAGGTCGCCATAGCGGTCGCCTATGTGCTGGAACTCGGGCGTGGGAACGCGCACGAAAAGCATCCGGCCCGTGATGTGACTGAAGCGCGTGGGCTTGAGCCAGGTGTCAAAGGATTGCCGGTTGACCTTTTTTTCAAGTGCACCCAAGATCCGTGCCCAAGGGTTGGGTACGGCGGGGGCGGTGGCGACAAAAGACATACGCTTCCTTCGTTCAACGCCGACTGCCTGATACCTTCTGCAAAGTGCAAAGGAGCAAGTTCGCACCGATACCAGCCGTGCGTGCTGTTGCTGCTCCTGTGCTTAGGAACTGCTTTGGGGGAACAAGCCCCTTCGCGAAAGTATCCAGATCGAAAGATCAGGTAGTGTGGACGTGCAGAAAATCAATCTTGATCGGAGCCGATACTAGCACAGTTGCAACGCGGCGCAACGGCTCATTCCGGGCAAAAATTTCTTTCTTCCCGGAGTTGCACCATGCGTAGTGAAAGCCGGTGCTCCCCGGCCCGTGAGGCGTCACTGCGCTTTGCTCTTTGGCCTGAATCCGTTATACTTAAAGCTTGCCTTCAGGCAGAAATTTTCAGTGAGATCAGGAGCGCAGTGTTATGCCCAAGCGCACATTCCAACCGAACCGCCGCCACCGGGCGAAGACACACGGCTTTTTGACGCGTATGAAGACCAAAGCGGGAGCAGCAGTGCTTTCCCGCCGCCGCGCCAAGGGTCGCAAGCGCGTTTCCGTGAGTGCCGGCTACCGCGACTAACGCGGCTCAGCAACAACTGTGACGCATCGTACGCGCCCATACCCCGGATTTCCTGTACGCAGCACCAGGCAAGTTTGCGTGCGCGGCTTTGGTAAAGGAAAGCCGCATGGAGTTTATTGATTCCAACAAGCCACACAGGAAATCCGGGTACCTGAATTCACCCAGAGTCCTTTGGCGTGACGGAATAATCGGGTGAGGCTTCCAGTGCAAAACGACGCTCGGTTGCGTAAGCACGCTGATTATCAACGCGTGTATCAGCGGAGCCGCAAGAATTTCTCCCGCTCCATGACATATTTTTTCGCGGAGCGGACCTCAATTCCACCGGTTGGTCCGCGCGTTGGGCTGACTGCCGGACGCGTTCTGGGCAAGGCGGTGGAGCGCAACCGCATCAAGCGGCGTATGCGCGAAGCGATCCGGATAAACCTGGCTTTGCTGACGCGCGATGTCGACGTTGTGCTGCATCCTCGGCGAACGGTTTTGACGGCGGAATTCGCCGGCTTGCAAAGCGAAGTATCCAGGATCTTTGCTGTTGTCGAGAAGGCTGGGGAGAAGCGGGATGGGCATTCCTGAAGTCTATGGCCGCTGGGTCTCGCCGCTGCTTCACTCCATCAGCGGGGTTTCCGGCGCATGCCGCTTTCAGCCAACATGCTCTGAATACGCCATGGCCGCGGTGGCCCACCACGGTGTGCTGTGGGGAACGGCACTCGCAGTATGGCGGGTGCTGCGCTGCAACCCTTTCGGCCGGGGAGGCTTTGATCCGGTTCCGGGCACATATCCCTGTCCCCCAGTCCCTGCGCCACCGTCGCTTCCGCACAGATGACCCCCGCCATTTACCATAAGACTGTGGCTCCAGGCTCGTTTGCCGTGGTTTCACGATTACTTGTCCCATCCAGCCTCGGTGAGGAGGGGCTTTTCCTGGTGAGAAGCCCCGTGCGAGGTGTTTTCGCGGGGTACAGTTATCGTAAAACCACGGGTGTCGCTGGGTGCCCTCAGATCGTCCGTTCGACAGGAACTCTCTTTGGCAGAAATACGCAATCCTAATCAGCCGGGTGGCGGTGGGCAGGACTCACGCACTCTCCTCATTTTCTCCATCGTCTTTGTTTTGATCTTCCTCGGCCTGCAATACTTTGGGCCGAAGAAAAAGACGCAACCGGAGAGTCCGGCTGAGGTGGCTTCGACTTCCGCGTCCAAGGCGCCGATTACTCCGGCCTCCGCCATGACCGCCATGACCGCCAGCGCCCCGGGCGCTGCGCAAGCCACGGCGAAAGCCGATGCTGTGGTTGCCGCCGCGGAAACCACCACAGTGGTGGAGAACGAGCTGTACCGGATCACTTTTTCCAATCACGGCGGCCAGGCCGTCTCCTGGATTCTGAAGAAGTACAAAGACGACGCGGGTAAGCCTTTGGACCTGGTCAACCCAAAGGCAGCGGCCAAGGTTGGGTATCCGCTCTCACTGTGGACCTATGACGCAGGCCTGCGTAACCAGTTGGTGCAGGCCATGTATGTGCCGTCGGCTACGGGCACATTGAATACTCCCGCTGCACTTACTTTTACCTACTCCAATAGCGGCCTCGATGTGAAGAAGGTATTCACGTTCGATTCCACGTACGTAGTGCATGTGGATGTGACGGCCACCGATCACGGGAATCCGGTCACGGCCATGGTGGCATGGCCGGGCGGGTTCGGCGACCAGGATACGCTGCCGGATTATGCGGCTTCGCAGTTCGATACCATGCAGGGCGGCAAAAACGAGAACCAGGCAGTGAAGAAGATTGCCGGGGGCGGCACGATACCCGGACCTTTCGAATGGGCCGGCGTAAGCGACCTGTACTTCGCCGCGATTTTTCTACCCGACTCGCCGCAGCAAACGCTGCTGGTGGGTCTGCATGAGTCGATCGACGTTCCGCGCCATGGCAAGACGGATCAAACAGATGCGGCCCCGGTGCTGGGCGCCGCGATGGGTGCGGCCTCAGGCCACACCAGCCTGCGCCTCTTCGCCGGCCCCAAGGTGCTGGACGTACTGGCCTCGGTGCGTGCCGTAGGCAATGGAGGGCAGCCGGGGCCAAGCCTCGAACCGGTAGTGGATTTCGGCTATTCGGGCATCATCGCCAAGCCGTTGTTCCTGGCCCTGCGCTGGGTGCATGAGCATATCGTCTCCAACTGGGGCTGGGCCATCCTGGTGCTCACCCTGGTGATCAATCTGGCCATGCTGCCGACGCGCATCCAGATGATGAAATCCGCGCTGAAGATGCAACGCATCCAGCCGGAGATGAACGCGATCAAGGAAAAGTTCAAAAAATACAAGACTACCGACCCACGGCGCGCTGACATGAACAAGGAGATGTTCGACTTGCAGAAGCGCGAGGGGGTGAACATGTTTGGCGGGTGCCTGCCCATGCTGGTTCAGTGGCCGTTGCTGTTTGCGTTTTACCGCATGCTACTGCACACCATCGAACTGCGCCAGGCGCCCTGGTTGTGGCTGCACAACCTGGCCGCTCCCGACCCGCTACATATTTTGCCTGTCTTCTTCATCGTGACCATGTTCCTGGTGCAGTATCTGACCCCATCGCCGGGGATGGACCCTGCGCAGCAGAAAATGATGGCTTTTACGATGCCTGTGTTTTTCGGTTTCATGACGTGGAATCTGAGCTCGGGGCTGGCGCTGTATTGGGCCTTCGGCAACGTGATCAACGTAATCCAGCAGGCCATCATGAACCGCACCGGGATGGGAAAACAGATGCGCGACATTGCCGCCAAACGGGCGGCTAAGCGGAGCGGCGGCGGGGGCCGGCAGATGGTCCGCCGGTAGCGGGTTTTCCCGCAGCCTGTGAATCCGTGCCCTTCGTTCCGCGGATTCTGACACGGACAGAGCCTCTCCGCACAGCTTTTCTGCAGCTGGGGTCCGACCTAGACCCCATGCGATCGTGTGGTTACCTGGAGTAGGGTTCAGTTCCTGCGAGGCTGACTTCCCAGCGAGCAAGTGCGATACTAAACCGATGCCGATTGTCGACCACGCGGCTGCAGCTCAGAAGATTGCAGCATTCCTCAAAACTCTTACCACCACCGGCGGCCTGCGATTGAAGTACCGGATCACCGCGGGAGCTGGAGCCCGTGATCCTGACGGCCTCGAAGCGCGCGAGATTTACGTGGAGATGTCCGGGCCGGACGCAGTGCTTCTGACCCAGCGCGGAGGCGAGTTGCTGCGCGCATTGGAACACATCGCGGCCAAGATCGTGCGCCTGGAAGCGGAAGAGCACGACACCATCTCCTTCGACGCCAATTCCTTCAAAGCACTGCGCGCGCGCGAGCTTAAGTTGTCCGCGGAGACGGCTGCGGAGCGGGTCCGCAGCACTTCCCAGCCTTACAGCTTTGCCCCCATGAGTTCGCGGGAGCGCCGCATGCTGCACCTGGCTTTCCGCGATTTTGCCGATCTCGAAACCGAGAGCAGCGGCGAAGGCTTGCGGCGGTTCGTGGTGGTGTATCCCAAGGGTGCGGATCGTCCTCGTTCGCGGCCACGAACTCCTGAGTTTGGCAACACCGGGGCACGTCCCTCGCGACGCAACTCGCCTGTCTGAAGGATCGTGAGGCTCCATGCAGCCCGATCCCCACGTGGTTTACCAGAACGAGACCATCGTTGCCATCGCGACGCCGCCCGGCCGCGGCGGTATTGGCATCGTGCGGCTTTCAGGGCCTGAGGCGACCCGGATCGCCGAGCCTATGCTGCGCCTGCGTAACCCTCTAAGCCATGCGCAAGCCCGCTTTGCGGATCTGCTGGACCTCGACACCCAGGAAAAGTTGGACGAGGCGGTGGTGACATTTTTCGCCGCGCCCCATTCCTACACCGGCGAAGATGTGCTCGAAATTGCCGCGCACGGTTCACCGGTGGTTCTGGAGACGCTGGTTCGTCAGGCCCTCCAGTGCGGTGCGCGTCTGGCTGCTCCAGGCGAATTTACGCAGCGGGCGTTTTTGGGGGGCCGTATCGACCTGACCCAGGCCGAAGCGGTGCACGACCTGATTGAAGCGCAGACGCTCTACCAGGCGCGGGTGGCTGCGCAGCAACTGCACGGCGCGCTTTCTCGCCGCATCAAACCCATCAAAGAAGGGCTGGTCGCGTTGATCGCCCTGCTTGAGGCCGGCATCGATTTTGCTGAAGACGATGTGGATGTGCTGCCCTCCGCCGAGATCCAGAGCAGGATCGAGGAGATTCGCGGCCTGCTGCAGCCGGTGGCGGACAGCTTCGCGCGCGGGCGTATTGTGCATGCGGGGTTGATGCTGGCGATTGTGGGGCGGCCAAACGCGGGAAAATCCTCGCTCTTCAACCGCATCGTGCAGCGGGAGCGCGCGATTGTCACGGCGACGCCGGGGACCACGCGCGATCTGGTGACGGAGCGTGTTTCGTTGGGCGGAATCCCGGTTGAGCTGGTGGATACCGCAGGCATGCGTGAGGCCAGCGACGAGGCGGAACAGATTGGCGTCCGCAAATCGCGCGAGGCATTAGCGGAGGCAGATATGGTGCTGCTGGTGCTGGATGCTACGGCGTCACCGGGCCAGGAAGAGTTGGAGCTTTTGGCAACGCTGGCGCAGCGCCGGGCGCTGGTCGTGGTGAACAAGAGTGACTTGGCGCACCCTTCGGCCGCAATGGAAGAGGCGCTGGGCGGCCTTGGCTTGCCAGTGGTACATACCTCCGCGCTCAGCGGCGAAGGCGTGGCTGAGCTGAAGCATAAGATGCTGGCGCTGGTAGGCGACCGCACCGCGGAGACGGAGAGCGGAATGCTGACCAGCCTGCGCCAATATCAAGCGGTGACGGAGACGCTGGAATCGCTGGGGGCTGCGAGCGCCGCGGCCGGACAAAACATTCCTCACGAGATGGTGCTATTGGATCTGTATGGCGGGCTCCGCCATCTGGACTCGCTCACCGGTGAGACTACCAGCGACGATATCCTGAACTTGATCTTCTCTACCTTCTGTATTGGAAAGTGAACGGGCACGGCCGCTACACTCGAGCGGAGGGGTCCCCATGAACCGACCCACGTTGCGTCTTTTTTTCGGAGTGCTTCTTACGCTCAGCGCTGCATCAGCTCTGCCGGCTTTCGCCGCAGACCAGGGGTGCGATCGCATTTTTCGACTGCGCGCCGAATCGTTGGATGAGCTGCTGCATAGCGCGCAGGATGCCCGGCAGCGCGGCGTGCTTCCGGCCTCTGCCTATGCTCCCGCCGTCGACTGGCTCTTCGCACAGGAACAACAACTCTATGCTGATGCGCGAGCTCACGATTTTCAGGACATTACGGAAGCGACCTACTGGCAGCGCTCTCGCCTGAAGTTCCCCAGCAGCATCGACCAGGAGCACGATGCGCTCCACCCAGGCCAGTAGGCAGTCTTCGAGAACGCAGAGCATCTGGAAGACCGGACCATTCAGGGCAACTGCGGGTATATTGGCTGATAACCGTAAGCAAGAGAAACACGAGCTTAGGAGATTTCCTGCATGTCGCTCACGATTACAGGTCTCTCGAAGACCTATCCCAACGGGGTCCAGGCGCTTAAGAACATTTCGCTCACCATCGGCAACAATATGTTCGGCTTGTTGGGGCCTAACGGAGCCGGCAAGAGCACGCTGATGCGGACCATTGCAACGCTGCAGGAGCCCGACAGCGGGACGATCTTTCTGGATGGGATCGACGTTCTCAAAGAAAAGAATGCAGTGCGCCAGACGCTCGGCTACCTGCCCCAGGAGTTTGGTGTTTATCCCAAGCTATCCGCCGTCGACATGCTGTCGCACCTTGCGGTGATGAAAGGAATCACCCAGGCGGGCGAGCGCAAAGAGATGGTCGAAGCGCTGCTGAACCAGACCAACCTCTGGGCCTTTCGCAAGAAGGCGCTCAGCACCTATTCCGGTGGCATGAAGCAGCGCTTTGGCATCGCGCAGGCACTGCTGGGCAAGCCACGCCTGATCATCGTCGATGAGCCCACAGCCGGCCTCGACCCGGCAGAGCGTAATCGCTTTCTGAATCTGCTCTCCTCAATAGGACGCGACATCACGGTGATCCTGTCCACGCACATCGTCGAAGATGTCCGCGAGCTTTGCCCACGCATGGCCATCATCTCGGCCGGCGAGCTGCTGCTGGAAGGCGCTCCGCAGGAAACGCTTCATGCTCTGCAGGGCAAAATATGGTCGAAGGTGGTCCTCACCGATGACGAGCTGCGCGCGGTGGAAAAGGAACTGCGCGTCATCTCCAGCCATCTGATCGCCGGCCAGCACGAGATTCGCGTTTACGCTGACACCTCGCCGGGCGATGGTTTCCGCCCCGTCGATGCCGGCCTGGAGGATGTCTACTTCCTCAACCTCGCCCACCCCGCCGTAGCTCAACCAGTCCACTAAGTCCCAAGGAGATTATGCGCATGGCCCTCTTTTGGGAGTTCTTTATCTTCGAGCTCAAGTTCCGGCTAAAGAGCCTATCGACCTACGTCTACTTTGTGCTTTGGTTCCTGCTCAGTTTTCTGGCCATCGCGGCGGAAGACTTCATCTCCACGGGCAACGGCAAGCAGCTACTGAACGGCCCATTCTCCAACACCATTCTTTACACCTTCTTCACTCTCTTCGGAACCATTATCATCGCGGCCATCTTCGGCACGTCCGTGCTGCGCGACTTCCAGCGCGACACCTTCCAGTTGATCTTTACCAAGCCCATTACCAAGTTTGCTTATCTCGGAGGCCGCTGGGCAGGATCATTTGTTACCTGCGTCTTTGCCTTCTCCGGAATGGTCTTCGGTGAGATCGCCGGGACGCTTGCCCCCTGGGCGGATCACACCCGCATAGCCAGCGGCCACGCGTGGTGGTACTGGCAACCGTTCCTGTTTATCGTGGTCGTCCAGATCTTCTTTCTAGGCTCGTTGTTCTTTATGGTCGCGGCGCTGTCGCGCAAGATTTTCATTGTTTATCTGCAGGGCGTTGCGGTCTTCATGCTCTATCTGATCGCTAACGCGATCTTCGCGGCCACACGCTCGCTCGAACACTTCTGGTCCGGCATCCTGGACCCGATTGGCCTGCAGCTGGCCGACGTGCTCGCGCGTTACTGGACAGTGGCGGAGAAGAACAGCCTGCTCTTCTCCTGGTCACCACACGTAAGCCAAGGCGTGTTTCTCTACAACCGGCTCCTCTGGTTAGCGGTTGGGTTTATCTCCCTGGCAATCTGCTATCGACTGTTTCCCATGTCAGTCGAAGCGCTTACGGCGAGCGCACAGGGTCGTCGCGCAGCCAAGGCTAAGCGGCAGGAAGCGGCGGAGGCGCAGCCGCGGCGATCCTTGGTGGCAGCGCCGTTGCCACGCGTGCGCCAGTATTTTGGTGGGAGTGCGGGATTTGCCCAATTCGTCTCGCTGACGCGGGTGCGTCTTAACAACATCTTGCGCGAACTGCCATTCTTGGCGATCACTGTGCTGCTGACCGTCTTCGCGCTCATCAACGGCTATTTCGCCGGAAAAATCAACGACCAGAATGTTTATCCTGTCACTTTCCTGATGGTGCAGGCGGTTGAAGGCAATGCGACCCTGTTTCTCTTCATCATTGCTACGCTTTATGCCGGTGAACTGATCTGGCGCGAGCGCGACACGTCCTTCTCGGGCATTCACGATGCGCTTCCCATGCGCGAAACCACCGACTGGCTTTCGAAGTTCGTAGCCCTGGTCGTGGTCGAAGGCATCCTGCTTGCGGTCATTCTTTTATGCGGCGTCATCATGCAGACCGTAGCGGGTTATTACCACTACGATCTGCTGCAGTACTTTAAGGAGCTATACGTTATCACCTTCCCGGTGGTGATCAGCTTCACTCTATTGGCCTTCTTTGTGCAGACCGTCGTTTCCAACAAGTTCATGGGCCATGCGATCGTGATCGGTATCTTCGTGTTGGATCCGATCATGTTCCGATTCGGCATCGAGAACACGCTGCTTCTGCCCGGCCAGAACACCCCCTACACGTATTCGGACATGAACGGCTATGGCCACTTCGTGCCTGCGCTCTTGTGGTCCCTCGTGTATTGGACGGCGATCTTCGCCGTGCTCGGCTGCTTCTCGATCGCGTTGGCGCGGCGTGGCGCTGAGGACGGTTGGTCTCCCCGCCTGATGCAGGCTCGCGCGCGACTACCCCGCCTGACACCGGCACTCGTGCTCTTCGCAATCATCGCTATCGGTAGTGGCTGGTGGTTTTATTACAACTCCCACGTCCTCAACGAATTCCTTACCACCAAGCAGCAGCGGGTTATTCAAGCCAACTACGAACGCGACTTCAAGCGCTACGAACGTCTTCCGCTACCGAAAGTGATTGCCGTAGACGCCAACGTTGACCTCGATCCCAATCACCGCTCCTTCTCGGGGACCGGTCATTTTGTATTACAGAACAAGACGCCGCAGCCGATCCAGCAGGTCCACATCACGGACCAGATGCAGTCGCTTTCTAACGTGCAATTTGACCGCCCCTTCCATTTGGTGAGCAGGACTCCGCGCGACCTCTACTCGATATATCAGCTGGAAACGCCTCTCGCGCCCGGCGACAAGCTGAATCTGACCTTCAACGTCGGCTACCAAACCCACGGCTTCCGCGACGGCAACGAGCGGCCGGAGCTGGCCTACAACGGCATGTTCTTCGACTCCAGCTACTTTCCTTACATCGGCTACAACTCCGGGATTGAACTGGATGACCCGCGCCGCCGCCGCGAAGAAAAGCTGCCCCCGCTCACTGATCTGCCCCCGCGCGGCGACCCCTGGGGAAGCGTGACCAATCTGTTTACGACAGACTCCGACTGGATCAGTTATCACACGGTGGTTAGCACGCCAGACGACCAGATTGCCTTCGCCCCAGGGTACCTGCAGCGCGATTGGCATCAGAACGGCCGCCACTACTATGCCTACGACATGGGAGAGGTGAAGATTCTCGACTTTTACGCTTACGTCTCAGGCCGCTACGACGTAAAGCGCGAGAACTACAAGGGCGTCAACATCGAGATCTATCACGCACCACAACACGGCTTCGACGTCGATGACATGATTGCAGGGGTCAAGGGTGGTCTCGACTACTACCAGGCAAACTACAGCCCGTACCAGTTCAAGCAGTTCCGTATCCTTGAATTTCCGCGCTATCGGCAGTTCGCGCAGTCGTTCCCCAATACCAGCCCGTTCACCGAAACCTTCTGGATCACGCGCGTCCTCGACCCTAACAAGGATATTGACTTTACTTACTTCGTCACCGCCCACGAACTGGCTCACCAGTGGTGGGCGCATCAGTTGATTGGAGGTCATGTAGCCGGGTCGAACATGATGTCGGAGGGGCTGGCTGAATACTCCGCCTTGCGGGTTGCACAGAAGAAGTACGGGGACGCCCAGATGCATAAGTTTCTGGCTCACGAACTCGACGGTTACCTGCGCGGACGTTCCAACGAGACACGGAAGGAGCCGCCGCTTGGCCAGGTACAGCGCGAGGCCTACGTCTGGTACCAGAAGGGCAGCCTTGTGTTTTATGCGCTCTCTGATTACATCGGGGAAGCCAAGCTAAACCTCGCGCTGCAAAACTTCCTGATGCAATACCGTTATGCTAATGCGACCGATGCGCAGTCCGGCCCCTACCCCGATACGCGCCTGCTGGAAGATGCTCTCCGCGCGCAAACCCCCTCAGATCTTCAGTACTTCCTTAACGACAGCTTCGAGAAGATCGCACTCTACGACAACAAAGCTGTTGAAGCGGGTTCGCAGAAGATGCCCGATGGCACCTACAAGGTGACGCTTACCGTCGAAGGCAGGAAGGTGTATGCCGATGGCAACGGAGTCGAGTCGCCTGCGCCACTCCACGATTGGATCGACGTAGGTGTTTTCAGCGGCAAGAAGGACGAAGAAAAGCCGCTCGCTGTGCGCAAGGAATGGATCACTGGAGCCCGTCAGACCTTCGAGTTCATTGTGAAGGAGCAGCCCACGCGGGCTGGAATTGATCCCTATAACAAGCTCATCGACCGCAACGGGGATGACAACACCATAGATATCGCTAACAGGTGATAGCGAAGGTGTCGGGAAGGATGAGGACGCATAACCAAGTGCAAACGGCGATGGCCCAGCAAAAGGGCCACCACCGCGATTATTCCTCCCCTGCCTCAGGATTCTTTGCTCCCGGCCGGAGCTGACGAAACAACCAGATTCTGGCCAACGCCCAATCCCGCTTGACGGATCGCGGCGCAATCTGCAGCAAAGCGGCTATCTGTTCCACCGAAAGCCCTCCAAAGTAGCGCAACTCGACTACGCGCGCCTGTCTGGGGTTCTCTTTCTCCAGATTCTTGAGTGCCTCGTCCAGGTGTTCTACTTCGTCAAGCTGCTGGGCCGAGATGGCGAGCTCGTCCTGCATTTCCACGCGCTGCAATCCCCCGCCTCTTTGTTCCGCGTTATGCGCCCGCGCATAATCGACCAGTACTCGCCGCATTACGTTGGCCGCCAACCCGATGAAATGCGCGCGACTGTTCCAATCGATGTCCTCGCCTACCAACTTCAGATAGGCTTCATTGATCAATGCCGTTGCTTGCAAGGTATGGTCGGGGCGCTCTCGCCGCATGTACCCCTTGGCCAGACGATGCAGTTCTGCATAAACCAACGGCAGCAGACTCTCCGCTGCTTGCGCGTCTCCTGCATGCATGGCCTTGAGGAGTTGGGTCACCTGTCCGTTGTCGTTATCCATCGCTGCCTCCAGCAGACCCTATGGTATATTCTGGCCATCGCGAGAGGCTTGTGGGACACCTAGCTGGATAGGAACAATGGCCGATCTGGGGCAATCCGCGGAGCAATTATTTGCAGAAGCCCTGGAATTGCATCCGGAGCAGAGGGCCGCATTTCTTGATCAGGCATGCCGGGGAGCACCTGAGGTTCGTCGCTTAGTCGAGGAACTGCTTCGCGACAACTACCTGGCCGGTAGCTTTCTCGCTGAGCCCATCCTTACCCCCGGCGGCGGGGCTGCCATATCCGTTACTCAATCGACGGCAAGCCGGCACCTTAGCGCAGGGACCAAACTCGGGCGTTACTCGATTATCGAGCCCCTGGGAGCGGGTGGAATGGGTGTGGTGTATCGAGCGCGCGATGAAAAGCTGGAGCGCATGGTTGCCATCAAGCTTCTTTCACCCGGGGTGTTCACGGGTGATGAGGCGCGGCGTCGCTTTCACAAGGAAGCTCTTGCCCTGGCGAAGCTGAGCCACGCGCACATCGCGGCCGTTTACGATGTAGGCGAGCAGGATGGTGTCGACTATATCGTGATGGAGTGCGTGCCGGGCGAATCACTGGCGGCGAAAATCAAGGCCGGTCCCCTGACGGTAAAAGATGCCACGTCGACCATCTTGCAAATTGCAGAGGCGCTGGAAGAGGCCCACGAACAAGGCGTGATCCACCGTGACCTGAAGCCGGCCAACGTGATGGTCACGCCGAAGGGACAAGCGAAGGTTCTCGACTTTGGCTTGGCCAAGCTGCTCGCAGTGGCCAGAGACGCCACGATGTCGGTTACGGAGACGCGTGGCCTCATGGGCACTCCGCTCTACATGTCGCCAGAGCAAGCCCAAGAACAGAATCTTGACGAGCGTACGGATCTGTGGAACCTGGGTGTGATTTATTACGAAATGCTTTCCGGCCGGGCGCCGTTCCGCGCTGACAGCAGCATTGCTGTGCTGCGGGCGATCACCGACGAAGCGCCCGTGCCGCTCCGCCAGCTACGGCCGGATGTTCCGCCGCTTTGCGAACAGATCGTTGCGCACGCCCTAGAGAAGAATCCGGACCGCCGCTACCAGTCAGCTACGGAGATCATTCGCGACACGTCTGAGCTGCTGTCCGGTCTCAGCACCACGTCGCTTGACCGGGGAAAACCAGCGGGATCAGCAAACCGTTTCTTAATTGCCGCAGTCGCGGTTTCCTTTCTGGTGGCGATCACGGTTGGCCTCTGGTTTTACTATCGTTCATCGCGCAAGCATTGGGCGCGCGAAGAGGCCATTCCGCAAGCGAAGAGCCTGCTCGCCCAAAACAGACCGCTCGCGGCCTTTGCGCTTCTCGACAGGGCCGCGGAATATCTGCCGTCGGATCCTCAGCTCAAGCAAATCACCGACGAAAACTCTACCCTCACCTCAATCACCTCGTCCCCTTCCGGTGCAACGATTCAGATTCAGGATTACCTCGCGCCGGACGCTCCTTGGCAAAGTCTCGGTACGACGCCGCTGGCAAATCTCCGCATGCCGAAGGGATATTTTCGCTGGAAAATTTCGCGGCCCGGTAGCGGCGAGATAATAGTCGCGCCACTCAGCGAAACCCAAATGGATTTCTCACTTGGGGCGTCACAAAAAGCACCCAGCGGGATGGTGCGGGCCGAAGGCCGCATCGGCGGATGGTTCCTCGACTTCGTCGGTTTTTATGGCGCCTATAAACTAGCCCCTTTTTACGTCGATCGGTACGAGGTTACGAATGGTGAATACCAGAAGTTCGTCGATAGCGGGGGTTACGAAAAACGAGAGTACTGGACTGAGAAATTTACGCAGAGTGGCCATGAACTTTCGTGGGCCGACGGCATGGCGCAATTTAGGGATACGACGGGCCGTGCCGGGCCATCGACCTGGGTCGCCGGTCACTATCCCCAGGGGCAGGTCGACTTTCCCGTTGCCGGCGTGAGTTGGTTCGAGGCTTCTGCCTACGCTGCGTTTGCAGGGAAGAGTCTTCCCGTGCTGTCACAGTGGCTCCAGGCAGATCCGCCCGCCCTCGCACCCAGTGCCGTGCAGGCCAGTAACATTACCAGTAACGCACTCGCACCCGTTGGCAAGTACCAGGGACTCGGCCCGTACGGAACCTACGACATGACCGGCAACGTCCGTGAGTGGGTAACCAATGCCGCAGGCGGAGATCTACGCTTCATTCTCGGCGGTTCGTGGAAATCGCAGTCTTACTTGTCCACGACCCCCGAAGCGCTGTCGCCATTTGATCGTTCGGAGACGAACGGATTTCGATGTGTGCGGAACATCGAGGCCTTGCCGGCAGAGGCCTTAAACCCGGTCAAGCCCATGGTTCGGGATTTTGCGAAATTCAAGCCTGTGCCCGACGAAGTATTTAACGCCTACAGAATTCTTTATGCGTATCCGCAGTCTCCGCTGAACGCACAATCGGACGGGGTCATCGAGGAGACGGCCGACTGGCGCGAGGAAAAGGTCACATTCGACGCCGCCTATGGTGGTCAGCGGATGTCTGCATATCTGTTCCTGCCGAAGCATGTGCGCCCACCGTATCAAACCGTACTGTTCTTCCCCAGCGCACGGGTGGCGGCCCTTCGCGACAGCCGGAGACTAGGGGATCTCAAGTTTTTTGATTACGTCATTCAAAGCGGCCGCGCTGTGATGTATCCGGTCTATCAGGACACGTACGAGCGCAAGGTGAACTTCTATCTTCCCCAGGGCCTGGTGGGTAGCGAGCTCAACGTGGACCACTACAAGGACGCTGCGCGCTCGCTCGATTACCTTGCTACCCGTTCGGATATCGACAGCAACGAACTAGCGTACCTGGGGGTCAGCATGGGCTCGGCAAAGGGGGTCATCATTTCGACCCTGCTGCAGAATCGTCTCAAGACTTCGATTTTTCTCGACGGCGGATACTTCCTTTTTCCGCCTACGGCCGGCAATGACCAGGCTGACTTTGCGCCCCGTCTCAAGTTGCCGGTGCTCATGGTAAATGGGCGTTATGATTACAGCTTCTCGCTAGACCGGGCGCAGAATCCGCTGTTCGCCATGCTGGGCACGCCCACTGGAGACAAGCGTCACGTGGTTCTCGAAACGCCGCACGATGTCACGGAGCAGCGTCCCCAGTTGGTGAAAGCCGTGCTTGACTGGCTCGATCATTACCTGGGACGGGTGAAGGAGTAAGCGGATGACGGCTCGTCGTAAGACGAGCCGTCTGGGCTCCGCTGTCGAGGGCTCTAGCGTGTTGTTTCCAACAAAGCTAGTTCGACGTTGGTGGTTGGGGTTTTCTCCGCGGCGATCTGCGCCCGGCCTTCTGCCTTCGACTTGGCGAAATGAAGCTCACGGCTTCTTCCCGCGACCGTGATTTCGCTCAGGAAGTATTGGTTGCCGTATTTATGGAAGGTGGCATAGCCGGTCTTTGCGACGTGGCGGTTGTCCTCTACCCTGGTCATGGTCAGTGCAGAGTCCGAATTCCCCCTGATAAGCAGAACATCAGGGCTATCTATGCGTACGGAGTAGACGCCAGGGGCGAAGCGGTGTCCGGATGCAGTCTCGAAAGCAAACGGCACGTTTATCTTGGCGACCATTCCTACATCTTGACCGTGCAAAGCTGGCGACAAGGGAGCGACAGCAAGGACGGCGGCGAAAAGACCTGCGCGGAACTTCGAAATCGAAAGTGTGCTCATGGCGGTTCTCCTTGGAGGGCGTCTCATTGATCGCCTTCACTCACTAAGGCGCAACCGCCCCGGCAAAGGGGCCACGAGTTTCACAATTATTTTTTCGCAGCCTTCGAATCCCGAAAACCGGCATAGGTTCACCCGGCTGTCTCCCGGGTCCGGAACACGGATAGATGGTACGGGCCTACAGGTTTGTTTTAACAAACCCGGAGTATTGTTGTTTTCTAGCGACCATTCCCTCGGGGCAGCATCGTTAACTATGATTTCGCAGGCCCTGAGGCCGTATTCCTTTTTCCCTGGGCATTTGACTGCCAAGGAAGCCATCCATGCCTAGCCACTTTTTGGAGAACCTGATTCATGCCTTTGCCCGCAGATGAAAAGATTGTCGCTTTAAGTCAAGAACTGCTACAGAAATTCGACCAGTTATTCGGGATACATCCCGGCTTTCGGCCAGTGCACGCGAAAGGAATTATGCTGCAGGGAACCTTCACGCCCACGCCTGAAGCGGCCGGGCTCAGCAAGGCTCCTCACTTGAGCCAGCCATCTACGCCAGCCACCGTTCGTTTTTCGAATTCGACGGGCATTCCGGTGATCCCAGACAATGACCCCAATGCCGATCCCCGCGGCTGTGCCATCCGTTTTCATCTCGCCGAGCGTGTCCACACCGACATCATTGCCCATTCGACGAATGCGTTCCCGTCCCGAACGGGCCAGGACTTTCTGGAATTCCTGAGCGCGATTGCCGCCAGCGATCTGTCGCACTTCCCCGGCTCGCCTCTGGAAAAATACCTTGGCACGCATCCCGCAGCACTCGCCTTCGTGCAGGCCCCTAAGCCGCCGGCTTCGAGTTTCGCGCGTGAATCGTACTTCGGTCTGACTGCGATGCGATTCATCAATAAAGATGGTGGCAGCCGTCACGGACGTTACCGCATTCTCCCCGAAGCCGGTAACGATCATCTGGATGCGGCGGCGGCCGCGGCCAAGGGACCAAATTACCTCTTCGAGGAGATTGAGGCCCGGATCGCAGAGGAGCCAGTCAAGCTGAAGGTGGTTGCTCAATTGGCCGAGGAAGGGGATCCGGTGTCCGATGCGACGATCCAATGGCCGGACAATCGCAAGCTGCTTGCGTTGGGGCAGCTGGTGTTCACTGAGCTCGTCGCCAACGAAGCTCATGAGCAGAAGTACATTATCTTCGACCCAATTCCCCGTGTGGAGGGCATCGATCCATCCGAGGATCCCCTGCTGGAACTGCGTGCCGCCGTGTATCTGCTGAGTGGCCGTCGCCGGCGGGCGGCCCCCGAATAAACTGTCGCACCTGGCAAAATAAATCGAACCGAACGCCGCAATACTTCGTATCTAGAGCAGAATCAGGAAATACGTGGCTTCGGGGGGTTCCGAGAAGTGGCCTTTTTCTTGATGAAAAGGCCCAGCGGGGTAGCTACTCGGGGTATCGCAATCCTGTTTCTGTTGTAGCCTTGCGGAGGGCTGGATGCAGATTGCGGCAGATGTCCGATACGCTTTACGTCAATTTGCCAAGGCGCCGGGGTTTACAACAACGGCGATTCTTACCCTGGCCCTTGGCATCGGCGCCACCACAGCGATTTTCACCCTGGTGTATGCGGTTCTGTTGAAGGCGCTGCCGGTGGTGAACCCGGAAGATTTGTACCGCGTGGGCAACGAGGAGAATTGCTGCGTCACCGGTGGTATGCAGGACAATTGGTCGGTCTTCTCCTACGAGCTGTACAAGCAGTTTCGCGATCAAGCCAGCGGTTTCGAGGAGCTGGCCGCCTTTCAAGCCGGACAAACCCTGATCGGCGTGCGCCGCAATGGCAGTAACAAGCCATCCCAGTCGTACAAGAGCGAGTTTGTTTCCGGCAATTACTTCCAGACCTTCGGCATTCTTCCTTACATGGGGCGGACGATTACGCCGAACGACGACCGGAAGGGTGCTCCGGCCGTGGCCATGATGAGCTTCAGGACCTGGCAGGAGAAATTTGGCAAGGACCCGTCCGTAGTGGGAGCGGGGTTCGTGATGAACGGGCAGCCCTTCACGGTGATAGGGATTACGCCGCCGGGGTTTTTCGGCGATCGCGTACAAAGCACTCCACAGTCCTTCTACCTTCCGTTGCACGACCAGCCGCTGATTTCGCCAACGGGCGCACTGCTGGACGAGCCCTCACTCAATTGGCTGGATCTGATCGGCCGCATTCGTCCAGGCGCAGATACAACCGCCACGGAAGCGCAGATGCAGGTGCAGTTGCGGCAATTTCTGTTGAGCCCGTTGAGCAAAGTAGAGGAGCGCGACAAGCCCCTGGTGGCCAAGCAGATGCTGCACTTCTCTCATGGAGGCAACGGAGTGCAAATGATGAGAGACCAGTATCAGCAAGGCTTGCACCTGCTGATGTGGGTTTCTGGATTCGTATTGCTGATCGCCTGCGCCAATCTTGCCAACCTGATGCTGGTGCGGTCCGCTAATCGACAGCAGCAGACCTCGGTGCGGTCGGCACTGGGGGCACCGCGCATGACATTGGTCCGGCAAACTCTGACCGAAAGCATCGTGCTGGGTGTACTGGGCGGAATCGCGGGGATAATAGTAGCGTTCGCGGGGACGCGAGTGATTCTGTATCTCGCTTTCCAGCATGACCCGGTGCCTATTCAGGCGACTCCATCGCTTCCAGTGCTCGGCTTTGCCCTTGCGGTTTCATTGCTGACGGGGATTCTTTTCGGAGTTGCTCCGGCGTGGTTGACGGTCAAGTCGAATCCGGTGGATGCCTTGCGCGGTGCTAATCGCTCCACTGCGAATCATGGTGGGTGGGCACAAAAATCCCTGGTAGTCGTCCAGGCGGCCCTCTCCGTGGTGCTGCTTTGCGCCGCGGGATTACTCTCACGGAGCCTGAGCAACCTGCAGCGCCAGGATTTCGGCTTTGTGACCACGAATCGCTTCATCGCCCACATCGATCCACAGATGGCAGGCTACACTCCTGGCCAGCTGGAAGCGCTTTACCGGCAACTACACACCAACCTGGCGCAAATTCCGGGGATGAAGCAGGTGAGTTTCTCTCTGTACAGCCCAATGGAGGGAGATAACTGGGGCGAAGGCGTCTTCATCGAAGGGGAACCACCGCCGGCAGTGGGGACGCGCGATCATGGAGCCTCATGGTTACGGGTGGCCCCTCATTATTTCGATGCCATCGGGACCAAGATTGTCGAAGGCCGCGCGAACAGTGAGCAGGACACGCCGGGCACACGCAACATCGCCGTTGTGAACCAGTTCTTTGCGAAGAAATATTTCAAGGACGGCCACGCCATCGGCAAACACTTCAGCGATGATGTGAAGCACCCGGGGTATTTTGAAATCGTTGGGGTCACGGAAGACACGAACTATTGGGGACCGTCGGAAAAGATGCGTCCAATGTACTTTCTGGCCCAAGGGCAGAGGGTTCATAGCGACGATCAGCGTTATGAGAAATTTCAGGACGGATCGCAATATCTCAACGCAATCGAGATGGAAACTGCGGGTAACGTGCCTGGACTTGAGATGCAGGTGCGGCATGCAATCTCGCAGATCAATGCCGATCTCGCAGTCATCGATTTCGAAAGCTTTGGCGAACAGGTAAAAGCTAATTTCTCGCAGCAGGGGATGATTGCCAAGTTGACCTCCTTCTTCGGTGTCCTGGCACTGGTTCTGGCCTCGATCGGACTATATGGGGTGACCGCATACTCGGTGGAACGCCGGACGAGCGAGATTGGTATTCGCATGGCGCTTGGCGCCGATCGCTTGAGTGTGCTGCGGCTGGTTCTGCGTGGTGCTTTCCTGCAAGTGGGCATTGGTCTGGCGGTGGGCATTCCGGTAGCAATTCTCGGCGGGCATGCGATGGCGAGCCAATTGTTTGGGGTCAAACCCTATGATCCGGTTATTTTGTCGATCACGTTGGTGGTGTTGTGTACGGCGGCTTTTCTTGCCGCACTTGTTCCTGCACGCATAGCTGCCGGGTTGGAACCGATGCGGGCTCTGAGAACGGAGTAAGAGTGGCTGAAAACCCAATTCTCTTTCACACGACAAGCTCCGGGGTGAGGGGATGATCCTTCAGTGGCTTCTAAAGCCTTCATCAGTGGCGTCGGATAGGCTCGACTAAAAGCTTGTGGAAAAAGTCGAGAGGGGATGAAACGAGTCAGTCAGCTTCGTGCCGTAAACGACAAAAAGATAATTGGGATTTAAAGTCTGTGTGAGAACTACAGTCTCCAAATTGAGTCCCGAAGGGACGACTGAGAGTAGCCCAGGACGTCAATCCTGGGTGCACAATTTCCAACGAGGCCAGTCCCGCAGGGACGACTCGTTGCCAACTGCTAACCCAGGACTAACGTCCTGGGCTACTCTCAGCCAGAGCTGTCCAAATTAGCGGAGCAACGGCCTTCTGGACCTCGTATTTTGCTGAATAGGTTGAAGCGACCATGGGCCGCCGAGATCGAGTTGGTTGCTGCAGTGGCAACTCTGTCCATCCACCTCCACCCATGCCAAGGTGAGCCGCCGCCCTCAAATTTGTCATCCCGACCGGAGCGTTAGCGCAGGGGAGGGACCTGCAGTTTCACTTTCGGCACAAGCCAATGTGCGTGGGCGAATCGCCTCCGGGTTCCGCTTGTCCATCAACGCAAACTGCAGGTCCCTCCCTTGCGCTACCCTGGATTTCCTGTCCAGGAAATCCAGATCCGCTCCGGTCGGGATGACAAATTTGAGGGCGGCGGCTCACCTTGGCATGGGTGGAGGTGGATGGACAGATTCGAAAAAGCTAATTTGGACAAGACTGACTCTCAGCCGTCCCTGCGGGACTCAATCTGGGGAGTGCAGTTCTCACGCAGACGCTTTAGCCCCTGCTACGGCGCAGCCCGCGCGAAATCCTTGGCAGTGCACGATGTTTTCCGCCAGGACGCAAATAAAAAGAGCAGTGCTAAAGCCCAGCAATCACTCTAGCCCCATGCGAGAACGATTGCCCCGGCTGCTATCAACAGGGCCCCTGCTGCTTTGGCCAAGGTGATCGTTTCGCCGAGAAGCGGCCACGCCAGCAGTACGACGAAGACCACACTCAACTTGTCGACGGGAGCCACTTTAGACGCTTCGCCCAGGGAGAGAGCGCGAAAGTAGCAAATCCATGACAAGCCGGTGGCCAGGCCTGAAGCAATTAAGAACAGCCAACTACGGCGGCCAACGTGCGCAAGACCGGTATGGCTGCCAAGACTAAGAGCGATTGTCCAGGCAAAGACTAAGACGACCGACGTGCGAATGGCGGTGGCCAGGTTGGGATCGACATGGGCGACGCCGACCTTGGCGAGCAAAGCAGTTGCCGCTGCGAAAAGAGCCGAGAGGACGGCCCACACAAGCCAATTCATGAAAGCGCCCTAGAGGATAGTCTACTTCGCGGTGGTCTCATCCTCCGCGCAGGAGCCTATAATTCGCGCCGAGGTGTACGTATGGCCACTTACCTTGCCCTAATGCGTTGGACAAAAGAAGGTATCGAAAAGATCAAGGACAGCCCATCCCGTCTGGACGCCGCCAGGAAAGCGATCGAGCCCGCCGGCGCAAAGCTAGTGAGCTTCTACATGTTGATGGGGCAGTACGACATGGCGGCGGTCATCGAGGCGCCCGATGACGCGACATACGCCCGGGTCAGTCTTACTCTTGCATCGAAGGGCGGTATTCGCATGGAAACCCTCCGCGCCTTTACCGAGGACGAATACCGGAAGATCATTCCAGGTATCTCCTGACCCCTTAGAGCATAGAGTTCTGGCGCCATCCCAACCCTCCTCCGCGAGGGCGCTTGTAGTGTGTCCTTCCATACTCAGGGTACGGCAATGCTGCTTCTGCTTCGCCGCAATTTCTGATAGGACTACTGCATGAGTTCAGAAGCAACGCTTGCAAAAGCCGGCTACCTTTCCACTCTGCGGCGGGAGTGGCTTCTGGGAGCGGCCTTCGCCACTACGGCATTGTTTCTGCTGTTTGGCAAGGGCTGGCTCGCCGATCTATCTAATCCGCTGTGGTTCACCTTGATGCTGGTTTGGCTTTTCGCCGTTATCATGAGCTCGGCCTTTGCCGTGGTGCACCACGCGGAGAGCCTGGCGGTGAGGCTCGGAGAGCCCTTGGGGACGTTGGTACTGACGCTCTCTGTCATTGGCATCGAAGTGATGATGATTTCCGCGGTGATGCTTACCGGCGAGGGCAAGCCCGCGTTGGCTCGCGACACGATGTTCGGCATCGTGATGATCGTGCTCAACGGCATGGTTGGGCTCGCATTGCTGGTGGGTGGTTTACGCCACCATGAGCAGGAATACAACTTGCAGGGTGCGAACGCGTTTTTGTCCCTCATTGTTCCCTTGACGGTGCTTGGCCTTGTGCTGCCGAACTTCACCAGGGCTTCGGCCGGCCCCACGCTGTCGGTTTTTCAATCCGTCTTTCTCGCGATTATCTCGATCGGGATTTATGGTCTCTTTCTGATCATTCAGAACTGGAGACACCGGGAATACTTCGTGAAGCCGGCCAAAGGCGTCGAAGGTGGCTCGAGTGCTCCAGGACACGCCGCGGGTATCGAAACTAACTCGATTACGTATCATGCCCTGTTTCTGGTGATGTATCTGCTGCCGGTGGTCGTACTGGCGAAGGAGATTGCCCTGCCGATCGATCATGGAATTGAGGTCCTCCATGCCCCGCTGGCATTGGGTGGATTTCTGGTGGCCGCGTTAATCTTGTCTCCCGAGTCACTCAGCGCCACGCGCGCGGCGCTGGCCAACGATCTGCAGCGTTCCATCAACATCCTGTTGGGTTCCGTGCTGGCGTCGATCGGGCTGACCATCCCCGCGGTGCTGACCATTGGGCTAGTGACCGGCAAAACCATTGTCCTGGGGCTCGATCCGGCAGATTCGCTCTTGCTGGTTTTAACTTTGGCGGTTTCCGCTCTCACCTTCACCAACAATCGAACCAACGTCCTCTTGGGTGCGGTGCACCTATTGCTATTTTTTGCTTATCTAATGCTGATCTTTGAGCACTAGCTCGGCCCCCCTTGACTGCATTGATTCGAGGGCAGCAGGATGACCCCGCGGCTAAAGCCGGGCGAGGATAGTCCTACGCGAACCGCTCGGCTTGAAAGCCGAGCTCCCCCGCATGAATGCGGGGGCTCCCACCGTAAGAGTGAACAGGATCACGAGTTTGTGGCGAGTTGGAGAGGCTGATCACCATGAAGATGAGTTTGAACAAACGCGTTAGAGGCCGCTTGTAACGCGGAGCCTCAGGCCTTCTGCGCCTGGTACAGCAGCCGGAGCAGCCGCCTTTGTTCCGTCAGCGCCTGCACGGAGGAGAGGAATCGCTGCAGTCCTTCCCACTTGGCGATGCCTTCGTTAGCAACCAGCCGTTCTCTGTGTTTTTGCCGGGCATCGTGCCACCTGCCTGCAATTCGGGCCGCGCTCTCTGTCGTATCCAGTACCTTAATATCGGAAAATCCGGCGCTTCGGATCCATCGTTCATTCTCTCCAGGCGGACTGAATATGTAGAACCCAATCGAACTGCGGGTTGCGATTTCGTCGTGCGAGATCAGGCCGCCGATTACCAGGGCGTCACTAAATAGCATCCGTCCAACGCCGGGCTTGAGCACCCGGTACATTTCGCACAGGAGAGAGGGCCTTCCGGGAATGTGGCACAGTACGTCGTTGGCGAAGACCGCGTCAAAGGTCGCGTCGGCAAAGGGCAAGGCTCGCGAAACGTCGCATACTTCGAAACGCACCTTTTGCTCCATACCTTCGCTTGAGGCTAACTCGTTTGCGGTACGAATTCCGAGATCATTGATGTCCACACCAAGGACGTGACAGCCGGTTTCCTGCGCGATATGCAAGGCGTAGGCGCCGGATCCGCAGCCGATTTCCAACACGGACGAATCGCTGGTGAGCGCAAGCGATCGTGGAATCTCTTCGGACTCCTCGGTAGTGACCCAGCTCGTCTGGCCGAAGTCTTCTCCGTAAGTCTCAATTCTTATTTGTCGATAGACATCTGCATCGTAGTTTCCGTAAGCGCCGTCGTAGAGGTCGACATGGTCGGGCATACTGTGTTCCTGCGCCAGCCCCGGGGATTGGGGTTAGCATGGGGGATGGATAAATCGAGTGACCCATTATGCCGAGGCCGTGGCTACTGCGCAAGCTGGGCCCTTCAAAAGGGGACAGCGGAAAAAATGCAATGGTTGAATCAGGTCAGCAAGTTCTTTAAGTGAGGGGCGGTTCGGCTCGCGGACGCTTGGGATACCTCCGCAGGCGTTCCGGATGCGACCACAAATCCACCCTCCTCGCCGGCGCCCGGGCCAATATCCATCACCCAGTCACTGGCAGCTACCACGCGCATGTCATGCTCAACCACGATAACCGTGTTGCCTGAGCAAACCAGGGCGTCCAGCTGCGCCATCAGCTTGTCGACGTCTGCTGCATGCAGGCCGGTCGTTGGCTCATCCAGGATATAGAGAGTGGAGCCGCGCTGGGGCCGCTGCAGTTCGGTCGCAAGCTTGATGCGTTGGGCTTCACCGCCGGAGAGCTCCGTGGCCGGTTGACCGAGCCGCAAATAGCCCAGGCCAACTTCCCGCAGAACTTCAAGGGAACGGAGCAGTGGCGGCTCCGCGGAGAAGAATTCCCAGGCAGCATCCACCGTTAACCGCAACACGTCGGCGATGGTTTTATCGCGATATTTTACTTCCAGGGTCTTGGCGTTATATCGAGCTCCATGACAGGTTGGACAGGGAGCATAAACACTTGGGAGGAAGAGCAACTCGACGCATACGAAGCCCTCTCCCTGGCAGGTTTCGCACCGGCCTTTGGCAACGTTGAAAGAAAAACGCCCAGCGTCATAGCGGCGGGCGCGCGCCATTCTCGTGGCTGCGAACAGTTTGCGAACATGATCGAACAGCCCAGTGTACGTAGCGAGATTGGAACGCGGTGTGCGGCCGATGGGAGTCTGGTCAACGCGGACCAAGCGGTGGATGCCCTCCAGTCCACCTGCAATCTGGCCACCGGTAACAACCGGCGGTGCGGTTTCCAGTTCTTCTCCTGTCTCCTCTTCAACGGGAAGGGGATGGCCGAGTTGCTCTGCCACCAGCTCGACCAGGGCCTGGCTGACCAGGCTCGACTTGCCCGAACCGGAAACTCCGGTAACGGAGGTAAAGACCCCTAAGGGAAAGGCGACATCGAGGTGATTGAGGTTATTGCGGCTGACCCCTTTCAACCTCAGCCATCCTTGAGGCGAGCGGGCAGTGCGGCTGGGGAGTTTCTGGTCGCCAAAAAGATATCGTCGCGTTTGCGATTTCTCGACCGCCTCCAACCCTTTGGGTGGACCGCTGTAGAGCACATCGCCGCCTTGCTCTCCCGCGCCCGGTCCAACATCGACAAGCCAGTCGGCGTGGCGGATCACATCGAGATCGTGTTCGACCACGAACAAGGAATTGCCCGCCGACCGCAAGCGCTCGAATGCCACCAGGAGTGCCTGGATATCAACCGGGTGCAATCCAGCAGACGGTTCATCGAGCACATAAACGACACCAAAAAGATTGGAGCGTATCTGGGTGGCCAGCCGTAGACGCTGGAGTTCACCCGGCGAAAGCGTCGGCGTGCTGCGCTCCAAAGTCAGATATCCAAGCCCAAGATCGAGCAGCACCGCAAGCCGCGCTATCAGATCCTCAGCGATGCGCCGGGTGACAATCAGTTTTTCCGGGTGCTCTGCTTCCCTGGTGGCGTTGCGTGGCGCTCTTCCTTCGGCAAACGGGCGTACAAGGTCTGCCAGACGCTTTAGCGGCAGTCTCGAGATTTCGGCGATATCGAAGCCGGCAAATTTTACCGATAGCGACTCCGCGCGTAACCGCTTGCCATGGCACAGCGGACACTCCGTGCTCAGCATGTACTGCGAGACGCGTTTTTTCATCAGCGGGCTCTGGGTGGTCGCGAAGGTGTGCAGCACGTGCCGTTTTGCGCTGGTAAACGTGCCTTGGTAGCTGGGCTCCATCTTGCGCCTGAGTGCCTGGCGCGTCTCCTTTGGGGTGAAGCCCGCGTAAACCGGCACGACCGGCTGCTCATCCGTGAAGAGAATCCAGTCGCGATCCTTCTTGGGCAGGTCCCGCCATGGACGATCGACGTCATAGCCAAGGGACGTCAATATGTCACGTTGATTCTGACCCTGCCACGCAGGGGGCCACGCGGCGATGGCCCGCTCCCGGATGGTGAGCGAATCGTCGGGCACCATGGAGCGTTCCGTCACTTCGTAGATCCTGCCCAGCCCGTGGCACTTTGGACACGCCCCTTCCGGCGTGTTGGTGGAAAAGGATTCGGCGTAGAGAAGCGGTTGGTTGGGCGGATAATCGCCAGCTCGCGAATAGAGCATACGAAAGAGGTTCGATAGCGTGGTGACGCTGCCCACGGAAGAGCGCGTCGTGGGAGACCCGCGCTGTTGCTGCAGCGCCACGGCTGGTGGCAAGCCATCGATGGCATCCACTTCAGGCACCGCCATCTGATGGAACAGGCGCCTGGCGTAGGGAGAGACAGATTCGAGATACCGCCGCTGCGCCTCCGCATAGAGGGTACCGAATGCCAGAGATGATTTACCTGAACCAGAAACGCCGGTGAAGACCACCAGGGCATCGCGAGGGATGGAAACGTCTACATTCTTAAGGTTGTGTTCTCGTGCTCCCCGCACCTGAACGAAGCCATCTTTCTTCATGACACACCCTAACTCACTCCCGTGCCTGGGGCCTTTTAAAAAGAAGTCCAAGTGGGCGCCGATTGAATCCAAACTCAGTTGTTGCTTGAGCGAAAGAGCTGTTCAGTTGGATGTCGTTCGAAGTTAAACCGGCCAACCTCCCCGGTGAAGGAAACGCTTATGGTTTCGGCGATTCATCGCGGCGCCTGGATGCTGGGAGAGGCCTCTCCCAGCTTGCAGACGGGTTGGTTTACATTGCTGTGCGTCATTGCAGCCGGCGGACTGCTATGGCTTCTTTTCGCCCTCCGGTTGCGACGGCTCACGCGCCAACTTCAGGCGCAGCTGGCCGAACAACTGGCGGAGCGGGAGAGAATGGACCGCGAACTCCATGACGCTTTGCTGCAGAGCGTGGGAGGGCTGATCCTGCGCTTCCAGACAGCGACCGAACGCATCCCGCAAGACGACCCCACACGTCAGATGCTGGAAGAAGCACTGAAGCAATCTGACGAGGTACTGGCCGAAGGGCGGGAACGGCTGCTCGGTGGATGACCTTTTGCCAAGTGATTCCGCGTTGAATTACCAGACCGGGCTGGCGAATTGTACGCTCCAGATAGGGCCCTCGGTGTACAGCGCAGAATCCAGCCGAACAACGGCCGGCACCTTGCTTTCGGTTACCCACACATGGGTATCCGGGGGCTGCTTTCCGATCATAGGAGCGACTACGCCGGCAACCCCCCCGATATGTACTTTGACGTCGTATTTCGCCGCCGTATAAGAGCGTCCGCCGACCGTGAAGTGATCGTCCCCGCCCTTGGCAATGGCCAGCTTCACCAGTCGCGGCTTGGGTGCGAGGCCTATATACGAGACCTCGATGGGAGTGTCGGCTTGCATGTTCTGAATCAGAGGCGACAGGAGGCCGTTGGCAAGATCGGACGGCAGATCCATGTGCTCCACCTTTGCCTCGTTCGTGTCTTTTGATAAGTCACGGACACTCACCTGTTGCCTGGGTACATCGATCATTACATCGGATGGGTGCGGAAAGGACTTGCCCTTCTGTATATGCCGATCGCTGATCAGGCGAATGGTTTCTCCTTGCGAGTAGAGCGTCGTCTCATCATCGACCGATCCATCTTGAAAATGGAGAACCACATGAAGCGTGATCCGCTGCCTGGAGGGAACCTGCGTCACTTCTCCAGAGCCAAGGATGGCGCCAGCCGTGTCCCGTAAGATGACAAACCCGTGTTCGGAGCCAGTTCTATAGGTAAGTTTCAATTCTTCGCCTTGCGCACCGTAAGAGGTGCCGAGCAGGGCCATCGCAAGCACACCGGCAAAGAAACTTCGACCACACTTTCTTCTCATCAGTTTCTCCTGCTGGTCTACGATGCCAATGAAACGGAACGCGTGAGGCTCTGCCGCTATTTTTCTAGTGTCTCGCCGCCCGTCGCAGCTCACCGGGACGGCTCAGGGAGGCGCGCTTTAAGGGGGTAGAACCCAGGTGTGCCTGAGATTGACTGTGTTTCGACGGGCGTGATAACTTTCGGGCGGCCTAACGAAATCGTCGTTGCATATTGTGAAACGAGAGATCGATTGGCCACACAAGGATGCGCTTATGTTCATTGGGGATTTTCGACTGCGGATACTTTCGTTTTCTGCCGTCGCAATTCCAAGGCGCCAGGCGGTGCCGAACTGCTTCCGCAATTGGTCCATAACCGCTCCGGCGCCGGATCGGATGTGCTCGCCGTCAACCTGAACGGCGATGGAAGGAGGAGTTACAGATACCGGGAGTTACTGGCCGCGGGGCGGGGTGGTTGTCACCGCCGGCGGTCTGATTTTTTCCGGCACGATCTCGGATGCAACCATGCGGGCTTATGACAAAGACACGGGAAAGATACTTTGGGTGAAGGTAATGCCCGCGGGGCCCGAGGGGATTCCGGCGGTCTTCGAGGTTAATGGGCGAGAGTACCTGGCCTTCACCGCGAGGCCAAGCCTGAAGCACCTTGGTCCGGCAGGAGAGCGGTCGACAGTGGAAGGGGAGCCGAACGCGCCGCAAACGCAGGGGGTTTATGTGTTCGCCCTGCCGGAGCGAGGGCGCAGGTAACACGGAGACGTTCCTCGAGCCGAATGGCCGTCGGTGCCTTGACGTGAGTATAGGCAGCTGGTAGGCTTCCTTGGATATTATGCAACCGTTATAGCTGTTTGTACAAAAACAATGACTACTGAAAAGCCGGGACGCGTGGATTATTCAAGCTTCGGATTGCGGGACAAGATAGCAGTGGTGACCGGGGCTTCTCAAGGGATTGGCCGGGCGATTGCGCTCGGGCTGGCGCAAGCTGGAGCTCATGTGGTTTTGGCCAAATACCCTGAGAAGCGCGAGGACGAGATAAAAGCTGTTCAGACCGAGATCGAGGCGTTGGGACGCAGGGCGATCATCGTGCAGACCGATGTGGCCGATGTAGATCAAGTGCGCGCCCTGATGGATAAGACGAAGGAGACCTTCGGGCGAATCGACATCCTGGTCAACAACGCAGGTTGGACCGGGACAACTCCCGCACTCGACGTGAGCGAAGAGGAGTACGACCGCACCATGGCGGCGTCTTTGAAAAGCGTTTTTTTTGCCTCGCAAGCCGCTGCACGCATCATGATTCCACAGGGCGGGGGCAAGATCATCAATATTGGATCCAACTTCGGCGAGATCGCCTTCAAGTCGCGGTCGGTCTATGCGGCGGCAAAGGCGGGTGTTCACCATTTGTCTCGCGCGCTTTCCCTGGAGTGGGCGAAAGATGGCGTGCTGGTAAACGTTGTGGCGCCTTGCATTACGGAAACTGAGTCACGCAAGAACATTCTGGAGCGGCCGGGCTACAAAGAATGGGCCACCAAGGAGATGATTCCGCGGGGACGATGGAATCAGCCCGAGGACCTGGTGGGTGCAGTGCTGTTTCTCTCCAGCCCGCTCTCCGATATGGTGGTTGGCCACGTGTTGATGGTCGATGGTGGCTGGACGATCCACTAGTGGCCGAGAGCAGGAGACTAAGATTGCCGATGAGAGTGGCATCTCTGAGGGACATGCCGGTTTAGAGCTGTGGCATCCCACATCTCAAAATCGAGATGTGGGGCACCCGTCGGCCGGTTGCGAGTGGAAGTCTTTGAACTTCGGCGTCTTCTGGCTTGACGATAAGGAACCATGACGAACCCTTCGCACACTCCGGTCCTGCGTGAACGATCGAGCCGCGGGATCTTCCGCAAGGACGATTACGCCACGCGGCAGGGCATCCTGAAGCTGCTCGCCATCAAGGATTCCGATATCCGTCTGCTCACCCTGGAGCAATGCCGCGACGCTGTCGATAAAGGGCTACACGCGGGTGGCGCCTTCTCCTCCATCATTCCCCTGGTCGCGCTCTTCTACGGGGGCTTCATCGATCTGGATATCGAAGATCCGACGCGCCGCGGGCAGGACATTTTTACCCTGAGCAAGGGACATGCGGTCGCGGCACTGGCCTCTATATATGCCGAACTAGGCTATTTCGACCGGAAGACGCTCAAGAACTCGCGCTCGTTTGCCAGCATCCTGAATGGACATCCGGGCCCAATATTGCCCGGGATCCATATCGCCACTGGACCGATGGGGCAAGGCTTTGGTGTTGCCCAGGGTTTCGCCATTGCCGGCCGCACCAGCCCGCGGTTTGATTCCTACTGCATGACCGGTGATGGTGAGCTGCAGGAAGGTCCTATCTGGGAAGGGGTGATGTATGCCGGGCAAAATCACCTCGACAACCTCTGCGTGCTGGTCGATCGCAATAACGGGCAGCTCGACCTGCACACGCGCATGGTTTTTCCCATGCCCGACCTGGAAGCCGTGTTTCGCTCTTTCGGTTGGCAGGCGCACACGGTGGACGCAACCCAATTCGATGGCGTGGTCGCGGCGCTGGAGAGCTTCCGTTTCGGGCCCCGCAATGGTATGCCGACAGCGATTATTTGTAATAGCCGCAAGGGCTTTGGCTCCTTTTCCGATTTTCTTAACCGGCACAAGGTCACGCTGACGGATAGCCTGATTGGCCAGGAGTACTCCCTGCAGTCGGAGCAGCGTAGGGCGCGGATCGAGGAGTTTGTGCTTTATTGCGAGCGGCTGGCTGGCAGCGTGGAGGGCGACGCAACGCGAGATTCGCTACTGGAAGCGGCTCATCGCATGCACCTCGAGATCGACCTGGACTCACCCGGGCGGCGAAATGTAACTACGGTTGTTGGCCCGGTGCTGACGGCGCGCGTTCCTGCGCGCAACAAGCGCATCTCTTACGACACCAAGCTGTTGCCGCAACTGGATCGCAAGAAGGAGTATGCGGCCTCCGATATCGTGACCGGCGCCATGAAAGCCTTTGCCGTGGACCCGGCTGTCGTCTCTATTGACGCTGACCTTGCATCGACCAGCGGCCTGGAAGCAGGCATTGCCGCGGTCGATCAAAAGCGGGCATTGAATGTGGGCGTTGCCGAAGCCAACATGATGCTGATCGGCGAGGCATTCGCCGCGCTTGGTTACAACACATGGGTGAGCACCTTCTGCCCCTTTTTCGATTGGAAGGTGTTGCGCCGGATTGCCGTCGGAGCCCAGGAACGGCAGGAGGCGATCGATGCGCCCGATGGTTGGCTGAGCGAAGGTCATGGCCTCGATCTGACCTTCCTGGCCACCGCGGCAAACTTCGAAACCCGCACCAACGGCGCCACCCACATGGGCAACGATGACAGCACGACGTTCGATGCGGTTGCTCAGTTGAAGATCATTGATGTCTCTTGTCCGCAGCAAATGCTCTCCATCATGCGGTGGATTATGGACGGGAACCGCGGTCTGATTTACCTCCGCGTTATGCGCACGGGATCCGCGGTGCTCTACGACAGCGACTACCTTTTCTCATTTGGGAAAGGCCATCGTCTGCTTAGCAGCCCTGCGGATCGTGCGACCATCGTCAGTAGTGGTCGCGGGGTACATGAGGCAATGGCTGCAGCCGCGCAGTGCGCCGCTGCGGGTATGCCGGTTGGTGTTGTGGATATGCCCTCGATCGACGAGGAACTGTTGTTGGAACTTTGCAATTCGGGCCAACTATTGCTTCTGGCTGAGCAGAACAATGGATATATCTGGCAGAATTTACTCAAGATTCTTTATCGTAATCGGGGGCGGGCAAAACCAGACGGTTGGGAACGGATCGTAACCCTCAACACACTCAGGAGCGATGGCCAACCGCAGTTTATTCACTCCGGAACTTATGAGGAGCTGATCGCGGCCTTTGGTCTGAGCCCGGACGCAATCGCTCGCACCATTCTGACCTGGAAGGACAATCGATGAAGTTACCAATCGTGGATGAAAATTCGATCGAGGCACTCGATCTTCCCGGCCGGCGCCTGCGCTGGTTGATGACCCAGGAGAATGTTGATGCGCGCCATTGTTCGATGTGCATGATCCTGGTGGCGCCGGGTGAGACGGTGAAGCCCGCGCACTCTCATCCCAATGGCGAAGAGGTGATCTATATCGTGCATGGATCGGGCAAGGTAATGATCGACGGAGTGGTGGAGCCGGTAAAGCAGGGCAGCGCGGTCTTGTTTCCCCAAGGGAAAGTGCACATGTTGCGCAATACAGGCACGGAAGAGATGAAGGTGGTTTGCTTCTTCGCTCCGGCCACCAATCTCGACAACTATAAATTTTTCGACGGCGTGGAATTTCCGGATTAGGGTGTCTTAGACACAAGTACGCCCTGATACAAAGCAGAGTTACGCAAACTGCGGCTCCTTCTTGGCTTTGAGTTATTGCGCTTTCAAATACGCAATCAGGTCGCTGACTTGTGCGTCGGTCAGGATGCTGCCAAAGGCGGGCATAGGCGCCTTGCCCTTTTTGATGACATCGGTTGCTTGCGCCGGCGTGATTGGGGGGGTTACCAGGGGCTTGCTGCTGAAAATACCGTGCAAATTTGGAGGACCGAAAGGAGTGCTGTCACCGGGCTGCTTGTTGTGACAGCTCACACAGTTTTGCTGGAAGACGGCAGAACCACGTTTGGCCTTGGCATTCAGGGGAGGAGCCGTGTTGGCAAAACCAACCAGATTGGTGGCCATGAGCGCACCGGCGGCAACCAGAGTACATACACTCCACATAACCCCTCGACCACTTGCCATTGTCTTAATGCCTCCAGTAGGTTTCGGTCGCCTTGCGGCTCCCATTATCAAAATCATAAACCATGCCCAGCCTCGAAATGAGGCAGCCGAAGCAGACTGGAAGGCGTCAGACTTGCGTATTACGCAATCGCGACACTCTCCCTGGACAATCCCGTCTTGCATCAGTACTCTCGTAGCGGGTTGAGATGGGGTCTTTGCTGAAGAGGTTGTGCTCTGCTGGCAGGGCGAAATATTTGGTATCGTTATGGTGCAATCGACAGCGACCCCAAGAATCCCTCACCCACTGTCTCCGCGGATTTAGTTAAGACCAGCAGAGTCTACCCGGAGACGCTGGGAATATTGTTGCGAGTTGAGTACGGACCCTTTTATGCCCGAGGACAAAGTTCGCCAGATCCCATTCATCCAGAGCCTTGATCGCGGCCTTACGATTCTGCAAGCGGTCGCTCTTTCCAAGCAGCCCGTCTCCCTCGGGGAACTTACGGAGTTGTTAGGGATCGATCGCAGCAGCGCCTTCCGGCTTGCGAATACGCTTAGGCGACGTGGGTTTCTTGCCTGTCCGGCGGGCAGGAAGGACTACATCCTCGGCTCTTCCATGTGGCGTCTCTCCCATCGATATGACTGGGGCAACATGCTAATCCGGATCGCCAATAAGCAATTGAAGCTGCTGGCGACGCAGATCAACGAGACCGCACATCTTGCCATACGCGAGGGTAAATATGCTCTCTTTATCGACCACGCAGCAGCCAGCAACGTAATCGCGGTGGCGGGGCAGGTTGGCGAGCTGGTGCCGCTCTACTGCACCGCTCACGGCAAGGCGTTGTTGGCGGATGCGGATGAACGGGAGCTGCGGGCCCTGATCGGATCGGGTCAACTGCGCAGATATACCAAGAACACGATGACCTCTATCCAGGAGCTGAGCAAAGATTGCGCCCTGATAAAGAAGAGAGGCTTCGCCACCGATGAGGCAGAATTTGCGGAAGATCTGCGCTGTGTAGCGGCCCCGATTCGTGTCGATAATGATGTGATTGTCGGGTCGATAGGTGTTTCGGCGCCCATGTCGCGCTTCTCCAAGGAGCGCTATCGCGTCGCAGCGGGACAGGTATGCAAGGTCGCGGAAGCGATCGGGCTGCTGCTGAGCAATGCCGACCAGAGTAACGATCCGGAGTCAGAAAAGTCTGTGGCTGAATTCGCATAGTTCCTCCCATTCCTGCGAGAAAATACTTTGATACATAATCCAGTCCTGGATTTTGCGGTTGAGAAGTCTGCGATCCGATATATTGGCAGCGATCTGCAGCGCCCGGAATGTATCTTGGCCGAGCCGGACGGCACCCTCTGGTCTGCGGACGCGCGCGGCGGAGTGGTGAGGATTACCCCTGATGGAAAACAACAGATCATTACCCAGCGGCGGTCTGGTCATTTTCAGGGCGTGACCAGCGAAGCCAGCCGGTATTTAGAGGGCACGCTACCCAACGGTCTGGCCTTTGCGCGCAACGGCGATATTTTGATTTCGAACTTTGGCACCGATTGCCTCGAGGTGATGACCCGCGACGGCGCAACCACCGTTCTTGCCGATAGCATCGACGGCGAGCCCATCGGTAAAGTGAACTTTGTTTTGCGCGATTCGCAGGATCGCATCTGGATCACCGTCTCCACGCGTATTAAGAACTGGATGCACGCTCTGCGCAGAGATCTGCCCGATGGCTACATCGCCAGGTACATTGACGGAAAATTCCGCATCGTCGCCGACGGCTTTCACTTCACCAATGAAATCCGCATGGATGCGCGGGAAGAATTTATGTACGTGGTTGAGACTACCGGCGGCTGCATCAGCCGATTGCGCGTGGGTAAAGACGGCAGCCTGAGCAACCGGGAGGTTTTTGGACCGGCGAGTCTAGGAAAGGGCGCGTGGCCCGACGGCATTGCCTTCGATAGCCTGGGAAATTTGTGGGGCACGATGGTGTACTCCGACAAGCTCTTTGTGCTGACGCCTCAAGGTGATTTTCGCCTGTTGCTCGACGAGGGCGATGCGCAGAAGGTTGAGGATCTGGAACGGGCGTTTTTTGCGAACAAGGTAAATGAGCAAGTGCTGTTTGCCACCGGGCAAGGGATTGCCCCTTGGATGGCGAGTGTGACGTTTGGCGGCCCCGATCTGCAGACCATCTACATCGGTTCGCTGAAGGGCAAACGCATCCCCTACTTCCGTGCACCCGCGCCAGGCCTGCCGATGGTGCACTGGGGCGAAGCTTAAACCATTCTTGCTAATGGTATTGACCAGGAGACTCGACGCGGCCATTCCGCCAAAACCGGGGCCCCCGGGACACGCGGTCTGTGCGTGCCCGGGGTGGAAAGAATGGCCGCACATAACCGATCCCGCCGGACCACAGTATTAGCAAAAATGCGTTAAAGCGTTCCGGCGTGGACGACTTCCTGCTGAATCAACCAGTCGAGCGACTCGCGCACCGCCTGGAGCGAGCTGTAGCGGGGCTCATATCCTAATAGCGTGCGTGCTTTGGCAATGCTGCAGTTGGGTGAATGCGCGATGTGGTCCCAGGTCATCGTGGCATCCCGAGCCGTCACCCTCTGCCGCCACTCTTCCCAGGGTAAAAATTCCAACTGCGCAGCACGTCCGAACCATGCGCTCACGCGTTCCGCATATCCCCGCATGGTCAGGGCCGAGGGCGATACGACGTGAAAGCTCTCGCCTACAGCAACGCTCCTGCGGTCGATGGCTCGTTGAAAGCATTGCGCCACATCGTCCGCGTGGACGTGGTGCAGCGTCTCCATGCCTATGTTCGGGAGCTGAATCGGATTTCCCAGCAAGAGCTTGGAGAAAACCTCGGGGTTGAAGTTGCCTGCGGGATTTACTGGAGCCCACCCAGGCCCCACCAGGTGTCCCGGATGCAGGATCGTTACCGGCAGCGCTGAGCGGTGTGCCTGGCGCAGAAGATAACTCTCGATTGCAGCCTTTCTCTCCCCGTAATCGCCGAATGCTCTGCGTGGCTCAGCCTCGGTTGTCGGCACCTCGACGCTCGGCCCGTGCACCCAGATGGTGCCGCAGTGCAGAAGGTGTCCGGTATTGCCGCGGAGCGCCTCAACCAGCTGCTCGGCACTTTGCAGCTGGTAGCAGGTAAGGTCGATCACCACGTCCGCATCCAGGCTCGCAATGCGCTCGCCAAAGCGTCCGGCTTCCTCTTCGACCGCCCTGTCCATCTCCACCCGCTCGATCAGTTGCCAGGCCGCGTGTTGGCGGTAAGGCTCCTTCAGGCCGCGGCTGATGCAGATGACCGAGTGTCCGGCCTCGACGAGCCGAGGGGTTAGAAAGCTGCCGATATGGCCGGTTCCGCCGATGATTGCTACCCGCACCTGATGCCTCCGAGGAGAGATGAAACGACACACTGAAGAGCGGTTGCCGCGGTCTACCGGGATACACTAGAGCGGTTCCACGATTACTGCGCCATGTCCGGACTCCGCGAGGTGGGTCTTTTCTTTGGGAAAAGCCCCGTCTGAATCATCTTCACCGGTTACGCCTATCGTGGACCCGCTATAGTGGGCCAAATCCTTCGGGCAGACAAAAAATGCTGGATACCGCACAAAACGTTTTCATCGCCATTATCTCCCTTGCTTGCTCGTTCTTCTTTATGGCGGCTGTGAACTACTACTGGCCCGCTGAAAGGCGACGTGCGCACAACGATTTGATCGGCTGGCAGCTTTCCGTTCTCGGTACCACCTACGCAGTCATCATCGGCTTCATGCTTTACACGGTTTGGATCGACTTTGGAGCGGCCGACTTGAATGCGGATGCGGAGGCTAATGCGGTCGTGAATCTCTATCGGTTGGCTGACGGACTGGGGCCGCAGCAAGGGGCAAAGCTTAAAGTTTTGGCACGGGCCTATGGCGATGCGGTTGCGGAACAGGAATGGCCAGAGATGGCGCGCAACACACTGCCCGCAGAAAGCCGTGAGATCACGCGGCAGATGTGGCAGACTCTCATGGAATCAAAAGGATCTTCTCCCACTGAGATCACCGCGGAAGATCATGCTCTATACGAACTCAGCGCATTGGCGGGATACCGCCGCATCCGCCTGGTGCAGAGCGTATCACGACTTCCCGGCGTGCTCTGGTGGGTGCTGCTGGTGGGAGGGGCGGTCACGATTGCGTCTACCTGCATGTTCGGTGCTTCTAACGGCGCCCTGCATGTCATCCAGGTGGGTGCGTTTACCTTGCTCATCACGCTGGTGCTGGTTGCGATTGCCGATATCAATCGACCGTTCCAGGGGTCTGTCCATGTGAGTGACTACGCCTTCCGCCGCGCTCAATTGGATATGAAGGATCAGTAGGCTACCAGCTGCTTTACTAGGCTGCGGAAAAGCTCAGGCTTTGTATCAGGGCACGACTTTAGCCGGGCCGTTAGGATGGAAAGAGAATTGGGCTTTAGCCCCTGCAACGACGCATAACGCACGAAATGTTTGTCTTCCGATAATTCTCAGCCGGACACTTCAGGATGCAAACAAAGAGCCCAGGGGCTAAAAGCCCTCATCCGGCACGTTTTGTACGGCCCGACTAAAAGCTGATACAAAGCATAAGGCCCGTGACTACGAGAAAGCCCGCGTATTCGGAGCGATCCAGCCTCTCTCAAAATGAACCAGAGCTTTTCCGTAGCCGGTAGGCACGGACCTACCCCTGCATGACCGGCGTTAGCTAAAGTGAAGCCTTGCGCAGCCGCAAGGCGTTGGTGATGACAGAGACGGAGCTGAAGCTCATCGCGGCGGCGGCGATCATGGGGTTAAGGCAGCAATCCGAATACCGGGTAGAGCACGCCTGCGGCCAGCGGCACGCCAAGGGCGTTGTAGATGAACGCGAAGAAGAGATTCTGACGAATGTTGCCCATGGTCCGCTGGCTTAAACGCCGCGCCTTGAGGATGCCGCGCAGGTCTCCCTTGACCAGGATGATGCCGCCAGACTCCATCGCCACGTCGGTCCCTGTGCCCATCGCGATGCCTACCTGCGCCTGCGCCAACGCGGGCGCATCGTTGACGCCATCGCCTGCCATGGCCACTACCGCTCCCTGCGATTGCAGCTTTTTGACTACTTCGGCCTTCTGCGCCGGCAGCACCTCCGCCTCGAAATCGATGCCCAGCTTTTGTGCCAGGGCTGCTGCCGTGGTGCGGTTATCACCCGTCACCATCACCACTTTGATGCCTTCCTGCTTTAATTCCTGAATGGCCCCGAGCGCAGATTCCCTGATGGGGTCCGCGACCGCAACCAGGCCAGCCAAACGGCCGTTCGCGGCGAGGAACATGACCGTCTGACCGGCCTGGCGCAAGGCTTCGGCCTGCTGCTCCATGGCTTGCGAAGAAGCTCCGAGGTCGTGCATCAATGCGGCATTGCCGGCTGCCACTTGGGCGCCTTGCACGGTGCCCGATACACCCTTCCCAGTGAGCGACGCAAAGTTCGCCACCGGTAGCAGCTCAATCTTCTTCTCCTGCGCCGCGGCAAGAATCGCTGCGGCCAGGGGATGTTCGCTCGCCTTTTCAAGGCTGGCCATCATTTGCAGAAGCTGGTTTTCGTCCATGCCTTGGGCAGCGATCACTGTGCTCAGTCGAGGCTTGCCCTCAGTGAGCGTCCCGGTCTTGTCCACCACCAGGGTGTTTACTTTTTCCAGAGTCTCCAGGGCTTCCGCATTGCGCACGAGAATGCCCTCGCCGGCGCCGCGGCCGGTACCGACCATGATGGACATGGGGGTGGCCAGGCCGAGAGCACAAGGGCAGGCAATAATGAGCACAGCCACGGCGTTTACCAGGGCGTGCGCATACTGCGGCTGCGGTCCGAAGACTGCCCAGCAGACAAACGTGATGACGGCCGCGGCCAGGACCGCTGGGACGAAGTACGAGGCCACCCGGTCGGCAAGGCGCTGAATAGGGGCGCGGGTTCTTTGTGCCTCGCTCACCATCTTTACAATCTGCGCCAGTAGCGTGGACGCGCCAACCCGCTCGGCCTTCACTACGAAGCTGCCGGTGCCGTTCATCGTTCCGCCCACCACCTTGGCTCCCGCCGCTTTCTCTACCGGGATGGGCTCGCCGGTCACCATCGATTCGTCCACCGAGCTGTGGCCCTCGACTACTGAGCCATCCACCGGCACTTTTTCGCCTGGGCGAACGCGCAGCAGGTCGCCGATCGCGACCTCGCTGAGAGCGACATCGGCCTCGCTTCCATCCGGAGAAATGCGGCGCGCGGTTTTAGGGGCCAGGCCGAGCAGGGCCTGGATCGCGCCGCTGGTTCGGCTGCGAGCCCTCAGCTCCAACACCTGGCCCAGCAGGACCAGAACCGTGATGACGGCTGCTGCTTCGAAGTAAAGACCGATGTGACCCGAGGCATCGCGAAACGTCGGAGGAAAGAGGCCTGGCGCGGCCACGGCAGCTACGCTGTAGAGGTAGGCAGCGCCACTGCCCATGGCAATGAGGGTGAACATATTGAGGCTGCGATGAACAATCGACGCCCATCCGCGCTCAAAGAAAGGCCATCCGCCCCACAGCACCACCGGCGTAGCCAGGGCAAACTCAATCCATCCCAACGCCCCGCCCAGCCATTGCTGCAATGGATTGCCGGGCAGGAGATCCGAGACCATGATGGCCAGCAAGGGAAGGGTCAGTGCAGCCCCCACCCACAGGCGTCGGGTCATGCTGACCAGTTCAGGATTGGCCGCGTTCACGGTAACGGTTCGGGGTTCGAGGGCCATTCCGCAAATAGGACAAGCGCCGGGACCATCACGCACGATTTGCGGATGCATGGGGCATGTGTATTCGGTGCGTTCCGCCGGAACGGCTGGTTCGGTAGCCTCAAGCGCCATGCCGCATTTTGGGCAAGCGCCCGGTGTTGCGGAGAGCACTTCAGGATGCATGGGGCAGGTATATTGACCGGGCGCAGATGCTTTCTTAACCGGACCTAAAGAGACCAAAACGGCCGGCTGCGAGCCGTCATACCTGGCTGGGGCAGCCTCGAACTTCGTGCGGCATCCGGCGCAACAGAAGTACCAGGTGCGTCCCGCGTGCTCGAAGGAAGCCGTAGCCTCTTGCGGCTGCACCTTCATTCCGCATACCGGGTCGACCTCAGCTAAATCTACGTTTGCCATACTCCCACCCGTCCATTACTTAGACCACCGAGCGGCTCTGAGGATTCACGGGCTTGTCGAAGTTCGTTTCCGTCTAGGCGCTCTTGAGCGCCCGGCGCCCGATGTCCCGGCGATAGTACATCCCTTCGAAGTGGATCTGGCCAAGCGCCTCATAGGCGCGGGAAAGCGATTGCTCCAGGTTTGCGGCCGCCGCGGTCACGCCGAGCACCCTTCCGCCTTCGGTGACGTAATGCCCGTCCACCAGGGCGGTGCCGGAATGAAAAATCTCTACTCCCGGTACGCGGGCCGCTTCTTCCAGCCCACTGATCCTGCGCCCGGTTACATAGCTGCCGGGGTAGCCGGCCGAGGCCGCAATGACGCACGCGGAGGCCCCGGGCTTCCACCGCAGCTCAGTGTCGCTGAGACGGCCCTCGACGCAGGCTTCGAGCGTCGCCACCAGGTCGCAGTCCAGCCGGGAGAGAATGGCCTGCGTCTCGGGATCGCCAAAGCGGGCATTGAACTCCAGCACCATGGGCCCACGCGCGGTCATCATCAACCCGATGTACAAAACCCCCACGAAGGCGGAGTCTTCCGCAGCCATACCGTTTACCGCGGGCAGCGCAATGTGGTTGATGATCCATTCGCGCATCTGGTCATCCACCATGCCATCGGTGGAGTAAGCGCCCATACCTCCGGTATTGGGCCCCTTATCTCCCTCGCCTATCCGCTTGTGGTCCTGCGCCGGCGCCAACGGCACTACATGCTTTCCGTCGGTTAGGGTGAGGAAGGAGATCTCTTCACCGGTAAGAAACTCCTCGATCACGATGGAGGACTGCACCGAGCCCAGCAGTTTGCCCGCCATCAGACCGGAGATGGCCTCGGTTGCTTCGCGCCGCGTCTCGCACAAGAGCACACCCTTGCCCGAAGCCAGGCCATCCGCCTTGATGACCACGGGAAGATGGAAGAGGTCGATGGCTTCCAGGGCTTCCTGCTCGCTGCTGGCGATGGCATAGGCTGCGGTTGGGATCTTGTGCCGTTGCATAAAGCGCTTGGCGAAGGCTTTGCTGCTTTCCAGCTGCGCCGCTTTCTGCGTCGGCCCGAAGACCGGGATGCTGCGCCGCTGCAACTCGTCCACCAGCCCCAGAGACAAGGGAAGCTCGGGCCCAACCACGACCAGGTCTGGACGCTCAGACACAGTGACCCGTAACAGGTCATCGAGGTCCTTCTGGCTGACAGGAATACAACGCGCCAATTGGGCTATGCCCCCATTACCCGGCGCGCAAACGACTTCAGAGACCCGACGGGATCGGCTGATGGACCACACCAACGCGTGTTCCCGGCCTCCCGCACCAATTACCAGCACTTTCATCCGCTCGAGCCAACCCCTCTTTAGTGAACCAATCCCGTGGCCGGGAACTGAGGCAAGACTACCGCAGCGGGGCCGGACTGCGAAGAGTCGTTAACTATAGTTAACGAAAAAATGGAAATGCAGGCTATACTAAACCCGCAGCAGCTGAAATCGAGGATTGTGCCATGCCGCCTGCTTCTCCGCCCTCGCTTCCGGTTTCGTCCCCAGCGCCGCTGCTTTCCAATTTGAAGCCCCGGCAGGCCCTGTACTGGTTCGGGCCTGCGTTTGTGGCCAGCATCGCCTATATCGATCCAGGGAATTTTGGTACCAACCTGATCGCAGGCACGGGCTTCGGCTACAAGCTTCTGTGGGTGTTGTTGTGGTCGAACCTGATGGCCATCCTCATCCAATACCTCTCCGCCAAGCTGGGTATCGCGACCGGAGCCACGTTGCCGCAGAACTGCCGCGAGCATTTCTCCCGGCGGACGTCGATAGGCCTGTGGGTAGCCGCGGAGCTTTCGGCAATGGCCACCGATCTGGCCGAATTTCTGGGCGCTGCGCTCGGCTTTTACCTGCTCTTTGGCGGCTATTTCCTTCATTTGGGGCTTGCCCGGACCACTGTGATGTTTATTGCCGCGATCGTTTCGGCACTATGCGTTTTTGCCATCCTGGCGCTGGAGTTGCGGGGATTCAGGAGCCTGGAAATCGGCATCATGGTCTTTGTTTTGGTGATCGGGCTCTGTTACCTAATAGAGATTTTTCTGGTTCATCCAGACTGGGGTCAGATCGCCTACCATACCGCGGTGCCCTGGCTGGATCGTCGCAGCATTTACGCGGCGGTAAGCATGCTCGGGGCGACGGTGATGCCGCACGTAGTCTATTTGCATTCCGGCCTGGTGCAGCCACGTCTCGCCACGGAAGAACGGAAAGTGCAATCCTCCGAAGACCGCCAGGTGTCGCGGCGGCGGCACTTGCGGCTGGAAGCGCTGGATGTGTTTGCGGCCATGAACGGCGCGTGGTTGGTGAACTCGGCGATGGTCATTGTGGCCGCGGCGGCCTTTGCCGGGACCGGCCGCAGCGACATGTCGATCGAAGATGCGCATCGTACGCTGGGTCCGCTGTTGGGTCCGGCTTCGGCTACGATTTTTGCGATTGCGCTCTTGTGCTCGGGCCTTTCCTCTTCCACCGTTGGAACCCTCGCCGGCCAGATGATCCTCGAGGGATTCCTGAAGGTGCGTTTCAGCATCTTTCTCCGGCGGCTACTGACCTTGCTTCCGGCGATGATTGTCATTGGCCTGGGCCTGGATCCGCTCCGCATCCTGGTCCTCTCCCAGGTGGTGCTGAGTTTTACGCTGCCTTTTGCCTTGGTCCCGCTGCTCATCCTTACCGGCCGTCCCCAATTGATGGGAACGTTCACCAATGGCAAGGTGACCCGCTCTCTTGGCTGGCTGACGGTTGCCTTGATCCTTGTTCTCAATGTGGTGCTTCTCGGATTAAGCGTTACCTCTTGATTAGCCTCGCCACATCTTGGCCGAAAATGCTTTAGAATCCTTAGTGGACCATGAACGCCCGGAGCAGACTTCGAGATTTCCTGCACAAGCGTTTCCGTCACGGCAAGCCTGACCGTGGACGGAGCCACTCCTCCTAACTTCTCGTCAGCCAGAATCCTGACAACCAACATTTGATCAGGCGCGTACGTGCGCAATCTTGCGCAACGGTGACGTGCTCTTTAGAGAGGAAATACCAATGAACAGCTTCGGCAGCCAATCCACCCTGAAGGTCGGCAACAAGAGCTACGAAATCTTCCGTCTCCAGGCATTAGAGGCCAAGGGCCTCGCCCTCCATCGCCTCCCTTATAGTCTGCGTGTTCTGCTGGAAAACCTGCTGCGCCAGGAAGACGGTAAGAGCGTGACCGCAAACGACATCGAATTCCTGGCCAAGTGGCAGGCAAGTGCTGAGCCGGCGCGGGAGATCGCGTTTATGCCAGCGCGCGTGCTGATGCAGGACTTTACCGGAGTCCCCGCCATCGTCGATCTGGCAGCCATGCGTGACGCGATGAAGCAGCTTGGGGGCAACCCGGAGAAGATCAATCCCCTGCAACCGGCGGAACTGGTGATCGATCACTCGGTTCAGGTCGACGAGTTCGGTACTTCGAACGCCTATTCCATCAACGCCGCGCTCGAGTTCCAGCGCAACCGGGAACGCTATGCCTTCCTTAAATGGGGTCAAACCGCATTCCGCAACTTCTCCGCCGTGCCTCCTGGTATGGGCATCTGCCACCAGGTCAATCTGGAGTACCTGGCCCGCGTAGTCTTTACCACGACCCCCAAGGGTGGAGTGATCCAGGCGTATCCCGACACGCTGGTGGGCACCGACTCACATACCACGATGATCAACGGACTGGGGGTGCTGGGTTGGGGAGTCGGCGGGATCGAAGCCGAGGCCGCCATGTTGGGCCAACCGGTTTCCATGCTGGTGCCGCAAGTGGTGGGATTCAAGCTGACGGGCAAGCTGCGCGAGGGCGCTACGGCCACCGACCTGGTGCTGACTGTAACCGAGATGTTGCGCAAGCTGGGCGTGGTGGGCAAGTTTGTTGAGTTTTACGGTTCCGGCGTGAGCGAATTGAGCCTAGCGGACCGGGCTACGATCGGCAACATGGCGCCGGAGTATGGCGCGACCTGCGGAATTTTTCCCATCGACGCGGAGACCCTCCGTTACTTGCGACTGACGGGGCGCAGCGCGGAGCTGATCAACCTGGTGGAGGCGTATTCCAAAGAACAGGGATGGTTTCACACTTCTGATTCGCCTGAGGCCGAATACACGCAGACTACAGAGCTCGATCTTTCCACAGTCGAACCCAGTGTGGCGGGACCGCGGCGTCCACAGGACAGGGTATTGCTCTCTCAGGCCGGCGACAACTTCGAGCAGCAGTTGCCTGGCTTGCTGGGGCCGAGCGCAGCAGGGCGTAAGGAGCGGCAAACGATCCGCTGGGAGGGCGAAGGCGGACACACCTGGTCCAACGGCAGCGAAAAGTCCACGCCGGAGAAGGGCCCGGCAACCACGGTAAAAGAGCGATTCGGGATCGATGTCGATCCTTACCTGGATCATGGGTCGATCGTGATCGCGGCCATCACCAGTTGCACCAATACCTCAAACCCATCCGTCATGGTTGCTGCCGGGTTGCTGGCGAAAAAGGCGGTAGAAAAGGGATTGAGAGTTCCGCCATGGGTCAAGACCTCTCTGGCTCCGGGTTCGCGCGTGGTGACGGAATACTACCAGCGGTCAGGCCTGCTCGAATTCCTGGATAAGCTGCGCTTTCAGGTAGTCGGCTATGGCTGCACCACTTGCATCGGCAACTCAGGGCCATTGCCGACGGACGTTTCTAAAGCGATCGACGACCATGGCCTGGTTGCGGTCTCCGTGCTGAGCGGCAATCGAAACTTCGAGGGTCGCATCAACTCAGAAGTGCGGGCCAACTACTTGATGTCGCCGCCGTTGGTGGTTGCCTACGCGCTGGTGGGCAACATCGAGCACAACTTCGACACCGATCCAATTGGGAAAGATACGCACGGTTCGCCTGTGTACCTCAAGGACATCTGGCCCACGCAGGACGAGGTAAACAGCACCATCGCGTCAGCGATCGACTCCGAGATCTTCACCAAAGAATATGCAACTGTTACGGATGGTGATAAGAACTGGCAGAACCTCAAATTCCCCACCGGAGACACTTATCAGTGGGAGCCTGACTCCACCTACATCCGCAAGGCTCCTTATTTTGATGGCATGCCCGCCAAGCCTGCGCCCGTAGCGGAGATTAAAGGCGCCCGGGTGCTGGCAGTCCTGGGAGACAGCGTCACTACTGACCACATTTCGCCGGCGGGCTCCATCAAGCGGGATGGACCGGCGGGTAAATACCTGGTTGAGCATGGAGTCAAGCCGGTCGACTTCAATTCGTACGGGTCACGGCGAGGCAATCACGAGGTGATGGTGCGCGGCACCTTTGCCAATGTGCGGCTGCGCAACAAGCTGGCTCCGGGGACCGAAGGGGGCGTGACTCGCTTGCTGCCTGAGGGCGAAGGGATGAGCATCTTCGACGCGTCGGTGAAATATGCTGAGCGCGGTACTCCGCTGATGATTCTTGCCGGCAAGGAATACGGCTCCGGCTCCTCGCGTGACTGGGCAGCCAAGGGACCTCGTCTACTCGGTGTCCGGGCGGTGATTGCGCAGAGTTACGAGCGTATCCACCGCTCCAACCTGGTGGGCATGGGCATTCTTCCGTTGCAGTTTGAGAGTGGTGAAAGTGCGGAGTCGCTGGGACTCAGCGGAGAAGAGGTATTTGATCTGGAAGGGATTCGCCGGATGCTGGAGCAGAAGTTTGCCCAGGGCCGCACGCTGACGGTCAAGACGACGGATGCGACGGGGGCTGTGCGGAATTTTAAGGCCACGGTCCGCATCGATACGCCGCAAGAAATTCTCTACTACGAGAACGGCGGCATCCTTCAGTATGTGCTGCGGCAACTGGCGACAAACTAGGCTCTGCTGAAAGGGCAATGAACAACAGGTCCCTCCACTCCGCTACGCTCCGGTCGGGATGACAATTCTTTTGAAACCGGGGAACCCTGTTCCTGGAGAAGAATTGTCATCCCGACTGAAGCGTAGCGCAGTGGAGGGACCTGCTGTTCTCGTCTCGCTTCATCGCGGCAAAACAAGGACGCCCCAGGGGCCCTTGCCGGCTTTTATCTTCTTGGTCACGGTATTGGTAGCCAAGTCCACTACCGAGACGTCGTTCGAAGGCCCATTGGCCGAATAAAGGGTCTTGGCGTCGAGCGAGAGGGCTATGCCCCAGGGGCGTGCTCCGACTTCTACCGAACTCAGAACCTTATTTGTAGCCGTGTCGATTGTAAATACCTGGTGTCCTCTGCCGGTGCTGACGTAGAGCTTCGCAGAATCCGGAGAGAGAACGACATTCATTGGCTTAATTATCCCCGGCTTGCCAAGCGAAATGGCTTGGATCATCTTGTACTTCTTGGCATCGACCAACACTACTGTTCCGTCGTTTTCAGCGTTGATGTAGGCACGTGAGCCATCGGGCAGAAAAGCAATATTGCGCGGACGATGCCCGACTTTGAATGTCTTGATGATCTTGCCCGCAACAGGGTCAAGTACGGAAATGGTTCCCGTCTCTTCAGAAGTGACCCAGACTTGCTTGCCGTCCGGGGTTACCTTGACGCCTTCAGGCTGTGCCCCGAGGGCGAGAGACTTAACCACGGTGCCAGAGGCAATGTCGACGATGCTGACGGCGGAGACGTCTTCGTTAGATATGTAAAGTTGCGTGCCATCGTGGCTGACGTCGAAGTTTTCCGGGTCAGAGCCGCCATGAATGATGCGGACGACTTTGTTCTGCGCAACATCGTAGACCCCGATGCCGTCGGCGCTCTTGTCGGGCGGCGGAAGTGTGCTCTCATCGACGTCTGGTCCAGCAATGGGCGAGCCACTCAGCGCGACGTAGATTGTCTTATGGTCCGGGCTGGAATGGATGCCGCGGGGACGCTTGCCCAGCGGGACGGTGGCCAGCACGTTGTAGTTGCCGGAGTCGATCACGGTTAGATCTCCGCCGACTTCGTTGGTCACGTAAATCCGCGGCTCTGAGGTTTCTGCCGGGGCCGCGGTTTGCGCAGGCTGCTGCTCCGGAGCTTTGGTGGAGTTGCAACCCGTGGACAACACAGCGAGACCAAGTGCAAAGAGGGCATATCCTATGTTGCGCATATTATTTTTCCTTAAATGTGAAGTTGGCCTCAGCAGTGCCGTGCGGAGGAACGGTTATCTGCTGCTCTTGTGTACCAAGGTTTTCCTGCCAGACTGCAATGGTATAGGTTCCCGGTGGAAGGTTCTTGATCTCGAACGATCCGTCGTCTTTCGAAACCGCGAAATACGGATGAGTCAGGACCCCGATAAAGGCGTGCATCCAACTATGGATGTTACATTTCACCCGGATCATGATTTCGGGTTTGATGAATCTGCGTGCGATGGGCGCGTCGCCCGCGCCTTGACTGTGGTTCCATTCCCGGTTGACTTCTGCCATGGGGTGAATATTGTGCGTCACCGGATCTGAGTTGATGACTTGCAGTGTCTGCCCGGTCTGAATGCCCATCACCCGCGGACGAAACCAGCAGCCACTCTGATCGATGGTGACCGGGGTTGGAGGAATGGCGAAGGTCTTTCCTTCGAGGCCACTCTTGACGTAGATGAAAGCGTTGGCCAGTGCGCCGCTCTTACTGACGACCAGGGATTCGTCATAGGCCTTTCCGTGATGTGCTTCGACGCAGGCAGGCTCCTCGCTCATGTCGATCAGCTTGGGCGCAGGCCGTCTTCCCTTGTAGTGGATGGTTCCAGTGACAGATCCGGCGGTAGCGGGATCCACGGTAAAGTACACTGGCGCCGGCTCGCTCTTCGGGGCGCTGGACTGTTCGGTATTGACCTTTCCGGAGCAACCGGCAATCAGCGCGGCCGCACAAAAGAGATGGAAAAAGTGAATGGATCTCATTTTTGGCTATCTTTCTCTGGCGGTCCAGCGTTCTTGGGCATCTCGCCGGTCAGAGCGTTGAGGAACTGGACCAGATCCTCGCGGTCTTGCGCGGAAAGGTGGAGCGGTTTGATGTCCTTATCGAGATATGGATTGGAGTTGCCGCCCCCAGCGTAAAAATCGACCACGTCATGGAGTGTCTTAAGGCTGCCGTCATGCATGTACGGTGCGCTGAGCGCGACATCGCGTAGTGTCGGCGTTTTGAACTCGCCCTTGGCGGTTACTACTTTTGTTGAGTTGAATCGCCCAAGGTCAGTGAAGTCGCCTGCTCCATTCACACCCGCTCCAGTGTTATGGAATTTGCCATCGGTGAAGAGTGCGTAATTCTTATCGATAGTATGGCAGACAGCGCAATTGCCTCTTTGTGGGTCTTGAAAGATGGCGAGACCGCGGATCGCAGCAGGCGAGAGTGCTTGCTTGTTTCCCCCGTATTGATATTGGTCAAAAGGGGAGTTCCCGCTGAGCAACGTCCGCTCAAAACTTGCCAGCGACTTCTGAATCTTCTTGAGGGTGACGGTTCCTGGCCCGAACGCCTGCGCAAACTCGGCCTGATAGGCGGGGTCCTTGCCAATTTTCGAGACCGAAACCTCGTGCTTCTGATCCATCTCCACCGGATTCTCAATCGGAGCGGCGGACTGCTCCTCCAGACTCTTCGCTCGGCCGTCCCAAAATTGCAACGGCGAGTAGGCCGCGTCCAATAAGGTGGGAGCATTGCGGATGCCTATCATTCCTCCCACGCCCCTGGCCAGCGGCCGTCCATCGGTAAAAGCCAGGTTTGGATTGTGGCAGGAGGCGCAGGACACGGTATTGTCTTTGGACAGCCTCATGTCGTAGAAGAGCTTGCGGCCCAGCGCGATCGTCTCCGCGGTGGGCGGGTTATCTGGCGGGATAGGGACCGGAGGCAGCCCCAAAGGAGCCTTGATATCGACAACCGCGCCGATCGGCCTGTCGTTACCAGACGTTCTACATCCAATGCAAAAGACCAGCAACCCGGCGAATACAACGTGATGAACTGTGAGTAAGTTCAGTTTTTGCACCACTCAATCATGATAGCGCTGTTGGCGCATCCGCGAGTAGGGATGGCACGCTGCGGTGGTCTACCGCTAGGCCACAATGTCGTAGGGGCGCATCATGTCGTTGGCCTCGTGTTCCTGGACGTGGCAATGCCAGAGATACCGCCCGGGATAGCCGTCGAAAGAAATGTGGATCCGGGTGACCACGTTGGGCGGGCATTGCACCACATCCTTCCATCCGTCCTCATTGGGGTTGGGGGCCAGCGCGCTACCAGTGAAGTGCAGCGTAGCGTTCTGCAACAGGTAGAGGTCGCGATCAAATCCGCGGCGATCGACTACCTGGAAGCGAACGTGATGGAGGTGGATGGGATGGGTATCGTCGGTCAAATTCACCAGCGACCAGATCTCGGTCGAACCTAGTTTTGCGCTCTCCGTTACCGGCATGTGCCATGGGGTGCGATTCAGCAGCATGACCGTGGTGTTCCCGGCGGGATCCTTGAACTCATTCAATGTAAGTTCGCGCGTGTGAGCCGCGGAACTCTCGGGCAAGCGGGTGACGGGAAGCAGGGCTTCGGGTACGTGGCTTCTATCCTGGGTGGGAGCAGAGCCGACACGGAATTGCATCATCTGAAAGGCTCCGTTGGTCAAGGTGACGCGCTCTCCACGCATGGTGGAGAAGTCGACAATGAGATCCGCCCGTTCCCCGGGCGCGAGGAGAAGAGTGGCCAGCTTAACCGGGGCGGGAAGTAGTCCCTGATCCGCGCCGATCTGAAGAAAGCCGGCGCCATGGGACAGTCCCAGGCGGAAGAAACGCCCGTTGGCCGCGTTCAGCACGCGCAGCCGATAGCGGCGCGGCTCGACCTCGTGAAAGGGCTGTACCCGGCCGTTTACCACCATCGCATCGCCGGCGACCTCGTCCGTCCAGGGGCGATCCGGAATCGGAGAGACGGGGTAGAACAGCTGACTATCGTGGTCGAAGATACGGTCGTACAGGATCAGGGGCAGCTCATAATTGGCCGCTGGCAGGTTGAGATGGCCCTCGTGCGCATCGCGAAGCAGATACACGCCCATCATGCCGGCGTAGAGATTCAACCGGCTGGTGCCCATGGCGTGATCGTGATACCAGAGCATGGCGGCGTCCTGACGGTTTGGGTAGTGGGAGACACGTGATTGGCCGGATGGATACCAGTGGGTTGGGTAGCCGTCGTCAGCGGCCGGCGTGCGGCCGCCGTGCAGATGGACCACGGCGCGCGACTCGGGAAGTTCGCGGCCGGAGCCATGCAGGCTGTAGTCAATGGGGAGAAAATGTCGCGGCGGCAGTTGATTATGCCACGCTATGGCCAACGCTTCGTCTTTGCGGGCTTCGATCAACGGGCCTATGGCCTCCGGACCGTAGCTCCACAACCGCGTCGGCGCAAGATCGCGATGCATTCTTACCCGAATCTCGCCCATGGTGATGTTGAAGAAACGGACGTTCCCCACAGCCCGATGGCCTGTGCTGGGCAACAACTGAGGAAGAGGTAACGGATCGACGAAGGGCTCCAGCTGGAGCGCGTTGATAGCGCGTTTCTTTGCCGAAGCGACGTTAGAAGAGGCGGAGGCCGAGGGATCAGCGATCGAGCGGCCGATACGTAAAGCCAGCGCGGAGAGCGCCGCTTGCTTCAAAAGATCGCGACGATTGAGAAACTTGTAAGGCACTCAGCGACTCGAGATAAGGCCGGTCGCTTCGTCCAGCACGACCACTGCGCCATTCTGTGGCGCCGTCCCACCCAAGTCAAGCATGTCGCCGATGGAGCCGGGAATCGCATCGTAGGAGCCCTGCCCGATTCGCTCCTGGTTCAAAAAAGTATCCTCGATAAAGCGCAAGATGGAACTCTGGTCGGTGACTGTGTGGGAAACGTAATTTGGCTTGGCCCACGGAGAGATGACCAGTAGCGGCAGGCGTGGGCCATAACCGCATCTGCCCTGGGCATGGAAAGTGCTCCCTTCGACGCCCGGCAGTGCGATCGCGCCATCGCCACACTTTCCCAGCCCCGAGAAGCCATCTTTCGGGGTCGTGCTGCCGTTGATGACGTTATGGACGTGGTCATACCATCCATCGGAATCGTCATATGCAACGATGATGACCGTGTTGCTCCACTGCGGAGTCTGCTGGATGAAATTGATGGCATGCACAAGGAAGGCCTGTTCATCGACAGGGTCCGAGTAGCCTGCGTGGCCGTCGCGATAAGCGGCGGATTTCAGGAAGCTAACGGCGGGAAAGTTACCGCCCTTGACCGCATCGAAAAAGTCGTGAATGTCGTATTGGTGGTTTGTATCACCGTCATTTGCGTGTCCGATCATCTGTACGGAAGTGGGACGGGCGTGCCGTGGGTTGGCGGTGGAAGCGTAATACTGAAACGGATTAAGCGTCGGATAATAGTCAAGCGATGTCTGCCTGGTGACGTTGGATCGGTTGCTTCGCCGGCAACCCGTGGTGCCATTGCTGTTGACCACCGTGATGTCGAAACCCTCGTGGAAAAAACCCCATGTAAGACCCGCATCGTTCAGCAAATCGCCAATATTTCTCCCCGTCATATGCACGGTCGCGCCACTGGTAGCTGAGCAGACATCGTTGACGGGGTATGCATTTCTGTAAAGCGTGTATCCGCCGTATCCATCTGAGACGATGCTGCCCTGTGCATTGCCATCGTTTACGACTCCGTTGGTCTGGCCGGAGACAAGGTTGATGGCCCCCAGCGTCGACGGCCCGAAAGTCGTACCGAAGAAGCGGTCGCTCATCGCATAGTGCTGCGCGTAATTCCAGATGGCTGTCACTGTGTTGCCATCGTAGTAAGCCATGGTCAATCCGGTAGTGTCGGCGATACCATGCCCAAGATTCTTGGAATCGGCAGTGCCCACAGAGCGTGGGAATAAGTCCATTTCTCCACGATCGAACGCTAATTGTTCTGCGGAGTAACCGTGGTCCTGGTCGGCAGTAGCGGCGTTTCCAGGTGCTAACCGGAATGGGTTGGTCGCTCCGGCGCCATTTTCCTTATTGCTTGCATTGGGGTTATTCAGCAATAGGTCTGAGGAGAGGCCGTCAACAGCCGGGGTTCCCGGTAGCGCAGTAAAACGTGTTTCGCCGGGTAGGTTTAGCGCGTTGGGATAAGTACCAAAGTAGTGGTCGAAGGAGACGTTCTCCTGAAAGATCACTACGATGTGCTGGACGTTACCGGCTTGTGACGTGTTAGATACTTCTGAGCTAGGAAGAGAGCTGGTGTAACCACAACCAATAAAGGTCGCGGCGGCTAAAGAACCAAGCAGCAAATAGTAAGTACTTACAGTACGGTGCATCATGGCGCGGTCTTCACCGAAGACACTTTGGCCAGGTATATCTATCTCGGGGGAATACTGCTAGCCGAGGTGCGCCGCAATTCTAGACATGGAGAAATGAATTACGCAAGTGAATCTTCTCTCCTAAGTTACTCATTTGGCTGGTTTGCGTGGTGAAGCCCTGTTAAGAGATCCTTGACATTGTTAAGTTGATACAGCTCACCAACTTACTTTTCCATCGCTCTGCGAGCAGGGTTTCGGGATCGTTGTTGCGGTCAAATGGAAGCCGGCTATTGTTGCTTCCCTTGCCTCGATGAGGGCTAGCTTGAATGTGACGAGAAACCGATGTTTTTTTTCGGCCTTTCGGCTGAATGGTCCACAACGGTCTAAAAAACTTGAATAGTACGGTAGGCAGAGGGGAATATATATATACGAGGATCCATGCTGATACCGCAGCCGATTCACGAACTGGCTTTCCCAGCGAGCACCAGCACTGCAGCTTCGCCGAAGGCCTCTGAGAGCGAATGTGAGGTCATCCATCTCTTTGAGGAGTTTCGCAATCCCCTCCTTCGTTACGTGGTCTCCCGGGGACTCTCTCTCCACGATGGGGAAGAGATTATCCAGGAGGTTTTTCTTGCCCTGTTCCGCCACCTGCAGCTGGGGAAATCGCGGCGAAACCTTCGCGGATGGGTCTTTCGCGTGGCGCATAACCTTGCGTTGAAACAGCACACCGCGAACAAGAGGGCTCTGGCCACCTTCGATTCAGATGAAGCCCTGGCCCAGCGCCAACCGGCTGCGACGCTCAATCCCGAGGAGGAGGCCGCAAGCAGCCAACGGCAGGAACGGATGCAAGCTGTTCTACGCGCGTTGCCGGAACAGGACCGTTGTTGCCTCTACCTGCGCGCGGAGGGGCTCCGTTACCGCGAAATAGCCGCCACCTTGGGGATTTCGCTCGGCGCCGTATCGATCGCGCTCACGCGTTCCCTCGCGCGTTTGGGACGCGTAGACGAAGGATGATGCCATGTTAAGAGAACCGTTCCACTTGTCGGATCAGGATATCTTGCTGGTAGTCGATGGAGAGGTGTCCGGAAGACGTGCGAGACAGGCCCGTGCGCACCTGGCTGCATGCGAGCTATGCCGCTCCCGGGTGGGAGAACTGGAAGGCACGATCGCGGATTTCGTAAGCCTTCATCGGCGCACGCTCGATGCAACGCTGCCGCCTTCGACCGGCTCGCGTGCTCTGCTCAAAGCACGCCTTGCTGAAGCGGCCCTGCCACCTGCCAACGCCTGGCCGCGTTTACTGCAACTGCTTTCGCCTTCTCGCGCCGCAGCCTACGTTTGCGTGGCGATATTCATCACTGTGCTGGGAGGTGCTTTTCTCCTGCGGCATTCCCAGCGGCAGGGATCCATGTCTTCGGACCTTTCCCTGGCGAGTCTGACGATTCCGAACCGCCACTTAACTCCGGGCGCAACTCGGCCGGTGACCGTTGGGGACGTATGCTCCATGGCCCATGAGGAGGTGGTCCGTGACGTCCCCAACTCCTTACGTCAGGAGGTCTTCCGGGAATATGGAATCGTGAATCCCCGCCCCGAGGACTATGAGATCGACTATCTGATCGCCCCGGGATTGGGCGGTGCGGACGACATTCATAATTTATGGCCGGAGCCCACTTCCTCGTCTGGGTGGAATGCACACGTCAAAGATGCCCTGGAGGAGCGGCTGCACCAGTTGGTGTGCAGGGGTGAGCTGGACCTTCCCACCGCACAACAGGCCATTGCTTCCGACTGGATTACTGCTTATAAGAAATATCTCGGCAGCGATCGATATATTTCGCAGAGCAGGAAGCCGGCGTTGCTGCAAAAGCCGTCCTGAGCGGCTCCGTAATTTCTACACAAGACTGCTTAGAATTTACCTATTGTTTGAAGGTATGCCTTGATGCCGGTGGAGATAATCTGTACGCCGATGCAGAGTAGGATGAATGAAGAAAGGCGCATCACCATCGAGGTTCCGGATCTGCCCAGAAGCTGCTCCGCTTTCCGCGCATAGACATAGCACAAGTAGATAATCAAGCAGACCAGCGTTATACCCGCGATGGCGGCGATCAGAACCCGGAGTGAGAACAAAGAAGGTTCGTGCAGCTCCGGGGGTAGATGCGCACCGAGGGTAATGGCAACAGAGATAGAACCCGGACCGACCGTGATGGGGAGCGTAAAAGGATAGAACGCGTTTTCCAGGATTTCATCTTCCGCAGGGGGCGCCGTTTTTGCTCGTCCGGTGTCCTGGCCCAGGAGAGACCATCCGGTCGCGGCGACCACCAGGCCTCCGCCAATCTGAACCGCATAGATCTGAATACCGAAAAATGCCAGTACGTGAACGCCCCACAGTAGGGAGCAGAGCAACAAAAAGAAACTGTAGATGCTGATTTTCTGCGCCAGCAATCGCTGCGTGGTGGGCGCGATCGGCCCTACTAGATTGACGAAAATGGCGGCACTGCCCAAAGGATTGACGATGGGGAAGAGGGCAGCCACGACCAGGATGGTGGCCTCAATGACCGCGGTTACTTCCTGACGGATGTCGATCACCAACGGAATTCTCCGGGCACACGAGCTGCCTGGAAAATATTACTACCCTTCTCTGTAGCCATGGCCGGCGGTAGTGGCCCGAGACAAAAATTGGATGATCAAAACCCTGCCATTTGCATCGCCGGCGTTGCTAGAATCAAAAGTAATGACGGTTACCGCGAAAAGTGTTGCGCCTGAGGTACTGGAACGCTACGAGCCGGTCATCGGGCTCGAAGTTCACGTACAACTGCTAACCAATACCAAGGCCTTCTGCGGCTGCGCAAATAAATTCGGCGGTGAACCGAACACGCATATTTGCCCGGCCTGCCTTGGCTTGCCGGGCGCGCTACCGGTGTTGAACCAGCGCGCAGTGGAGTACGCTGTGCTGGCCGCGACTGCGATCAACTGTGAAGTGCGCGAGCATTCGGTCTTCGCGCGCAAGAACTACTTCTATCCTGACTTGCCCAAGGGCTACCAGATTTCGCAGTTTGACAAGCCGCTGGCAGAACACGGATGGATCGATGTTCCGGCGGTCGATGGCTCTGGCCACAGCATCACCAAACGCATTGGCATTACGCGGCTGCATATGGAAGAGGATGCCGGCAAGAGCATGCACGACGGCTTTGCTGACTCGGCGACAAAAACCTACGTGGACTTGAACCGCTGCGGTACACCGCTGATTGAAATTGTGAGTGAGCCCGATCTGCGCACGCCCGACGAAGCTTATGAATATTTGACCCGCCTCAAAGAGATCCTGCTCTACACCGGCGTGAGCGACTGCAACATGGAAGAGGGCTCGTTGCGCTGCGATGCTAATGTGAGCGTAAGACCGCGTGGGCAGAAGCAATTCGGAACCAAGGCCGAGGTCAAGAACGTGAACAGCTTCCGTTTTATTCGCTCTGCGCTGGAGTATGAGATCGAGCGCCAGGTGGAAGTGATCGAAAGCGGCGGCCGGGTAACTCAGGAGACCCGGCTATGGAACGCAAATGAGGGACGCACCTACTCCATGAGATCGAAGGAGCAGGCGCACGACTACCGCTATTTCCCCGAGCCGGATTTGCCGCCGTTGCTGGTTTCCGGGGAGTGGAAGGAAATCCTGGTGAGCCGCATGCCGGAACTGCCTGAGGCGCGCCGCAAGCGCATGATCGCGCAGTACGAGATCACCATGCAGGATGCCCAGACACTGACCGCCACACGCTCCTTTGCCGACCAGTTCGAGACTGCGGCAAGGCAGGCGCGAAGCCCAAGGCGTGTCGCCAACCTGATCCAGAGCGAGTTGATGGGCCGTCTCAAGGCCAAGGGCCTGGATCTGGAACAGTCTCCGATCACTATGCAGGGATTGGTGCAGGCGGCGGATCTGACCGAGGGTGGGGAGCTTTCCAGCAAACAGCTCAAGGGCCTCCTGGACACGGCATTTGAGAGTGGCGAGGACTTTGGCGCCGTCTACGAGCGCGAGAAGCCGCAGCAGATCAGCGATCCCGCGGTACTGGAAAAGCTGATTCAGGAAGTGATGGCGGCCAACCCCAAGCAACTGGAGCAGTATCGCGGCGGGAAGAAGACGGTCGCCGCTTTCTTCGTCGGCCAGGTGATGCGGTTGTCAAAAGGGCAGGCCAATCCGGCGCTGCTGAATGAATTGGTAACCAAGCAACTCGACGCCTAGAGCTGTAACTTACCGGCTTGTGGCGAGTCGAACATAGCGGTGAACCAATGTTCGACTCAGATCTTAACTACGATGCCACCCGGCAAAAAGTGACGCGTCGCGCCTTCCTGCTGAGCGGGGGTATGGCCGCGGCCGCTATTGCTGCGTGGTCTTTGCATCCTGCGCCCTCGCCGCCGCCCGTCTCATCGCAAAGCGGTCCTGCACCCGAGGTTTCCATTGCTGAGTTTTCCTCGTCTGGCGTGGCCACGGGCACGGTCCGGCTGCCGAAGATCGTCAAGAGCGACGCGGAGTGGAAAAAACAGCTGTCGGCTAACGCCTTCGACATAACCCGCAGGGCCGATACGGAGATGGCCTATACCGGCTCATACTGGAACCTGCACCAGCGTGGAATCTTTCGCTGCATCTGCTGTGACACGGCTCTGTTTTCGTCGGAGACGAAGTTTGATTCCGGCACCGGCTGGCCGAGCTTCTGGCAGCCCCTCGCCAAAGAGAACATTGTGGAAACAGAAGACACCAGCTGGGGGGTGCGGACCGCCGTGGCCTGCAAACGGTGCGATGGGCACCTGGGGCACGTTTTTAACGACGGGCCGCCGCCGACGGGCTTGCGCTACTGCATCAACTCGGCATCCCTGGTGTTCAAGGCCATCCCATCCGCGTTGAAGGCTGGTTGAAAGAACGGCAGATACCGAAGGTCCTTTCGCCAGCGGCTTGCGAGGATGCAAAAAGGAAGGCCGGGGCGGGAGCGCGTCGCAGGACTACATGTTCAACTTTTTGAAGCGAGAGCCTGGAACGGCGCGCACCAGGAGCATGATCCAGGCCCAGAACCAGGGCACGTAGGCAACATCACGCCGGCGCTCAACAGCTTTCAGTATTCCGCGGGCGGCCTGGTCTGGCGTGGCAAAAAGCGCGTTGTGCTCCACATGTGCGGTCATGGGCGTGGCCACGAAGCCTGGTTTGATGGTCAGCACCTGCACCCCGTCGCGGTCGATGCGGTTGCGCAGTCCTTCGAGGAAGATGTTGAGCCCGCCTTTGGAAGCGCCATACACATAATTGCTCTTGCGGCCGCGGTCGCCAGCCACCGAGGACACGACCGCCAACGTACCTCCGTGCTGCGCCTGAAAGTAATTTCCAAGCCACGTCAGGAGGGAGACGGTGGAGAGGAAGTTGGTATGCAGAACAGCCGCGGCGATCTCGAAATCCGCTTCCGCTGCCTGCTGATCGCCCAACACCCCGTGGGCGATCAGGGCCAGATCGATCTTGCCCAGGCGATCTGCGGCGATCGCCAGCATTTCCTTGTGGGCCCCGGTGTCATCCAGGTCCATTGCCCAGGTGTCTACGCTGGCTGCGCCGCGGGTTAGTAGGTCTTGGGCTACCGCTGCCAGCCGGTCGCTGTTTCTGGCCACCAGCATGAAACGCGTATTCCACGCCGCGAGCCGCCGCATCGTCGCGATGGCGATGCTCGAAGTCGCGCCTAACACCAGCACTCTGGAGGGAAAACCCGGATCGCGTTTAGCCAAGGCCGGCTACCCGCTGCCAGAAGCTGGAGCTGAAGGAGGGATCGACGAAGACGGCGAATTGCTCCCACTGGGGATAGAACTGTCGGAAGTGCACCCCGCTCATGCACGCATCCTTAGCTGGATACATCCGGCCGCCGAATTCGGCTGTGATGGCGGCTAGCCTATCGAGCAGGTCGAAACTCACCTCCCGCCGGATAGGAAAATCCAGGGCCAGGGTGATACCGGGCATGGGAAACGACATTATTCCGGGCGAAGCAATATCTCCAAAGACCTTGATTACGGCAAGAAAGGAAGCCAGTCCGGATGCGGTAATCGCCTTTAACAGCTGGATCATTCCCATGGGATCACTTGCCCAGGGCAGAACACACTGGAACTGGAGCAGGCCCTGTTGGCCATACAGCCGATTCCACTGCAGGATGCGGTCCAGAGGGTAAAAGAATGGCTCGTAATCGGTGAACCCAGCGCGTTGCTTGGTGATTTGTTTGTGGTAGTAGAGAGTATTGAAGGCGCCGACGGAAGAGCGGTTGAGGGCAAAGGCCGGCAGGTCGAAGGGCAGGGTTAACTTTGGCTTGGCTAAAGGCGTCAATGGCCCCGGATTTTCGTCGTGTTCACCGTGGATGAAAATGCCACGGGCAAAGTTACTGCCCTGAGCGACGCAGTCGATCCAGGCCACGGAATATTCCTGCGTGCTCGCTCTTGAGAGTGCAACAAACTCTTCTAACCCGACGAACTGGGTGGACTGGTAGCGGATGCGGCGGGAAACGATGGGGCGCATCTGCACCTCCGCCCAACTGATAAAGCCGGTCAAACCCATGCCGCCGATGGTAGCGGCGTACAAATCAGGATTCTCGGTTGGGCTACACACCAACTGTGTCCCGTCGGACCGTATCAGCTCGAAGCAAGGGGTATGCAGGCCGAAGGTGCCTGCCACGTGGTGATTTTTACCGTGGATGTCGTTGGCAATGGCTCCACCCACGGTTACGTATTTAGTGCCCGGGCTCACCGGCAAGAACCAGCCGCGGGGCACAGCGAAGTCAAGAATCTCCGCCAGCGTCACTCCGGCTTCGCAGCGCAATAGGCCAGTTTGCGCATCGAACGAGATCAGGCGATCGAGGTTCGAGGTACGTAGCAGGGTTCCATTCTGAAGCAGACAAACGTCGCCGTAACTGCGCCCCATGCCCACCGCCAGCATCTTGGTGCCGGGGACCAGCGGGGGAGGAAAATCCTCTTTCCAAAAAAGCGGACGGACTTCAGCGGGGAGCCGCGGATAGCGGCCCCAGGATTCAAATTGCGGCCGGTCCTGGCGAGGGGACATGAGTCAATTATCTTTCCTGAGCAGTTTCACGAAGAGCCAGTCTCTCTCTTGGGTATACACCTTGAGGAGGCTGGTTCTACAGCGCAGAGTAGGCAACGAGCACTACTCCTAAACCGAGTAGAAGACTCATGCGGTCTTGAAGAGCAAAGATCACCGGATCTTCATCTAGCAGGCCGCGCGAGGCGAGCAGCCAAACCCGGCTAATCCACAGGATCACCAGCGGCGTGATCAACCACATGCGGTTGGGGTGGTGATAAAGCACCGTGACGTCACGACCGTTTATGTAAAGGGTGAAAATTACTATCGAGGCATAGGCGCTGGAAGTACCGAAGCTGCGCAACTGCTCAATGTCGCTTAACAGATAGCCTCTTCCTGAGGCCGGGTTCATGCCGTGCGTTTGCAGGTTCTGCAATTCGCTGAAGCGCTTGACCATTGCCAGGCTGAGAAAAAAGAAAATCGAGAAAGCTGCAAGCCAGGGAGAGATGACGGTGTGCGTGGCCGCGGCGCCGGCCACCATGCGCACGGTGTACAGCCCGGCAAGGATGACGACATCCACCAGAACAATGCGCTTGAGGACCAGTGAATAGGCCATCGTGGTCACGAGATAGAACAGCAGGAGGACCAGGAACTTTCGTGGCAGGTAAGCGGCCATGATGAACGAGACCACGGCGAGCAGCAATGAAATCGCAACGCCCGTAGCTACCGAAAGGTCGCCCGCGGCAAAGGCTCGCCGGCGCTTGTTCAAGTGAACCCGGTCTGCTTCAAGGTCAAGCAGGTCATTCACAATGTAAGTTGCCGACGCGAGAAAGCAGAAGCAGAAGAAGGCGGCGACGGTGGTCAAAACAGGCCCCAGGCGGATGGTGTGGGCCAGCAGCAGAGGCAGGAAAACGAGCAGATTCTTTGCCCATTGATGCACCCGGAGGGCCTTCGCCAAGGCCAAGGGAGCATGCGAGCGGTCGAGGAACTTCTGCTTTACTTTGATATTTTGGCTTTTAAGCGCGCTCTTTAGCCTGGCATCGGGATTGGCCACCATCGCCTGCCTGGCGCTTGTGAGCAGGGGCAAATCGGGAAGAGCATTGCCGATGTAGTCGAAGCCGTCGGATGCAAACCGTTGCTCCAGATGCTGCAGCTTGTTGTTTCCGGTTAGGTTCACGGTCCCATCGCTGGCCATTACCTCATCAAAGATACCCAGGTGAGCGGCGACACTCTGCGCCAGCAGGCGGTCGGCCCCAGTGACCAGGTAGAGCTTGCGTCCAGCCGCACGCTCGTCTTTCAGATAGTCCAATAACGGACGGTTGTACGGCAGGTGGGCAACATCAAGAGCGACGAGCGAAGACACCTGCGACTTGAGATGTGCCTTTCCCTGGATGGCCCACCCTGGGGTGCGCAAAAAAGCCAGGGGGTGGCGGCGAGCGAGGACCAGCAGCGAGTCGACGAAAGTGTCCGACTTGACCAGCGTACCGTCCAGGTCGACACAAAGCGGCCGCTCCGCGTGCACTGCGACCGAAGGCTCCATTAGCTCAGGGTCGGACATCTCGAGTACTTCTCCCGTTGCTGATCCCAATCTATCAATAGGTTACGTCAGCGGTGGCATAACCCGGGTAACCATTACAGTTCCTGTTGAAGAAAGCAGCGCGCCATGGCAAACATCGCAGCATTGAAGGTCAAATGGGCAAGTTTCTGGAGCCTTGGTCGAACCTTTCGGACCCGGCTACCGTCATATAAGTGCGTGCTCGGCAAGCCTCAATCGAGTGAGCAGAAACCAGGGTTAAGGGATCATGAAGACAGGTACTTGCAAGGTCGCGATGGTGTTAGGAGCCTGCTTTGTGCTGGGCGTCCTGCCGCCACTATCGGCCCAGGAGACTAACACCGCGAGTGCCATTGTCACGGTGATTTCAAAATCGGCAGAAGATGGAACGACGGTTCCCAAACAGACCATGAGCGTTTACGAAAATCGCAAGCTTCAGGAAGTGGCCGGTTGGGTTCCCTTGCGGGGCGAGCGCTCAGGTTTGCAACTGGTGGTGCTGCTGGATGATTCTTCCCGCGGCAACCTGGGTTTGCAATTGAACGACATCCGGAGCTTTTTGACCGGGCTGCCACCCACCACCCAGGTAGCGATTGGCTATATGCGCAATGGGACCCCGAACCTGGTACAAAACCTTACCAACGACCACGCGCAAGCAGCCAAGTCTCTGCGCCTGCCTTCAGGGTCAGCGGGAATTAATGGAAGCCCATATTTTTGTCTCTCCGATCTGGTCAAGCATTGGCCGGGTGGGGATAGCAACGTTCGCCGCGAGGTGATCATGGTCACCGATGGAGTCGATCGCTACTCCGGCGGGCGCTTCGACCCCGAGAATCCCTACGTGCAGGCGGCTACCAGCGACGCCCAGAAAGCCGGGGTGATTGTCTATTCCATCTACTATCGCGGTGCGGGACGCTTCGACCAGAACCGGATGGTGACGGATGGAGGGCAGAACTACCTTACCCAGCTCTCGGGCTCGACGGGTGGCAAGGTCTACCTGGAGGGTTTCGGCAACCCGGTATCGTTCGCGCCTTTTCTCTCCGACATCCAGCGCAAGCTGCAGAACCAATATGAGTTGAGCTTCGTATCTACGGCGAAACCCGGGCTGCAGTCGATCCGGGTAAAAACCAGCCAGCCAAACACCAGCCTGGAATTTCCGTCGCGAGTGCAGGTTGGCGGGGTAAAGGCGCCACAGTAAAGACGTTGGTTCGACCGAGTGGGCCGGGCTTTGGCAGCGCATAAAATAAAGCAAGGGAAAGAGTGTAGGCGAGGCGAATGATGCCAGGAATAAAGACGAATAGGCTAAGCATCCGGATCCAAAGGTTGGTTCTTGGTGGGATGATATTCGCCGTTGCGGGCTTGCTGGCGACAGCGCAGGATGCGGCTGCGCCGGCCGCAAAGCCGGTGACTTTTCTGGGTACCGTACAAACGCTGAGCGGCAACACGCTAAGTGTCAAGAGCGATGCCGGGGCCACCATGCAGGTAACCGTGGAGGAAAACGCTCGTCTGCTGCGGATCGAGCCGGGACAGAAAAGTCTGGCCGGCGCCAGTCCCTTCAGCCTGACAGATCTACAGGCGGGAGATCGAGTCATGGCCCGCGGTTCTGCCGGCGCCGATGGCACCTCATTGGCTGCCAACATGCTGGTTGCGATCAAGGGCGCGGACATCGCGCAGAAGCAGGAGCAGGAGCGGGCAGACTGGCAGAAGCGCGGCACGGGGGGTTTGGTTAAGGCGGTCGATCCGGCAGCAGGAACGGTGACCATCTCGACCGGAGCCGGCGGCGCCCGGACACTGGTCATCCATGCCACGCCCACCACCATCATCCGCCGCTATGCTCCGGGCTCGGTCAGGTTCGACCAGGCAGTCAAAGGTTCCCTCGACCAAATCAAACCTGGAGACCAGCTCCGCGCCCGCGGTTCCAAAAGTGACGATGGGACCACGCTGGAGGCGGAGGAAATTGTTAGCGGGAGTTTCCGTAATCTCGCCGGCCCAATCCTGACTGTAAACGCGGCTGCGTCCACGCTGACGGTGAATGACACGGCCACCAAGAAGCCGGTGGTCATTTCCATCACACCTGATAGTGAAGTGAAAAAGTTGGACCCCGCTGTGGCGCAGCGGCTGGCCGCGCGCATGAATGGCGGAGGAGCGGGTGGTGGCGCGGGGAGGCGGCCAGACGGGGCTCCGCCGTCCCCGGCAGGTTCCTCGCCAGGCGCCGGTCCCAGCGGACCGCCCTCAGGCGCCCCCGGGGCGGATCGGCCGGGAGGCGGTCAAGCAGGCGGTCAAGCATCCGGCCAAGGCCGCGGCTCCGGTTTTGATGTTCAACAGCTGCTGGCGCGCTCGCCGTCGGTCGCATTGAAGGATCTTGTCAAAGGCAACATGGTCATCGTAGTGGCCACCGAAGGTCAGGCTCCGGATGCTGCAACCGCCATCACCGTGGTGGCCGGCGTTGAACCCATGCTGCAGGCTTCCACCAGCGGCAGCCAAGCCATGCTTTCTTCCGCCTGGAATCTGGGTGGGGGTGAGGGCGGCGGGGGCGGGGAAGCACCACAGTAGAGCACTCGACGTAAGTGCCGCAGAAAGAATGCGTTCCCACGCGGGCGCGCTCCAGAGTGGGTGCCCTAAAAGTTGTCTCAGCAACTCTGCGTTTATCTGACTTTGCAACTATCTAATTACGTATTCCCGGGGAGAACTTTTGAACCGCTTGCTCGCACTCTGCCTGACCACCCTGTTGTTTTTTAGCGGGATGGGCCCGCTACGACCCGCCTTCGCGCAAACAGCAACAGGAACACTACGCGGCCAGGTGGCTGACCCCAGCGGAGCCGTCATTCCCCAGGCTTCGCTTACGGTGACCTCTGCTGCTGGGGTAAGTCGCACGGGCGCCTCGGATGCGACCGGTCAGTATGCAATCACTGGCTTGGCGCCCGGCCAATACACGGTCAGTGTGCAAGCCACCGGATTTTCCCCGTTCACTTCACCTCCCGTGCGGATTGCGGCTGGGCAGACGCAGCATTTGGATGTTTCGCTGACGATCCAAATGGAGCAGCAGCAGGTACAGGTTTCGGGCGATACCCCAGGCGTGAGCGTGGATCCCGACAACAATGTGAGCGCTGTGGTGTTAACGGGCAAGGACCTCGACGCCCTTTCCGACGACCCTGACGAGTTGTCGAACGAACTCACTGCGCTGGCGGGGCCTGCTGCAGGTCCCAGCGGGGGCCAGATCTACATCGATGGCTTCACTGGCGGCCAACTGCCGCCCAAGTCGGCGATCCGGGCCATCATCATCAACCAGAATCCCTTCTCCGCCCAATATGACACTCCTGGTTATGGCCGGATTGAGATATTGACCAAACCCGGCACTGACAAACTACATGGCCAACTGTTCACGAATGCCAGTGCATCGGCTTTCAACACCGCCAATCCTTTCGCGCAGAATCAGCCGCCATACCATACGCTGCAATACGACGGCAACGTGAGCGGTGCGCTAGGCAAAAAGGCTTCTTTCTTCTTCAGCTTCGATCGGAGAAATATCCAGGACAATAGCATCGTCAATGCCGTTGTGCCTTACGTACCCGACCCTGCTACTTGTGGTCCGGAAGGCAGTGTCGCGAGTATCAACGGGACTCCGTGCAGTCTGGCTGTGCCTTATCCACAGACACGCATGGACATCAGTCCGCGCATCGACTACCAATTGACGTCGAACCAGACACTGACTGTTCGCTATAGCTACTACCAGGACACCCGAACGAACAGCGGAGTGGGAAGCTTCGTCTTGCCTAGCCAAGGCTACAACAGCAACGAGACAGAAAACAGAATCCAGATCAGCGACAGCCAGGTGTACGGCGCGAAGTTTGTCAACAATACTCGTTTCCAATTCGTTCGCGATCAAACCAACCAAACCCCGCAGTTGGTTGCTCCGGCCGTCATTGTTCTGCAGAATTTCCAAGGGGGCGGGAGCCCCCTGGGTACCGTCCGCGATACTGAGAGCCGCTACGAGTTTCAGAATTATGCTTCCCTCGCACTCACCAAGCACTATGTTCGCTTCGGTGGCCGGCTGCGCGATATTCACGACACGAATTACTCGAATGCGAACTTCGAGGGCACGTATACCTATTCCAATCTCATTGACTACCAGGCAAATAGGCCAAGCCAATTTTCCATCACCACAGGAACCCCGAAGCAAAGCGTGGGTGTAGTCGACCTGGGTCTTTACGCCGAAGACGACTGGAAGGTGCGCCCGAACTTCACCCTCAGCTACGGGCTCCGCTTCGAGACGCAAAACCACATTCCGAACAAGGTTGATTTTGCGCCGCGCGTTGCGCTTTCCTACGGCCTTGGGGGCGGAGGAAAGGCGCCAAAAACAGTTTTACGCGCGGGCTATGGAATTTTCTTCAATCGATACACGTATGATCTGCTGCTCAACGTAGACCGCTACAACCTCAACCAGCAGGGTCAGGTGCAGACCATTCAGCCCAACCCCAATGGAACCCCTATAAACAGCTCAACACAAGAGGCTGTTGGATTGCCGACCTACTATCGCACGCAACCTGGCCTGAATGCACCGGCCAGCATAGAAACCGGAACTGGCATCGAGCACCAGGTGAATAAGAGCGTAAGCGTCTCGGCGACTTATCTCTACTCCCGCGGCCTGCATCAATTGCTCTCACGCAATATCGATGCCCCGATGCCCGACGGTACCCGGCCGGCTTTGGGTTTATGCCCTGCTAATCCGATCGGTGCGGCGCCGGGGACGCCATGCAACATCTATGAGTACGATTCGCTGGCCACTTTCAAGGAGAATCAGATCTTCCTGAACTTGAACGTGGCTTACGGGCGGAAACTTACGTTTACCGGCTTTTACGTGTACAGCAAGGCGTACAGCGATACCGGTGGTCCCGGCTACCACCCCTCCAATCAGTACGACATCATGCAGGATTACGGTCGTCAATTCTTCGACGTGCGCAATCGTGTCTTTGCCTTCGCCAATTACTCGGCTCCTTACGGCTTCAGGATCAGCCCGTTCCTCAGCGCTTCTTCGGGTGCTCCGTTCAATGTCCAACTTAGCCAGGACAACAACGGTGATTCTTTCTTCAACGACCGGCCGGTCTTCGCCTCCTCGGATTCCAATCCCGCCACTGTGGATACAACCAAGTATGGGAATTTCGATATCAGCGCTACTCCTCCCGCTGGGTCGAGAATCATCCCTATCAATTATGGCAATGCCTCGGTTCAATTCGCGATGAATCTGCGCGTAGCGAAGAGCTTTGGCATTGGCCCCCGGGTGGAAGAAGGTAAGGGAGCGAGGGTTGGTGGTGGTGGCGGCCCAGGCGGCGGGGGCCGAGGGATGCCGGGAATGGGGCTGGGCGGCAATGGGCCCAATCCAGGTGGTGGCCAGAACAACCGTGTGGATCGGCGCTACAGCATTACGTTTAGCGCGTTTGCGCACAATATATTCAACGTGGTCAATCTCGCTCCGCCCAACGGAACTCTTGGTGGGCCGCCGGACGGCACCACCGACTCTCCTTTTTTCGGCAAGGCAAGTCAGCTGGCGACCGGCTTTTTCTCACACGGCTCAGCGGTACGGGACTTCAACTTTCAGGCGCTGTTTAATTTTTAGGTGAGGGGCTTGAAAACCCGCTCGCGGACTTGAAGTCCGGGCCGGCGCAGGTTTGTCCTAACTCAGCGATTGTTCATCTGCAATCTTCGGAGAAGTGACGGAGGATCTCTAAAAGGCAAGTACAGCCTCTTTGTCGGCTGTCGCGCGAACACGCTGCTTCATTGTTTCGGCGGGAGTGAGGTCCACCTTGACCTGAAGAAGTTCGGACAGGCGGTTCTCAAGACCAACCATATCCAACAACGTGAGTTTCTTGTTGTTATCAAATTCCGCGATCAGATCGACATCGGACGTATCGTTCGCTTCTCCTCGCGCCACGGAACCGAACACCCGCAGATGGACAATCCCGGCGGCGGTCAGTTCGTCCCGGTGTTCGCGCAATTTCGAGATCACGTGGCGCTTGTCCATGACCCTATTCTGTCCTATATCCCGCTCCTTCTCAACAAGATTGAGCCGTATGTGGGTCGCACTCATATCTCTGTCTTGACCGACGGACCCAGGGTGTCCCGGGATCCGTTAGCACGAGGGGTCAAAAGTCGAGTCTGAGGGCCGCCTGTCCAGTGCGGTTTCCGGCGTTCTCAGCCGTTTGCGGACCCGTCAGCGCTCCGAAGGTCGAACTGTCGATCGCGGTGACGGGCGGCGCAAAGTTGGTGTGGTTAAGGACATTGGTGAAGGTCGTTTCGAAGCGCGCATGAAGTTTCTCAGTGATGCGAAATTGCTTGGCTACCCCAAGCGAGACCGCAGAGGTTCCAGGCCCCTCCAGAATGCCGACTCCGGCGTTTCCAAAACGTCCCGCCCCTGCGGGCGTGGGGGCAAATGCGGACAGGTTGAAGTACTGCGCCCGGGATTGGCCGGTGTAGAAGTGGTTCGACACCACGTCCGCACGTGCAATGGCACCACGATTGACGACGTTGGTATTTGACTGGTCTGCTGAACCGCTGATGGTCGGCGTAAGCCACGGTCCTGTTTCCAGCAACGTCACGGTGGTGAGGTCCCAACCACCCAGGAATGCATCTTTGATGCCGCCACCATTCATAAAATTCCGGCCCCGGCCAAACGGTAGCTGATACATGCCTGTCAACAGCATGCGATCGCGGCGCGTGCCTTGCACGTTGCCTAGATTTCGTTCGATGTGAAAACGATCTGCGATGGGAAGGCCGTAGTTGACTTCCCCGGCGAAGGCGGTTGGTGCATCCCCCTGGTTGTCCGCCTTGTTGTCGGCGAGGGTGTAGTTGGCATCGAAGTAAAACCCATGCTGCATGCGATGGGTGGCATCGACCACCAACGCGCGATAGTTTCCTTCACCCGCGTTGAATGTACTGTAAAGCTCGGTCCAGTTGGTGTGAGGAGACCGCGGATCGACGTACGGGCTTGCAGCGGTGGTGGTGAAAGGGGTGGTGCTCGCGGGTATCTGGTTGAGATCCTCGGTGATGTTCAGCCGGTAAGAGTGCATGCCCACATAGCTCACGCGCAACGCCGTGCTGCCGGTGAGCTCGCGCTCTACAGTTAAGTTCCACTGGTTGGACTGCGGATCGCGGAAGTGGGGGTCGACTCCCTGGTCCAGGCTTCCTCCTCCGATCTGCACTGTAGTGCTTGCAGGAGCGGTGTTAGGGAACTGTATCAGTGGCGTATTGGGTCCGCCTGTGTTGGTATTGGCGTAGCTGTGCAGACTCGACGTAGGATTGCCGCTGTTGTTGAAGGAGAGCGGCCCCAGATTCGTCATCGTATAGATGCCGAACCCCCCGCGAATGACCGTTTTGGTGTCGTTGAACGGGCGATACGCGAATGCCATGCGCGGCTGGAAATTGCCTTTGTAAGTGTTGCGCAGGCTCTGCGGCAAGTGATCCTGGCTGGCCGTCACGTAGTTCGTGCAGGGAAGAGCGGTGTTGCCCAGATTGCAGGCATTGAAGGACTGCTGGAAGGCAACGTTCGAGGCGTTGATATTTTGCCGCGCGAGGTACCCTGCCAGTGCATTCGGAACCACGATTGAGTTGTTTCGCTGATCAAAGTTTGCCAGATTCCCGCCATCCTCCTGGAAGCCGGGAAGAATCTGCCAGCGTAAACCATAGCTAAGGGTCAACCGGCTGTTTAGCTGGAACTCATCCTGCGCAAACAGGCTGAACTGGGTCGCAGTTCCGCCCACATCCGGACTGGATACGGCGAAGTTCAACGTAGTCGGCGATCCTTCGAGAAAATCACCAAAGGCATTGCCCGTGAACGTGGGCTGAAAAATGAAGTCGCCGAAATCATCCGATGCGAACTCCGGGGCGAAGCTTTCCAGATCGAAGTAGCGCACGCGACGGACATCGATGCCGCCCTTCATCGTATGCTTGCCGCGAGTGTAGGTGAGGTTGTCGCTGAATTGGGTGGTCTTCGACTGTGTGATGCCCGCTTTGTCCCTACCTATGGGCGTCAGTCCGGTACCTGCGCCGAAGTTGAAAGTAGGAAAGGCATGGGTCGTCGGATGCTGACTGATATTCACCCCAGTAAGGTCAAGCTGTGCCAACGCGGTCGATCCCTGAATGGGAAAGTCGACGCTGGTGGTGACGTTGGTAAAGCCATAGCGAAACTCATTCAAGAGCGTGGGAGTGATGGTGTAGGTGTGGGAGATGAGCAGGCTCCGGTTATGAACGGAGTCGCTATCGTTAGGAAGAAAGGGATTTGCATAGTCCTCGGTGATGTTCTTCCGGCTGAAGCGGGCATAGGCGGACTGCTTGGAGTTGATCGTCTGGTCGATGCGAAGATCCGCGCCATCCGTCCGCGCTGGGGTAGATTGGAAATTCGCGTAGTTATAACCAGACTGGCCAGTCACGTTGGGCAGCGGGATATAGGTCAGCAAGGCTTTGGCGGTGGGGCTGATGTTCGCAGCTGGAATGGAAGCCAGCGGAGCTTGACCGGCGGTATTGAATCCGCTGAGATCGCCGTTCCGCTCGGCGGCCGTCGGCACTTCCAATTGCTGCGCCACAGCGGTCGTGCGGCGGTTGCCTTCGTAGTCTGCGAAGAAGAAGGTTTTGTCATGCCCATTGTAAACGTGTGGGATGATGACCGGTCCGCCGAGTGAAAAGCCAAAGGTATTGAACTTCTTTGGAGCCTTTCCACTGAAGCCATAAGGGTCCGCGTCGAGCGCCTGGTTCTGCAAATACTCGAACAGGCTCCCATGAAATTGATTGGTTCCATTCTTGGTCGTGAAGGTGACGTCGCCGATCTGCGAAAACTCCGCACTGTTGTTGAAGGAGGTGACCTTGACCGCAGCGATTCCCTCCTGTGAGGGGTAGGCATCCTGTAATGCCCCATTCTGCCTGACGTTTGCGGTCGAAATACCGTCGACTGAAAAGTTGACCATTGACGAGCTAGCTCCACCCAGCGCTATGTTGCCAGAACTATCAGTCTGCACATTGGGGGACAGGCCGAGCGCACCCAATGGGCTGGTGGTGGTTGCGCGATTATTCAAGGGAAGCTGGGTCATCTCCAGGTTGCTCTTGGAATCGTCGAGCGTGGCGTTTTCTGTGTTGATCTGATCGGCGTCTGAAGTCACTTGAACAGTGGTCGATTGCTCGGCTATATTGAGCGCGACCGTAAGCCTCAGGTCCTGACGGGCTTCGATGGAAATCCCTGAGATGACCGTGTCGGCAAAGCCGTTGTGATGGGCATGCAAGCTGTATTTACCAGCCTTCACGTTTTCCAGGACGAAGTTGCCCGATGCATCAGCGTTGACTGTGCGATCAGTGTTTTCATCCGCACTGTGCAGTACGATTTCGGTGTCGGAGATAACCGCGCCGCTAGCATCCTGGACGACGCCTCTCACGCTGCCGAACGTGGATTGCGCAAACCCGAGCGAGGGGCCTCTGAGGAGCAGACAGCAGACGAGCATCGGAAAGATGCCGTGATAGAACGTCTTGGCTGAGAACTGGCTCTTCTCTTTTCCGTGGACACCCCTGGGGGAGTTCTGCGTGGGGCGAAAGGTATATGAAGGATAGCTGTTTGTTGAATCAGGACCGTGAAAGCCTCTAGGAAAGTTCATTGCGTCACCTCTTACGCCGGCGAAGGACCGACAGACTTAGTGAATCGCAAAAGCTGTTGGTAATGCATAAGCTACTTCTTAACGGTTTCCTTATGTGCCGGGCGATATAGTTAAGCTGCTAAGGTCAAGCGACGATGACAAGGAAGCCTATCCGCGTTGTTGCCGGCAGGATCGCAGCCGGGGCCGGCGGATCGTTGCTGATCACCTGCGTCGCCTACCGGTTTCATTTCAATCTCTCGTCGGCGACCTCGGTTCAACTCTTCCTAGTTACCGCGATCGCGCTGCGTTGGGGCTTTATTGAAGCGGGCATCGTCTCGTTGTTATCCGTTGCCTGTCTGGATTACTTCTTCACCGAACCACTGTTCAGGTTCTACATGGCGGACCCACACGACTGGGTCGCTTTGGGTGCCTTCGAAAGCGTGGCTCTTCTCGTTGGCAGTCTCTCCAACCAGGTCAGCCGCCATGCGCGCGCGTCAGAGTTGCATCGATCACAGCTACAGAAACTGTATGAGCTCAGTCAGAGTATCTTGCTTCTTGACCGGCAGAAGCCGCTCGAGCCGCAGCTTGCAAGCCTTCTCCACTCGACCCTTCGGGTTGAAGGGGTGGTTCTATGGAATGCTTATGACCTCAGTATGTGCAGGAGTGGCGAGTGTGACGTCACAGACGAACAGGTGCGTTCTCTCTACTTTATGGACGGCGGTGGGGACGACTCTGCGACCTGTATCTGCAAGCGAGTCTTGCGCGTGGGCTTGCGTCCCATCGGATCGCTGGTGGTCTGCGGCCATTCGCTCGATGCGGCCACCATCAACGCAGCTGCTTCGCTTGCCGCGGTGGCGATCGAGAGGGCGCGCTCCTTTTCCACGGAAACCAGTGCGGAGGCAGCACGGCAAAGCGAGCAACTTCGTGCCGCCGTTCTCGATGGCCTCGCCCATGCCTTCAAGAGTCCTTTGACCACGATTCGAAGCTCAAGCTCTGGCTTGCTGGCGATGAATACGTTGTCCGGCGCAGAAAAGAGGCTGGTTGCCCTGATCGATCAGCATGCCACACAACTCAGCGACCTAAGTACGCGTCTGCTTCGTACGGCGAGGCTCGATAGCGGCGAACTGAGGCTGAGACGGGAGCAAGTGGATCTTCCACGGCTCGTCGAATGTTGCGTCGAAGCATCTTCTCATGAGTTAGGCGGCCATCCTATCGATCTTCGAGCAGGCGGGCGTCACAGCCCGGTATGGGCTGACAAACAACTGTTACAAATGGCGTTCTTTCAGCTTCTTGACAATGCCGCGAAATATAGCAGGCCGGGTTCTGCGATCGTGGTGGACGTGCAGGAGGAGCCGGCAGAGATGTTCATCAGTGTCCGGAACGAAGGCTCCTTCATCCCGGCCGAGGAAAGAGACAAGGTGTTTCAGCGCTTCTATCGCAGTCCAGGGTCAGAGCACAGGGCGGCGGGCACAGGGATTGGCCTCTCCGTCGTTCGACGCATCACAGAGGCGCATCAAGGCCGTACATGGGTAACGAGCGATCCTGAGAAGGGGACCACATTTGTTCTGACACTGCCCAGAACGGTAAAGGAGAAGTGAGGCGTGGAACAGAAGAGCAAAGTGCTGGTCGTCGAGGATGATGCGGGAATTCGACAGAGCCTCTTTGAAACCCTGGGCGCACTGGGGTTCGCGATCGGCGAGGCATGCAATGGAGAGGAGGCGCTACTTCGGCTCCGTATGGCCAATTACGATGCCGTGTTGCTCGACATCAATATGCCCGGGATCGGCGGCAAGGAGACATGCCGAAGAATTTGCCAGAGCTATCCGCGCCTCCCGATTATCATGCTGACCGTGCGAGATGAGGAGAGTGACAAAGTGGAAGTGCTCGATGCGGGCGCTTATGACTATGTAACCAAGCCTTTTCAGATTCATGAGCTGGCCGCAAGGCTGCGCGCAGTCATCCGCCGTTACAACGCCTCAAGTGAATCGAATGCTGTTCGCACAGTCGGTGACATCACTCTGGACTGCGACCTTCGCCTCGTGCAAAAGCGGGGAGAGGATATTCACCTCGCCCCGAAACAATATGAAACGTTGTGCTACCTGATGGAGCATGCAGGTCACCCCGTGCCTCACGAACGCCTGCTTGCCTCTGTATGGGGACCACTCTACGGGAACGAGCGTGAGTACTTGCGGGTGATTATTAACCAGCTGCGCAAGAAGATCGAGGACGACCCCGCTCGTCCGACTTATATCTTGACGGAAACGCATATTGGCTATCGATTTCGAAAAGGATAGCGTTTAGACGAGGGTCGGTCTCTGGTTCCCTCGTCAGCTTGGTGTGGGCTGGCAATGAAACGCCAGCGTCACCCGGCCGTGGACAAAGGCTCGCTTGCTGAGAGCAGCTGCACATCCGTCCCTGCCATTTCAATTTCCGCGCAGGAGGCGCCGAGTACCTCTCCGTCCGCTTCGACCGCGATTGGTTGTTTGTACTGGTGATTGGGCGTGGGACGGCAGACCACACGCAGCACGTCCTGATAGTAAGCTGCAGCGTCTTCGGTCTGCACACGATCACGTGCCCCGCCGGAACGAAAGAGCGCCTCGTAGGTGGCACGCGCCAGGCGGGAGCGCGAGTACCCCGCAACCGTGGCCAGCCGGAGAAAGGGAAAGGTCAGGCCGCCGCACGGGCGCCACCGATTCAACTCCGCTACCCGCACAGCGATGGCTTCGCTTACTTGCTGGTGGACGACAGACCCGCCGATGGTGGTGATAGCAATGTCGAAGGGCTGTACCGGATGATGGAGAAGCAACCTGCCGCCGGCGGCGAAATAAGCTGCCCGGCCTACCCTGCTCTTACCCGAGCGGCGCGCCTCATACATCAGGGTCGCATGCATGCCCATACCAGCGGCCATCGCGAACAACCAGCTTTGGCGACCTTCAGGGACGCAGCAGGTAATCTTGCCCAGGGGCACCGGAAAGGGACGGCTGCGTAGAATCCAACGCGCAGCGACAACCGGATCCTTAGGCATCTTGAGATTTTGCGCCAGCACATTGCCTGTACCGAAGGGAATAATGCCCAGGGGGACGCCTGAGCCGGCCATCCCTTGAATGACGTCAAAGATGGTGCCATCGCCGCCGCAGACAATGATGGCGTCGTAGCCTTCTGTTACTGCGCGCTTTGCCTTGGGTCCAGCAGCTCGGTTTTCGCCCGTTTCCAAAATATCGACCGCGGCGCCGGCCTGACGAAAGGTGTCGTGAACGCGGGCGATATCCTGGCGCCTTGCTCCTGTTTGCTGCAGCACCGGGTTAACGAAGAGGAGGATCTTTCTCATGGCGCTTCAGAACTGCGCCGGCTTCTCCCAGGCGGAGAACACGAATTCCTCAAGAGGCTTCCTCTGTCGCGGAGATACTTCCATCTTTTGCAGGTGCTCGGGCAAGCTGGCCGGATCGCCGAGATATCCGATTGCAGTGACCGCGCCTATCTCATAATCGGAAGGAATAGCAAACGATGCCCGCGCCTGTTCGCGATCGAAGCCCGCCATGGAATGAGTGTGCAGTCCAATCGCGGTAGCCTGCAAGGCCAGGTTCGCAGAGGCCGCACCGGTGTCGTGCATGCCGTACGCATTCGGCTTGCCGTTGCTGGTGAAGACTTTTTTTGCCACCGACAGAACCAGCACCGGAGCGCTCTTGGCCCAGGACTGGTTGAACTCAACCAGCGCATTGAAGATCTTCTGGTAGGTTTCGTCGCCTCGCCGGCCCACTAAGAACCGCCAGGGCTGCTCGTTCGAGGAGGAGGCGGCCCACCGAGCCGCTTCAAACAGCTTCTTCAACTCCGCGGCCGGCACTTCCTTGTCTGCATAAGTGCGGGGACTCCAGCGGCGGCGGATCAGATCATCAACGCCGTGTACTTCCGGTGCATGCTTTAACTTGTCGACGGCTTCGGGTGATGTTGTCGGGGGCACGGGATAACTCCTGAATAAATCTACCTTCAGTCGTTAGATAAGTTGAGGAAAGGAACGACGCAAAATCGCCCGCCCCCATGGGGGCAGGCGATTGGTTTCCTATTCGCGGACGCCTTCGACGAAGGCCTTTAGCTTGCGTGAGCGCGAAGGATGCCGCAGTTTGCGCAGCGCCTTGGCTTCGATTTGCCGGATACGTTCCCGGGTTACCTGGAAGCTCTGACCCACTTCTTCCAGCGTATGCTCGGAACCATCCTCCAGGCCGAAGCGCATCTTGATCACACGCTCTTCGCGCGGAGTCAAAGTACGCAGCACTTGCGAGGTATATTCCTTCAGGTTGACGCTGATCACCGCTTCGGAAGGCGAAACCGCCTGGCGATCTTCGATGAAGTCGCCCAGGTGAGAATCTTCTTCCTCGCCGATAGGAGTTTCGAGCGAGATCGGCTCTTGTGCGATCTTGAGCACTTTGCGAACCTTGGCCACCGGGATGTCCATCCGGCGGGCAATCTCCTCGGAGGTAGGCTCGCGGCCCAGCTCCTGCACCAGCTGACGCGAAGTGCGAATCAGCTTGTTGATCGTCTCGATCATGTGCACCGGAATGCGAATGGTGCGTGCCTGATCGGCAATGGCGCGGGTGATCGCCTGGCGAATCCACCAGGTGGCGTACGTGGAGAACTTATAACCACGCCGGTATTCGAATTTATCGACCGCCTTCATCAAGCCGATGTTGCCTTCCTGGATCAGATCGAGGAATTGCAGACCGCGGTTGGTGTACTTCTTGGCGATAGACACTACCAGGCGAAGGTTGGCCTCAATCAGCTCGCGCTTGGCCTGCTCCGCGTCCATATCGCCCTGGATCATCTCGCGCTGAGTGCGCTTGAGTTCGGCGATGGAAACGCCAGCCTCCTGCTCCAGCTTTTCCAGGTCGGTCTTGCAGTTCTTCTGCTGGCGGCGATATTCCTTTCGCAGTTCCTCGCTCTTCGACTGGTCGTGCTTCTGTTCCAGCGACTTGATCTGTCGCTCGAGCATCCGCATGGCGTCGACAGTCTTGTTGACCTTGTCCAGCAGCCGCTTGCGTTCCGCGTTGGTGTACTTCAGTTCGCGGACAATGCGCGAGACTTCTACCCGCTCGCGGTTCATCATCCAGCGCGTCTTGCGATGTTCCTTGGCCTTCGCCTTGGGGTTGATCGTCTCCAGTTTTTCTAAGAGAAGAGACGCTTTCTTTTGGTGCTTGAGCAAAGTGTCGACGCGGCCGATCGTTACCCGAATGCGTGCCTGCAGAATCTCTTCGGTGATCTCTTCTTCATCGAAGATCACTACTTCCTTGATGTTGCGCACGCCACGCTTGAGGTCCTCGCCCAGGGCGACGATCTCGCGAATGACGATGGGCGAACGGGAAATGGCCTTGAGTACACGCAACTGCCCGCGCTCGATGCGCTTGGCAATCTCAACTTCGCCTTCTCTGGTCAGCAGTGGAACAGTGCCCATTTCGCGCAGGTACATGCGAACGGGGTCATTGGTTTTCTCGAGTGTGCCCGGTGTAAGGTCGAGTTCAACATCCTCGCCCTCCTCACCCTCGCTCTCGAACTTATCTGCGCCAAACTTGGGACCACCTTCGAGCACATCAATGCCCTGGGTCCCGATGGTGGTCAGCAGATCGTCGAGATCGTCCGGTGAATGCAGATCACCCGGAATCAGGTCGTTGACCTCGTTATAGGTCAAGTAACCTTTTTCCTTACCTGCATCAATCAGTTTCTGAATATCTTCTTCGTACTTGTCTTCGATAGCCAAGCAAATCCTATCCCGTGCCTTATTTTTCGGAGCGGTCCGTGCTTAGAAAGGACAGGGTGCTATGCGAGCCGCTAAGGGCATATTCCGGACGGTTGATGAACCGTTTGGGCAAGTAGACGCACGTCCTTCAAAGAGTTATAGAATATCATGGATCGGAGTGTGCTCCTCGCAGCGCTCCCAGAACGACACCCCACCTGAATCCCGATCCGCTTACTTCATTAGATGAAAAACGGCTGGTTTGGTTTCCACCGCTGGTCGTAGCGCAGCGTACGACTTTGGAACTAACCAAGTTTCGCAATGGGTGTAGACCGGAGCGATAGGCCTTTTCGTGGTTTTCTCCCAAAGAAAACCACACCTCGCGCTCTTTCTCCGGCGACAGTGATTGCGAAACTGCTCTAACCATCCACATCCCGCATTTGGCGGTCGACCTTGACCTTTTCCGCCATGAAAACAGCTAACTGAGCCCAATCGCCGCGCCGTTCTGCCTCGGCGATGTCCGCGCGCACCCGGCGCTGTAAGGCTTCCAGGTGGCGATATTTCAGCGACTCCAGGGCGGCTTCCACCTGCTCCATCTCCACCTCGCTGGACTCCCGCAGCAAAGCCTGCGCCAACAGCGAGCGCTGGCGGGGATCGGGCAGAGCGGCCAAGGGTTCGAGGGACCCGCGATCGCGCAAGAGCCACAGTATCGGGGTCACTGCAAGCCCTTCGAATGACTGAGGTTGGCTGTTTAGGGCTTGGGAAATACGGAGGAAGATACGGCTTTCGGGAGCGCCAGCCATGGCCCGCAGCAGCAACCTCTCAGCCTCTTTAAGGCTGTCCAAACCAGAGGGATTCACCTGGTCCCGGCGTTTGCGCGCGGCTTGGTGCAGCTCCTCCCGCACCAGGGCCGAGTCAATGCCCAGCTTCTGGGCAGCGTCGGACGCGAACTCGTCCCGCGCGATGCGGTTGGGCATGCGCCGGATATGGGGCAAGAGGTAGTTCAGTGCCTTCGTCTTGCCGTCGGCCGTCCGGGAAGGGAAAAGCTGCATTGCGCGGTCCAACAGGTAATCCGAATGGCGCTTGGCCGCTTCGACAGCGCCAACGTAGGCCTTTATGCCTCGTTCGCGGATAAAACGGTCAGGATCGAGCCCACCCTCAAGGGTGACGACCAGGACCTCAAAATCCTCCTCGGTGAGCAAGGCAATTGACTTTTCCGCAGCGTTGGCGCCGGCGGTATCCGGATCGAAATTTACGAAGAGACGTTTGGTGTAGCGGCTGAGCAAGCGGACCTGCATCTCGGTAAACGCCGTTCCACTGGTGGCCAACACATTGTGAAATCCGGCCATGTAGGCGGTGATGCAATCCATCTGGCCCTCCACCAGCAGGGCGAACGTCCGTTCCCGAATTGCTTGCTTCGCCTTATCGAGATTGAAAAGCACCTGCCCCTTGGAGTAGAGCGGAGTTTCCGGCGAGTTCATGTACTTCGGCCCGGACTTCTCATCGCTATCGAGCGCTCGCGCGGTAAAGGCAATGACCCGCCCTGCCTCATTGTGGATGGGAAAGGTGATCCGCTTGCGAAAACGCGCATACAGCGGTCCGGCGGAGCCATCCGGCTGCTCTTTAGACGAAAGCAGGCCCGACAGCCGCAGAAGGTCGGGAGGGGCTATTCCCTGCAACCGGTCGCGCAGCGCATTGAACGAATCCGGAGCGTAGCCGATGCGGAACTTGGCGATGGCCTCTGCCGTCAGACCACGGCTGGTAAGGTATTCACGCGCCCGGGCCCCTTCGGTTGAACGCAACTGCTCCTCGAACCAGCCTGTGGCCAACTCGTGCAGTTCGAGCAGCTTGCCGCGCTGTCGGCTCTCCTGCGCTTCCTCCGGCGAGGAAAACTCCCTTTTGGGGAGAGGGATGCCGCACTTTTGGGCAACGACCTTTACGGCTTCCGGGAAGCCGACATTTTCGATCTTTTGCACAAAGGAGAAAACGTCGCCCGACTCGTTGCAACCAAAGCAATGGTAGAACTGGCGCACCGAATGCACCGAGAAGGACGCTGTCTTTTCCCCATGAAAGGGGCAAAGGCCGGCGAAATTCTGGGCCCCGGATTTCTTCAGCGTGATGTATCCGCCGATGATCTTAACGATGTCCGCCTGCTGCTTTACGAGTTGGGCGAAGTCTGAGGACACGCTTTATTGTCGTACATCGAGAGCGCTGGAAAAGCCCCCGGTTGTGTGGAAGTCCGATAACAGTTCCTCCGGTTGTTTTCCCTGTTCCCGCAGCGTGCGCAGGCTCAGCGCGTCGTCGCGCTTGGCGAGCCTCTGCCCTTGTTCATCGACCAGCAGATCGCAGTGATACCAGGTTGGGGAGGAGAATCCCAACGCCCGCGCGAGCAGAATCTGGCGCGCCGTGGATTTGAGCAGGTCGGCGCCGCGAACCACCTCGGTGATCTCCATCGCCGCGTCATCGACCACTACAGCTAGCTGATAAGCGGCAAGATCGTCCCTGCGCCAAACGAGAAAATCTCCAAAGTCCCGCCCGGCGACGAAGGTCTGCGGGCCAAAGTGACCATCCTCAAAGCTCACAGCCTCTCCATCGGGCACACGAAAGCGCCAATTGGCGCCGGTGGGCGAATCGAGTCCACCGGCCGGCATCGTGGCCGGGCGGCAGGTTCCCGGATAGACGCCTTCGTCATCGTGGGGAGCCTGCATGGCCTGCGCCAGGTCCTTGCGCGAGCAGCGGCAGGGGTAGAGCCATCCCCCGGCCAGCAGCTGGCGCCAGGCGTGACGATAGAGGCCATGCCGTTGGCTTTGCGTGTAGGGGCCGAAGGGACCGCCCACGTCGGGTCCCTCCTGCCATGCGAGGCCAAGCCACCGTAGGTCTTCCATCATGGCTTGGCGGAAATGCGGCTGCGAGCGGTGGGGATCAAGATCCTCGTCGCGCAGGATCAGCGTACCTTGGGCTGCGCTCGCTCGCTGTTGTGCGATCCAGAAGGTGCGCGCATGACCCAGATGCAGGAAACCGGTGGGAGAAGGGGCCAAGCGGCCTCGATAGGAATTGCTGCCAAAACTCTTCATGGCGCAAGACTCAGAACAGGTCCGGGATGCTGGAGAAGGCGATCCGGGTAGGCGCCGCCGCACCGGCCAACAGCATGCTGGCAAAGCACAGCGTGTTCGTGCCGTACTTGTAGTTCACCCTATCCATCGTGCTGGACAACCGGGTCCGCTTTCCCTCCTCTTCGAGGCCGGAAAAGAGGGAAAGCGTGTGCAGGTGGTCGGGAACCAGGTTACCCAGGGAAACGCCCACGAAAAACGGTTTCTGATGACCGGGGCCGGCTGGACTTTGACTCCATAGGCGCTGCAACCCCTCCACCAGCGTCTGGTTATCCTGGCATTCCAGGAGCTGGGTGCTTTGTGCCCACGGCTTCTGGTGGATGCCCGAAGAGTGTTTCGAAGCGGCGTCCGAGCTGGCCACCGCGAAACGAATGGTCAAGGTCATATTCGAGGCCCAAAGGCGGGCTTTCCGCAGCCTCATCGCGGCTTTGTGCAGCAGCTTGTTGGCCACCGCGTAGGCGCCCTCCGGAGTGCGCAGTTCCGGCGACAGAACGTGCGAGTGGCCGATCGACTTCGCATGCTCCAGCTCCGCGTCGCCGAAATCCTCTCCCCGCAACCAGTGCCATAGTTTTTCGCCGCCTACTCCGCCCCAAGCGGCGTGCAGCTGCGCATGATCGAGCGCCAGCAGCTGCTGCATGGTTTGGATGCCAGCCTGTTGCAGCCGCTTCTCCATCCGCGCGCCCACGCCGGGTAGATCGCGCGGCGTCAACGCCGACAGCGCATCATGCAGCAAATCTGGGGTTAGAGCCACGAGGCCGTCCGGCTTCTCCATATCGGAGGCCACTTTGGAGAGGTACCGGTTGGTCGCCAGCCCAACCGAGCAGCGTAGTGTGGCCCCCGCCTTGCGGCGAACTGCGGCTTTAACCTCGCGCGCCAGCTGCAGCGCAGCCAGCAGGGGCTGCTCCCTGCCTAAGAGGCGGCAGGCCATCTCGTCGATCGACATGACCGAGGTGACCGGAAGGCAGGACTCAACGGCTTCGACCACCCGGTGATGGTAGTCGACGTACAACTCATGCCGGGCCTCGACCAGCACGATGCCGGGGCAGAGCCGCTTGGCTTCACCGACTTGGGTACCGGTACGCACTCCATATTGTTTCGCCTCGTAGCTGGCAGCGATGCAGCAGGTCGTATCCGCCAACAGCGGCACCACGGCCATGGGCCGGTCACGTAGCTCCGGCCTTAACTCCTGCTCAACAGATGCGAAGTAGGAGTTGAGGTCCAGGAAAAGCCATCGTAGGCGGGGATCCCCCGTTGGGAACGTATTGGCGGTCGCGTCGGTCACATCAGACTAGTTTTGCCCATATCGAATTTTCTATAGCGATGCTAATCTTTGTGCCATCGATACTTTTCGGGAAAGTGGACGAATTGGGCCCAGAAAGGGAAGCCACCCCACCGAAAAATATTTCGTATCCCAGAAAACCATCCTCTGGGTTTAGGGTTTCATAGAGCGTGGAGTACTAAGATGCATTCTCTCCATTTACACACCTTCGTACGGTGGTTTTTTCAGTTTGAGTCGTACGGCCCGGCAATTCTCGTCACGGTAGGTGCGGCGTTGCTCATGGCCTGTGGTATCGGTGCAGCCTGCTCGCCCTGTAAGGAAAAGGACGAGGTCTTTCACCGCCAGGTGTTCTAAGGACGTTGCGCTTCAGCGCTTGCCGTCGGGCCTTAAGTGTTCGACGTTCCTCGGTCTTTTTGTCCTATCTCTCCGGCCTCCGGCGCTTCTCAGAAGAAAGCTCAGAGGCTAAAGCCCAGATTTTTTTTCGTCTCAACGGCCCGACTAAAGTCGCGCCCTGATACAAAGCATCAGAGCGGCGACTCGCGGAAAACTCGTGCATTCCCGCAGATTTGAATTGATCCACCCGAGGACGTCAGTGCTGGGTTGATCCCTCGGGTTTCACGAACTCCGGCTTGCCTTTTGCGCCCCACTCCACATAGCCCATCGGACGATGGTGATCATGGGTAAACAAGACGAGCCATCGCTCAGGGATCGCGCGGCTTAGAAAGCGCTTGCGCTGCTCTATGCATCTGAGCGGATCGAGGTCATAACCCATCACCCAGGTCACGTCGAGGTGCGCGCTGGTGGGCATCAAGTCAGAAATGTAGCAGGCCCTGCTTCCGCCCGAATCGAGCATCACCGCCATCATCTGCGCGGTGTGCCCGGGAAAAGTTTCGACACTCACTCCGGGAACAATCTGTGTGTGCCCCCCACTCGGAGTGTCAAGCAAAGTCATTTGCCCGCTGGCTATGAGGGGATCGTAATTGTCACTGATATAGCTCACCGCATCGCGTTCCAGCTGCAGGTGGCCGTGTTCCACTTCTCCGCGATGCGCGAAGTAGCGGGCATTGGGAAACGTGGGCACGATGCTGCCATCTTCCCTTCGCGTTGTATTCCATCCGCAGTGATCGAAGTGCAGGTGGGTGTTGATCACGATGTCCACCTCCTCCGGTTTGATGTGAGCCGCGTCAAAGCTGTGCAACAAGAGCTGTTTGGCATCGAAGATGCCGCGCATTTTTTCCGGCAGCTTGTTGCCAATGCCAGTCTCGATCACTACCGTATGTTTGCCGGTGCGAACTACGACGGTGTTGGTTCCGAGCAGGATCTGGTTTCGCTCATTAGCCGGCGCGCGCTTCTCCCACAACGGTTTCGGCACCACGCCGAACATCGCGCCCCCATCGAGCAGGTAAGTGCCATCGGTGAGGATGGTCAGGTCCATGTCGCCGTGCGTGGTGTGGCCGCGCACCAGGTCGCGTGTGGTGTGAGTTTCCGCAGGATGCATCACGGCAACACCGGGGTCATGAGATAACGCTCAAAATGCTCCAGCATGCGGTCATACATGTGCGCGCTGGCCTCAGCGCCGCCGACGTCGTGCGTCTTGCGCGGATATAGCTGCAGGTCATAGGGCAGATCGGCATCGATTAATCGCTGAATAAATTGGATCGAATTCTCCAGGTGTACGTTGTCGTCGCCAGTGCCTTGAATCAAGAGCAGGCGTCCCTTGAGGTTTGGCGCGCTGTTCAGCACGGAGTCGTCGCGATAGATATCTTCGTTTGGCGGCGGCGTTCCAAGATAGCGCTCGGTGTAGATGGAGTCATAGTTCTGCCAGTCGGTCACCGGAGCTCCGGCAATCCCGGCGCGAAAGCGATCACTATGGGTCATGGCATAGAGGGTGAAGGTGCCGCCCCAACTCCAGCCCCACCAGCCGAGCCGCTTGGGGTCAAGCTGGGGATAGGTGCGCAGCGTTTGGTCAAGCGCCGCGATCTGGTCGCCGAGTTGCACCGGTCCAAAATCACGATAGGCCGCCTGAGCAAAATCGCGGCCTCTTCCCCCCATTCCACGGTTGTCCACATGCAGCACAGCGAACCCTTTGTCTACCAACACCTGATCAAAGAGACGATCTTCGGCCGACCATTTTCCGGTGACCATCTGCGCATGCGGCCCACCGTACGGATTCACAATCAGAGGCACGCTGGCCACCTCCGTCCTGCCTGCCGGCAATACCAGTTGTCCATAAAGCGTGGTAGCGCCATCGGCAGCCTTCCATTCGACGGCCAGCGGCGGTGTTAATGCGGTATCGAGCGCCGGCGCTTTCCAGATCGTCTGGCAGTCGCTGTCGTGCCGGCACAGATCCACCACAGGGGGCGTCGTGGTGGAAGAAATAGTATCGGCAAAGAAATTCGTGTTGGGTGAGAAGATCGGCTCGTGCCATTGTCCGTAGCGACTCACCTGGTGCTTGCCCTGTCCGTCGAGTCCGATCACCCAGAGTTGCTGCTGGCGCGGGTCCCCTTCGTTGGAGAGATAGTAGACTTTGTGCGCCAGTTCGTTCACGCCCACAATATCCCCCACCTCATAGTTGCCACCAGTGAGTTGCTTGACCAGGCTGGCTTCGGTAGCCAACGGGTTCGCTCCGTCGAAGCGATAGAGGTAGATATGGTTGTGCCCATCCCGCCAGCTAGTGAGCAGGAGGTTTGAGGCGAAGAAGGTCAAGTCGTACGAGTCGTCGAGGAACTTGTCGTCCTTCCTGGTGAGCACAGGTTTCGACTCGTCCGTCGAGAGGTCAACGAAGTACAGCGTCATCGTCTTGTGATCGCGCTTTAGGGCCTCAATCCACAGAGTCTTGGGATTGAGCCATCCAAAGCGCGGAATGTAATCGCTTCCGTTGTCGATGGGCAGATTGATCCACTTGGTTCTTCCGCCATTAGCGCCCACCACTCCTACACGCACCACCGGGTTCGGATCACCGGGCTGCGGATAACGCTGACGGTCGACGGTCGCATGGGTGGGGATCCAGTCTTCGATGGGGTATTCGGGTACGGGGGTTTCGTTCATCTGCAGGTACGCTATGCGCCGCGAGTCTGGCGACCAGAAGTAATTGCTGCGCACATCGAGTTCTTCCTCATAGACCCAGTCCACCTCGCCATCGAGCATGGTGTCTGCTTGCGAGTCAGTCAGCCGCGATGGCGGATTATTGTCTTTCAATCTGTTTACGTAGAGATTGTGACCTCGAACATACGAGAGGTAGTTCCCATCGGGAGAAAACTTCGGATCGTCTCCACTGCCGGCGCCGGTCGATGCGAGTTGCAGGCCGGTCTTGGTCGCCAGATCGAAGAACCACAACTGCCCATTGGAGTCGAAGAGCAGGTGTTTCGAGTCGGGTACCCAGCTGTAGCTGGCTTGTTTGTAGCGGGTGCGATTGTTGAGGTCATGCTCTGAAGTGGTCGGCGGATTCAGGGCCTGCATCCTGTCGTGGTCGACCAGCACCTGCGTGGTGCCGGTTGCACCTTCGATGGCCAGTAAATCGCCATTGTCGGCGATATAGCTGAGCCGGGTGCCATCGGGACTCCAGGCGATGCCCGGCGGCGGCTGGGTTGCCTGCTGCTGGCGGTAGATCTGGTCGACTGTCACCGGCTTGGTATCGGCCCCCAAGGCGGAAAGGCGGCAGCAGAATCCAAGCACCAGGGCGAATCGAATCCGTCTCAACGAAGGGCTCCAGCAGGGGCTGTGAGCCTGAAGTGTATCGCACGTCGATGGGCCAGCGTGTGAGAGCATTTTCATTACTACTCGGCACGTAGAGTTGAGCGAAGTGCGGCTTTTCCTGAGGAAAAGCCACGCCGGGAGTGGTCGTCTTGTATGCATCGGCAGTGAAAATGCTGTAGACTCCAGACCACGCATGGATGTTCAATTGCAGTCGCTTATTCGTTTGCAGCAGGTCGATATCAAGGCGTCCCAACTGCTGGAAACCATCGCTGCCGTTCCCCGGCATTTGCAATCCATCGAAGACAAACTTCAGCAGCTCAAGCTGGCCGTGGAGCAGGCAGATAAGGCTGTGCCGGTGGAAGAGGCGCGGCGCAGAAGGTTGGAAAGCGATCGCAAGGATCAACAGCAAAAGCTGCTCAAGTATCGTGACCAGTCAAATAGCGTCAAGACCAACGAGCAATTCCATGCCTTGCAGCATGAGATCGGATTCGTCGAAGCTGAGATTCGCCGCATTGAAGATGAGGAACTCGCCAGCATGATCAGGAGCGAGTCGCTCGAGAGCCAGCGCTTCGAGGCGCGGACGGCTTTAGCCCAGCAGGCGAAGGTGCTCGATGAGGAAAAAGAGCGAGCTCGCATTGCCTCGCTCGGGTACCAGGACGAGCTTGCTACGCTCCAGCAGGAAAGAACCACTATGCGTAAGAAAGTGGATGAAAACCTGCTATCCCAGTACGACCGCATCGCTTCTTCTTCTCGCAAGACCGCTCTTGCGCGTGCCGCGGGACAGCGGTGTCTCTCCTGCCAAATGCAATTGCGTCCGCAATTTTGGAACCAGGTGCGCGAGGGCACGCTGCTGAATTGCGAGAGTTGCGGCCGATTGTTGTACTTTGATCCGGCTCAGGTCACCACTCAGGCTTCCTGATTCGGCGGGGCTAAGCCGGCTTCGTGAGAACCGGGGCGAAGCGTAGTGGAGGGACCTGCGGTTTCTCTTCCGGTTCTCAATGGCTGAATCAAGAGGAGTGCAGGGCTTAACATTTAGGAATGAAACGAATTGCTGTCGACATGGACGAGGTGCTGGCAGACGCCCTGAGCGAACACCTTGCGCGTTACAACCGTGACCACGGCGAGACCATCACCAAAGGCCAGTTGCACGGTAAATGGCTATGGGATATCGTCTCCGCCGACAGGCACGAGCGATTGGAAGCTTACCTTCGCAGTGAAGACTTTTTCGAGGACCTGCCGGTGCTCGAGGATAGTCAGGAGGTTCTGGCGAAGCTTAGCCGGCACTACGAGATTTTTATTGCCACCGCGGCTATGGAGTTCCCTAATTCCTTCGGCCCCAAATACCGGTGGTTACGACGCCACTTTCCCTTTATCCCGCCGACCCACTTCGTGTTCTGCGGAGACAAGAGCATCCTGCACGCCGACTACCTGATTGACGACACATTCCGGCACTTGCAAGGATTCAAAGGCCAGGGAATCCTCTTCTCCGCTCCCCATAATGCGACCGTTACCGGCTTTCGGCGGGTTGCCGGCTGGCGAGAGATCGAGGATTTCTTTCTGCCTGTGGGCAGAGCTTAAGTCAGGCTATGGCTCCGACTGGAGGCTCTCCTTGTTGCGGGGTGGGGTGGGAATCGTGGTAGACGCCGGCCTTCCGGAAGGCAGGTTGAGACCAGGGCTCTTCGGCCCCATCGCGGCCCCCAGGGGGCGCAGGTTCATGGCCGGTTGTGGCGACTGCAGTTGGTGCATCGTCACGATGATGGCGTGGGCCGCTGTCTTGCCTGCGCAGCGATAGCCGTGGGGTGTGCTGGCATCAAAGTACACTCCGTCCCCCGGTGTAAGGACATGCGTCTTGTCCGCATGCCGGATTTCCAGTTCACCCTCCAGGATGTAAAGAAACTCATAGCCTGGGTGTACGTGCGGCCGGACCTCAACATTCTTCTTCAGCGGAACAAACTCCGCGTAGTAGGGATCCAGTTGCCGATCGGGAACCATGTATCCCAGGCTCTCGAAGTAGTAAGTTGGATCGTCGACGCCAGTCTGAGGCAGACGAACGCGCTCTTTTTTCCGATGAATACGGAAGAGAGTGTGCGGCTCGGTCTCAAAAAAGTAGGAAAGGTCTTTGCTGAAAACCATCGCCACGCGGGCCAGGTTTCGTAGCGTCGGCACCACGCGGCCAGTCTCGAGCTGTGACAGGAAGCTGGCAGACAAGCCGGTATGCCGGCCCAGCTCGACCAGCCCCATGGACTTCTTCAGGCGGAGCCGCTTGATTCGTTCGCCGATGCGCTTCTCTGCGATGAATGATTCCGCGCTGGCGGGGTCAATCTGCGAATTTGTCGCTACGTCTTTGGTTTCCACGGCGCGGACTCCTCTTACTGGATTTACCTCTATGATGCGATTAGCACCGAAAATGTTGCTGAGAGGAAAATAGTTTCCTTTTCCATCAACATCATCTCAAAATTGGCCACGGGAAGCTAGCATTGCAACGGACGCGTAGGTGAGATGAGAGCCGACCAAATTTTGTTGACTGGATCAGCGGGACTTATCGGTACTTCTTTAGTACGTGCCCTGCGCCGCAAACGGATTTCGACTATTTCCCTGCATCGGCGTCCGTTGCCTGGGACCGGTCTTCACAATGCCGGTTTTGATGGGCTGTGGGACCCCTACGCAGTCACGCCGATGACTCATCCTCGGGAGATTGAAGGGACAACCGCCGCAGTCCATCTCTCCGGGGCTAATTTGGCCGGGCGGCGATGGAACGCGTCCTACAAACAGGAAATCCTGGAAAGCCGCGTAACGCCTACCCACGCGATCGCCACCCTGCTGGCCGGGCTGCGGCCCAAGCCCTCAGTGCTGGTGTGTGCGTCGGCGATCGGTATTTACGGCGGACGCGGGGATGAGGTGCTGACCGAGTCCTCTCTGCCGGGAATTGGATTTCTCCCTGATGTCTGCGCAGCCTGGGAGAGAGCAACGGAGCCAGCGTCGGACGCTGGAATCCGGGTAGTGCATCTGCGATTTGGCGTTGTACTTTCTCCAGACGGAGGCGCCCTGGCGCAGATGCTGCCTGTCTTTCGCGCCGGACTGGGCGGCCGGCTGGGGAGCGGCCGGCAATGGATCAGTTGGGTAACGCTGCCGGATGCGGTTCGGGCGATCGAGTTTGCATTGGAGAGCCCGGGCCTGGCCGGGCCGGTGAATGTAGTGGCACCCAATCCAGTGACGAATTTGGAGTTTACCCGCTCCCTGGGGCAGGCCCTTCACCGCCCAACACTGCTTCGCGTCCCCGCCTTTGCGGTGCGACTGGCTTTCGGTGAAATGGCGGAGGCCACCGTCCTGGAGAGTGAGCGAGTCTTGCCGGCTCGCCTGACTGCCTCGGGGTTCGGCTTCGAATATCCTGAACTCGACGCCGGTCTTCGCGACCTGTTGACCCGCCGTTAGAGGGGCTACGCCGCTACGCTCATCGATAGAATGATTTACGTTGGGAGAGCATGCATCGCAAGCTCCTGGTTTCAGCGCCCCGCATCGCTAGCTCCGCCTTCGCGCTGGTTACGATTTTGGCTGTCGGTACGACGACGATGGGGTGCGGTGCGCCGGCGGCGCCACAGCCGCCAAGCCTCAACCTACCGATACCCGTCTTAAACCTCTCCGCCGTGCGTATTGGCAATTCCGTTCACTTGGCTTGGACGATGCCAACACACACCACGGATAAAATCGCCCTGCAGCACCCGGTCAATGTTCAGGTCTGTCGCGCGCTTGGAAACGGCCCCTGTGCCAACGTCGGCAGCCTCTCGCTGGCGCCGGGTAAGGAAGGGGCATACACAGACGAGTTGCCTGCCGATCTGGTCCAGGAACCAGACCGCCTGCTGCGTTACGAGGTCGCTTTGAGTAACCATGCGGGTAAATCCGCGGGCCCGTCGAATGTTGCGTACAGCGCCGCCGGGGTCAGCCCACCCCCCGTCACTGGACTGACTGGACAGGTGCGAGGGGACGGCGTCCTGCTCAATTGGCAACCGGTCTCTGAGCCCGGTAGATCGGTGTTCTTCCGCATTGAGCGTCTGCAGCTGGACGCTCCAGCGCCCCAGGAAACCCCCAAGTCTCCTCTCGCCCCGCCCGTACCGGCCGCCTCCCAGACGCTGGTGGTTCATGGGAAGGAGGGCGGAGATCCGGGTCATGCGATCGACACCTCCGCCCTGTTCAATCAGCGATATCGCTACGCCCTCGAGCGGGTCACGGCTGTTGCTGTTTCCGGACAATCCGTGGAGGTACAGGGTTTGCCAAGCGAGTCGATCGTAGTTGCGACCACCGACATTTTCCCCCCCGCAGTTCCCCAGGGGCTGGTGGCGGTGTCCGATGCGGCTGCCGGCGCCATCGATCTCTCCTGGTCGCCCGACAGCGATAGCGATCTGGCGGCTTACCATGTCTATCGCCGCGATGTTCATGGCGGTTCGCCGGCCCAACACATCGCTTCTGTGGGGGTTGAGACCTCGTACCGGGATGCGGGAGCACAACCCGGACATACGTATGCTTATTCGTTGTCGGCCGTCGATCAAAGTGGCAATGAGACCAAGCGTTCCTCCGAGGTCGAGGAGACTTTGCCCAGCCGATAAGCCTCGTGAACATCAATCCAGACATAGGAGCCCCATGAAATACTGCCGCCTGCAAACGAAGTATGGAGCGCAATACGCCGAGGTTGTCGACCGCGATGGCCGGATGTGGATCGAGCGTCTGATTCCACCCTTCGAAGAAGGCCCAGCCAGCGATTTCGTCGATCCCGCTGTTGATCGATTCGAACCGCTACCGCTCGATGAGGCGCGAATGCTCGCTCCTGTCGTGCCCTCAAAGATCGTCTGCGTCGGACGCAATTATCGCGAGCACGCAGCAGAACTGGGTAATGAGGTTCCAGCCGAGCCGCTGCTATTCCTCAAGCCACCCTCCGCGATCCTTTCCCCAGGCGACGCGATTCGCATTCCAGTGCTCTCCAACCGGGTCGATTTTGAAGGCGAAATCGCGGTGGTGATTGGCAATCGCTGCAGCAGGATTGGTCCCGATGAGGATCCGGGCGACTATATTCGCGGATATACGGTCGCTAACGACGTGACCGCCAGAGACCTGCAGAAGAAAGATGGCCAGTGGTCCCGCGCCAAAGGCTTTGACACCTTTTGTCCCGTCGGGCCGCTGGTTACCGATGAAGTAGATCCCGCTCTGGGCATAGGCATCACCACCCGCCTCAATGGGGAGCTGCGCCAGGACGGCAATACCCGCGACCTGATTTTTTCGATCGACTATCTGCTGCGCTATATCACTGCGGCCATGACACTGTTTCCAGGGGACTTGATCCTTACCGGGACCCCGGCCGGAGTGGCTCCCATGCAGCCCGGTGACCGAGTGGCTATTGCCGTGGAGGGGATCGGAACGCTGAGCAATCCAATCGCCTGACGGCGGAGCAATTATCAAACCCCCATGAAACCTATTCCGATTTTAGGAATCTCAACAGTTGGAAGCCTTACACTCAAGGTGTACGCAAGGAGAGATTTCGCATGGCCAAGACACTGCTCGAACAGCTTAAGGAAGTGACGGTGGTCGTTGCCGATAGCGGGGATTTTGAGTCGATCGAACAATTCAAGCCCCAAGACACTACGACCAATCCCTCCCTGCTCACCGCGGCCGCCGGGATGCCACAGTATCAGCCCATCGTGGATGGGGTACTCCTCGAGGCTAGAAAACAGCTCGGCCCTCAGGCCAAGGATAGCGATGTCGCCAATCTCGCCTTCCGTCATCTGGCGGTGGCTTTCGGAAAGAAGATTCTGGCTATCGTTCCCGGCCGGGTTTCGACCGAAGTCGACGCGCGGTTGTCTTTTGACACCGCAGCCACGATGAAGCAGGCGCGGGAGATTATCCAGCAGTACGACGAGGCGGGCATTTCGCGAGGGCGCGTCTTGATCAAGATCGCCTCCACCTGGCCGGGTATCAAAGCCGCGGAGCAACTGGAGAAGGAAGGCATCCACTGTAACTTGACGCTGCTTTTTGGCATGCATCAAGCCATTGCATGCGCCGAGGCTAAGGTTACGTTGATCTCACCGTTCGTCGGCCGCATCCTCGACTGGTACAAGAAGGACACGGGCAAGGACTACCAGGGCGCGGACGATCCGGGCGTGCAGTCGGTCACCAAAATTTACAACTACTTCAAGAAGTTTGGTTACAAGACAGTGGTGATGGGGGCAAGCTTCCGCAATATTGGGGAGATTCGCGAGCTGGCCGGCTGCGATTTGCTGACCATTGCTCCCAAGCTGCTGGAAGAGCTTCAGTCCACCCAGGGCGACCTACCCCGCAAGCTTGATCCGAAGAATGCCCAAGGCTTGCAAATTGAGAAGATCGCGATCGATGAGGCGACGTTTGAAAAAATGCACGCTGCCGATCGAATGGCCCACGACAAGCTGAAGGAAGGCATTGAAGGCTTCAGCGAGGCGCTGGAGAAGCTGGAAAAGCTATTGGCCGATCGTCTGGCCAAAATGGGCGCCGGCGAAGCAGTAGCCGCTCGATAAGGCTCACCCACAAACGTTATACCCGATGCGGCTGGCGTTGATCGCCAGCCGCATTGCGCATCTGGGAGATCCCCGTTAACAACAAATCTTTTACAGCGTCAGGCATGCCCCCCAAGAGAACCCAGTTCCTACTGGTTCTCTTGGGAAACTGAGTCCTGCAGGGTTGAGTTCTCACACAGACACTAAAACCCTCCCACTATGCCTTTTCGCCCTGCAATTTGCCAGCTTTTCTTAACCAGAAAATGCTTGAAGCATGTTCTCCTCGATATGCAGTGGAAGGCGAATCTTCCATGATCGCAGGAGGTCTTCGTGTCCTGGTACGCCCTTAATGATCCCAATGACCCGCAACTCGACGAACTGGCCAAGCAGTTCCAGCTTCATCCACTGCACATTGAGGATTGCCGCAGCAATAACGAGCGACTCAAGGCCGAGGGAACGGACGATTATCTCTTCCTGATCCTGAAATATATTCAGGCGGTAGATGACGGAGATCTCAGCTTTGGCAATGTCTTCCTTTTCGTCGGCCGCGACTACCTCATTACCATTCGCGACCCCTCCTGCAAGAGCGACGAGATTCTGCAGCGCGCTCAGAAGGCGGGAACAGAAGAGAAACCAGCGAGGCTTCTTTATCTGATCATGGATAGCATTGTCGACTCTTACTTTGTATCCATCGATCACAGCGACGACCGCATCGATAAGTTGCAGGACAGCGTACTCGACAGTCCGTCGCCTGAGATCCTGGAAAATCTCTTCGAACAGAAGCGCAAGTTGATCGAGTTGCGCCGGGTCCTGGTCAATCTTCGCGACGCTTGCATGTCGCTGCAGCGGGAATCCGGCTCCATCCTCAACCCCGAGCTCTACCCATTTTTTCGCGATGTCTACGATCACTCGCTGCGCCTGCTGGATATGGTCGAGACGCTTCGCGATCTGCTCAACAACACCTTTGATGTGTACCTGTCGAGCGTTGCCAATCGTACCAACCAGGTCATGAAAGTGCTTACGGTGCTGAGTACTATCGCACTTCCGGCGCTGGTGATCTCCGGCATCTACGGAATGAACCTGAAGGGTCTACCCTTTCTCGAGTCCGATCACGGAACGGAGATCGTGGTGGGTGCGATGGTCGCTTCCACCGCGATGGTGCTCTGGATGCTCAAGAGGTATGGCTGGCTTTAGATCTGCGATTTCTCTTCAGCAATGCGCGGAAAGGTCTAGAATTCTCACGATCATGCCTTTTACGCCGAGCACCATTGCCGCACTGGTCATCGCCGCGAGTTTCGCGGCTGGGCTCAATGTGTACGCGACCGTGCTGACGCTTGGTCTGCTGGCTCATGCGCATTGGGTAGCCTTGCCGCCTGGTCTTGAGACGCTCTCCAACTGGTGGATTATCGGCGTGAGTGGCACGCTTTTTGCGGCGGAGTTCGTCGCCGATAAAATTCCCGGCCTCGACTTGCTGTGGAATGGGCTTCACACCTTTATCCGCATCCCGATTGCCGCGCTGTTGGCTTACCGGGCCACGACTCAGCTGACTCCCGAGATGCAGCTGCTGGCTACAGCCGTGGGGGCTGCGATTGCTCTCGCCGCACATGGCTCCAAGACTGCGGCACGGGCGCTGGTCACCCCCAGTCCGGAGCCGGTGTCAAATATTGCCTTGAGCAGCACTGAGGATGTCGCCGCAGTAGGCATCACGTGGCTGGCCACGCAGCATCCCTGGGCCGCCGCCAGCATTACACTGGCGCTGCTCCTGGTGACTGCTTTGATGATGCGATGGGTGGTGAAGGCCCTGCGCGAGCTGTGGTGGAAACTGCGACCGGCTCCGGTGCAGTAGACCACGGATCCGGAAGGAACGCTAACCTTTGGCAGCGGCGCGACGGGTATGCATCGGCACAGGAACGGGCCGAATCACTTCGGTGTCTCCCTCCGGGAGCACGCAAACCGATCCGGCGACCCCGGCTCGCCTGGCAGCCGCCATCAAGCGCTCCACTGGCTCTTCCATCGGCTCCTGAGAGAGCCGGAAGGTGCCATAGTGCATCGGGATCATGTGCCGTGCGCCCAGGTCGAGAAATGCTTGTAGAGCCTCTTCGGGGCAGGTATGCACGCCGCGATAGCTATCCGGGCTATAGGCCCCGATGGGCAACAATGCGATCTCCGGCTTCAGGCGCTCGCCGATCTTGGCAAAACCGTCGAAATAGGCGGTGTCACCGGAGTGGTAGAGGGTGTGACCGCCTCCCCGGATCACGTAGCCTCCGAAGCCCCGATGCGTGTCCTTGAAGAAGCGGGCTCCCCAGTGCTTGCAGGGAGTCATCGTGATCTCAAGACCGCTAATCGACTTGGTCTGCCACCACTCAAGCGTGACTACCCGTGCGAAACCCAGGTCGGCGACCAGATCCTCAACCCCCCATGGCACTACGGCGATGGGAGCTTGTCCCGTCACTTTCAAGGTATGGGCAACTATCCGGCGCAAGGATGGCCGATTGAGGTGATCCATATGCGCATGGGACAGCAACACCATGTCGATGGCAGGGAGTTCCTTGACCCTGACGCCGGGACGGCGCAAGCGCCGCAATGCAATGAGCCGCTCGGCGAACACCGGGTCCATGAGCAGCTTACGTCCACCAATCTGGATAAAGAACGATGAGTGGCCAATGAAGGTGATGCCCAAGTCCTCCGGCGATACCAGGATGGGCTTCTTCGATTCTCCGGTCATCGGCCTGAATGCAGACTCGCCGACCAGTGTGCCCAGCGATTGCATTTTAAGCAGAACAGCGCTCTTGCGCTCGACCATAGTTTTCATTGCTACCCCGACTACTTAATAGATTCGCTCGCACGGTTGGGGGATGCCATTTCCGCCGGTACAGCACTCTTGCTTTGTGAAAACGCTCCAAGGTATCACATGTCCCGGCTAGCCACGGGCAAGGTGATGCCTCCAGGGCGGATACGTTTGTACCTCTAGTAATAGACGGGAAGCGTCAAGGAATGATTGGGCGCCAGGTAAAAAGGCAGCATTTTCGGCCCTAGGGTAACTGGGGCGTCACTCCAAGGTTGTACATGAGGAAAGAATAGATGTCGGCGGCCGTATCGAGCGCCTTGCTGGTGTTGCTGGCTCCGTGGCCGGATTGCGTGTCGATGCGGATCAATACCGGATTGGCGTGACTCGCCTTTTCCTGCAGCGCCGCGGCGTATTTGAAGGAATGCGCCGGTACCACCCGATCATCGTGATCCGCTGTCGTGATGAGCGTTGCAGGATACTTCAGGCCCTGGCGAATATTGTGCAAGGGCGAATATCGATACAGTGCCTGAAACTCTTCCGGATTGTCGCTTGAGCCATAGTCCGCAATCCAGTTCCAACCGATGGTGAACTTCTGAAAGCGAAGCATGTCCATAACCCCAACCTGGGGAACGGCGGCGCGAAAGAGATCAGGCCGCTGGTTGGCTGCCACTCCCACCAGGAGGCCGCCGTTCGATCCGCCGGAGATCGCCAGCTTGGCCGGAGAGGTGTAGTTATTGGCAATCAACCACTCTGCCGCGGCAATAAAGTCATCGAAGACGTTTTGTTTCTCCAACTTCATCCCCGCCTGGTGCCACTGTTCGCCATACTCGCCGCCGCCCCGTATGTTGGCCGAGGCGTAGACCACGCCCTGCTCCAGCAGAGCCAGGCGCAGCGGATTGAATTCAGGAGGGACTGTGACGTTGAAGCCGCCATAGGCATAGAGCAGTGTCGGGTTGCTTCCGTCCAGCTTCAATCCTCGCTTGAAGACGAGAAACATGGGCACCCTGGTGCCGTCTTTGCTGGTGTAGAAGACCTGCTTGGTCTCGTAGTCTTCCGCCTTGAAGCCCTTGATTGCGGACTCGCGAAAGATGGTGGATTTTCCGGCTGCAATGTCGTAACGAAAGATCGTGCTGGGATAGTTGAATGAGGAGTAAGCGTAGAAGGCGTCCGTATCCTCGCGTCTTCCTCCAAATCCGCTGGAAGTTCCTGGCCCCGGCAGGGCGATCGCGTTCTCCATCTTGCCGTCGAGCGAATAGACGTAAGGATGAGAGGTGACATCCCTCGCATAGGTGATAAAGAGCTTGCCCCCCTGGGTAGAGACACTGCTCAACGTTTCCGTTGTTTCCGGTACAACGTCTTTCCACTGGGACTTAGGATGCTGGGGATCGTAGAGCGCGACGCGTCCATGGGGAGCATTCTTGTTGGTCAGGATCAGGAACCGGTCGCCGAGATTGTCAATTGCGTGGAAGCGGTCATTGGTCACTTCAGCGACAATCGGTGTGAAGACCACTGCGTGCCGGGAAAGGTCGAACTTGCCACCGCCTACGTTGGAGAGATCATAAAAGAAGAGCGCGTTGCCGTCCTTACCTTGGCCGCGCTCAGAGACAGTCAGGATCGCGAACCTTTCGTCTTCCGTCGTTTGCAAAGTATGGAAGCGCTGCGGATGCGCGTTGTCCTCGTAGATGAGTTGATCGTCTGACTGCGGCTTGCCCAGGTGATGGTAGTAGACCTTGTGTCCTTCGTTGCGGGAAGAAAGATCATGCCCTCCCTCGGGCGCGTCGTAGCGGCTGTAAAAGAAACCATCGCCAAACCAGGCAAGACCAGTCACCTTCAGCCACTTGAGGTCGTCTTTAAGAACAGTTCCGGTGTCTATTTCCAGAACGTGACCCTCCATCCAATCTGAACCGCCGCTGGAGAGATAGTAGGCAAAGTAGCGCCCATCCCGGGAAGGCTCCCCGGTCATGAGACGTACGGTGCCGTCGCTGGAGAGTTGGTTGGGGTCAATCAGAACGCGAGGCGTACCCTCCAGCCCCTTCTGCACATAGAGCACACTCTGGTTTTGCAACCCGTCATTTTTTGACCAAAGATAATAGGGGCCGGTCCGGCTCGGAATGCCGTACTTGGGGTAGTTGTAAAGCTCTTCCAGCCGCTGCTTGAGCTTGGAACGGTACGGGATCTTTTGCAGGTAGTCGAAGGTTACCTGGTTTTCCGCCTTCACCCAAGCCAGGGTCTCGGCTGAGTTGTCATCTTCCAGCCAGCGATACGGATCGGCGACCTGAACGCCATGGTAATCATCGACCTGGTCAGCTTTGCGGGTTTTGGGATAATCCAAGTTTTGTCCGATCACGGGGGTGAGTAGGAATGTGCTGACCGAGAAAGAGCAGAGGACAAAGAAGAAGACGGGCGCCCCAGCCACGCTGGTGCGACCCCGTCCGCTTCTTAAAGTCATCTTTCCAATGAGCAATCAGATCTGTAGCGATTTCAGATACTCTCGGAAAACTCCCCCCAGCTCGTTGTGGTTCAGGGCAAATTCCACCGTCGCTTTGAGCATGCCCAGCTTGTCGCCGGCGTCGAAGCGCAGTCCGTCGAAACTGTATCCGTAGACTTTTTCGTACTTTAGCAGGCCTCGGATGCCGTCCGTCAATTGCAGTTCCCCGCCGGCGCCAAGCGGCGTCTTTTCCAGCACATCAAAGATTTTGGGCGTGAGGATGTAGCGCCCGATGATCGCGTGTCGTGAGGGCGCCTCCTCCAGTTTCGGTTTTTCCACCAAACCTTTCACGTCGAAGATACGGTCGCTTCCTTCATGAGCAGTGCAATCGAGCACGCCGTAGGAGGAGATGGAAGGGCCTTCAACAACCTGGGTGGCCAGGATAGTGGACTGCGTCTGTTCAAAGACTTCGATCATCTGCTGCAGGCACGGCTTTTTGGCTTCGATGATGTCGTCGGGCAGAATGACCGCAAAGGGCTCGTCGCCTACCAGGTCGCGTGCCATCAGAACGGCGTGTCCCAGGCCCATGGCCTCTTTCTGGCGAACGTACGCGATGCGCGCCATATGCGATATTTGCCGCGTCATGGCGAGCAGCTCGGTCTTGCCTCGCTTCTCGAGCAGTTGCTCTAGCTCAAAACTAATGTCGAAATGGTCTTCGATCTCTGCCTTGTTTCGGCCGGTGACAATGATGATTTGTTCGCAGCCTGCGGCAATTGCCTCTTCCACGCCGTATTGGATGAGCGGCTTGTCTACCAGCGCCAACATCTCTTTAGGCAACGCTTTGGTCGCCGGCAAAAAGCGTGTGCCGAGGCCGGCTGCCGGAAAAACTGCTTTGCGTACTCTATCTTTCATCCTTTGCAATCCTTCACGCCGGTTAGGCTGTTCTCTGTGAAATGTTCATCGTGAATGGCCCATGGAGCACCCTACGCGTACTTAGGATGCAGAAATAATTAGAGCGTAGGCGACTCGTCCCCGAGAAGTGCGCGGCGAACTATTTTCACCGGGGCGAACCCCTGCTTGAGAAAATCGTCGTGGAACCGCTCCAGCGAAAACTGCGCGCCCTCCTTCTTCTCCACATCGGCGCGCAATTTCATGATCTGGAGTTTACCCAAGGTGTAGTAAAGATAGGTTGCATCGGTGGTTCCGCGTTTGGTTTCTATCAGACCGCTCTGGTGCGTTTGATACCCTTCCGTTAAAAAAAAGTCTACCGCCTGATCGAACGTCATCTTTCCCGTATGCATTTGGATGCCTACAACGAAACGGGCATCGCGTAGCAGCGCATCCTGTAATTGCCCCAGGCGAATCATTTTGGCATCCCGGGGATCCCGTGCCCCGCTCCCTGGTTGGCCATAACCCTCGTCGAGCATCATCTGCTCGCAATAATGTGCCCACCCTTCGGCGTTGGAAGAGGCGCCCAAAAGCTTGCGCACAGTACTGGGCGCCTGGGGCACCCAAAGGAACTGTATGTAGTGTCCCGGATAAGCCTCGTGAATCGCAGTGCTGATAATGGTTCCCCGGTTAAACTCGGCCATACGCTCTTCGATTTGCCTGGGCGTGTCGTGCGGCCCGGGCAGGGTCACGTTGAAGTAGGCCTGTGTCGCGACCTTCTCAAAGGGGCCGGGGGTGTCCATCGACGCCGTCGTGGTCGCTCGCATAAACGGTGGGCTCTCTTCCACGATTGGGCGCACCTGCGAGGGAATATCGACGATATGCCGGGCTTGAATGAACTGGATCAAGCCCTGGAACGTGTCCCGGAAACTCTGTAACAGATGATCGGGCGCAGGATGGTCCCGGCCCAACTCCGCCAGGATCTCGCGGGGCTGACGGTTGGGGTCGATTTCCTTGGCAATGCGGTTGAACTCTGCCTGGTTCTTGTGCAGGTCCGCATAGCCGATCTCGAGCAGCCTGGGCAGGGGCGTGTCAACCATTTCGTTGTACAGCAGTATTTTCGAGAAGGTCTCCGCGCCATACCTGAAATCACCATGAGAGCGCGGAAGAACATCCTTCTTGAGCCAGGCCTGATAACGCTGGAGCGCTGCGATGACGGCTCCGTTCACCTGGGTAAACTCTTGTTTGAGCTGTTCGTTCTGGGCCTGTTTAAAGGCCGCGGGTACGTCCGACTGGAAAAAACTGATGATGTCGGGAAGTTGTTCCAGGGCGATTTCGGTATAAATGCGCGGCGGGTTTTTGAGATTCTGATGGGCGGCCTCGAGCGCAGCCGGCATCAGTTTTTCCCGTGCAACCAGGGAGCGCAAACGGTCGTCGGGCGAGGCGAAGGTGCGTTCCATCAGCACGAAGGCGCTATTGGAAATACCACTCGAATACTGGTCGGGGTCTTTCTCCCACAGGCGAATCGTGTTGAGCGAGAGCAGCCGGCTGTGAATATCCGCCAGTAGCAATTCCAGATCGCCCTGGCTGGTCAGATCGAGTTGGACGGCTGGAACGGCGCTAAATTTCGCTTCGAACCGCTGCAGATCAGCCGTCTCTCGATCGACTGCGTCACGTGAGTAGTCCTCAAGCTGCGCGTCGTACTGGTGCAGACCTGCCTCCGTGCCGGCGGACGGGTCGTAATGGAAATAGACCTGGTCGAAGTATTGATCGGCAAGACGGCCAAGCGTTGCGGCGGCTGCGGGTGGCTCCGAGGCGCCTGGCTGAGCCGCCTTGTTGGAACAGCCGGAGCCGGCGCTTACCGCGATTCCTGCGAGTACGAGTGCAATTTGTTTCAAACGCAATCGATCGTTTCTCCGATCCAAAAATCTTTCGTGTCGCTGGCGTGCGCCCGTTAGCGGCGCTGGTGTGGGGCAGCCACCTCAGCGACTTCGTCTGCCGTGAGCTCTTCCAGAAGAGCCCGGATCTCACTTAATACATCCCTCGGTTCGGTCGTCTTGAGGGGAAAACGAAGCACTCCCTGGGGCGTGAACTGCGCTCCCTTTTTGGCGTTTTGCGCCACCATCTTCATCAGGCGGCCAGGATCGATGTTGGCCTGGCCGGTGAAGCGGATGTGGATCTGTTCACGTTTGCGATCCACCTGGGCTACCCCGGTCCGCTCGCATAGCAGACGAAGGCTGGCTGCATCCATAAGATTGTGCACGCTGGCCGGCAGCTCGCCATAGCGGTCTTCCAGCTCGGCACGCACCTCGCTCAGGCTACCGTCATCCTGCGCGCCGGCGATCTTCTTGTAGATGCGCAGCCGCTGGTTTTCTTCCTCGATATAGCTTTCATCGATGCGCAGGCTGATTCCGAGATTGAGCTGCGCACTCGCCCGCTGCGGATGCTCCTCACCTTTCAACTCATTGACCGCGTGCTCCAGCATGCTGGTGTACATTTCGAAGCCCACAGCCTCGATATGGCCACTCTGCTCCCCGCCCAGCATATTGCCAGCACCGCGCAGCTCGAGATCAAGTGCGGCGATCTTGAAGCCGGCGCCGAGGTCGGAAAACTCCTTTAACGCGGCCAGCCTGCGTCGAGCGATATCAGTCAACTCCTGCTCGGGAGGAATCAGTAGGTAGGCATAGGCTCGGCGGTTGGACCGGCCGACCCTACCCCGCAGTTGGTAGAGCTCAGAGAGCCCGTGGCGGTCGGCGCGGCTGATAAGGATGGTGTTCGCCAGCGGAATGTCGAGCCCGTTCTCAATGATCGTGGTCGCGACCAGCACGTCGTACTCCCCATGCATGAAGGCCAGCATCACCCGCTCCAGCTCGGTCTCGCCCATCTGGCCATGGCCGACGGTGACTCGAGCGTGTGGCACCAGTTCCTGAATCTTGGCGGCAATTTCGTAAATGGTCTCTACCCGGTTGTGCACAAAGTAGACCTGGCCGCCGCGCTCCAATTCAAGTTCCAGGGCCGAGCGAATGAGCTTCTCATCGAATCTGGCGACCACCGTCTGAATGGCCATGCGGTCTTTGGGAGGCGTTTCGATGACGCTCATATCGCGCAACCCTACGAGAGACATATGCAGGGTGCGGGGAATGGGCGTGGCCGACATAGCCAGCACATCGATTTCGCGGCGCATCTGTTTGAGGCGCTCTTTGTGGCGCACGCCGAAGCGCTGCTCCTCATCCACCACCAGCAAGCCAAGATTGTGGAAGAGCAGGTCCTTTGACAGCAGCCGGTGCGTGCCGATAAGAATGTCGACCTTGCCCGCCTCCACGCGTTCCAGGATCAGCTTCTGTTCTTTGGGAGAGCGGAAGCGCGAGATCATCTCCACGGTGATGGGAAATTTGCTGAAGCGGCTTTTGAAGGTCTCGAAGTGCTGGAAGCTGAGTACGGTGGTCGGCGTAAGCACCGCCACCTGGCGGCCATCCTGAACAGCCTTGAAGGCGGCGCGCATGGCCACTTCGGTCTTGCCGTAGCCCACGTCGCCGACCAGCAGACGGTCCATGGGGAGGGTCGATTCCATGTCGCGCTTGATATCGGCGATGGCTGAAATCTGATCTTCGGTCTCGTTGTAATCGAAGGCATCTTCGAATTCGCGTTGAAAGTCGTTGTCCACAGGAAAGGCATGCCCCTGGGCTGCCTTGCGCTGGGCATAGAGCTTGAGCAGCTCGTCGGCCATGTCTTGCATGGCCTTGCGCACGCGCGCCTTCGTCTTGGCCCATTGCTGGCTGCCTAGACGGTTCAGCACCGGGGCCGGACCGGCATCCGTGGAGCGGTATTTCTGAATCAGGTCGAGCCGGGTGAGCGGGACGTAGAGCCGCGCCTGCTCGGCGAACTCCAGCACCATGAATTCCACCTTGATGCCGTCCTGCTCAATCTCTCTTAGCCCCATGTAGCGGGCGATGCCATGCTCCACGTGCACCACGTAATCGCCGACTGTCAGATCGCGAAAGTCAGAGACGAAGGCTGCCGTCTTTGACTTGGCCTTGCGCGGCACGGGCCGAGCCGCTACGTCGGCTTCATCGGAGAAGTCGTTGGCGCCGAAGAGCACCAGGTTGCTGTCGGGCAGGCTGACGCCGCTTGAAATTGCGCTTTGCACCAGCACGGGGGTGCGGAAATCGCCCGCCAGGTGACTGGATTCGTCGTAGGCCTGCTCACTGCCTGGGGCCTGGGCGCGGCTGCCCAGCCGGTAGGGTTGGCCGTACTCCCGCAGCAGGCCGGCTAAACGCTCCACCTCTCCATGGTTCGGCGCTACCAGCAACATCCGGACTTGCTGCTCCGCCAGGGTCTTGATCTGCTGCAGAAACGCCGGAATGGAACCATGAAAGCGCAGAGTTGGACGGGAAGAAAAAGCTATTTCGTCCATCGGGTTGACGTCGTCGTCCAGGACATCGACCGCGCCCAGCTGATCCATCTCCAGGCCGGGCAAAGAGGAGATTTTGGCCAGCAGCTCGTCCGGGGAGAGGTAGATGTCGGTGGGGGTAATGAGGGAACCAATACCGCTGCGCTCATGGCGCTGCTCGACTTTGTTCCACCAGCGGTCCGCCTGGTTGCGGATCATGGCCGGTTCTTCCTGAAAGACGTGCACCTTGGGAAACAGATCGAAGACAGTGCGATCGGCTCCCGCCACAGGCGCGAAAAACTCCCATCCGGGAAACACGCTTACGCCGCCGGCGACCAGTGCCCGGCTTAGCAGTTCCTGGTCGTCGCCGGCATCGAGGCGGCTTCCACTCAGGCGTTGATGCACTGCGGCCAGCAGATCCTCCGAGATCGGCGTCTCGGTGAGCGGCAAGAGCCAGGTTTCGTCGATAGCGGTGGACGAGCGCTGCGAATCCGGCTCGAACTTGCGCAGCGATTCAATCTCGTCCCCGAAGAGTTCCATGCGGACCGGGCGGTCGGCTTCCGGAGAGTAGACATCGAAGATGCCGCCGCGACGGGTAAACTGGCCCGGCATTTCAACAATATCCATGGGGGTGTAACCCACACTTGCCAGGTGGCTGGTGAGCTCTTCCATGTCGATCTCTTCTTCGCGGCGCAAGACCCGCCCTAGCTGCGCATAGTAGTCCGCCGGGAAGACGCGCATGCACGCCGCCTCCACGGGAACGATGACGATCGAAGCGGCGCCGGTCGCGATCTTCCACAGCACGGAAGCGCGCTGTTCCTGCACGTCCGGGTGCGGCGACATATTTTCAAAGGGCAAAACATCGTGTGCTGGAAATCGAAGCACGCGCTCGGGTTCGATCGCCCCGCTAAGTTCACACGCAGCGCGCAAGGTGAGCTGGAGCGTGTCGGCGGCCTTGTTGTCGGCAACGATGACCATTACTGGTGACTGGGCAGCCCGGGCGAAGTACGGCAGATAGAGGGCACGCGCGGTGGCAGTCAATCCGGAGACACGTTTGCGCCCCGCAGCGAGGGCCAAATGCCTTCGTACGCGCTCAAACGGTTCACAGTGTTCCAGGTCCGTGAGCAACTCGCGGACGAAGGGGAGGATCATGCCTGACCAATTCTAACCGGAGGGGTTTATGGGGGATTTGTCAGAGCCCGTCGAATACAGACCTTGTTCCGGTTCCATAGGTAAGGACGGGTGCCCCACATCTCGCTCGTTTTTCGCGAGATGTGGGATACCACCGATGTTGACCGTAAAGTGCATCGGCTCAATCGAGAGTCAGAGGGAAAGAGCCGTGGTATCCCACATCTCGCGAAAAACGAGCGAGATGTGGGGCACCCGTCTTAGCTATGGAACGAGAGGGAGAGCCCCAAGAACAGGTTTCTTTAACTAGCATCCTCACGCGGGCGCGTTAGCCCCTGAGCAGAGAGTTTTGCAGCGGCTCCGGTTTGATCTGCAGACCGGGCAGCCCTCCGCAGCGACGCCTGTCTTTCACCACGCTTCACGATCGTGGCATATGGTGAAAACCAGTTTTAAAAACTAATGCCCAGGCGCAGGCACAACACAAGCAGCACCAGCGGAGGGCCGGCGCTGCCCGTGCTTTGCAAGAGCGTTGCCTACGCCTGAACGGCGACGGCCTTTTGCTCGGCGTTGGAAACGGCCGCGGCCGGCACGCCTTCTTTTCCTTGGCCAGGCTTGCGGATGTCGATGCCGCCCTTGAAGAAGGCTCCATCCTCAATGCTGATGCGTTGTGCAATCACATCACCTGTTAAGGAACCTTCGCTGCGGATGTCTACCCGGTCGCTGGCATTGATGTTGCCGCGCACCTTGCCCAGAACCACAACTTCGCGGGCAGAGATATTCGCGGACACCTGTCCATTGCGGCCAACCGTTACCCGGTTGCCCGGCAAGTTGATGGCACCCTCGACCTTGCCGTCGATGTACAACGACTCGGAACCAGTCACTTCGCCCTTCACTACCAGGCTCTTGCCAATCGTTGCCTGGTCGGCGGCTGCCGGCGATGCGGGTGAGGTGCTGGAAGTGCGGGTGGTGGTTGATTCGTGGCTCGTGGTCGTGGGTGCGGACGGACGCGTTGGCTCCGTGCTAGGGGACATCGAAGGACTTCCCGGCTGGTTCGGTTTCCACATCTCTCTTGTACTTCCTTTCGTTTACTTCTTGGATACAGGCCCCCGAAACAACCCTGCGGAAATTCGTTCCCGCACTTAAGGGCAAATCAGGTGGAGCTGTTCGTTTCTTTCTCACTTCGCCTGCTCGGCTAAAAACCGTGCAAGCCGCGAAATCCTTGCGCTTCTCTGCATCTTAATCACGCTTGGCGCAAAATTGAAATCCCCCATTCCGAAACTTTCAGGGTTCCGGGGGGGCTGACCCATTAGTATCAACAAAGACATGGTTCTCGGCGCCCAATTTGGAAACCTGTCCCCCTGAATGACCGACCGCGAACTCCTCCGCCGTATCGAACGTTCTGCCGGCCAGCGGGCCGGCTACAAGCAACTGGTTCGCGAACTGGGCCTCGGTGGCGGGCGAGACCGTCGCATGTTGCTCGAACAGCTTGACCGCATGACCTCGCGCGGCGAACTGGTTAAAGCTGATCGCGACCACTGGGCCCTCCCCCAGGCTGCTTCCCGTAGCAATCTCGTCGCCGGCCGTTTGGATGTGCATCGCGACGGCTTCGGCTTTGTTCGGCCGGAAACCCGCCAGGCCAGCGGGGATGACGATATCTTCATTCCTCCGAATGAGATGAACGGCGCCATGCAAGGGGACCAGGTGCTGGTAGAACTGGCCCCACCAAGAGCAGACGGCAGGCACAGCGGACGCATTGCCAGGGTTCTAAGCCGGCGCAACCCCACCGTCGTAGGCGTCTTCCATTATGCGCTTCACGAGCATGCACAGGGCAATACGGTTACGCCGCTCGATGAGCGGGTGACCCAGCCCATCCTTATCCCGTTCGGTTTCGAGCAGGCGACGGCAACGCTTGGGGGGACGCCGCATCGCGTGGTCAGCGAGAATAAGGGACGCTCCGAGGTGAGGATTGCCGCGGAAGCCAGCCCCGGGCTAGAGGGAATGGTGGTCGACGTGGAGATCACCGAATGGCCGACCCCGTCCCGTCCCGCTCGTGGCCGGGTGATTGAGGTCCTGGGCCGGGAGGATGACTTTGGTGTGGATGTCGAAATCGTCATCCGCAAGCACCATCTGCCCCATGTTTTCCCTCCCAATGTGCTCGAGGAGGCGCGTGCGGTTGCTCATCTGGACGAGGAGGAAGCCGCCGGCCGCCGGGATTTTCGCGATCTGCCCATCGTTACCATCGACGGCGAGACGGCTAAGGACTTCGATGACGCTGTCTTTGTTCGCCAACACGGCGGCAAAGACGGTACCTGGGAGCTGCAGGTCCACATTGCCGACGTCGCCCAGTATGTGACCCCGGGCACAGCGCTCGATCTGGAAGCACGCTTGCGCGGCACATCAGTTTATTTTCCCGATCGCGCCGTTCCCATGCTGCCGCAGGAGCTTTCCAGCGATATCTGCAGCCTGCGTCCGGGGGAAGATCGTTTGGTGCTTTCCTGCATCATGATGATCGATCCCGAGGGCGAAGTGCGTAGCTACGAGGTCACTCCCGGGGTTATCCGTTCGGCGAGTCGCATGACCTATACCCAGGTCCACGCGATCATCAGCGGCGACCAGCCAACACGGGAGCAATTCGCTCCCCTGGTTCCCGAATTCGAACGCATGTATGAGCTGGCGCGCCTGTTGAATCGAAAGCGCCAGCGCCGCGGGTCCATTGACTTTGATTTGCCGGAGCCGGTCATCGAGTTCGATTCGCAAGGCGCGATGCAAAGCATCGTGCGTTCCGAACGGAGCTGGGCCAACCGCCTGATCGAAGAGTTTATGCTTTCCGCGAACGAGTGCGTGGCCTCCTGGCTGCAGAATCTCGACGTACCGTCGCTGTATCGCATTCACGAAAAACCGGAGCCGCGCCGGGTGGTGGAATTTGAGAGCGTCGCTGCCGGTTTTGGCTACTCGCTTGGCCTGGGCCCATTGCCGGTGAAACGCATGACGATGAAGTCAGAGCGGCGGGAACACAGAAGCCGCGCAGATCGCGGGTCGGGCCAGGGCCGCCAGCCTCGCCAGTATGAGGTTCCGGAGGATATCCCTGTGACCCCGCGCATGTATCAGCAGCTGGCGCTCAAGATCGCGGGCAAGCCGGAGGAGCGCATCCTCGCCCATCTCATGCTGCGTTCTCTCCGCCAGGCGCGTTATAGCGAGAAGAATGAAGGCCACTTCGCGCTGGCTGCGCCTTGCTACACGCACTTTACTTCGCCCATTCGCCGCTATCCGGATCTGATCGTTCACCGCATCGCCAAGGCGGTCCTTGCCTCTGGTGTGAGCGGAATGGGAATACTGGCGAAGCAAACCGCTAAAGCCTCGCGGCGCACCGACGAGATTGCTCATGAAGCAGCTCCATTGAGCGAAGCCGAGCTGGCCGGTATTGCCTATGAATCAAGCCAGGCCGAGCGTCGCGCGGAAGATGCCGAGCGCGAACTGATGGAGTGGAAGAAGGTCAAATTTATGCAAGATCGGATTGGCGACGACTTCGACGCCATGATCCTCAGCGTGACCAAGTACGGCTGCTTTGTCGAACTTGACAGCCTCTTCATCGAAGGCCTGGTGCCGATCATGAGCCTTCAGGGCGACTACTACACCTTCCGCGAAAATACGCGCCAGATTATAGGAGAGCACTCTGGCCGGCGCTATTCCATGGGCGACCGGGTGCGGGTGGTTCTTGATCGCGTGGATTCCGTTCAACGGCGGTTACAGTTCTCCATTCTGGAAGAAGTGGCGCCGGTTCGCCTGGGCCGTCCCGCCAAGGCCAAGGCGAAGGTCAAGTCCGGCAGCGGTAAAGCTCATCCCTACATTCCCCCCAAGAATAAGGTGCTGCGCAAGGGCAAGCAGAAAGCGAAAAACAAGCGCCCGGGGAAGAAGCGCGGCTAAATCGACAAAGCTGGATACTCCGGAGCGAGTCTCCACTGCAGCAATTTACAATGAAGGAAATGTCTTTGAGAAGAGGTTTCATGCCACACATGGTCGTTTGTGCGCGATACAAGCAAGAGATGGAGGGCCTCGACGAGCCCCCATTTGACAGTGATTTTGGCCACAAGATCTACAACAGTGTCTCGAAGAAGGCCTGGTCGGAGTGGATCGAGCGGCAGAAGATGCTGCTGAACGAGTACCGCCTGCAGCCCTGGACGCGGGAAGCGCAGGAATTTCTCGTGGAGCAGATGCAGGAGTACTTTTTCGGCGAAGGATCGGCGCTCCCCAAGGAATACGTTCCACCCGCTCACTGAGGAAGCGGGACCGCCGGCGCAACGCCGGGTCGTGTACACTCAAGAGGTTGTTTTTCCCGTCGGGACGTGGCTCAGCCTGGTAGAGCACTCGCTTGGGGTGCGAGGGGTCGGCAGTTCAAATCTGCCCGTCCCGACCATCAAAATCAACCATTTACAGGATTACCCCACCTGCATCCGCCTTACTCGGGCCTAATATAATTTCCGCATTCCCACGAAACTCCTTGGTTCCTCGCGTGCCCGCCGGCAGTACCTCGTTGTGATCGGTGAACTACCTGGAAGCGGGAGATGCGACAGATTAATTCCATCGCCTGATTCTTTGCTACTCCAGGTCGCGCGCGTTCTCACGAGAACAGCGTCCCTGGGACGCGGCGCTCAATCGAGACCATTGGAACCTGATCGACGGTGGCGAGGAAGCAGTTCGCGTCGGGCTCTGCGGTCACCAAATCATGCAACGCAACTGGACCTGAATGTGCGACGCCTACGCACGCAAGTGACTATCCCTTAATCGGTTCGGCGAGGATCGTCCTCTTGGAAGGTACGGCCAGTTCCAATTTATCCCGCAGCCTAAAGGATGGCCTTTCGATCAGCCAGTGTGAAAGTTCCGCACATACCAGAATTGCGAGCAGATTCCATGGGGCAAAGCGCAGGGTGTTGCTGCGTGTGAACATGTGTTGCCACAGGTAAAGGCCATATGAGATGACCCCCAGATGACGCAGTACTCGCGTGTTCAGCACCCAACCGAGCGCGGAGTTTGGAACCCGCACAACATAGAGCAGGATTTGCGAGATACAAATGGCGTTGAGGGTTAAGCCGATGACCAGGCTGTAAGAGCCCCGGAAATGGGCCTGCACGATAGGACTAACGACGAGGACGAAAAGTCCGAATAGAGTTGCAACCCATCCGCGAACCAGGGGCTGAACGAATTGGTTAAAGCGCAAGTTATCCCAGAGCAGCGCCAAAAGACACCCGAACATGATGCTGTCGAGGCCCGAATGCAACATGCCTACCACGAGTGCGCGGTGGTGCGGGGCCAGGTAGTAGGTGACAATCCGTGACAGGGGAGAGAGCAGGATCAACCAAATGGCTACCTTGATGCTTTTTCTCGTGCCCAGCAAGAGCAGTGCCGCAGGCCATAGGAGATAAAACTGCTCCTCCAGACTCAGTGTCCAGGTGTGCTCGAGCAGATTACTGCCCCCGCCCAGGTAATTCGTTGTATAGGTGCCGGCGACGATGAAGGCTCTTAGTTCGCCGGCAAAGACCCCGGCGAGCGTGAGCGCGAGGCTGACCGCCAGATAGGCGTAAAACGGGGGAAAGATGCGGAGCGACCTTCTGAAATAGAAGCGCCCCAGGCTGATCGTTCCGGTCGTATTCAACTCTTTCAATAAGAGGAGCGTGATCAGAAATCCGCTGATGACAAAAAAGGTTTGTACCCCTAGAGAGCCCCAACACATGTAAACCCAAAAGGGAATGGAGGGGATTTTTTGAGCTATGACCCCGCCCATATGTGCTGCGACGACCATCCCGACGGATAAGGCTCTCAGGCCATCGAGCGAGGGGATGTTCCTTGGTTTCATGCTCAGAGATCGTTACACGAGAGCTGAAGGGCGGTCTGCGGGTTGCTTGGGCGACCGGGTTCCGGGTGCCCACTTGGTAAACGTGGAAGAGAAGCACCACAGTAAATTGTCCGGAATTATCCGATCAGCGCCTATCCTTATAATCATCATAAGGTGCTTTCAGCCGGGGCAGAGCGATGCTGAATAACAAAAAAGTCGTAGTAGTGTTGCCCGCCTACAATGCCGCTCGGACGTTGCGCCGCACCGTTGACGAGATTCCCCGCGAGATTGTCGATGAGGTGATCCTGACGGATGACGCCAGCCGTGACAACACCGCTGTTCTTGCCCTGGAGTTGGGTCTTGTTACCATCCGGCACGATCACAATCGAGGCTACGGTGGTAACCAGAAGACCTGCTACACGGCTGCGCTGGCGCGGGGCGCCGACATTGTGGTGATGTTGCACCCTGACTACCAGTACACGCCTAAGCTGGTTTCTGCCATGGCCTCGATGATCGCCTACGGAGAATACGATGCTGTGCTGGCCTCGCGCATTCTCGGGCGAGGGGCGCTGCAGGGCGGCATGCCGCTGTACAAATACATCTCGAACCGCGGGCTTACCTTCATGGAAAACCTGATGATTGGACACAAGATGTCGGAGTATCACTCCGGCTACCGGGCGTGGGGCCGCGAAGTGCTGGAGCGCCTGCCGCTGCTGAGCTGCTCCGACGATTTCGTCTTCGACAACCAGATGATTGTGCAGGCGCTTTATTTCGGTTTTCACGTGGGCGAGATTTCCTGTCCGACGAAATATTTCAAAGAAGCGTCATCGATCAATTTCCGGCGCAGCGTGACCTATGGATTTGGAGTGCTTCGCACTGCGCTTGACTTACGATTGAAGCGCTGGGGCTTGGCCAAGCCCGCGTTCCTTGAGGATGCGCCTCTCGGGAGACTGGGGGCCGGCGGAGCGGCGCCGCATTCGATATCGGCTACCCTCGGCTGAGCGGAGACTTCTTTGCGGGCTTCCAACACGATTTCAAAGGCTCCCATGGAAGCATCCTGGAGTTCCCAGAGCCTTAGCCCCATTCGAGACCGGTGGCAGTATGCGGTTTATGTCCTGGCGCTTGCCCTCTCGATTGCGATCTGGTTCATCGCCATCCGCGCACCCCTGTGGCTGGATGAGACCGTCTCCATTTACCTGATCCAGGGTGGTTGGGCGGGAATCGTGTCTCGCCAGGTGTGGCCCGACGCCCCGACTTATTCATGCTTGCTTTGGTTGTGGACCAAGGCGGTGGGTATGGGTGAGATCGCACTCAGAATCTCTTCTGTTCTTCCAATGCTTGGAGCGGTTTACGTACTGTATCGCGCCGCCCGAGAATTGTTTGAGCGGGACGTTGCCCTGATTGCGGCGATAGTATTCTGCATTCATCCCATCATCATTTTTGCGTCGATTGACATTCGGCCCTATGCGTTCGCGGCGCTGGCCATCAACTTCTCCATCCTAGCCTTGGTTCAGTTGCGGCATAACGACTCCAACTGGCTGGCCGCCCTCTTCGGCCTTTCGGCAGCATGCATCGTTCAATTTCAGTTGCTGTTTGCCACTATCCTGCCGGCGCTTGCCATCTGCTTTGTCGTGCTCAAGATTGGAGACCGCAAGACCTTATGGCGGCAGCTTGGCGTGGCGCTTGTGTTTTTTGCGTTCGCTTTCTTGCCGGTGATCCCCCGGTTGCAGTACATGGCTCACACCAGCGGCACCCATGTCTTTGCTCCGGCTCCCAATCTGCTTGAGCTAGGCTCGACGCTCACGCTTAAAGGGGTGGCGGCAACCTTCGTCGTTGGTGTTCTTGTTACTGCAGTATCCCGAGGGCTTGATGTGCAGAGACATTCAGACGGTTGGCCGATTCTGCTCTGCACCTCCCTGGCGCTGGTCCCGATCTTGCTTCTGTTTGCTCTCAGCGCGGGAACGTCGATCCACGTCTTTGTTCCCCGTTACCGGCTGGTTGCAGTTCCCGGGATTGCGCTCTGCTGGGCATTGGTCGCGAGCAGGATTGATTCGCGGGCTGTGCGATTGCTCGCCTGCACTATCGCCGTAGCGGTGACCGCAGCTATTTACCTGACTACTCCGTTCTTGAGGCAGCACCAATACTCATGGAAATACGCGCTGGAATTTGTTCAAAAGAACGCTTCCGCCGACAATGCTCCGGTGCTGATCTGCAGCGATATCCCGGAGGCAGATTATATGCAGATGCCGGCCGGCGCAGCGATCCTGGAAAGCGGCATCTTGCCGCCACTTAGCTATTACAAACTCAGCGTGCCGGTGACTCCGCTGCCGCGGGCGCTTAATGATGAGGCGATGCGCGACGGTTCACGTTTCCTCGGAGAGGCGGCTCAGCGTCATCAGCGCTTTTTGGCCATGGCTTTTGCCCGCTCCTACAACACGCTTGATTGGCTGGCAAAGACAGCTGCAGAAGAGTACGACGTCCACGAGCTAGGAAAATTCGATGGAGTCAGGGTGCTGGAATTCAAACCGCGTTTTGAGTCAGATTCATCGCGCTGATTCTATTTGAGGAGCGAACGATGGGAGTTCATGAGGTAACTCTGCAAGAGAGTTCAATTTCGACGCCGCTTGCGTCCGGTTGGCTTCGGCCGGCGGCAATCTCTCTGCTAGTCGTCGTCCCTTGTCTATGGCAACCGATCGTCTCCAGTGGAGACATGCAAAGCCACATCTACAATGCCTGGCTTGCGGAGTTGATTCGCGGCGGTAGCGTCCATGGTCTCTGGATTGGCCACCAAAGCACCAACCTGTTGCTTGACATCCTGTTCCCGTGGTTACTACGGTTTTTGGGTGTTTCAGGAGCGGAACGACTTGCCGGCGGTGCGGCTGTCTTAGTTTTCTTCTGGGGCGCGTTTTTCTTTATTTCGGTGATTAATCGAAGCCACCCCTACTGGCTCACGCCGTGGTTGGCAATTCTGACGTACGGCTATACTTTCCAACAGGGAATCCTGAACTATTATCTGTCGTGCGGCATCATCTTCTGGACACTGGCCATTCTCTGGAAGCAGCCCCTTGGGGCGCGCTCGTTCTGGGGAGCAGCTCTTCTAGCCCTGGCTTATCTAGCCCACCCTCTTCCGGTCTTATGGGTTTTCGGCATCTGGCTGTATTGGATGTTGGCCCGGCGGTTGCGGCCGCGCTATCAGGTTTTTCTCTTTCTCGGTGGCGCCGTCATTCTATTTTTGCTTCGGATCTACACGACGTCGAGATACCTGACCCTTTGGCTGCCTCGGCAGACGATGTATTGGACGGGAGCCGATCAAGCTTTACTGTGGGGGTGGCTCTATATTCCCGTTTTCCTCGGATTTCTTCTCTTCAGCCTCGTTCTCTTGAGCGAGCCCGAGAATCGCTGGAAGGCCGTGAGCAGTATTACCGCGCAAGTCTACTTTCTGACCGGGCTTGCCATTGTACTTCTGCCTACTGGCGATCCGGCGATCCGTGGACGTTTCATGGGCTTCTTGCATCGCAGAGCGTTTTTCTCTTCTCTCCGGTGTTCTTTTATTGGCGATTTTGTCCCGGTCTGTTTATCGGCGCTGGTATCTGCCTGCTGGAGTTCTGGTTGCCGGAATTTTCTTCATCGCCCTCTACCGGGATATCGGAAGAGAGGCTCGTGTGGTAGCTAAGCTTCACCAGCTTGTTGAAACTCTCCCCGCCAGGGAACGCGTCGTCTCATGGATCGACGCTCCTCCATCCGGCAGCACGAGCTCGCCGAAGCCTCTTGCGCAACGCGTACTGTCCGTCTTCACCGACCGTATCAACTCTACTCATTTGCTTTCTCGCGCTTGCCTGGGCCATTGCTTCGACTATGTGAACTATGAACCGGCGACCGGACAATTCAGAATTCGCGCAGTGCAAGGAAACGCAGTCGTCTTGGCCACGTGGCCGGATGTAGAACAGATGAACAGCGGCGAGTATTCGATTAAGTCAGGTGACTTGCCGCTCTACGCGCTGCTGCGTTGCGGACCGAGTCCGGAGGACATAGTTATGCTCCCAATGAGTCAGGGTCAGACCGGCGCAGTGCTCGTGTGTCCCAGTAAGCCAGGGACGTGGACTCCGACGGATAGCCAGAAAAACCAATAGCAAGCCCATCGTTCCGCTTTCTATGTACCTTGCGGACATTTACACCGTGACCGCGAGTCTTGCCGGAATTGCGGCATGTCTGCGCCCTGCGGGCAATCGTCACAAGGACTGGCCATCGGGCCATCGGACGCGGATTCTGGGTAAGCACTTTGATGAGTCGCCGGTCCTGCGCGCTGCCCAAGCGCTCGAAAGTGCGGCCAGCCGGCGCTAAATTTTGCAGAGTTGAGGTGAAACTCAAAGGTTATAACGAAAAATGCACCAGATAGCGCGAATACCGTCTTTCCACGTAATTTTCTTGCCTTCGCTATAGGTTCGTCCGCTGTAGCTAATGCCCACTTCGTAAATGCGAGGTCTTACGGGTAACCGCGCAATTTTTGCTGTGATCTCGACCTCGAAACCGAAACGGTCCTCTTGGATAGTGACCGCCTGAATCACTTCGCGACGAAAGACCTTGTAGCAAGTCTCCATGTCGGTCAGATTAAGGTTGGTCATCATGTTGGACATCAGGGTCAAAATACTGTTCCCGACGTTGTGCCAAAAGAAGAGCACTCGCATTTCAGAGCTGCTGCGAAATCGGGAGCCATAGACCACGTCGGCACGATCATCGAGGATGGGAGCAAGCAACCGCGGATAGTCGCCGGGACTGTACTCGAGATCGGCATCTTGGACAAGGATTATGTCGCCGGTCGCGGTTTTAAATCCGGTCCTGAGGGCAGCACCTTTGCCCTGGTTTACTCTATGTTCGAGAACGCGTATGTTCGGGTGTCGCTCCGCAAGAGCCTTTGCGACGTTTACAGAGTCGTCTCGAGATCCGTCATCAACAATTATGATTTCTCGCTCCAACCCAGAAACATCGGCGACAAGCACCCTAGCAATAATTGTTTCCAAGGTGTTCGATTCGTTGTAGCAAGGCACAACGATCGAAATAACACGGCTTTTCATCCTTCGCTTTCCCTGTGCCAATCAACAATCGCGTTAAGTTTAGCCAATCTCACTTTCGTAAAATAGCCGGGTCGGTATTCGATGGCATCGTGACCAGGTACAGGACGGTGTCCTTGTAGGGCTTAGCTTCCTTGTAGTCATCAAGATAAGCGATCGAAGCGCCATCCAGGCGAAGCTTGATAAAGACCCACTCTACGGGCTCGCCGATGAGCAGAAACTGTCGATGTTGACTTACGAAGCTGGAATATTGCTCGATCACCCCCTGAATAGGAAATCCGGCTGCCTTCATATCGTCAGGCGCTTCAAAGGTTTGATGAAGATTGCTGTGGACGTATCGCATGGATGCCTCTACGTCCTTCAAAAAATAGAGCCGAGACGCAACGGCGGGCTCTTCATGATGGTTCATCTCCATGAAGACCACACCGTCCGCAACCACGATCGGCAGCTTCGGCTCAACCGACGCCAGAATCGCAGCATTCGCCGCGACTGGGTTCCGGAGCACATGCCAGACTTGATTCCTGAGAAGGAAAAACAAAAGCATGATTGAGGCTGCCCAGGCAGCCACCCGACTCAGCCGGAAACGGTAGGCAAGAAAGATCGAGAGGGCGGTAAGAATCGCAACCTGGGATGTTATGACATAGCGCTCGTAAAAGGCACCTTGACGGTACATTAGTATGAGACTCAGGAAGATAGGACTCAGAAACATGCACGCCAACAACATGAATTCTTCCGGTAAGAATTTCGGGCGTATTTCTCTGTCGTTCCTCGGCTGCGGCACCAGCAAGGCCGCCAACACTACGAAAAACATAATTGGGCCGTTGAATGTGTCCTCAAAGAACTTGCCCGTTGTGTTGAAGGTAGCGTGAGTGCCGAAAACGATTCCTTTAGAAGCCCGGATCAGCGGAATATAAATGACCATGATCAACATAGGCAGGAGCAGCGCCGCCCATAGCGCATAGTCCCGCTTACGCCGCCGCCAATAACGCAATGCCTCCGCGGCGACGAAGGCAAAAAGAGTAAACGGTGCGAAGAAATGGGCTGCCGACAGCAACAGCGTGGAAATTGCTATGCCGAAGAGCGCCAGACCACGGGGTTGAGCTCCGATTGCCGTGTCCCATGAGAACAAAAGGCACGCAAAGGATGCGAAGACGAGTGCGTATGGCCGGGCTTCAACTGCGTAAAACAATGTCGGCGCAGCGACCCAGAGCATCAGCACCGCAACGCCGGCGAAGGCAATGCTAGCCTTACGCGCGACGTACAGCAGGATCGCGATGCTGCCGACGTAGAACTCAATCATCGATGGAAGGCGCAGGCCGAAGGGCGTTGGGCCGAACACGGACATGGAGAGACGGCTCAGCAGGTAGACCGTTGGCGTATGGATATCGAACTTAACTCTGCTGAAGAGCTGTTGAAGAGACGTGGAGCGGGCGATATCGAAGGTAAAGAGCTCGTCGTTCCAGACGTAACGACGATTGCCAATCGTAACGAGGAATATATATAACAACGTAAGGCCGGAAAGCAGGAACCAGAATTCGCGCTTCGTACTGGAGCGCTCGGGCGAATTTGTAGCGCAAGTCGTCCCTGATTGCTCCAGGGCGGGGGCTTTCATCAAGGGCTGCTCCTTATCGCCTTATATCTTTCAGACCTTGCCCGATACACCTACAGCCTAGCACCCGCGAGGCGGCTCTCCCTGAGTTGGGAATCGAGGACGACAACGGAACATCTGCTTAGAAGGCAGGCCCCAAGCAGAATTGCTGGCTTTGGGAATCCGGCGAACGATCTTTCATCTCAATGTATGAGGGACGCGCGAAGGGGCTCACATCGATCTGAAAACAACGATGGTCAAATCCTGGAATTCAAACCGGGTACCAGGCGGATACGTCGCGGTGACTGCCTTCCCGAAATCATTGAAGACGTCTCTACAATATGGGCAAGGTTTATCATTCGCGTGAACGAGACGAGAGCAACTGATGGCCCGACGCCGCATCTTGCGGCCAATTCCTTGTCTGTGATTGTCCCTGTATTCAACAGCGAGAGGACGTTAAAGAATTTAGTCCAAATAATCGATCAAACCTTCGTCGGAATGAAAAGGGAGTTGATCCTCGTCAATGATGGCAGCAGAGACCGGAGTTGGGATGTTATCTGCGATCTGTCGATCGAGTACAGTTGGGTTCGAGGAATCAATCTCATGCGGAACTACGGGCAACATAACGCCCTTCTGTGTGGTATTCGAGCCGCACGCAACGAGATCATCGTGACGATGGACGACGATCTTCAAAACCCACCCGGCGAGGTCCCAAAACTCCTTACGAAGCTGTCAGAGGGGTTTGACGTGGTTTACGGGACGCCGGTTAAGGAGACGCACGGTTTGATGCGTGATTTGGCGTCGCGCATCACTAAGATCGCTCTGCAAAATGCAATGGGGGCGGAGACAGCGAAGAATGTTAGTGCATTTCGCGCATTTCGCACCAAGCTGCGGGCGGCGTTCGAGAAATATAGCGGCCCCTATGTGTCAATCGATGTCCTGTTGACGTGGAGTACTCAGAGTTTTGCTGCGATCCCAGTCGCAAACCATCCTCGATCTGGCGGTGTGTCAGGCTATACGACGAGGAAGCTGATTACGCATGCGATGAACATGTTAACGGGATTCAGTACTTTGCCACTACAGATCGCCAGCATTGTCGGATTTCTGCTAACCATGTTCGGGGTCGCGATTTTAGCGCTCGTCACGACCCGCTACTTCATCTATGGGGGAGTTGTTCCTGGCTTCTCTTTCCTGGCCTCGATCATCTCGATTTTTTCTGGTGCCCAACTATTTGCTCTCGGAATTTTCGGAGAATACTTAGCTCGTGTGCACACTCGGACCATGGACAAACCTCCCTACGCCGTGCAGGTCACGACGAATGAAGGTTGAGGGTGGTCTTTGCCGGTTGCTGGATTGGGACTCGGAGTTTTTTGGGTTTCGTATTGCCCGGCTTCAACAATCCGCGCTGACACCTCTGATTCTCTCTGATGTTTTTAATTGGTGCGATCGTGAAGAAGTGCGATGCCTCTATTTCCTGGTATCTGCCGGATCTTCGAGGATAATCGAATTGGCCGAGGCAAGCGGGTTTCGAATGGCCGATATACGGATTACCCTGGTTCGCGAATTGGGGGCTAATGCGGGGTCGACTAAGTCGGTGCGGGCTTTCAGGGAATCAGATCTCGCCTCCTTACGGGCAATCGCTGCGGTCAGTCATCGTGATTCGCGATTCTACAATGATCTCGGTTTTCCCGACCAACGATGTGATGAGCTCTATCAAACGTGGATCGAACGTTCCTGTCGCGGCTACGCTGATTCCGTTCTGGTTGCCGAACATTGTCTCGAACCAGCAGGTTATGTCTCCTGTCACCTCGAGTCAGGAGGCATAGGCAATATTGGGCTGCTTGCCGTGGCGGATGGGTCGCGCGGTCTGGGACTAGGCAGGGAGCTCGTGGCTGGGGCTCTCGGATTTCTCGAGAAGGCAGGGTGTCAGCGCGTTACTGTTGTTACGCAAGGTCGAAATTGTCCGGCCCAGCGTTTGTATCAGAACTGTGGATTCAGGAGCGCTACTGTGGAGCTTTGGTATCACCGCTGGTTTGAAAGAGGAGAATTGTGAATTCGTTTCGTATCCCCTTCAATAAACCTTCGCTGTCGGGTAATGAATTGCTCTACCTGGCAGAATCCATTACCGCGGGCCATACCTCCTCGGACGGCCGATTTACCAGGCGATGCCGGGAGTTACTGGAAAGTGAATTTGGAGTTCCAGCAGTTCTGTTGACCACCTCCTGCACGGATGCACTCGAGATGGCCGCATTGCTTTTGAATATTCAGCCCGGCGATGAGGTGATACTTCCGTCGTTCACGTTTGTTTCCACGGTGAACGCGTTCGTGTTGCGGGGGGCTATCCCGATTTTTGTTGACGTGCGGCCCGATACACTGAATATGGATGAGCGCCGCCTTGAATCGTTAATCACTCCTCGTACCAAGGCTATTGTTGTCGTTCACTATGCCGGTGTCGGCTGCGAGATGAACGCGATCAGCGCATTGGCCGAAGAGCACAAGATCACCATCATCGAAGACAACGCTCATGGCGTTTTTGGTCGATACCGAGGTAAACATCTTGGCACATTTGGCGCTTTGGCAACCCTAAGCTTTCACGAGACCAAAAACCTGACGTGCGGCGAGGGTGGCGCTCTGGTAGTGAACGACGAAAATCTCCTTGAACGCGCGGAAATCATTCGGGACAAGGGAACGAACCGAAAGCGCTTCCTAAGGGGTCAAGTTGACAAGTACACCTGGGTGGATGTGGGTTCCAGTTTTGGCCTGTCCGACATTCTCGCCGCTTACCTTTTTGCGCAACTTGAAAAACGAGAAGAAATACAACGAACGAGGCAGCACCTTTGGCGCAATTACTTCTCTGGCCTGAGAGAATGGGCGACTGCTAACGAGGTCCAACTCCCATCCGTCCCACTTCATTGCGACCAGGCTTACCATATGTTTTATATTCTGCTGCCATCATCCGAAGCCCGGCAGGAGCTCATCGAGCACATGAAAGCCAGGGGGATTTTGAGCGTTTTTCACTATATGCCATTACACCTGTCAGATTTAGGGAGGCGCTACGGAGGACGGCCCGGTCAATGTCCAGTTACTGAGGATGTCAGTGATCGTTTGCTTCGCTTGCCCTTCTACAATTCGCTCTCGGAGGAAGAGCAGGCGGATGTAGTTTCCGCGATCGGATCGTTTAAGTTTTCCAAAACCATGGTCCGCCAGTGACTCCACATGTTCGCAGTCCAAGCGAAGACAGCTCTTAATGGCAGTCTCTAGTTTCGCCTTAAAGACGACCGCCCCCATGACCCTATTCGGGATCACAAGAGTTCCACGTTTTCTTTGTCTGCTCTGGTTTGGCTTTCTCACTCTCCTGGGTGGGATTTGGGCCTATTACCGTGTGTTCAGTGGCTTCAGTTTCTGGGACGATGAAGGCTCGCTGATGACCTCGGTCAAACAGTATCTTGACGGCTCGAAGCTGTATGACCAAGTTTGGAGTGCCTACGGGCCTGTCTATTACTTCTACAACTGGCTGCTCCGATCCAGCACAGGGACTTCTGTAACACACGACGTTGTTCGTATCAGTTCGCTTTTGCCTTGGTTAGTCACTGCTTTAGTTTGCGCCTGGATCATTTTACGAGTCACTGATTCGCTAGTCCTCGCAACCTTGGCGCACCTACTCACCTTGTATTCTTTGCAGTTTTTTGCTTCTGAACCGGGGCACCCCCAAGAGCTCTGTATTCTTTTGCTGGTGGGTCTTGTCGCGAGCGGTATATTGATCGGGCAGCAACGCCACCTTGCGGGAACCATTTTGTTAGGGGCGTTACCCGCTGCGCTCCTGTTGATCAAGATAAATATAGGCATTTTTGCGATTCTTGCGACCGGCCTGTCGCTGAGCTTTCATGCAAAACAGAATCGGTTCTCGAAGACCTGCGGCGCCGCTTTTGTAGCCGCGAGCCTGTTTCTCCCATTTGCTCTGATGAAGCATCAGTTGGGGGATCCTCAGGCACGTGTCTACTGTGTTCTGGTGATCGCGTCTATAGTAGCGTTCAGCCTCATCCTTTTCCGTGGCGATAAAGACATCTCGATTACATTCAGAGACTCCGGGATTGTTGTTGTCTCTTTCGTACTCACATTCGCTGCGATCCTATTGGTTTCGATTGCGCAGGGCAGTTCACTCCAGTGCGATGTTGAATTCGCTGCTCTTGCTCCCACTTAAGGGTTAGTGTGGGAGGGCCCTGGTACGCTCCAGTGGCTTTGAGCACGAAATGGCTCTACTGGGTTTTCAGTGGAATGGCTGCCGCAGGATGGGTCGCGTTCTCGATGAAGGATAAGGGGAATTGGAGCGCAAAATGCCTTTTTCCCGTCAAGCTCCTGTTCGGCCTTGGTATCATCGCAGCACTTTTTTTAAGAATTACTCTCACCTGCTCGCGTTGGCCACTCCTTTCTGCTGGCTACTGCTGTACCCGCTCCCCGAAAATGGCGCTCCTCGGCTGGTCTTCTCGCGAACCTTATTGTGCACAACCGCCGTGATACAGACTCTCTACGCCTACCCAGTGGCGGGCAGTCAAGTTCTCTTTATTCGAATACTCTTGATCATCGCTGGGGTAATTTGTATCGATGATTTTTGGTTATGGTTCGCGGCTAAATACGACTTTGGGTCCCGGCACCCCGTACTTCTCCGCATAGCTGGCTCGGTTGCCTTATTATGTTTGGTTTTGGATTATGGGTACATTGCTTACGTCCAGCGCGAATCGTACAATTCGCTGCCAGCTCTGAATCTTGCCGGGGCGAGCAGAATTCATCTTAGCGATCAGCAGGCGAAGGAATATCAGTGGCTCACACGAAGCAGCATTAATTATTGCGACATCCTGATTGGGCTGCCAAACATACCCAGCTTGAATTTTTGGACTGGCATGAATCCGCCGGCAGGGCTGAACATCGATGCGTGGGTGTTGGTGCTCTCTGACAAGAGCAATTGGAGATTGAACTCGAGCTATCAAAACACCCAAACGCGTGTGCCATTTACAATCCAGAGATTTTGGCATTCTGGAATCGTAATGGTCGCGATCTGAGCGGATTGCCACTCGTTCGCTACATCCACGATCAGTTCAAGCCGGTAGGCTCAATGGATAACTTTGTTTTTCTTGTCCGGAACGAACGCGATCTGAGCAAAATCCCTGATCGGCAGCCATGATTTTGGTTCTCTTCAACAAAGCCAGTTACATTTTTCTCGCCACGGCCAGACAACTGCTTCCTATTGCCATCGTACGGCCGGCCCTGATCTTCGCGAGTTCCCTATTCATCAGGGCTTGTAAAGCGGCGTTGAGTGGGCCGCTTGGCGCGGTATGTTCAGCGCGAGTGAGTTGAGCTGACTTTGGCTGGCTCACGACTGTATCCGAGTCTATGAGGCAAGGACCGCAAAAGAAAGATTGGAACGGGTAGGACGGTAAAAAAGTAAGTGAGGTAATCCAACTCCAATCCTGCTTGCCGAATCACTCTACGCAATGTTTCGGCTTGTATAGCGACGATAATGACCGGCCTCTTCATCTTCGGCCGACCAGAGGCTACCAAGGGCGGGAACTGTGAGGTACAAGCGACCATCCTTCTTCAGAGAGCGGGCGAGCAATTGCAGAAACTCCAATCGTTTGGAACGTGCTCTAAGACATCGAAGATTCCCGCTGCAGGTATCGTTGCTTCAAGAAAGCCCGCATCCTCAAACGTGGATGAAATGATGGTTTCGATTCCACGCAGGCGGGCATTTTGAGCACCGTGGATGCCGGGTTCGAGGAGTCGCTACCGGCCAACCGGCATTTTGGATCGCGCGAGAGACACAGCCATTGCCGCCCCCAATGTCAAGATAAAGACCAACCGGCGGAAAACGCTTGAACATTTCAACGATGCATCGATTGCGATGGTTGAACCAAAATGAGGTGTCCTCCAGTTCAAAGTAAGTCTCGTTTCCGCCCTCAGGGTAAGAAATTGAGGATCTGAGCCTCGAATACCAGATCCCGTCTTCGCCTCGATTTACGCTAGTGGCGATTTCTCTGACTTCCATATTCCCCTTCCAGCAGAACACCTTCACACGGATTTCCAGGATTCAACGGCTACTCGTGTGGCAGACTCAAAGGGCTTACACCAAGTGTGCGGATAATAAGATGAGCAAAGCATTCGTTAGTGCAAATTATACGGTCAAATCTACGGGAGCCACGTCGGCCCAAAATCAGCATCAATCCAACCGTCACCGATCTTTATCGGAGCATCGATGAGGTGATCGCCCGCATGCCGGAGAACGCACTTCTGGTCTTGCGCAGTACCGTCTATCCCGGGGTAACGAAACTCGTCTACGAGCGCTTGCAAGCCTCCGGGCGCAAAATACTTTTATCGTTTTGCCCGGAAAGGATCGCGGAGGGCAAGGCCATGGAAGAGATTCGTACCCTCCCGCAAATCATTTCCGCGTTTGATTCGATTTCGTTGGCACGCGCACGCGAATTGTTCTCCATCATCAATGATGACCTGGTGGAGCTATCCCCGCTCGAAGCAGAGCTGGCCAAGCTCTTCTCCAACAGCTGGCGTTATATGAACTTCGCTATCTCTAACCAGTTTTATATGTTGGCTGAGACCTACGGCTTGGATTACCAACGCATTTACAACGCGGTCACCCATCGCTACCCACGCATGAGGAGTTTTGCCAGGGCCGGTTTTGCGGCCGGACCCTGCCTTTTGAAAGATACCCTGCAGCTCTCGGCGTTTTCGGGAAATAACTTCTTCCTGGGGCATGCGGCCATGCTGGTGAACGAAGGTCTACCCAACTTCATCGTCGGCCAATTGCGCCAGCAGCAAAAACTTCGCGATAAAGTCGTGGCAGTGCTGGGTATGGCCTTCAAATCCGAGTCAGATGACAAGCGCGAGAGTCTATCGTACAAGCTTCGAAAATTGCTTATGGTGGAAGCAAAAGAGGTTCTTTGCACAGACCCCTACGTGGTCGACGAGAAGCTGGTTTCGCTGGAAGAGGCTGTAGATCGGGCTGACGTCGTTATTCTCGGAGCCCCGCACTCCGCCTATCGGGACCTTCACCTTTCCGACAGCAAGGTAGTTGTGGATGTGTGGGGATTTTGGCCCCAGCGCAACTCGTAACAGGAGGATCTTCCGCACCGTGAAAGTTTTGGTAACTGGCGCTTCCGGCTTTATCTGTGGGTACCTGATCCAGGAACTTCTGGAGCACGGATACGACGTAGTTGGTCTCGACAACTTCAGCAAGTATGGACGGCTACAGAAGTCCTACGATTCCCATCCCCGCTACAAGCTGGTCGAGGGCAATGCAAAAGATGTCGCTCTCATGAAGGAACTCCTCTCGGACTGTGACCATTTCATAGCAGCCGCTGCCATGATTGGAGGCATCTCCTACTTTCACGAATTTGCCTATGACCTGCTGGCAGAAAACGAGCGCATCATTGCTTCCTCCTTTGATGCTGCCATTTGGGCGCATAAGGAGCGCAAGCTCCAGAAGATCGTTGTACTCTCCTCCAGCATGGTTTTCGAGAGCACAACCGAATACCCCACACCAGAAGGGGCGGAGCGTCGCAGCCCGCCGCCGCGCTCGACATACGGCTTTCAAAAGCTCGCCGTAGAGTATTTTGTGCAGGGTGCTTTCGAGCAGTACAAGCTTCCTTACACCATTGTGCGTCCTTTCAATTGCGTCGGCATCGGGGAAAAACGTGCCCTGTCTGACCACGACATCATGAGTGGCAACGTGCGCTTAGCCATGTCTCACGTCGTTCCTGACCTGGTACAGAAACTGGTAAAGGGACAGGATCCGTTGCACATTCTGGGTGACGGGAAGCAGGTCCGCCATTACACCTATGGCGGCGATCTTGCGCGCGGCATCCGGGTTTGCGTTGAGCACCCGGCCGCTCTGAACCAGGATTTCAACTTGTCTACTCCCGTGCGTACCACCGTGCTGGAGCTGGCTGAGTTGATCTGGAAAAAGATCCACGGCTCAGGCAAGCCATTCCGATACGTAAGCGACCCAGCCTACGAGTACGATGTCCAGGAGCGGGCGCCGGCGGTAGGCAAGGCACGGGAGCTGCTTGGGTTTGAGGCGAAGACTCCGCTCTCGGACATCCTGGATGAGGTTATTCCATGGATTGCAGAGCAAGTGGAAATAGGGCAGATGTGAATTCATCAAATTCAGTAGCAGAGGTAACGGATAGGCCGCTGACCATAGTCATTCCCGTCTACAACGAGGGGGCCAATTTCCCCGCGCTCTGGGAAGAGATGACCGAGCACCTCGATTTTCCCTTTTCCGCCTTGGTCGCCTATGACTTTGATGGGGACGATACGCTTCCGGTAGTCCGGCGGATTATTGGCGAGGGTGAGACTCGATTGCAGTTGATCAAGAACACCTACGGCCGCGGAGTCGTTGGTGCGATCCGAACTGGATTCGATGCGGCGCCCGCCGGTCCTGTGCTGGTCGTTATGGCCGACCTGTCCGACGACCTGGCGCAGGTTCGCAAGATGCTCGAACTATATCGGCGCGGCAGCCACATTGTTGTCGGCAGCCGCTATATGAAGGGGGGCAAACTCATCGGAGGGCCATGGTTCAAACAGCTGCTCTCACGCCTCTCTGGAGTCACCTTGTGCTGGTTCCGCGGGATACCGACACACGACGCGACCAACGCCTTCAAGATCTATGATCGCGCCATGTTGAGCGCCATCCGCATCGAGAGCAAGGGTGGCTTTGAACTCAGCTTGGAGATCACGGTGAAGGCCTTTCTTGCCGGCTATACGATCACCGAAACGCCCTCCACCTGGCGAGACCGGACTGCGGGAACCTCGCGCTTTAAGCTGTGGCAGTGGCTGCCGCACTATTTGAAGTGGTATTTCATGGCTTTTCAGCCCAAGGCGAGGAGTCGCGGGGCGAGAGAAGAACTTCGTTCCACCTGAACTCTTCAGCGAGGCTGGCAGGCCCGCTGAATCTACCCTTTCCTCGCAACCACAAGAAACTGCCGCCCGAAGAGTGACCACATGGCCGGCAGGGCAAGGTAAGCGCGGAGCATCCATACCGGGTACGTTTTTCCCTGGGACATGGAATATGGCAAAAATCTTTCCCGGCACACTTCCACATGGAAGCCGCACTTGGTGAGTATTTCTTTCATCGAGAGTTCTGTCAGGGCGACATAATGATCATAAAAATCCCAGTACGCGCCGGGAACGCACTTGATATTCGGTCCCATGGCGATGAAACGGCCGCCTGGTTGAAGCGCACGGTGTGCGTGCAGCAAAGTTTCCTCTACAAGTGCTTTTGTAGGTAAGTGTTCCAGGAAGTTGCTGGTAAAAACCGTGGTCAAGCTGGCGGCGGGGACAGACCAGGGCAAGGAGCAGTCCTGCTCGAGCACGCGCACATCGGACGAGGCTCGCTTGCGCGCCTCGGGATTGAGGTCCATGGCATATTTAGCCGCGCATTGCGCCTGGTTAATGAACTCGCAATACCCGCATCCCAGGTCCAGAACCACAGCGTCAGACGGAATCCAGCGCGAAAAATATCTGGCCAGAACCGACCACACTTTTCTCCGGTACGTTTCCTGATTTTGAAACCGGACGCTGTAAATAGCATCCAGATCGGCTGCGGAATGGAGTGGCGGATCGGAGCTGCGAGTGCTTTCCATAATATTCTCTGAGGCTGTCGCAAGCTTGGCGCGTTGGGCTTGCGAGATACTCGAATCCCGATACCCATCATAAGTGATCTGTGGGGAAGCCCCGGGTACGAATCTTATGACGCAGTCTTTCGTTGTTCCGTCTTTGCTACGTCACCCCTCCACCGGGTTACAAGCTAGTTGATTTACTCTCAACCAGCGAGCGCGCCCGGGTAACGAAGTCTTCCAGCGGCATAGCACCCTGATCACCCTGGCCGCGAACGCGCAAGCTGATCCCGCCCGTCTCCGCTTCCTTGTCGCCTACGACAAGAATGTATGGCAGCTTCTGCATGGTGAAATCGCGAATCTTGGCCCCCATCTTCTCGTTGCGGTGATCGACCTCTACGCGCAAGCCGGCAGTCTGTAACGTTTCCTGTATCTTTTGCGCGTAAACAAGATGGCGTTCGCTGATGGGCACGATGCCGGCCTGCACCGGCGCAAGCCACAGCGGAAAGGCGCCGGCATAGTGCTCTATCAGCACACCGAAAAAGCGCTCTACCGAGCCATAGAGCGCGCGGTGCACCATCACCGGTTGATGACGCTCGCCGTCTTCGCCAACATACTCCATCTCAAAGCGCGCCGGCATGTTGAAATCGAACTGCACCGTCGACAGCTGCCATAAGCGGCCAAGCACATCCACCAGCTTGATATCGATCTTGGGCCCATAAAAGGCAGCCTCCCCACGGATCGTCTTGTAGGGAATTGCCTTTCGCGCCAAAGCGTTCTCCAGCGAGTGGATTGCCAGGTTCCAGTTCTCGTCCGAGCCGGTATAGCTCTTGCGGTCTTTTGGATCCCAGATGGAGAGCTCCACCTTGAATTCCGTGAAGCCAAAAGTATTGAGTACAAGCTCAGCAAACTCGATGCAGCCCACGATCTCGTCTTCAATCTGCGACGGTTCGCAGAAGATGTGCGCGTCATCCTGGGTGAAGCCACGGACGCGCAACAATCCGTGCATGGTTCCCGACCGCTCGTAGCGATAGACATTCCCCAGTTCGGCATAGCGCACCGGCAGATCACGATAGCTCTTGGGCGAATTCTTGTAGATAAGAATGTGGAACGGGCAGTTCATCGGTTTCATCCGGTAATCTGCGTCGTCCAGCTCCATCGGGGTGAACATGTTTTGCGAGTAAAAGCCCTCATGGCCGCTGATCTGCCACAGGTGCACACGCGCCACGTGCGGCGTGTAGACCAGGGAGTAGCCTCGCTTGAGGCACTCGTCGCGCATCCACTCTTCCATGATCTTGCGCACCATCGCGCCTTTGGGGTGCCAGAAGATCAGTCCAGGACCGGCCACTTCCTGAATGGAAAAAAGGTCCAGCTGCTTGCCCAGCACGCGATGGTCCCGGCGTTGCGCCTCCTCCAGCCGGGCGAAGTGCTGCTCCATGTCCTTGTTGGAAAAAAATGCTGTGCCATAAATGCGTTGCAGTTGCGGATTCTCTTCATCCCCCAGCCAGTAAGCGCCGGCAAGGCTCATCACCTTGAATGACTTGACTCTTCCCGTCGAGGGCACGTGCGGCCCGCGGCAAAAATCTTCAAAGACGCCATTGCGGTAGAAGGAAATTTCCTCGCCCGGCTTGGTGAAGCGCTCGACGAAGTGGGCCTTCATAAAATCGTTGCTTTCCTTGAAGCGCTTCAGACTATGGTCGCGCGACTCCCACTCGCGAACGAACGGCTCGTTGCGGGCAACCACTTCCGCCATCCTGGCTTCGATGGCCTTGAGGTCTTCGGGCGTGAAGGGTGTGGGCCGGTAGAAATCGTAAAAGAAACCCGCATCCGTGGCCGGGCCATGGCCGAGCTTGGTTTCGGGATACAACTCGAGCACCGCGGTCGCCATCACGTGCGCGGCGGAGTGGCGCACCACTTTCAGAGCTTCAGCATCCTTCTCGGTAAGCAGCTGCAGCGATACGTCCTCGGTAAGAGGAGCGCTCAGGTCCACCAAACGTTCGTCGCTCGCTTCGCCGGCGCTATACATGCTAGCCTCAGGCGCCGCTTCGCCGCTCTCAGACGGGGCGCCAGTGGCCGGCTGATGATTCTCGGCGGCTATGGGGCGAATGCGTGCCACCACGGCCGCGGCGGCCAATCGCGGTGAGATGCTCAGTGCGACGTCGTGGGGAGTGGTTCCGGCGGGGAGTTCCTTGATTGAGCCGTCGGGGAGATGAACCTTTATCGAGTCTGCGATCGCTGTCATTTTCCTGGGAGACTTAGAACTCAAGGATATGTGCCTGTACCCTCATTCGTCGAGGGGCGAGGAGAACAAGGGAGCATGCAGGGTATGAATAAGAGCAGTGCGATCGCGCTGGCCGGCTTTCTGGCCGCCTCGTTCCTGGTGGCTGCGGTTTCTTCCACCTTTACCGCGGCGGCCATTCCTCATTGGTACGCGGCGCTGAACAAGCCATCGTTCAATCCGCCCAACGGTATCTTCGCTCCAGTCTGGACGCTGCTCTATGCGCTGATGGCGATCGCCGCCTGGTTGGTGTGGAGAGCGCCCGCCGGCACTGCGGAAAGAGCCGCACTGAGAACAGCTGCGCTGAGCATCTTCTGGCTCCAGCTCTTCTTGAATTTTGCCTGGAGCTGGATATTCTTCCGCGAGCATCGTCTGGCTGGGGCATTGATGGAGATTGTCGTGCTCTGGCTCGCCATCGTAGCGGCGACCCTTCTGTTCATGCGGGTTACCAGGCTGGCCGCGTGGCTAATGCTACCCTACGTTGCCTGGGTAGCTTTCGCCGCTGTCCTGAATTTTGAGATCTGGCGGCTCAACCCTCTCTAAACCAGCGCAGAGTGGGTCATCGCCTCCAGAACGGAGAGAGGCGACGACTCCGGAGAGACCATGGCCTGGTGTTCCACCAGGAAGGTTTGCTCCAGGGCGTACTGGCCCGAGAGCACAGCGTGTGGAACCATGTCGGTATAGACCATCCAGCTGGAGCCGGCGGGAAACTGCACATATTCCTTGCGGCACTCCGCCTGGAACGAGGCGTTCTCTTTAAGGAAATTGTGGAAGCGCATCATGAAGTCGTCATAGGGCGATCGCTTCAGGCTGGGAACCGCATAGCCAAGTCCTGCTGCATTAGCTAGCGAGCGCAACGCGCGGCTGCGCTGAACTCCCAGGTGCCGGCAGCGGGATTTGTTGCGGAGCATACCGGGGCGCGAGCACAGGAAATGGATCGCTGACCACCCAGTCGCGCGTGCGCGATGGGTGAATATTGTTGAAGAAGCGCAGAATGCGTGCTCCCCGCGTTGGACGCGTAGGGAAAGCATCGGTGTGTAGCAGGTCGTTGCGGCGGCGCAGGGGCAAGTCGCGGCCCTCTTCTTCCTGCGGCCGGAAGCTGGCATAGTCCAGCTGCCAGCGCCCTTGGTACGGCGATAGAAAGCGAGTAAGGAAGCGGGTTACGTCCTGCGAGTACTGGCGCATGATCGTCTGCAGTTGTTTCATCTCCGCAGCGCCGGCGGTGCCGGCATCGAGGCCGCTCACGCTATCCAGATTCGGCTTGTAGGCGATGTTCTTGTGCAGCGTGCTACCCGTCTGTTGCTGGCCCAGCAGGAAAGAGAGGTCTTCGGGCGGGAAAGAAATGGGCGTCTGCGGGAAGTAAAGAATGTCGCCGGCTTCCAGTCGCCGGCACCACGCACGCGCTTGCTCCGTTGGTGGTGCATCATTCGTGTTGTCTGGTTGCAGTGACTCGGGTGCGATGCTAATCAGAGCCATGAGAGCAAATTTCCTAGCCTCTCGAAAACTTGCGGCGCAGCCACAGCGTGCCAAAAAAGACGAGACTGATAGCCAAAACCACACAGCCGGCTGGGAAGGAGATGTACTTATAGCTCTCCGCGTAGTCAACCTGGTGGCCCATGCCGTTGTAGATCATGATGCCGACGATGGCCAGGAAGGTGAACAGGAAGAAGCTCAGGAAACCCACTCCAAGGGCCATCAGAAGACTGGTAAAGAACCCGAAATCGCCCAGGGGGACGCCAAAGAACTTTCCCTCTGCCCGTGAATCGGCGCCCTGGTGCGGGTTTTGCTGCTGCGCATGCATGCTTGGCCTCAGAATGGGGAGGGTGCACACCCTTCCACTCAGCTAGAATACTAGGTTATGGCTGAAGTCGCCCAAATGGAGTTGTTACCGGCATCGCTCGTGGCCCAGCAAACCCCCGTGCGTCAGTCCGAAAACCGCTTGTGCTACGCGATCTTTGCCGACACGCACATTACCGAGCAGGAGCTCGAGCCGATCGTCCAGGCAGTGCCGAATGCAGTCGCTGCAGCGCTGACCCGGCATGCCTACTACTTCGTGCCCCTCACTATTGGTGAAACGGAAGAGACGATGGTTGCGCCCGGGTACACCATCGACCTGGGCGATCGCGCCATGTGTCATCGCAATGTGCAGTTCGACGGCGCCGATTGCATCTTCATCTCCACCCGCCTGATGCAGGACAGGTTTGCGTTGGCCTTCGAATTCTTTATCAATGTCGGCCACCACTTTGTCGAAGCTGCTGGAGTTCCACAAAGTTTTTGCGACCTGGCGTGGTCGCAGGCCCTGGCGGAAGTGCGCGGCGAAACCAGTCAGGATAGCTACGAAAGCCGGCGCCGTGCACTGGACCGAGGACGCAACGAAGGTCCTGGCGCGCGCATGGCGGAGAGAACGTTCTCACGTGTCGATCAGCCGGCCGCTGCAGGACGTGCGGTCGACAAGGGGAGGATCGACGAGAAGGCCAAGAGCAGCTTTTTTGAAGCGGCCTTTTCTGATGCTCTTGCTATCTACATGCTCTCTCTCACTCTCGACTTCAACTACACCGATCTGCGTGAGCGCGAGTATCCCCTGCTGGCGGCGCACGCCTTGGCTGAGCGTCTGCGCCATGTGGCCGCGCTCTTTCCTCCCAACCCCGGCTACGATTTTCAAATCTCCTATCGCCACAAGTTTTAAAGCATTCCAAAACTGAAAATGCGGTAACGCTTCTCTCTGTACAATCAGCGCATGATTGCGCACCTGCGCGGGCGGCTACTCGCGAAACAACCACAGCAGGCGATCATCGAGGCGGGCGGAGTCGGCTACGATGTCGTGATCAGCGTGCCCACGTTTAGTGCACTACCGCCGGAGGGCACCGAGGTGGCTCTCTTCATCCACACCCACGTGCGCGAAGATACTCTGGCGCTGTACGGTTTTCTCACACGAGAAGAGAAGCGCGTCTTCGAGCGCCTGATCACCGTAAGCGGCGTGGGCCCGAAGCTTGCTGTCACCATCCAGAGCGGTCTAAGTACAGAGCGGTTGGTAGGCGCTATCCGCGGTCAGGACCATGCCACGCTCTCCCAGATCCCGGGCATCGGCAAACGCCTGGCGGAGCGCCTGGTGGTGGATCTCAAAGACAAGCTTGAGGACATGGCAGCTGCTCCGCATCTGATCGAAACCGGCCCTTCAACCGAAGACGTGCTATCAGCCCTTGTCAATCTTGGTTACCAGCGCCCGCTAGCGCAAAAGGCAATTGCTGCCGCAGTGGCTAAAGATAAGTCTGTGGGAGAAAGCTTTGAGGCTCTCTTCCGCGCGGCTCTGGCGGGTATGCGGAATTAGGCAGTTTCGCAATTGGTGTAAACCGAAGCCATAGGCCTTTTCGGAGGTTTTCTTTCAAGGAAAACCAAACGTCGCGGTCTTTATCAGGCTACCGTCATTGCGAAACTGCCTTAGGATGCCTCTCGAATGGGGCACACAGGCAGGTAGATTTTTCCCAGTGGAGAGTAGATTGAGACCGCTCTGTGAAGCTTTCCACAGGCCTGGAGAGATAAACCGCTGAATTAACTACCCTATTCCTTTTGACCGTTTTGGCATGCCACATGCATAGGATGCGAGTAGGACTACGCTGTGCTAAGACTTCCCCCCGACGGCACCGCGGTCCCTATGTTTGCGGCTCACTTCGGTGAACCGCGGAGAAGATGCCCATGCCAGGGAGGTGTGGGCATCTTCTTTTGTGGTCAGCTTATTCTGCCGGCGGCTTCATCTGTGCCTGATTGGCACAGCCGATTGCTTTCGGCATGTCAGGATCGTTGGCTGCATTGCCTCCCGTCTTATGCAAGAGGTCTTGCTGAAATTTCTGCAGTTCGGGAAACGAGTAGTGGGTGCAAAGATTCAGTTCCCAGGTATCGGCGGTCTTCTTGGAAACAACATACATGCGAATAGTTTCATCCGGGCGCGCGGGCGAGTCGCTCTCTCGAATGATGGAGAAGCTATAGTAGCCGGGGATAAAGCCGGCATCCGTCCGGGTGTCCATCGAGTTCATCACGATCGTGCGATCGTCCACCGTGATGTTGTCGAAGCGGGCAACGATGAGGGCGACCTGGCGAGCCTGGTCGAACTCCATCTCATGTACACGCGCACGCGCGCACAGCGTAGATGCAGCTACAAAAAAGAAAAAAAAGGCAAGTTGTCTCATGTATGTGAGCAGCCGGACAGCCTTGTCAGATTGAGGGAGGCAAGCAAAGTCTATTGCAGATCAATATAAACACGATCGAGTGCGGCGTAGCACGTCCGTTACTTTTGTACTGCAAAACCGGATTTAGGGTACCTGCGAGGTTACCTGCTCGGCACGACCGCATAATTGCGGCTTCCGCTTCACTTACTCGTTCGCTATCCAATCATGACCTCTCAATTCGAGCCCGGATTTTCTACCTTGCGAAACTGGACGCCGTCGCGTGTGCGGCTTTCAGTGAGGAAATGCCGCATGGAGCTGGCCCGCGCCACCAACACCAACAGGAAATCCGGGAGAACCCGAATTTCCTACCTTGCGAAGCTGGACGCCGCCGCGTGTGCGGCTTTCAGTGAGGAAAGCCGCATGGAGCTAGCCCGCGCCACCAACACCAACAGGAAATCCGGGGAACCGTACTTCCGTGAAGCCGGGCTGAGATTTTTGCGAAGCCTGCGGCGAAATAATCGGCGGGAGTGGTTCGAGGCCCACAAGCCGGAGTTCGAGCGTGAGCTCAAGCAGCCGATGCTGGCCCTGATCGAAACGGTGAACCGTGCCATGGAAGACTTCGCTCCTGCGAACGTGCGGCCGCCGCAAAAATGCATGATGCGCATCTATCGCGACATACGATTTTCTTCTGACAAGCGACCGTACAAGAGTCATATCTCCGCGTGGTGGTCGCGTGCTGGTTTGGAGAAGACCTCCGGGGGCGGCTATTACATGCATATATCTCCAGATGAGGTGTTGATCGCTGCCGGCGTATATATGCCGGAGCGCGAGCAACTGCTGGCGATCCGAGGATATCTGGCCGTGCACCATGAGGAAGTGCGGCGGCTGCTCAATGACCGCAAGCTACGCCGCACCATGGAGTCCTTTACGGGCGTGCCGCTCACACGGGCCCCAAAGGGCTTTCCAAAAGATCACCCTGCGATGGATCTGCTCTTGTGTCGACAGTGGGGTGTGGAGGCTACCCTCGCGCCCACGGCGTCTCTCGAAAATAACTTAGCAACCGAAGTGATTCGGCGCTTTCGTCTTGCATCTCCGTTGGTGAATGCGCTCAACACGCCTCTGCTCGCGAGTATCGAAAAGAAGCGGCGGCCTTTGTTTGGTTTGTAGAAAAAAGGGCGTAAATCAAAGGAAAACCCAAGAAATTAAGGAAAATATAGGAAAAACAAGCCAAAAACGGAACAAATAAAGGTTTTTCGATTGACAAATGCTGGACAAAGCCGCATCGTAAACGGCGGTGGGTTCGTTTTTACCCGCATAAACACTGGGTTTCCTGACGATCGATGCAAGTTTCGCACGAGCATCTGAAGGTACCGGGTGAAGCGTAAAGCAGGACATGGATTCTCCAGGTGCGAATCAACGCCACCATGGGCCCATGAATCAACAGGAGAAAGAAGGACACAATATGGCAACAGGCATGACCAAGACAGCACTGGTTCGCAATCTGGCGGAAAAGCTTGAGCTGACCAACAAGCAATCGGCAGCATTTCTTGACCTGCTCGCAGAGACGGCGGTGAAGGAGACAAAGAAGAATGGCGTTTTCGTCATTCCCGGACTTGGCCGGTTGGTGAAGGCTGAGCGCAAAGCTCGTATGGGTCGCAATCCCCAAACTGGCGAAACCATCAAGATCAAGGCCAAGACCGTGGTCAAGTTCCGCGTGGCCAAGGCTGCTAAAGACACCATCGCGCCGCCAAAGAAGTAGCTTGAGTGGTGGCGGCGATCTGAACCAGATCACACCGGTCTAAGTTGCCAGGCTAAGACCGGATGGGCCGCCATCAACACAGGCCCCAGGGTGAAGAAAGAAGCATGCGAGGAGGGCCCGGCGACAGGGCCGCGCCCTCTGTACCTGGGGTCAGCTGCGGTTATCAGCCTCTGCTGCGGAATGCATCAGAATCCGGGCATCCCATCCTTGACGACTTCTCGGCAAGGGTGGGAAACCAGAAATCTCGACCTCCATCGCTAATCCATACCAATAGGCTTCTGCGCTTCCTTCTTGGTCTCCCCAGGTAAAGAAGAAGCTCAGCTACGCACCTGCGTCCGCGAGGGCTGCGGGTCGTTTCGCAAATGCGCGGATGATCAGTGAGAGGCCGTAGCAGATCAGCAGGCATTGGATCAGGATGCGCGCGTTGTAGCGCCAGGCGAAGATTGCAAAGCAAAGCGTAAAGGCGACGGGATGAGTTTCCGCCAGAAGAGCTTGTAGCCAGTTCGGACGCGCGGATGAAGTTGGAACGCCGGTGCCGATACGAGGCCATAAACGGGGAACACGACGACAGTACTCCTGGTAGACATCGCCCATTTGGGAGCTGAGGAAGCGTTCTTCCGCGGAGATGAGAAACAGGATGAAGACGCTGAAAGAAAGCACAAAGAAGGCGGCTCCACTGGGAGGCATGAGAGTGGCGGTGGCTAACCCGATCAGCGAGGACCCTAGATACAGCGGATTGCGAACATAGCGATAAGGGCCTGCGGCGACCAACCGCTCACCCTGCATGACGGCGCCACGCATGACGCCGGAACCGAGGTAAGCGGTGCCCCACACCCGCAGAATGGCCCCCAGCGCAAGGCAGGCCAGGGCGATGAACGTCACGGTTAGGGTTGCAGCCGCTAAGTCAATCCAGCCGCTGCGCGCGGTCAGCGTGGATGCCGCGAGCCAAAGCGTACCGTCACTGCCACCGCGAACGATAGCTTTCCAGGGCGCGAGAAAGCCAAGCAGGTAGAGCAGCACGAAAACGACGACCCGGAAGCGGAATGCCAGTGCCGCAGCATTCATAGGCACTGCTCGCTGCTGTTCGCCGCTTGCTGATAGGCTAAATGTAACTGTAATAGTGCCATATAGTCAGCCCCGAGGAGCCTGCCCTGAGTTTGTCGAAGGGGACGGCCGTGAGCAGCCCCAGGAAGTCAGTCCCGGGGCTACTCTACCGACCTGCTTGGCGCATGTCTGGTGCTTGGTGCCGTCAGAACCAGTTCCTATTTGCCGGTGATCGTTTCGAGCAGGGCATCGAAGTCTTCCAGTCGGGAATATTCGATGATCACGCGCCCGCGGCCGTTCTTGTCTTCGATCGAAACCTTCAGGCCCAGTGCCCGCTGCAGCGAATCCCGCGCCTCGCGCACGTTGGGATCGAGCGGAGGCTTCTCCTTTTCTCCACCCTTTGGTTTTTTCTCCGGATTCAGCAGCCCCTGCACATAACTCTCGGTCTGGCGAACAGACATGGAGAGTGCGGTCACTTTTTGTGCGGCCTTCAGAATTGCCTCGGGTGATTCGAGTGAGAGAAGCGTCCGTGCATGCCCAAAGCTGAGGTTCCCACTTTCCACCTTATGCTGCACTTCGAGCGGAAGGCGGAGTAGGCGGAGAAAATTGGCGACGGAGGCTCGATCCTTGCCTGTGCGCTGGGCCATTTGTTCCTGGGTCATTTTGAACTGCTGGCCGAGGCGATCGTAAGCGCGCGCTTGTTCCATCGGATTCAGGTCGGCGCGCTGCAGGTTTTCAACGATCGTCATCTCCATTGCCTGCTCATCGGAAACGTGGCGCAGGATAGCGGGCACAGTGGTCTTGCCTGCCATTTTGGAGGCGAGCCAGCGACGCTCGCCGGCAATCAGTTGGAAGCGGTTGTCGGGCAGTGGCCGCACGATCACAGGCTGCACCACCCCAGTCGCCGCAATCGAAGCGGAGAGTTCTCTTGAGCGCATTCTCGTCGATGCTCCCGCGTGTCTGAAAAGGATTTCGTTCGATCTGGTCTACGGGTATCTCCCTCGGCTTGCCCTCATCAGGGGGAGGAGGCGCGGCAGGCGCGGGACTAGAGGTGAATCCAGATCGTCCTGGTAGCAGGGATTCGAGACCCTTGCCGAGTGCGCGGCGCTTGGGGACTTCAACAGCAGCGGTCATTGATCTTCCTAAAGCCTCGGAGGTTGAGAACTGATGGAACTAGGCGGCCATGTGCACGGCTGGCCGGCGATTCCTGAGGAAGTCGTCCTCAGGGACGATGATGGTCAAGCGTAGGGCCAGAACCGCACTTTCGTTTCCTGTCGCGATTGCGCTTGCAAAGCCGCCTTTCGCTCCAGGGCTTTGGGACTATCGATGTGATTGCGAGCCAGGATCTCCTCGGCCAATTCCCGATAACTTTCCGCGCCGCGAGAGCGGGGATCGTAAAGCGCTACAGGTTTGCCATAGCTTGGGGCTTCAGCCAAACGGATGTTGCGCGGGATCGCGGTCTTGAGCAGCTTAGCCCCAAAAAATTTGCGCAAGTTTTCTGTGACCTGCTGGGCTAGGTTCGTGCGCTCGTCGTACATGGTGAGAATCACACCCTCGATGTCAAGGGTCGGGTTGAATGCGGCCTGGATGCGCCCGAGAGTGGTGAGCAGCTCAGAGATGCCCTCGAGGGCGAAATATTCGGCCTGCATGGGGACGAGCAGGCGGTCGGCAGCCACCAGCGCGTTTAATGTCAGGAGATCGAGGGCCGGCGGGCAATCGAGAATAATGAAGTTGTACTGGTTTCGTACGGGCTCCAACGCCTGGCGCATACGGTATTCGCGGCGTTCGACCTGGATTAACTCCACCGTGGCGCCTATGAGGTGATTGCTGCCGGGAACGATCTTTAGGGTATCGATCTCTGTTGGCAACGTGGCCTCGGCGATAGTCGCATTCCCCATCAAGATGTCATAGGTGGAGTTGCGATTCTCGTCCCGCGCAATGCCGAATCCTCCGGAAGAATTGGCTTGGGGGTCGCAATCGACGAGCAGGCAGGTGAGGCCCTCAAGAGCCAATGCCGCAGAGAGATTGATTGCGGTAGTGGTTTTTCCAACCCCGCCCTTCTGATTCACGACCGCGATTACTTTACCCATGCGTAATGGAAGAGTATCGACTGAGGGCGATGAGAGCAAGAAACGGGCGATGTGCAGAACTGGGCTTGAATTGTGGAGAACCCCAAAATGGGCCTGCGCGAGGGGCCTCCAAGTATCGGATTCTCAAGGAGATAGTCGCTGGCTAGCCAAGACGTGGTGAGTGTGAACGGCAGATTACGTCGGTGGAAAACGTTGATGTTCCACGTGGAACAAAGAAGCGGAAGACACACAAACTGGAGCAGATAGTAGACGTTTGTTCCACGTGGAACAAAACAACTCCGCTCATTCGCTACCCGGAAAGCCCTGTCGGTTCGGCACGCCGCCCGATGGCCAGGATCATCTGATCGGCATTGGGTAGGTGAACTGGATCCATCCACTGGAGTTCCGGAGCGATCCCCGTGTAAACGGGGGCAGATCGTTCCGTGGTAAGCAGCACTAAATAGCGCTCAGCCAGGCGAAGGGCAATGGGTATGGCCAACTCCATCTTCTCCACCGCCCGCATGGAAACTGCACGGAAAGGCCGCCCTTGCGGCATCGTCTCGACTCTGCCGTCATAGACTTCAGTTTTCGTCCCAATGGTCCGCACGACTTCCCGTAAGAATGACGCCTTTTTTCCCTGCGCCTCAGCCAGGGTCACCCGGATCCCTGGACGGCAGATCGCGAAGGGGATTCCAGGTAGTCCCGCTCCTGAGCCGTAATCCAGAAGTTTTTCTATGTCCGCCGGGAGATGCTGGGCTGCAAAGGCACACTCGGCAAAGTGGCGGCGGATAATCTGGCCCGGTTCTCGAATAGCGGTCAGGCTCAAGCGCGTGTTCCAACGCAGTAGTAGCTCGAGATAAGCGGAGAACTGGTCGTAGCAGCTTGCAGGCAGTTCGATGACGCCGGCCTCAGCAAAGGCTTCCTGAATCTCTTGCACCGACCCGTGCGGTGGCAAGCTCACGGCTGGCTAGCGCCGTTTGACGTCTCATGGGAAGGCCCCCACGCCCGAGCCGCTTGGACAAAGGCCGCGAAGAGTGCGCGGGATGCTTCACTGCTCTCGTAACTGCGCTCGGGATGCCATTGCACCGCAATCACGAATTGCCGCGGATCTATGCCCTCCAGTGCTTCGATCACGCCATCTACGGGGCTGACTGCGGCAACCGTGAGTTGCTCCCCAGGAAGATTGATTGCCTGATGATGACTAGAGTTCACAGAAAGCCGGAGCTCCTCGTGGCCGCCCTCAGGCGCCAAATGGGAAAGGCGCGAACCTGGCGTTACCAGGACCGGATGGGCGTTTTGGACCTCCCGTCCAGGCTCATGATTGACGACACTCCCGGCACCGGGCGTGCCAGCCTCGGGAAGGTGAGGCAAGTCCTGTATGAGACTGCCCCGCCGCCACACGTTGAGCGACTGCAATCCATAGCAAATGCCGAGAATCGGCTTCGCTTGAGCGAATGCGCCTTCCAAAAGAAGATCGTCCGTAGCTTCGCGGGCCCCATCCTTGGCTGCGCAAGCCTCCACGGCCCTCTGCCCATATCGTTCCGGATCCACATCCGCTGGACTGCCGGGCAGCAGGATCGCTGAGCAAGAGGCCAGGATCTCTGCTTGCCGGGCCGGCGGCTCCTGCAGAGAAATCGGAACGGCGATCCCTCCGGCCGCCTTGATCGCGCGGATATACTGCGGCAGGCTGCGCTGGTTGTAGGCTGTATCGGCCGATGTTGGCTCAGGGATAGCAATGCGCGGAATGGGAGAAGTCATTGAACCTCTCTGGCTGCTGTTTCGGTGATCAGGTTTAAATCAAGGTCACCCGGCTCAGCATGGCTCTCGTAAAGTTGCTGGATCTCGCTTTGGAGTCTCGCGGTCAGCTCATCCGCTTGGCGAATCGTATATCCGGACGGGTCGATGGGTTTACCAATAACCAGTTTGACCGGCCGCGGGCGGAAGTGGTGGGTGTGAATCGGCAACAACTCATAGGTGCCAACCAGCGCCATCGGTATCAGGGGAACTCGCGCCCGTATGGAGATATAAGCTGGTCCGCGCATAAAGGGCCTCATTCTGCCATCTTCAGTTCGACCGCCTTCTGGAAAGATGAAGAGGGGCAAGCCTGCCTTCAGTGCTTTAATGGCACGATTGAGCCCGGCAACCGAGCCAGTGCCGCTTTCCTCGTCCACTGGGATCTGGCCGGACCGATTTAAATGCCAGCCAATAAACGGCCACTTCCACAAGCTCTGCTTGGCCAGGATCCGAAACTGGAATGGAAGGCTGCCGAAGACCACAGGCGTGTCCATGAACGAAGTATGGTTCGAGGTATAGATGGCGAGCGGTAGAAAATTCTCACGTCCGATAACAGTCACAGGCGCGCCGGCGATTCGCAATGATGTCCGCGCCCATCGGCGAGCGATCATATGTTGCACCCGGCCATCCTCTTCCACGCAAGAGGCAGCCAGCGAAATGCACCCGAAGAATGCAGTACAGCCAAAGAACAAGGGTCCCCGCACCAGGTTGGAGCTCAGCCGGCCTGCTAGCGAGAGGGCCGGCAAGGTACTGGATGGTGCGTTCATACCTCGAGCGGCTCCGTGGACGCTGGCCGCGACGCCATCAGCAGCGGACGCACTTGTCCCACCAGGTAAACCGATCCAGTCACGACCACCAAACCATTTGCCGGAGTGATTCGGAGTGCACTCTCGAGTGCGCTGATAGCGCCGGGTGCCCCCTCGACCTCGCTGCCGGTGGTGCGTGCTGCCGCCAGCAGGTCCTCGAGCGAGGCACTGCGCGGCGAGTCAACCGGCGTCACCACCACGCGGCCGAAAAGAGGAAAGAGAATCTGCGCCAGTTCCGCGACTGGCTTGTCTTTGAGGCAGCCAAAAACAAGTGTCAAAGGTTGGCCTTTGTCCAGCTGCGAGACTGCCGCGCGCAGCGCCCAGGCGCCGGCAGGATTATGCCCCACGTCCAGCAATACATCGGCCCGCCCGCCATTGCCCGCAATATGCTCCAGCCGCGCCGGCCAGACGGTATCGTGGATGCCGGCCTGGATATCGATAGGAGTTATATTGTAACCGTAATTGTTTCTTAACTCCACGGCAGTGGCAATGGCCAGCGCCAGATTACGCTGTTGGTGCGCTCCCGCCAGCGGGGAGTCGATCTCGATCAGCTCGCCCATCACGGAAAGCGGATAGCGGTTCCGCGTGTACTGCTCAGGATGATTGTGCACTGGTACGTAGCTGGCCGCATTCACCCCGCGCACCTGCAGCCCGGTTGCCACTTCTCCCAATGCCTGGTTAGCTTCCGGGTGTTGTGGCAGCGTGATCATGACCCCATCCCGGCGCAGGATACCGGCCTTTTCCCGCGCTATCAGGTCGACAGTCGAGCCCAGCCACTCAGTGTGATCAAGCGAGATGTCGGTAATCACCGATACCAGAGGCTGGACAATATTGGTCGCATCCAAACGCCCGCCCATGCCCACTTCCACGACCGCCGTATGTACCTTGCGGGAAGCAAAATACAGAAAGCCCATGGCGGTAAGGGTCTCGAAGAAGCTCGGCAGAGCGGGCAGCAGGCCATCCCGCACCAACGTTGAGGCGATCTCCTCCACATGGAAGAAGAGGGATGCCAGGTCATGGTCGCCGATCATCGCGCCATCCACCTGGATGCGCTCGTTGACGCTGCTCAGGTGAGGCGAGGTGTACAGACCCGTCTTATAGCCGGCCCGGGCAAGAATGCTAGCCAAGGTCGACGAGGTCGACCCTTTACCGTTGGTGCCGGCCACCAGTATTGAGGCGAAGTCACGCTCGGCGTTGCCCAGCGCTGCCATAAGTGTGCGCATATGCGCCAGCTCAAATTTCCGGCGAGGCGTGCCGGGCGCCGTGTGCAATTCCTGACCGAGTGCGTTCAGGCGGTCAAGGGCCGAAGCGTAAGACATATATCTATTCTAGAGTGAATTCCCCGCGATCCTGCGCCAACGAGTGCGACCGTCGACGTGCTCCAACAGCAAATACGTCGAAGTCTGGTCTAGCTTGCCGCAGGGCACATGAAGTCGAGGGCGCGAATCAGGTAGCCCTTGAGGTCGCGGCGGGCTACGATCGCGTCCAGCATGCCGTGTTCCAGCAGGAACTCCGACCGTTGGAATCCCTCCGGCAGCTTTTGTCGAATCGTCTGCTCGATGACCCGTGGGCCAGCGAAGCCGATCAGGGCGCCCGGCTCGGCAATGTTGAGATCGCCCAGCATGCCAAAGCTCGCGGTCACGCCGCCCGTAGTCGGATTGGTGAGCACCGAAATGTAAGGCAGCCCTGCATCATCCAACTGCGCCAGCCCGGCGGAGACTTTAGCTAGTTGCATCAAGCTCGCCACTCCTTCCATCATGCGTGCACCGCCTGAAGCGGCAATGATGATGAGCGGCCGCCTGGCGGCCAGCGACCGGTCGATGGCGCGCGCGATGGTTTCCCCTACTACGCATCCCATACTCCCGCCGATAAACGCAAACTCCATGACACTCAGGACGACGCTATGCGGGCCGATGTTTCCCACGGCGTTCATCACCGCATCGTTGAGTCCAGTCTCACGCCGGGCTTTTTCCAGCCGGTCCCGATAGGGCTTGATATCGACGAACTCGAGCGGATCAGTGGATACGAGCTCCAGGTCAACCAGTTCGTATCCCGGCTCCAGCAGGCTGGCTATACGGCTGCGCGCATCCAGGCGCAGATGGTGTCCGCACTTTGGGCAAACTTGCAGATTGTCTTCGAAGTCTTTCTTGAAGATGGACTGTCCACAGCCTTCGCACTTCTGCCACAGGCCCTCGGTACGAACGTTCTTTTCCGCTGAATTTGTTTCAATCTCGTTTTCCTGCCGCTTGAACCAGGACATGTATTCCCTTTCGCCACGCGCCCCCCGCGTGGTTCCCATTGCTGCTCCAGTCCCCTGGAGCTTAACGCTGGCACGATCTTTCTGCCTCTGATTTTGTGCAGCTTTTCCTGCTGGAGAAGCTGCTTGAATACTCTTTCTCCGGTTGGCAGTAACTGGAGAAATACCCCGGCCGAGTGCCGGCGGCGCTGGCATTAGTGCCCGATGTGGTACGGATGCCCAGCAAGTATTGTAAATGCCCGGTAGAGCTGTTCGGTCAGTACCAGGCGAGCGAGTTCGTGGGGCAGCGTCATTGGACCCAAAGACAGCACTGTCTGGGCCTGCCGCCGATCCGACCAGCCACTCGCCGGCCCAATGGCGAAAACGATCATCTGCTGACCTGAATCCCGGCGCACCCCTAGCCACTTCGCCAGCTGTTCTGACGAGAAAGCTTCCCCTCGGCTGTCAAGCAGCACCAGCCACGCTGCAGTCCGCGCTTTCTGGCGGGTCACAAATTCGAACAGTGCTTCCTCGCTACGGAAAGCAACCGCTTCGATGGCGGCATAGGGTGTTATGCGGTCCAGGTATAGCTTTGTGGCCGGTCCGAGCAGATCGCTCCGGGTCCGTTGGGCGACAAAAGCGAGGGTAACGTTCAGCTGGGAGCCCCCAAAAATCTCGCGTGATTGGCTACCTGCTACCCGCCGTTACCTGCTGTCGGACTGCGGCCATCCCCGCTCCGTCGATGACCGCCTCGATCATTGCGTCGCAGCCCATGCATGAGTTGATCATCATGTGGTAGAGCCGCCGGTCGGTCCAGTCCCGGTCATAGTAGCGGCGGATGTACTCACCGCGCCGGCTGTCGGTAGCCTCAAGTTCTGCCCGGGCGTGTCCCGCGTGCTCAGGGAAGTGTTGTTCAAACCAGCGAATCTTCCTCGTCAGCGAGGCGTAGACGAAGATGTTGAAGACTCCGGGCAGGGATGCCAACGCGCAGGCGGCGCCGCGGCCGACAATCACGCAGTTTCCGTCAGCCAGGCACTGCTTCAGGTAGTTGCGCACAAACTCGACCATGCGTTCGCTGTCAAAAACCTGGTCTTTGGGTGGCGCAGGCAGGCGGTCCACGCTGCCATGCCAGAAGGACTTGCCCATCCGGTAATACCAGGGGTCAAGACGCTCATCGCATTGCTCCGCCATGCTTTTTGGAACGCCCGCCTTATGGGCGATTTCATCGATGAGGCAACGATCGATGAGTTTCCAGTGCAGCCTGTCGGCCAGACGGTGTGCGAATTCCGCACCCTGGCTGCCGTACTCCCGTTCGATGGTGATGACCCGGACCATGGCCTATCTCTCGCGAAACGTATCCCGGACACGCCGGTGGCGTGATGCTAGCACCGGCCGCGGTAATAATCCAGAGCGAGCGAGTTGCCTACCCGGGCCCGCAGGGCAGAGTGAGCCCTAGCAGAACTTAGAAGGAATGGGTCCCTGGTTCTCTCACAAATGACGGGTTCCCACATCTGAGTTTCGACCGTTCAAGTGCATCGGATGCATCGATGAGTTAACGGTAACCTCAGTGGAATCCCACATCTCGCGTTTTTCGCGAGATGTGGGATTCCCGTCATTTGTGAGAGAACCAGAGGCGGACGTGAAGTTCACCCGCAGACTCTTTTTGTGATGGCTTCCCTCAAGGTTCGGCGAGGACAGGGTTGCGCAAACTGCCAATCCCAGCAATCTCCACCACCACATCGTCCCCGGGCTTGAGCCAGCGCTGCGGGGTGCGGCCCATGCCAACGCCTGCCGGCGTACCAGTACTGATGATGTCCCCCGGCACCAGGGGCATCATGGTCGAAATATACGAGATGAGGCGGGGCAGCTTGAAGATAAGCTCGCGGGTATTGGACTTCTGCAGCGTTTCCCCGTTAATAGAAAGCGAAATGTCCAATGCATGAGGATCGGGCACTTCATCCTTGGAAACGATCCACGGTCCCATCGGCCCAAAAGTAGGGAAGTTCTTGCCCAGGGTCCATTGAGAAGTGGCCAACTGCACGTCACGAGCGCTTACATCGTTGAGGATGGTGTAGCCGAAGACATGATTTTCCCATTCTGCCTCCGGTATATTGCGGCCGCCCTGACCGATCACGACCGCTAGCTCCGCTTCATAGTCAGGTTGTTGGCTGGCGCGCGGCAGTAGAATCGGCTGCCCGTTGCCGATGAGGGTCAGTGGGTACTTGGTGAAAACGGTAGGAAACTTGGGAGGTTCCATCTTCGATTCTGTGGCGTGGTCACGGTAATTCAGGCCGATACAGAGAATCTTGGAAGGTCGCAGAAGAGGAGCTTCCAGGGTGACGGAGGACAGCGGTGCAAGCAAATTCAGACCGGTTTCTTCCAATTGGAGATTGACCCCAGCCCATCTCTTAGGTCCTGCGGCAATGAAGGCCACCGTATCCGGATATCCAAGGGTATTGAGAGGGAAGACATGGCCGTCCTTGAGAAGTGCCGGGCCAATGGCTGCATCGCGACGATAAGTGATTAGGCGCATTTATCGATTGTCCATCGCCGGGCAGAGGAATAGGTAAAAAATTGTGGAATCGCCACGCTTATCAGCGGCGGCAAACCTTCTCAACGAGGGGCAGAGGCTTTGTACGCCTGAGAAACCTGCAGGTCCCGAATTGCATTCGGAGGTACAGAACCCAGTCGCAGGAAACTGCATCTGCCTACAATGGGGTTGATGGAGGTGTAATGGCGAAGCCGAACGAGGGACGAAGCCGGGTTGTCATTGAGAACGTGGAACCTGAACTGGACTGTGGGCGGTTTCCCATTAAGCGAATTGTCGACGACACGGTCTCCGTGCAAGCCGACGTTTTCGGCGACGGGCATGACGAGGTGCGTGCGCGGCTGTTGTGGAAGCAGGATGGGGATCCAGGCTGGCAGTCGACCGAAATGCGATCGCTGGGAAATGACCGTTGGCAGGGAGAATTCGCCGTCGGACAAGTTGGCCGCTACCGCTACACGATCGTGGGTGAGGTCGATCATTTCGGAACCTGGCGCAGCGACCTCAAAAAGCGCATTGCTGCGGAACAGGATCTCAAAGTGCCATTTGCAACCGGCGCTATTCTGCTCGAGCAGGTGCAGGCCCGGGCAACGAAGAAAGACAGCGCAAAACTCGCAACCTGGGCTAAGGCACTCAGAACCGGAAAAGATGACTCGGCAACGGCGGAACTCGCATTGCAGGATGAGCTCGCGGAGATGGTCAAGAGCTATCCAAACACTGAATTCGAGACCCGGTACGACCGCGAACTGGAAATTTTCGTGGACCGGGAAAGAGCAGGCTTTTCCAGCTGGTATGAGCTCTTCCCGCGATCCTGGTCAACCACCCCAGGCAAGCATGGCACCCTTCGCGACGTGACCGCCCGGATCGAATACGTGGCGGACATGGGTTTTGACGTCCTCTATCTGCCCCCCATCTCCCCTATCGGCAAGAGCTACCGCAAGGGCAAGAACAACACCGTCGAAGCCGCGCCGGGAGACGAGGGCAGCCCCTGGGCGATTGGCTCTGCGGAGGGGGGCCACACCGCAATCCATCCCGCCCTCGGCACCATGGCCGACTTCCAGGACCTGGTCAAGCGGGCCATCCAACTCAAAATGGAAATCGCCCTCGATATCGCCTTCCAATGCTCGCCGGATCATCCCTGGGTCACGGAACATCCCGAGTTCTTTAAGAAGCGTCCCGACGGATCTATCCAATATGCAGAGAACCCACCCAAGAAGTATCAGGACATCTATCCGTTGGACTTTGAGTCTTCCAACTGGCAGGGGCTCTGGGATGCCCTCAAGGGTGTTTTCAGCTTTTGGATGGACAAGGGGGTGCGCATCTTCCGCGTGGACAACCCCCATACCAAGGCTTTTCCGTTCTGGCAGTGGGTTATCCCCGAGCTGAAGGCCAAGGACCCCGGAGTGTTGTTTCTGGCCGAGGCCTTTACCCGGCCACGCGTGATGGAGCGGCTGGCCAAGCTCGGCTTTTCCCAGTCCTATACCTACTTCACCTGGCGCGATTCCAAGGATGAGCTTACGCAGTACATGCAGGAACTTACCCAGACCCCTGTTCGGGAGTACTTCCGTCCCAATTTCTGGCCTAACACCCCCGACATCCTGCCCATCCATCTACAGACCGGAGGACTACCGGCCTTTCGCAGCCGCCTGGTGCTGGCCACGACGCTCACTGCGAATTACGGGATCTACGGACCGGCTTTCGAGTTGGGAGAAAACACCCGCTTCAAGCCCGGCGGCGAAGAATATCTGAACTCGGAGAAATACGAGATCAAAACCTGGGATTTAACGAATCCCGCCAGCCTGAAACCGCTGATCACCCGGCTGAATCAGGCCCGGCAACAGAACAAGGCGCTGCAGAGCAATGAGCGGCTGCATTTCCATCCCACGGATAACCCATCGCTCATCTGCTATTCCAAACGCACGGCAGACGGGAACAGTACCGTCCTCGTGGTGGTCAACCTCGATCCTTTTGTGGTTCAGACGGGCTGGGTTTCCTTGGATTTAGGGGTGCTCGGGCTCTCTCCGGGCGATACATTTGAAGTCTACGATCTGCTTGCGGATCATTCCTATCGCTGGCAGGGATCTAGGAACTATGTTGCTCTGCGGCCGGCGGAAGCGCCTGCGCATCTCTTCCGCGTGCTGCCCTAAGGGCGGAAGCGCCTAGGTCACATAACTGTAATGGTTACGAATTACCCAGCAACCAAGCCGGGGAGGCACGATTGAAGCAACCGGGAAGCGCGGCGGACCCGCTCTGGTATAAAGACGCGATCATTTACGAGTTGCACGTCAAGGCATTCATGGACGGCAACAACGACGGCATTGGCGACTTCCAGGGATTACTCAGCAAGCTCGATTACCTGCAGGACCTGGGAGTTACTTGCATCTGGTTGCTTCCGTTCTTTCCCTCGCCGCTACGGGATGACGGCTACGATATCGCCGACTACCTCAGCGTGCATCCGAACTACGGGACCATGGAGGATTTCAGAGAGTTCCTGATCCAGGCGCATGCCCGCGGTTTGCAAGTGATGATTGAATTGGTCATCAATCACACTTCCGACCAGCATCCCTGGTTCCAGCGGGCACGCCTCGCTCCCAAAGACTCGCCCGAGCGCGACTTCTACGTGTGGAGCGACACCGATCAAAAATATACCGGCGCGCGCATCATTTTTACTGATACCGAGAAATCCAATTGGACCTGGGATCCTGACGCCCAGCAGTACTATTGGCATCGCTTCTTCTCTCACCAGCCGGATTTGAACTACGACAATCCCGCCGTGATCGAAGAAGTAGTGAAGGTCATGCGCTACTGGCTTGATATGGGCGTGGATGGGCTGCGCGTCGACGCCATTCCCTACCTGGTGGAGCGCGAAGGCACCAACTGCGAGAACCTGCTCGAAACCCACGCGGTGATGAAGCGCATTCGCGCCGAGATTGATAAGTCATACGCCGGCCGAACCATTCTTGCGGAAGCGAACCAGTGGCCCGACGATGTGCGTATCTATTACGGCGACGGCGATGAATGCCACATGGCATTTCACTTTCCTCTCATGCCCCGGATGTATATGGCGCTGCGCCAGGAAGATCGCCTGCCCATCACCGACATCATGGCGCAAACGCCAGAGATTCCCCACAACTGCCAATGGGGACTGTTTCTCCGCAATCATGATGAGCTCACGTTGGAGATGGTCAGCGATGAAGAACGGGACTACATGTACCTGGCCTACAGCGCAGATCCGCGGATGCGCATCAATGTCGGCATCCGGCGGCGCCTGGCGCCATTGGTGGATAACAGCCGCCGCCGCATCGAGCTACTGAATAGCCTGCTCTTCTCCTTTCCTGGCACGCCTATCGTTTACTACGGCGATGAGATCGGCATGGGGGACAACATCTACCTCGGCGACCGCAACGGTGTGCGCACTCCGATGCAATGGAGCGGGGACCGCAACGCCGGCTTTTCCCGTGCCACGCCCGCGAAGTTGTACAGCCCGGTGGTTATGGACCCGGTTTGGGGCTACGAGGCGATCAACGTAGAAGCGCAGCAGGGCGACCCGTCTTCGCTCCTGAGCTGGATGCGCAATATGATCGCCTTGCGCAAGCTCTTCCAGGTGTTTGGCCGCGGGACTTTGAGTTTTCTCAATCCCGCCAACCGTAAGATCCTCGCCTACATCCGCGAGTATCAAAACGAAAGAGTTCTCTGCGTGGCCAACCTCTCCCGCTTTGCTCAGCCGGTGGAACTGGATCTGGCTCTGTACGCCGGTATGGTGCCGGTCGAGATGCTGGGCTATGTCGAGTTCCCTCGCATCCGTACCGCTCCCTATCCCTTGACCGTTGGCCCTTACGGCTTTCTGTGGCTGGAATTGCAGCCCTCGCCAGAGCCTGTGCCCAGTCTCGACAATGACGGGGAAACCGAGCTCGAGATCAACGGAAGCACCGACTGGATGAGCATTCTGGAGGGCAACGGCCGCAGAGAACTGGAGGAGTCGCTCCTTCGCGGGTATCTGGCCCGGCAACGTTGGTTTGGCGGCAAGTCGCGTCCCATCTCCGGTACCAGGATTGAAGACTGGGCAATCTTCAACCAGGGCGTCAGTGCACTGGCCCTGATCGAGATCCAATATGCTGAAGGAGCCTCTGACACCTACCTGCTCACCCTTGGATTACTCTTTGGCAGAGCGGCGGACGCGCTGCGCGAAGAGTCGCCAAACGCCCTGTTGGTGCGTGTGGTCACCTCCGCGGAGGAAGGCGTGCTTCACGAGGCGGTCTTTAACGATAGCGCCAGCGAAGCCCTCCTGACGCTGATCGCGGGGAGTACGCAGATTCCCTCGCGCGAGGGTGTCATCGTGGGAATACCCAGTAGCACGTTCCCTCAGTTACACGGCCCGGCGAGAGATGTCCCGCGGCGCGGATCGGCGGAACAAAGCAATACCTCGATTATCTTCGGCGACAAGCTGATCATGAAGTTGTTCCGCAGACAGCAAGCTGGTCCCAATCCCGACACCGAAATCGGAAGCTATCTCACCGAGCAATCCCACTTCACCCATATCGCACCCTTCGGTGGTTCTATCCAATACACCCGCAAAGGACAGGAGCCATCGACGCTGGCCATGTTGCAAGGCCTGGTTACGAACGAAGGCGATGGATGGAGCTGGACCCTGGAAGAGTTGGACCGCTACTACGAGGCCAGCGCGGCACGGAATTTTGCCCAGGGTGGAATCGTCGATGGGCCAACCAGCCTGCTCCAGTTGAGCGAGGCGCCGGAGACGGGGTTCGCGCGCGAGCACGTAGGTCCATATCTCGACGCGGCTGCACTGTTGGGGAGACGGACTGCGGAGTTGCACCTGGCCCTGGCCTCGCCGACCGAAAATCCGGCGTTTACGCCTGAACGGCTCACCCCCCAGGACATCGACCGCCTGCGCGAGGATCTGATCCTGCACGCCAGCAGCGCCTTCGACGCGCTCAAGGAAAACGTAGCCCGCTTGCCCGACGGCGTTCTGGAAAGGGCCGGCCTGGTGATCAGCCGCAGAACCCTCGTGCTCGACCGCTTCCGCCAATTGGCTGGCAAACAAATCGATGCGCTGCGCACCCGCATCCACGGGGACTATCATCTTGGACAAGTGCTGCGATCCAAAGGCGACTTCGTCATTTTGGACTTCGAAGGTGAGCCGGCGCGGTCGCTTGCCGAGCGCCGCACCAAGCAGTCCCCGCTCAAAGATGTCGCGGGTATGCTGCGTTCCTTCAGCTACGCAGCCTTCTCGGCGCTAATGAAGTATTCCTCGCGGCGTCCGGAAGACTTTAGCCGGCTGGAGCCTTGGGCGCGCCTGTGGGAGCAATCGGTCTCGTCGGCCTTCCTGCGCACCTATTGCGAGTTTGCCAAGGGCGTTCCGGTGATCCCATCGGAACCGTTGCTCTTCCAGCAACTATTGGAAGCCTATGTAATCGATAAAGCGCTCTATGAGCTGGCCTACGAGTTGAATAACCGGCCGAATTGGGTATTGATCCCCTTGACCGGGATATTGAGCTTGCCGCTGTAGCGATTGTGCCCGGCGGAACATTTGCGAGTGAGTTACAGGTAAGATCCGAGAGGGGAGCCGAAGGTACAAGCATGGCGAAGTTAGAGCTTTCGGAAGAAACGAAAACAGGGATCGAGGCAGTAGGCGCCGCCGATCTGCTCATCGCGGTCGCGGTGCAGGTGGACGCCGAGCAGCTTCGGGCCGCGGCTACCAGAAGCGTGCTTGCCATGGGGGCGGCCGATCATACGTCTGCTCTGCGCACCGTGGTGGCGTTTCCGGGCACGAGCAAGGTGGAGACCGCCGAACAAGGTGAGATCGAGCGCGATCAGGCGGCCGAAGGAAATAATTTGCGTTTTCTGCCCTATTCGCTCCCTTCCGGCGGTCCCGCGAGGATTTCCTGGCTGGCGCCGGCGAGTACCTATCAGACGCTTTTTGGCATGGCGCGGGAGCTGGGGGTAAGCGCATGCGCCGTGATCGGTTTCGATCTCGCGGCGCTCGAGACAAATTTTCTGGGGCCGATGATGGCGCCCGTGCTGGAGAAGCGCTGCGAACTTGCCATGCCTCTCTATGCCATGGGAAAGTTTGACGGCCTGCTGAACTCGAGCATCCTGGCTCCCCTCACCCGGGCCCTTTATGGCAAGCGCGTGCGCTTCCCGTTGGCCCCGGACTTCTGCATCTCCGGCAAGATGCTTCCCGAGCTGGAAGTGGCACTGCAGCGAACCACCGCCCAGGGGCAGGATTTATTTTGGCCGGCGAGTGAGGCGGCCATGCGCGATTGCCCTATATGCCAGGTCCATGTGGATACCAGGCATGTGCCGGCTGCGGATGGCGTTGATCTAAGCACCATTTTGGCCCAGACCGTTGGCCCGCTATTTGCGGAGATGGCGACCAACGCCCCTCTTTGGCAACGGGTCCGGGGTTCGCACCCGGTGGAAACCTCGGGTGTTGCTGTGGCCCCTCCGTCCGACGGTCACCCTGCGGACACAACTCCTATGTTGGAGACATTCCAGCTCGGCTTTCGCAACTTACAGGAGGTCTGGTCTCTGGTGCTGCCGCCGGTCACGCTCCTGGAGCTGAAACGGCTGGCCCGGGTGAGCATGGACCGCTTCCATATGCCCGACGAGCTCTGGGTTCGCATTATCTACGACTTCGCCTTGGCCCACCGGCTGCGCACACTCAGCCGCAGCCATTTGTTAGGGGCGCTCACGCCGCTCTACCTGGGCTGGGTGGCCTCTTATGCGTTGGAAGTAGCTAACGCTACCCCTTGGGAAACAGAGCAAAGGTTGGAAAAGCTTGCTCGCGCCTATGAAGATGGCAAGCCCTACTTATTATCGCGGTGGCGTTGGCCAGACCGCTTCAACCCATAGGGCAGGAGGAGAAGATTATGTGGACACAGGTGTCACAGTCACTGCACGAATCGATGGCTCGGGTCATCAGCCGCATCGCCACGTTGCTGCCGGGCCTTCTCGCGCTTATCGTCGCCGTCCTGTTCTTTGCCGCCATCGCCTGGCTGCTGGCCTGGCTGGTGCGCACGTTGTTGACCGCGCTCCGCGTCGACGAACGCTTGGCGCGCGGGACCAATACGATCGCCGAATGGTCGCCCACCTATACGCCCACCACTCTAATCACCCGTATCGTTTTCTGGTGCGTCGTCCTGGTAGGTTTCCTGGTTGGACTCGAAGCCTTTGGCGCATCCTCTGATAACGTGCTCACCGCGCGTCTGCTCGGTTACATTCCCAACATCGTGGGCGCGGTTGTGCTGCTCATCCTGGGCAACGTTATTGCGCGCTTTCTCTCCCGCAGTGTGCTCATTGGCGCCGTAAATATGAACCTGCATTATGCGCGCCTGTTGAGTCTGGGCATCAAGTGGCTGGTATTGGTGCTTACTGCCGCGATGGTGCTTGATCATCTTTCGATCGGCGCTGCGATTGTCGACCTCGCCTTCGGCATTCTCTTTGGCGGCATCGTTCTGGCGTTGGCGCTCGCCGTGGGCTTGGGCTCGCGCGACCTGGTGAGCCGCTCGCTCGAACGGGAAGCCGCCCGCCCTGCGCCTGAAACCATGCCCGAAGAGCAGTTCCGTCACTTCTAGAGCAGAACCCGCATACGTTTACCCGGGTCGCTGGGGAGAGCATGGCGGCTTCTGCTCCAGCTCTGTCCCTATCTGTGAGAAAGTTGTATTAAAGATATGGATAGAAAGAGCATAGGGGCAGGGGCGCCGGTGAAGGTCGCCATTTTGGGCTTTGGTACGGTTGGCACATCAGCTGCTCGTATCTTGTGTGAGCACCCGCCGCAGGGCGTAGCGCTTGGCTGCATCTTCAACCGCGGAATCGATCGGAAACGTGTCCCCTGGATTCCCTCTTCCGTCCTGTGGACAGAAGATTTCGACCAGGTCCTCGCGTCCAATCCCGACATTGTTGTGGAGTTGGCAGGGGGGCTGAATCCTGCCGGGGACTGGGTACGGCGTTCGCTTGCGGCTGGTAAGTCGGTTGTCACAGCCAACAAGAAAATGATCGCCGAGCAGGGGCCCGCCTTGGAAGAGCTGGCCCGGCGGCATGGCTGTCAGTTGCTTTACGGTGCCGCGGTGGCCGGCGGTGTTCCGGTCATCCCCGCCGTTCAGCAGGGGCTCGCCGGCGACCGCATTACCCGCTTTCACGGCATTTTGAACGGCACCTGCAATTTCATTCTCAGCAACATGGAAGCGGGCGCCGAATTTGACCCCACGCTACGCGAAGCGCAGGAGCGCGGCTACGCCGAGGCCAATCCCACGGAGGATGTTGATGGCTTCGATGCCCGCGCCAAGCTGGTGATCCTCTCCCGCCTTGGTCTGCGCGTGGAGGTCCTTCCAGAGGAAGTTGCGTGCCGCACCATCCGCGATGTTTCCGCCGTTGACTTCGCCTATGCCAAGGAACTCAACTGCACCATCCGGCAGATTGCGCGTGCCGAGGTCAGGAATCAGGAACTGTTAGCCACGGTTGGGCCCATGCTGGTCCCGCGCAGCTCACCGTTGTCGTGGTCGCGGGGCACGGAGAACATGGTCATTTCGGGTGGCCAATACGGAGGCGAAACTGTTTTCTCCGGCCACGGGGCCGGAGGCAATCCCACGGCGGTCGCTGTTATCTCGGATGTGCTGGCGATCGCCCACGGCGGCTGTCCTGTGACCATTACGAGTACCCGGGCCCGTGTCGACGGCGATTTTGTCGTGCCTCATTACATCCGGTTTGTGGTCGATGACCGGCCCGGCATAGTGGCGGCGATTGCAACCGACCTTGCCGCGCAGCACATCAATATCAACGCCCTCCTGCAGAAGCCAGGTTATCCGAAGGATCGCCTGCCCTTCGTGGTGACCGTCGAACCCTGCAAGAGCTCAGCGTTGAAAGCAGCGCTCGCCAAAATCGCGCAGATGGATTGTATGCAAGCCCCGCCCTTCGATCTGCAGATGCTGGAAGAGACAATCGCCTAGGTTCTTAGGATCCGTCGCGTGAAGGTCCGCCACGCCCGGCAACACCTGCTGGGGTGAGCGCTGCTCCTCCCTTTGTCATTGGGAACAGCCAACTTGCCTACGGGAACTTGAGAAAGAAAAGACACTGCAAGATCGCCACGGATGCGAGGCCTGGAGGGCCGATCGCTAAACGTGAGCCCAGCCCGGAAGGGCTGGGACTCAGTCTCAGTCCGGAAGATGATACGAGCGCCGTAGGTGCGGCACCAAACATGGGTCCGCTCGCACCTGTGTCTCTAGGAGCGAAGCTACGACCCGCAGAAATCAAAACCCAAGCACGGGATGCGGCTCGTAAGGCTGCTCGAGCGCCTTCATCTCGCTCTCATCCAGGTGAATGTTCAGCGCATCGATTGCCTGATCCAGATGCGCCATCTTGCTCGCCCCGATGATGGGTGCGCTCACGCCAGGCTTCGCCAGGATCCACGCCAAGGCCACCTGCGAATTCTGTACCCCTCGCTTGTTCGCAATCTCGGTCAGCCGGTCCACCACCGTGAAGTCCGACGGACGGTAATAAAGCTTCTGCGCAAAATCATCAGTCTTTGCGCGAATCGTTTCCCCGCGGCTTTCAGGATTCCGGTTCCCCGCCAGAAAACCGCGCGCCAACGGACTCCATGGGATAAGCCCCACGCCCTCCTCTAAACAAAGCGGAATCATCTCCCGCTCTTCTTCCCGATAGACCAGGTTGTAATGGTTCTGCATGGTCACAAACCGGGCGAGTCCCATCATGTCTGAAGTCTGAAGCATTTTCAGGAACTGCCACGCATACATCGAGGACGCGCCGATATAGAGCGCCTTGCCCGATCGAACCACCTGGTCCAGTGCCTCGAGCGTTTCTTCAATGGGAGTATGCGGATCGAATCGGTGGATCTGGTATAGATCGACATAGTCGGTCTGCAGGCGCCGCAGACTATCGTCAATGGCATGCATAATGTGTTTGCGCGAAAGACCCTGTTGGTTCGGATCGTCGCCCATCGCGTTGAAGACCTTGGTAGCGATTACCAGTTTGTCTCGCGAGGGGCCATACTCTTTCAGCGCTCGCCCAGTAATCTCTTCGCTGACTCCCAACGAATATACGTCCGCCGTATCAAAAAAATTGATACCGGCTTCGATCGCGCGCCGGTAAAACGGCCGCGACTCCGCATCCTCAAGCACCCACTCGCGCCACTTCTTCGAACCGTAGGTCATGGTTCCGAGGCAAATCCGGGAAACCTTTAGTCCGGTCGAACCAAGGTTGACGTATTCCATTGCACCTCCTCAGGTGTCAGGCGTCTCATCGAGCCCAAAAACGATTATGCACTGCTTCGCACTCGATCGAGTAAACAGCCAACCCAGGATAGGCATGGACAGGCAAAGGAAGCAGCGTACCGACGGTAGTTCCAAACCGCTGTCAGTTTGTCTGGACGGGTGCCCCATGTTCGCCACAGCGTACATGGGCCGAAAAAGACGGGCGAAGCCCACCATCGTTTTGAGATTGTTGTGTGCAAATGCGGCTAAGCGGGAGCGACTCCGGAAAATCGCCGAAAGTGCGCAGAGCGAGCGGCACTCGTCCAGCAGGACTCGCAGTCGTTCAGATCCGAGGCTTAAGAACCTACCCTTTGTGCGCACTGGCCAACTTCACCTGTGCCTCGTGAATTACTTCGTTGGCCTCTTTATACTTAGTTGGATCTTCGCCGGCCTCATTCCACATCTTCTCGCCGCTTTCCAGTTGGCGCTGCGCCTCGCCGGTATCGATCTCCTCGGGCTTAATCGCATTCTGCGCCAGGATAGTCACCCGGTCCGGCAGAACCTCGACAAAACCCCAAACCACAAAATAGGTTTGATCGCCGCCGCTTCCGCCATGCAGTCTTACTTCGCCCACGCCCAGTTCGGCCAACAATGGAGCATGCCCATAGAGCACCTCCATGTATCCGGACTTCGACGGTAACTCGACCGCCTCTGCGCTCTCGTCGATCAATACCCGGTCCGGCGTCACTAACCGGATATGCAGTTGATTATCTATATCTGCCATGGTTACTTACTCTGCATGCTCTTGGCGGCCTCGAGCACTTCTTCGATCGTGCCCTTCATATAAAAAGCCTGCTCGGGAATGTTGTCGTGCTTGCCATCAATGATCTCTTTGAAGCTGCGCACCGTGTCCGCAACCTTGACGTACTTTCCCGGAGCGCCGGTAAAGACTTCGGCCACGTGGAACGGCTGGGAGAGGAAACGCTGCACTTTTCGCGCGCGACTCACCGTGAGCTTGTCCTCATCGGAAAGCTCATCAATTCCGAGAATCGCGATGATGTCCTGCAGATCCTTGTAGCGCTGCAAGAGCCGTTTCACACCCTCTGCCACCGCGTAGTGTTCCTCGCCGACTACGCGGGGCGAGAGAATCCGCGAAGAAGACGCCAGCGGATCCACTGCCGGATAGATACCGATTTCTGTCAGCGCACGCGAAAGCACCGTGGTCGCATCCAGGTGGGCAAAGGTAGTCGCAGGCGCCGGATCGGTTAAGTCATCGGCCGGCACATAGATTGCCTGCACGGATGTTACGGACCCCTTCTTGGTGGACGTGATTCTCTCCTGCAGTTCGCCCATCTCCGTGGCCAGGTTGGGCTGATACCCTACCGCCGACGGCATGCGGCCCAGCAGAGTCGAAACCTCAGAACCCGCCTGGGTGAAGCGGAAGATGTTGTCGATGAACAGCAGCGTATCGCCACCTTGTTCGTCGCGGAAGTACTCGGCAATGGTCAAAGCGCTGAGGGCGACACGGAGTCGGGCTCCTGGTGGCTCTGTCATCTGGCCGTAGACCAGCGCTGCTTTTGACTTCTCGCGATCTTTGGAATTGATAACGCCCGATTCCTCGAACTCATTCCAAAGGTCAGTTCCCTCACGAGTACGCTCGCCCACGCCGGCGAAGACCGAAACGCCGCCGTGCTTGCTGGCCACGTTGTTGATCAATTCCTGAATGATGACCGTCTTGCCCACGCCGGCGCCGCCGAAGAGACCAATCTTGCCGCCTTTCAAGAAAGGCTGGATCAGATCGATGACCTTCACTCCGGTCTCGAACATCTCCTCCGCCGTTGCCTGCTCCTCGAACGAGGGAGCAGCACGGTGGATCGGCCATCTCTCTTTTGCGTTGACCGGGCCCAACTCATCCACTGGCTCGCCAATCACGTTAAGAATGCGGCCGAGTGTTGCCACGCCTACCGGGACTGTAATCTGGGAGCCGGTATCGATGCACTTCATACCCCGTACCATGCCTTCGGTCGATTCCATGGCCACGCAACGGACCCGGCCTTCGCCGATGTGCTGCTCGACTTCCAAAATCACGTTGACCGGATGCGGGACGTCGAAGCCTTCGCTGATCACACGCAGTGCCTGGTAGATCGAGGGCATGGTTGCCTCTTCGAACTGCACATCGACTGCCGGTCCGGATACCTGAATCACCTTGCCTATGTTTTCTGCCATAAATCCTCTTCCCCTCAGCGGCTAAAGCCGCTCTCATCCTGGGGCCTTTATGGACGACCTAAAGGCCGTCCCCTTCAACTCCGTTGTTCTCTCAGGATGAAGGGTACGGGCTTTAGCCCGTACATTGACCCTGCGATACAAATTGGGCTTTAGCCCCTGAGGGAGCGGGTTTCCTCTATCTCAGGGCCTTCCCGTAATAAATTCCTCAGAGAGCCGCCGCACCGCTGACAATCTCGATAATCTCTTTGGTGATCGCAGCCTGACGCACCCGGTTCATGGTGAGGGTCAGTGAATCGATCATCTCCGAGGCGTTATTCGTGGCCGCATCCATAGCCGTCATGCGCGCGGCCTGCTCGGCGGCGGTGGACTCGATCACTGCGTGATAGATCTGCGTGGTGACATACTGCCGCAACAAACCGTCCAGCAATTCCCGTGGTGGCTGCTCATAGATGTAGTCCACTTCCGCAGTTCCGAAAGTCTTTGCTTCCCGGTCGGCCTCAGCGGTATCTGCCTCTTTCAGGCTGATGCCCGCGGACGCTGCAGCGATTGCCGCCTGCTCGCGCTCCTCATGGGTCATCTCTTGCGCCTGCTCGACCGACCGCTCTCCTACCTTCATGATGGGCAGAATGCGCTCCACCACCACCCGCTGCGCAATCACTGATTTGAATTCGTTGTACACCACGTAGGCGGCGTCGATCTCCTGCTCTACATAACGATGGACAATCTCGCGCCCCAATTCGGCTACCCGGTCGAAGCTGGGCTTATCCAGCATGCCAGGATAGTCACCCGCAACCTCGATCCGGTCCTTC
>CAWGPA010000015.1:0-525158 GCA_963824325.1 uncultured Acidobacteriaceae bacterium | reverse complement strand
CGTGATCCACTCTTCCTACCCTTGCGGATCCTCAGAGCACCAGTGGCAATTTTCGTCCTGTTCCATCTTCCCGGAGCCGTTAGCGCCGGGAAAACAACTCGGCTGGGAGCGGATATAAGCTTTTAACAATCTTATATCGGTCCAGCCCTTCCAACGACTCACCCATTTGGGTTAAACCGTTGGCACCGCAGCATTTCTCTGGAAATCGTGGTGGTTACGCCTCCGCTTAGACCGCAAGCGGAGACAATTCTTCGACTTGGCCATGGGCCAACCGCAACACTCTTTCACAACGCCTGGCCAAAGGCAGGTTGTGGGTAACCAGTATTGAGGTAAGACCATAGTTTGCATGCAGGCGTTCGATCAGTGCGAACAGGGCATCCGCAGTCTGGTCATCCAGATCTCCTGTAGGCTCATCCGCCAGCAAAAGCTTCGGCTTGGTCACCAGAGCGCGTGCTATCGAGACACGCTGTTGTTCCCCGCCGGAAAGTTCTCCTGCGCGATGGGTTGAGCGGTCCGCCAGTCCCACCTCGCCGAGCCAGTTTGTGGCCTCTTGCAATGCCTCTTTTTTAGACTTACCGCGCGCTAGAAGGGGGAGCGCGACGTTTTCCGCGGCTGTAAACTCGGGCAGTAGGTAGTGAAACTGCCACACGTAGCCGACCTCGCGATTGCGAAAGTCCGCTGCCTCACCGGGGGACAAGGATCGCAAGAGTGTTGACTCAAAGTATACCTCACCCGCGGAAGAGGTATCAAGCGCTCCCAAGATGTGCAATAGCGTGCTTTTGCCGGCGCCCGACTGGCCCACAATGGCCAGCATCTGCTGCCTCTTCACCTGAAAGTTGATGCCCTCAAAAAGAACCAGCCGACCGCGTCCAGTGGCATACTCTTTGCGCAGATTGCTGACCCCGACCAGAACGTCGTCCAGGCGGCCGCGCGTCATCAGGCGGCCTGCGGAGGCTTCGTCTGCTGCGGCGGCCAATTCCATCTTCTGCCTCTGCGGTCGGTAATCAATCGCGACCTATCTTCATTTATCACTAATGCACCCCTCAACGGAAGAGGGTTTATGAAGGGTTGCTTCATGAAGCATCAACGCCTCTGTCTGTTTTGGCTCTGTGCTGCGGATGGGAAAGGACTTGAACTGCTCTGCGGTGGTACTCCCAGGGCCCAGTACATTGCTCCTGTTTGATGCGACAGGGGCCGGTTTCGATTCCGCGTCAGCCATGGGTCATTCGTAGCGGAGGGCCTCGGCGGGCAAGATCCTGGCGGCGGAGCCGGATGGGTAGAGTGTGGCCAGCAGCGACACGGCCAGCGCGACCCCCGCCACAATCAGCCCGTCCGTCCAGCGCGCGGCGAAGGGAAGATAGTCGATGGAATATACCGCGGCGGAGAGACTGAAGCGGTAGTGGCCGCCAAGCCAGGAGAGGCCGTAGCCGCCGATCAGTCCCAGGACAGTGCCGGTAAAGCCGATCAGCAGCCCTTGCAGCAGAAAGATCATCCTCACCTGGCGCGGCTGCACTCCGAACGACATCATGACCGCGATATCGCGGGTTTTCTCCATCACCATCATGGTCAGCGCGGTGAGTATGTTCAGCGCGGCGACGCAAACAATGAGGCCGATGACAATGAATGTCACGATCTGTTCCAGCCTGAGCGCGCGAAAGAGTTCGCGGTTGGATTCCATCCAATTGGTGGTCAGGAACCCGGGCCCGGCAGCCTGCTCAATAGCACGTCCGATCTGGTCGGCACGATCAAGATCGTCCACTTTAAACGAAATCACTGACACCACGTCCGGCTCGCCAAAGAGACGCTGCGCATCCGCCAGGCTGGTAAACGCCATCTCCGAATCGTATTGAAAGAAACCAGAATGGAAGATGCCAACCACCTGGAATCGTTGAAATTTGGGTATCAGCCCGAGCGGGGTAAGCTCCCCTTGCGGACTGGTGACGAGCACTGTGCTTCCTACCCTGGCGTCGATGGTTTCCGCCAGGTCGCGACCGATGACAATGGGCGGAGGCGCGTGGTCCCCACCGGCAAAGGCTCCCTCGGGCTTGGGTTCGAGCGGCGTGACGCTTCCCAGGGTGACGCTGGAGAGCAGGTCACTGACCCGGCGCTCCTGCGCTGGGACGATGCCCTCAATGAGGGCGCCACCGGAGCGAGCACCCTTCGAGATGAGTACCTGCTCGTAGAGTCCAGGCGAGGCCGCTTTCACGTGGGGCAGTCGCTCCAGGCGCGCGGTCAGCGGACGCCAACTGCGAATTCCATCGCTGGCAACGCGCATCAACTGCACATGAGCGGTGGAGCCCAACAGCCTGTCTTGCAGGTCCCGGCGCATCCCGTTGGTGATGGCCAGGGCCACAATCAGCGAAGCTACGCCTGCTGCCACGCCCGCGATGGAAATGATGGTAATGATGCCCACCACTGCCTGGCGGCGCTTGGCCCGCAGATAACGCACGGCGACAAAGAGCTCGAAGCGCATCAGGGTTAGTGAACTACAGTCTTCGCTGCGCTCACGTTTTCATACCGGTCGTACACACGCACGGTAAGAATATGCTCCTGCGGATCAGTGACAGAGGGCCGCACATTCGCCGGCTGGTCCTCCGGTTCCGTTCGTACCGGGACAGCCGAAAGCGGAACAGTGAAGTCATAGTGCTCGGCCAACGAATCGGAGATTTTGCCCACCGGTTCGAGAAACTGCCATCGCCCGGCGTCGAGAGAGTACTCCGCGCGGGTGATGGGTGAGATGGCATCGGTGGCCACGAAGCTGGCGTGCAGCGTTCCACCCTGGAGACTGCCCTGCAGCGCGGTGACCACAGGCGGAGTGGTATCGATGATGAAGTGGTCGCTTTCTTTCTCGCCCGACAACGCATCGCCCAACGTATGCGCAGGCGCATCGCTGGCAACCACTCGGATGCGATAACCTCCATCGGGAATCCTGATGGAATCGAAGGAATAGAACCGCTCGGTTACGCGGGGCCGGAGCAGGCGCCAGTTCTTCTCTCCGTCCCCACGAACGTAGACGTCGAAGATAAGCTCGTCGCCATTGTCGTCATGCGCCGACCAGCGCACAGTGACTGCGGACCGGTCCCGGACCGCCGCGAGAGGAGCACTGGATGGGTCTTGCGTGTAGCTGAGAGCGTTTTGAGCCGAGGGCAGATTAATGCTGACCTGCTGCGGCTGGCCTGGCTGTGGAGCAGCCTGGGTCGCCCGCGCCCCGGGTTCGACCGCAATCTCATCCACCACCGGCGCGATGTTTACCGGCAGGTAATTCACGCCTACGGAACCGACCCTGGCGCCAGGCTCCAGCACCGCCTTCCACTGAATGAAGCGCGCCGCGGGTACACCGGCCGTGCCTGCATTGGGGGTTATCTTCTGCCATGGACTCCAGTTTCGCTCCGGATTTTCAACGTTGCCGGAGCGGGCGAAGATCTCGAAGTCCCCAGTCGAGCCATTGTCGTTGGCATTCACTTCCACGCGGCCGAATTGGGAAAACACTCCGGAATCGAAAATATCGCTCAGGTAGGTGGCATGGGTCGTGGGCTGGTTGCTGAGTTTATACAACCTGCCGGTGTTGCTGGTGGCGACGTAAAGGCCATCGGGCGCATCGGCGAAGGCCGTGGCTTGGCCGGTGGAGGCGCGAGCCAGATCGACGTAGGTTCCGTCTTCGCGGATGCGATAGATCCTGCCCCGATTGCCAGTGGCGGCCAACAGGCCTTGGGATGTGGATCGCAGGGCATACACAACATCGTCGCGTGTTACCCAGAGCCTGCGCGGGGCCCCCTGAGGGCTTAGCTCGTCTACTTCGGTGCCATCGGGAATGAGGCCATTGCTGTTGGAGGCTTGCACCGATCCGGGGGTGACGATGGTAATGGTCGCGGTAGCCACCGCAACACCCTGCACCGGCAACGGCGGCAATGCGCTCTTGGTCTTCTCACCCACGGCTGCGACGTACAGCCGGCCATCCGCGGACTCGGCCAGCGCCGTCACTTCACGCTTGGGTGCGTCGTAAATGACCAGACCTTTGCGATCTTTGCCGATGCGATAGACCAGTCCCCCGCCATCGCTACCCGCAATCAGGTTCCCGTTGGGCTCGAAGAGGAGGCAGCGAATATGCTGCTCGTCACTCTCGAAATACACCTCCGCGTGGGGAGTATCTGTGGACACGTCGACGCGGTAGATTGCTGCCGGTCCGCCGGTGGCGATGTATAAAGCACCCTGAGCATCGAAGGCCAGATCCCAAATGTACCGGGCTTGGTCGGCCGCCTTAGCCGGGGCCGCCGGGTGGCTTGCGGTTGCGGAATCGAAGACGACCGTGGCGGTGCTGTCGTCAAGACCGGACTGGCCGGGCTTGATGCGGTAGACCTTGCCTCCCGGCACCGTGGCCGCGTACACCGAGCCGTCGGGGCCGACCTTCACGGTTTGTACGGTGAGGTCCTTGCTGGTGAAGAGCTTGGTGGAAGCGCCTTCAGGGGACACCTTGAGCACAGTTGCCGGCGAGCCGGTGGCTACATAGGCATTTCCCTGCTTGTCGGACGCAACGTCCCAGATATAGGTCGAGGGGGTTAACAACACCGACCGCAGCGTGGGCCCGGCCTCCAGATAACCTGGACTGGCGATGGAGGTGCTTTCGGGTTGGCCCTTTTCGAACTCCTCGTAGCGAGTTTGAACCCATAGGCGGGTTCCCTGAGCTAATAGAAGGTGAGGATAAACAACCAGGGCCAATAGACTTGCGGTTACGACGCGAGGCATCATGCTGAACCGAGTCTACTAGCCTGCATTTGCCACCACAAATGAAGTGCCAGGAAAGGCGGGGGCGTTTGCACGGGGAGTTGTTAGGGAGAAGGGCGCACAGCAGGTCCCTCGCCCTCAACCGATAAGGGTCTTCTCTAGTTAGCGAGCACGGCACGATAACGGACGCGGTTTTTCTTTACCTTCGTTACCGCATCGTTGGCCTTGGACATCGGGAAGCGCTCGGTAATGGCCTGCACCTTGTGGCGCTCGGCGACACGCAGCATTTCTCGCATCATGCGCGGGCTTCCGTTCGGACTACCGGTAATTATCTTGTTGCCGGAAACCAACGGATAGACCGCTACCCCCAGGACACCAGGCGGTGCGCCGATAAAACAAAGCGTGCCGTGAGGGCGCAGAGCCGCGATATACGCACTCCAGTCCTGGTCAGCCTCAACCGTCGACAGGATCAGGTCGAAATGGCCCGCCAGCTTCTTGAGCGTCTTGGTTTCCCGCGTATTCACGAATTGGTCTGCCCCCAGAGACCGGGCATCCGGCTCCTTTGCCGGGGAGGTGGAGAACGCCGTAACCTCGGCCCCGAAGGCGCGGGCAAACTGCAGCGCCAAGTGCCCCAGGCCACCAATACCGACAATCCCCACGCGCGAGGAAGGATTGACGCCAAGGCTGCGAATCGGGTTGTAGACCGTGATCCCACCGCAAAGCAAAGGCGCAGCTCGCTCACTCTCCAACCCCTCGGGAATGAGAAATACGAAGCGAGCATTGATGCGCACCCGGTCGGCATACCCGCCATTGCGGTGTACGCAGGTGCCCTGGAGATCAGGGCACAGATTTTCTTCGCCCTGCAGGCACCACTCACACTGTCCGCAGCAGTTCGCCTGCCAGCCAACCCCAACGCGGTCACCCAGGTTCAGTCCCAGTACGGCGGTCCCCGTTCCAGCGACCGTGCCGATAATTTCGTGGCCCGGGATCAGCGGATATTGGCTAATGCCCCAGTCGTTGTCGACCATGTGAAGATCGCTGCGGCATATCCCGCAATGGGTGATGGCGATTTCCACCTCGTTGGGCTTGATATCTCCGGGATCGTACTTGTAGGGCAGAAGTTCCGCGCCAGCTGCATGCGTGGCGAATCCCTGGATCAGCGACATAAGAGCGTTGCCCTTGGCAGTTAGGATGAGGTACAAGGGCCCGCGTAGAGGGGTTTCACAGTAGGTGCAATTCGTAAGGGGGAGGAAACCACACCTGGTGATCTTTATGACGCCACAGTTACTGTGAAACCGCTCTAGTCTACATTATTCGATTTCGACGGACACTACTTGCATTCCACTGAGCATGGCGTCCACCGGAATCGAGGTTACGGGAACAACCGATTCGCCGTTGAGAGAAATGCCACGATTGGTGCGCAACGGCTCCAGCACATTGGCCATGGAGATGGGAATCGATGCCAGGGTTCGCCCATCGACGACTGCCTGTGCATTGGGCAGCAAGAGAGTGACGTACAGCTTGTCGTCCTCATGCGCCGAATTCATCTGGTGGATGATGCTGCTCAATTCGATTGGGCCCTCGGTGGCCGAGGTAGTGCTGGTAAGCCGGTCGAGCGTAGCTCCATCGCTGAGCAAAATCCTCAGTGGGCCAGGGTTCAAGGTCAAAGGAAGCGGGATGGGAATACGGAGATTTTTCGTGTCTCCGCGGAAGGGCCGCAGCGTTGCTTCCACCATCACCGTGTCGCCCGCATGGGCCGCCGGCTGCGTTGCCTGAGCGCGCTCCAACTGGATACTGCGCCGCCCGGGGAGCGAGTCAACATCCAGGTCGATGCGCTGGATATTGCGCACACGTGCGGAGTTGCCATAGACAGCCTGGAAGCGCTGTCCTACAGTCAGCGCTGCGCGCATCGCGGAGGGCAACTGATCGGTAGGCGCGATCAAGGAATCCACATGCAGCGGCGGATAACCCTCGATCGAAACCGTACCCCGCAGGCTGTAGGTGAGCTCCTCGCTATAGCTGTTGGTCTCGAGCAGAGACTCATAGAGCGAGACCATCAGCGCGCCGGGAGTGATATCGGGATTGTCAATCACTTCAACATGAAGGGTGCGGTCACGCAGGCCGCCGTGGGTATGGATCGCCACCGGAATCATACGAGCCGACTCGCCCGGGACGCCTCGAATCGCCGAGGAGCGATCCTCGGTAAAGGCGCCGATGGTCTGGGTGGTGTTGACGATCTTGAAGGAGTTCAGCGGCGAGGCCAGGGTAGCCACTACATCCGCCTTGGTCATGGGAATGGAAACATTCCCGTAGCGGGTAATCGGATGCCCGCAGGCCAGCACCTCGTGCGGGTCCACGTAGGTCACGGTACAGGTGGCAGCGATCTCCAAATCGCCGCGAACCAGCAGGGCACTCACGGCAGATCCCGGGAGCAAGGGCGGCCCGTCGCCGGTGTGTGAGCCTTCAGGGGCGCTACCACCCAGGCCAGCGACCGGCATAGCCCCCATGATCGAGACGTGATCCTGGAAGAACTTCACTGCGTCCGGGCTAAAGCCGGAGAGGACAAGCGGGGTTTCAATGGGATGGATGTCGGTCGCGTCGGCGGTGGCAGTCGCGGAGCCATGGGCGTCGACCGAATTCAACTGGCTGGTGGTATGCATCCAGGTGGCCGGTTCAGCCGTGCCGTTGACCGCGAGCATCTCGGCAATAGGGGTGATGCCGGCGATGGGTTCCTTGCTAAATTGACCGATTCTGTAAGACAACGCGCCCAGCAGCTTGCCGTCTATGTAGACGGGGCTGCCGCTCATGCCTGCGACCACTCCGGTGTACTCTGGTTTGGAGCCCTTGAGACGCGCCAGGATCATATCCTGGCCGGGGCCGAGGACATTTTTGAGCACCCCGAGTATCTCCACGTCCATGGCTTCCGGTTGGGTGCCTTCAAACACCGTATATGCCAAGCCGTGGAGACCGCGGTGCACCTCCGACAGGGGAAAGACTCCCGCGGTGGCAGACGAAGGCGGAGTAGCCGGGCCCACCTGGGCGACCAGGCTGCCCGCAAGGACAAAAACTGCGGTCAAAATTGAAAAGCGGGTTGATGTACGGCTTGTAGACACGTCTACAGATTAGACGTTACTGGCCACTTGAGCATATAGCGCCAACCCTCTTATTTTTTGCAGCTAACGAGGTATTTCGATGAAGTTCGATTGTTCGACCACCTTACCCAGTTACCGTCGCAGTTTGGGTCAGAAGTTGTTCCCTGTCTTGCTAGTGTTGCTGCTTGCCCCAGGTTTACATGCCGCGCAAGGCCAACAGACGCCGAGCACGCCCCCGGCGAATCCCCCCCAACAGCCGGACCAGACAGCGCCTGATTCCGGCGGCCCGGCAGGCGACAATGGGGCGATCGCCATCCCCAAGAAGGCCGAAAAACCGGATGTGCCTCCGCCGCCGCCCGAGCCCAAAGTGAAGAACCCCCAGGGCCTGCAGAACTTCTCGCTGCGCGTAGATGTGCCTGAGGTGACCCTTAATGTAGGCGTGATCCTGCAGAAAACGCACGAGTTTGTGCCTAATCTGCAGCCCACCAACTTCCGCGTTTATGAAGATGGCGTACCGCAAAAGGTTGTCAACTTTCAACGTACCAAGGCGCCCATCACCGCGGTGCTGCTGTGCGAGTTCGCCTCAACCAACTGGTATTTCGTTCACGACATGCGGGAAGCCGCGTATGCCTTTGCCCAGCAGTTGCAGCCGGATGACTACATCGCGGTGGTGACCTATGACCTTAAAACCCAGATCCTGACCGACTTTACCCAGGACAAACGCCAGGTCTACGAATCTTTGAATATGTTGACGATTCCGGGATTTAGCGAAACCGACATGTTCGATGCGATCTATACCACCCTGGACCGGCTGAGCCGCATCGAAGGGCGCAAATATGTCGTGCTCATTGCCTCCGGTTACGACAGTTTCAGCAAAATCAACCTGGATAAGGTGTTGGCCAAGATCAAGGCGACGCCCAATGTCACTATCTTCAGCATCGGAACCGGGCAGGCAGCCAGGCTCATGGGCCAAGCCCGGAGCGGTATGTTCGGCCCCAAGGGGATTGACTACCTGCAAGCCGATAATCAGATGTCGACGTTCGCTCGCATGACCGGAGGCATGTCCTTCTTCCCCCGGTTCCAGGGCGAGATGCCTGATATTTTTCACTCGATTAACGACTCCATTCGTAACCAGTACGTGCTGACGTACACGCCCACCAATGCCAAACAGGATGGGACCTATCGAAAAATCCGCGTAGAACTGGTGGACAATGAAGGCCAGCCGTTAAAGATGCAGGACGAAAAACACCACCCGATGAAATACGACGTCATCGCGCGGGATGGGTACAAGGCTAAGCAGCAGGTGGATTAGCGAAGAGAGCCGTTCTTCGTAAGGGAGCCAGAATCGCAGGTGATTCCAACCTGATGACTCGTTGGTGGGATAGGATGTGCCGCTGCGGGCCAAAGCTTCGTACAATCTAGGAACAACTCCCGGTTCCTGGATATTCGTTGGTCACAGCTACACTAGCTCCGCAGTCGAAGCCCGCCCGGCGGGTCCACCACTCTTCCGTGGAAGGGTGGCATCCCAAACACAATCCCTGGTTGATCGCGCTTACGGTAACGTTGGCGACTTTTATGGAGGTGCTGGACACTTCCATCGCCAATGTGGCCTTGCCCCATATGGCCGGGACGCTTGGCGCCAGCCAGGAAGAAGCCACTTGGGTGCTGACCAGCTACCTGGTTTCAAGCGCCATCGTCCTGCCTATATCCGGCTGGCTCTCTACCCGCTTCGGACGCAAGCGCTTCTACATGACCTGCGTAGCGCTGTTTACCGTCTGCTCGCTGCTCTGCGGCCTCGCCCCCACTCTGCCGTTCCTGATCCTGGCCCGTATTCTGCAGGGGTTGGGCGGCGGAGGGCTAGCTCCCAGTGAACAAGCCATCCTGGCGGATACCTTCCCGGTGGAACAAAGGGGACAGGCTTTCGCCCTCTATGGCATGGCGGTGGTGGCCGCGCCGGCCATTGGGCCGACGTTGGGTGGATGGATCACCGACAACTTCAACTGGCATTGGATCTTCTTTATCAACTTGCCCATCGGCATCATCTCCCTTTTGCTCAGCAACCGGATGGTGGAAGATCCGCCCTACCTGGTGGAACACCGGGCTAAAGCTAATCCCATCGACAAAATGGGTCTCGGGCTAGTGGCGGTCGGGGTCGGCTGCCTGGAGTTCGTGCTCGACAAGGGACAGGAAAAGGACTGGTTCGGCGACCGCAATATCACCTTCACCTTCGTGTTGGCCATCGTGACGCTGGCCATCTTCGTGTGGTGGGAATGGAGACATCCCGATCCGATTGTCGACCTGAAGCTGTTGAAGAATCGCAATTTCGGCACGGCGGTGGGCTTTCAATTCATCCTTGGCATGGTGCTGTTCAGCACCACGGTGCTGATTCCGCAGTTTCTGCAGGGCTTGATGGGCTACACCGCCGAGCGCGCCGGTATGGCGCTTTCGGCGGGCGCACTGGTGCTGATGGTGATGATGCCAGTGGCAGGAAAGCTGGTGTCGATCATGGACGCGCGTCTCATGGTTTCGATCGGGTTCCTGGCCACGTCGCTGGCCCTCTACAACATGACCCGGCTGGACTTGAACGTGAGTTTCGGGCACATCGTGATGTGGCGCGTCTTTCAGGTGCTGGGATTGTCGTTCATCTTTATCCCCATCAGCACCCTGAATTATGTGGGCGTGCCCACGGGCAAGAACAACCAGATCTCCAGCTTCTCCAACTTCGCACGCAACTTTGGCGGCAGCATGGGCACTGCGCTCTTGACTACGTTTCTTGTCCGCACGCAACAGACCCACCAGTCGTCTCTGGCGGCAAACTTCATCCCCGGCAGCATCGGCTACGAGAATTTTCTCGCCCAGACCAGGAACGCCTTAATCGCGGCGGGGCAGACCGCGAGCCAGGCCAAGGCTGGGGCCACCGGGTTCGCCTACCAGCAGTTGCTGCGGCAGGCGTCCATGCTGAGCTATCAGAACGCTTTCTGGGTGCTCAGTATCATCGCCGCGGTGCTCGTGCCCTGGCCATTCGTCATGCGCCGCCCACCCAAGCACAAGAAGCCGCCCGCCGATGCCGCCGGACACTAGACACCAGGACTAGACCTTGCCTGCCCCGATGTAAGGGCCCTGGCGATGGAAGCGCGGATCGGTCAGCTGCTGCAGCATGAAGTCGGCTACGTCGGCACGGGAGACGCTCAGTGCACCGGGGGGAAGCGCGTCGGGCAGCACGCGGTAGGTGCCGGTGAACGGGCCGTCAAGGAGGCGAGGCGCACGCACAATGGTGTAGTCGACGTCGCTGGCAGCGAGCAGACGCTCCTGCGCCGCCTGGTCGACAAAAGGGTGTTTGAGTAACGTCTTCTTCGCCACCCATAGGGCGATGTTGGTAAGCGCATTCTGATATTTGCCGTGGTCCTTATGAATCCCCGCGGCGCCCAACACGACGAGACGGGTCACGTACTCCTGGCGCATCCCTTCAAGGATGTTGGGGATGGCCTGGGAGAGCACATCTGTCTTTTTCCGCGTGCGGGCACCCAGCGCGGAGAGGACTGCGCGGTGGCCGCGGACGGCGTCAACGACCGTAGCGAAATCGAACACGTCGCCCTGAATCACGCGGAGATGCGGATCTTGCATCAGCCCTTCGGGATTGCGAACAAAGGCGGTTACCGAGTGGCCCTTAGCCAGCGCCTGCGAAACAATGAGCTTGCCGGTACCCCCCGTGGCGCCGAAGACGATGATCTTCATTTGAGCCCTGCTGTCCCTTTCCCACTAGCCTTGCAACCACCACACTATACAAGGTCGGGCTTCTCTTCTACCCAGTCATGGCACAACCCTTCTACAATCCGGACATCTGAAAGAGCAGAGGGTAAATGTACATGTCAGAAAATCTGGAAAAGACGGAAAAGAACTTGCGCGACCTGATTGAGACCCTACGCGATGGGCACCAGGGGTTTATCGAACTGGAAAAGAACCTGAAAGACCCGGAAGCGCGCAAGCTGTTCCGCGAAGAAACGCTGGCACGGGCCGGGTTCGCAGCGGAACTCGAGAACGAGCTGCATCACTTCGGAGTCAAGGACGTGAAGGTGTCGAGTTCCACCGCGGGTAAAGTGCATCGCGCTTGGGGCGAGCTGAAAGCCCGGCTGGGAGGCGGGGACCACGCTCTGCTGGCCACTGCCGAGCAGGGTGAGGACGAGACCAAGAAGGCCTACGAGGAAGCGCTGGCTAGCGAGGATTTTCCTCTGCCGCTGCGGGAGATCTTGCTGCGCCAGCAGAGGCACATCGAGATGGCCCATGATCGGGTGAAGGCGCTGCGGGACAGACTGGCAGCCTAGCAAGTACTTTCTGTGCCAACGGGGATGGCTCGCGGCCATCCCCATTGGCTTTACTGGAAGATACGGTCGGCAGCGAGTTTGCAGACCAGAAAACCCGCGACCCCGCCAAAAAAGACCAGCGCCATACGGATTCCGGGCTCCCGGTTGACTTCCGGCACCAGGTCAGTTGCAGAAACGTAGATCGCTACGCCGGCGGCTACAGGCAGACCGGCGCGGACCCAACCGGGGAAAAAATTTATCACCAACACCCCGGCCAAGGTAGCCGACGCGACGATCACCGCCGAGTTAAGCGCCGCCACACGGCTGTGGCCGCTGGCCAGCATGACCGAAGCGACAGTGAAACCTTCCGGCAGTTTATGCAACAGGATGGCCACGAAAATGATCCAGCCCAACCAGGACGAGAGCACAAATCCGGAGGCAATGGCTACGCCGTCGAAGAGAGAGTGGGCAGCAAGGCCGGCCACCACCGAGTTGCTGGTGTGGGTGGAGAGAAATTCACCATGGTGGGTTTCCTCGCCAAAGTGAAAGTGCGGCGTGATGGTGTGTTCCAGCAGATGGATGAGGCAGTAGCCTGCTAAGACCAGCAACGGGGTCCAACGGAAAGAAAGACGAAAGCTTTCCGGAATCATCTCCAACAGGACGGCTGCGAGCATGAAGCCTGCGCCCAGGGCAACGAAGTAGCGAAGGTAGCGTTTCTCCCAGTGGGTGCGTACCAGGATTAGCGCCCCTAAGACGTCAGCGAGCGCCGCGACCAGACCTAGTACCAGCGAGAGTGAGAAATTGGACATGCTTGCTTTTGAAGGGTACGGGCCAAAAAGGCTACACGAAACTCATTTTTTTTCAGAAGGCCCGCGATGGGTTGGAATTTCCCTCAAGATTGAAAAGGGTTTTGAGGACGGGGAAAGAAACAGCAGCTCCCTCCACTACGCTGCGCTCCGGTCGGGATGACAATTCCGTTGCAGGGCCAAATATCTTTCGTTGAAACTCTTGCGGGCACAACAAAATTGTCTTCCCGACCGGAGCGAACCCGGATTTCCTGCTACGCGGTCCTCACCAACGTCCACGTGTGCGACTTTCGGTAAGGAAAGCCGCATGAAGCTCGCCAACGCCTCCAACCTCAACAGGAAATCCGCGGAAGCGTAGTGGAGGGACCTGCTGTTTCTTTCCCCGTCTCAAACCCTCTTTAGGCCGGGATACTCATAAAACGCTCTAGCCGCTGTGGCGGATGTGCATGACATCCCCATCTTCGACCCGGTAGTCCTTACCTTCCAGCCTTAATGTGCCCTGGGATCGTGCAGCGGCTTCCGAACCGGCCGCGAGCAGCGTGTCCCAGTGTATGGTCTCGGCGCGGATGAAATGCTTTTCCAGATCGGAATGGATGGCCCCGGCTGCCTCCTGGGCGCGGGAATGGACAGGTATAGTCCAGGCACGGCATTCATCCTCACCTACGGTGAAGAAGGAGACCAGGCCGAGCAGTTCATAGCTCTTGCGGATGAGACGGCGCAGTCCGCTTTCTACCAAGCCGTAGGAGGAAAGGAATTCGGCCGCTTCCTCGTCGCTCATCTCCGCCAGCTCGGCCTCGACTTTGCCGCAAATGGCGGTCGCTCCGGCATTGGGCCGCGAGGCTACCTCCTCCAGCTTGTATCGCGATACGGCGGATTCCAGATCGGCGCCCAGGGTCGTGCTCTCCGCGATATTCAGCACAAAAAGCATCGGTTTCTGGGAGAGGAACATGAAGCCACGAATCAGCTTCTTCTCCTCCGGCGACATTTCCATCTCGCGCAGCGGCTTCTCCTGCTCCAGTTGCTGCTTACAACGCAAGAGCAGAGCATGCTCTTTTTCGAGGTCGGACGTCCGCTGCTTCTTCAGATCTTTTTCCAGGCGCTCCAGGCGCTTCTCCACCTGGGTGAGATCGGAAAAGACGAGATCGAAGTCGACATTCTTGATATCACGCAGAGGGTCAATGCCTCCAACGCGCGGAATGGAATCGTCTTCGAAGGCGCACAAGACGTGGATCAGCGCATCGTTGTCGCGCAGATGAGTCAGGAAGGCGCTCTCCTTGAGCGCTTCCTGACCGACGGCGGCCACGTCGGCGTACTCCACCGTAGCGTAGACAACTTTCTTGGGGTTGTAGAGGGCGGCCAGCTTGTCCAGCCGCTCATCCGGAACCTTGGCCACACCGAGATGCGCCTCACGCGGGTTGGAGTAGGCCGGAGTTTCCACCTTCGACCGGGTAAGGATTTTAAACAGGGATGTCTTGCCCACTTGAGGCAGACCGATGATGCCAGTTTTCATGGAACTCGCCGTCCAGGCAAACGGCGCTTACGCGCCAGGGATTTTTGTTGTGTGAGGCCTTGCGGCGCAAAAGTTAAGTATATCGCCTGGAGAGAAATGGGACGCTCGACTAGATTTCCCGCGAACAATGCGTGGTGGCAAACAACGCGGCTAGTCCGCACAACAGGACCAGGCTTTCCACGTGAACCGATCGCTGGTGCAGACGATCGAAAATCTGGCGGCCGGGATTGTCAGCGGCAACCGCAGCCACATTACCGCCTACGGACTCACGAGCCGTATCCATTTGAGGAATGATGAAAAACTGCGAATACGCGGTAATTAGCATCATCGCCAGCACCAGGACTCCTTGCGGAATAATCGTCCGGTAATGAGCCCTGGCCAGAACCGAGACCGCGAGAAAGATCAATCCGCAGACCAGCCCCATCCAGTGGAGACGCACCAAAGAACCGCCAACGATCAACCCGGCCGCGTGAAGGCCCGCTGCCGGAGTAGGAAAGAGCGGCGGCAGTTGGCTGAACGCGATGGGGGCCAGAATGGCGCCAAAGAAAACCAGGCCGCCAAGCCAAAGGCCAATCGTAAGGTAGACCAGAGAATGGAAGAGGGTTCGCATGTTGGCCTACATGGGAGCCCGGCCGGTGAGCCGCTCTATGCGACGGGCCATCGGCGGGTGGGTGGAAAAAAGATTTGCAAAGCTGGCGCCGCTGATAAAGGGGGCCACGATGAACAAGTGTGCGGTGGAGGCCGAAGCCTGCATCGGCAGCCGCTTGGAATAGGCATCGAGCTTTTGCAGCGCGCTGGCCAGGGCGTAAGGGTTTCCCGTGACATGCGCGCCGGTGGCATCGGCCTCGTATTCCCTGGACCGGGAAACGGCAAGTTGAATCAGCGTCGCAGCGATGGGGGCGAGAATCAGCATGAAAATACCGCCGCCGTCCATGCCTCGGCGGCCGTCCCTCCCGCCGCCACCGCCGAAGATGCTGGCGAAACGGGCGGTTTGCGCGAGCAGGGTGATCGCTCCTGCGAGCGTAGCGGCAATCGAACTGGTGAGGATGTCACGATTCCTGACATGCCCCAACTCATGGGCCAGCACGCCCTCCAGTTCTTCGTCATTCAGCAGATTGAGAATACCCTGGGTGACCGCGACGGCGGCATGTTGGGGGTTACGCCCGGTGGCGAATGCGTTGGGCGAATCGCTGGGGATGACGTAGATCTTCGGCATCGGCAGCGCCATGCGGGGCAAGATTCGCTCCACGATCTGGTAGACCCGCGGCAGCTGCTCGCGCGTGACCGGCTGCGCGCGATACATGGATAGCGCCAGCTTGTCGGAATAGAAGTAGCTGAAGAAGTTCATCCCGGCAGCGACGATGAAGGCCAGGATCATTCCGTTGCGGCCGCCAAAGTAAGCGCCGATGAAGATGAGAAATAGGGTGAGCGCAGTCAGCAAAAAGGCAGTTTTCAAGGTATTCATAGCGCGGCACCTCCCGCACCTAAACCACTACCTATCTATTGTGTCATGTTGCCGCAGGCCGCGCACGACCACAGGCCTATTGGGGTGAGCGCGCTTGATCCAGTAGTCCTGGTTTTGGAGGCTTTGTATCAGAGCACGGCCAGTGCAGAGTCTTTCACCTGTTTGGCCGGGCGCCATGAGCCACCGGTCTGATGTTTTGTATCAGGGCACGACTTTAGTCGGGCCGTAAAAGGCGGGTTGACGAGGGCTTTAGCCCCTGGGCTTTTTCTTTGCGTCCTTGCGGAAAACTGCCGAGAAATGATCGAGCACAAGAATTTCTTGCGCGATCCGCCGTTTAGCAGGGGCTAAAGCCCAATTCTCTTTAATTTTACGGCACGACTTTTAGTCGGGCCCTGATACAAAGCCCCAAACCCTCACACCGGAACTTTCGAAGAGGCTAATTTGGACAATACTAACCTTCACCCGTTCCTGCGGGCCTGAGTATGTCTGTGGAGGTCTCAGCTGACTCTCTTTTCAGGTTGGCTGTATCCATCCCTGCTTGACGCCGGGATTACCGGCAGAATCCAGGCGGCTCAACTGCTCGCTGCTCAGGGTTATATCGAGGGCCGCGATATTTTCCCGCAACTGCTCGATTTTGCTGCCGGCGATGATGGGCAGGATCGCTGGGTCACCCTGGCGCATCCAGGCAATGATGGCCTGCGAAGGGCTGCACCCCACTTCTTTCGCTACGGCACGCAATACGTCCAACCGCTCATCGGAGTCGGGACCAGCAAACTGCGCCGGCACGTCGCGGTCAGAGCGCGTGTATGCCCCTTGCAACAAAATGGAATACCCGATCAGCGCAATCCCACTCGCTCGCGCATAGTCCTTCAAATCTTCACTGATAAAAATCTGCGGTCCGAAATCGGCGCCGTGACGAGGACGCAAGTAGGTATATCTCTGCTCCACTACCGCATAGCCACTCCAGTGATGGATCCTGCTCACCGTGTTAGCTTCCGCGATGCGCCACAGAGCAAGATTACTGGCGCCGGCCGCGCGGACTTTGCCGGCCTTGATCAAACGATCGAAGGCTTCCATGGTTTCTTCGAGCGGCGTGTCGCGATCGTCGCGATGCGCATAGTAAAGGTCGATCCGATCCGTTTGCAGCCTCTTGAGGCTCTTCTCACATTCGCGCTCAATTTCGGCCGCACGTAATCCGCCCTCGCATCCATGAAAGTCGAAACCCAGCTTGGAGGAAACAACCATTTGGTTCCGGTTGCCCCGCTCCTTCATCCACGACCCAATGGTGGACTCGCTTTCGCCGCCTTGGCAGCCAGGCAGCCAGCACGCATACATGTTCGCGGTGTCAATCAGCGTGCCCCCGTTTTCGCTGAAGAAATCGAATAGGCGGAACGAGGTCTCACGATCGATTCTGCTGCCGATCAAGTCGCTGCCCATGGCCAGCGCGCTGACTTCGATATTTGTCCTTCCCAGCTTTACCTTCTTCACGAACCAAGCTCCCCTGTTATGACCATGGTCTAGGCATCCGCTGCAACGTGAGTAGCCAGGACCACGCCGCCGATCATGACCGCGGCGCCCACCAGGTTGGGAATAGTGATCCGTTGCACCGGGGAACCGAACCAGCCGAAGTGAGAAAGAATCATGCCGCCGAGCACCTGGCCTGCGATCAACGTGATGAACATGGCCCGCGCGCCGACCTGAGGTAATAGCCAGGCGATAGCGAAGACCAGGCAAGCGCCCAAGGCACCCGCGGTCAGCAACAAGGGATGGACATCTTTAAAGCCGCTCAACACACCCGTGCGCCAGCCGGTAAGCCCGATGAGCACCGCGGTCGCCGCGCCGATACACCAGAACACGGCGTTGCCCACGCGAGGGTTGCCCAGTGCGCTGCCCACTTTGCCATTCATCGCCAAGTGAACGGCGAGGATGATGCCGAGGAATATGGTGAACAAATAAAATTGGATTTTCATTGCGTTCTCCGAGGTTGAAATCAGCCATGGTTGCGGGCGCACTTCACGCTCATGGCGAATAACCTTCCATTTGCTTTGGGCTAAGTTGGTTCCCTTATGAACTATCTGATGGCAACAAGCTGCCAGCGCCATGACACTACACCGATTCCCGGGCCCCTGTCAAAGACGATGGCGGTGACAATAGGAGACCGAGTGCCCACCCTTCGCTGCGTTTTTCCAAGAGTGGAAAGCCGCGAGGCGCAACGCTCTGGCAGGGCTTAAAATTCTTGACAGCCCACGAACGGCCGGTATAGTGTCGCACCAACTTATGTGTGGAATTAGTTCATAAGGGAACTTCGGTGAAGCTGCTGTTATCTTATTTCCCGCCGCCAATCTATCTCCAGGGAGAGTGCTATCTCGGTAGCGGGCTGCTCGACGATAAGTTCGGAGCAGAGCGAAGTTACTCCGAGGTTAGTTCATGAAGAAGCAGTCCGGACTCCCTATCCCCCGAAAGCTACTCTTTGCATCTCTTGCGCTATGCGTGACCGTGGCCCCTTTAAGGTCAGCGGCGGCGCAAGCGCCTGCAGCACCGGCAACGCCCACAATCGATAAAGCGGCTGCGGATCGAGGGAAGGGCACTTTCTCTTCCAGTTGTTCGTTTTGTCACGGTTCTTTGGCAACGGGAACGGAACAAGCGCCCAATCTGCTGCGCAGCCCGCTGGTCTTTCAGGACCATAACGGAGATACTCTCGGACCATTCCTTAAGCAGGGCCGGCCCACTCTCGGCATGCCCGCGTTTCCCACGCTGTCGCCGGAACAAACTGCGGATATCGCAGCGTTTCTGCACTCACGGATCCAGGAGACCCGCGGCAAACGGCTCCCGGAAACGGCGCTGCTGGTAGGCGATCCCAAAGCAGGACTGGCCTACTTCAATGGCGCGGGCAAGTGCAGCACCTGCCACTCCCCTACCGGCGACCTGGCGCACATTGGATCGAAAGATCAACCCCTCGCCCTGACGACAGCCTTTCTCACTCCTCCAGCAAAACCGCTGCACGTGAGCGTCGTGCCTCCGTCGGGAAAGGCTGTTTCCGGGAAACTGGAGTATCTCGACGAGTTTACGGTTTCGCTGACGGATGATTCCGGCGTGTATCACACGTGGCCCAGGGATCGCACTAAATCCATCGACGTAGTCGACCCGCTGGCCGCACACAAAGCCATGCTGCCCATCTATACGGACAAAGACATTCACGATCTACTGGCGTACCTGGTGACACTCAAATGAAGTGCAGGCCGATTCTGTTTTTGGTTTCATTGTTGTTGCCTGTCTGTCTTACTGCGCAGACACTGGACCCCGAGGCCTTGCGCCGGCCACCAACAGATACGTGGCCTACTTATAACGGCGATTATTCCGGCCAGCGCTATAGCACCCTTTCCCAGATCAATGCTTCCAATGTCAAGTCACTCGGGTTGGCCTGGACGCATCATGTGGATTTCGGTTCCGAGTCCTATGCCCAGCAGGCAAGTGAGGGACGCAGGATCAAGTCCACCCCGCTGCTGGTAGATGGCGTGCTCTACTTCACCATCACCGACAACGTATGGGCCATGGATGCCCTCACCGGCCGAGAGCTCTGGCACTATGCGTGGCCCAACAACCGCGCGATCCATGTCGCCAACCGCGGAGTGGGGATGTATGGCAGCTGGCTGTACTTCATGTCGCCGGACAATTACCTGGTCTCCTTGAACGCCAAGGACGGCACCGAGCGCTGGCGAGTGCAAGTCGCCGACGTAAAGCAGGATTTCTTTTCCGCCACCTCGCCGCTGGTCATCGGCAAGCACGTCATTGTCGGTCCGGGCAACAACGACAATATCCGCGCATGGCTGGAGTCTCGCGATCCAGAAACGGGAGCACTGCAGTGGAAGTGGTGGGTCGACCCGGAACCGGGTGCGCCAGGCTCGGAGACCTGGGTAGACAACGCCACCATGGAAAAGGGTGGCGGATTTCCCTGGCTGTCGGGCACCTATGATCCGGAACTGAATCTCTACTATCTCGGAACCGGCAATGGAGTTCCGATGGACAGGCCGCCGCATCCTACGCCGCAGGGAGATAGCCTTTACACCGCTTCCATCGTTGCCCTGAACCCGGACACTGGAAAGCTTGTCTGGGCCTACCAGGTGACGCCCCACGATACGCACGATTATGATGCGGGTCAGACTCCGATTATTTTCGATGGAGAGTTCCAGGGAAAGCATCGCAAGTTACTGGCGCAAGCTTCGCGGAATGGATACTTCTTTCTCCTTGACCGGGTAACTGGGGAACACTTACTAACTACCAAGTTCATGCCGGACACTAACTGGGCGAAAGGCATCGATGCGGAAGGCCGGCCTATTCCGGATTACGCCAAGGACGCCAATCCACCCGGAACGCTGGTTTCTCCGTATCCCATCGGCGCCACCAATTGGTGGTCGCCGTCCTACGACCCCAAGCTAGGATTGATCTTCGTGAATGCTGCACGTACTTGGGCGTATTTCACGACTTCGGGTTATGGGCGTTTTCGTTCCCCTCCGGACTACGTACTGAACGCTATCGACTACAAGACGGGCAAAGTGGTTTGGACCCATGAGTTGGGCGACAAGAGTGGAGTGCTTATCTCCGGCCTGCTATCAACGGCGGGAAATCTCTTGTTCGGTGGCGACTCGTTTGGAAATTTTCTGGGCTTGAATCCGGCTACTGGCAAGACTCTGTGGCATGTGAACCTGGGACAGTTCGTCACCAATGCTCCTATGACTTATGAGCTTTACGGGCGCCAGTATCTGCTAGTGGCCGCGAATGACACGTGGTTCGCATTTGCACTGCCTGAGGATGAGGACAAGAAACATTAGCTTGTAAGGCTGTGGTCGATATTTGATTTTCTTATCGAAGTGATCAGTGTGAGCCGTTCAGGGAAAGCGTTCGAAGAATGTCGTTTTCGGCCCACGTACGCTAAGGCGAACGTGGGGCACCCGTTCACTCCCTATCGATTTCGCTGAACCTTAACGGAGGAACTGAGTGATGGAGCGCCGCGAATTTTTAAAGGGAATGGCAGTCGCCTCTGCGCTTTCTGCGGAGACGCTGTACGGCGCGCAGGCTAACCGGCCCGCGCCCCAGTTGCTAGCGCAGGATAATGCGCCCTCCAGGCCCCCCGACGATCCGTGGCCAGGCAAGAAGAGAATTCTGGCCATCGCTGACCCGCAGGAATGGTATTCCTCGGCTGGCTACCATCACGATTCGGCATCACATACGCTGGCCACGGTGGAGCGGCTGGGACGTGAATCCGGCGCCTGGATCACGGTGGTGCGCACCGACATGCATCTGCTGACCAAGCAGCCCATCGCCGGCTATAACGTGAGGAACCTGAACAATTTCGATGCCGTCTTCTATATGGGAGAAGGCCCCTGGAACATCACCGATCAGCAGAAGGCCGACCTGCTCTCTTTTGTTCACGATGACGGCAAAGGCTTCATCGCTGGCCATGCCGGCAACGGTGGACACCTTCTGCTGTGGCCCGAATATGCGGAGATGATCGGCGGAAACCTGGTGGGCGAATTTCCCTCGGCTGATATGCACATCGTGGTGGAAGATCCGAGCTTTCCCGGAGTCCAGGGATTTCCTCGCGAATTTACCTTTAAGGATCAGTACACCATCGTGGGGCCGAATTATTCCCGCGACGTAGATCACGTCATCATGAGGATGGATCCGAGTAAGTTCCCCGAGGTCTTCGCTGGGCTCAAGCCGGAGCGCGGTAATGGGGAACAATTGCAAGCCAATCTCAAAAAGCTGGCTGCTCTGCGAAGCGATGGAGATTACCCTATCGTGTGGGCGAAAAAATACGGCAAAGGCCGTGTGTGGTATTCGACCTTTGGCCATCTCGAGGCGACCCTGGATGACGCGCGCATCCAGCAAATGTACATTGGAGCGATCAAGTGGGCTCTGGGCTTGGTCGATGCCGACATTACGCCTCGTCCCTTCCCTGGGGCGAATCATTAAAGCCAAGTATTACGAGGTGTAGACGCACATGAAGAAAATGTTTCTGGTGTACTGCTTAGCTCTCTGCACAATGGCTACCCTGCCATCGTCCGCCCAGGCGCCTGCACACAAGATTCGCGTTCTGATACTCACCGGAAGCTCGGACTGGTCCCACCCCTGGCAGGGCACGGCGCCTTTTATGCAAGGCATCCTCACCAATACTGGCCGCTTTGACGTCAAGCTCGAAGAAGAGGTCGCGGGCATCACATCCGCTACGCTGGCCAACTACGACGTTTTGGTAGATTACTATTACGGCCCTCGTTGGCCGGAGGTAACAGAGAAAGCAGTTGAGGACTTTATTCGCTCCGGCAAAGGCATGGTCGGCGTTCATGGAATCACTTATGGCCCCTTCTTCGGCCAGGCCGGCGGAAGTGCGACGGAGCCGCGCCGCTTGGAAGGTGAGCCGTGGGGCGCGTTTGCCGACATGATTGGAATGACCTGGAAGCTCGACAATATCGGCCACGCCACGCGCCATGTGTTCGCGGTGGAATGGGTCGACAAAGACCATCCGATTAGTCGCGGACTACCACCCACCTTTGTCGCCAACGACGAGCTCTATCACAAGATTGACCTCAAGCCGAATGCTCATGTACTGGCCACCGCCTTCGATGATCCCAACGTAAAAGGTGGAACAGGGAAAGTGGAGCCGGCGATCTGGACTGTTCCTTACGGGCAAGGCAGAGTGGTCATGACCGTCCTGGGTCATGATCTTCTGGCCATGAGTCAACCGGGCTTCATGGATGTGTTCGCGCGCAGCGTGGAGTGGGCAGCAACCGGCGATGTAGCTCCTGGCGCTCCAGTTTTATCTCCCTCAACCAGCTTGGTTGCGCCCACACCCAGCCACTGAAACACTTATGAGAATCTTTCCCTATATCGTGATGACGCTACTAACTGCCGCCCCCGCCTTGGTCGAAGCTGCGCCTATTCCCCCACAAGCGGAGATCTCCAATAATTTGCTGCACGTGAAACTGTATCTGCCCGACGCCGAGCATGGCTTCTATCGCGGCACCAGGTTTGATTGGGGCGGTGTGGTGGCAGACCTGCAATACAAAGGGCATAGCTACTATGGTCCCTGGTTCACCGCCACCGACCCAACGGTTTCTGACTTTATCTATAAGGGCTCTGAGATCGTAGCCGGTCCGTGTAGCGCCATCACCGGCCCGGTGGAGGAGTTCACGCCCGCCATTGGGTTCGACGAAGCCAAGGCCGGTGGAACCTTCCTGAAGATCGGCGTTGGCATTCTACGAAAACCGGATGATGCGGCTTATAGCGCCTACCGGCTGTATGAGATTGTCGACGGGGGTAAGTGGAGCGTCAAGAAAAGCGCGGACGCGGTCGAGTTTACCCAGGAACTCCACAATGCTGCTTCCGGTTATGGGTATGTGTATCACAAGAAGTTAAGCCTGGGTGCCGGCAAGCCTGTCATGGTCCTTGAGCACAGCCTGAAGAATACCGGGACGCGCGCAATACATACCAGCGTCTACGACCATAACTTCCTGGTGCTGGACAAACAGCCGACTAATGCCGGCTTCACCATTACGTTACCTTTCGATGTTACTGCCACTCCACCACCGGATAAGGCAGAGGCAGAGATTGAGAAGAATAAGATCTTGTACCGCAAGACGTTGACAGGAGAGGATCGCGTGTACTTCTCCATCGAGGGCTTCGGCAAGAGTTCCGACGACTACAAGATTCACATAGACAATACCAACGTCCACGCCGGGATGACGATCACCGGAGACCGCCCACTGGACAAGATGTCGCTTTGGTCTATCCGTTCTGTGATCGCGGTAGAGCCATTTGTCGATATATCGCTCGAACCTGGCAAACAGTCAACGTGGAAATACAGTTATGTGTACTACACCCTTCCCCAATGAAGCAGGCGAAACACCTCCGCTGAACCCCACAGCGCGAGTTGTGCAATTAGCTGATCCGTTTCACCTGGAGCATTTTTGCTAATGGTGTAGACCAGGAAACTGAACTCGACGCGGCCATTCCGCCAAAGAATGGCCACACATAACGGATCCCACCGGACCACAGTATTAGCAAAAATGCGTTGGACTGAACCTTGGTTTCGAGGCTCAGTCTTGCTATTCGACTGGGTCGGCCTTATAGTGCAAAACATAGCTGTGAGGAAAGAGTTCCATCAGGAACTCAGGGTCAAGGGGTGGCTTGGTTTTCTGAAACTACTTGCGCTTCCTAACCGTCTTCAAAGTCCTAACCTGTTAGACGCCATTGCTAAGAGTAGAAAGGTCGATGGCAGCGGTAAGTTGTACCTGTCTTGAGTCGTATAGGGACCTGCCAACATGAAAGCTCTTGTCAAATACGCGAGTGGCGAAGGAAATGTCGATATACGGGAGGTTGAAGAGCCACGATGTGGAGACAATCAAGTCAAGCTTGAAATTGCCTATTGTGGAATCTGTGGTACCGATCTTCATGTGCTTCACGACACGTTTCGTAACTATCCCCCGGTTATTCTCGGACATGAGTTTTCCGGCACCGTGGTGGAAGTGGGCCGCAACGTCAATCACAACGCCGCTCTAGGCGAGAGAGTCACGGGCCTGGGCGCCACCGCCGTAACCTGTGGCCAGTGCGAATACTGCCGCTCAGGATATTTCATCTTTTGTTCCAATCGCAGAGGGATGGGCCACGGTGTGAATGGTGCATTCACACGCTACGTGGTGATGCGTCCTGACCAGCTGTACAGGATTCCCGAGAATTTCTCCCTGGACGAAGCGGCGATGAGTGAGCCGTTTGCTGCCGTGGTACAAGCAGTCACGGAGATCACCAATGTGCGCATCGGTGACACAGCGCTGGTCTCCGGGCCGGGACCAATGGGATTGCTTTGCCTGAAATTGCTGGTAGCCGAGGGAATCCGGGCGATTGTCGCTGGCGCGCCGGGTGATCAGGAACGGCTAAACGCCGCGCTTCGTATTGGCGCCGCCGCGGTGGTCAACATCGGGGAGCAGAACCTCAGTGAAGCGATTCTGGACCACACCAACGGAGTCGGCGTGGATGTGGCCTTCGAGTGCGCGGGGCATCCCAGTTCCGTACGTGGATGCCTGGAATCGCTACGCCCCATGGGACGCTATACGCAGGTGGCCATCTGCGGGCAGGACATTCAATTTCCCATCGATCAGATTTTCTATAAACAGCTGACCATGTCCGGTTCCGTTTGCTATACCGCGCGAACCTGGGAGCGCATGATGAGGATCTATGCCGAGGGTCGAGTGCGACTAAATGACTTGATCTCGAACAAGCTTCCCATATCGGATTGGCAAACCGCCTTTCGCTTATGCGATGAGAAGAAAGCTATTAAAGTATTGATGTACCCGGAGTAGTGAACGATTGCACAGCAGATCATGCTGATCTCTGGTGCCCGGTACAGGAAAGCGGAGGAGCGCCATGAGCGAGACACTTGAAAAAACGGTTGCGTATAAGAGCCCTTTATATGAAATGACGCAAACCACCCCCACTTGCCTGTGGAATGACTCGGCAACTCTTTCCGAGTTGACCTATTCGATCGAGCACGGTGCAGTGGGCGCGACCTGCAACCCGGTCATCGTTCTGGATGCGCTTAAGAAGGAAGCTCATCTGTGGAACGATCGCATCAAGGCCCTGGCGGTCGAGTTCCCGGTGGCAACTGAGGATGAGATCGGATGGAAACTGGTGGAGGAGATCTCTGCCAAACGATCTGAACTACTGCGGCCAGCCTTCGAAAAGTACCAGGGAAGGAACGGCAGGCTCTCGATCCAGACCGACCCTCACTTTTATCGCAATCCAGCAGCTTTGTTGGAACAGGCGGTGCGTTTCGACGCCTTGGCGCCGAACATGATTGTGAAGATTCCGGCCACGCACGCGGGTATTGCCGCAATCGAGGAAACGATCTATCGCGGTATCAGCGTCAATGCAACCGTCTCCTTCACCTTGCCGCAATCCATTGCGGTGGCGGAAGCGGTCGAACGTGGATTGAAACGGCGGGAGCGCGAAGGTAAGGATATATCCCGCATGGGTTCGGTTTGCACCATCATGGGCGGCAGACTGGACGACTGGCTGAAAGTGGTCGCGGAAAAGCAGGATATTACCCTTGATCCCGGCTATCTGGAATGGGCGGGGGTCGCGGTCTTCAAGAAAGCTTACAAAATCTATCGCGAGCGAGGCTACCGCGTCCGTTTGCTCTCCGCCGCATTCCGCAACCACATGCAATGGAGCGAGTTGGTAGGCGGCGATGTCGTGATTTCTCCGCCCTACAAATGGCAAGTTCGCTTCAATGCGAGCGATGTGAGTGTCGCTCCGCGGATAGAGAAGCCTGTCAATCCTGACATCGTAGCTGAGCTGTTGCAGAAATTTCCCGATTTCGGCCGCGCCTACAACGAGGGTGGGCTGTCGCTTGCGGAGTTCGATACCTTCGGCCCGACGGTTCGCACGCTTCGCCAATTTCTGGAGGCGACGCACGAATTATCAGTGCGGGTCAGGGATTTGCTGCTCCCCAATCCGGACAAGGCCCCTTCGTAGGCGGACCGCAGATCTCCGCCTGCCGTCATCTTCGGCCCGGTAAGCTAAGGCGAACGTGGGGCACCCCGTCCTGTTCCAATCGGTTCCTGCTACGACACAGACCCGTAGGGACGGTTGAGAGTAGCCCAGGACGTCAGTCCTGGGTAGATATCCCACTGAGACCAGTCCCGTAGAGCCTGCCCTGAGTTTGTCGAAGGGGACGACTGAGAATGCCCCAGGACACCAGTGCTGGGTGAACTCAACTGCACGCGAATGCTGAGCAGGAACTACATAGTTCTCACGCAGACACTAAGTCCCGATCTCTTTTAGCCCTTTGCCAGCCCGACTGAAGTCGTGCCGTGATACATACCACTCAAACCCTGGGCACGGCTGATTTCGGTTACTGAAAACTGCCCAAAACGTCAGGCCTGGTATACCCGCAACCGACGTCCCTCCCCGGCCCACCGGCTATCCGTACCTGCGGGACATTTTCTTCCCCGTCCCTAAAGTTTCCTGTTTGGCCACCCGATAAATCATTGGGGTATCGCAGCGATAACTACCGCGGCAGAATGGTTTCACTAAGGCCTTAGCAAGTTTCCGTCACTGCTTTAGTTACAAGAGTTCATTACGGAACTTGCTGTTCTAAATACTTCTTGACACACCTTCAACGCCAACTATATGACATTATCGCGCATGAAACTGACTAGCTAGCGTCGACTAATAGTTCTATATGGAACTACTTAGTTATCGCCCGCACCGGACCTAGAAAAGGCCGTGATCAGGCCCTCATGCCAAAGGCTTCATCGGCCATCGTTGACCAGACAGAGCAGTAACTTTAGGAGAGTCACCTGTGAAGAAAGCAAATAGCTCAAATAACCACAGAAGCATGCGTTACCTATTGCCAGTGTTCGCGCTGTTTCTCGCAATGTCGACAGCAGCCATATGGGCGCAGGCCGGCGGCGGATCCATGGTGGGAACCGTGCACGATCCGGCAGGTGCAGTCGTTCCTAATGCTACCGTCACCATCACCAACACCGATACCAACAGTGCCTACCCGGTGACAACCAACGGGGACGGCCGCTTCCTGTATCCCCAGTTACCGGTCGGCAACTACAAAGTCACCGTGGCCGCTCCGGGCTTCAAAGAAGCCGTTCAGGCAGGCATCACGGTCTCGATTGGAACTACTTCCACCCTCGACATAGCCCTCCAGGTTGGTCAGACTTCGCAATCAGTCACGGTCACGGCGAACGCGCAACAGATCCAGACGGAGAGCTCCGACGTAGGGACCACGGTCCCCGGAGCCTTGATCGCGCAACTGCCACTGAACTTCAGCGGTGTGATTCGCAGCCCCCTCGAGTTCATGACCCTGACCCCGGGCTTTCAGGGAGATTCAACCGGCAACGCCCAATCGCAGGCTAGTTTTAAACTCAACGGCGCGGGAACGGGGCAAGCGGACGTGATCCTGGACGGTTCCTCGATTCAGCTGGCTTCTCCCAACTACCAGTGGAACTTCGGCATCAGTGTCGATGCGGTCTCTGAGTTCAAAGTGCAGACCAGCACCTTCGCGGCGGAATTCGGGCGTACCGGCGGCGGCTTCGTCAACGTGGCCTCCAAGTCGGGAACCAATGAGTTTCACGGCGCCGTGTATGACCTGCTGAAGAACGCGGCGTTTGACGCCAACAGCTGGCAAAACAACCACACCGGCGTTGGCAGGCAGAACGATACGCAAAACGACTTTGGCGGATTTGGCGGCGGCCCGGTATTTATCCCCAAGATCTATGACGGCCGCGGGAAGACCTTCTGGTTTTTCAGCTATGAAGGCTTTCGCTTCAAGTCCGGTGGCCCCGCCCTTACCTCGACGGCGACGCCGGCTATGTGGAACGGAGATTTCTCTCAGGTCCTGAACGGCGAAACCATCAATGGCGTCACGTACCCGGCACAGAAAATCTATGATTACACCACCTGCTCAGGAGCCAACCTGGGGCAACCTTGCCAGGCGTTTCCCAACAATCAGATTCCAGCGGACAGGCTGGACCCGTATGCCAAGGCCTTCATTCCCTATCTTCCAGTTGCGACCAGTCCCAACCAGCCTTTTCAGAACCTGGCCTATACCCTTCTGGCGCCGATCAACAACGACCTCTATTCGACCCGCATCGACCAGAACATCGGGCAAAAGCACAAGATCTTCGGCAGCTACGCGCAAGCCAACCTGCCGATTATCAACATTTACTCATACGGTCCGAAGGGACTCTATGACCAGAGCTTTGGCAGCACAACGACGCACTATGTGCGCATCGGTGAAGACTATGCCATCACGCCCACGCTCTTAAACCATTTCAATGCCGGCTACACTCGCCGCTTCCGCATCGAGCAGGGCGAGGGCGGTGTGGGATCATGGGCGGATAAAATCGACTTTCACGGCTACTATCAGGACATCCTTATTCCCAACAACGGCATTCAGTACATACCCGCCACCGGGGCCGGGATGCCAACACCTCCAGGAGACAACAGCTCCTTCATCGACAATAGCTACCAATGGGACGATTCGGTTTCGTGGGTGAAAGGCAAGCACAACTGGAAGTTTGGCTTTGTGTACCGGCGCCAGGGCTTCAACTCGAACTACAACAGCAATGCCGCTCCCGATTTCGGCTTCACCAATGCTTTGACATCCGCTGGAAATCTGGCCAACGGCAACCCCGTCGATCCGAACTCCGGGTCGGGCGCGGCATCCTTCTTTCTCGGGGCAGCGTCGAACGGGACGGTTGGTGGCCCTCAAAACGCTGCGATGCGTGTGCACGGTTGGGGGTTCTACGCCATGGACGACTGGAAAGTTAGCCCCAAGCTCACCCTGAACCTGGGCCTGCGCTATGAGGTCCCACAGCCAGTATTTGAAGAGAAGTGCAGGACCTCTCAAGTCAATCCGACTCTGGCCAATCCCGGCGCTGACGGCCTTCCTGGTGCGTACGAGTTTCAGGGAACGGGCCCAGGCAGAGACGGCAGATGCTCCCCGATGAACCAGTATTGGGGATCGTGGGGGCCTCGCGTAGGCTTGGCATACCAAATCGACCCCCGAACGGTAGTACGTGCTGCGTACGGCCTCTACCAAACCCCGCTGAAGATATCCAACTTCGCGAATACCGACAGTTTGGGCTTCTTCGCCGCCGGATATAAATGGCCTACCCAAATCAATCAACAGACGCCCGCGGTCATACCCAGCACGGTGGAATCTTATCCTGGATCCATTCCGCCAACTATCACCCCAACCGCTCTGAACGGTAACGGTGGCGGCGGTGGCGCGGCGAGCGGTGGACCGGTGATGCTCCCCAGCAGGCTTGCCAGGCCTGGCGACGTGAATAACTGGACACTCGACATACAGCGCGAGTTCCCCGGCCAGTGGCTGGTCGATATGGCCTACGTCGGCAACCATGGATCTCACCTGCAGGCGTTGCTGAAGGATCCCAACGTGGCTCCTGCATCAGCCCTGGTATACGGCAACTGCCTGGCGGTTCCACAAGCGGGAAGCGCGGGCAACCCTGCTTGCGCGGGACTACCCGCCGTTGGCTCCCCGTACACGAACTTCCAAAACGACTTTGGCTCTGGGGCTACGGTTGCTCAGGCTCTGCGGCCTTTCCCGCAATACCAGACCGAGGACCTGGACACATCGTTCAGCGCCAATCCATGGGGCAATTACAGTTACGAAGCACTGCAGATACAAGTGACCAAGCGTTACGGCTCCGGATTGACCATCTTGAGCAACTACACCTGGTCGAAGAATCTTACGGATGCCGATTCCGACTATGCCCCGCAGGAAGCGTGGAATGGCGGTGTCGGCGGAATGTTTGATCCTTATGACCCCAGGAAGGAAAAAACCTACAGCGAATTCGATCAACCGCAGCAATTCAAAATTGCTTACACCTATGAGCTTCCTTTCGGAAAAGGAAAGAAGTGGGGAGGTAATGTCAACAAATTGACCGATGCGGCGATCGGCGGCTGGACGTTAGGCGGTGTGGATACCTACGCAACCGGCTTCCCTCTGTTCGTGCAGGAAAACAACTGGACGGCTGGTACCTTTGCCGGCCAGGCAACGGGAGGTAACGCACGGCCCAACGTGGTCCAGGGTGTAAATCCCAGCTCCTTCTTTGGCCATCTTGGCGCTTATAAATTCGGGTCAACGGCCAAGATCAACGCTGCCGCTTTCACCCAGGCGCCGAACTACACGTTTGGAGACGCTCCTAAGACTTTGGGGAATGTGCGCAACTTCACCCACAAGCAAGAGGACCTGCAAGCTTCCAAGCGCATCCCGCTATTTACTGAACGCGTCAATTTCCTCTTCCGATTCGACGCGTTTAACATCTTCAACCGCCACAGCTTTGGCTGCATGGATTACCACGTAGGAGATCCAGCGTTTGGACAATTCCAATGCGGTACCGGCCCCAACGCGGAAACCAACAATAACCAGTCGGGCATCGTCTCATCGGCTCGAACGTTACAGGCGAACTTCCGAATAACGTTTTGATGTGAATGGGGTCGGGAGACGAGAGGCGTTGCTTCCCGGCCCCATTGTGAAATGTGGTATACAGAATGGCAGTACATAGGGGGAAGCGCGACATGCTTTCCCCTATTCTTTTTCTGCGTCACCGGGCAAGTCCATGCGTTGTAGCAGTCATCGATTTTTTATCATCGGGCATTCCGCACTTTGCGCCCTCTCTTTCCTCCTTTGCCAGACGACGGCCAGGGCCCAGGATGCCGACGCTGCTGCGGCGCAGCACTTCGCCGCAGGTCACCAAGCCCAAGATGCGGGAAACCTCAACCTCGCGGCACAGGAGTATCTGGCCGTCATTCACCTTCGCCCTGATGTGGCGGAAGCTTACGCAAGCCTGGGGCTCGTCTACAACGCGCAAGGGAAATTTGTGGAGTCGGCGCGGGCTCTGAGCAAAGCCGAAAAGTTGAAGCCTGCTTTGCCAGGCGTGAGCCTTTACCTGGGCATCGACTATGAAAAACAGCGCCAGGCAGCTCTGGCGGTGCCACAACTGGTCGAAGCCGTCCGTCGGGAACCGTCCAATAAGGAAGCACACACCTGGCTGGCAAGAGCCTTGTGGGATGATGGCCGAACGGAGGCAGCATTCGAGCAGCTACGCCAGACAGCACTCCTTTTTCCTTCCGATCCGGCTCTGTTGCTGGACCTGGGAGAGGCCTATCGCAAAGCGGCCGATCTGGGCATCGAGCGCGTGCTCAACCATTCGAGCGGTACTCCCCTGTTGCATCAGGTCTACGGCGACATCTATAAGGATGAGCACGCATGGGAGAACGCGCTGGCGCATTACTATCGAGCGCTCGACCAGGATCCCCATTGGCAGGGCGCGCATTTCGGCCTGGGCGAAGTTGCATTCCATCGCGAGAAGCTGGACGCCGCGACACAGGAGTATCACCGCGAACTAGAAGTCAATCCAGGCTCTGCCGCGTCTCTGGCAAGGCTTGCCGAGATAGCGCTGCTCCAGGGAAAGCCCGACGATGCTCTGCCATTATTCAGCTCTGCGATTCGCATTTCGGGCTATCAGGCAGCGAATACTCTGGGCCTGCCGCGGCCCTACCCGGCCGCAAGCGAAGACCTGAGCGAAGCCGCGCAAGCGCAGTTACGTTCCTGCCTGCCCACATTGGAAGGGGCTCCGGCGACTCCTTCGCGCAGCCTGGCCCTGGCGCTTGTCCAGGCGCGCCTGGGCAACACGGATGCATCGCGGGCAGCATGGAATGACTTCACCGACAACATGCCCCCTTCGAATCCTTCGGACGCCTACGCACGCGGGCTGGACAATTTCAGTCGTCAGAATTTCGAGAAGGCCGCCGGCGATCTGAATGCATGGCTCAAGTTGCATCCGAATGACGGCAAAGCCGATTACTTATTGGCCCGGACCTATCGCAATCTATCTCTCTCTACGCTCGAACAGCTACTTGCCACCGCCCCGGATTCGTACCCGGCCCATGAACTGTTGGCCGAGACATACCAAAACTCGGAGCAGGACGCGAAGGCCCTAGCGGAATATAGAGCGGTCGAAAACATCGTGCCCAATTTGCCTGGAGTGCACTTCTCCATTGGACATCTGCTGGTGAAGACGGGTCATCAAGACGAGGCGCTGGCCGAATTAGAAGCTGAGCTTCGCCTAAACCCAAACCACGGCAGCGCCAACGCTGAGATGGGCACCATCCTTCTCAATCAACAGCAAGCAGCGAAGGCCATCCCCCATCTTGAGAAAGCACTCCAAGCCGATCCGGATCAATGGGCCACTTACCGCGACCTGGGCAAAGCCTATTACATGCAAAAAGACTATCCCAAGGCCGAAACCGCTTTGCAACAGGCGGTTCGCCACGATCCCCAGGGCCAGGCCCATTACCAGCTCGCCCTGGTGTACCGTTCCATGGGAAAGAAAGAAGCGGCGAATGAGCAATTCGACATCGCTCGCAAACTCAAGGTCGAAAGCCTGGCTCACGCTGAAACGCAAATGAACACGCTGGAATCCGTGCAACAATGATCGGTCGTCGCGCGCTGTTCATCCTGGCGCCGCTTGTTCTCTCCTTGGCCGCGCCAGGACAAGCCGATTCCCTCCAGCGTGGCCTTGAGTTATTTCGCCAGGAGAAGTACGAAGCGGCGCTGCAGCAATTTGAAGAGGCGCGGCGATTGCAACCCTCCAATGCGGCAATCGATAACTTTATCGGGATTACCGAGACAAAACTTGGCCGCATCGACGAGGCCAATAAGGATTACCAGGCCGCCTCCCGCATTGACCCAAAGCTTGCCGGCCCGCATACCAACCTGGGGTTTAACTATCTCAGCAAAAAACAATACGAGCTGGCAGAAAAGCAATTGCGGACGGCTTTGGCTCTGGATAGCGCCGACCCCTTTACGCAGTACTATCTCGCCGTGCTTTACCTGACTACGGCACGCGAAAAAGAAGCCATTCCGCATATCGAGCCTGCCCTCACCCTGCTTGAAAATGATGCCGCCGCCGCCTTGCTGGCTGTCAAGGCATACCTCACCTCCGACGCTCCCGCGCAAGCGTCGAAGCTCATCGATTTGGTGGAACAGCATGCGAAGTTTTCTGCGGAGCAGGAGTACGAGTTAGCTAAATTGCTCGAGGAGCGGCAAATGTACGTCGAGTCCGCGGCGCGCTTTCGGCGCATCGCAGAGATGCAGCCCTCGTCGCAGAACCAGTACAACCTTGCTCTTGCCCTGGTAAAGGCCAAGCAGACAAAGGAGGCACTTCCGTTGCTGGCCTCCTTAACCGCGGAACATGGAACTGACGCCAATCTGCTGAGCGATATCGCGTCCGCCTACGAAGCTGCGGGGGAGACCTCCCTCGCCCTCGATGCCTGGCAGAAAGCCATCGCCGCCGACCCGGCCAACCCCGACCGCTATCTCGACTGCACGCGCATGCTGATCGATTTGGATCGCTATAAGGAGGCAACCGAGATTGTGCAGCGTGGTATTTCCCTGGTTCCCGATGATTATCCGTTGACCATCCGTTTGGGGGCCATCGAGATGATGACCGGAGATCACGCCCACGCCCGCGAAACGTTCCAAAAAGCGATTGCGGAGCATCCCGCGCTTGCCTTGGGCTACGTAGCGGTCGCGCAGAGCTACATGAAGGACGGGAAAGACGAGGAGGCGTTGAAGGTACTGACAGATGCGCGGGTCGCGGTCCCGCGCGATTTTGCGCTGGAATATGTCTTCGGCCTGGTTTCGTTTCAGCTGGGTCAACAAAAGCAGGCAATGGAAGCATTGAAAAGTGCGGAGGAAATGCAGCCGACGGTGGTGGAACCACACTACCAGCTGGGCCTGCTGCATATGAAGATGCAACAGTGGAAAGAAGCGCAAGAGGAATTTGAGCAAGTGCTTAAGCTTGATCCCAACAACGCATCCACCTATTACCAGCTTAGCCGGACTTATCAGCGCCTGGGAGAAACCGATAAAGCGCAGCAAACGGCGAAACAGGCAAGCCTGCTTACCAAGACGCAACGGGAAGACGCGATCAAAACGCAGCAACTGCGCTTTGGTATCCCTAATCAAAACTGAGGAGTTCATTACGGAACTGTTGTGGGAAAAAATCCCTTGACACCCTTATAAGTGCAAAGATATGAACTTATTGCACGTGCAGTCGTAGCTCTCTTTAGTTCATTACGGGACTCAATGACAGAAGCACCGATCATCATCAACGCTCACATTCAGGCGGCTCCGGGTCACGAAAAAGAGCTGGGAAGTGCACTGCATGCGCTGGTTGCTCCCAGCCGCAAGGAACCCGGAGTGGTTGTCTACGAACTCCATCTTGACCCTGAGCACCCTGGTACGTTCATGTTTTATGAAAAATTCGCGAGCCAGGCTGCGCTCGATCTGCACCTTGCCTCGCCTCACTTTGAACACTTTCAAAGTTACCTTAAGGGGGCAGGCAATCCGATTGCTGCACAGACGGTGACCAGATGGCAGAGCTTCGATTGACGCTCTGCGCCTGCCAAGCAAACGCGAGTGGAGTCTGCGGGACAAAGTCGCCGTAGGCTACGACTTAGGCTGAACAGTCTGCGTGAGAACTGGAAAAAGAAACCGCAGGTCCCTCCACTGCGCTGCGCTCCGGCCGGGATGACAATTCCTTCGAGGGAAATGGCCTCAAAGCGTATTAAACGAAAAGACGTTAATAGTCCCAAAGAATTGTCATCCCGACCGGAGCGCAGCGCAGTGGAGGGACCTGCGGTTTCTTTTCCAGTTCTCACGCAGACTGTTCAGCCGGGATTTACCCAAGATTTGCAATTACCATCCGTACGCTGTTGGTACAAAGTCTTGAAAAGGAAAACCAGTGAGCCCCGAAAACGGATACACACCTCCAGATGAAATGCCACCGGCACCCATACATCGGGTGCTTGTGGGACAAAAAGCCTTGGTGACGGGAGCAAGCAAGGGGCTTGGCCAGGCCATGGCCATCGGGTTTGCGCAAGCCGGCGCAGATGTCCTGGTAAATTACAGCACCGACGAAGAAGGAGCCCGGCAAACTGCTGCGATCATCGAGGAACACGGCGGGAAAGCGGTCATCTTCAAGGCCAACGTCGCCCGCGAAGACGAAGTAAAGGCCATGTTCGATTGCATGTTTCAAAACTTCGGCAGGCTCGATATCTGCGTGCCCAACGCCGCGATACAGCTGAATGCCAAGGTAGATGAAATGACGCTGCAACAGTGGCAAACGGTGATCGATGTAAACCTTACAGGCATGTTTCTCTGCGCCCGGGAGGCGATTCGGGCGTTCAAACGGCAAGGCATCGATCGCTCGGTTTCCTATGCCTGCGGCAAACTCATCTTCATGAGCTCGGTGCATGACATCATCCCCTGGGAGGGCCATGCTAACTATGCCGCGGCCAAAGGCGGTCTGATGTTGTTTATGAAGAGTCTCGCTCAGGAGGTGGCTCACCTGCGTATCCGCGTGAACGCCATCTCACCGGGCGCGATTCGGACTCCGATGAATGTTGAGAAGTTGACCACACCGGAAATCTTCGAATCGACACTGCTCAAGCTGATACCGGCAAAACGGATTGGCGAACCAGGAGACATCGGGCGAGTAGCAGTGTGGCTGGCCTCGGATGAATCGGACTACGTATACGGAACTACCATTTATATCGACGGTGGCATGACCCTCTATCCAGGCTTCATTGGGGCCGGTTAAATGAAGTTAGCGGCAGTTTTTATATTGGCGGCGGTTTTACCGGCGGTACACGCTGCAACCATTACGGTGACGATTACCGGAACCACCGGCGAAATCAAGGTTGGCGAGGGGCCAATCTTCGGACATAGCTCGTACCAGAAGATCCCTCCAGGCGATCCCTTTGTGTTGACTTATACCTTCGATGACGAGAGAGGGATACAAACCGTCTCCGGGATAAGTGGCGATACGGTTACCCAATCGGAGATAGAAAATGCGCCCCTCTCTTCGCCAGGAACCAACGCGGTTCTGCAAATTGGAAGCGCGGTGTGGGAGTTTGGAGCTTCCACCCGCTCAAAAATAACCCTCCAAACCTCCGCCAACAACAAGAGCGAGCAGATCGTATTCACCACCCAGGCGGGCAGCAACCGCGTCTCCTCTCAGATAGTTCCCGCAAAGGGTGGTTATTGGCCGAAGAACGGCGACTGGCGCTCGAGCTTCACCTCCACTTCGCTCGAAGGCAGCACCGTTTCCTTTTCCGCGGATAACGACCGGGTATCCGCCAGAGGGAGCCTGATCCCCACCGTCATCACCGTCACTGGAGTCGACCTTGATGGCCAGTGGCTGCGCGATGCAGCCACCGCCGGTGCGCCCGGTCCCGTGAGCGGGGAAAGGAAGTGGCAGCTGGCCCATGCGTCGCCCCGGGGTGGCTACATCGTTGAAGAGGTAACCCGAGCCATCCTGGGAACAAAAGCGGATGGCTCGGCGATCACCCCGTCTTCCGTCAAATACTGGCAGGCATGGCAGGTTCCCGCTGGATCGAACGCTCCGGAAAACGCGTTGGACAATTTCCCAAACCCCGCGCCGGCCGGCAGCACGGGAGAGGATCGCATATCCACAGTCGCGCGATTTTATGAGGGCTTGACTCTGCCGCCCGCCTTCACTGTGGGAAACAGCCCTTATGCAGGTGAACGTCCGTCGTCGACAACCGATCCAAAGTTATCCACCAGCAGCGCAACGCTGCCTGTCACAGGCAGCGCCACCCTCCACTTTTGACCTGGCACCGCAAGAAAGAGGCTCCCATTGCTTTCGCAAACCATCCGGCTCATGTGGATTGTAATGATGGCGGTGGCTATTCCCGCGCCCGCGGCATTGCATAAGCCGGTTCAGACAGCCAGTGGCGCCCTCCAAGGCGTCCCGGGAAAAGACCCCTCGGTCACGGTCTTTCGCGGCGTACCCTACGCCGCACCACCGGTCGGCAATCTTCGCTGGAAAGCGCCTCAGCCGATAGATGCATGGGCAGGCATTCGCCGCGCGGATACGTTTGGAAATGTCTGCGTGCAAAATGCACCTCAAGCCCGGGTCCTTCTATCAAGTGGAGTTCTATGAGAGTCCGGAGCCCATGAGCGAGGACTGCCTCTACCTGAACGTCTGGACCGCTGCGTCCTCTGCCTCTGAGAAGCGTCCAGTCATGGTTTGGCTTCACGGGGGAGGCTTTGTCGAGGGCTCTGGCTCTCTGCCCTCGTTCAACGGTGAGCGGCTGGCCGGCAAGGGGGTCGTGCTGGTAACCATCAACTACCGTCTTGGCGTTTTCGGCTTTCTTGCCCATCCGGAGCTCACCGCGGAGGATCCGTTTCACGCCTCCGGCAACTACGGCATGCTCGATCAACTGGCAGCGCTGAAGTGGGTGAAGGCGAATATACAAAACTTTGGCGGAGATCCTGAGAATGTCACCATCTTCGGACAATCCGCGGGAGCATCCTCGGTGCTGAACCTTTGCGCCTCGCCGCTCGCCAAAGGTTACTTTCGTCGCGCCATCGTGCAAAGCGGCGGATTCATGCCTGCTGAAGACCTCAAAGCCGCCGAACAAACGGGCGTGACTTTTGCCCAGCGGATGGGTGTCACTTCCCTTTCTGAGCTGAGAAGCAAACCGGCGGCCGAGATCCAGCGGATCGCGATCCCTCCTCCGAGCGGTGCGGGCGCGAACATATCCAGATTCTGGCCCATCGTCGACGGCTATTTTCTTACCGCTCCTCCGCGCGATGTCTTTCGCGACGGAAAAGAAAATACTCATTCGCTACTCGCCGGTTCCAACGCCAACGAAGGCACGACGTTCATTCCACCCACGCTTACCGAGAAGGAATGGAAGAGCCAGATCGGGAACCGGTACGGAGCGCGCGCGGAAGAGTATTTCAAGCTGTACCCGGCCAGCTCAGACCACGAGGCATGGGAAGAGGCGACCAATGCGGTACGAGACCTGATGGCCAGAACCGCATTAGAGGTGGCCAGATTCGAAAAGGGCCAGAAAACGTACATCTATTATTTTGATCGCCGGCCGCCAGGCCACGACAGCGATCACTACGGCGCGTATCACTCCGCGGAATTGGTTTTCGTCTTCGATAATCTGGACTCCGTCAAACGACCCTGGACGGAAACCGACCGCAAGCTGGCCGATACGATGTCGAGCTATTGGGTTAACTTCGCAAAGAGCGGAGATCCAAATCATGCAGGTCTTCCCAGCTGGCCGGCCTTTGGCGCAACTCCAGCTCGCGGTCTGGAACTGGGGGTCGAAATAAAGCCGGCAACCGCGCCGCCGACAGAAAGACTAGACGCCCTGAAGAAAGGTGGTTTTGATTCGATGTTCTGATCACGTTCCTGTCCCATTTCCGGAAAAGTTCCCATCGGAACTCTTTTCAAATGTTGAAATTAAGTGCTACCATACGTCCCGGAAGAAATCGGACTAGAAAGATGAAGACCAAACCTGACACCAATCGCGAAGAAGTCTCTCGCAAGATAGATAAGTATTGGGTTCCCATTATTGCGAAGACCATCGAACTTCTTGACTGTTTCGGTTCGGCGGCTGAATCGCTGACGCTGGAAGAAGTCGTCAAGAGGACGGGAATACCGCACACCACTGCCTATCGGATTCTGCACACGCTGGTCCTGCGGGATTATCTGACCCAATCCGGCCGCCAGTATCGACTAAACCGACTGCGCCGCAGATTGCGGTTTGGCTTTGCCAACCTTTCCAAGCACATTTGTATTGCGGTGGAGATCCAGCGCAGCCTGGAAAAAGCTACCGCTGCCGCCGGCATCGACCTGGTGGTGTGGGATAACGATCGCAACGCGGATACCGCGATTCGCAACGCCGAAGCGATGGCCGACAGCAAGGTCGACCTGGCCATCGAATTTCAGCTATACGAACACGTGGCTCCGGTGATCTCGGATATTCTTTCCCGGTCGGAGATTCCTCTCATTTCTCTGGTGAACCCGCATCACGGCACCGTCTATTTTGGCGTGAACAATTATCGAGCGGGATTCTCCGCCGGGGTCGCGCTGGCGGATTACGCCATCAGGCACTGGAACTCCGAAGTGGATACGCTTCTGCTTCTCGAGTCTCCCCGGGCCGGCAGAACCATCCAGAGCAGGTTGGTAGGCGCGTTACAGGGGGTTCAGGAACGCCTCGGACCGTTGCCCGAGAAATCCATTGTTCATCTCGATGGAGGCGGAGACAAGGCGACCTCGCAAGCGGCTGCGGCCGGTGCCTTCAAGTCACGATCGAGAAAGCGGGTTCTGGTCGTCGGGATTAACGATGAAAGTGCGATCGGGGCCGTCGACGCAGCGAAACAAGCCGGGAACAGCACCGATATCGCAATTGTCGGCCATGGAGGAAGCATGGAGATCATGGACATTGTCGCTAACCCCGACAGCCCATGTATCGGCACTGTTTTCTTCCACGCTGAGCGCTACGGAACGGATCTGCTGAGCTTTGCTTTACCGATCGTTCGCGGACGATCGGCGCCTGTTGTCCACTACGTGCCCCATGAGTTCATGGGAAAAGATGCCTTGATGCGAGAGCGCCGCGCCCTCCCGTCCTAGACGCTGCCGCCCCAATGGCGCCGGTGAAGATTGGAATCTGACTTGGAAAAGCCAAAGGTCGCAATTTTTGGGATCGGCTTCATGGGCCGCGTCCATACCGAGGCGCTACGCCGCCTGGGCAATGTGGAAGTGATCGGTGTTGCCGGACGCACCGCCGAGGCGGCGCGCAAGTTCGCCGACAGCCTTGGCATTGAGCGATCCACTGGCAACTACCGGGATCTGCTCGCCGACGCGGACGTCAGCGCGGTCCACATCTGTGCTCCCAACGATCTGCATTACGATATGGCGAATGATGCCATGCAAGCAGGCAAGCACGTTTTGTGCGAGAAGCCGCTGGCTTCCTCCGTCGCGGAAGCCAGTTCCATGGTCGCGCTGGCCAAGCAAAAGGGGCTTGCCAATTGCACTCTCTACAACGTGCGCGCGTACCCCCAGGTGCAAAATATGCGCACGCGGTGCGAAGCGGGTGAATTTGGCGATATCTATGTCGTCCAGGGCACATACTCACAGGACTGGCTGCTCTATGACACGGATTGGAATTGGCGCATTGAACAAGGACCGTCGCGCACCTTCGCTGACATCGGGACACACTGGTGCGATTTGGCCGAGCATATCACCGGGCAGCGCATCACTTCTGTGTGCGCCGATCTGCATACCTTTCACAAAACGCGCAAGAAGCCGAAACACTCCGTCGAGACCTTTACGGGCAAGACACTTCAGCCGAGTGAATACGACGAGGTGCCGATCAAGTCAGAAGATTTTGGCGCGATGATGTTTTCCATGGGCGAGAATACGAAAGGGTCGCTGACCGTAAGCCAGGTTTCCGGCGGACGCAAGAACCGTCTGTTCATCGAAGTCTTCGGCTCCAAAGCATCTGCGGCGTGGACGAGCGAAGCTCCCGACGATCTCTGGATCGGCCATCGCAATGCGCCCAACGAGATCCACATCAAGGATGCTGTGCTCATGCGCCCGGAGGCCCGAAGCTACACCGATCTACCGGGCGGCCACGCCGAGGGCTATCCTGACACCTTCAAGCAGATCTTTCGCCGCTTCTACAGAAGAGTCATGGATGCAAACGCGCCAGTGGATTATCCCACCTTCGAAGATGGGATTCGCCAGCTGCGCGTCCTCGACGCAGTGCTGGGGAGCTCGCAAAAAAAGGCATGGGTGACAGTGCAGGACTGAGCGTTTTTTCTCGCTCTCATGGGAGTACTTTCGCATGGTGCCGGTAAGCGTAACACTCCTCCTGGCACTTCTCGGATTCTTCCCCGCTCAGCGTGATCAATATGCGGGAGATGCTGCTTGCCTATCCTGTCACCGCGATCAGAGCGATCCTTACCAGCACACCCCCCATCATCTAACCTCACAGCCAGGCAACAAGGACTCGATTCTCGGCTCGTTCAGTGACGGGTCGAATGTGCTGATGATCGCTGACCCGGCAAAGGCGGTTGACAACCCAGGCCTCTACTTCAAGATGGAGGCCAGGAACAACGGGTACTACCAGACCGCGTTCGCCGGATGGCCGGGTCACTTGCAGCAGCGAAGCGAACGGATGGACATCGTGATTGGGTCGGGCGTGCGGGGGCAGAGCTACCTCTATTGGCACGGGGAACAATTATTTGAACTGCCTGTAAGCTACTGGTCGGACGGTACCCGGTGGATCAATAGTCCCGGTTACAAGGACGGCACGATGAACTTTACCCGGGCGGTCACACCGCGATGCCTGGAGTGCCACGCTACCTACATTGAACCGCTCTCGCTCGATCCTCTGACGAATCGTTATAACCCGAAGAGCCTGGTAGTCGGGATCGCCTGCGAGCGCTGCCACGGCCCGGGCGCGGACCACGTTACACTCGAGCGAACGAAAGCTCCTGCCGGCGGGGACGCCATCTTGAATCCGGCTAAATTCTCACGGGATAGGCAAGTAGATCTGTGCGCGCTGTGTCACAACGGTATCCGCAGGGAAGAATTCGCCCCGGCATTCTCGTTTGTGCCTGGCAAAGCATTGGACAACTATCTGCAGCCGAACGTAGGCGAGATCGCGGCCCATCCTGACGTGCATGGAAACCAGGTGGGCTTGCTGCAGAAAAGCCGCTGCTATCTCTCTTCGCCGAAGATGAGCTGCTCGACCTGCCACGACGTACACCAACCAGAGCGCCCGGCGGCAGCGTATTCCGATCGCTGCCTAACCTGCCACCAGGTGGAAAGCTGTGGCATGTCGAAAACCATGGGCCACAAAATAGCCGAGAATTGCATCGACTGCCATATGCCCGTGGAGCCGACCACAGCGATCGTTTCCCAGACAGCGGGCGAAGTTGTGCGGCCGAAGATGCGGAATCACTGGATCAAGATTTATCCCTGAGCATGGGAGAAATCGGCGACGCCAAGGCCTGCGATTCCGACTCCTGATGCATAGCTCGATGCAAGGCGCTATCGGCTGCGAGGAGCAGGATTTCCGGCATCCTCGATGTTCCCCCGGCGCGCGCGAGCACAGTCGAGGTGCCGATATTCACCGTGACCCAACCGTGGCCTTCCAGTTTCACGTTGAGAGGAGAACGGAGCGGCTCGATGGCGGCGCGCAACTTCTCGGCGACTCTGGTCGCACCGCGCGGGCCCGTCGAGGGGAGGATGATAGCAATGGCCTCCTCTCCGTAGCGCGCAGCGAAATCCGTGGCCCGCAAAACACCCATAACGTTAGCAGCCGCTTTGGCAAGGCAGCGATCTCCTTCGAGATGTTCGCGCCAGTCATGGAATTGTCTGAAGTGATCGAAGTCCAGCAGCAGTAGAGAGATGAACGACCCTTCTCGCAAGGTGCGATTCCACTCCCGCTCCAGGGCCTCATCGAATGCGCGCGCGGTGAAGAGTCCGGTCCGCGCGTCTTTCAACTCTAGTACCGAAAGTCTGTCTTCCAGGATCTTGCGCTGGGTGATGTCGCGGATCACGATGATATTTTCTCTGGGGAGCCCGGTGGCGGAATCGCACACCATGCGGTGTTTGATTTCTACCCACGCCATCATGCCGTCTTTCATGCGCATGCGAAGGGTTGCGACCGTGTTGTCGCTCAGTGCAGAAGCATCTTCCGGCAGAAAGAACGCGTTGGGTCTCTTGCCGGTCATCTCTTCCGGCTTCCAGCCCAGAACCTGGAAAGACGATGGAGACACGTAGTGCAACACCATGTCCGGACCGGCACGGCAAATGATGTCGATGCTATTTTCAGCCAGGAAATGAAAGCTGGCCTCATCATTACCGGACATAAGCTCCTCCCGGTCCCCTTACCCACGAGGAGCCAGATCTTTCTGCAGCGCGCTCATCCGAAATGGTCACGGCTCGATGAGCAGCACACTCGACGACTTGCGGAAGACTCTGCGCCGGGCAACACCTCAGGCTTGAGAGTCCGCGTGAGAACTAGCGAAACAGCAGGTCCCTCCACTGCGCTTCGCTCCGGTCGGGATGACAATGCTGGTGCGGGGTCAAGTATTTCTCACTGAAACTCTTGCGTGCACAACAGGTTTGTCATCCCGACCGGAGCGAAGCGCAGTGGAGGGACCTGCTGTTTCGCTAGTTCTCACGCAGACTCTCAAGCCTCATCAGGGGCGCGCCTTACGGCCTGACTAAAGTCATGCCCTGACACAAACACGAGTTCTTCGTAGCATGTAGAGTCGATCTCATTCGGACTATCGGCGAATTCTAGAGATGCTTTAAGGCAGATGAAGTCGCGACGGGAGCCACCGCAGAAGGACTGCGCGGCATGTTGCAAGAGTGGAGGCGCCGTATGGAATTGAATCACCAAGCGAGGCTTTGCAGTGCTTTACCTGCCGTTTGGGTTCCACGTCATCTATAGCGCTAGCCGGTCTGCAGCTTGTGCGACCAACGGGAATATCTTCTTGCAGCAAACGGGGCGCCCTGCTGGTTTGCTGGGCGCCCCGTTTATTGAGAGCATTGAGCTTCAAAAGCAGCTCTCAAAACCCCTACGGCATGGTCGTGGTCCAGAACAAGTACTTCACCTTATATCCCTTTTCCATGGCTGGCGGGTGTGCAGTTCCCCACGCCTCGTGGTTATAGGTAACTGCCTGTAACTTATTGTGGACAACCTGAAAAACCATGGGAGGCGTCGCTGGCTCACCCGCGTCCGCATTGAAAGTGACCTTGATCTGGGTTCCGTCGCTATCCCAGTGTCCAAACGACGTAGTGGATCCTGTCCCGGGATCTTCGGTAACTGTGGCAGTTCCATCCACTCCCAGGCTCACGCTCATTGACGGAGCTTTTTTATCGACGCGGGCTACGTAGACACCAGCAAGTTTCGGATGGATGTCTGTATCGCCGGCGAAAGCGGCTAGCGGCGTAATCAATAACGTTGCGCTCGCTACCAGAACACGCAGGACGGAAGTAAATGGCTTCTCAAGTCTCGTTAAATCGCAAGGCATAATAAACACTCCAAAACTGCAATTTGTTAGTAGCAATGTAACCCGCCTACACACTTTGTCGGCCATGCTTATTAGAAAGTTGTAGTCGAGGGTAATCCGGCTTGGATGACTATCGGATTGGACCGCACCGGCAAACCCCTGGCTGGTGAGCGGCAACTGGCACTCTTTGCAGGAGTTAGCGCTATCGGCGTCGCGGACCCCATGCTACAGTCTGCGCATGAGCCAACGCGATGCCGGCCTCTTGCGCACCATCGGGACCCGGGCCCTGGCAGCGAACACCATTAATAGTGTCATCGGCGCCGGAATTTTCGCGGTGCCGGCAGCGCTGGCCGCTTGCATCGGCCCGTATGCCCCCCTTGCATTTCTGGTCTGCGGGGTGGCTATCGGAGCGGTGGCCATCTGCTTCGCCGAGGGTGGCAGCCGGATGCCGACCAGTGGTGGACCTTATGGCTACGTCGAAGCCGTCTTTGGGCCGCTCGCCGGCTTCATTGCCGGCACACTCCTATGGCTGGGCAACGTACTTGCCGGCGGGGGCGTGGTCGCCGCCCTGGCAGAAGTAGCGGTGAGCGTGTTGCCGCCGGTGTTTAAGGCGCCGGTACACGCCGTGGTGATCGTGGGTGTCATTGGTGGTGTCGCGCTACTCAACTTGGGAGGGGTCGCGCGCGGTGCGCGGGTGGTCAATTGGGCCACCCTGGTGAAATTGATTCCACTGGTGATTTTTGTGGTCGCCGGCGTGGGAGCCATCCATCGTGCCAATTTTGTGCAGACCGTGGCGCCCAGTACCCAGGGCCTGGGCCGCGCCATGATCCTCGCTCTCTTCGTGCTCACCGGCATGGAGGTTTCACTGAGTGTTAGCGGAGAGGTGAAGGAGCCGGCTCGTACCATTCCGCGCGCGCTGGCGATAGCCCTCGTCACCGTCACTTTGTTGTACATCGCTATTCAGGTCATTGCGCAGGGAATCCTGGGTGCTTCGCTTTCCCAATCGACGGTGCCTCTGGCGGATGCGATGGCGAAGATAAGTCCGGTGTTGCGGGTAGTGCTGCTGGCCGGCACCGCGCTGTCGATGTTGGGCTGGGTCTCCAGCGACATCCTCGGCACCCCGCGCATATTGTTCGCTTTCGGACGCGACGGTCTGCTTCCCCGCGTATTGGGTCGCCTGCATCCGCGCACCCATGTGCCCCATGTTGCAATTCTGTCCTATGCGGCGGTGGCCATGGCGCTGGCGTTGACGGGAACGTTTGCCGAGCTTGCTGTGCTTGCCACCCTCGCCAGCTCCGCACTCTATGCCGCCGGCTGCGTCGCGGCATGGTGGTTGGCGCGCAACGGCGTGGCGCAGGCCGGCGCACCGTTAAACTTTCGCTGGCTGGGCACGGCAACGATTGTGGGCGTGGCGAGCATGCTGCTGATGATCGCGCTGGCATCCCGCGCGGAAATCCTTGGCCTCCTGGCCGTAATTGCGATCAGCGCGATCGCTCACCTGGTGCAGTCCCGCATCACGCGTGCGCGCCAGCCAGCAGCGCCATAACCCCTCTCCGGATCAGCCAGCGTTTTTGCACAACGAGGGAGGAAATTTATGAATTTGGCGATGCGGCGCTGCATCCAAATATCAGGATCGAATGAAACTACGGAGGCATCATCAGCATGGCAAAGTATGCGTTGTACGTCGCACTGAAGGCCAAGCCCGGCAAGGCCGCAGAGGTGGAAGCATTCCTCAAGCAAGGCGCAGAGATGGCAAAAGCGGAGAAAGGCACGTTGACCTGGTATGGCATTAAGGAAGACGATGGCGCTTACGCGGTTTTCGACACGTTCGATGACGAGACTGGGCGCGATGCGCACCTGAACGGTGATATTGCCAAGGCACTGATGGCCAAAGCAGACGAACTGTTCTCAAACAAGCTGCAGATTCACAAGATTCAGGTGATCGCCAGTAAGTAGGGCTTCACATTTAAGCGGGGCCCGGAGCCGCACTCAGGCTTCGGGCTCTTCGTTGGAGAGCGAAACTACTTCGCAAACAGCTTAAAACTTTCCAGATAGCCCTGCTCACGCCACTTGGCGCAGGTGTAGACCCTACCTTCGTCAATCAATACGTCCATCGAATGGAACCAGGCAATCTCACTCCGGATCTTGTCGTGATGAGACTGTATGAGTTCATTCAGTTCGTTGACGGTGAGACCTTCAGGATGCGAACGCATCAAGCTCAAAACCGTCTCAATGGCACGGTCCTGCTCAGGAAATTTACGACTATACGGCACAATTCCACCTCACGGACTTCCATTGCCCTACCTGGAAGGGGGGACCCTTGGGTGTGGAGCCTTTTCTCGGGAAAAATCATCGATTCAGACGGACGCTCAATATTACAGCCACTATTGGAAACCGGAAAGGCAGACACAAACAACAAATGTATCAATCACAATTCCTCGAAGCAGCATAGCACTAGAATCGTTCCTTATCTCGGCAAAAATTTTGCGCCTTGAGGTGGTGTGGGCCATAGCGGGACGCCCGCTGTGCGATTGGAAATGCGACTATGCCGGGCTTGGATTCCGCGGTTTTGTTCCTGGCTGTTACAAAATTGCTTGTGCTTGACAAAGCTGCTTTTTTCCACAGCCTGCGGAGAACTCCACTTACGAACTTCACGCTAAAGGGCTCACAACGACTGGCCGCCGTCTACAAGCCCAATTTCCTTACTTCGTCGTTGTAGTACTTGCGGTAAAGAATGTCCCACTCCTGGCTTCCCTCGACAATGATCTTGCGTTGCGAGGCGATCTTCTGGCGCGCTGCCTGGTCGATCTTCATTTCTTCCGTCAATACCTTCTCCAGCGCCTTGCGCGCCTCCTGACGGATAGTATTCCGGTCATCCAGGAACTCACACTCGTCCGTCTCCGCAAGCGTGTCGGCTACCACGTGCGCCAGTTTGTTGAGCTTGTCTCTGGAGAGTCTCACAACACCGCCTTGTATTTTTTCGCCAGCTCCTGCTTCACCTTCTTGAACATCTCGGCGTAGCTGGCGCCGGTGCGGCGCATGTCTTCCTGGTAGGCGTCAAGGATAACGCGCACTTCTTCGTTGATGCGGTCTTCCAGCGACAGTTCTTCCAGGATGGCCGCGTTCACCCGCTCAGCGACAACAGCAACTTTCCCTGCCCGGATCATCTTGGCTTCGATCAATTGGTTGACCGTTTGGCGCGCCAGATAATTCACGTACTCCCGCGAAAAAATCATGTGATCTGACTCGGACTATAGCATATTTGAGACGTTGAGCCGGGCCTCGTGGGGAGCTGCGACTGCACGAAGTGCGGTGCAATCCGGTGCTCGTTCGCGGCCGCAGTCTGCGTCTTTTATAAGCCCGGCGCCCGTGAGGGCGTCTCTTCCAGACCCGGATTTCCTGTCAAACTGGTTGGCGCTGGCGAAGTTCATGTGGCTTTCCTCGATGAAAGCCGCACACGCGGTGCTATCCAGGCGCAGCATACACGAAATCCGGGGACCGAAAACTCACTTTGCCTTGGGACATCTGCGACAATAGAGGCGCGAATATGCACCCCGACGATCTGATATCTCTGAAAGACGACATGGTGGCTTTTATTGAGGGGCATGCAATGCGCCGGCTGCCTGGGTTTATCACCGAAGATCTGCCAACCGTCTTGTGGGAAGACGATGACAATCCCGATAGCTGGAAAGACTTTGTCGAGATGGCCAAGACCGCCTCTGCGCCCTTCGTCACCATGAGCGAAGTCAAGCTGGAGAAGGAAGACATCGCCATGCTGCTGGAGCAGATCCGCGACGACAATTTTCCCGATGAAGCCGCGGCCGAAGTACACGAGGCGCAATACCTGGTGAACTACGTGGGCAAGATCGGGTATATCCAGCTTGGCTTTGCCCATCAGGGCATCGTGTTTGTGCACGAGAATGCCACCCCCTGGTACGAGCGCTACCAGCAACTGCTGGAGTTCGTGGAGGACTTTGGAGACGTCGTTTTCGGGGACGATGAGGACGAAGAAGAAGGGTGAACGCTGCCTCCTCCCCTGCAGTAAGCCCCCAGGCCCTCCAGTCTGACCCGGCCCTTCCCCGCACGGAATGGGTTCTGCCCCAGGCGAACCCTGCCGCCACGGCGCTGGCGAAAAGTGCTGGACTGCCCCTCATCGTGGCCGAGCTGTTGGCGGAACGCGGCGTACGCACCGCGGCTGAGGCTGATTTCTTCCTCAACCCGCGCATCGAACACCTGCTTGATCCTTATGCCATGCAAGGCATGGCCGCAGCCGTCACACGGGTTCAGGCGGCCATCGCCAAGCGGGAGAACATCCTCATCTATGGCGACTATGACGTGGACGGCACCACGGCCATCGTGCTGCTCAAGACGGCCATCGAGATGCTCGGCGGCCAAGTGGATTTCCACGTGCCGCACCGGCTCCGCGAAGGCTACGGTATGCAAGCGGAGGTGCTCGCCGCAGCAGCAGGGCGAGGGGTAAGCCTGATCATCAGCGTCGACACCGGCATACGCGATTTCACCGCCGCCGAAGCCGCCGCCCGCCTGGGGCTCGACCTCATCGTTACCGACCACCATCTGCCGCAGGAGCTGCCCAACCTTCCGGGCCTGCCGACTGCCCTCGCTATCCTCAATCCCAACCAGCCGGGCTGCGGCTACATGTGCAAGCACCTATGCGGCGCCGGAGTCGCCTTTAAGCTCTCCCAGGCCCTGCTCGAGGCGTGGGATCTGGAACGGACGCGGAACAAGATCCTCCCCTCTTTCCTCAAGATGCTGGCCATCGCCACGGTGGCCGACGCTGTGCCGCTGCTGGGGGAAAATCGCGTCATCGTCAGCGTTGGGATCGAGCAGCTAAAACGACCGGCCAGTCCCGGCCTGCGCTCGCTGATGCAGGTAGCCAAACTCGACCTAAAACAGCGGCCCCTTACCGCGACCGACCTGGCATTCCGCATCGCGCCCCGCATCAACGCCGCCGGACGCATGGATGTTGCCTCCGACGTGGTCGAGCTCTTCACCACCCGCGACACGGCCAGGGCGGTGGAATTAGCCGCCAAGCTCGACCGCCTGAACAGCGAACGTCAACAGACCGAAGCCGCCATGCTCGACCAAATAGACGGCCGGCTTAAGGAAGAACCGGGCTTCCAGTCAAGCCGCTGCATCGTGGTCGAAGGCGAAGGATGGCATCGCGGCATCATCGGTATTTTGGCCTCGCGCGTCGTCGATCGAATGCGGCGCCCGGCAATGGTGATCGCGCTCGAAGGCGAAGAGGCCTATGGCTCCGGCCGCTCGGTCCCTGGCTTTCATCTGCTACACGCGATCGAAAGCTGCAAGCAGCTATTCACTCGCTTCGGTGGCCACTCCCACGCCGTCGGCTTTTCTCTCCCTGCGGCGCGCGTGCCGGAGCTGAGGAGTCACCTCGAAGCCTGGGCCGCGCTGAACGTGGAAGAGAAGGCGCCCAGCCTACGCTGCCATGCGGTCTTGCCCCTCGATCAAATTACCCAGGCTCTCTTCACCTGGTTGCGCCGCCTGGAGCCTCTAGGAAATGGCAACGAGGAGCCGGTCTTCGTCGCGTACAACGTGCGCCTGACAGCTCCGGTGCGGCCCATCAAGGATCGCCATATCTGCCTGCAACTCGCCCAGGGGGCGCGTGGCGCCAGTTGGTCCGCGTTGGGATGGGATTGGGCGGCACGCGTCCAGGCGCTCGGCCTGGAGCAAGGCTCGGTCGTCCACATCGCTTACAAGCTGCGGGAAAACGTTCATCCCGAATTCGGGGGACTGGAACTCGAGATCGCAGACCTGGTCCGCGTGTAAACTCCGGGCATGCCACGAGGTTTCTTCATCACCTTCGAAGGCCTGGATGGGTCGGGCAAGAGCACCCAGTTGCGCCGCCTGAAAGAGTGGCTGCAAAGCAATGGACTGGCAGTGACCGCGACCCGTCAGCCTGGGGGCACGCGCGTAGGCGATCGCATTCGCGCCCTGCTGCTTGACTCGCGTACCGATAGCCTATCCTCCTTCGCCGAGCTGGGGTTGATGTTCTCCGACCGCGCGCAATCGATCGCCGAAGTCATCGAGCCTGCACTGGAAGAGGGGCGCATCGTGCTCTGCGACCGATTCACCGACTCCAGCGAAGCCTACCAGGGCGGAGGGCGGCAGTTGGGCAGCGAAATCGTGCGCGACCTGCACGCCAGCTTGTGCCGCGGCCTGCAGCCCGACCTGACCGTGCTGCTGCTGCCGGATTTTGATCGCTCGCTGGCGCGCGCGCGGCAGCGCAATCAGCGCGCGGTCGCGGCCACGGGAAGCGATGAAAACCGCTTTGAGAAGGAAAGCTCCGTGTTCTACCGCCGCGTCTTCGACAAATACCAGGAGATTGCCGCCCGTGAGCCTTTGCGTGTGGTCGCAATCGATAGCGATGGCTCCATTGATGAAGTCCACCACCGCGTCGTACAAGTGGTGAAGGAGCGTTTGTTGGCATCGGGCATGTTGCGCTGAGCGTCGGCGATTCTATGGGTACAACCTATTCAGCGACATCGCGGCAGTGGATTGTGCTGGAGCGCGATGGCTATCGCTTTCCCCCAGGCTTGCAGATGAATCTGCCGTTTTATTTGCTGCGGCGCTTCTTCAAGCCCGGCAATCCGATCGCGCTCTTCGAGCACCTGACAAAAACCTACGGGCGCATGGCTCACTACCGTCTGGGCCTCTCTCACATTGTCTTTATCAACGAGCCCGAATTCATCCACGAGATCCTCATCAACCAGCCGCAGCACTTCATCAAGGAACGCACCCAGCGGCGCATGAAGATTTTGCTGGGCGAAGGGCTCATCACCAGTGACGGCGAGGTGCACCGGCGGCAACGGCGCATTGCTGCTCCCGCCTTCCACCGCCAGCGCATTCAAGCCTACGGCGCCATCATGGTGGATCGCGCGGCGCAGATGCGCGCCCAGTGGCAGCCCGACCAGTCCATTGACATTGCATCGCAGATGATGCAACTGGCCCTGCAGGTCGTCGCCCGAACCCTCTTCAATACCGACGTTACCGGCGATGTGCTGCAGATCAACGACGAAGTCAACGTGATCATGCAGCTCTACAACTTCCTGATCGCGCTGCCCCGCGCCGAGGCGTATTTGCACTGGCCTATACCGGGATTGGTCCGCTTCCGCCGGGCCCGCGGCCGCTTGGACAAAGTAGTGCAGCGCATGATCGCGGACCATCGCGCGGATGGAGTGGACCGCGGCGACTTGCTCTCCATGTTGCTGGCTTCACGCGATGAGGAGTCCGACCACTCCGGGATGACCGACGAGCAACTGCGCGATGAGGTGCTCACCATTTTTCTTGCCGGCTACGAGACGGTGGCCAATGCGCTCACCTGGACGTGGTATCTGCTCGCACAAAATCCTCAGGCGGAAGCTCGCCTGCATGCGGAGATCGACGCTGTGCTGGGCGGGCGCCTGCCCACGCTCGAAGACCTGCCTCGGCTTCGTTATACAGAGATGGTGTTCGCTGAGTCCATGCGTCTGTACCCGCCGGCATGGGCCATGGGCCGGCAGTCTACTGCGGATGTGGAGTTGGGGCCGTATCGTTTTCCTACGGGCACTTATTTTTTCTTCAGCCAATACATCATTCAGCGCAGTGCGGAATATTTTCCCGACCCTCTGCGCTTCGATCCCGAACGCTTTCTGCCGGAACAAAAGGCCAAGCGCCCACGCTTTGCCTATTTCCCCTTCGGCGCCGGCAACCGGCAGTGTATCGGTGAGGCGTTTGCCTGGATGGAAGGGGTGCTGATGGTGGCCACCATCGCACAGCAATGGCGACTGCGGTTTGTTTCCGGGCAGACCGTTGATGTGCAACCCAAGATCACGCTGCGCCCCAAGTACCCGATGATGTTTGTTCCCGAGTTGCGGTAGGAAAAAAGCATTTGAGAGAGGTCCGGGGCGCACAGCAGGTCCCTCCACTGCGCCTTTCCCACTCACAACCGCTGCTGGAAGTGGTTCCCACGGTTAGCGGAGTGGGATCCGCGATACTATCCGTCTCCCTTTTGCTAGTCTCTTGATGTGGGCTTCGATCAATTTGCGGGGAATGTGACCACGGTCCGGCACTTGCGCGAGGCCATCGCAGCGGAACGCATGCCTCCGGCGCTCATTCTTGCTGGCCCACGTGGCGCCGGTAAATACACGCTGGCCATCATGCTGGCGCAGACCATGGCCTGCCTGCAGCACCCGGTCAGCGACGGCCTGCCGGATTTTTGCGGAGTTTGCAGCAACTGCACCCGCATCGCGCTCTCTCTGCCACTCAGTGACCGCGTTGGCGAAGCGATCGCTGCCCGCGAGGAATTGCGTGAGGTGGACAAGAAAGAGACCCGCATCCTCATCCAGACTCATCCCGATGTGGTGGTCATTCCTCCCGACCCGCCCCAGTTGCTGATCAAGATGGGCCAGGTGCGCAGTGTGCTGCAGCGCATCTATCGCCTCCCCGCCGATGCACCACGCGCGGTGTATATATTCACCAGCACGGCCTTCATGAAGGAGGCGGCTAACTCCCTGCTCAAAATTCTCGAGGAGCCGCCTGCCTACGCTCACATCTTTTTGCTGGCAGAAAATCCCGGTGAACTGCTGCCCACCATTCGTTCCCGCTCCAGCATTTTTCGCCTGGGCGCATTGCCGCCGGAACAAATCGAAGCGGTGCTTGCCGAGCAGCGCAAGGACTGGAAGCCGAAACAACGCGCACTGGTCGCGCGCCTGGCGGAAGGCGCTATCGGTCAGGCCCTCGGCTTCGATCTGGAAGGCTATCTGGCGAGCCGCCAGGACGCTCTCGTGATGCTCTACAACGCCACCGGCGATAGCGCAAGTGATACGGACTTTGGAGCTCTCTTTCGGGTAACCGAGACCTACCGCGCAGGCGCTGAGGGCCAGCAAAAGACCAGTGCCCTGCTGCACGCCTTCGCCAGCCTGCTGGAAGACCTCTTGCTGCTGCACGCGGGAGCCGGCCATTTGATTCGCAACATCGACCTGATGGCCGAACTGACACGCGTATCGCAAACCATCACTGTGGCCTGGATTGAGGCGGCTGTACGCGGCCTGGACCAAGTGGAACACGGCATGAGGAGAAACCTGCTGCGGTCTTTGTCACTGGATGCCTTCGCTGTCGGCTTATCGGCGCCATAGTCTTCTGTAATGCGTCATTTTCTGCCGATATTTGACATTTAAACCCTATTGGCAACATCCTGCATCCTACCCCTTAGATTCACATTCAGACCATGCCTGATACTTCTGCCATTCCGGTTCGCCGCGTATACGAGGCGCGCCCCGCCAAGGCGAAGACCAAAGTCGATGGACACGATCCATCCACCTTGGCTTCTGTCAGTCCGGCGGGACCGCGCAAGCTCATTCGCCCACCCCTTTCGGCGCGTGCAACGACCAGCCGTTATCCCGCCCTACTTTCTACAGTCGCTCCTATCCATCCAGCCCACCATCGATGGGACGCTGCCGCGGAGAGTTCTCACGCGGAGGCCTTCTACTTTCAAAAGCAGATCCAGACCCACACGTTGATGACGTTTGTGCTCGAAGATGGGGAGCAGATCGAGGGCACGATCGAATGGTACGACCGCAATGCAATCAAGGTGCGGCGGGGCAAGGTCCGTACGCTTATCTATAAAGCCGGCATCAAATACCTGTACAAGGCCGAGGATCAAGGCCGGGTGTAGCCATCAACGGGCGGCTTTGAGCAGCCGGTCTCGGATGGCAACGCCTAGGCCCTCATTTTTCGGCAATGGGCAAACGATCACGGTAGCCCCAGCTGTATCCAATTCTCGCAATCCAGCAAAGAGGCGGCGGGCGAGTTGCTCCTGATCCGCCAGATCGCCCCAGGGATAAATCAAGTATGGGTGCCCAATGTTTACATCGCTGGGCAGCATGATGCCGACCACTTCGCCTGCGGCTTGCAGCTTTTCAGCAACGCTCAACAGTTCGGCCGTGGGCCACTCCAACAGGATCAGTCGCGCGCGAGGCGAGTAGTGCTTGAGGCCTACCCCCGGGGAGGGCAGCGCTTGAGAACTCGCATCCTGAAATTCCCGATAGGCAATCAGCGACGGGCACAGGGCCTGCACCTGTGCGAAGGTCACCATGCCTGGGCGATAGAGAATGGGTGGGTCTTCGCAGATGTCGACGACCGTCGATTCGAGCCCCAGGGCCGTCTCTCCCGAATCGATGACCGCGTCGATGCGACCATCCAGATCTTGCAGGACAAATTCCGCGCGGGTGGGGCTGGTTCGACCGAAGGAATTTGCGCTGGGCGCCGCCACCGGCAATTGAGCCAGTTCGATCAATCTGCGGGCCACGGGGTGGCGCGGCATCCTCACTCCTACCCGGGATCTTCCCGCGGTCACGATGGCGGGCACGCGGGGGCCTTTCGGCAACAGCAGAGTAAGAGGACCGGGCCAAAAGGCTTCCATCAACAAGCGGCCGTTGCGCGGAATCTCGACGGCCACCATGCTTAACTGCTCTTCGCTGGTCACGTGGACAATTAACGGATCCCACGACGGCCTCTGCTTAGCCTCGAAAATGGCCTGCACGGCTTTCTCGTCGAGTGCATTCGCACCCAATCCATAAACGGTCTCGGTCGGAAATGCCACCGTGCCGCCGCTGCGCAGCAGCTCGGCGCCCTGCAATAACGACGCCCTGGATGCCGGGGAGTCGATGGCATGGGCATCGACGGCCAGCCGCAGTGTTTTTTTTTCGATCACCTGTGCCATTTTCCCATGGCAACCACTGCGCTCGTAGAGCACTTTCACTTCTGCTCTGCACAGGTGGGCTTAGCGAAGTGCGGCTTTTCTTGTGTCAAAGCCGCGCCGAGCCTATTTGCTCTCTATACACCGGAAGTGAAAGTGCTTTAGACTCCGGCCTATGCAGGCCATGGAGACGGAAGTAAAGATACGGGTGGCGGACCGGGAGGCTTTCGAGCGCAAACTGCCTGCGCTTGGCTTCACGCGGGTCACCGCGCGCACGCTGGAGCGCAACACCCTCTATGACACGCCCGACCGCCGCCTGCGCAACTCACGGCAGATCCTGCGCATTCGCCAATATGGCAGCAAATGGGTGGTCACGCACAAGAGCGTCCCCAGCGGCCAAACGGAAGAGGGCCCGCACAAGAACCGGGTAGAAACTGAGACCGTGGTCGAGGATGGCCCGGTGTTGGGGAAGGTCTTCGAGGCTCTTGGCTTTAGTCCCGTATTCGTCTATGAAAAATGGCGCACGGAATGGGCGGATCGGCAGGGCCATTGTGTTCTTGACGAAACGCCCTTGGGGCTTTATGCCGAGCTCGAAGGCCCGAGCGACTGGATCGATGCAACGGCGCAGCAACTCGGCATTGGCTTGAGCGAGTTCATTACGCTCAGTTACGGTCGCATTTTCGAGAGCTGGCGGGATGAGACAGGTTCCAAGGCGCAGAACTTCACGTTTGAAGAGATTCCGGAGAAGTTTCGAGGGAAGGGCGTCTAAAGCCTGTGCTCGAACCAATCTGCGGGTGCCCCACCCTTTGCGTTTTTTGCAAAGGGTGGGATACGCGACTGCTGGTTCAACATTTGTGGCACCCACCCTTCGCCAAGAACGCGAAGGATGGGGCACCCGCAGATTGGTGGAACCCCAAAAGGGAGAAGGCCGGCAAAGCCAGCTGACGAGAAGTTTAAGCGTCCACGCCGTGGCACTTTTTGTATTTCTTGCCTGAACCGCAGGGACAAAGATCGTTCCGCCCTACCTTGTCTCCGGCTCGCCGCTGCGCGGGCGCATCGGAACTTCCATTAGCCCCAGCCATCCGGGCTTGTTCGAGCTCGCGCTTCTTCTTGCGTTGAAATTCCTGCTCCAGGGCGTCAATCGTGGTCGAGGGCGCCCGCACCGGGACCGGTACGGGGACGGGTGCGGACGGCGGCCGTGCCGCCGTTTGGGCAGGAATGGCCCGCGCACCATTGCCTTCTATCGTGACCGGAGGGCCGACCGGTGAAGAGGCCGGAGGAACAAATTCGCTGGAAATCTCAGGTGCCTGCCTGGGCGGTAATTGGGTGATCGGCTGGCCATCGGGTCCAACAATCTGCATCAGGAAAAGGAAACGGACCGTGTCCTCCTGAAAGCGTCCCATCATGGCTTCAAACATGTCGAAGGACTCTTTCTTGTAGGCGACCAGCGGATCCTGCTGGCCGTATCCGCGGAGACCAATGCCTTCCTTGAGATGATCCATGCTCAGCAGGTGGTCTTTCCACAATCCGTCGAGCACGCTGAGCATGACCATGCGCTCGTGATAACGCATAGTGGTGTTGCCCAGGATGGCTTCCTTCATCTCGTACTTTTCTTTCAAACGCTCGAACAGCGTCTCGCCCAACTCATGACGATTCAGGGCGTTGAGATCGATGCCTTCCTTCTCCAGATCGATGCCGAACTGAGAACCCAGCTGGTTCTTTAGCCCGTTGATGTCCCACTGGTCGGGATGCATCGCTTCCGGAGCGTGCTGCTCCATCGCCGCGCTCAGCAGATTAGCGACATAGTCTTCGAGGATCAGTTCCTTTTGATCGAGCCCTTCGAGCAGCTGCTGGCGCGTTCCATACACCGCTGTCCGCTGCTTGTTCATGACGTCGTCATACTCAAGCAAGTGTTTGCGGGCTTCGAAGTTCTGTCCTTCGACTGCTTTCTGCGCTGCCTCGATGCGGCTGCTGATCATGCGCGACTCAATGGGTACGCCTTCTTCCATGCCCAACCGCTGCAGAAGGTTCGAAACCCACTCCTTGGCGAAAATGCGCATCAGGTCATCTTCGAGGGAGAGATAGAACCTCGATGCGCCGGGATCTCCCTGGCGGCCGGCGCGGCCGCGCAGCTGGTTGTCAATGCGCCGCGACTCGTGCCGTTCCGTGCCCACGATGTGCAGTCCGCCGGCGGCAATTACCTCGTCGTGCTCGCGCTCAGCGGCGGCCGCATATTGCGCATAAGCCTTATCCCATATCTCCTGGCTGGTCTCGAATTCCTGCCCCTGGTAGTAGAAACGCATCATGCCTGGGCCAGCCATCGGATTGATGGCTCCCTGAGCCGCGTTCACCGCATGGGCCGCCCCGCGCTTCAGCAGCTCCTGCTTGGCGGCGAACTCCGCGTTGCCCCCGAGCACGATGTCTGTACCGCGTCCGGCCATGTTGGTGGCAATGGTCACCATGCCGAGCCGCCCGGCCTGGGCGACGATCTCCGCTTCACGCTCGTGAAACTTGGCGTTGAGCACCACGTGTTTCACGCCTTTGCGCTGCAGTATCGATGAGAGCAGTTCCGACTTCTCGATCGAAGTGGTGCCCACCAGTACCGGCTGCTTCTCCTCGTGGAGTCGCGAAATCTCGTCGGCCACGGCAAAGTATTTTTCCTTGGCGGTGCGAAAGACCACGTCCGGATTTTCCAGGCGGCGCATTGGCTTGTTGGTGGGAATAACCACGATTTCGAGCTTGTAGATATTCTCGAATTCGGTGGCTTCTGTTTCCGCCGTGCCGGTCATACCGGAGAGCTTTTTGTAGAGGCGAAAATAATTCTGGAAGGTGATGGTGGCCAGCGTCTGGTCTTCGCGGCGAATGTTTACCTGCTCCTTGGCCTCGATCGCCTGGTGCAGGCCATCGCTCCAGCGGCGGCCAGGCATCAGGCGGCCAGTGAACTCGTCCACGATGATGACTTCGCCATCCTTCACCACGTAGGCGACATCGCGCCGGTACAGTGAGTGGGCCTTGATCGCCACCTCGACGTGATGTTTTAAATCCCAGTTCTCCGGGTCGGCGATGTTGCCGATACCCAGCAACTGCTCGATCTTCTCCCAGCCCTCGTCGGTCACGCTGATGGTCTTGTGCTTTTCATCGACCACGTAATCGCCGGTGAGGATCTTCTCTTCGCCGCGCTCGATCTCTTCCCCTTGTTCGAGCGATGGCAGGATGCGGTTCACACGGGCATACTTGTCCGTGGTCTGATCCGTGGGGCCGCTGATAATCAACGGGGTGCGGGCTTCATCGATGAGGATCGAGTCAACCTCATCGACGATCGCGAAGTAGTGTCCACGCTGCACGCAATCCGCGTGATCGAACTTCATATTGTCGCGCAGGTAGTCAAAACCGAATTCGTTGTTAGTCCCGTAGGTGATGTCAGACCCATAGGCGGCGCGGCGCTGGGAGTCATCCAGATCGTGCACAATCACGCCAACGGTCAAGCCCAGGAACTCGTAGATCTTGCCCATCCACTCGGCGTCGCGTTTGGCCAGGTAGTCATTGACCGTCACCACGTGCACGCCATGGCCCGCCAGCGCGTTCAGGTAGCACGGCAGGGTCGCTACCAGGGTCTTGCCTTCGCCAGTCTTCATCTCGGCGATCTTGCCCTGGTGCAGTACCATGCCACCGATCAGTTGGACATCAAAGTGACGCATCTGCAGTACTCGCCGGCCGGCCTCGCGCACCACTGCGAAGGCTTCGGGCAGTATCTCGTTGAGCACCACTTTTTCTTCTGCTACGCGTTCCTCGGGGTCGTCAATGCCATCCAGCCGTGCGGCAATGCGAGCGCGGAACTCCAGCGTTTTAGCGCGCAGCTCATCGTCTGTGAGAGCCTTCATGGCAGGCTCGAGAGACCCAGCCTGTTCGACCATGGGCGCTATCCGCTTGATCACGCGTTCGTTACTGGTTCCGAAAATCTTGGTTAAAGTGCTTGCGATCAATGGATAATTCCTTTACTGCCCCCAGGGCCACGGTGACTACTCTAGTTTAGTTCACCCCGGGTATTTGGTGCAGAATACCCTGCTGGCGGAGGGCCAGATTCCGTCTTTCCTACCGCGCGGCGCTCTTAACGGCACGTGTGCGCCTTTCCCATGAGGAAAGGCGCAGGGTGAATGCGGAACCGGCTGGGCCTGACAGGAAAGACGGAAGGAAGATACCCATGTCTAAACGATTTTTCCTGATGATGTTGATTTTGCTGCAAGCCGGGGCGTCTCCCGGCCAGATGAGGATGGCCATGCCCGATACCGGCGATCCGGTGCCTCCGGAGCAGCTGCCTGCGCCGCAACGCATTGAAGGCGTTGGCAATGTGCGCTTTCCTATCTCCGCTAATGCCCAGGCCCAGGTGTGGTTTGAGCAGGGCTACAACCTGCTTTACGATTTTTGGGATTATGAGGCCGATCGGGCCTTTGAAGAAGCCATCCGCTCCGATGCGAATTGCGCCATGTGCTATTGGGGGCTTTACCAGGCGGAGAGCTTCAACCACAGCCTGACCAAGACCTATGCGCAGGCATCACTAGCCAAAGCGGTTGCGCTTGAAGGGCACGTGACAGCGCGCGAGAAGCTCTACATCCAGGCCTCCGAGGCCCATGAGGCAGCGGTTAAGGAAGCCGGCTCCGAGGACAAAGGGAAATTCGACCACGAGATCGAGATTCTGCGCACCCTGGTGAAAGAGAACCCCAGCGATACCAATGCTCGCATCGCTCTCGCCGAGGCGGTAGGCGATGGCTATGACGACAATGGAGAAGCGCGCAAGGGCCAGAAGGAGGAGCTTGCGCTCCTGCAAGGCGTGCTCAAGGATGAGCCTCAGAACTCGGCCGCAAACCATCTCTGGATTCATGCCGTCGAAGCCAGTCCGCATCCGGAGCAGGCTTTACACAGCGCGGAGATTCTGGGCTCGCTTGCACCAGCATCAGGGCACATGGTCCACATGCCGGGACACATCTTTTACCGCACGGGAGATTACGCCCGGGCCCAGACTTCGTTCGACGCTTCGGCCCAGACCGATGAAGACTACATTCGCCAACAGCACATCGCGCCGGACAATGACTGGAACTATATTCACAACCTGATGTATTCCGTCGCCAATCTGCTGGAGGCCGGCCAGTTGCAGGAGGCGGGTCAAGTTTCGGTCAAACTGGGGAAAGCACGCGGCCACATGGAAGATACTCTCTACCCCTGGTCGCCTCGCGATGCCATTGCCCGTCTCAATCCAGCGCTGCCGGTTGCTTTGCGTACCGCGGACTGGGCGCGCGTGGTGGACCTGGTCAATGCCGCAAACCTCTCCCAGGAGATGCCGCATATGGAATTCCTGGCCGGCGGCCTTTCGCAATTTGCCCTGGGCATGCAGTCCGTGGATGCCCATGAACCGGATGTAGCCGAACGCCACTCGGTGTTGCTCGATTCGAGCTTGTGGCGCATGTCGGAACAAATCAAAGACCAGGAAGCGCAGGAAAAGAAGGCCGCTGCTCCCACGGGGAACCAGAGTATGTCGCCTGATCCCCTGCCCCAGCCACTCCTCAAAATGCTCTCCATCATGTCGCTCGAGCTGCGCGCGTCCATGATGGCTACGCAAAACAATGTTCCCGAAGCTGAAAAGCTCTTCACCGCCGCGCTCCGCGAAGAGAAGGAGCTCGGCTACCGCGAGCCTCCCTTCTATATCCGTCCGGTGGCGGAAAGTGAGGCGGCGGCGATGATGACCGCCGGTAAATGGCCGGAGGCTGAAGCTGCGTTTCAGAAGGCGCTGGTGGAGCGTCCCAATTCTGGCTTCGCACTCTATGGGATTGCCCTGGCGAAGGAGAAGACCCGAGATGCCGGCGCAACGTCCGTGGCATACAAGGAGTTCCTCAGCGCCTGGAAGACGGCGGACCCGGGATTGCCCGAGATACAACATGCGCAGCAGTGGGTGAGCCAACACGCAGCGGCTGGCAACTGAGCTGTTCCCAACAGGGAGATCGCAGGTTTCTTTTTCAACATACTGGTTCCGTCTGCGTAAGATGATGGGGCACCTTTCTGGAGGCAACTTGGACGAGGAAATTCTGCAAGAAGAGTCTTCTCCGCTCGCAACCCCGCAACCGCCGAAACGCGGCATCCATTGGGTATTCTTCGGCGCCGAAGGTCTGCGGGCAGGGTGGGGAGTGTTGTTGTTCGTCCTGCTGTTTATCGGATTTAGTTTTCTTGCGGCCCAGGTGGTGAGGCACATACTTCCCCGCAGCCACCGTTCTGCAGTGTTTCCCTTAAGATTGGCGTTCATTTCGGAAGGCACGCAACTGCTGCCCTTAATATTGGCCACATGGATCATGGCTCTGATCGAGCGCCGGCCTCTGCTGGCATATGGATATCAAGGCACAGCGAAAGCGGTACGCTTCCTTTCCGGCTTGGTTTGGGGATTTGTCGCCCTTTCCGCACTGGTGCTTGTTTTGTGGAAGGCAGGACTGCTTGCGTTCGACGGAGTACAGTTGCACGGCACTGATATCTGGAAGTACGCACTGGGCTGGGGAGTGCTGTTCCTGGTGGTTGCCGTTTTCGAGGAATCCACCCTGCGAGGTTATCTGCAGTTCACGCTGACTCGAGGCATCGGATTCTGGTGGGGAGCGTTGCTGCTTTCGTTCCTGTTTGGGTTTTCCCACGGCACCAACCCTGGTGAGACGCCGGTGGGACTATTCGGAGCGGCCGCGGTCGGCCTCGTCTTCTGTCTCAGCCTTTGGTACACGGGATCGCTCTGGTGGGCCCTCGGCTGCCACGCCAGCTGGGACTGGGCGGAGTCGTATTTCTATGGAACGTCCGATAGCGGCCTGAAGGCAGAAGGCCATCTGTTCGGTGAACACCCAACGGGGTCTCTCTTGTGGAGCGGCGGCCCGACTGGTCCCGAAGGCAGTCTTCTCGTTTTGGTGCTGCTCGCCATCATGGCGTTAGCCATGTGGCTTTGGTGGCGCCGCAGAGTCGAGTCCCCCTTCCGCGGCAGCGGCTGGAGACCGGCCTGGAGCTACAGAAAGCCCGCTGAAAACTTGCCGCCGTTGTAGTTACAGGTGGGCCGGATCGGCTGTTTCCGTCTCCAATCCCAATTCCGCGAAGGCTTCCTGGGCTCGCGCCTGGTCAAATTTTCCTTCGCGCGCCAAGCGGGAGAGCGTTGCTGCTACAACCGACTCCGCATTCACTTCGAAGTGGCGGCGCAGATATTCGCGATTGTCGCTGCGGCCAAAGCCATCGGTGCCCAGCGACACCAGCCGGGTCGAAAGCCAGGGCGAAAGCTGATCGGGCACAACCTTCATGTAATCGCTGGCCGCAATGATCGGGCCCTCGGTTCCCTGCAGGGTTTGAAGAATGTAAGGAACCTTCTCCGGCTGCGTCGGGTGCAGGCGATTCCAGCGCTCCACGCCCAATGCTTCACGCCTTAGCTCGTTGTAGCTGGTTACGCTCCAGACGTCAGTCTGCACTCCGTATTTCTCAGCCAAGATGCCCTGCGCTCGGACGACCTCGTTCAGAATGGGCCCGCTGCCAAAGAGCTGCGCCGTGGCCTTGCCTCCGAGTGCCGCCTGGAAGCGATAAATGCCGCGGACGATGCCTTCGCGAGCCCCTTCGGGCATGGCCGGCATCGCATAGTCCTCGTTGTACATGGTGATGTAGTAGAAGACGGGCTCATCTTCCTGGTACATGCGGCGGATGCCATCCTGGACGATCACGGCCAGCTCGTAGACGTACGCCGGATCGTAGCTCAGACACGTAGGAACAGTGCTGGCCAAAACGTGGCTGTGCCCGTCCTGATGCTGCAGTCCTTCTCCCAGCATGGTGGTGCGGCCGGCGGTTCCTCCCATCAGGAAACCCTTGCCGCGCGAATCCGCAAAGGCCCAGATCATGTCGCCGACACGCTGAAAGCCAAACATCGAGTAGTACATGTAGAACGGAATCGTAGGTACGCGGTAGTTGGAGTAGGCAGTGCCGGCCGCGGTAAAGGAAGCCATGGAGCCCGCTTCGGTAATGCCCTCTTCCAAAATCTGTCCGTCCTGCTCTTCGCGGTAGTAGAGCAGCATGTCGTTATCGTGCGGGGTGTACTTCTGCCCTTCGCTGGCGTAGATGGCCACCTGGCGAATCGCGGACTCCAGACCGAAGGTCCGGGCTTCATCGGGCACGATGGGCACGATCCATTTGCCGATCACCGAATCTTTCAGCAGATGGCGCAGGATGCTGACAAATCCCATGGTGGTCGAAACTTCCCGCCCTTTGGAGCCGCCAGTCCACTCCACAAATTCCTTGAGTTTGGGAGCCTTGAATTCCAGCTTGGGCACATCGCGGCAGGGCAGGTAGCCGCCCAGTGCGCGGCGCCGCTCCTGCATGTAAAGGATCTCGGGGCTAGTCGGCTCCGGGCGATAAGGTTTGCCCAGCTTCGCCTGCTGCTCGGGCACGGGGATCTTGAAGCGCTTCACGAATTGAGCCAGGCCGCTGTCAGTGAGTTTCTTTTCCTGATGCGAAGCATTGCGGGCCTGGTTCGCGCCCATTCCGTAGCCTTTGACCGTCTTGGCCAGGATGACGGTGGGCGAGCCATGATGACTGATCGCTTTGCGATAGGCGTTGTAGACCTTCACCCGGTCGTGGCCACCGCGATGCAAATTCTCCAACTGCTCATCTGTCTTGTCCCGCACCAGTTCGAGCAGTTCGGGATACTTGCCGAAGAACTCCTTGCGCAGGTAAGCTCCGCCCTTCGCTTTGAACGACTGGTAGTCGCCATCGACACACTCTTCCATCCGCTTGAGCAGAAGGCCGGAAGAATCGCGCTCGAAGAGTTCATCCCAATCGCCGCCCCAGACGACCTTGATGACATGCCAGCCGGCGCCGCGGAAGATGCCTTCCAGCTCATCGATGATGCGCTTGTTGCCGCGCACCGGGCCGTCCAGGCGCTGCAGGTTGCAGTTGACGACAAAGATCAGGTTGTCGAGTTTTTCCCGGGAGGCGACGCCGAGCGCGCCCAGCGTATCGACCTCGTCGGTTTCACCATCTCCGACAAATGCCCAGATCTTGCGCTCGGTTTTCTGAATCAGGTTGCGGTTCTCGAGGTAGCGCATGAAGCGCGCCTGGTAAATCGCGTTGAGCGGTCCGATGCCCATGGAGACCGTAGGAAAGCGCCAAAAATCCGGCATCAGCCAGGGATGAGGATACGAGGAGAGCCCAGGCTTGCCCCGCAATTCGTGGCGAAAGTGGAGCAGGCGCTCGTCATCAAACCGTCCTTCGAGGTAGGCGCGCGCATAGACCCCCGGGGAAGCGTGGCCTTGAAAGTAGATGAAGTCGCCCGGCTGATCTCCGTAGGTGGCGTGGAAGAAATGCTCATAGCCCACTTCCAGCAGGGTAGCCAGGGAGGAGTAGGTGGAGAGGTGGCCGCCGATCCCGGCATCCTTCTTATTCTGGCCATGCACCATGGCCATGGCGTTCCAGCGGATCAGGGCTTCCAGCCGCAGTTCGAGCTCACGGTTCCCGGGGTAAGGCACTTCCTCATGCTTGGGAATGGTATTCAGGTAGGGGGTAGTCAACGCCCCAGGGGTGGAGATGCCGGCCTCGCGCGCCCGATGGCGTAACGCCGCAATCAGCTCCGCGCCTTGTTCCGGCCCCTCGCCGACCACCAGGTCGTCAAAGGCCTCAATCCACTCTGCTACTTCTTCGGAAAACTTCGATTGGACGGGAAGAGCGACTTTAGTATCCATAATTTTGGCCTTTCCCAGTATATCGTCCCCACGGGGATCTCCGAGTGTCGCATCCGTGCCCTGGCATCGCTGTTGGACCCCACGAATACTGATCCCAAGGCTTCCAACGCTGTGCTAGATTGATGCCATCCCGCCAATGTCCACCTCTTCTTTCACCAGAAGCCATGCCGACGTAATCGACCTGCAACAGCAGGTGGCCCGTTTGCAGGCGTTGCTCGAGGTTTCCCGGCAGGTGCATGCGGCGGTTCGGCCGGAAGAAGTACTACAGGCGGTTCTGCGCATCGTGGTGCGCGAGTTGGAAATGGCCGGGGCCCACGTGACCGAGCCCCCTCTCACCGTGGGCGATATGCCGCCGGCACCCTGGGAGGGCTGCACTCGCTACTCCCTGCTCAGCAAAGATGGAACCCAGCTGACCGAGCTGGTGGTCAATCCCGGGCCGGGCAAGACGCTGTCGCTCTACGAGCAGGACTTTCTGGAAGGTTTGGTGCTACAGGCAGGGGTAGCGGTCGAGAATGCGCATTACCACGATCGAGCGGTGGAGTGGGCGCGAGTGCAACAGGATCTGGACGCTGCCCGGGCCATTCAACGCAGCCTGCTGCCGCAGCAGATGTCAGAAATATCCGGCTATTCCGTCGCCGTACGATCGAGCACCTGCTATGAGGTAGGCGGCGACTATGTGGATATCGTTAATCTTCCAGATGGGGGCGAGATCATGGTGGTGGCGGATGTCGCCGGGAAGGGCCTGGCCTCCGCTATTGTCGCCACTTCCTTCCGTTCGGCCTTCCGCGCCATGGCGCTCGCCGGGCTGCCCTTGGCGGAACTGGCCGCACGCATGAACCAGCACCATTACGGCGAAGGGCAGGAGGCCCGCCGCCGCTACGTGACCGCCATCTTTCTCAAGCTGGATCCGGAGTCGCATACCGTCGAAGTCGTCAATGCCGGGCATAACCCGGGATTCTTGATTTCCGGCGAGAAGGTGGTGCACGAGATTGAGGCCAGCGGCACTCCGATCGGGCTGGTCCCGATGATGGAATACGCCTCGGAAACCCTCGCCTTCCCCCCTGGAGCGCGTCTGCTGTTCTATACGGACGGGCTCACGGAAGTCTTCCATGGCGATGATGAATACGGTCCAGAACGTTTGCTTGCAACATTTAGAGAGTGCAAGTCGCAAGACTGTACTGCTATCCTCAAGGTCCTGTGGCAACAATTGGCTGAATTTTCCCGGGGAGAGCCGCAGCAAGACGATATGACGGCGCTCGCGTTGGTGCGAATGCAGGCGCAGGCGTAGCGAGGGAAGAGCAAAATGGTTGAAACCAGGGGCACGGCGGTGGAAGTCAGACTCCCATCGCGGCTGGGCTTCGAGAAGGTAGCGATGGGCACGGCTGCCAGCGTGGCCAAGCTCATGGGTTTTCCCGACGATCGCATTGAAGACCTTAAGACCGCCCTGGCTGAGGCGTGCATCAACGCCATTGAACACGGAAACCTCTTGAACGATAACCTCTGCGTGGGGGTCATCCTTTCCGCCAGCGATGAAGCGCTGGAGGTGAAAGTAATGGATACCGGTTCGGGCATCGCCAAAGCACCATCCAAACCGGACATCGACCGCAAGATGCATGGTGAAGAGGATCCTCGCGGCATGGGCATGTTCCTGATCCAATCCCTGGTGGATGAAGCGGAGTGGGTCAAGGGAAGCCCTGGAAAAGGCAGCTACGTAAGGCTGGTCATCAGGCTGGCTAAGGAGAGTGAGTAAAGTGCAGGCGGAGACGAAAGCAAAAGTTGACGAGGTTCTCGCCGCGAATGGACAGCCGGTCACCGTTCTTCGCTTCACAGGCGATATCTCAAGCAGTTCGCGGGACACCGTGCTTGGAACTTACGAGGGCGTGGTCAAGAGCCGCCCGGTACTGATCGATTTTTCCAAAGTGGAATATATCAATTCCAGTGGTATTGCTCTCGTCATCCAGATGTTGATGGAGGCCAGCAAGGCCGACCAGACGATCGCCGCGTTTGGGCTTACGCCGCACTTCCAAAAAGTCTTCACCATGGTGGGGATTACGAAATACGCTGCCCTGCATCGGGATGAGGCTACGGCCATCGCGTCGCTGTAATTTAAGCGACATGCCCCTGCAGATTTCCATTTAAGAGGAACGATGGGCCCCACATCTCGCTCGTTTTTCGCGAGATATGGGGCACCACTGCGTTACACCTCTGACTCTCGATTCATCCGACGCACTTAACCATTAACATCTGTGGTATCCCACATCTCGCGAAAAACGAGCGAGATATGGGGCACCCGTCATGGTTGGCACGGACAGGTTTTTGGCGTCCGGTTTTCTACTTGGCCCGCGGGTGTGTCCGGTCGTAGACCTGCGTGACCTGCCCTACAGTCAGCTGGGTATAGCGCTGAGTCGTCGACAGGCGCTCGTGCCCCAACAGTTCCTGAATGGCCCGCAGGTCAGCGCCCTCTTCCAGCATGTGGGTGCCAAAAGCGTGGCGTAGGGTGTGGGGGTGAATCTCCGCCGGCAAGCCTTTGGCCAGCGAGATGCGCTTGACGATCCGCCCCACGCTCCTGGTCGTCAAACGCCCGCTTCCCTTCATCTGCAGGTTCAATAGCAATGCGTCGCTTGCCTTCGGCCCCAGCTTGGCCGCGCGCGAGGGAAGATACGCGCGAATCGCATCCGCTGCCGCATCCCCCAAGGGAACATAGCGCTGCTTCCGACCCTTACCCTTGACCAGGATCACTTCCCGAGCCCAATGCACATCATCCACATTGAGCCCCACCAACTCGGCGTTACGAATACCGCACCCATAGAGCAGCTCGAAGATCATGCGATCGCGCTCCGGCCAGGCCGCAACCGTCTCCGCCGAGGCTGTTTCCACCAGGTGGTTCATCTGCTCAATCGAGGGCACACGCGGTAGATGCTTGGGTAGCTTGGGAGTAGCCACCAGGGCGGCGGGATTGCTGGTGACATGCCCTGCCCGGGCCATCCATTGAAACCAGGACCGCACCGCCGCCAGAGACCTGGCAACCGACGCCTTCGCCAAACCCCGGCCATAAAGTTCGCCCAGATAACCGCGTATCAACAGATGATCGACGGTATGCATTTCGACGCTCTGCCCGCTCTGCTCAATCAGATAGCCGGCAAAATTGTCGATTTCACGCTGGTAAGCCCGCAAGGTGTGCGGGGAGGCGGCCCGCTCATGCGCCAGCATGGCCAGGAACTCCTCCGCCAACTGCCTGGGTTGCGGCTTCACTTGGCAACCCTTCTGGTGGCCCGGGGATGGTGAGCCCGATGCACGGCTTTCAGCCTGCCCAGCGCCAGGTGCGTATATACCTGCGTGGTCGAGATATCAGCGTGCCCCAGGAGGGTTTGCACGGTCCTTAAATCGGCTCCGTTCTCCACCATATGCGTAGCGCAACTGTGGCGCATCACATGTGGGCTGGCGCGGCTATCCAGCTGCTTCACCAGGTGCCACACCCATTGCCGGGTAAGTCCAGCGCCGCGAGTAGAAAGAAAGAGCCGTCTCTCCCGTGGACGGATCGCCAGCGCCGGCCGCCCTCGAGTCAAATACGCGTCCAAAGCCTCAACCGCCGCCCGCCCCAGGGGCACAATGCGCTCCTTATCCCCTTTGCCGCGAACCAGCATGCGGCCCTCCGCCAGAGAGAGATCTTCAACCCCCAGCCCGGTGAGCTCGGAAACCCGCACCCCGCCTGCATAGAGCATCTCCACGATGGCTCGGTCGCGCAGGGCCATCGCATCGGCCTGGGGATGATCTGCGGCCGTACCGGCTTGCTCCATCATGCGCTCCACCTCCGACTGGGCCAGCGCCTTGGGCAGAACTTTCCACGACGAAGGAGACTCGAGGTTCACGGTGGGGTCGTGCCCGATTCGCTTATCCAGCAGCAGCCACTTGTAGAAGCCACGCAGGCAGGAGAGCTTACGCGCGATGGAGCGCGACTGCACTCCATGCTTCTGCAGGTGCTCAAGGAATCCCGCCAACTGACTCTGGCCGGCGGTCATGGGCAGCGCGTGCGTACCCTCGAGGTATTCGGCAAAGAGGGTCAGGTCCCGCTGATAGGCCTCGCAGGTCAGCGGCCGCAGCCCCTTCTCTACCCGGAGGTAGGCAACGTACTGGCGCAGGATGCTGGAATGGTTGCCGGCGAGCACAACCTCGATTATCTGCTTCCAGCGTGCCCAGCCGACGCAGGCCGGCCAGCGCAGGAACCAAGAGAGACAGCCTGGCTACGTTCACCTGCCGTTTACGCCGGAAGTGCAAAATTGCGTCAGATCGCGGACAATAGAAGGAGGCATATGCCTCGCCAGGAGCGACCTTCCGCTTTGACCAGCAGCAAGTCCGGCAGCAATATTTCTCTTTCCCCCCAAGAATTTGTCGACGCGGTTCTCTCCCGAGACCCGGCCGTCGCTGTGTTCGACTGCGATGGAACACTGTGGAGCGGGGACTCCGGCTATGACTTCATGGTGTGGTCGATCGAAGAGGGCATCGTCTCCCGCAATGCGAGTGACTGGATCGACTCCCGCTACCGGCTCTACCTGGCAGGCAAGGTTTCGGAACTCGCGATGTGCGGCGAGATGGTCCAGATCTACGATGGCGTGAGCGAAGCGGAAATTCGCCGCGCGGCTGCCTCTTTCTTCCGGTCGCGCTTCCTGGATAAGATCTTCCCCGAAATGCAGGCCTTGGTTTCGTCGTTAAACGAGCGCGGGACCGAGATCTGGGTGGTTAGTTCGACCAACAACTGGGTGATTGAAGAAGGCGTTCGCGGCTTCAACATTCCGCCGACCCGGGTCATTTCCGCCCGTGCCCAGGTGGCTGGCGGCGTGATAACCAGCAAGCTGCTGGATGTTCCGACCGGAGAGGGCAAGGCCGCATCGCTGGTAAAGGCCGGCGTGGCGGCTCCCGATGTGGTCTTCGGCAACTCTGTTCACGATGCGGCGATGCTGGAGATTGCGCGCAAAGCCTTTCCCGTAAACCCCACACCAGCACTGCTGCAGATCGCAGCCCAGAATGGGTGGCCCGTCTTCTACCCGGATGGCACTCTGCCTGCATTGGCATGAAGCCCCCACCCCGCGGTCTGCGTGTCGCTGCGCTGCAACCCAGCGTGAGCGTTACGCTGGATCGGCTCGGCTGCCTCGATTCGCTCGTCGCCTGCACTCGTTATTGCCTTGAGGCCGTCCCGTCCCTGCGTGGACGTTCGCTGCATGTGATCGCGGACTCGTGGTCTTCGAATACGGAGGAAATACTCTCCGCTTCGCCCAACCTGGTGGTGGCCTCTGTTCCCTACCGGCTCGAATCCCTGGCCGCGATCCTGAAATGCGGCGTGCCGGCGCTTACCTTGGCCCCTCATTCTCTGGCCGACATCTATCAGGACATCCGGCTTCTCGGTTCCCTTCTCCATGTTTCGGATCGAGCAGAAGCAGTGATTGACGAAATGCAATCGGAGCTTGCGGCAACGGAACTGGCTGTCCAAACCGCGGAAACACCGCGGGTTTACTGTGAAGAATGGGGTAAGCCGCTTATCCACTCGCAATCCTGGGTGGCTGAGCTGGTTGCCGCTGCCGGGGGCCAATTTCTGGGCACGCCCGGCCTGGTGACCGATGCCGACACGGTCGCTGCCCTTGATCCTGATGTGCTTGTTTTTGCCTGGTGCGGCGCCGGAGACCGGGTTCCGCTCGCCCGCGTGGTGGAACAGCGGCAATGGCAATCGCTGCGCGCGGTACGGACCGGCCGCGTCTTCTGTATCCCGGACGAGCTTTTGAATACTCCCGCGCCCACGCTTCTACAGGGACTCCGCGCGCTGGCCGGCGCCATTCATCCGCAGATTTTTGGCGCCCCGGAAAACGTTCGTTCCCTGCAACCAGACGGTCTTGTGCGCGCAACGTCTAAAATCATATGACCGTGCAGAAAGACTCCAGCCGATCGAGAACGGACGCGAAAGTAGTTCGGTTGGTGGTGGCCGCGCTGATCCTGCGCGAGCAAACGGTTCTGATCTGCCAGCGCCGGCCGGACCAGCCGATGGCCCTGAAATGGGAGTTCCCCGGAGGCAAGGTGGAGGACGGCGAGAGCGCGGAGCAAGCCCTGCGGCGTGAACTCGACGAGGAGTTAGGGATCACCGCCGATATCGGCAACCGCGTGGCGCATACCCGCCATACCTACCGCAGCGGCAGCGCGATCGACTTGCAGTTTTTTGTTGTTCACCAATTTGCCGGGGAAATGACCAACCGCATCTTTCACGACTTGCGCTGGTGTCCGCTGCGCGAGTTGACCCGTTATGACTTTCTCGCCGCCGATCGCATCCTCATCCGCGAGCTGGCTGCGGGCAAGTTGCTCTGACGGGTAGGCCTGCCTCCTACAGGACAAGCTCAGGGATTTCGAAAAGGATCCGGTGGTTCACGTGCCGGCGTTTGCGTGCGGTCCAGGTTCACCCAGGACTGACCCCGGATTTCCTGCACGCTGCTCTAGACAGTCCTGCGTATGCGGCTTTCTTTACGGAAATCCGCACGAGGCTCCTTGGTTCTACCAAACTGCACAGAAAATCCGGGTCCGTCCTGGGGCATTCTCAGCCATGGCTGTCCGGATTAGCGGAATGGTTGACTCTGCGGCGTTGATTTAATTGGACAAACTAGGCACCGCGACCGATTATGGCGAAAGAGGTTGGGGTTAGGAGAGCGAGTGTCGCACCTACGGCGCTCGGGATCAACCTCAGCCCAGCCCAGCCCTGCCGGGCTGTACCACGGCAGGCCGGGGCAGGCACGTTTGGTACCGGCCCTCCGGGCCTAGGGGATGGGTTCTCTTCTGCGGTTCTCTCACGCAGGGAACTCATGAGGCTCTGGCATTGCCAGCGCTAAAGCGCGTGATAAGAGTCGAGACTCTTTCCAGGAGTGCTAAAGCGCTCCTTCCCCCGCATAAATGCGGGGGCTCCCACCGCTCATTTGGACAAGTCTGATTCTCAGCCGTCCCTTCGGGACTGATCGCGATACTCCCTGATGCGTCCAGCGAGTGCTGTCTAAATCTGCCGATCCATAAGTGGCACCTGCGCCAGGACCCGCACAAACCCTAATTCCGTAATCGAGCAGGTTGCCAGCGGCGGAAAATCTTGCGCATGCAGCCAAGCTGCGACGCGGTCATGGAATCGTGATGGCTGAATCCAAGTGCAACGAGAGCATTTACATCCAGCAGAAATTTTGGGAAAAGTGATGAGGCCTCGCAGGGACCCCAGTGCGCCATCAAGGTTTAAGAGGGACCCTAACTTTGCCAGGGTTGAGGAAACCCGGGCGGGGTTTCAAAACTGAAAATAGATGAAGTCGCGATGGCCAAAGAATCCGAAAAAGACGATGGCGTACACGCATGCGTTATAAGCCAGGGCGCGAAACGCCGGACGGGCCCACAGCCGGGGGACGCGCGCTGGATGGGCTATCCACCACTCAACGACAAACATGGCCGCGATCGATAAGACCAGGTAGGGAGCTGTGGCGCGACTGAAGCCGCCAACCTTTAGCAGTAGAGGGTCGAGTCGCCCCAAGGGAAAAAGGTGGGTGGCGATAAACCAGGCGTCTCCCAGGCTGTTGGCGCGAAAAAATATCCAGGCGTAGGTCACCAGGCTGAAGGTGAAAAGAGTCTTGACCAGGACCAAGCGGTCGAATCGCGCGGTGAAACGGGCCGTCGACTGGGCCACGATCAGGTAGACACCGTGCAAAAAACCCCAGGCGACAAAGGTCCAGTTGGCGCCATGCCAAAGCCCGCTGATCACAAAGGTGACCATCAGGTTGGCATAATGGCGGGAAAGCTTGACGCGGTTTCCGCCCAACGGGATATAGACGTAATCGCGAAACCAGGTGGACAACGAGATGTGCCAGCGCCTCCAGAACTCACCCACTGAGCGGCTGAAGTACGGCTGCATGAAATTGATGCGCAACTCGTAGCCCATCATCCGCGCCAGGCCCAAAGCAATGTCGGTGTAGCCGGAAAAATCGCAGTAGATTTGGATGGAAAACAACAGCGTGGCCAGCAACAGGGCTGCCCCGTCGTAATGCCGCGGTGTGTCGTAAACGAGCTTTACGAAATCAGCGACATTGTCGGCCAGCACCATCTTCTTGAACAGACCCCAAAGGGCCTGCACCAAGCCCGCACGCACGCCTTCAAAGGTGACCCGGGGCTCGCGATGAAACTGCGGCAACAGTTCGTAGGGCCGCTCGATGGGACCGGCCACCATTTGCGGAAAGAAGGCGACGTAGAGTGCGTACTCCAGCAGATTCTTTTCCGCCGGCACCCTCCGCCGGTAAACCTCGATGGTGTAGCTCATGGCCTGAAAGGTGTGGAAGGAGAGGCCGACGGGCAAAATGATTGCCAGCAGCGGCGGATCAAACCGCAGCCCGAAAAGGTGCGACGCGCTGCGAAAAGAGCCGGTCAGAAAATTGAAATATTTGAACACCACCAGGAGGCCCAGGTTGCAAAACAGGCTTACTCCCAGGTATAGACGTCGCCGCGCGGGCTGCTCCGCTTTTTCGATCTGCAAGCCGGCGATGTAGTCGATCACCGTGATGGCCCAGATCACAAAGATGTAGCGCGTGCTCCAGCACATGTAGAAGTAGTAGCTGGCGATAAGCAGGATGATCTTGCGGGTTGTGCCGCGCGTGACCAGGAAAAGCAGCCACACGACAATAAAAAATAGCAGGAACTGAAAGCTATTGAAGAGCATGAGAGCTCTCCTTCAGCAGCTGAAACAACGCCTCCGTGTACATCCGCGCGCCGGCTTCATTCAGGTGGGTCTGATCGGCAAAAAGGCGGTTGGGATAAAGAAAGTAGTCTGGGCCGAGCAGCTTGCAGGAAGTTGTTTGCTGGAGCAGCGCGGCAAAGCGTTGGTCACGCGCGGCGGCGGGTGCGGCTTCTCCCTCCCGGAGGTAATACGGCACGTAGTAACAGTCGATGTGATACTGCCGCACCAATTGGTTCAGTTGACCGATCTGCGCGCTCTGCGTTGGAGCAACGCGGGTGAACGCCTGGGCCGGGTTGTCGGATGCAAGATGGAAGTCTTCCGGCAGGCGCCCGCCGGGAAAATGGCTTTGTTCGGTGATCAGATGGTAGCCTCGCTCGGCAATCACCGCATGCTCGTTTTCTTCCGATTCGCGGTAGTAACTCAGCACACCCCCATGGCTGGGCGCAGTGAGCAGGAAGGCGGTCAGGTCTCTGAGGAAATTGCGAAAGGGGAAGAGCGCATCGATCACGGCGTGATCGTCGGGAAGGAAATGAAAGATGCCGCGCCGGGGTGGATCGGGATTCCAGGGGAGCGTAAGCAGCAATACATTGGGAGCCTGGCCCCGCGCACACATGGCCTGCAGCGGCGGCAGGAATAAATCACTGCCCGGAAAGCCGGAGTTAAAGGACGATATTTTTCGATGATTCTCCAGGCTCATCTGGTCGAACCAGGCGGGAACAAAACCCGCCAGGATTTTGCTGTTGCCAAAGATCAAGACCCGGGTGATTGCAGGGTTAGAAGGAAAGACCTGTCCGTTTTCCTCCCATTGCAGTTTGGCGCGGAAGACAATATCGGAGCCATTTTTCAGGTAGGGCAGCCCGCGGGAGAGTCCGTAAAATGCCGCCCAACCTATCGCGAAGAGAAGGATTGTCCAGCCAAGAGCCGACGGGGTCTTCCGCTTCGCTGGGGACTCCTGCTTGGCGGCGTCAGAGAGAGAGTTGGGGGCTGCTTCGACGTCCAAGATAGACCTTGAACTTCCATCGTATTACATGCGGTTGGAGCATTTTCACTTCTGCTGTGTACTAGTGAGGGTAGCGTGGCGTTCGGTGCGGAGCCTGCTCCGGTCAGAGTCTGTGACTTTATTGTTTTCGCCCGACGTCGTCGAGTCTAAATGAAATTGTCATCCCGACCGTAGCGTAGTGGAGGGACTGCTGTTTTCTGTCCATCCCATCTAACGGGGCCCCACAAAATTGAGAGCCGTTAGATGGGATGGACAGAAAACAGAGATGTGGTTCTGGGCAGTTGTTAGCCGTCCCCGCGCAGCTGGTTCTCAGGCGGTCTAGCCCGAGCCGCTGGTAAACATCATCACCAGCGAGAGGACGATGACCACGGCCGCGGTTAGCCAGGCCACGGCGTTGAACCAGCCGGAGTTTACAAAGTCGCCCATCAGGTCTTTGCGATTGATGAGCAGGAGCATGAAGACGATTACCAAAGGTAGCAAGACCCCGTTCAATACCTGCGACAGGATGACCATGCTGATCAGCTTGGAGTTGGGGACGAATAAAACAGAGAGCGCCCCCCCGACTACCAGGAGGGTGTACAGCCAATAGAAGACAGGCGCGTCTTTGAAGCCGCCATCCAGGCCCGACTGCAGACCCAGCCCCTCGCATACCGTGTAGGCAGTGGAAAGGGGCAGAATCGAGGCGGCGAAGAGCGATGCATTGAACAGCCCTACGGCGAACAACAGGAAAGCATAACGCCCGGCCAGCGGCTCCATCGCCTGGGCTGCGTCCGCTGCTTCATTGATCGCTCCCATGCCGTGGGCAAACAACGTGGCGGCACAGGCGACCACGATGAACCAGGCCACGATGTTGGTGAAGAAGGACCCGATGATGACGTCAAGACGTGAGGCCGCATAGCTCTTGGCCGTAACCCCCTTCTCCACGATCGAAGACTGCAGATAGAACTGCATCCAGGGCGAAATGGTGGTGCCGATTACCGCCACGATCATGTAAATGTAACTTTTAGAGTGCCATATGGAGCCTTTAGGCAGCTCGACCGTGGCCACCATGGCTTCGTGCCAGCTGGGCTGGGAAAGAACGCCGGTGACAATATAGGCAATATAGAAAACCGATGCCGCCAGAAAAACCTTTTCGACGCTCTTGAAGTCTCCCTTAACCACGAGAAGCCAGATCAACAGGGCGCTGCCAGGCACGGAAATATATTTGCTGACGTGGAAAAGCTGCATACTGCCGGCAATGCCGATGAACTCCGTCATGACGTTGCCAAAATTGACCACTACCAGCAGCAGCATCAAGATGAAGGTCATGCGCAGACCGAACTCTTCGCGGATCAGGTCGCTCAGGCCCTTGCCGGTAACCGCCCCCATACGGGCACACATTTCCTGCACCACCAGCAAAGCCACTGTAATCGGAATCATGGTCCACAGCAGGGTGTAGCCGAATTGGGCTCCGGCATTGGAGTAGGTGAGAATGCCGCCGGAATCGTTATCAATGTTGGCGGTGATAAATCCCGGGCCCAGCACGGCGAGGAAGAGCAGTATGCGGATTCGCCAGCGCTTGAGCATGCGGTCAGGGTAAAGATTTCAATTTGAACTTCAGGCTACTGCGGTTTCACTTATTGCTTTGCGCGCAAAAACGCGATCACATGATCGGCCTGCACTACACCCACCAGCCGGTTTGCTCCATCCACCACCGGCAGCGCATGCAGATTGTACTTGTCGAAGAGTTCTGCGACTTCATCCTGGTGAGCCTCGGCTGGGCACGAGATGATGCGCGGTTCCGCCAGAACCGCGACGCGCGTCTCGGGCAAGGCGAGTATCAGGCGCGACAGCGGAACGACTCCCTCGAGCACATCATTGTGGCCAGTGAGATAAATCTCGGTGACCCCCTCGGGATCGCCATCGAACTCCCGCAGGGCCCGCACGGCGTCCGCGACCGAGGCGCCGAAGCCCAACTGCACGCAGTCGGTGGTCATGCGACCGGCGGCGGAATCTTCGCGGAATTCGAGGAGTTCCTCTACCTCGTGCCGCTCTTCCGGCTCCATCTCCTCGAGAATTGCCTCGGAACGCTCGTCGGAAAGCTCAGCCAGCAGATCAGCTGCCGCGCCGGGATCCATCTCTTCGACGATGTCGGCGACGCGGCCGGAATCGAGCGATTCAAGCAGGGACTTCTGCAGGCGAGGATCTACTTCCTCCAACGCTTCTGCTGCTACTTCCTCATCGAGGGAGCCGAAGACCGCCTCCCGCTCAGGCGGCGGCAAGTCTTCCAGGATGTCCGCCAGATCGGAAGGATGCATATGCGCGAGCCGCTCGTGTTCGATCTTGAGCTTCACCCGCCGCGCCGGATCCACTTCGATCAGGTCAACGAACTCCCAAGGAATGATGCTGGCGCGGAAGTGCATGGCGAAGTTCGCCAGTGTATGCCTGGGCATCGTCCCTTTGAGCAGCCTGCGTACCGCACCCCGCATGCCGACCGCCACCTCAGCGACGCGCAAGCCCTCGCGGCCGTTCTCAGGAAACCACTGCAGGTCGACGTCGTTGACCCGCACCACTTTCCTGCCGTGCACATCGATAATTTGCCGGTCCAGCACATCTTGTTGGAGGAGGAGGAGGTTTTCATCTCCACGAAGGGGCTGAAGCAGGGCGTCTTCGCGCAATTCGAGGGTTCCTGCCGGCGTCTGCAGGACATCCTTTACTGCGACTATTCTGTCTCCCTCCCGCGTCTTCAGGAGTAGTCCTGCTACGTTGCCCGCGGCTGGTCCAGTCGCTACTGCTACATCCTTCAGCCGTCCTTGCACGCGGCCCTGCCGATCCGTGATCAGCGTACCGAGCAGGAGCGTAAGGCTGGCGTGGCTGGTGTGCTTTTCGTGCATCGAAGGCCGGTTGCAGTCTAACAGCGTTGAGGGGAAAGGTTGGAGCAGGTTAGTAACAGAGTCGCGGCAGGGTCAATTTAGTAACCATGTAGTCCCGTATTAGTTTGCCGCTGGTTCCCACGAGAGCTAAGAGTGTGACGGGGCTTTAGTTTGGCCGTTCCGGGCGGCTCTTCGGATGGAAACGCTCGTCGAGCGGCTGTCTGCCCTGGAAGCCAGCTTCTATGGTGTGCCAGTAGTCAATTTTTGCTTCGCCCAACTGCCAGCAGAGCAGAACGATCTGGTCGCCGATCTGGCAGGGAAAATCGAGCAATCCCTTATCGAGATCCTTTACCTGGACGCCAATCGAATCGATTTCCTGGATCGCATCCTGGGCTTGCTGAACCGAGGCGCGCTGGGCCATGCGCTTGCGCGCAACCGCCGCGACATCCACCAGCATCCCTCCCGAGAGGAAGATATTCTGGCTGAGCATCTGCAATTCGGCTTCGACCAGACCGGCACTCGCCTTGCCTTCGATCGCCCGCCGCAGAAGGGATTCGAGAATGGGCAGGAGCGACTGCGCCTCATCCAGAGAGAATGTCTTCATAAGTACTACCTTCGTAAAGCCTCATGATAAACCACCTTGATTTGTGGCCCCTTGGCGGGGCAGGTATCATGACAAAGCGATGAGTTTGCCGGATACCATCTTCATTTTCGGACTGGCGCTGGTCATTTTTGGGCCCAAGAAGCTGCCGGAGATCGGCCGGCAGCTGGGCAAGCTGGTGCTCGAATTCCGCCGTGCCAGCAACGAGTTCAAGATGCAGATTGAGGAAGAGTTACGGGCGGCGGAACTGGCAGATCGCCAGAAGCAAATTGCCGCGCCGACAGTTACCCCATCGCCGGCCCCGGAATCCACTTCAGAGGGCCTGACCGTACGGCCGCCAAGTGACGGAACCACTGTCAGCACCGAGAGCCCGTCGTCCAGGGTCGTCCCGGTGAACGAGGAAGTCGCGGAACTGGAAGCAGTCGCGGGGGACCATCCGGAACTGGCCGCCAACGGCCTCAGGCACGAGCCGGAGCAGGCAACCACGCATCATGACTGACATCGTAGATCGGGCCCGTACAGCAGTGACGGAAAGAGCGGAATTGCCAGGCATGAGCCTCCTGGAACACCTGGAGGAACTGCGCAAGCGCATCATTCATTCCGGCGTTTACCTGATTGTCGCTTTCTTTATCGCTTACTCCATCCGCGAGAGGCTTTCCGCGTTCATGGTGAAGCCCATCACCGCGGCGCTCAAAGCGCACAACCTGGACACCCACCTGGTCTATCTGAACCCGGTCGATCCGTTTAACTTCTACATCAAAATCAGCCTGGTGTGCGGGGCGATCATCGCCTCGCCATTCATCCTGTTTCAGGTGTGGTTATTCATCGCTCCTGGACTCTACCGGCAAGAGAAGCGATACATCCTGCCCTTCATGACGGCTACGGTCGGGCTATTTCTTACCGGAGCCTTTTTCGGCTACCACTACGTTTATCCCGGCGCGTTAACGTTTCTCATTGGCTATGGGTCTCAATTCAGGCCCATGGTGACGGTGAGCGAGTACACCGAACTTTTCCTGACAGTGATCCTGGGCCTGGGGATCACCTTCGAACTACCGATCCTGGTTTTCTTTCTGGCCCTCTTCGGCATCGTGAACGCGAAGTTTTCTGTGGAAGAATATCCGCTACGCGATCCTGGTCATTTTCATCATTGCCGCGATCATCACCCCAACCCCCGACGTGCTGACAATGTGTGTCTTTGCCGCGCCGATGCTGGGGCTTTACCTGGTGAGTATCGGCGTCGCTTACATGGTCCATCCCAGCCGGAGGGACCGCAAAAAGCAAGCCTCATGAAGCGCGTCTCATTTCTTTCCCGGTCTTTCGGCGCGGCGCTGCTCGGTTGCCTGTTATGCGGAGTGGCCGGGGCGCAGGCCCTCCCCCGTTTCGATGGCGAGCGTGCCCTGACGTATACCAAGGAGTTCGTCGCGACGGGTCCACGTTGGGTGGGCAGCCCGGGACATGCCAAAGCCCAAGCCTTTCTGGAGCGGCAGTTCGCAAAAGACGACCTGGTGAAAGACAGCTTTACGGCATCAACACCCATCGGGCCGCTGGCCATGACCAATTACATCGTCAAATTTCCTGGCAGCAAGGATGGCATCATCGTGCTGGCTAGCCATTACGACACCAACTACCCGCTGAAAGATACCGGCTACGTGGGCGCGAATGATGGCGGCTCGAGCACTGGCTTGCTGCTGCAGTTGGCGAACAGCTTCCGGGGAAAGAAATTGGATGGGTACAGTGTGTGGCTGGTCTTCTTTGACGGAGAAGAGGCGATCAAGGGCTGGACAGACACCGACTCCGCCTATGGCAGCCGGCACCTCGCAGCCAAGTGGCAGGCGGATGGGACCCTCAAACGGATCAAGGGCTTTCTCCTGGCCGATATGATCGGCGACCGCGATCTCGATGTGGACCGGGACTTGAGCTCAACTCCGTGGTTGCTCGACCTGGTCGGACAGGCGGCGGCGAAGTTCGGGGACCAGTCTTATTTTTTCCAGCGACAGAATACAGTGGGCGATGATCACACTGCGTTTGTGCAACGGGGCGTGCCTTGCGCTGACATTATCGATTTCAATTACGGATACCAAAACTCGTTTTGGCACACACCGGAGGACACCATGGATAAGTTGAGCGCCAAAAGCCTCACTATTGTGGGTGATGTTTTCCTGGAGACGGTCCAGTTGTTGAACCAGCGGTGATGTGCTTCCCAAAAACAAATGTGGGTGGGGTTGAGGCGCACTGCAGGTCCCTCGGCTCCCCCGGATTTCCTGTCGAGCTTGGTGGCGTTGGCAAACTTCATGCGGCTTTGTTTGTAGAAAGCCGCACACGTGGCTTCGGTAGGTTCCGCGTGGTAGGAAATCCGGGTACGCTCGGGATGACAAATTTTAGGTGGCGCATCCAATCGAGCTTGGCGAAGGGAGTCCAAATCTCTCCCACACCGCAACACCAACCACCGTAGGCTAGGATTGATCATGCTGGATGGCGCGCCGATCACATACTGGATAGGTTTCCACATTGTGGTGCTGGCCCTGATCGTCATCGATCTGGCCGTTCTCAGTCTGGGCAAGGCCTCCGCCCGGACCCGCGATAGCATTATTTTCGTCCTGTTTGTCTTTTCCCTCGCTGCGTGTTTCGGTATTTGGATTGGGCACGTTGAGGAGCATCAGACAGCGCTCGAATTCGCCTCCGGATACCTGATCGAGCTCTCCCTCAGCATCGACAATCTCTTCGTCTTCCTGCTCCTCTTCCGCGCCTTCGGCCTGAGCGCGGAGGCGCAGAGAAAGGCGCTCCTGCTGGGCGTCCTGGGCGCCATCGTGATGCGCGGATTATTCATCTTCGCCGGAATCGAATTGCTGCAGCGCTTCAGCTGGATTCAGTACTTTTTCGGCGCCCTGCTGCTGATTGCCGCGTTGCGCCTGTTGCGGGGAAAGAAATCCGGCGCGACTCCCGCGCCAGCAAAGTGGATTACGCAATGGACCAAACGCTGGGGCAACAGCCCCAAATCTACGTTCGTGCTTGCAGTGATCGCCATCGAACTGGTCGACCTGGTCTTCGCGATTGATTCCGTGCCCGCTGTGCTCGCGATCTCGCACCACCCGTTTGTGGTCTACACCTCAAACATCTTTGCCATTCTCGGCTTGCGGTCACTCTATTTCCTGTTGGCCGGCTTGCTTGACCGGCTGCGCTTTCTTCACCTCGGCCTGGCTACGATTCTGGGCTTTGTGGGCGTGAAGATGATGTTGGCCAAGTGGGTCCATGTGCCGGTCGGCATCTCGCTCGGCTTCATTGTCCTGGTGGTGCTCGTGGTCACGGTTGTTTCCCTGCTCTCGACCAAGACCCAAAGCGCGAGTACGCCTTGAGGGTTGCGATACGATGGACAAAGCGTGCGTAAGATTTCGGTCACGACCAAGTTGGGGGACTATACCGTTTCCGTGGGAAGCGGCATCCTGGAGTCCTTAGCCAAGCGCATGCCGGCACTCACCGGCAAGAAGCGCAAACTCATCTTTATCCTCACTTCGCCGGAGATCTGGTCCCTTTGGGGCGAGCGCATGCAGGATTCGCTTCCCCAGGAGCCGGTGGTGCTCTTTCTCCCTCCAGGCGAGAGCCACAAGCGCATGGCCCAGGTGGAGCGACTGGCCACGGAGATGGCCAAATCCGGGGCAGACCGCTCTTCCCTACTGGTTGCCTTCGGCGGCGGCGTGATCGGCGACATGGGCGGGTTTCTCAGTGCGATTTACATGCGCGGCATCGACTACATCCAGGTGCCGACTACTTTGTTGTCGCAAGTTGATTCCTCGGTGGGGGGAAAGACCGGGGCTAATTTGCAAACCGGCAAGAACCTGGTGGGCTGCTTCTACCCGCCGCAGGAAGTGGTCGCGGACATCGCCCTGCTCCACACCCTTCCCCAGCGGGAACTGCGCGCCGGGATCTACGAAAGTATCAAGGCGGGGCTCATCCGGGATGCGGCGCTCTTCCGCTTCATTGAGAGCCATCGCGAGGCCCTTGACCAGGGCGATCCGGTGTCCCTGGAAAAGATGATCGCGGCCTCTATCCGGATGAAGGCCGAGGTGGTCAACCTGGATGAGCGGGAGTTTGGTGTGCGCATGATTCTCAATTTCGGCCACACCATCGGCCATGCGATTGAGGCGGCGACCGGCTATCGTGCCCTGCTGCACGGCGAGGCCGTCGCATGGGGCATGATTGCAGCGCTTCACATCAGCTACCAGCGAAACCTGCTAACGGCGGAAGCGGTACGCCGCATCGAGGGCCTGATCCGCTACTTCGAACCGCCGGCCCTGCCCTCGGTCAGCGGCAAACGCCTGTTGCAGGCAGCCTCGGGCGACAAGAAGAATCGGGCCGGGGTGCGGCGCTTCGTGCTCCTGCAGGGCCTGGGCAATGCGGTGGTGGCCGAAGACGTCACCGACGCCGAGGTGCTGGCAGGCATCGATTCGATGTACCGCCTCTCCGCGGGCGGCAAATAACTGTGGTCGCGCCTGGCGCTCAACCAGAGGGGTCCGGAGACGAAGCCAGCGCGGCCGCCGCTGTCCGCTCGATGTTTGACCAGATCGCCCCGCGCTACGACCTGCTGAACCATGTCCTTTCCTGCAACATCGACCGCGTTTGGTGGCGCCGCGCGGCGCGCAGTTTTCGCCAGGTGCTGGCCCGTCCAGACGCACAGATTCTGGACCTGTGCTGCGGAACCGGGGATATGACGCTGGCGTTGCTCCGACGCAGGCCAAAAGATGGACGGCCGGTGCTGGCCGCCGACTTCGCACACCAGATGTTGCTGCGCGGCGCGGCGAAATTCGTTCCCCACGGTGGGATCGCCTTTGAGGCCGACGCCCTCCACCTTCCTTTACCGAGCGGCTCGCTCGATCTGCTGACCACCGCTTTTGGTTTTCGTAACCTGGCCAACTACCGGGCCGGCCTGGAGGAGTTCTACCGCACGTTGAAGCCCGGCGGCCAGTTGGGCATTCTTGACTTCAGCGAGCCCGGCGGGGTGATGGGCAAGCTGTATGCCTTTTACTTCCGCCGGGTTCTTCCGGCCGTGGGCTCGCTCATTTCGGGCGTCTCCGGACCGTACCGCTATCTTCCGCGCTCGGTTAGCCAGTTCCCCACCCCTCCGGAACTGCTGCAAACCATGGAATCCGTGGGCTTTAGGGAGGTCTCCTGGACCCCCTACAGCTTCGGCATCGCAGGCCTCTATCGAGCCGTCAAGCCGCAGTCTGCCTAACACCACGGCGGGTTAACCAGGTGAGGTCCGCCCACGATCGTCCAATGCCGGGTGGCGGCCTAACTAGATAAACTTAGGGAATGCGCGCGACCGTCACCTGGAAGGAACACCAGCAGTACGATGCCGAGTCTCATAGCGGCCATCATGTCGTCCTGGACGCAGACGCCGCGCACACCGCCGGCCCTAGCCCCATGGAACTGGTGTTGATGGCCCTGTGCAGCTGCACCGCGGTGGATGTGGTCTCGATTCTGCACAAGAAGCGGGAGCCGTTCACCTCGTTGACGATTTCGGCGCTGGCCGAACAGGCGCCGGAAGCTCCCCGCGTTTTCACCCATATCCATCTCACCTATCACCTGGGCGGAAAGGTCACGCCCAAGGCTGCCGAAGATGCGGTTGCGCTGTCCAAGAATAAGTACTGCTCGGTTTCCAAGATGCTGGAAAAAGTAGCAACCATCGATTACGAGATTACCTACGAGGGCGCATGATCAATTTTTTCCGCCTGGTCCTCGCTGGGCTGGCGCTTGCCATGGCGGGGTTGGTTTCCGCAGTGACGACGATGCATTTCGCCATCCATGGAGCGGAGGTCAAGGTTCCGGATTTGCAGGGGCTCACGGTGGCTGAAGCCGTGCACCGCACGGCGAATATGGGATTGAACCTGGGCATCGACAACAAGTACTACAGCGTCGATGTGCCGGCGGGCCGGGTGCTGGCGCAATCTCCTTTGCCTGGAGCCATTGTTCGCCGTGAATGGCGGATGCGGGTGACGGAGAGCCTAGGTCCGCAGAGGGTGGCGATCCCTAAAGTGGTGGGCCAGCAGGAACGGGTAGCGGCTATTGAAGTGCGCCGGCTCGGATTGGACCTCGACGAGACGGCGCAGATGCCCTATAGCGGCGTTCAGCCAGGTACGGTGATTGCACAGAATCCGCAGCAGGGGGCATCCGGGGTGGAACGCCCAAGCGTGAGCTTGTTGGTAAGCAGCCCGGTGGTTACGCCGCCTCCCGCCCTGGTGATGCCGCAGCTGGTCGGCTTGCCGTTGGCGACGGCGACGGGGTTCGTTGTGCATGCGGGGTTAAAGGTCGGGCCGGTGGAGAATAGCTACTCGAGCGCGCCAGCTGCGACCGACACGGAGCCAGCCGCGGGAGAGATGGCGCCTGCAGACACAGTGGATCCCGCGGGGACGGTGTTGAGCCAGAGCCCGCTTGCTGGCCATCGCGTCGAACCCGGCATGACCATCACCCTGCGGGTTGCACAGTAGAAGGGGTAACTCGCAATAAAGGCAAAACGTTGTGGACGGGTGCCCCCAGGATCGCTTTTATCCCGACCTGCAGAAAGCAGTTGACGGGCTTCGCCCGACCGTTTTCGGCCCAGGTACGCTTTGGCGAACCTGGGGGCACCCGTCCATAACCGCCACATTAGTTGCGGGTTAGGCAGGCGGCGAAGAAGCCGTCACCTTGGTATGCGCCGGGAAGCAGGCGGACGAAGTCATCCGGCAGGGTGCCGGGAAATAGCCGGTCGGATGTTCCCGGGCGAAGGACGCCTTCACCCTCCAGCGCTTGGACTTGCGGACGCCATGGGAGCAGGCTGAAACCCTTGTGCAGATCTCGAGCTTCGGCCACCACCCCTTCGTTTTCTTCGCCTTCTAGTGAGCAGGTGGAGTAGATAAGCCTCCCACCCTCGCGCAGGGAACGCATCGCCGAGCTGAGGAGACGTACCTGGCGTTCATGCTGGCGGGTGAAATCATCGACCGTGACCCGGTGCCTTATTTCGGGATTGCGGGCCATGGTTCCCGTTCCGCTGCAGGGGGCGTCACAGAGGACCAGATCGAACTCAGCCTGGAAGGGCAACTGCGTGGCATCGAGGGCGCGGAAGCGAATCTTTCCCGGCTGCCCGGACAGGAGGGCCTGCATGGCTTTGAGCCGCGGTGGGCTGATATCGCAAGCGGTGATCGTGGCGGTGGGATTGCGCTCGGCAAGGATGGCGGTCTTCCCTCCCGGAGCAGCACAGCAGTCCAAGATGGCGGTGCCCCGGCCCGCTAACTCCGCAATCAGTTGCGATCCCTCATCCTGCACGCGGGCTGCACGCGCTCCGGTGACCTCTCCGCCGACCGACCGCCAGGCGCGGGCCACGAAGCTTCCCGGCTCCAGTTGTAAACCCGGTTCTGTATCCGGCGAGGTGAAGCGAATCGTGGTTGGGGGAGGAAGCTGGTCGTAACGGCAGATTGCAGCAGCCGCCTCGCTGCCATACGCAGCCACCCAGCGTTCCACCATCCAGGAAGGATGCGCAGCAGAGGCCTCCGCCTCGTGCAGCTTCGGCGTTTGCGTCAGTTTGCGCAGCACCGCGTTGGCCAGCCCCACAGCGTAGGGATTTCCGGATTGCCGGACAAGCTCCACACTTTCGAAAATGGCGGCGTGCGCCGGGATGCGATCAAGCAACAGTAGCTGTAACGCTCCCAACTCCAGCGAGACCTGCACCGGGTCGGCCAGGTGACCTTTGCTTCTGGTGAGCGCTTCCCGGATTCGCTGCTGCAGCACGAGTTGCCAGCGCAGTACTCCCATGACCAGGGTGGTCGAAAGATTTTTGTCCAGAGGTGACAACGCTTCCACGCGTTTGGAACGGAGCAGGACGTCGCTGTGCGACTCCGGCTTCCGCTTGAGTTCCAGCAGCAGCTCGAAGGCGGCTTTTCGGGCGGGCGCGATCATGACATGCCGAGGCTCTCGTGGGGATGGGGAGCTGTACCGCGCAGGAAGTCGGCTACCGGCATTCGCTTCTTCCCTTCCACTTGTACTTCCAGCAGCTGAAGCCGCGTGCCCGACCCCGCGGCGACGAACAGACGATCTCCCTCCACCATCAGTTCGCCGGCACGGATACCGGTTGTCCCGGCGGGCGCCATGCGATGCAGGGTGAGCTTTTTTCCGCGGAAGTAGGTATAGGCTCCGGGCCAGGGCTGAAAGCCACGCCAGCGGTTGTAAATCACATCCGCAGACCGGGTAAAGTCGACCAGGGCGTCCTCGCGCTCGAGGATCGGCGCCAGTGAAGCCTCGGCATGATTCTGCGGAACAGGATGGACCGTGCCCGCCTCCAGGCCCTGGAGAGTTTCAAGCATGAGGCTTGCTCCACTTTGGGCGAGCAAGGGGAAGAGCTGTTCGGCTGTCTGGTCGGGTTCGATGAGCAGGGTGTTCTGGAGCAGAATGTCGCCTGTATCCAGACCCTGGTCGATGCGCATGGTGGTGGCGCCGGTCACGGTCTCGCCGTTCGCCACTGCCCACTGGATGGGAGCAGCGCCGCGGTATTTCGGCAGGAGCGAGGCGTGAAGGTTGAGGTTTCCCCATCGCGGCAACTGCAGCATCCAGTCGGGAATGATGCGGCCGTAAGCGACCACGATGATGGCATCGGGCTGGATCGCTTCCAGGCGAGCACGCAACTCGAGGTTGTTCTTGATCTTTTCCGGCTGCACGACGGGCAAGCCCGCTGCGGTTGCCAGCACCTTGACCGGCGGTGGTGAGGGATCCTGATCGCGGCCGCGCACACGATCGGGCTGGGTAATTACCAACTCGATGGCATGGCCAGCCCCGATGAGGTGCTCAAGAGTAGGGATGGCGAACTGCGGCGTGCCACAAAAGACGAGCCTCACCTACCATTCCCCGGCTCGCTGCAATTTGCGGATCTTGCGCAACACAAAGTCGCGCTTGAGCGCACTGATGCGGAAGATGAAGAGAATTCCATCCAGGTGGTCGATTTCATGCTGAAAGGCGCGCGCCAGCAACTCGTCGGCTTCCCGTTCAAACCAATTGCCCTGCACATCCTGGGCGCGTATTTTGACCTTCGCGGCGCGCGCGACTTTCTCGCGAATATCCGGCAGGCTGAGACAGCCCTCTTCCTCAAAGATTTTTCCTTCTCTGGTGACCACCTCTGGATTGATCAAGGCGATCTTGTCTTCGGGGGTTTTCTGGAAGCTGAGATCGATCACCGTGATACGTTTCGGGATCCCAATCTGTGGCGCAGCGAGGCCGATGCCATGGGCAAGGTACATGGACTCGAACATATCGTCGACCAGCTTTTTCAAATCCTCATCGAATGAGGTAACCGGCTCGGCCGGCCGCTGCAGGATGGGGTCGGGAAACTTGACAATGGGATAGACCATGCGACGGGATATCTTTCTTAAAATCTGCGAATCTGCTCCAGGTATCCCTGGTAATTTCTGGTGAGTTCTCCGGCCGAGTCGCTGCCGAACTTTTCGAGAGCGAGCTTGGCCATAATGAACGCAACCATCGCTTCCGCCGCCACTCCAGCGGCAGGCACAACGCAGACATCGGATCGTTCGTAAGCCGCCTTGGTTGCCTCCCGCGTGGCGTAGGAAACAGAGCCGAGCGGCCTGCGCAGTGTAGAGATCGGTTTTAAATAACCGCGCACAACAATGTCTTCACCGTTGGAGACGCCGCCCTCGATGCCACCAGCGTTGTTGTGCTCACGCGTGAACCTGGTGGGCGCGCCGTTCTCCTCCGAACTATAGCCAATGGCGTCGTGCACCGCGGAACCAAAGGACTCGGCAGCCGTAACGCCCTGGCCGATTTCCACGGCCTTTACCGCCTGCAGAGACATCACCGCCCAGGCGAGTAATCCATCCAGCCGCTCGTCCCAATTGGCATACGTGCCCAGACCCGGCGGCACGCCGTGCACCACCACTTCGAAGACTCCGCCAATCGAGTCGCCGGTGCGCAAGACATGGTCCACTTCCGCCTTCATCTGCTCTTCGGCGGCAGGATCGACGCAGTTCAACAGGATCGTCTCGCGCTGATTCAGCTCCTTAATCTCCGCCCAGGAGGCAATGCGCGGCAGTTCAGCGCGGCCAACGCGCACTACGTGGCTACCCACCTCGATGCCGAGGGATTTCAGCAACAGCTTGGCCAGAGCTCCCGCAGCTACCCTGGCGGTCGATTCACGCGCGGAGGCCCGCTCGAGTACGTAGCGAGCATCGGGGAAATCGTACTTGAGCGAACCGGCAAGGTCGGCGTGGCCGGGCCGGGGCGAAGCCACGGCTTTGTGCTTTGCCGGATCGCCCACAGCCACGGGCAGAACCTCGGTCCAGTTCTTCCAGTCGCGATTTTCAATTTGGATGGCAACCGGCGAACCAATGGTCTTGCCATGGCGCACGCCAGAGAGAATGTGGGCACGGTCCTGCTCAATGTGCATGCGGCCGCCGCGGCCGAAACCCTGCTGGCGCCGCCACAGCTCCCGGTCGATAAATTCCAGATCGACGTCGAGGCCCGCAGGCAGTCCGGAAATGAGGGCGATAAGGCACTCGCCGTGTGATTCACCAGCCGTTGAAAAACGTAGCATCTTATGAGGCGAGGAGACCTAACGTTCGATTGTAGACGATTTTGCCCGGGAGAATCTCCCCAGGGCCACAGTTCAGTTCCCTACGATCCAGTCGTACTGCGCCTCGTCCAGGGGCGCGACAGAGAGCCGTGACTGACGGACCAGGGGCGAATCCTGGAAGAGTTTCTGCTGCTTGATTTCCGCCAGGGTTTTTGGCCGCTTGATGGCCGGGCCGGCCGCGATGCGAACCAACGGAACTTTGGGATCGGTTACATCGACAGACTTGACGTGAGCCACGCCCACCGCCGATTTTTCGTCCCCGGTGTGATAGATGACGAGCTTATCGCCCTTCTTCATGGAGCGGAGATTCTTTACGGCTGTCGGGTTGGTTACGCCGGTCCAGTCGGTTTCCTTCTCCCGCACCAGGTCGGCAAAGGAATAGGCGGTGGGTTCGGTTTTCAGCAGATAGTTCATGGTTTACTCCTCTGACGGGGACTTGGGCTTGAGGAAGGTTGCGGTGTTGAGCAGCGGCCTGTCCATGGAGCGCACCCAGTCGGTCATCTCACCCGCCTCGCCCCCCTGCGCTTCGTGGCGCTCAAATTCGCTGCGCATGGTGTGCATCTTGGCGTCGATATCGTCGAGGTAGTGGAGCAGCACCGCTTCTGGAATCATGGGCAGTTTGGGCGAACCGAACTCCAGTTTGCCATGATGGCTCAAAACCATGTGCTCGACCAGAAGGCGGAGCGCCGGAGGGAAGTCCGGCAGCGTTGCCAACTTCTTTTCAATCATGGCGATGCCCATGGTGATGTGGCCGACGAGTTGCCCCTCAAGGGTGTAGTCGAAGCTGGTGCCCCAGCGTAGCTCCTCCAGCTTGCCAATGTCGTGCAGGATGGCGCCGGTCACGAGCAGGTCGCGGTTGATCTCAGGGTAATGCTGCGCAGCCAGCTCACAGATGCCCACCAGCGAGACTACATGTTCCAACAGGCCGCCCAGCCAGGCATGGTGGAGGCTCTTGGCGGCCGGAGCCTCACGGAAGGCCGCGGCAAAGACCGGATCGTCGAGAAAAGAGCGCACCAGCGCCTGCAGGGAAAGATCGGAGAAGCTGTCGACGGATTTGACCAGCGCCGACCATAGTTCCCCCACGTCTTTGCTGGTGTGGGGAACATAGTCTGCCAGTTCGAACTCGTCGGCAGTCGCAATGCGAAGCTTTTCCAGGTTCAGCTGGAGGCGGCCGTTGTAGCGGCAGACTTCGCCGCGAACCTTGACCACATCGCCTTGCTCAAAGCCGGCAACGGAATCGGCAAAATTGTCCCACATGCGGGATTCGATCTGGCCGGTGCGGTCGCCCAGGGCCAGGGCCAGGTACTGGCCGCCGTCCTTTCGGCTACGCAATTGCCTGGACGTGACTGCGAAGAAAGAGACTACTGGCTGGTTTTCGAATTTGCCTAGGTCGGCAACGTAAATCTCTTTCATTTGCCTAAGGTTGTTGCGCGCCCGGAGGAACTGGATCCGGTGGGCCGGTGGCAGGTGCGGGCGGATTGGTAGCCGGCGGAGGGTGCATTACGCCGTCAGAAGCCGGTTGACCGCTTGCGGGCGCCGGTTTGCCAAGATAGGGCGCCGGCGTCTGGTCCGGCTCCTTGGGCTTGTCGGCATAGCGGGTCTTCTCGCCCTTCACCTTGGCCTTTTTCTGGTCGGCCGTCGCTTTGTCAGCCAGCCCTAGCGGCGCGTTCTGTACCTTTTGCGACGCCAGGTCTTCAGGAGTCGGGGGCGGGGGTGCATTCGGATCGGTCTTGTCTTTCTTTGCCTTCTTTACCGGCGGGCGGTTGCTGAGGCGAGTCTTCTTTTCATTCTCCAGAGGCGTGGTGCTGGTAACCGTACCATCGGGGTTTACGTAGCGCGTTTCCGGAGTGGTGACAGTCGGGTTCGTGTCAGGAGCCAAGGGGGCGCTGGCCGTGGCAACCTGCGAGGAAGCAGGAAGAGATTCGCGCGGGGCCTGTCCGAAGCGAATCTTCTCTTTCTTGCCCGGCTTTTGTACGCCCGTGTCGTTATTACTTGCCTGTTGCGTCGCCGGCTTGGGGGCAGTAGTTGCGGTGGCGGGCGCCGTGGTTGCCGTAGCGGCACCAGGGCTTGCAGTGCTTGCGCCAGAGGTCGTTGCACCGTTACCAGGGGTCGTTGCACCCGGAGTCGTTGCGGCTGGGGCCTGCGCAGCCGCCGTTTGCGTCTTGGCCGTGGTCTGCGACCTGTCCCTACCGCGGAAGCGGGAGCGGGCGAACTTTTTCTTCTTTTTTTCCGCGGGGGGCGTGTAAGCGCTGTAGGTCAGGCGCATTTCGTTGCCGCTGGCCCCGGTATCCACGACTCCCGGCTTGAGATCGACAAAGGCTTCTTCGCGCAGCTTGGTGAGGTAAACCCTCAATGCGGGCTGCATGCGCTCCATGAAGAGCGCTTCTTCCACTTGCTGTTGCACTTGCTTGAAGCTGGCATCTCCACCCAATTGACGCTGGGTGGCCTGCAGAATGATGAAGCCCTGTTTGGTGCGAATCGGCTGTGTATGTTGGCCGGCATTGAGGGCGAAGGCCTTATCTTCAATTTCCTTACTACCCAACATTCCACGGCGAAATTCGCCCAGTGCAACACTCTTGGGCGCGGTGGGGTCGGTGGGCGCCGGCTTGGCCAAATCATCGAACTTAGCCCCCGCAGCCAGCTTGGCTTCAATCGCTTCGGCTTGTGCCTGCGCAGCCGCGACCTGAGCCGTATCCGCTCCCTCCGCGCCCGCGGGGGTAGGGATCAGGATTTCGTTCAGGGTAACCGACTCCGGCTGGGCAAACTCAGTTTCGTGGTCCTTGAAGTACTTCTGTACATCCGTCGGCGACATGGTAATGTGCCGCCCTACCTCGTCCCGCACTACCTGCTCGGTGATGATGCTGTCGCGGATGTTTGCCTTGAAGTCTTCGTAAGAGACGCCCTGCTGCTGTGCAGCCTTTTCCAGGTCTTCGAGCGAATCCAGGTGATTCTGCTTTCTGATCCCATCCAGCCTCTTGATCAACTCGGTTTCACCGGTGATCCCCAGTTCCTTGCCTTTGGAGAGCAGGAGCTGCTTATCGATCAGGTCGCGCAGCAGATCGGCTTGCTTCTGCTGTAGCTCGCGGGCAGGAATGGCCTGCTGCTTGGCTTCGGCATCCAGCTGCTCCGAGGCTCGATCGTAGTCTGACTGGGTGATGATCTGGTCATTCACCCGGGCGACAATGTCCTCAATCACCTTGCCGTTGACCGGCGCTAGCGCGGCGGGGTTCTGCGGGGCTTGCGTTTGCGTATTGGTGGCCTGGGCCAGGGAGGGGACAGCGCTGAGACTCGCGCTCAGGATCAGAATTGCCGCGGAATGCTGGAATCGAAAGAACGTCATGGGTCTGGACATCTCGTGTGCTGCTAGGTGAAGTGCGGCTTTCCTGTGAAGAAAAGCCACGTCTGGAGCCGTTGCTCTGTATGCACCAGAAGTGAAGTGCGGTAGCTCTTACGTGGTAGTTTGCCTGGTTTCGCACCAGCACCGTTGTGCAGCGACTGAAACAGACCGGATTTTCTAAGGTTTTGCGTCCTCGAGTACCTATCAGATCAGCTTACGTCCAATGATATACTTCGAGTCAAGAAACACTCCGGGCCGCGCAGCAGGGCTGCCTTCCTTCGCGCCCTCCGGACCCAGAGGAAACCCGCAATTATGGCCTCCCGCACACGACGGTTTTTGTTCTCCATCCTTCTCTTCTTTGTGGTTTGCGGCTTCCTTGGCACGGTGGTCAGCCAGAAGCTGGGCGCGCAATCCAGCACCGACGAATCCGCGCTGCGGGACGATTTGCGCTCCTTCACCAGTGTTTATGACCTGGTGGAACAGAACTACGCCGAGCCGCTGACCGGCGACAAAGCGGAAAAGGCCGTCTACGATGGGGCCATCCCGGGCATGCTGCGGGTGCTCGATCCCCATTCCAGCTTTTACGATCCAAAAGCTTACGCGAAAATGCGCGAAGACCAGCATGGCAAGTACTACGGCGTAGGCATGCTGATTCAGCCCCAGAACAACAAGATTGTCGTGGTCAGTCCTTTTGAGGGCACACCTTCCTTCAAGGCCGGCATACGGCCCGGCGACGTGATTGTCGCGGTGGACGGCAAGTCCACGGACAACATGAATTCTGAAGATGTTGCCAATGTGCTGAAGGGACCCAAAGGTACTCACGTGCAGATTACGATCGCGCGCGAGGGTGCGGCCAAGCCGTTGGTATTCGACCTGATCCGGGATGAGATCCCGCACAACAGCATCGACCTTACTTACATGGTCCGGCCCACGGTTGGCTATGTACACATCACGAACTTCCAGGAAACGACTGGCCGCGAGCTTTCCGACGCACTCGATCATTTCGGCAATATCGATGGGCTGATTCTCGATCTGCGGGGAAATCCGGGCGGCTTACTGAGTGAAGCAGTGGCGGTTTGTGACAAGTTCCTGGAAAAGGGTCAGGTGATCGTCTCCCAGCGCGGGCGTGCGTTCCCCGAGCAGACCTATCGCGCGACCCATGGCAACGGAGGACGCGAATATCCCATCGTGGTGCTGGTGAATCACGGCACTGCCTCGGCTGCGGAAATTGTTTCCGGCGCGCTGCAGGATCATGATCGCGCCATCATCGCCGGCGAGACCACCTTCGGCAAAGGGTTGGTACAGACTGTCTACCCCTTGTCTGAGAACACTGGACTGGCCCTGACGACGTACCACTACTACACTCCCAGTGGCCGGCTCATTCAGCGCAATTACAACGGCGTGTCGCTTTACGACTACTACTACAACCACGACCAGCCGCAGGATACGAAGAGCCGTGAGGTGAAGGCGACCGACTCCGGAAGGACGGTTTTTGGCGGAGGCGGGATCACGCCCGACGACAAGATTGACACCCCGAAGTCCGTTCCCATTCAGGAAGTGCTGCTGGAACGCTATGCGTTCTTTAATTTCGCCAAGCACTACATGTCCAACCGGACCGTTGGCAAAGACTTCCAGGTGGACGACGCGGTGATGGACAACTTCAAGCAGTTCCTGACCAGCCAGCAGATTCCCTACACCGATGCGGATCTGACCCCGGTCATGGATTGGGTCAAGGCCAATATCAAGGCTGAGATCTTCACCACCCAGTTTGGCCAGGAAGAGGGTTTGAAGGTGCGGGCCAACTGGGATCCTATGATCAACAAGGCGCTCGATTACCTGCCCCAGGCAAAAGCCCTGGAGGGTGCGGCCAAGCACGCGGAAACACAACGTGCCAGCGTGCGGGGAAACCAGTAGTCTGCGATTGGCCTCAGGGCGCGGGCTTTAGGTACGGAAAATGTAGCTCAACGAAATGGCACGGCTAAAGCCGTGCCATTCGTCGTATGCCCAGGACTGCCGTCCTGGACGTAGTCCCGGGCTACTCTCAGCCAAAGCTGTCCAAATTAGCGCGCAAATGGCGTTCTGGACGGCGCAACTTGCTGAATGCGTGGAAGAGAACGTGGACAAGCGAAATCGAGTTGGTTGCGGTGGCAGTGGTTCCGTCCATCACCTTGGCATTCGTGGAGGGGATGGACAGCACGCAGTGAGTTATTAGGGGGAAGGGCGCACAGCAGGTCCCTCCCCTGCGCTAACGCTCCGGTCGGGATGACAAATTTGAGGGCGGCGGCTCACCTCGGCATGGGTGGAGGTGGATGGACAAAGTCGAAAAAGCTAACTTGGACAAGACTGACTCTCAACCGTCCCTTCGGGACTGGTTCCCATAACCGCTGACAGTCGATTCGTTTTCAGCAAGTGCAATACAAATCTACAAATCGGCCAATCAAAAAGAGCTAATTTGGACAAGACTGACTTCGACACTCAGGGCAGGCTCTGCGGGACTGAGGTTTTTGTTAGTCGAGATCTCACGCAAACACTTCAGACTCCGAGGTACGGGGGGTCCTTGAATCTCCCCGATTGCATGCGGAGAAAGGCGTACCTCAGGGCCTTAAGCCTTCCTGCCTATGGCTAAATATGGCGCGGCTAGAGTCGTGGCCTGACAACGGGGATGAAGCTCTAGGGAGTCGGCGACTGCGACTGTGACGTGCTGGCTGTCGATGGGACTCAGTCGTTGTTTGAGGGAACGGCGGTCAGCTCTACACTTGCCGGCGAACTCATGAGGGCGTCGGGAAGGCTGCTGCCATAGCGGATCATCAGTGATAAGAGCTTGCGTGCATCCCAGTAGCGCGGCATGTAACGCCGCGGGTCCGAGAGACAGCGAAAGAGCCATCCCAGATACATGCGGTCGGCCCACCTGGGGATTTGCACCTGATCGCCGCTCAAGAATGCAATGGCCGCCCCAATGCAATGAATGGAAGGCTTGCAGTTGAGCTCGCTTCTCAGATAAAGTCCGAGGCGCTCCTGCGTGCCGCCCCCGAGGGTCACGACGATATGGCGAGGACGCCGTTCATCGATCCGCCGCAGGAGGGCCGGATCGAAAATGGTTTTGCCGTACAGCGGAGCGATGTACCGATCGGCCGCAGCTAACTCAATCCCCTGGCGTCGCAGCCAGGCGCAATTTCTACGCGCGCTTTCTTCGCTGGCCAAGATCCAGAAACTCCCACCGGGCTGGTAAAAGTCGGGCTGCTTCAGTAGCGAAGATAGATACTTCAGTCCGGAGACCCGGCGGATGGAATCGCGCTTGAGACGATTCCAGATCATAACCATGAAGGCACTGTCAGTGATTACCAGGTCGGCACCCTGGAGAGCTTGGCGATATTCGGAATCGTGGGCGAGATTTTTTAGAGCTGGGGCTGCGGGAACCACCAGCAGGCCACCCCCGCTTATACGGGCGATTGCCTCATCTGCATCTCCTACAAAAAACCGAATACCCAGAATCTGGCGGAACTGAGCCCCTGCCGTAGCCAATGCTGTCACTCCCACAGTTTCTCGTAGACTCAGTCTAGATCACTATCAGAGTTGCTTATTGGTTGGGTATCACCAATTCGCATTAACCTTGGTTACGCTTTAGATACTGCCATCATTTCGCTTTCGATCCAGGCGTAGGTTTTTGCCAGGCCTTCTTTAAGGCGAATCGAAGGTTCCCACCCCAGATACGCTTGAATCCTGGTGTTATCGCTATTCCGGCCGTTGACTCCCTTTGGCGCATCCAACTTGTACTTGCGTTCCAGTTTCACACCGGCAATTGTTTCAACCATATCCACCAATTGATTGATAGTTACTAATTCGCTGCTGCCGAGGTTGATGGGTTCATGGATCTCGCTCTCGAGGATCGCCTGTGTGCCCCGGGTGCAATCGTCGATATACATGAAGCTGCGGGTCTGTTTGCCGTCGCCCCATATTTCTATTTCATGCTTGCCCGCTGACTTGGCCTCGATGACTTTGCGGCAGATGGCGGCCGGCGCTTTTTCGCGTCCTCCGGTCCAGGTACCCCAAGGGCCGTAAACATTGTGGTAGCGAGCCACTCGGCATTGCAGACCAAAGTCCTCTTCAAAATGGCGACACATGCGTTCGCTGAACAGCTTCTCCCAGCCGTAGCCATCCTCGGGCAGCGCCGGATAGGCGTCCTCTTCCTTAAGTGCAACCACGTCTGGACTCGTTTGCTTGTCGCCGTTGTACACGCAAGCGGAGGAGGCGTAAAAGAAACGCTCGACACCTTGTTCCCGTGCGGCCATAAGCATGTGCGTATTTGTTAATACGCTCAACATGCAGAGAGCTTTATTGTTTTCGATGAAGCCCATACCGCCCATATCAGCGGCCAGTTGGAAAATTACCTGCGCGCCTTTCGCCGCCTTCATGCAACTGTCTTTGTCTTTGAGGTCCAAAGTGAGATTGGGGACGCCGGCCGATGCCTGGTACCACTCATCCAACGGCTTTACATCGACCGCGCGGATGACGTTTGCTCCATTGTTCAACAGACTCTTGACTAGATGACCGCCGATGAAACCGCCGGCGCCACATACCACTACGTTGGCGTTTTTCACCTTCATTTACAGGCCCCCAGTGCAATCCGCCGCCAACCGGCCTTGCGCAAAAGACCCTATCGCAATGGCGGGCAACGGTTAGTCTCTCATACTCAACATACAGCGATCCGGCCTTGAAACATCGTAGGTAACCACAACGGATAACTTCAATAGAGGGCGCCGTATGCTTCCTGGTCCAACTCCTGCAGGAAGGCCTCGAGGAGAGCGATCCTAGGCCCCGCCAGCGTCTTCGCGGAGTCGAAGTGAAGTTTAGCCGGCAACTCCGCCAGGGCCTTGCGCAACGTGGTCGCGGCATCGGTCAATGTCGGATACCGCGTATCGCGGCCTATCTTTGCCGCTACGCGCAGAATACCGATCGCTCCCAGCTGCTCAAGAATGTCCGCATCGCGCAGGATCATGCCCTCGATCGTGGACGGATTCAGGTGCGGCTGGTGGGTGCGGATGGCTTCCACAACCTGTGCAACTTTGGTCGTAGGAAAGCCAGCCTGGAGAAGCGCTGCCGGCGCTTGCTCCATCGCGTAGGCGACATTATCCCAGCGGGAAAGTTCGGCCGGGTCTTGGGGCCTATGACCGATAAACACGCCCAGGTCATGCAGCCACGCGGCAGCGTAGACCACGTCATCGTCGTAAACCAGCCCTTGGCCGACCAATCGGGCCAGCGCATAGAGTCGCGGCTGATGTCCCAGCTTATCCACCGGCAGCGCCTGGCTGCTCACATACTCGGCCAACGAGGAACGAAAGTTGTAGCCTGCATCGGTACCGCTCTTTGTGTCGCCTAACGTTGTGTCCATTGGCGGTTTAACCTGAGGGAGATAAATCGGCCGAAAATGGTGCTTCGGATTCAGAGCCCTACCTTAGTATATTGTTTCGCGGGATGGGCGGCCGGTCGCAAAGCGCTTTCGGTGGTAGATGAGTTCGACCATTTCGTGTCACACTTTCATTACCCATGATCAAACTGGATGCTCATGAAAGACTCCGGCGCGCAGCATCACTGCTAGCGCATGAAGGGACGAACACGGGTGATCGGACGCTCCTTCTTCAGGCGTGGGAAGTTCTGCGTGGACTGCGCAGCGATGACTTCCCCGTGGACATGCGCCCGGCCTTCAACTTTTTACAACACGAGATCGCTCGCGCGGAATCGGAAGATGTCAGCGCCCGGGACGTGGCCTTCCTGATGAACAAGCTTCGCCAATTGGAATTGATGTGGATCGAGAGCCCCGGAGGCGCCACTCGAGAGGATAGCGCAGACACAAATTCGTAGCGAGGGGCGCAGCAGGGGGTGCCGCTCGGTTGAAAACATTTCGGCGAGAGGTCCGCGGAACTGTAGATCCCTCGACGGCACGCCGGGACGGGTCGACTACGCTACTAATGACACGGGTGCGAGCGGGCCGATGTTTAGTGCCGCACCTACGGCGCTCACATCATCTTCGGGCTTGAGCCCCAGCCCTTCCGGGCTGGGCTGACGTTTGGCGGTCGGCCCTCCAGGCCTCGCATCCATGGCGATTTTGCAGTGTCTTTTTTTCTTAGCTTGCCACAGGCGAGTTGGCTACTGCCACGGCAAGCCCTCCAGTCTCCACGGCAGGCCGGGACTGACGGGACTGGCGTGGCAGGCGGGATGACAATTCCAGGGAGCAATTAGACGTGACATCCGCGCTTAGGTGGCCGGCTTCCGGGATCCTCACGGGGATCTCTGCTGATGAGGTTCATCTCTGGGGGTGGCCGCTCGAAATGGTTGCAGACGATCTGTCGGCCCACATCGAGATCCTCGGGCCGGCGGAACTTGAGCGGATGCACCGCTTTCATTTTGCGCCGGATCGCGAACGCTATGCTGTCGCCCATGCCAACCTGCGCAGGATTCTCAGTGGCTATCTCCACGAGCCGGCAAAAGAAATCAGATTCCGTGTCAATCGCTTCGGCAAACCCGAACTGGCCGACAAGGCTTCTTCCCTTCATTTCAGCCTGAGCCACAGCCAGAACATTGCCGTTCTGGCTGTGGCTCACGGACTACCGGTAGGCGTAGATGTGGAAGAAGTGAGGCCCATCGAACAGGAAGTGGCCGATACGCACTTCTCACCCAGCGAGCTATCCCGCCTGGGTCAGTTGACTGGCGATGCGTGGCTCGGCGGCTTCTATCGTTGCTGGACACGGAAGGAAGCAATCCTCAAGGCCGAAGGCGTGGGCCTCCATCGTGCGCTCGATAGCTTCGACGTTGAGTTGTTGCCCGGGGCGCCTGCGGAGCTACTAGGGACGCGCGTGCGTTTTCTATACCCCTGGAAGCTTTACGATGTGTCGCCGGCGCCGGGGACCATGGGCGCCCTCGCCACCGCGCTAAGCGAGGCCAGGATCGCCTGCTTCAGCTTTCATCACTGACTCAGGCCCACTACATCTCTCACGCCTGTCTCCACATGCTTCAGCATTCTCTCTCTGATCTCGCGGGCCAGTGAATTCACCTGGGGGCGCGTCAAGATCGTTCGATGGGTTCCGGGAATGAGCCGAGTTTCGCACCTACCCAGAATCTTTCCCTTCCATGCGCTTGCCGGCTCGCGTTTGGGGCCCGGCTCGTCCTGAGCAATGAAGAGGGTGACATTGCCGGGATAGGGTCTCAATTCGTACTCGCGCAGCGCGAGCGCGAGGTATCCTTCGGCTTCGACTCTCCCATGGGTCTTTCCCGAGCGGCGTGATCGGGCCGCGCGCCAGATCTTGATCTTGATCCCCTGGTAATTAATTCTGTTTCTGAGCAACTCGCGCACGCCGACCGCGCGCGGCTGGAAAGCTACGAGCGCACGCGAGAACGAAGCCTTGAGCGACTTCCAATCACGAAAGGGTTGATGGGCCGACTTGCCCGTGTCGGGGTCGCAATCGAGAAGGGCCAATAGTCCCACGGTTTCGCCCTCTTCACTAAGCTGGCAGGCCATCTCGAAGACCACCAGGCCGCCGGAAGAATGTCCGGCAAAGTGGTAAGGGCCGGATGGCTGAATCGCCCGGACCTGGCGTACATAATTTGCCGCCACGGCCTTCAGGTTCGCTTGATGCACATCGATGGATGCCGGCAACTGGAGACCGTACACGGGTTGCTCCGGCCCCAACTGGGCCGCCAACTCGACAAAACTCAGCAGGCTTCCCCTGATGCCGTGAGCAATAAACAGCGGTGGCAGATTCGTGCCAGCCTGGAGCGTTACCAGTGTCGGCCATCTCTCGGCAGAGCACTGACGCAGGCAAGTAGCCAACCCGTGGATGGTCGTATTTTCCACCAGCACAGAGTGGGGGACCTTGTAGCCGAACCATCGCTCGATCTGGCCCAACATACGCGCCGCCAGCAGGGAGTGGCCCCCCAGCGAAAAGAAATTGTCATGGATACCGATCGTCTCGACCTTAAGCAGTTTTTTCCAGATTGCCTTGAGGCGCGCTTCGACCCCATCGCCTGTGGACGGCTCCGGCGCGGGAGGCGAAGTTGCCACATGGAGACGCATCGCGTCCAAAGCCTGGCCATCCACTTTGCCGCCGGGAGTAGTGGGGAAATAGGGCACAGCTACGAACTCGGCCGGCACCATGTAAGCAGGCAGCCGCCGGCTTAGCGACTCCTTCCATTGGCTCACTCGGGATGGCCCCTCGCCAATCACGAAGGCGACCAGGCGGCGATCGCCGTCCTCCAGTTCGATCGCCCGCACGACTGCGGCCTGCACGCCCTCGCATTCCCCGAGCACCGATTCAATTTCCCCCAGCTCGATGCGAAAACCTCGGATTTTGACCTGGCCGTCCACCCGCCCCAGAAAGTCGAAGCGGCCGTCCTTGAGTTGCACTGCACGATCTCCACTCTTATAGATGCGGGTGTGCGCACCGTCAGCAAGAGGATCGGGAAGGAAGCAGGCCTGGTTAAGATCGGGCCGATTCAGGTAACCGAGGCCCACGCCTGCCCCGCCGATGTATATCTCACCTTCTTCTCCCTGGGGCACGGGCTGGAGATGGGCATCGAGAAGATGAATGCTGACATTCGGCAACGGATAGCCGATGGTGATCTTCGCGGCATCCAATCCGATTCTTGCCCGGGTGGCGCAAATGGCCGTTTCGCTGGGCCCATATTGGTTCCAGAGCACGCGGCACAGCCTAGCCAGGGTTCGGGCAAGGCTCAAAGGAAGCACCTCGCCACCAGCGATTAGCTGCATCCTCGCATCGCCTTGCCAACCCTCTTCAAGAAGGAGCCGGAACATGGTCGGCGTGGCGAAGAGGACGGTCGCCGCGGAACTACGAATTTGCGCAACTCGCGAACCGCCGTCATTGACCGGGTCCGTCTCTACCAGGTACAAGCTGGCGCCGAAGGCAAGAGGCAGGAAAATCTCCAGACCAGCGACATCAAACGCGATCGTGGACCAGGCAAGCACCACATCATCCGCCCGCAGCGCCAAGTCCCCGCCGACGCCACGAATCGTATTGGCAAGAGCTCCATGAGTGATGCTTACGCCCTTTGGCTTGCCCGTCGAACCCGAGGTATAGATGACGTAAGCCACGCTACCTCCGGAGACCATGCTCATGGCGGGTACTCGGAAACCTGCCGGAGTTCGAGCGGCCCGGAAGTCATCGAGGTGGATCACGTGGGCAGTGGTACTCGGCAACCCGCTGCTAAGTTTATTGAGGGTGAGCACAAAGGGCGGAGCGGAGTCCTCCAGCATAAAGGCGATTCGCTGGCGCGGAGCCGCTGGATCGAGCGGTATGTAGGCCCCGCCCACCTTCCATATCGCGAGGAGCGCGGCAACCATTTCCGGAGAGCGGTCGAGAAAGACTGCCACCAGGGCGCCATTTCTCACTCCGGCCTTTTTAAGCCCGAGCGCGATTCGATCCGCGGTTAGGTTCAATTCACGGTAGGTGAGCCGGCAACCTTTGCAACCTAGTGCTATCGCGTCTGGAAACGCGGACGCTCCCCGTTCGAGCAAGTGAAGCACGTACATCTGCTGTCTCCATCCGCTCCAAAAATGTTGGAAGCGCATTCGCAGAATTCTGAGATCTTCAGGGGGAATGAGAGATCGCGTGTCTGGGCCGGTTTGCGACGGATTGAAATACTGAGCCGGTCTCTGTCACTAGTCTACGGCAGATACCTGTGACCCCGCCATGCAATCCCACTTGAACGAACTGCCGACTCGCTCCTTCGCCCCTGCCTAAACCAGTAACCTAAGGGCGAGAGTAAATGAGCGCAAAATCGAACGTGTCACGGCAATGTCCGTGAATTGTCACTTTTGACTGGTTGATTTTGAGACATGACGTGCAATCGGTGCACAACCAGCATCATTTGGCTTTGTCGCGCAGAGCCAGACTGATAAGCGTCTTCTGTTCGAGGTCATGCGCTTTGGCCGACCCCGTCGCCGGACTGGCTGCCGCCGAACGCTTGATGCTGAGCACCTTGCGTTCAGGAAAGAGCCTGCGCAGGCGCGGCACCACAAACGAGAGCGCCCCCATGTTGTCCGGTTCTTCCTGCACCCAAACGATTTCGTGCGCGTCAGGATGGCGGGCAACTTCTGCGGTCAGTTCCGCCTCCGGCCACGGATACAACTGCTCGAGAAAGACGATGCCGGTGGTGCTGTCCTTTTGCTTGGCCCGTTCGATGCGCAACTCGTGACCGATCTTCCCGGTGCAGAGGAGCAGCCGCTTGACCTGCTGCACCTCGATTTCCGGCAGGACATTTTGGAAGCGCGGCGACTCGAAGCCAGCCACCGGCGAACTTGCGTCAGGATTGCGCAACATGCTCTTGGGGGTGAATACGATCAGCGGCTTACGCCAGGCCCGCATCGCCTGCCGGCGCAACAGGTGGAAGTACTGCGCGGCCGTAGACGGCTGGCAGATTTGGATATTGTCATGCGCCGCCAACTGCAGGTAGCGTTCCACCCGGGCGCTGGAGTGTTCTGGTCCCTGCCCCTCATAGCCGTGCGGCAGCAGCAGTACTACTCCGCCCAGGAGTCCCCACTTGTCTTCACCCGACGCAATGAATTGGTCGATGATGATCTGCGCACCGTTGGCAAAGTCACCGAACTGCGCCTCCCACAAAGTCAGCGTCTCCGGATAATCGCGGCTGTAGCCGTACTCGAAGCCCAGGACGCCTGCTTCCGACAGCATTGAGTTATATATCTCGAAGCGGGCCTGATCCGGGGAGAGATTAGCGAGGGGGAAATAGAGCTGTTCGTTCTGGATATCCACCAGCACGCTATGCCTCTGGTTGAAGGTGCCGCGCTGGCTGTCCTGGCCGCTGAGACGCACCGGCGTGCCTTGCAGCAATAGCGAGCCAAAGGCCAGAGCCTCGGCCATTCCATAATCGAAGACCCGTTCGCCACGTCCCATCTCACGGCGTTGTTCGAGCAGCTTCTTGATTTTGGGATGAATATGAAACTGTTGTGGATACGTGGTGAGGCTGTTGCTGATTTCCTGGATCCTGGCGGTGCTCAACCCGGTGTCGACCTCGTACTCAGGCTTGTAGTGCCCGCCAGAGTAATTCGACCAATAGTCGGGGAGCTTTGCCAGCACCACACGCTTGGCCGTTCTGGCCGCTTGCTTCTGCGCTTCGGCAAGCTCGGTCTGAATTTCTCTTACGCGCGCTGAGGGGTCCACGCCGATTTGTTTGGCATAGATCTCGTAGAGAGGAGCATGATTCTTGATCTTTTCGTAGCGCAGGGGCTGAGTAATGGTGGGGTCGTCCACCTCACTGTGGCCGTGGCGCCGGTAGCCGACCAAGTCGATGATCACATCGGTGTGAAACGTGTAGCGGTATTCGATGGCCAGCGCGGCCACACGAATCGCGGCCTCGGCATCCTCTCCGTTTACGTGAAAGATGGGAATGGGCAGGCGCCTGCCGATATCGGAGGAAAAGCGCGATGAGTAGCACTCCTCGGGATCCGCGGTAAAGCCGATGAGATTGTTGACGATGATCTGGATGGTGCCGCCCACAGTGAAGCCGGGCATGGCGCCGAGGCTAAGCGTTTCCGCCCAGATGCCCTGGCCGGCAAAGGCCGCATCTCCGTGGACGAGCACCGGCAGCACCTGATCTTGACCGTTTTCACCCAATCGCACCTGCTGGGCCCGCGCACGGCCCATAGCCACGGGATCCACCGCTTCCAGATGACTGGGGTTCGATACCAGATGCAGGCCGATTTTTCCCCCGCTCCTGGGCAGAAATTCCCCGGTAGCGCCCACGTGATACTTCACGTCCCCGCCGCCCAGGATGCTGCGCGGGTTGGCATCTTCGAATTTTGAAAAAATATCGGCGGCGGACTTACCGAAGGTGTTGGCCATCACGTTCAAGCGCCCGCGGTGGCTCATCCCGATGACAGACTTGATCGCGCCATGATCCGCGGCTCGGTTGAGAATCTCGTCAAGGAAGGGGATCAACACGGTGACGCCTTCCAGCGAGAAACGCTTGGTGCCCAAATAGCGCGACTGAATTACCTGCTCGAAGAGGTCGGCCTGGGTCAACCGTTCGAGAATTTGACGCTGGTCTGGCGCCGGCGCCGTCTGCTCTATGCGCTCCTGGATCCATTCCCGCCGGGCCGCGTCGGGAAGATGCATGAACTCGACCCCGATGCTTCCGCAATAGTAGTTCCTGGCTTGGTCGGCAACCTCTCCATCGAAGTTCAATTCCGGAACGGGCCCCGGTAGCAGGTATTGTCCCAGCGGGTCGAGGTTTGCCTGCAGATAACCCCAGCGGCGAAATGCGTCGAAGACCTGATCGCGTTGCGAGATCAATAAGTTGGCGGGGTGACTTTCCAGGGGGAGATTTTTGGTGACCATAAGCGTATGTCTGCGACTTCATTATAACTTCCGTGGCGGGACGGGATTTAGAGCCAGGGAACCAGCAGGTTCCCGATGGAGCGCGCTCTGTCGAAAAAAAGCGCTCCCTCAGGGGCTGAAGCCCTCACCTGTGGTTTAGGTCAGGGCCCGGCTTAAAGCCGTGCCCTGACACAAAACATAAGGTTTCCTGCAACCGATACAGCCGTGCCCTCGCTGACAGCGGGGAAAGCCCCTTGCACACCCCTCTGTCCTGGCCACGAATCGACGGGTCGATTCGTGATCAGGACAGTCTGCTACGCTGCGCTACTCCTGCAGGACGGCTTTTGTCAGGTTGCGTGGATGATCGACATCGATCCCGTTCTGGATGGCCAACTGGTAGGCAAGCAGCTGCAACGGCACCACTTCCAGCATGGTGGCTAACAGATCTTCGGTTTTGGGAACTTCGATGCAGTGGTTGGCGAGCTTGGCGGCCTCCTCATCGCCCTCGGTCGCGATGGCCAGAATGGTCGCGCCCTGGGTCCGCATGTCCTTCATCAACTGCAGCACCTTGCGATAGCGCAGCATGGCATCCGGATCCGAGGGGTCACTGGTAGCAAGCACCACCAACGGTGCATCCGGGCTCACCAGCGCGTTGGGACCATGCTTCAACTCGCCCGCTGGATAGCCCTCCGCTTGCAGGTAGGCAGATTCTTTCAGCTTCAGGGCTCCTTCACGGGCAATGGCATAGTGGACACCCCGACCCAGATAGAGAAAGGCACGCGATCCCTTCAGCGATGGCGCCAGAGCCGCGATCTGTTGCTGCCACCTTCCTAGTGCGGGCTCCAGCAGCGCGGGTAGCCGGCGGAGGTCCTCGGTGTGGCTTTCCACTGTCGGCGAGGTCATTCTTCCCCGGATGCGCGCCAGATAGAGCGCGAGCGAGTACAGGACGGCCAGTTGGGTAGTAAAGCTCTTGGTCGCCGGTATGGCTTTCTCGGGCCCAGCGCAGGTAGGCAAGGAAGCATCCGCCTCCTGGGCCATGCTGGAACGCGGATTATTGGTAATGGCCAGTGTGGGCAGACCGCGCGACTTGGCTTCCCTCAACCCGGCCAACGTGTCAGCCGTCTCTCCGGATTGGGAGATGACGAGAACCCCGGGGTCTTGAATGGTGTGCGTGGAGCGGTAGACGTACTCGCTGGCATATTCGACATCGACGATCAGGCCGGCCAGATCTTCCAGCATGATCTCCGCGGCCAACCCCGCATGGCGGCTGGAGCCGCTAGCGGCGATTACCAGGCGCTCCCGTCCGCGGAGCGCATCCGCAACCGGCTGGAAGACGTCGGTGGCAAGCTTGCCGTTGGGGGCGTAATGTTCGATGGTGTCGGCGAGCGCCCGGGGCTGCTCATAAATCTCACGCAGCATCGCGTGCTCAAAAATGTCGCCGGCTTGCATCATGGAAACTCCATCCTTTGGCTTATCTATACCACCCTTAACGATACAGATAGAATCGTTGAGCGCGGTTTACGGTTTCGCTTGAGGTCGCCCTTGCTTCGGACCATTCTCCCTATGACCCTGTTGCTCAGCTCGCTGATCGCCGGTGGCCAGACCCTGTCTCCAGCTCCCTTGCCCTTAATGCCTCTTCCAGCTCAGGTGAAGCCGGGGACAGGCGAGTTCGTCATCAATAATGGCTTCGGGATCGCTCTCGAGGGTTACCAGGAGCCACGCCTGGAACGGGCCAAGCAGCGCTTTCTGAACATCCTCTCGCGGGAGACGGGGATTCCCCTCTGGCGCGAGGCTGCACTGAATAAGCCGCAGTTCTTCATCAAAACCACGGGACCCAGCACACCTGTGCAACAGGTGGAAGAAGATGAGTCTTATCATCTGCAGATTACCGCCAACGAGGTACACCTCGAAGCCGCCAATCCGCTGGGCGTGCTGCACGGCCTGCAAACCTTTCTGCAGCTGGTCCGTATTACGCCTCGAGGCTTCACGGTTCCGTCCATGACCATCGACGACCGGCCGCGCTTTCCCTGGCGGGGATTGATGGTGGACGTCAGCCGACATTTCCAGCCCCTCGATGTGGTGTATCGCACGCTAGACGGCATGGAGGCGGTTAAGCTGAACGTCTTTCATTGGCATCTCTCAGACGATCAGGGCTTCCGCGTGGAAAGCAAGAAGTTCCCCGTGCTGCAGGAGAAGGGCTCCGACGGCCTCTTTTATACCCAGGACGAGGTTCGCGCCGTGATCGAGTATGCTCGCGACCGGGGCATCCGTGTGGTGCCGGAATTCGATATGCCCGGCCACACCACCGCCTGGTTTGTGGGCTATCCGGACATAGCCAGCGGCCCGGGCCCTTACCAAATTGAGCGCAAATGGGGCATTTTCGACCCGGCGATGGACCCTACGCGCGACAGCACCTACAAATTTCTCGACACCTTCATCGGCGAGATGACCAGCCTCTTCCCTGACGCCTATTTCCACGTGGGTGGAGATGAGTGCAACGGCAAGGCATGGGACGCGAACCCGCGCATCCAGGAGTTCATGAAGGCTCACGGGCTTAAGGACAACAAAGCGTTGCAGGCGTATTTCAGCGCCCAGGTGCAAAAAATCGTGACCCGGCATAAGAAGATCATGATGGGCTGGGACGAGGTTCTGCAGCCCGGTACTCCTAAGGATGTGGTCATCCAGTCCTGGAACGGCCCGCAATTTGTAGGCGAGGCGGTGAAGGGTGGCAATCGCGCCCTGTTGTCGGCCGGCTATTATATCGATCTGAATCAGTCCGCCGCTGAACACTACGCCGCCGACCCCGAGGGAGAGGGGCCATCCACGTTGAGCAGCGAAGAGAGAAAGCGCATTCTGGGCGGTGAGGCGACGATGTGGTCGGAATATACATCGCCAGAAAATATCGATAGCCGCATCTGGCCGCGCACCGCCGCTATTGCCGAGCGCCTTTGGTCACCGCGCGAGACCCGTGATGTGGCATCCATGTATGCGCGGCTGGCGATCATTTCGCAGCAGCTGAATCATTACGGGCTGGAACATAACTCGAGCTATCCCGCGATGCTGAGCCGCATGACCGGCGAACCCGATCCGCTGCCGCTGCGTGTACTAGGCGACGTGGTGCAGCCTCCCCGGAATTACGCGCGTGAGCAGCTGCGCGATTACGATGCCTTCAGTCCGCTGAACCGCTTGATCGATGCCATTCCTCCGGAGAGCGGCACGGCACGCCAGTTTCTAGATATCGTCAACCGCATCGTCGCCGGAAGGGCTTCTCAAGAGGATTGGGAACAGGCGCAGGAATGGCTGGTGCTGTGGCGCGACAACGATACACAGCTGCAGCCGCTGCTGGCGAGGTCCGAGCTTACGCAGGAGCTCGCACCCGTCTCCACCAGCCTGCACCAAGTCTCGCAGACCGGCCTGGACGCGATTGGCTACCTGCGTGAGCATAAGAGCGCGCCCGCCGACTGGAGAACTCGTCAGCTGGACATGCTGAAAACAGCGGAGAAGCCACAAGCCGTGCTGTTGAACATGATTGCCCCAGCAGTTACCAAGCTGGTGCAGGCAACGACAGGCTCGTCGTTAGCTTCGCGGTAGTGCTTTCCCAAAACAAAGGCGGTTTCGCAATTACGTGGCCTGATGTAAGGTCGCGAGGTGTGGTTTTCCTTGGGAGAAAACCACGAAAATGGCTTTCGCTTCGGTCTGCACCCATTGCGAAACCGCTGAGGATTGAAACATGCACGTAACAATATTGGTTGAGACTCCAAGCTATGAGTGATGGCCGTTGGGTACTGTTGATTGCCAGTGAGCTGGGTGGGACTAACTCCGTTTCTGATCGCGCCATGGAGCGGCTGTGCAACGCGATTGGGGAAGAAGGCTACGAGGTAATCAGGACATCGACGCCGGAGGATGGGCTTTCGCTGGTGAAATCGGATCCATCGCACAGCGCCATTTTGCTCGATTGGGATCTCGAAGAAGAGCATCAGTTCGACGAACGTGCGGCGCTGAAGATCATCCGCGCTGTCCGCCGCAGAAATAAAAAGGTCCCCATCTTCCTGATCGCGGACCGCACGCTGGTCAGCGAGCTGCCGCTGGAAGTAGTGAAGCAGGTGCATGAGTACATCCATCTATTTGGAGACACACCGGCCTTCATCGCTAACCGCGTGGACTTTGCCGTCGCTCGGTATAACGAGCAGTTGCTGCCACCTTACTTTCGCGAGCTCAAGAAATACACCGACCAGGGCGCTTACTCGTGGGACGCCCCCGGCCACATGGGCGGCGTGGCCTTCCTCAAGCATCCAGTGGGCATGCAGTTTCACCGTTTCTTCGGTGAAAATCTTTTGCGCGCCGACCTGGGCATCTCGACTTCATCGCTTGGTTCCTGGCTTGACCACATCGGACCTCCGGCAGAGTCGGAGCGCAATGCCGCCCGCATCTTCGGAGCGGATTGGACCTTTTACGTTCTCAGCGGTTCCTCTACTTCGAACCAGATCGTGGGCCACGGTGTCATCGGGAACAACGATGTCGTCCTGATTGACGCGAACTGCCACAAGTCGATCTGCCACTCGCTCACCGTGACGGGAGCGCGGCCGGTGTACTTCAAGCCCACCCGGAACGGCTACGGAATGATTGGGCTGGTGCCCATGCGGCGCTTTTCCCCGGAGCACATCCAGGAATTAATCAAGGAGAGCCCGTTCAGCGCCGACGCGCCTTCGCAGGAACCCACTTACGCGGTGGTCACCAACTCCACCTACGACGGCTTTTGCTATGACGTCCAGCGAGTAACCGCCGAGCTGGCGCGCAGTGTGCCGCGCCTTCACTTCGACGAAGCGTGGTACGCCTACGCTAAATTCCATTCGATTTATCGCGGACGCTTCGCCATGGATGTGCCTGACGATATGCCGGACCGGCCGGTGATCTTCGCCGTGCAATCGACGCACAAGATGCTGGCCGCGTTTTCCATGGCATCGATGATCCACGTCAAGCTGAGTGACCGCGCGCCGCTGGACTTCGATCTGTTCAATGAAGCGTTCATGATGCATGGCACGACTTCGCCGTTCTATCCCATGATCGCGTCGCTCGATGTCGCTACCTCGATGATGGATGAACCAGCCGGTCCGACGCTGATGTACGAGACGATTCAAGATGCCATCAGCTTCCGGAAGGCTATGTCTTCGATCGCCCATCGGCTGCGCTCGGCCAATGGGGAGGAATGGTTCTTTCGCGTCTACCAGCCGGATACAGTGACTGATCCGATGACGGGGCAGACGTCTCTTTTCGAAGAGACCCCGGACTCTCTGCTCATCCAGTCGTCAGAATGCTGGACACTCAAGCCGGAGGAGGAGTGGCATGGCTTCAGGGATGAAGACATCGCTGAAGACCATTGCATGCTCGATCCCACCAAGGTCACGATTCTGATGCCGGGCATCAATTCTCGTGGGGAACTGGCGGAATGGGGCATCCCGGGCGCGATCCTCACTGAGTTTCTCGATGCCCGGCTAGTGGAGATTGCCCGCACCGGCGACTACACCGCGTTGATCCTCTTCTCGGTAGGGACGAGCAAAGGGAAATGGGGCAGCCTGCTGGAGACTCTTTTCGAGTTCAAGCGCCTCTACGATAACGAGGGCACGCTGTACGAAGCATTGCCGGATTTGGTCGCTGAGCACCCGCACCGTTACAAAGACATGACGTTGAAGGAACTGAGCGACGAGATGCACGCGGCTATGGGGGAATTGAATCTGACCGGTCTGCTTCACCAGGCTTGTGATGTGGACCCGGAACCGGTGTTGACGCCTGCTCAGACGTATCAGAAGCTGATCCGCAATGGCACCGAGAAGGTGCGCATCTCTGAGATGGCGCGCCGGTTGGCGGGCGTGATGCTGGTCCCCTACCCACCCGGAATTCCGGTGCGCATGCCCGGAGAGCGCTTGGGCGACGTCGACAGCCCTACCATCCGCTTGTTGCTGGCATTGGAAAAGTTCGGCAAGCAGTTCCCCGGCTTTGAACGCGAGGTTCATGGGATTGAGGTGGATGCCGAGGGCGATTACTGGATGCGTAGCGTCATCGAATCTGCAGCGCGTGGAAAGAACGGCACGGCTCCGGGACGCAACGCCAAGCGTAAGCCCAGGAAGCCTGTTGTGGGTAGCTGAGGTTGGCTTCATGACTGGACGGGCGCCCGAAGTTCGCCCTAGCGTACGCGGGTTTCGGTGGTTAAAAAGCTCTGAGCAGAACGGGTAAGATAAACGCCCTCGCAAGCGCGGATGATGGATGCGACTGAAAGCAGTCGAAAAAATCATTTTCGGCCCATGTACGCTGAGGCGAACATGGGGCACCCGTCCAGGAATCCAGATCCGTCTAGGCACTGATACGTTCCATTGACCCGGGAACGCCGCGTCGACAAGCAAACGCGCGACGCTGCATAGGTTAGTCTAGGCAGTACGTTTTGAACCTATGCCCAAAATTCCCAGGCGCCGGTGGCGCATCGCTTTTCTGCTGGCCGCTGGAGTGCTGGTCAACTACTTCGACCGGGTCAACCTCTCGGTCGCCCATGCGGCGCTCATCACCACCTTCGCCATCTCAAACATCACCTTCGGCTATCTCTCCGCCGCCTATAACTGGACCTATGCGCTGTGCCAGCTTCCGGTGGGTGTTGTGCTGGACAAATTTGGCGTGCGCCGAGTGGGACGCATCAGCAGCTTGCTGTGGAGCGTGGCCTCGTTCGCCGCTGCCATCACTCCCAACCTGGGCGGTTTCTTCGCCGCACGTCTGCTGCTGGGGATAGGAGAAGCTCCCACCTTTCCCTCCAACGCAAAAGCCATCGGCTATTGGTTTCCCGCGAAGGAGCGGAGTTCAGCGACCTCCATCTTTGACGGCTCGGCCAAATTCGCATCGGCGATCGGGGTGCCGCTCATTGGAATGCTGCTCCTCAGGGTGGGCTGGCGCTGGAGTTTTGCCGCCACCGGCTTGATCAGCTTCCTCTATTTCCTGCTCTTCTGCTATGTGTATCGCGACCCCGCGGATGATCCGGGCCTCACGGAACAAGAACGGGATTACATCCTGGAGCGAGATGCCGAGGCGCCGGTCCTACCCGCGGAAACCGCATCCTTCGGCTACCTGATAAGGCAACCGAAAGTGATTGGCATGACCCTCGGCTTCGGGGCCTACAACTACGTTTTCTACCTGCTGCTTACCTGGCTGCCCAGCTATCTTTCCCAAGCCCTGCACATCGACCTGCTGCACTCGTTTCTCTACACGGGCGTGCCCTGGTTGTTTGGCACGGCCTGCGAACTGGTGATTGGAGGATGGCTGGTAGACCGGCTGATCGAACGAGGATGGAATGCCAGCAGCGTGCAGCGCGCGGTACTGATCGGCGGCACCACTATGGGTCTGGGCATCATTGGCGCAGCCTATGCGCAGACGGCGACCAGCGCGCTGATCTGGATCAGCATCTCTCTGGGTGGACTGTCGTCGGCATCAGCCGTGGGCTGGTCTGTACCGTCGTTGATCGGTCCCCGGGGTAGTGTGGGCACCCTGGGCGGCATCATAAACTTTTCCAGCCAGGTATCGGGTATTTTGGCGCCCATCGTGACCGGGTACCTGGTCAGCGCCCGGCACTCCTTCGGATGGGCCTTTGGCGTATCCGCTATTTACCTGTGCATCGGGATCTCAGCCTACATCTTTTTGCTCGGCCGTATCGAAAGGATTCCCAGCCAACCTCAGCGCGCTGCGTAATCCTTAGTAGCCTTGGTGCGGGAGTTGAATACTGAGAAACCGCCCTTGGGATTGACGGTCAACTTCAGGTAGTTGGCGGCATCATTCTGCCCCATGGGATTGGCGATGTACTCCTCCGCCATGTTGTGCATGTCTGCTTCGTTGGAGAAGTGCAATTGCCATAGCGCCTCGAGGCCGGGGGTCTTGGCCAGGGTTTCAAACGTGGCCGTGGAGCCGCCTTTCTTTGCCCCGTTGTTCATGATCGCCACGCGTGGCGCAATGGCAAAGAGTAATGCCGGGCTGGAGCTCTGGAACAATCCGTGGTGCGATACCACCAGGACGTCGACCTTGCCAATCCGGTTATCCGGGCACATCAACTTCATTTCCTTGTCCCAGGTGAGATCGCCCAGGTCGAGAATTCTTGTCTTACCGAAGGTGAACAAGGTGCCCAGGGAGCGCGCGTTGTCGGTCTGGTCTTCCGGCCTGGTTTCCGAGTCCTTGCAGTAAGTATTGGGTTGCCCAGCGCCGGGAAGCGGGTTGCTGAGCACCTCGCCGTTGGAGCTAATCACCGTTGCCTTCATCCCAGGAATCGGCAAAGCGTCGCCTGGTTTGGCCACAATGTGACCATAATGGCCGTTGGTGATAAGCAGCTGATAGGCAGCATAGCTTTTGTTGTTGCCCGGATCGGTGGGACTGTTGGGTCCATGATCGATGAACGTGCCTACGGGAATCTTCGCGACCAGCTCGGGAAGTCCGCCAAGGTGGTCCGCATGATAGTGGGTCAGCAACAGGTAATCGATCTTGCTCACGCCGGCATCTTTGGCCGCGGCAACGATGCGTCCGGCATCCAGGCCGTTGTTCCCTGCCCATCCGGTATCGATCAGTAGCGACTTTCCTGCCGGAGTGACAAAGAGCGTCGATTGTCCGCCGTCCACATCGATGAAGTAAACCTGGAGCGAATGGCTCTTGGCCGCTTGTGCCCCGGCGAGCATGGACCAGGCCAAAACCGCTGCCAACAAGCACCAAGCCTGCAGTCGCCTGCGAGCGATGGGTGAAAACTCTTCCTCACTTCTCATGACTGGTCCTTCGTGTTTGGGGGGTGGTAATGCACGCATGGTCCAGCCGAGGCTTAGGCGCCAGGGTCGAGCACCACTTTCATCAGATTTGGCTCGCCGGCATGTAGCCGTGCGAACCATTGGGGCCCATCGCTTAGAGGAGCGACCGCGGTAATCAAGGACTTCACCTTGATTTTCCCGTTGGCCAGCAGCTCCATCGCCTCAGGATATTCACCCGATGAGGCGCACGATCCCTGCAGACGAATCTGCCTGGAAACCACAACCTGTAGCGGGATCTTGACCTGGGGCGAAATGTTGCCGATGAGTGTAACAGTTCCGCCTTTGCGCACGCTAGCGATGGAGGCGGAGATGGTTTCGTCTCGCCCCACGGCTTCGAGAACCAGGTCTACACCCCTGCCGCCTGTGCGGCGCAGGATCTCCTGCACCAAGTCGTTTCCCGAGAGCAGCAGCGTCGCGTCGGCGCCGAGCTTCTCGGCCCGTTCGAGGCGGGTATGATCGATGTCCGCGATCAGCACCTGGGACGCCCCCGCGGCCTTCGCCGCCTGGAGGGTGAGCAAACCGATCATGCCCGCGCCGATCACCAAGGCCGTCTCACCGCCCTTCATTTCGGAAACGCGCACAGCATGCAAGGCCACCGAGACGGCCTCGAGCATGGCCGCCTCATGGAACTCGAGCCCCTCGGGAAGGTGATAGGTGATGCGCTGAGGCACCACGACATATTCGGCAAAAGCGCCCGCGCGGCGATAGTCTCCGCAGGAAACCCCAACCACCTGGCGGTTATTGCACAGATTGATCTCGCCCTGGAGACAGAACTCGCACTGGCCGCAGTAGACGGTGGAGTCGAAGGTAACCCGATCGCCGGGTTTGAACTTGCTCACGCCAGGGCCGGCCGCTGCAACCACCCCTGCCGCTTCATGGCCCATGACGATGGGAGGAATCCGTCTGCCGGAAGTGCCGTCATAACCGTGCACGTCACTGCCGCAGATGCCACAAGCGGCGACGCGCACCAGGATCTCGTCCGCCCCGGGTACGGGCGCTGGAAGGTCAGCAATGTCGAGCTGATTGTATTCGGAGAGTAGCAGAGCTTTCATAGTGGTCATAAGGGTACATCGTGGGCGCTCGCATCCTCAACCATGTACGATGTTTAAAGCTGCCGCTTCTTGCCTTCCCCCATGAGCACACGCAGTCTTAAACGCAGGCTGATCGCAGGATTCGGCGCCAACACCTTCAGCCGCCTCTCCACCACCCTGACCCAGATTTTCTCCGTTCCGGTCTTCCTCAGCCATTGGGGAGTGCACCTCTACGGCGAATGGATCCTGCTCAATACCATTCCCAGCTACCTCGGGCTCAGCGACGTGGGCTTCGGCAGCGTCGCCGGCAATGAGATGACCATGCTGGCGGCGGCCCAGAACTTCGAGCAGGCGCTGGTTGTTTTTCAGAGCGTCTGGGTGCTTACCACCGTCATCACCAGCCTGATCGCCCTTCTGCTGATCGCAGCCGTCTGGTTGCTGCCGTTGGGCCCCTGGCTGCACATGCACGCAATCAGCGCGGCCGATACCAAGCTGATCGTCTTGCTGCTGGGTCTGGCAGTCCTGTTGGGCATGCAGGAGACCTTGTTCCAGGCGGCATTTCGCTGCGTGGGCAAATACCCGTTGGGGACCATGGCGAAGAGCCTGGTCGTATTGGCAGCCTTTTTGAGCACCATGATTGGGGTTGGACTGCATCTGTCTCCTGTCCCAGTCGCCACGCTGTACGCTGCCGTCAATGCGGTGGGCGTGCTTGCCCTGTGGATTTTGCTCCGGCACGAGGTGCCCTGGATTCGTTTCGGCGTTCGCCACGCGCAATGGGCAGTCATTCGCCGCCTCACTGGCCCGGCCCTCTCCTTTATGAGTTTCCCGCTGGTCAACGCTCTTAACCTGCAAGGCGTCCTGGTGGTGATCGGCTACGTGATGGGTCCGGTTGCGGTGGTGACGTTCAATACGGCGCGAACCATCTCCCGCAGCGCTACCCAGGGGATGAACCTGATCAATAATTCGATCTGGCCGGAAATGTCAGCGGCCTTCGGCGTAGGTGCAATGGACGTCGCGCGGATGCTCCACCGGCGTGCCTGCCAGATCTCGCTGCTGCTATGCCTGGGCATTACGCTCGGGGTGGCCTTTCTGGGGGATTGGATCTGGCGAGTGTGGACTGTCGGCAAGGTGCCTACCGACCCGGTGCTGCTCAACATCATGCTGCTGCAGATGGTGGTGTCCGCATTTTGGTTCACCAGCTCCGTGGTGCCGATGTCCACGAACCAGCACCAGAGGATGGCGCGGGCGATGCTGACCGCGACCTGCGGGGCATTGGTCCTCGCGTGGTTGTTGATGCACGTTCCCTCGCTCGGCCTACGAGGCGCGGCCATCGCGCTGGTGGCCGGCGATGTCTTTACGGCCTTCTACGTATTGCGCGAGAGTCTGGGGCTGCTGGGAGATACGCTGGGCGGTTTTGCCCGCAGCATGCTGGATCTGTCGGCGCTGCAGAGGCTGTGGAGAAGGCCGAGGCTGCCGCTTACCAACGAGGAGTAGTTCTAGCCCACGACATAGGAGCAAACGCGGGACAACATCACCGCTGCAGAAAATAGATTCTGTCACTCCAATCCAGATCGCGTGCTTCTTTCACCAACTTGCCCAGCGATTGGATCAGACCCCCAATGTCCGATGGGGAAATCGTCTTCTCATCAACGAAAATGACGCCCCCGTGTTGACGCCCATCTTCCGCCCAATCCTTGAGCAGGCGCGGAATCGTTCTACAGTCGTATGTGACAAGGGTTAGCTTCTGCGCCGCGGCTTCCCTCAAGCAGGCCGCGTCTTCCTGACCGGGGAAGCTTCCATTTTCCCATTCCACCATGCCATGGACGATGATCTTTTTGTCGCGAAGGCGGATGCCGCCGCCACGCGGGGCGAAATGTGCTCATCAAGAAGGAGCCTGAGCATCTCAGCGTTTGGCGGGTCTTCCTGCAGAGAACTCGACCGCTTGCGGCAATAAGCGCTTTAACGCCGTAAAATCTACAGCGCGATACTCGTCAAGTGCCTGAGCAACCTCGTCTGGAAATGCCTCGGTGTAGTTCACCGCTGCCTGCACCTTAGCTTCCGGCCATTGCAGGTGTTTGGCTGTGGCTGCCAAGTCATTCCTATAGCTCTGGACCAGGAGCATAACCTCCCAGACAGCAAGACTGCTGCCCTGGATGCATGCTTGCCGGCCAACGGATGAATCGCGGAAATCGATAAACGCAAACTCCGACCGCCGCAAGCCTTCCTCTACCAGGCGCGCGCTGGCGTCACTGGGCGTCCATCCATACCGGCTCGCCATTCGTTTCAGGCGATCCCCACTTGCCGCCGGAAGCCGCATACTTATGACGGTTGAACCCATGGCAATCCCCATGTAACTTTTGTAGGTATTGTAACTCGCCGATGGGCTTAGGGACGATGCCGCCTGTCGGCATTCACGTGCCGGTCGCGGTTCACCCAGGACTGACAAAGTGCCGAACATACGGCGCTCCCTCGGCACACCGGAGCGGGCGGGATCATCTTCAACCGACACCCCTTCCGGACCCGACTAACGTTTGCCGGGGCCGCCCACCCGACAAGGGGCGGATGAGTTCTGCTGCGGTTCTCTCGCGCAGGGATTCATGAGGCTTTGGCATTGCCAGCGCTAAAGCGCGTGACCAGAGTCGAGACTCTTTCACAGAGCGCTAAAGCGCTCTTTCGCCCGCATAAATGCGGGGGCTCCCACCACCCATTTGGACAATCTGATTCTCAGGCGTCTCCCCGGGACTAAATCGCCTGTGGGCTTCAGACTTTTTCGGCGGACTCGGGGACGACTGCTGCGGCGGCTTGGAAACCGATCTTGGAATGGGTTCCGTCGCAGAATGGCTTGTTGGTCGATGCTCCGCAGCGACAGAGGGAGATGGCGGGTTTGCCAGCCACGTCTATTAGCGTACCGTCGGTGTTCACCAGCTTGATTGGACCCTCGACGCGAAACGGTCCGTTTGGTCGAACCGTGATTGTTACTTCGCCTTCAGCCATGCAAAGACTCCAGTTCAGATTCAGAGATGTGAGTTCCAGTTGAGTCTAGCAGCGCTTTAGTCGCTGTCGAGGTTTTGTGTTGCTTTGGGTTCGTCCTGGGGTGGTTTGGGCTGGGGATCCTGGATGTTTCCCGGGGTGCCGGTGGTTGAGCTCGGTACCGGCCCGGCAACGTTCGAGCTCTTGCCGACTTTTTGGCCTTTCCAGCCAGTCGTACTGACGTTTTGTGCGGTGCTGCCGGTATCGCAGCCCATGACCATCGCGCAAGACACTAACAGCAGGAGGACAGACGCTCGAAACATGATTGCTCCTTGAGAGCGATCTTAGGCTATTAGGATGTGAATGGGAAAGTAGGACGCAGGAAAATCCTAGTAGAACAGGCCGCAAGCTTTCAGGGCCATGATTCACTGGTAAGCTGAAGGAAGAGACGGCGTTGAGCCATCTCTTCCTTCACAAAACTGACTACAGACTACAGAACCTGAACGTTCTCTGCCTGCCAACCCTTAGGGCCTTTGGTTACGTTGAACTGAACCGCCTGGCCTTCTTGAAGAGTGCGGAAGCCGTTTGCTTGAATCGCTGTGTGGTGCACGAAAACATCCTCACCATTTGCACGGCTCAAAAAGCCGAACCCCTTGGCATCGTTGAACCATTTCACTGTACCTTGTTCCATTGTGTTTCTTCCTTAGTAACGAGATGACGCTGAATTCAATCGGGGTATCTGCAGGTAGTGCGGACTCCTAGAGCAGAACGAGCTGAGAACCAAAATCGTATTCGACGCTCTTTTAGGATATACCGCAGATGCAATAGGCGCAATGAAAAAATTGCCTGGAAGGGCGAAAAAATGCTCGATTCACTTACTCGTACTTCAATGATTCTACAGGGTCCATCCGGGCCGCACGCACCGCTGGTACCGTGCCAAAGGCAATCCCCACGGCACAGGAGACCAGGATGGCGATGACCGCCGATGGCCACGAGACCTGAAGCCGGTAATTGGTAAACAAAGCGATGGCAAGCGGCAAGGCCATGGCCAGAATCGTCCCCACTACCCCCCCGCTGAGCGAGATCAGCACCGCCTCGGCGAGGAACTGCAATTGAATCTCCCGAAAGGTTGCCCCCAAGGCCTTGCGAATGCCGATCTCGCGGATCCTCGAACGCACCGTGGCCAGCATGATGTTCATGATGCCCACCCCGCTGACCAGCAAGGTCACCATGGAAAACAACAGCAGGACAATGCTGAATGCAGTGGCAGTCTTTCCGGCCATCGAAAGCACTTCGGAGAGATCACCCACGTCATACACCGATTCTGAGCGATGCCGGCCCTTGAGAGCCTTCAAAATAGCCTTCGTAGCCCAGGGCACGCTGCCCGAGTCGGTCATCGAGAAATAGATCTGGTTGACTGCGTCGGAGCCAGTGAAATAGCGGGCGACGGTGTACGGGATAAGGACCGTCTCATCGACAATTTCCGACTGCCCAAAGGTCGCTACGCGCTCCCGAAATACGCCGATGATCACGAAGGGCACGCTGGAGATGGCCAGCGTCTTGCCTATGGCTTCCTGGGGGCTGCCGAACTGGGTCAACGCAAACCGTTCCGTGACCAGGGCCGCATGGCTGTGGGTGATTGAGTCCTGCTCATCGAAAAAGCGTCCCGCGATCAGGTAAAGCCGGCGTATGTTCGCATACTCCGGGTTTACGCCCAGGATCAGGACATCACGTTCCTTGCCCCCACCGCTGGTGAAGGACTGGTGCAGGTTGACCACCGGCGACGCCTCCTGAATACCGGGCACCTGCTGCTCCACGGCGCGCATATCGTCCACCGTCAGGTAATCGCGTACCGATGCAATCGTGGCATCCGACAGCCCGGCGTACTCGGCCCAGATGAGATTGGTGCCGATGTTCTGAATGGAGGTAAGGACATATCGGCGGCCGGAAAGCCCGATGGTCACTACCAGGATCAAGGAGGCGGTCCCGATCACCATACCCAGGGCAGTCAGGGCGAAACGAATCTGGTTGAGGCGAAAGGAGTCGATGGCCAGCAGCACGATCTCGCGGAACGCAATGCTCTTGGTACTGCGAACTGGCGACGCAACGCTCATGAACTAGTCCACCTGCTCATCGACGACCCAGGAACACCAGGGTGACCCCTAGCGAGACCAGAAAAACACCCGCCCAACGCCGCGGGCCCACTCGCTCACGCAGAAAGAATACCGCTCCCAGTGCTCCAGCTACGTAACTTAGGGCTGTCACCGGAACAACGAAGCTCACGTTCAGAAAAGATAAGGCGCCGAGCAGGGAAAAAAACGCCAGCGCCATCATGCTCACGCCCGCCCACATCCACCCCACCCGCAGGGCGCGGAGAATCACACGAGCAATCGCGGCCGGTCGAAAATCCTTCACTTCTCCGACCGCTTTCATAGCGCGTGAAACGCACAACTCGCCGCCAGTACCGGCCACGATTATGAACGTAAACAGGATTACCTCTACCAACTAGCTGTGCTCCATGCTTGTCGGGGTGTGCTCAAGGCTGCGCGGGTTGGTCTGCCCCACTATCAGAACGCCCAAGCAAATGATGGCAATGCCTAGCCAACGTAAAGGCGAAACCGGCTCGCTCAACAGGAAATATCCGAGGAGTGCCGAGACACCGTAGCCCAGCGAGGATGCCGGTAGCACAAAGCTGTAATCCGCCCAAGTCAAAACCAGCACATTGGCCAGGAAAAAGGTAAGCAAAGAGGAGATCCCCAGCCAAATGGGCCCGGTGGCAAGGACGCGTACGACGGTATGCAACGCTTCAGTAGGGGGCCAAATGGCGAGGCTGCCTGCCTGCTTCATGCCCTTGGCCAACAAAACATTCCCCAGAGGCCCGGCGATGACCATCACCAGGATCAGCAAAAACGTTTTCAGGCGCACCGGTCTCAGAGACACACCTGATTGTACTAACTGACGCATGAGGAGGAGAAATCGTAGTCCGGACGTGCGGGAAAAGAGCCCTGGTCTTAATTTCCAGCATCTATGGGATGCGCTGGGCTGCCAACATAAGCCTGGGCAAAGTTGTTATAACCTATAGTTTTATAGACAAATGCAGAGGTGCTTCCACTTTGTGTGGCATTGCCGGCTTTACCCAGAAAGGCTGGACTTCCGATCCTGACCGGATTCGTGCGGCGACCGCGACCCTAGCCCATCGCGGACCAGACCAACAGGGCGTTTTCTCCTCGCGGTTGTGCTCCCTGGGCGCGACGCGTTTGAAGATTCTCGATTTGGCTGCCGGCGATCAGCCAATGACCTCGAGCGATGGCGACACGGTCATTGTATTCAACGGCGAAATTTACAACCATCTGGAGTTGCGGCCTGAGCTCGAAGCACTCGGCTACCAGTTTCATACCCATTGCGATACCGAGACCGTTCTTTACGCCTTCCTTGCCTGGGACACTGCTTGTTTTGCCCGCATGCGCGGCATGTTCGCGGTCGCTCTTTGGCGCAAGTCCACCAGGCGGCTCATTCTGGCGCGAGATCGCATGGGTATCAAGCCTCTCTACCTGGCGAAGTATGGAGAAGGACCTGCTCTTTGGTTCCGAACTGAAGGCCATCCTCATCCATCCCGAGGTGGAGCGCCGCTTAAGCATGGAAGGGCTGGACTGCTATCTGTCTCTCAATTACGTTCCCTGCCCGTGGACGCTGGTGAACGGAGTAGAGAAGCTGCCGCCGGGCTGTTGGTATGAGTGGCATGACGGCCAGGTTCGCACCGAATCCTACTGGACACTACCCGCCCCAACACCGCGTGTACGCGATCTCGAGAGCGCCAAGGAAGAACTTGATTTTCTTCTGCAGCAGTCGGTTCAGGAGCACCTGCTCTCCGACGTACCCCTGGGAGTCTGGCTAAGCGGCGGCATCGATTCTTCCACCATCCTGCACTACGCGGCCGGCACCAACCATGCCCGCTTGAAGACTTTCTCCATCTCCTTCCACGGCCGGAGCTTTGATGAGACGGAGCATATTCAGCGGGTGGTGTCGCATTACGGAACCGATCACGAGCAGCTCGACCTGAACCCCCAGGAGGATCTGCAAGGCGCCATTGAGCAGTTCGCGTACTACTCGGATGAACCCAGCGCCGATGCAGGAGCGCTGCCAGTGTGGTTTCTCTCCCGCATGTGCAAGACCCATGCCACCGTGGCTTTGAGCGGAGAAGGCGCGGATGAGATCTTTGCCGGATACCTTACCTATCGCGCCAACCAGCTTGCCCGGACCGCCCGAAACCTGCCTGCACCGGCGCTCAAGCTGGCGCTCAAGAGTTTGAGCCTTTGGCCCGTCTCCGACGAGAAGATCAGCCTGGAATACAAGCTCAAACGCTTTCTCGAGGGCTGCCTGTTGTCCCCGGAACGGGCACATGTCCACTGGAATGGAACCTTCTCCGAGGCAGGCCAAGGCGGCCTTATTGCGCCGCCCTTTGCCGCCTGCCATGGGCAACATCCTGGAGCGGTTGGCCATTTCCCTTGCAGCCCGCGACGGACTCTACCCGTATCTCGCGTTCGATCAAAATTACTATCTGGCCGATGACATTCTGGTGAAGTCGGATCGCATGAGCATGGCCCATTCCGTCGAAGTGCGGCCTCCTTTCCTTGACCATCGCATCCTTGAATTTGCCGCCACCTTGCCCGACTCGCTCAAAATTCGCGGCTCGCGCCAAAAGTTTCTCCTGAAGGAATTGATGAAGGACAAGCTGCCTCCATCGATTCTCAATCGCAAGAAAGTCGGCTTTGATATTCCCGCGCATGAGTGGCTCCGCGGATCTCTTCGTCCACTCTTGCTTGACACTTTGAAAGAAGGTCTTTCTGAACACGCCGACCTGTTCCGCGCCGATACCATCGAGAGATATTTGCAGCTTCACCTGGAAAGGCGAGCCAACCTGGGATATCACCTATGGGGTTTAATGATCCTGTTTCTCTGGATGAAACAATGGCGCATTCAGTCGACGCCGGCGTCGACACAAAAACTACCAGTCCTGGTAGCCGAAGGGGCTGGCACACCTATCTAGCCATCTTGCTTTTGTTTGCCGCTGCAGTGTATCTGGCTTGCATCGTCTCACCGCCCTCGCTGATGGATGATGTGGACGCCGTGCAGGGGCAGATCGCGCGCAACATGCTCGACTCCGGCGATTGGGTCACGGCGCGCTTGGATGGAATCATCTACCTGGAGAAATCGCCCCTGATCTATTGGCTGATGGCCATCTCGTATAAGCTCTTTGGCGCTTATGACTGGGCGGCGCGTATTCCGATTGCGCTTTCCTCCATTGGCCTGGCGTGGTTGACAGCCGCCTTCGGCCGCTGGGCCTTCGGCGTTAAGGCCGGCTTTTATGCCGGTCTTTGCATGGCAACCGGTATTGGCCTTTTTCTCTTTACGCGCGTCCTGATTCCGGACGTCATGCTGACCTTCACCATCGCGCTAGCGATGTGGGCCTTCTTGCGCGTGCTGGATGAAGAGGAAAAACATCCTCGCGCCTGGGCCTATACCCTGGCCGCAAGTCTCGGCTTAGGATTGCTGCTCAAAAGCCTCATCGCGCTGGTCTTCCCACTGGGCGCCGCGATCCTCTATCTCTTGTTCACCCGGCAGTTTTTTTCCTGGGCCACCTGGAAGCGCTTTCACCTGTGGAGCAGCTTAGCCATCGTGCTGCTCGTCGCCCTACCGTGGCACATACTGGCAACCGTGGCTAATCCTCCCTACTTTGCCGCTACACTGCACAGCGGCGGTGGCGTGTATCACGGCTTCCTCTGGTTTTATTTCATCAATGAGCAGCTGCTGCGCTTTCTCAACCTGCGCTATCCACGCGATTACGCGACCGTGCCGCGGCTTTACTTCTGGTTATTCCATTTGATCTGGCTCTTTCCCTGGAGTGTGTATTTTCCTGCTGTCTTCAAGCTGTCGTATCGGCCGGTGGACCGCGCTGGACGCACTCGCTTGCTGGCCCTGTGCTGGACTGGATTCCTGCTGCTATTTTTCACTTTTTCCACCACCCAGGAGTACTACTCCATGCCCTGCTACCCGGCGTTGGCCCTGCTGCTGGGATCCGCGATGGCCGCCGGGGGGAGCCGCGTTCGCTGGGGTACACGCGCGCTCACAGTCATTACTGGCCTTGCGGCGATCGCGGCCATTGCTATCCTGATCGCCGTTCGCCATGTGCCGACTCCCGGGGACATTACTACCGCCCTCAGCAAGCATCCCACTGCGTACAAGCTTTCCCTGGGCCACATGGAAGATCTCACCCTGGATTCATTCGCGTACCTGCGTTTTCCTCTCGGCCTGGCCGCGATTGCCTTCCTCATCGGCGCTGCGGGCACGCTGCGAGCCGGCAGCCAACGAGCTTTTCTCGCTATTGCGGTGATGATGGTGGTGTTCTTTCAGGCAGCTCGATTGGCCATGGTCACCTTTGACCCTTTTCTCTCTTCACGGCCATTGGCGCGCGCCATCCTCGCCGGACCGCCAGGCACGATCATTGTCGACAGCCAGTACTATATTTACTCTTCGATTGCCTATTACACCGGGCGCTCTGAGCTGTTGCTGAACGGCCGCTGGAATAATCTGGAATATGGCTCCTACGCTCCTGGGGCTCCCAACGTCTTTATTAACGACGCAGATTTCAAGCGGCTATGGCTCACTTCGGCACGCTATTACCTGGTGACCAAAACAGCCAACATACCGCGGCTCTCGCAGTTGGTGGGCGAGGAAAAGCTTCATGTCGTCGCAACCGGAGGGGGAAAGGTCGTCTACACCAATAGCTCGCTGACGGCCTCGGTCGCGGCGTGGCACCCGGAAAGCCCTGCTAGACTTGGTATTAGCTGCGATGAGATGGAACTAGCAGGCGCATTGAGAACCTGTTCAAGGGAGAAACTATGAAAATTGCCGTACTTGGAGGCGATGGCTATTGTGGTTGGGCTACCGCTCTCTATCTATCGAAACAGGGCCATTCGGTCGCGATTATCGACAACTTCGTGCGCCGTCTTTGGGATCACGAACTCGGAGTGCAATCGCTCACTCCCATTCGCCCGCTCGCCGACCGCTTGCGTGTATGGCACGAGCTCACCGGCAAGACGATTGAGCTTTTCGTCGGCGATGTGACCGACTACGAGTTTCTCGCTTCGACGATCAAGACCTTCGAGCCTGAAGCGGTGATCCACTTCGCCGAGCAGCGCTCCGCGCCTTATTCGATGATTGATCGCAATCACGCTGTCGGCACCCAGGTGAACAATGTCGTGGGCACGCTGAATCTGCTCTTCGCCCTGCGCGAATTTCAGCCTGACTGCCACCTGGTCAAGCTGGGCACCATGGGTGAATACGGCACGCCCAACATCGATATCGAAGAGGGATACATCACCATCGAGCACAACGGCCGCAAAGATGTGCTTCCGTATCCCAAGCAGCCGGGCTCGTTTTATCACCTCTCCAAGGTCCACGACAGCCACAACATGATGTTCGCCTGCAAGATCTGGGGAACCCGCGCCACCGATCTGAACCAGGGTGTGGTGTATGGAACCATGACCGATGAAGTCGCCCTGGATGAAGCGCTGATCAACCGCTTCGACTACGACGAGGTCTTCGGCACGGTGCTCAATCGATTCTGCGCCCAGGCGGCACTAGGCCATCCCCTCACGGTGTATGGCAAGGGCGGACAGACGCGCGGCTTCCTGGACATCCGCGACACGGTGCGTTGTGTGGAGCTGGCGTGTTTGAATCCCGCGGGCAAGGGAGAATTTCGTGTCTTCAATCAATTCACTGAGCAGTTTTCGGTGCTTGATCTAGCCCACCTGGTACAGAATGCGGGCAAGCAAACAGGCTTGAAAGTCGAGATCGACTACTTGCCGGATCCTCGTGTGGAAGCGGAACAGCATTACTACAATGCGAAGCATTCCAAGCTCATTGATCTTGGCCTTGCGCCGCACTTTCTTTCTGATTCCCTGTTGGATTCACTGATTGATATTGCGGTTCGGTACCGTGATCGCATCGACACGGCGTTGTTTCTGCCGCGGGTGAACTGGCGCCACACCAGGAATGACCGGCGCGCAGAAAAGCCTGTTCTGGCCAAGACGGCGCTGTAGAGCAACACAGGTGCGAGTGGACTCATGTTTAGTGCCGCACCTACGGCGCTCACATCATCTCGGGATTGAGCCCCAGCCCTTCCGGGCTGGGCTCACGTTTAGCGGTCGGCCCTCCAGGCCTCGCATCCATGGCGATTTTGCAGTGTCTTCTCTTTCTGAACTTGCCTTAGACAAATTTGCTGCTCCCACGGCAAGCATGGGCAGGCAAGATGACAAATTTGTTTGGGATCGATACCTAGCGTACCCAAACTGAATTTCATCCCGCCTGCCCCGGCTTGCCGTGGAACGGAGCGGACCCGGATTTCCTACCTCGCAGCACCCGCCAACGACCACCTGTGCGGCTTTCCGTAAAGAAAGCCGCATGAAGTTTGCCAATGCCACCAACCTCGACAGGAAATCGGGGGTAGCGTAGTGGAGGGATCTGCGGTTTCTTCTACCTTAGACCCGCTCTGGAGCTTTCTCTGCTGCCCGAATAGCCGCAGCAGGGTCGACTGGAACTAGCTCGCCATTGCGAATGTAGTAGTAGCCGTCTCTCCAGCGAATGCTGTTACGGGTAAAGCTGGTTAGCCATATACAGGCGGCCAACAAATCCCATGCCGGAAGCAGCCAAAGCTTCTTGTAAATACCTGGCTGCTTCAAACCCCACTTGCCAATCACTTCCATCATGGCGATACGGAAAGCGTAATAGGCGCTCAAATAGACGAAGGCTACTTCGGGCGTGGGCTGTACAAAGATCGCTGCAAGTGCCCAGGGCAATCCAAGCGTAAAAATCAGGCCCAGATGTCCCCACGGACGCATGATCCGCATCACCACCGTCCAACGCAGGCGCTTCAGGAATAGAGTCGCGCAGCGAATGGAAGTCTGACACGGTGTGAATTGCATAGTTCAGAAGCTCTACTTCATAGCCTTGCTCTGCGATCAAGCGTCCTACCAGCAGATCGTCCGCTGGACGGTTTTCGATTGCCGCATAGCCGCCAAAGCCGGCGAGATGCTTACGCGTGGTGGCAATCGTAGGACCCAGAGCAAACTTCACTCCATCCAACTGCCGGGCAACCAGAATCCCGGCATAAAAGTCGGAGAGCATTCCCACCGATTGAACGCGCTGCACAAAGGTTTTTTCTTCGCTGGCAACGGGCACGTAAAAACAGGTGACTGCTCCTACCTTCGGATCCGCAAGTGGGGCAACAATGGTGCGCAAATAATCCGGTTGCACGCGCACGTCACTGTCGCTCATCACGACGGTTTCATATTTTGCTTCCGCAGTCATGCGCGCCAGCTTGGCTACTTTATCGTTGGTAGCTATCCGGCCGGAGCCGATCAGAACACGGATCTGGCATTTGGGAAAGTCGCGGATGAGCCTCTGAATGGTGGGCAATGCAGGGTCGGATGCATCCCCTACGCAAAAGACAATTTCGTATTCCGGATAATCCTGACGGCAGAAGCTGGCGAGATTTTCATAGGCATCGGGATCAAGTCCCCGAATGGGCTTGAGATTACTCACCGGTGGGGTATAGCTGGTGGAAGAGGGCCTACGCGAACATCGAAAAAACTGCCATGCGCTAAACAGCGCAAGCGAGTAATAGATCAACGGGATCGCAGCCATCCCCAATATCGCGAAATGAACAAAGCTCAGGATCATTCAGCCTCTAAATTCCTATATGGATTGATTATCTCCCAAGCCTGCGATGCATCATTTTGATGCAGTGGAGTGCACCACTGGGCGCAACTATCGTTCTGCTTAAGACGGATGCAGGAGCCATGCTGTTTCATCCCTATGAGGAAGAGCAATGCCACGTACCAGATCCCTAACAGAAAGCACTCACCCTAGCTCAGATAAATTATATAAGCACCTTTATTTCAATTAGATCCGGAGGTTTCCCACAGCCACCAGTTGACACTTAAGACCCGCGATAGGCGAAAATAAGGCGAAGATCCAGCCTATGCCGACCGCCAGCCACCTGCGCGCACAAATAGAAGCTACCCTGGCACAACGCATTCCTTCAGCGCTCACGCCAATGGCGCGTCTTCCCTACCAGGTTGCGCCTACAGACATTCCTGAGATTGATCTCCTGTTGCATGGCGGATTCCCTATCGGCGCCCTCAGCGAAGTGGTTGGACCGGAATGCTCCGGACGAACCTCGCTTGCGCTCTCATTTATCGCCAGCATGACCCAGGCAGGTAAGGTGTGCGCCTGGGTCGATGTCAGCGACACTTTGCATCCTGAATCGGTAGCAGCCATCGGAGTGGACCTCTCGCGACTGCTTTGGGTACGCTGCGGTTCGTCTCCCGTTGTTACGCCCTTGCCACAAGCCCCGGTGCACGGATTGCCCATGGCGGAAAAACCGGCCAAGGCAAAGCAGGGGTTGCCACCAGGAGGTGGCGGACATCCTCGGATGGAGGCCAAAGGACTTTCCAGCGCAGTCAGCGAATTGCTCAATCCTGCAGACATCGCTCCTCGCTGCGCTGAAGCGCTCCACAAGCCTCGGCCGCAAGGCAAACAACAGAATCATGCTCCGCAGCCCGTTAAGATTCCCGCTGCTGCCATCAAAAAAGCCCCCAGGAGCAAGTCCTGGGCACGGCTGGAACAGGCACTACGGGTTACAGATTTACTGCTCCAGGGTGGTGGCTTCAGCTGCATCGTGCTGGATATGGGCAGCCTGAGCGCCGAGTACGCCTTGCGCGTGCCGCTAGCGACATGGTTCCGTTTCCGCGCCGCAGCCGAGCGGCTGCAATCGAATGTCTTGCTACTCACCCAACATGCCTGCTCTCAGGAACAGCGCCGGCCTGGTGCTTCGCCTGCAACCGGGGAGCGTGCTCGCTCCTGACTCGACCATCTTCACCGGTCTTGCACATCGGGCGGAGTTAGACCGCCAGCGCTTTCCTCAGTCTCCTGGGAATGTGTTTCCCATGCACGCCCACGGCAGGTCGGGACAGGAAGCAACCACAAAGCGTGCAAACCGCGCAGTGGCAGGGCAGAACCCTTTGGGCAGGCCGCTCATGACGGAACGATATGCATGCATTGACGTGAAGGAGTTTCCGCTGCAGGCACTCCTGCGCCTACGGCCGGAGTTACAGGGCAAGCCCGTAGCCGTGCTCGATGGCGAGCCACCATTCGAGCAGGTTTGCTCGCTCAATGCTGCGGCACGAACACTAGGGATAGCACCTGGGCATGACACGGTTGGAAATGGAGATGTTTCCTACCGCCCTGGTCTTGCCACGCTCACACGCCGAGGAGACAGCGGCTCGAGCAGCTTTGCTGGAGTGTGCCGGCGGCTTCTCCCCGCGGGTGGAAGATCAAAGCAGTGACAGTTACTTTACCTGCGTAATCGACATCGCCGGCACGGAGACGCTCTTTGGTTCTCCCGATACGCTAGGCGAGAATTTGCTCAAAAAAATACAAGCACTGTGCGTGCAAGCATCGGTAGCTATCAGCAGCAACTTTCATGCTGCCCGGTGCCTGGCGCGAGGGCACTCTTCAGGCAAACGCATACGGGTGGTGCCGCGTGGGATGGAATGCGCTGCGCTCGCGCCTTTACCGCTCACGGTTCTCGATCTTTCCCCCGAACATGCGGAAACATTCGTCATGTGGGGCATCACGACACTCGGAGCACTGGCCAACCTCAGGGAAACCGAATTGATTACCCGGCTCGGACAAACAGGCAAAGAAATGCGCCTGCTGGCACGGGGAGAATCGACGCATTTATTTCGTGCAATCGAAGCCAGCCTGGCTCTTGAAGAGCGAATGGAACTGGACTTACCAGTGGAACTACTCGATTCGCTGCTTTTTATCCTGGGGGTGATGCTCGATCAGCTTATTGTGCGCGCCCAATCCCGCATACTGGCGCTGGCCTCCATTACGCTCCATCTGGATCTCGAAGAGGAGACTTGACATCGCAACACATACTCGCACAGTGCGGCCCGCACTGCCCAACAATGATCGAAAACTATGGTTGAAGCTCATCCATCTGGATCTGCAGGCGCATCCTCCGCAGGCAGCTATCCTTGGGCTTACCTTGAACGCACAGCCGGGCAGCACCAGCAAGGTGCAGCTTGGACTTTTTTCTCCGCAAGTACCAGAACCCATGCGGCTGGATGTCACCCTGGCGCGCATTCGCAGCATTGTTGGCGAGGGTTGCGCGGGCCAAGTGGTGCTTAAAGACGCGCATCGCCCGGAAGCCTTTCGCGTCGAAGCTTTTACAGTGCCCTCTTCGGGTGCGCCTGGTGCAAAGACGGGAACGCGGCGTGTAGCCATGCGGCAATTACGGCCGGCGGAATCCGTGACTGTTACTGTGCGTGATCGGCAACCGGAGTCCTTCATTTTTCGCGAGATGCGATACACCGTCGAACACGCTTACGGTCCCTGGGCTTCCTCCGGAGACTGGTGGAGGCCTAGCCTCTGGTCGCTGGAGCAATGGGACCTGGTAGCCAGAGCGCATCTTTCTGCCGATCATGCAACCTGGCTCTGTTGCTGCCTGGCCCATGATTTTACTCAGGATCGTTGGCAGGTAGAGGCGCTTTATGACTGAGCGCTATGTCGAACTCCATGCTGCCAGCGCATTCAGTTTTCTTGAAGGTGCATCGCTGCCTGAAGATCTTATCCAGCGCGCCGCTGAGCTCAATATGCCGGCGATGGCACTGCTGGATCGCAATGGTGTATACGGAGCGGCGCGATTTCATACCCTTGCGCGCAAGCACGGGGTACGGGCACATGTAGGGGCGGAGATTGCAGTATCCAGCCTGGGCAATCGTCTCATGCCTCCGCATTGGCTGCCGCATCGCCATGTTCCCGAAGCCGCGCGCCTGCCCCTGCTCTGTACTTCCCGCGCCGGATATCAAAATCTCTGTCAACTGATCACCCGGTTCAAGATGCGGGAGACAACCAAGAGCGAGGGCGCCGCTACGCTCGAGGACCTGGAAGAGTATTCCTCCGGACTAGTCTGCCTGACCGGCGGCGATGAAGGCCCGATGGCCGCTGCACTGATGCACGGAGGGGAATCTGCAGCAGTAAAGGTTGCCGAACAGCTGATTCGTGTCTTCGGACAGCAGAATGTCTATGTCGAACTTCAGCGCCATGAGGAGCGGGAGGAAGAATGGCGCAACCAGGCCGCCATCCGCATTGCCCAAAGCCTGCGCTTGCCGTTGCTGGCCACCAATGGTGTTCGTTATGCCACGGCGTATGAAAGAGAAATCCTCGATATGTTTACCGCGATACGCCACCATACTGACCTGGAACAGGCGGGCCGCCTGCTCACTGTCAATCATCAACGCCACCTGCGCGATGCGCGGGAAATGACGGGCAGATTCAGCGATCTCCCCCAGGCCATTGCGCAATACTGTGGCTTTATCTGAGCGGCTGGAATTTGAACTCCATGACCTGGGCTATGAATTTCCCCGCTACCCGGTTCCGGATGGCGAAACCATGGACAGCTTTCTGCGCCAGCGTGTGGCGGAGGGTGTATTAAAGCGTTACGGCGCCAAGCACAATCGCAAGTTACTGGAGAAAGTGGACAAACAGGTTGAGCGTGAGCTGGCCTTGATTCAGAAACTTGAATTTGCCGGCTACTTTCTGATCGTGTGGGACCTGGTTGATTTCTGCAAACGAAACGACATCCTGGTGCAAGGCCGCGGGAGTGCGGCAAATTCAGCTGTCTGCTATGCGCTTGAAATAACAGCGGTCGATCCAGTGGGCATGGATTTGCTCTTCGAACGCTTCCTGAGCGAGAGCCGTGGAGAATGGCCTGACATCGATCTCGATCTGCCTTCCGGGGATAAGCGTGAGCAGGCGATCCAGCACATCTACCACCGCTATGGGGAGCTTGGCGCCGCGATAACCGCCAACGTGATTACCTACCGTGGCAAGTCTGCAGCACGCGAAGTGGGAAAGGCGATGGGCTTCGATCCTGATACCTTAGGGCGCCTTTCCAGCCTGGTGTCTCAGTGGGAGTGGAAGGGAAAAAATGACACACTGAAAAATTCCTTTCTCCAAGCGGGCTTCGATGTCAAGCATGCGCATATCAACAAATTTCTTGAGCTTTGCATGCGGCTTCAGGACCTGCCGCGGCATCTCGGCCAACACTCCGGAGGTATGGTGATATGCCAGGGGCAATTGGATCATGTGGTGCCGTTGGAGCGAACCTCCATGCCCGGTCGAACCGTGGTCCAGTGGGATAAGGAAGACTGCGCCGATCTGGGCCTCATCAAAGTGGACTTGCTGGGTCTGGGCATGATGGCAGTCATCCAGGAGTCCCTTACCCTGGTCGCAGAGCACTACGACAAGCCCGTCGACCTGGCACAGTTACCCCAGGATCCGTTGGTGTACGAAACCCTGCAGCGCGCCGATACAGTGGGCATGTTCCAGGTGGAAAGCCGGGCACAAATGGCCTCACTCCCGCGTAATCGCCCGGATAAATTCTATGACCTGGTGGTGCAGGTGGCCATCATCCGCCCGGGACCCATCGTAGGCAAGATGATGCACCCCTACATGCGGCGACGGCAGAAAAAGGAAGCAGTTACTTATCCCCATCCATCGCTCATACCAGTGCTCAAGCGGACATTAGGCGTTCCCTTATTTCAGGAACAACTCTTGCGCATGGCCATGACGGTGGCTGATTTTTCCGGTGCGGAAGCCGAAGAATTGCGCCGGGCCGTGGGCATGCGCCGTTCCTGGCAGCGCATGGAGCAACTGGAAGTGAAGCTGCGCAATGGCATGACGAAAAATGGCCTCGATGAAGCCACCCAGGCAAATATTATTCAAAACATTACTTCCTTCGCGCTCTATGGCTTTCCCGAATCCCACGCTGCCAGCTTCGCTTTGATTGCCTATGCATCTGCTTATTTCAAGGTGCGCTACCTGGCTGCCTTTACCTGTGCGATTCTCAACAATCAGCCCATGGGTTTTTACATGCCTGCCGTGCTGGTTAAGGATGCACAACGTCATGGCCTGCGTATACGCCCGATCGATGTGCAGGTATCGGAGTGGAAGTGCATGATTGAGCATGAGAACAATGGTGAGCTCTCGCTACGCATGGGTCTGATGTATGCCAAAGGACTACGGCAGGACGTGGGGGAAGCGATGGTTAAATCCCGCAGGGAATCCGGCCCATTTAGCTCCGCAGAAGATCTCACGCTGCGTCTTCCGTTGCTGCATCGCAAAGAGCTCACGCTGTTAGCCCGCATTGGCGCTTTGAATTCTCTCGATGGCATCGACCATCGGCGCGATGCGGTTTGGCAGGTAGAAGAATCGGCCCGTCCAGTCGGCCCTTTGCTCAAGCCGGCACATCATGTCTCCAGCTCTTCTCCCTTGCGGCAAATGAATACCGAGGAGAGGCTGAGTGCGGACTACTCCGGGACGGGCTTGACGGTTGGCCAGCATCCACTGCACTACCGCCGGCAGGAGCTGAGAGATAGGAAGGTACTGTCTGCCTGTGAGCTGCGGAATTATCAAGACGGCGCCTATGTACGTGCGGCTGGTTGTGTGATTGCACGGCAGCGTCCAGGCACGGCCAAGGGGTTCATCTTTCTCTCCATGGAAGATGAGACCGGTATTGCCAATGTGATCATCACTCCTGATCTTTATGAGCGGGAGCGGGTGGTGGTTACGCGCAGTAAATTTGTTCTGGTCGAGGGTGCGTTGCAGAATCAGGACGGCGTGATCCATGTCAAGGCCAGGCGCATACAGCCGTTGGCCTTCACCAACCTCGAAGTGCACTCACACGATTTCCATTGAAACTTTTGTCAACTGACGAATCGGGTCAATATGGCAGGACTTTGCCGGATTGACGATTACTGGCGGCTGGGCTATAGTCACGCCTGTTATTTACCCTTTTGAGAAAAGTCCCATGCTCAGCTATTGCAAGGGCCCAGAAGTTCCGCTTCGCAGCGAAACCATTTACGATGCGTTCGCATCTGCCGCTCGCACGTTCCCTGACCGCATCGCGCTTATATCGCGGCCTGATTCCGTCCGCTGGACGTACCGCCAGTTGCTTGACGAGGTGGACAAGACGGCGCGCGGACTCAACAGTCTAGGATTGCGAGCCGGCGATCGGGTTGGAATATGGGCAGCAAGTTGTACGGAATGGGTTCTCCTGCAACTCGCCTGCCCCAAAACAGGTCTTGTGCTCGTCACCGTGAATCCCGCTTATCGTGCAACGGATCTCGGTTACATCATTCACAAGTCGAACATGCGTGCAATTTTCCATCACACGCGCGATGTACGTGGGGATTATGACGCGATACTCGCCGAAGTGCGAGCCGGCCAGACCTCCGCCCTTGAGTTCGATATCCGGATCGGTACTGATTCCTGGTCTGCCATGATAGCCAATGGAAGCGACTTACCAAACCCGCCCGTTGATCCACATTCTGTTGCAAACATTCAATACACATCGGGCACTACTGGCAATCCGAAAGGGATTCTTCTCACTCACCATAATGTTGTCAACAATGCCTGGCTTACTGCGCTAAGGCTTTGCGTGACCGAACACGATCGGATTTGCCAGACCTTTCCCCTCTACCACTGTGCGGGCTATGCTAGCAGCTCCCTCACCGCATTGATCTCAGGCGCCACCTTTGTTCTTCCATCACGCATGTTCGACCCGGGCGCTACGTTACAAGCCGTCGAAGCAGAGCGCGTGACTCTTCTCTATGGTGTCCCCTCCATGTTCATCGCCGAACTCGAACATCCGGAATTTGATCGGTTTGACATGACCTCGCTTCGAGGGGCGATTGTCGGGGGAGCTCCCTGTCCGATCGAATTGATGCGCCGCATGACCGAACGATTGGGGGTGACTCAGATTTACGACATTTATGGACAGACGGAAGCCTCACCTATCATCACGATGTCTACAAAAGACGATAGCTTTGAGCTGCGCGCCACGACCATTGGCTGTCCCATGCCAAGTACTGAAGTCAAAATTGCGGACGTCTTGACTGGGGACACCGTCCCAATCGGAGAGCAGGGCGAACTCTGCGCGCGCGGATACATGGTCATGGAGGGGTACGATGGTGACCCCGAAGCAACGCAAAGGGCGATAGACACGAACGGATGGCTACGCACGGGCGATCTTGCCGTCATGCGCACTGACGGGTACTTTAATATTACCGGCCGTGCAAAGGACATGATCATACGCGGCGGAGAGAACATCTATCCTCGTGAAATAGAGAATCTTCTCCACACCCACCCGAAGGTAGCTGACGCGCATGTATTCGGCATACCAGATGAAAAACTTGGGGAGATCGTAGTAGCGTGGATTCGTCGCAATGCCGGTGATGTTGCCACCGAGAACGAGATCCGCGAATTCTGCCGGGGAAAATTCGCTCACTTCAAGATTCCTCAACACGTCCGCTTCGTCAACGAGTTCCCTCTGACTGCCAGCGGCAAAGTGCAGAAGTTTCGCATGCGTAAAATGGAGATTGAGATGCGCGAGTTGGAGAAAGTGACGACAATTCAAACGACCTCTTCTTGAGCAGCACATGCCGGCCTCCCACGGCGGTTCTTGTTGCGACCTTTTAATCGCACGATTGTAATCTCTCGTATTCTCCAATATTCTTCGAGAATGCCGTTGAAGACGATCACATTCCATTTACCAGAAGAGAAGCTGCAGGCATTAGATTCCGTCGCCGAAGGACAGCAGCGGAACAGAAGCTTTGTTATCAAAGAAGGAGTCGCGCAGTATCTTTCGCTTCATGAATACCACCGAGCGTTGATCGAAGAAGGCATTCGCCAAGCTGATGCGGGTGAAGTGATCGAACATAAAGCGCTGATGAGTAAGGCCACCGATTGGGCCAGGAAACCAAGAGCATGCTAATTGCGGATACTGTGCATCAGGCGCGCCTCCGCGCAGCTCGAAGCCGCATATGACTTCGTCTGGGCAGAAAATGTATCCGCAGCTGAAAAACAGTTAGATATTAAGAAGCGAGCCGTTGAACAGCTTGCCAACTTCCCGGAGATGGGCCCGCCCTGGTCGAGTTCACGGCAAGCGAGAATTGGTCATACAAAGCACTCCATATATCGTTGCGTACCGTTCGAAGGGATCGATCGTGGACATTCTTGCTTTGCTTCACGGCGCCCGTCGCTGGCCTACACTATAGTGCGGGGAACGCCTAGCTTTATTGCTGAAACATCTGCTTGATGCCGCGCAAGGCTTGCCGGGTTCGTTCTTCATTCTCAATCAGGGAAAAACGCACGTGCTCGTCACCGTGTTCACCGAAGCCGACACCCGGACTGACCGCTACCTTGGCGTCGGTCAGCATCTTCTTGGAAAATTCGAGCGAGCCCATGGCTTTGTATCGCTCAGGAATGGAGGCCCAGACAAACATCGTGGCCTTGGGCAGCGGCACTTGCCAGTTCAATTGATTGAGTCCCTTGACCAGCACATCGCGCCGCTTGCGGTAGTTATCACATATTTCCTGCACACACTCCTGCGGGCCTTCCAAGGCCAAAATCGAAGCCACCTGGATAGGCGTGAAGGTGCCGTAGTCGAAGTAACTCTTGAGCCGCCCCAACGCCGCCACTAACTCAGGATTGCCCACCATGAAGCCGACTCGCCAGCCAGGCATGTTGTAGCTCTTGGACAAGGTGAAGAACTCAACAGCGATATCCTTCGCTCCCGGTACCTGCAGGATCGATGGCGCACGATATCCATCGAAGACGATGTCGGCATAAGCGAGATCGTGCACCAAGTAGATTTGAAACTCCTTGCACAGAGCGACGACGCGCTCGAAAAATGCCAGATCCACGCACTGCGTCGTAGGATTCGCTGGGAAGTTCAGGATCAACATCTTGGGCCGCGGATACATTAGCGGGACACTGTGCTCCAGCTCCGCAAGAAAATCGTCCGTGCTGTGCACCGCGATGCCGCGCACGTTGGCCCCCGCAATCACCGGCCCATAAATGTGGATCGGATAACTGGGACTCGGCACCGCCACCACATCCCCGCGGTCAAGCGTGGCCAGGCAAAGATGGGCAATGCCCTCCTTGGAGCCTATGGTGACAATCGCTTCGGTCAGTGGGTCCAGCTCTACGTCATAGCGTCTTTGATACCAGTTGCAAATCGCCTTGCGCAGCCGTGGGATTCCTTTAGACAAGGAGTAGCGATGGGTAGCGGTCTTGCCCGCCGCTTCGATCATCTTGTCTACGATGTGCTTGGGCGTGGCGCCGTCAGGGTTGCCCATGCCGAAATCGATAATGTCTTCTCCGCGCGCCCGCGCAGCCGCCTTCAACTCGCCGGTGATATTGAAGACATACGGCGGCAGACGTTTCAATCTTAAAAACTCTTGCATTGGCCTTGTTCCTATCGTTTTACTGAATACGCTCATAGCGATAGCCTTCGCTCTCAAGGGCGTTGGCAATGGCGGTGATATGCGCAGCGCCTCGTGTCTCGAGTGTGATGTCAATTACAGTGTCGCCCAGGTTGACTCCGTAGTAAGCACGGTTGTGTAACGTCTCGACAATGTTCGCCCGCTGATCGGAGAGGATCTTCGTCAGGTGATGCAGGGCTCCGGGACGATCGGCGAGATGGACGCGAATGCGCACCCGGCGGCCATCCTTGACCAGACCGCGTTCGATGATCCTGGCCAGAAGACTTACATCGATGTTGCCTCCGCACACCAGGACAGCGGTTCGTTGCCCCTTGAGCGAGGTCTTTTTTTGCAGCAGGGCCGCCAGGGCCACGGCTCCGGCCCCTTCGGCTAGTGTTTTCTCCCTTTCGAGCAGAACCATAATTGCATTGGCGATCTCCTCTTCATCCACAGTGACAATCTCGTCGACAAAGCGTTTCACCTGGGGCACGGTGAGATCTCCGGCACGCCGGACCGCGATTCCGTCCGCAATGGTCGCTTCTGCCGGCAGGGTGACCGGCCCTCCATGCTCGATCGCACGCAACATGGAGGGAAGACGCTCGGTCTGCACCCCGACAACGCGAATAGCGGGGTTGCTCTCTTTCAGAGCGCAGGCCACGCCGCTGATCAGTCCCCCGCCACCGATTGGCACGACAACCGCCTCAAGCCCTTGAACCTGTTCCAGCAGCTCCAGACCGATGGTCCCCTGGCCGTTAATCACGGCATTGTCATCAAAGGGATGCAGAAAGGTCATTCCTTCGAGATTGCAAATGCGGAGCGCCTCGTCACAGGCTTCATCGTAGTTTGCGCCGTGCAGGATCACCTCGGCTCCAAATCCACGGGTGGCGGAGATCTTCACCAGGGGAGTCATGAGCGGCATGACGATGCACGCGCCAGCACACCACGCTGGGTAGCGTGGTAGGCGACCGCCTGCGCATGATTGCCGGCGCTGGCGGCGATCACTCCCGCGCCTTTTCTCATCCTCGCTCAGCAAGAGAATCCGGTTGAGCGCACCACGCTCTTTGAAAGCCCCGGTTCGCTGCAGATTATCCAGTTTGAGAAAGACCTGTTGACCAGTCACCTCGGAGAGAGCGGCCGAGAGTTGGCAGGGGGAAAAATAGATGAAATCGCGGATTCTTTGTTCTGCTTGCTTTATTTCAACCAGGGAAACGTCCACATACCGATTAAAGCATTTCTGTTACTGGCATAAAAGTGGAACGGGAGATGCCTCCACCTAGCCCCCTGGTGGAGCTAAGTTAATAAACTTCATGAGGTTTCCTTATAGAAAGCCGCTCACGAGTCTGCAAATCAGGATCGCGGTAGACTGAGAATTAGTCTATGAAGGCAAGTGAATCCGGTACCGTCGCCGTTCTGGCGGAAAAGCCTTCGGTTGCGCGTGACATTGCCCGAGTCCTCGGAGCCGAGAAACGGGGCAAGGGCTACCTGCAGGGAAATGGCTATGTGGTCACCTGGGCCATTGGGCACCTGGTGTCCCTGGCGGAGCCGCATCAAATCAATCCGCAGTGGCGACAGTGGCGATTGGAAGCCTTGCCTATCCTGCCCGATCATTGGCCACTGGTGGTCTACGAGCGAAGCAAAGAGCAGTTCGAAGTAGTGCAACAGATACTCCAATCTCCACGGGTATCGCGCATCGTGTGCGCCACGGATGCGGGGCGCGAAGGAGAACTGATTTTTCGCTACATCTACGAGGCGACCAAGAGCGAAAAGCCGTTCAGTAGATTGTGGATCTCCTCGCTCACGCCGGATGCCATCCGCAAAGGATTCTCCAGCCTTCGTCCGGGCAGCGATTATGACCGGCTGGCCGATGCGGCCTCCGGCCGAAGCCGGGCCGATTGGCTAGTGGGCATGAACCTCTCGCGCGCCTACTCGATCGTCTATAACGAGGAGCTTTCCGTAGGGCGCGTCCAGACCCCGACGCTGGCCATGATTGTCGATCGTGAACTCACCTTGCGGCGCTTTGTGCCCGAGGATTATCTCCAGGTGGTGGCCACCTTCGAGGCAAACCAGGCCCACTATGACGGTACCTGGTTCCGTCCTCACAGCAAGTCCAGCGAGGAGAAAGATCCATCGGCGAACAACAGATTAGCCGCCGACGGCCAGGAAGCCAACCGGATCATCGCGCGGGCCCGGACGGGGCAAGCGGCCATCGAGAGCTTGACCTCGGAAACGGTGCGCATGCTGCCGCCGCTGCTTTATGACCTGACGGAATTGCAGCGGCATGCCAACCGTCTCTACGGCTTCAGCGCGCAAAGGACACTCGATCTGGCCCAGGCGCTCTACGAGCAACACAAACTCATCAGCTATCCGCGGACGGACAGCCGCTATCTCTCCACCGATATTGCGGAGACCGTTCCCAAAATAGTGACCGCCATCTCGGGGCCTTACCGGCAGCAACTGGCTCCGGGAACCGGAGAGCGCGCCCTGGGCAAGCGCTATGTCGACGACAGCAAGGTCAGCGATCATCACGCCATTATTCCCACCACGGTTGCGCTGCAGCCAGGCAGGCTCTCCGATGAAGAGAACAAACTCTACGACCTGGTTTGCCGGCGACTGCTCATGCTGTGGCACGAGGACCATTTGCAGGAAGTGACGACCGTCATTACGGCAATCCGCAGCGAGTCAATTGTGGACAGATATCGCACCACGGGAACAGTCGTCCGGCAAACGGGCTGGAAGATTCTCGACGTGGGTGGGGAGGCACGACGGGACCCGAAGAAAGAACTCGATCCGATGCTTCCGGCAACACTCGCGCAAGGTCAAGCGCAGACGGTAACCAAGGTGGAAGCCTTAAAGAAAAAGACCCGGCCGCCGCAACGATTTACCGATGCTACGATCCTGACCGCAATGCAAACGGCGGGGAGAACCCTGGACGAGAAAGAGCTATCCGATGCCATGAAGGAAACCGGGCTGGGCACGCCGGCGACCCGGGCAGCCATCATTGAAGTGCTTCTGAAACGCGGCTACGTCACCAGGACGGGCAAAAGCCTGGAGGCCACAGACAAAGGGATACACCTGATTGAAGTCGTGCACCCCGAAGTGAAGAGTCCAGCGATGACGGGCCAGTGGGAGGCGTTTCTCAACCGGATCCAGCAGGGTGAGGCGCAGCTCGATCCCTTTATCGAACGCATCAGCGACTACGTTCGCTCGGTGGTGGGGCGGGTGAGCCAAACCACACCGGTAGCCCGGCGAGAGCCGCCCCCCGCTGCTCAGACCGAAACAACGATTGCCAGGGAAGCTCCACCCAGAAAAGTCATCCCTGTCAATGCAAACCTCAACCAACTGCTGCAGAATGTCTTCGGCTTTTCCAGCTTTCGTCCGAACCAGGAGGCGGTGTGCCAGGCAGTGACCGCGGGAGAAGATGCGCTCCTGGTCATGCCGACCGGCTCAGGCAAGTCGCTCTGCTATCAATTGCCGGGATTGGCACGCGGTGGAACCACACTGGTAATCAGTCCGCTCATCGCCTTGATGGATGACCAGGTACGCAAGCTGAAAGAACTTGGTCTGTCCGCCGAGTGCATCCACTCCGGCCGCGATCGCGAGAGCTCGCGGCAGGCTTGCGTCGACTACATGAAGGGCAATCTTCAGTTTCTGTTTATCGCTCCCGAGCGGCTGCGCGTGCCCGGCTTTCCTGAGATGCTGGCCAAACGAAAACCCTCGCTGATCGCCATCGATGAAGCGCACTGCATCTCGCAATGGGGTCACGATTTTCGTCCGGACTATCGCATGCTGGGGCAGTACCTGCCGACCCTTCGCCCGGCGCCGGCGCTGGCGCTCACCGCAACGGCAACGCCGTTGGTACAGAAGGACATTGCCGCGCAGCTAGGTCTGGGTACGGTCAAGCACTTCATCCATGGCTTTCGCCGGGAGAATATCGGTATCGAGATAGTGGAGGCTCTGCCCTCCCAACGTCCTGTTCTGGCGCGCGCGATCCTGCTCGAAGCCGGCAACCGCCCGGCGATTGTCTACACGCCGACACGCAAGCAGGCCGAAGCTCTGTCCGCGGCCTGGAAGAGCGAGTTTCGCGTGGCCGGCTACCATGCCGGCCTCGATGCCCAACGGCGGCGGCGGGTGCAGGAAGAATTCATGGGCGGCAAGCTCGATGTCATGGTGGCCACCACGGCCTTTGGCATGGGCATCGATAAGGCGGATGTCCGGACCGTGATCCATACTGCATTTCCCGGCAGCCTGGAAGGCTACTACCAGGAGATTGGCCGCGCAGGACGTGATGGAAAGCCGAGCCGCGCCGTGCTTATGTACTCCTACGCGGACCGCCATACGCACGATTTCTTTTTCGGCCGCGACTATCCGCCGGTCGAGTTGCTAGACCGTATTTTTTCCAAACTTGGCGTCCAGCCACAAGGCAAAGAGACGGTGCGCAAACTGTCTGCCATGGAAGAAGACATCTTCGACAAGGCACTGGAGAAACTTTGGATTCACAAAGGAGCCGTGCTGGATTATGCCGAGAATGTAAGCCGTGGTATCGAGGGCTGGCGGGCTTCCTACACTGCGCAGGCGGAACAGAAGCAGGGCCAGTTGGAGGAGATCATCCGCTTCGCGGAGAGCCATCATTGCCGGATGACGTCGCTCGTCCATCATTTCGGGGATACGTCGGATCTCGGGTCTGGCTGTGGAATCTGCGACTTTTGCGCACCTGCCGATTGCGTAGCGCAAAAATTCCGTGGAGCTACGCATGCGGAGCGAATCGCTTGCGATCGGGTTCTTAAAAAGCTGCGATCCTTTCCCGGGCGGTCTACGGGAAAACTGCATGCCGAGCTGTTCCCGGAAAACGAAATGAGCCGGGATGACTTCGAAGAGGTTCTGGGGGCGATGGCGCGGGTGGAATTGCTGGCGTTTACCGATGCCGTTTTTGAGAAGCAGGGTAAGCGGATTCCCTACCGGACGGTCAGCATTTTGCCGGCCGGGCTGAACTTCCATGAAAGCCACACGACGCCTTTTATTATGCGAGACGCAGCGGCCGCGGTGGTTCCGTCCAAACGGGGCAAGAAGGGTGCGTCCGTGGTGACGCTGAGGCAAGGCAAGCTAAGCAAGCCGGCTTCGGCTGAGGCTCCGCCGCCGGAACGCCAGGTTCGCCTGGAGCAGGCATTGCGGGCGTGGCGTTTGACCGAGGCGAAACGCAGAAACATGCCGGCCTTTCGCATCTTTGGCGACCGGACCTTGCGCAATATCGCCAGCACCTGGCCAAAGAGCGACACTGCCCTGCTTGCCGTGCCCGGGATCGGTATGGGTACCGTGGAAAAGTATGGCGCCCAAATCTACCATTTGGTCGCCTCTGCGGAATCTGTGCCCTAAACAGAGCCCAATCCCAAGAAATTTGCCCCGACCGCAATGGGAAAAGCGTACCGAAGGAAGCCTCAGGGGCTGAAGAGTCTGCGTGAGAACCGCCGGGTTCATCCCCGAGGGACGGTTGAAAACAAACTGAGACGCCACGCCTGAGTTTGCTGGATCTCTCAAGAATTGTGAGGAGGCCCAGGATTGCATCCTGGGATCTTCTCAGCCGTCCCTACGGGACTGATCCCTCGTGTCAAACCCTACCCAGGACTGACGTCCTGGGCTACTTTCAGCCAGTCTTGTCCAGATTAGCTTTTTCGACTTTGTCCAGAGTTGCCACAACAGCAACCAACTCGATCTCGCTTGCCCACGGTCGCTTCAACCTAATTCAGCAAAATACGAGGGTCCAGAAGGCCGTTGCTCCGCTAATTTGGACAAGTCTGATTCTCAGCCGTCCCCTTCGACAAGCTCAGGGCAGGCTCTGCGGGACTTAATTTTGCAGTTGAGTTCTCATGCAGAACTGTCAAGCCCTCTCCGGCTAAACCCATAGCCTTCGTTGAGCGTGTGAACGTCATGCGGCTCTAGACGGTGTGGCGTACAGGAAATCTTGCTCGCTTTTCGTGAGATGTGGGATTCTACTGCCGTTTCCTGATTACTTTTAACGCGCCTCTGGAGGCGGCAAGTTGAACAGTAAGTGCGACAGGACTGCTGGATAAAGTTTAAAGTGGAGTCAACTCCATGGATGGCGTAGCTACAGAGCAAGAGGACAACGATAAACAACCGGGGATGATGGGTCTGATCCGCGAACTGCTTCGCCCTTACCGGGGCAGTCTGGCCATCATTCTTACGGCCATGATCGTCCAGAGCGCGATGACGCTGGCCGCACCGTGGCCGCTCAAGATTATCCTCGACAATGTAATCCTCGGCCGCAGGCTTAGCCCCTGGATGAACAGCTGGCTGAGTCCGATGCTGGAACATGGCCACCGCGTTCATCTTGCGATGTTGGCAGCGGGTGCCGTGGTCGTCATTGCCCTTTTGAACGCCCTGGCATCGTACCTCGCCAATTACTTCACCGAAAGCGTGGGCCAGTGGGTCGCCAACGACCTGCGCATGCGGACCTACCATCATCTGCAGTACCTTTCCCTGCGGTACTACGACACCCACCAGTCTGGCGTCCTGCTGAGCACGATTACCGCCGACGTGCTTACCATCCAAAACTTCGCCTCGTCGGCCACACTGGGTATTGTGATCGACATGATCACCATCCTGGGCATGCTGGTGATCATGTTCTTCATGAACTGGGACTTTACCTTGATCGCGGTCGCAGTAACGCCGCTGATGCTATTGCTTGCCTCCCGGTTCAAGAAGGCGGTCAAGAAGTCCACCCACGAAGTACGCAAGCAACAGAGCAATATTGTGGCTGTGGTGCAGCAGGATCTCGAATCCATCCGCGTGGTCAAGGCTTTCGGACGGCAGGAACTGGAACAGCAAGAACTCCAGGCGGTGAGCCATGCAACCGTAGCAGCCGCGCTCAAAGCGCGCCAGGTCAAAGCCCTGCTATCGCCCCTGGTTTCCATCATCGTGGCATGCTGTGTTGGGTTCGTGCTCTGGCGCGGTTCCCTACTCATTCTTGCGGGATGGATGACGGCCGGGGAATTAACCGTCTTCCTCTCCTACCTGGGCTCATTTTTCAAGCCGGTAAAGGACCTTGCCAGCATGAATAACTCCATTGCCCAGACCGCGGTGGCCGTAGAACGTATCCGGCAAATTCTCGATGCGGACTCCATACTTCCGGAAAAGCCCGATGCGCGCGAGCAGGTGATTCACGGCGAAATCGTCTTCGATCATGTGGCCTTCGCCTATGACGAGAGTTATCCGGTGTTGCGCGATGTCACCTTCACGGTCAATGCCGGACAGATGATCGGCGTGGTCGGGCCCACGGGTGGCGGCAAGTCCACCATCATGAGCCTGATTCCCCGGTTTTACGATCCCAGCGCAGGGAAAATCCTGGTGGATGGCGTCGATGTGCGCGATTATCGACTACAGTCCTTGCGCGACCAGATCGGCTACGTGCTGCAGGAGACGGTGCTCTTCCGCGGAACCGTGCGGGATAACATCGCCTACGGGCGTGCAGGCGCCACCGACGAGGAAATTATCGAGGCCGCGAAACTGGCCAACGCGGACGAGTTCATCTCCCGCATGCCCAATGGCTATCAATCGTTCGTCGGCGACCGCGGAGATACCCTCTCCGGCGGTCAGCGGCAGCGTATCGGCATCGCGCGCGCAATTATCCGCAATAACCCGATCCTGATTCTCGATGAGCCGACTGCAGCTCTGGACACCGAGTCGGAGAGACTGGTCATCGAAGCCCTGGAGCGATTGATGAAAGGACGAACGGTGCTCACCATCGCCCACCGGCTGAGTACCATCCGCGATGCGGATAAAATCATCGTGTTGAAAGGCGGCGTGGTGGCAGAGCAGGGGACGCACGACCAACTGCTCGCGCTGGGTGGAACCTACGCCGAGTTGTATAGTGTACAGTTCGATACAACAGCGGCCAAGGCCGCTCCCTAGAGGCAGAGAAACCCCATATATGTCCCGTAGCTTGATCGTTCTCCCGGATGATTCTGTCCAGCCGATTCTGGACGCGATCGATGGCGCGACCAAATCACTGCGCATCAAGATGTTTATCTTTACCGATCCAACCTTGATGGATGCGGTAATTGCCGCCCATCGCCGGGGGGTCAACGTGCGCATCATGCTGAACCCGAAGCGCCGGAGTGGCGTTTCGGAGAATGATGAAAGCCGCAGCAAGCTGGAGGCGGCCGGTATCGAGGTGCGCGACAGCAATCCGGCCTTCGATCTTACCCACGAAAAGTCAATGGTGATCGACGATAAGATCGCCTTTGTCAAGTCGCTGAATTGGCAGACCAAAAACTTAACCGGCACTCGCGACTATGCCATCATCACCAGGCACGCGCACGAAGTAGAAGAGATTATCAACGGCTTCGAGGCGGATTGGAACCGCCAGGACTTCGCATCCAAGCACCTGATCTGGTGTCGCGGCAACGGCCGCGAGCGAATTACCCAATTCATCAACCAAGCCAAGCACTCGTTGTGGTTACAAAATGAGCGCTACCAGGATCAAATGATGATTGAGTGCCTGGTGCGGGCCAAAGAACGCGGAGTAAAAATTCACGTGATGGCCAGGCCCGCGCACACGCTCAAGAAAGACAAATTGATCGAGGGCGTAGGCGGGCTCCGCATTCTGCGCGATGTGGGCGTCAAGATACGCAAGCTGAAGAAGCTAAAGCTTCATGCCAAAATGCTGCTGGCCGATGGAGAACGCGCCATTATCGGCTCCATCAACCTGGCGCCGGGCAGCTTCGACAGCAGACGCGAACTAGCCATCGAGGTGGACGACAAGCATATCGTGGACCGCCTGCACGAGGTCGTGAAGCGCGACTGGAAGGACGCTCATCCGATGGACCTCTCGGACGAAGGACTGCTGGCTGACCTGGAGAAGCACGGGGGCAAAGGGCTCGAAGAGATCGGACTCGAGGATGATGCCAACGCTTGAGGCCTATATCTGAGAAAAGGACGCCGGCCTGAGTATCAGGCTGTCGATGTTGCTCACGATCGCTTCGGAACTGTATTTGGGCTGAGCCGACAGTTTTTTCCATTGCGGATCACTGCGAAAGGCGTCCCACTTCACATCGATCTCCGCTATGTCGGGAAAACTGACCAGGTAGGTCAACTGGGGCAGGCGCGGTCCAATCAAGGTGTCGCCGAAAAATACCTGCCAGAAGCCGGCGCGGGCAAAGATCTCAAACTCGCCGTTATGGAACATGTCCACTTTGCGCACATGATCCTGCTGGGTTGGACTTTCGTAGGTGCGCAGCTGAAAGACTCGTTTGCCGTGCTGCGCGGTGGCGGGCGGCAGCACCAGCTTGGGCCAACCTTCAAACGCGATCATGAGCGAGCTCTCGATCCGCAGAAACCCTGGCGCGGTCGCCGGCGCGCTCCAAAAGGGCGCAGCGGCCTTCATAAATTCGTCATCCTTTGCCAGCTGCAACTCGGCCGTCGCCAGTGATTCCAGCGTGGTTGAGGGGATTAACAGGTAGAGGGCGGGGGTCTGGGGGCCCAGGTCGAGGTTGAAGGCGCCGATGGGCGAAAAACCCATCCGGTTGAGCGCAGGGATCAGGGCATCGGCCAGGTAGCTTTGCAGCAGCTTAGTTTCGGGTCCTGATTGCAGCTGGTACTTGCGCAGTTCATAGTACTCGCGGGCCTTGCCTGCAGGCGTCTGAGCCTGCCCATCGTTCGGTGCGAAGGCAACAGCCGCTGCGGCCAGCGACGAGGTCAGGAAATGGCGTCTTTGCAAAGCTCCTCCAAGGAAAGGAGAATTTTAAAGCATTTCCTCTGTTACTGTGGCGTGGCTGGAATTACGCGTGGAGAAAGGGGACATACATGCAAAGGCGTGAATTTCTCAAAATTGGAGCAGCCCTCGCCGGAGCATGGGCAACCGGCCGAGCCGGCGACGCTCTTCCCCCAGCGATACCCATTATCGACACCCACATTCACCTCTTTGATCCGGGGCGTCCAGGGGGTGTTCCGTGGCCGGCGAAAACGGACACTGCGCTCTACAAGGCTGCCCTGCCCGAGCGATACCAGAGCATTGCAGGGCCGTTTGGAGTGGTGGGCGCGATCGTGATCGAAGCCAGCAACCTGTTGAGCGATAACGATTGGGTGCTCAATGTAGCGGCGAACCATCCCATCATTGTGGGTATGATCGGAGACCTGATTCCCGGTACTCCCGCGTACCAGAAGGACCTCGACCGGCTACACGCAAACCCTCTCTTCCTGGGCATACGGTATGGCAATCTATGGGATCGGGACCTGGCTGTCGACGCCGGCAAGCCTGAATTTCTTCCCGGGTTGAAGATGTTGGCCGACCGCGGATTGACGCTCGATAGCGCCAATCCCGATCCCAATCTCATCCGGGCAATCGCGGGCGTGTCGGACCATATTCCCGAATTGCGGATCGTGATCGACCACCTCCCCAGTGCACGCGTACCCACCGAGGCGGCCGCCCGCAATGAGTACTGGTCGCTGCTGCGGCACCTAGCGCAAAACAAAAACGTCTTCGTCAAGCTTTCTGAGGTAATCGCAGCGCGCATCGAACAGGCGGGCGGGGCTACCTTTGCCCAGGAGACGCTCGGCGCACTTTGGGACGTCTTCGGTGAAGATCACGTTCTCTATGCCAGCGACTGGCCGAATAGCGACCATCACGCAACGTACACGGAGACCATCTCGGTTGTGCGCGACTTCGTTAAGACCAAAGGCCGCACCGCCGAAGAGAAGTTTTTTTGGAAAAACTCGATTTCCGCCTACCACTGGCGCCGGCGGCAGTCAGACCAACCCACGTTGTAGCAAACGGCATGATTTCTTCACAGCTCCAAAGCTCATGGGGAGACAATGGGGAGCATGAGCGCCGAAGGTTGTTTCGCATCATGATAGATGGTATTCGTCGCCTTGACTGACGTCTGATCGTCGGCGGCGCTCTTGCCCGTGTTCAGATTTCGGTCGAAGCGAGGAAAGTTGCTGCTACTGACTTCCAGGCGAATCCTGTGGCCCTTGAGAAAGACATTGCTGGTGGACCACAGATCGATATGGAGTTGATAGACCTTGCCTGGCTCCATCGCTTGCGCCTGGGCATCCGAGTCCCGGTAAACTGCGCGGAGAATGCCTTCAGTGAGATTTTGCGCGTAGCCATTGGGCCAAACGTCGACCAGCTTTGCAGTGAAGTCGGTGTCGACGGCGGAAGAGCTGGCGTAAAGTTCCAGCGTAACTGGGCCTGTTACCTCGGTATCCTGCGTAAGCTGGGGAGTCGAGTACGACAGTACATCGTCGCGAGCTTCGACAGGGCGTTGATCGCGAGGCCCTGCAGCAAGATGCTCGGGGTCACAGCATAGGGGACCGCCCACAGTCGGCGCCGGCTTCATCGGATCGTACACATAACTCTCTGAGGCCTCGCCCGGAGCCATGCGAGCCGATAGCACTCCGGCGGAGGATGGGCCCGCGGCCTTCTCGTGTGATTCCAGAAAATATTTCGTCTCTCTGGCGCGGGCAAGCGGCCATGCATCTTCGTCTCGCCAAACATTGGTGCCCATCACGAATATGCGCACGGGCTTGCCCGTCGCCAGGCGGTTTTTTACCCCGTGAAAAAGATAGTCGTACCAAAGCAAAATGACATCGTCTTCATCATAGTCCGCAGCCGCTGTGCCAAAATCCAGATCGCCGATTTTTCTGCCTGAACCGGCGTGTCCTCCGATCACCACCAGCAACTTTTGATTCTTTCTAGCGGAGACGTTTCCCGACTTGGATAGCATCCCCTCGTAATTCTTTAGTGCGCCACCCTGGAATATGTCGTACCAGGCCGCGACCGTAAACGCCGGGACCTGGATCGATGCGTAATTCTCCTCGATCGACCAACGCTTCCAATAGTCGTCGTAATCAGGATGAGCAAGCCAATCCAGAAAATAGGGGGCGGCCACGTGCTTCAGATCATCCTGACTGGGCGAGAAATTCAAATTGAAAAGCGGGTATTTTGTCAGAGGCAGCACCTCCGCCCCTACCCTGGCGTTGGTATCCGCCTTGAGGATGCGGGTCATCGTGTCCTGTGCCAGCCCCGAGGTCCAGGACTCATTGAACCACTGTTCAAATGCGCCTCCCTGGTAGGTCCACCCATTATGGTAGTTGCTCGCTGTGACCACGGGGCAGATGCCGGCCAGATGGGGTGGATGCGTGATGGCAGTGAGCATCTGTGTCGCGCCCACATAGGAACCGCCGAACATGCCCACTCTACCGTCGGCATGCGGCAGGAGCGCGGCCCACTCGACCGTGTCAAAGCCGTCGTCGGACTCGTGCTTGAAGGGGTACCACTCACCCTCGGAGGTGTAGCGGCCGCGCACATCCTGAATCACCACCACGTAGCCTTTAGCGGCTGCCCTCATCCCGAAGGTGAGACCACCGTTCTTGTCGTACGGCGTGCGCTCCAAAAGCACTGGAAATTTGCCCTCGGCGCGGGGCCGGTAAATGTCTGCTCGCAAGGTGACGCCATCGCGCATGGCCGCGGGCACTCCGCGTTCCACCACGACCTCATAGGTTTGCTGGCTTTCCTGGCCCCAGACGTGAGAGGCGGGCGCGGCTAGCATCGCCAGGATAACGAGGGAAACTTTGATTCGCATGCATCTCCTCGGCGTATCAATTGTGTTGCCGTGCCATTAGAACACGGGGCATCCGCAGCGAGGTCCTCTCCGGAGGAAGGAACCGTCGCCATTTGTCCCCCCTTTTCTTCAGGCATTCTCAGAAAGGTGATATAACCCGCCTGTATGGGTTTTCCTTCATCGCCTCATTCCCTAAGCCGCCGGCGGTTTCTACGGCAAAGCTTTGCTTTCAGTGCGTTGGCCAGTCTTGGATCCATCTCAGGCCTGGCCGATTCCGTGCCATCGGATCCGGCGGCCGCGCAGTTGTTGGTGTTGGGCGATTGGGGATATGAGAACCCCTCAGGACAAACCCAGGTGGCAGCGGGCCTGCGCGCATATGCCAAACAACATTCGGTTCACCCACAGGCGCTGCTTATGTTGGGAGATAACTGGTACGGCGAGTTGGCGGGAGGGGCCAGGTCCACCCGCTGGCAAACACATTTCGAAGAGATGTACCCCGCCAGTGACTTCCCTTGCCCTGCATATGCCGTACTGGGAAACCACGATTATCAGCGATGGCCTGAAAGCAAAGTGGATGCGGAGTTGGAGTACGCGCGGAGCGGACGCAACGGCGGAGCCGCTACCCGCTGGACCCTGCCCTCGCGCTGGTATCGCTTTGGGTTTCCTGCGAAGGATCCAGTGGTCACGTTTCTGGCGCTCGATAGCAACATGCCACGTGCGGACGGCAAGCAAAACCAAGGGCGGGATTTCACCCTGACCCCGGAGCAGCAGGCAGAACAGCTGGCATGGTTCGAAGCCGAGTTAAAACGTCCCCGCACTACTCCGTTTCTGGGCGTTATCGCACATCACCCGGTCTACTCGGATGGCCCCCACGGAGATCATCCAGTGCTGATTCGCGATTGGGACCCTTTATTCCGCAAGTATGGTGTGGACCTTTACATGGCGGGTCACGACCACGACTTGCAGCACCTGGAGTTTGACGGGCATCCGACCAGCCATTTCCTTTCCGGCGGCGGCGGCGCGGATTTGTACTCGCTCAAGGTTGATCCTGCCCAGCGCGGGCCCTATGCGCAGAAGGTTTACGGCTTTAGCCATATCTCAGTAACTAGGCAGTTGATGACTCTGCGCCACGTGGATCAGAATGGCAACACAGTGCACGCGTTCACCCGAACGCCGTCGGGTAAGATCGCTATCGTGAGTTAGTAGGGCGGTTGCTGGGTTCGTCCGAGTTGTACGGGCTGGGGAAAAAGCGCGCCTCACGAAGGCCACGGGCTTAGCCGTGCCGTAGCCGCAGAGGATGAGGGCTTTGGACTCTGCGTGAGGACATACAGTTGCTGACCAACCGGAGAATACCGAAGCCCAGGATTGCATCCTGGGATATTCTCAGCCGTCCCTTCGGGACTATTCCGCGGGATTAAAACTTTCCCAGGACTACCCTGGGGTTCCTGCACGCTGCTCTAGAGAGGTCTGCGTATGCGGCTTTCTTCACGGAAAGCCGCAGGTGATTTCTTGGTGCCACCGAACTTCACAGGAAATCCGGGTCCGTCCTGGGCTACTCTCAGCCACTCTTGCCCAAATTGGCTGGGTGGACTTTGTGGATCAGAGTTGCCACAACAGCAACCAACTCGATCTCGCTTGCCCACGGTCGCTTCAACCTATTCAGCAAAATACGAGGTTCAGAACGCCGTTGCTCCGCTAATTTGGACAGCTCTGACTCTCAGCCATCCCTGCGGGACTGATGGTTGTAAGTTGAGTTCGCACGCAGATTGGGATGCTGTCTCAGATCTAAAGCGCGATTTTCGGATGTCCACAGCTCCGATGCTTTGTATCAGGGCACGACTTTAGTTGGGCCGTCAGGACGGAAAACAGAATTGGACTTCAGCCCCTGCCATCGCGCATTTGTTTGGCTGGGGTTCTCAGCAGTGCACGGTGTTGTTCCGTCAGGACGCAAAGAGAAAGCCCAGGGGCTAAAGCCCGTCGTTTTTGGAACGGTTTGGGCCCGACTAAAGTCGTGCCCTGATACAAAACATGAGCTTTTTCGCAACCTCTGACGTCGTGCCCTGATACAAACATGAGTTTTCCCGCGGCATGTAAGGTCGTGCCTGATACAGAGCATCCGACCCTGACACCGGAAAATGGTTCCGCAATCACCGTGATAGTCCGTCGAGCTAGGCTGCTATTTTTCGCTGCTGGGCGGCACTAGCCCTTCAAGCGCAGATATAACGCTAACGTGGCGTATTGCTCGTTGTCATGGGAGACGTTCCCCCACAACATGCTTAAACGGGACCGTTTCGCTGGACCGGCCTGCAGCATCTCTGTCATGTTGGCGTCGGTCAAGGCGGCATAGGCTTTGTCACACTCGGCAAAGGAAGCGTTGAGCGCCTCCAGGATTGCAGCCTTATCCGCAGTGTCCGCCGGCGTTTTTGGCGCCGCGCTGGGATCCACATGGTTCGCTCCACCGCAAATATGGCTCTGTGCCTCGATCACATGGTTCACTACCCGGGCGAAGGTTCGAATATCGGGAGTGGGCTTGTAGCTGTAATCCTCTGCCGGCATCTTTTCCGCCGCCTTGAGGATGTTCGGTTTGACTCGCGCATAAGCTCCTTGTAACTCACTCGCTAGTGGGCTACCCTGACCCCAAGCCGCTCCCGAAAACATCAATCCCACCATTGCACACACAATTCCTATCCGCCGCATCGTCACCTTCCTCCCAGTGCCAACCAGCCTACCTAGGCCCGGAACACTGCACAAGTGCGAAACTTATGCGGGAGGATTCTCTTATGCGGCTGACCATTTGTCTGCTGTGGGCAGCGGCGGTCGCAACGCTCAGCGGCTCCGCTGTTGCCCAGGAACCTTTCGTGCACGGGCTGTGGGTATGGAAGACCGCTACGGTTCTTCAACATGGCGTACCAGGGATTGAATGAGAGCCAACTGGCAAGAATGGCTATCGGCCTGCGCACGCCCGACTACCAGAGCCTACTTCCCAACATGCTCAAAACCGTACAGCAGGATATGAGCGGCAACCCGCACTACCTGGGCTGGGCGTAGCACTCCTACCACGACGCTAACTAACACAAATACGGTTACATTTATCGTCTACTGGCCCGCATTCGCAGCGGGCGGCAAAGCCCAGGCGAAGAGCACACCTCCACTGGTGTTCAGTACATATTGCCGCCCGTTGAGAAGGTAGCTGATAGGTGAAGTGTCAATGGACGCGCCTGAGCCGGCATGCCAAAGCGTTTTGCCTGTACTGGTGTCAAGAGCAAGAAAATTGCCTTTGACATCGCCGGTGAAGGTGAGCCCGCTGGCGGTGGTCAGGACGCCCGCACCGGGAGATCCGCGCCCCAAATCATGCGTCCAGCGAATCTTGCCTGTCTGGTAATCGATCGCCTCGACAACTCCCTTGCCCCACAGACCGTAATCGGCTCCTGCCCAGCCGTAGGTGCCATCGGCTGGTTTGGCGAAATAGATGGAATAGCTGGGGTGGGCGGAGACGATGAACAGTCCGGTCTTTGGGTCGAAACTGGGAGATCGAAAGTTGGCCATTCCACCCTCGTCCGGCGCTATCAAGCGCCCGTCGGGCGCTGGTTCCTTGGCAGGGTTGGGAATGGGACGCCCCTGCTTGTCAACCCCAAGCGACCAGTCGACCGGCCCAAACGGAACGGTGAGCAGACTCTTGCCGTCGGTTCGATCGAGCACGAAAAAATAACCGTTGCGGGAACTCTGCAGGAGCATCTTGCGCGGCTTGCCGTGAAACATTCCGTCCACCAGCACGGGCGTTTCGGATGCATCCCAGTCATGGGTATCGTGTGGGGAGGGCTGAAAGAACCACACCAGTTTTCCTGTATCCGGGTTGAGGGCCACAATGCTGCAGGTATAGAGATCCTCTCCGGGCCGGGTTGAGGCGGTGAGAACCGGCGTGGGGTTTCCAGTTCCCCAATACACCAGGTTGAGCTGAGGATCGTAGGTGCCCGTCATCCATGAGTTGCCGCCGGTCGTTGCTCCTGGCGTACCCAGGGGCGGCGTGGCATCCCATTGCCATTGCAGCTTCCCGGTCTCTGGATCGATCGACTGGACGTATCCCACCAGGTTATCGAAATCGCCGGAGGTGCCCACCAGCACATGATTGCGCACAACCAGCGGCGCCATGCTGGTCCAATATCCCTTTGTGGAATCAGCAACGGGCACGATCCAGCGCACGGTGCCATCTTTCGCGTTGAGCGATACCAGGTGCCCATCCGGGGTCAGAAAATAAAGCCAATCCTTGAACATTGCGAGCCCGCGGTTGCCAATATGCAAGCCTGGATTTGGCGGGTAAGTGTAGCGCCAGAGCTGGTGACCGGAGAGCGCATCGACCGCCCACACGTTGTCGGGCACGGTAAAGTACAGCACACCGTCGACCATCAATGGAGTGGATTTGATTTCCGCGTTCTGGTGGCTCTGAAAAGCCCAGGCTAGAGCGAGGGTGCCGACATTCCGCGGAGTAATTTGTTCCAGCTTGCTGTGACGCTGCCCGTCATACGTGCCGTGGTACATGGGCCAACTGCCGGCCGGCGGATTGAGCAGCATGGCATTGTCTACCCCTTGCGCCCACAGGGGCCCAGAGAGAGAGAGTAAGAGAGCACTGATCAGCAACTTCATTCGTCTTTGAGCCTATCAGGCCGACGCGATTTTCAAGGCGATGCCCATATCACTTTATCAACCCGGGCGAGCCGGCAGCGGAATTGGTGTGAATACCAAGTGCGGTAGACTTAATTTTCCACTCTGTCATATACATTTGGTCGCTCCCCGCCAGGAGAGCAGGATCGCTCAGTATTATCGGGGCCCCTATAGCATTTTTCCTAATGGTGTAGACCGGAACATTGCACGGGGACGCGACCATTCCGGCAAAGAATGGCCGCACATGACCGATCTCACCAGACCACGGTATTAGGGAAAATGCTCAATCGAACGGATCGGCGCGGCCCAGGCAACGGTACACCGAATTCTCTTGCGGAAAGGGCAACAAATACGATGGCGGTTAGCAGACGGGAATTTTTGAATCGTGCAGGGCGGGCGGGTGGATATAGCGCCGCGTTCCTGATGATGCAGGGCATGGGCCTGATGCCGGCGGCGGCTGCGCAGGCTGAGCCAGGGGCGCCAGGCTCCGGCAAAGGAGTGAAGGTGGTGATTTTGGGCGGAGGAATCGCAGGCCTGGTGGCAGCCTACGAGCTCCGCGCCCTGGGATGCGAATGCACACTGCTGGAAAGCCGGCAGAGGCCCGGGGGACGAAACTGGACGGTTCGCGGCGGAGACAAAGTTACCTTTCTGGACGGAACCACGCAGATCTGCTCGTGGGACGAAGGACACTATCAGAATTTTGGACCGGCGCGGCTGCCCTCCGTCCATCACACCATGCTGGGCTACTGTCGAAAGCTCGGGGTGCCGCTCGAGGTGGAGGTGAACATGTCACGCTCTGCCTTCCTGCAAAACGATAACGCGAACGATGGCAAGCCGATGGTCTTGCGCCAGGTCGAAAACGATACGCGGGGACACGTAAGCGAGCTGCTGGCAAAGACCATCAACCAGGGAGCGCTCGATCAGGATCTATCCAAGGAGGACCGGGACCGGATGCTGAGCTTTTTGCGCACCTACGGCCCACTGGACGACGCGGGCAAGTACGGTGGCAGCGATCGTGCAGGCTACGCCGAAACGGCAGGCGCAGGCGACCAGACGGGCGTGCTGAGCAAGCCTATCGACATGCACACGCTGCTGGACGAGGACTTCTGGCAGAGCATGCTCTTCGATGAGCAGTTCGATATGCAGGCCACGATGTTCCAGCCGGTGGGTGGAATGGATCGCATTCCCTATGCGTTCTCCAAGGCTCTGGGTGACGTGGTGAAGTACGACGCACCGGTCACGGAAATTCGCAAGACCGCGAAGGGCGTGAAGATCGGGTATACGAGTCATGGCTCGGCGCGGGTGATCGAGGCGGACTACTGCATCTGCACGATGCCGCTCACGATCTTGAAGAAGATCCCCAACGACTTCAGCGCGCCGTATAAGAAGGTGGTCGACGAATGTACCTATGCGAGCGCCTACAAGATTGCATGGGAAAGCCGTAGATTCTGGGAGCAGGACTACAACATCTATGGCGGTCTGGAGTTTGTCAACATTGGATGCAGCCCCATCTGGTTTCCTTCCGCTGGGTTGTTCACTCCACGCGGCGTGCTGGTGAGCGGATACACCGATGAGTCGCGCTCCTCATTGGCAGGACTCACTCTGGAACAGAAGTTTGCGGAGAGCCGCAAGTCGATTGAGCGGCTGCATCCCGGCCACGGCAAGGAGTTGGAGAAGCCGATGTACGTGAGCTGGGGCCAGATACCGTATAACGAGGGTTCGTGGATCAGAGCGTATGGGCCGGGACAGGAGAGATGGCAAACCTTTGGCCTGACGCGACAGACGGGTGAGGCACGGCATCCGGCCGCGGCGCGCATGCAGGTCAATCCGGGCTACGAGACGCTCATCGAGCCCGACGGGCCAATCATCTTCGCGGGCGACCACGTGAGCCACATCGTCGCCTGGCAAGAGGGAGCAGCGCTGAGCGCGCTGCGAGCCGTGGGGCAAGTGGGCGAGATGGTGAAAGCGGCGAGGCTGGCCGGCGCGTTCTCCAAACCGAGTTGACGATTAGTTTCCTAATAGAAACCCATGGGAACGGAACGGGTGCCCGCGCCTCCCTTAATACTGATTTCTGCTGTGGGATAGGTCCTTCCTCATGATTGCAGCGCAAAAGTGACGATAAGCGCTCTTGCCGGCTTACCTTCGTGGCATCGGTACTGGCGACTGCTGTTGCCGTCGATCCAGGCACTATCCTCGGCATGCAGCAATTCGGTCTGATCTTCTGTCGAGAGCGTCAGCAGACCGCTAATCACGTAAACCAGCTCCAGTCCCGGAAATATTTGAGGATGGAAGGCGGCGCCTTCAATGCCCGGCAAAAAATCTGCGATGCAGGGGACGATATGACGGTCCGGAACCAACACACTCATGCTGTCTGATTGCAGAAATCCTCCTACCATCAGCCGGATACGGTCTTTCCCCCGGGAAATACGAAAGATTTTGTCATCCTCGTCTCGGAAGAAGTAGGAGAGTTCCTTCTTGAACGTCAATGCGATACGCGCTAGATGTCTCAGTGTTGGGACCACCCGCCCATTCTCCAATTGGGAGAGAAAGCTGGCGGAGAGCCCAACCTCTCGTCCAAGCTCAGCCAGGCCCATGGAACGTTTCAACCTGAGGCGCCGTATTTTCTGTCCTATGCTCTTACCTTCGATGAGAGCGTCTACGATTGCCTCGTTGACCGTGTCGAGAGAGAGACTTGACTTGAGATGTTTGGCCATGGTCTCCACTCATATAGGGGAAAGGCTCCTGAGGCAGAATTGGTGCTGGGAGCTACTCTGCCTGGCCTCTCGATTTTAACTTCTCTTCCGCGTTAGTTTAGCCTCTAGTCTGGTCTCGACTCAGGCGATACGATGGAGTGCGCCGAGTGGTCAGCTGCAACGGCGTGGCAGTAGCGGAAGACAAAGAAAGGATCGAATGACGATTGATAATGCGAACGCGATGAAGGTGCTCATCACCGGCGGAGGGGGCTTTCTCGGAAGCAGGTTGGCGCGCACGATCCTGCAACGTGGGCTTGTTTCAGGCCGCCCCATCGCCGAGTTGGTGCTGGCCGATCTGGTTCCACCTCCGCCCGACGTCGCGCGCGACGAGCGTGTCCGTGCCTCTACCGGCGCATTGATAGACCAGGCCAAGACCCTGGGGCAGCAGAACTTCGACCTGGTCTTCCATCTCGCCGCCGCCGTTTCAGGAGAGTGCGAGGCGAATCTCGATCTCGGTCTCCGCTCGAATCTGGATACCACCCGCGCTTTGCTTGATGCCTTGCGCGCAGAGGGCCAGCCGCGCTTTGTCTTTTCCAGTTCGGTGGCTGTCTTCGGCGGCGACGTCGACTTGCCGATGCCGCGTGTCATTCACGACGACACCTTGCCCGTGCCGCAGACGTCGTATGGAGTTCAGAAATTTATCTGCGAACAACTGGTGGCGGACTATACCCGGCGCGGGTTGATCGATGGCCGTAGCGTGCGACTGATGACGGTAACTGTGCGCCCCGGGCGCCCGAATGCCGCCGCGTCCGGCTTTCTGTCGTCAATCGTGCGCGAACCCTTGAATGGCCAGCAGGCAGTGTGCCCGGTGTCACCGGAAGCAGCAGTAGCCGTCGCTTCGCCGCAACGCGCGATCGAAGGTCTGCTCAAGGCAGCCGAGGCTACGCCCGATGCATGGGGTGGCGGGACAGCGGTTAACCTGCCCGGCCTGACGGTTCGTGTCAGAGAGATGCTGGATGCGTTGGAAGTGGTAGGGGGTCGCGCGGCGCGCGAAAGAGTGCGCTTCGAAGAAAATGAAACCATAGCGACCATGGTGGGCGGATGGGCTTCCGCTTTCGAGAGCGCCCGTGCACGCCGCCTAGGCCTGGCGGCCGATCCTGATTTCATCTCGATTATTCGCCAGTTTCAGAAAGAGCAAGGGCTTTGATGGTGAGCGGTGCCGCGTCAGAGCGGCCGCCAGGCACACCTTTTCTCGGCTGCATCGCGGATGACTTCACCGGCGCTACCGATCTGGCTAACAACCTGGTGCGCGCCGGCATGCGAGTCGTCCTGACCGTGGATGTTCCCGCAGATGACGAGCGGGTCGATGCGGACGCTGTGGTGGTCGCTCTGAAAACGAGAACGATAGCGCCTTCCGCGGCGGTGGAGCAATCTCTGCATGCCTGCCGCTGGCTGCGTAAACAAGGTGCGGGCCAGATTTACTTCAAAGTTTGCTCGACCTTTGACTCCACAGCCGCGGGCAACATTGGTCCCGTGATCGAGGCGCTGATGGATGAGCTGGATTGCGCCTTCAGCATAGCCACGCCGGCATTCCCTGAGAACCAGCGAACGGTCGTCCATGGACATCTGTTTGTGGGGGACACGCTGCTTTCCGATAGTGGCATGCGCCAGCATCCCCTCACCCCAATGACCGATGCCAACCTGGTGCGCGTGCTGCAGGCGCAACTGAATCCCGCCAAAGGACGCCAAGTCGGGCTGGTGGACTACCGGGCTGTAGCACAATCGGCAGAGGCCATCCGCAAGCGCATGGACAAGCTGCAATCGGAGGGCATAGCAATCACCATCGTCGATGCTTTGACCAAGGAGGACCTGGACCGGCTGGGCGAGGCGCTGCGCGACTCGGTATTTCTTACTGCCAGCTCCGGACTCGGCGACAGCCTGCCGCGCAATTGGGGTTTCACTCCGTCAACCCGCGTGAGCCTGCCGCCGGCGCGCGGACAAAAGGCCATCCTCGCAGGCAGTTGCTCGGTCGCCACCAACGGACAGGTGCAACACTTTATTCGTGAGGGAGGCGAGGCTTACGCGCTGGATCCGCTGCGGCTTGCGGCAGATATCGAGTTGGAAATTGCCCGCGTGCTGGCATGGGCCGATGCGTGCTGGCGCAGCGAAGGTGCGCTGCCGTTGCTGGTCTACTCGACCGCGCAGCCTGCGGAGGTTGCGGCGGCGCACGCTCAACTGGGAGTCGCCCGGTCGGGCGCAATCGTCGAGCAGGCCATGTCTGCCCTGGCGCGCGCGTTCGTAAAACGCGGCGTAGGGAGCCTGGTGGTCGCAGGGGGAGAAACCGCGGGCATTTGCGTGCAAGCTCTCGAGATCCGGCAAATGCAGATTGGCCCGCAGATCGATCCCGGAGTGCCCTGGTGTTACGCCGCATCTTCCACTGCCGGCAACGGAGGTCTCCACATCGCTTTAAAATCGGGTAACTTCGGATCGCCTGACTTTTTCGATAAAGCCTTCGCCTTCGTGTTGTGACTTATGAACGAAATAGAACTGCGGCAAGAGATCTGTCGTGTAGGCCGCTCTCTTTTTGAGCGCGGCTACGTTCATTCCACGGCCGGAAACATTAGTGTTCGGCTGGCCGAGGGCTTTCTCATTACGCCCTCGGAAGCATGCCTCGGTTTCCTTGAGCCGGACGTGCTCGCCAAGGTCGGAGCGGACGGTGTGCAGCTGAGCGGTGAGCGCGCCAGCAAGACGCTGACGCTTCACCGGCGCATCTATGCCGCGGACCCGGACGCGGCCTGCGTGATTCATACGCACTCCACGCACCTGGTTGCGCTCACCTTGGCCGGGGTTTGGAAGCAGGAGGATATCCTGCCGCCCATCACGCCGTATTACGTGATGAAGGTGGGTCACGTGCCGCTGATCGAGTATTACCGTCCCGGAGACGCCATGGTGGGTGAGCTGGTGGCCCAGGCGATCGAGCGGATGCGGGCGCAGGGCACGCCCATTCGCGCGGTCATGCTGGACCGTCTCGGCCCCAACGTGTGGCACAGCACGCCTGCGGCCGCGATGGCCGCGCTGGAAGAGCTGGAGGAAACCGCGCGGCTCTGGTTGCTCGCCGGCCGAAAGCCGGAGCCACTTTCACCCGAACAGATGGACGAACTGCGCCGGCAATTTGGCGCTTCGTGGTAGCTTCTCTTTTTAGGACTCAACCTGATGCCGCGTTTCGCCGCAAACCTTACCATGATGTATGGGGAGCATCCCTTCCCTAATCGCTTCGCTGCCGCCGCCAAGGATGGTTTTACGGCGGTGGAGTATCTGTTCCCCTACGAGTTTCCTGCGAAGGATCTGGCCACGTGGCTATGTGAGCACGGTCTGACCCAGGTTCTGCTCAACGCTCCACCCGGTAATTGGGCGGCAGGCGAGCGAGGCCTCGCTTCGCTGCCAGGCAAAGAAACTGAGTTTCGTGCGGGAATACATACAGCTCTCGAATATGCGCAGAGGTTGGGCTGCCCGCGGGTGCATGTGATGGCTGGGGTAGAGGCCTCAGGGGTGGATCGCGCGGCCATGCGCCGCACATTTAAAGCCAACCTGGCGTGGGCTGCGGAGCTCGCCGCGCCTGCCGGCATTCAGTTGCTGATTGAACCGATCAATCCACGCGACATGCCCGGATACTTTCTGAACCGACAGGATGAGGCGCACGCCCTGATCGACGAGATTGGCAGCCCCGCGCTCAAGGTGCAGATGGATCTCTATCACTGCCAGATTGTTGAAGGCGATGTGAGCATGAAGCTGCGCAAGTATCTGTCCGGCTCAGGAAAAAATAACGTTGGGCATATTCAGATTGCGAGTGTGCCGGAACGGAATGAGCCCGACCGCGGGGAACTCAATTACGACTACCTGTTCGACCTGACCGATGAACTTGGCTACGACGGCTGGATCGGCTGCGAGTACCGGCCGAGGGCCGGGACGTCTGAAGGACTGGCTTGGCTGCGCAAGCGTCGTCCCGAACCGTAGAGCACGGTTATAAAGCTAAACGCCAGGCACCGGTGGGCACCCCGGAAATTCTGCCAGATAGCCATTCCCGATGTAACCCAAATACTGGATCCCAATCTTGCTGGTAAAGAATCCGTCCGCGGTCAAGTTGCGCAGGAAGGAGAAGAACGCCACTCCCTGGCTGAGGCTCGCGTCCTGTGCAATGTTCTTGCGATACGCGATCAGATCGAGTATTTCCGTTCTCTGCTGTGGCGTGCAATCGAGATAGACCTTCCCGTATCGATCCAGACTTGTGGAGTCGAGCCACATCAGGCCTCCACCAAGGGTTAGCTGATACTGCGGATTCTCGCTCGTGAGCAGGTCAATAAATTCCGGAGCACCCGCCTCTGTGGCGCCTCCACAATCCGAGTCCGCTGGAAAGATCGACTCGCACAGCGATTGCAGAGTCTTGTATTGTTGCGGCGGGAAATACTTGGGCGTGTATGCGCCCGTCTTGCTCGCGGCCTTTTCCGAGTCAATCATGTGGTGGGCATATTCCGCTGCCTGCAGCGGAATTACTCGCAGCACCGAGGTCGCGGCCGCACCCATACTGAGAGTCTTCAATACATCGCGCCGGGATACAGACATGCTAAATCTCCCCTTTTTTCGCCTGATCAAGCAGGTACTCTGAAGTTCTCCACGACAATGCCGTGATGGTGAGCGTCGGGTTCTTGTCAGGACCCGTAACGAACGGTGCACCGTCCGCTACGAACAAATTCTTGACGTCGTGCGCCTGGCAATTTTTATTCAGGGCCGAGGTCTTTGGATCGTCACCCATGCGCACGGTTCCAAGCTCATGAATGATCTCGCCCCCCTCGGAGATTCCGTAGTTCCCCCTTGGGTCCGGCTTGGCTGGCCCGACAACCGTGCCTCCGCCGGCTTGAATGATGGCGCGAAAGGTCTCCTGCATATCCTTCGACATCTTGATCTCGTAATCGCTCCAGGCGAAGTGGAAGCGCAACACCGGGATTCCCCATTTGTCGACCACCTTGGGATCGATCTCACAGTAGGTGTCCGGGTTGGGGATCATCTCCCCGCGCCCGGAAAATCCGATGGTGTTTCCATATTTGCTGCGGACGTTCTGTTTTAACGACGCCCCGTAGCCCTCGTGTTCCTGGCACACGCCATCGAAGCTGCCGACACTGGGCATATGGCGTCCCCCGCCGAACTCGATGTGGTAGCCACGCGGGAAATCGTTCTTCTGGTCGGCCCTCCACCACGGCATGTACATATGCATACCGCCGATGCCGTCGTGATTGTGCGGCGCCACCCCGGCCAACTGCGGAAAATATCCGGTTACGCTCGTACCTACGCTATCCGTAAGATAGCGGCCGACGACGCCGGACGAGTTCGCCAAGCCATTGGGAAAGAGCGTGGATTTCGAGTTGAGCAACAAGCGGGCGGATTCGCAGGAACTGGCTGCCAGCACGAACGCTTTGGCGCTAACGCGCATTTCCTGCCGAGTGGTCTTGTCAATGTAGGAGACGGCTTGCGCCTTGCCGTCTTTGCCGACCACGATCTCCCGCGCCATGGCGTTGGGAATCAGGGTAAAGCGACCGGTCGCATGGGCAGGCGGAATCATCACCTGGCTGGAGCTGAAATTGGAAGCGCTGATGCAGCCTCGTCCGCATTGCGCGCAGTAGTGGCAGGGCGCGCGCCCGTTCACCGGCCTGGTAATGATGGCCATGCGCGAGGGAATACAAGTGATATTCAGTTGATCGCAGGCCTTCTTGACCAGAGTCTCGGTGCAGCGGGGCTTGGGCGGAGGCAGAAAGACTCCGTCTGGCGCGTAGGCAAGGTTCTCTTTGGTTCCGAAGACCCCGATAAACGATTCGACCTTATCGTAATAAGGCGCAAGCTCTTCATAAGAGATCGGCCAGTCATCTCCCAGACCGTCCCGGGAGCGGGCCTTCAAATCCGCGGGAGAGACGCGGAGTGAGATGCGTCCGTAATGATTCGTGCGGCCGCCTTCGATGCGCGAGCGGAACCAGCGAAAGCTGGTGCCAGGAGCCGTGGTGTAGGGCTCGCCTTCGATCTCCCAGAATCCGTTGGGAGCCAGGAATTCCCCATTGAGCTCGTGCCGCGCCCGGCCGCCGATATCGGCTCCGCGGTGAGGCAGGGCGTAGGGCCACACATGCTCTTTGTAATCCGTGCGGGGATTCAGGAGGGGCCCCGCCTCGAGCATCACAACATTTAATCCACCTTCGGTCAGCACCTTGGCGGCAGTGCCGCCCCCGGCGCCGGAGCCTATGATGCAAACGTCATATACCTTCGGTGAGCGGACCACTTGGGGCATTCAGAATCTCCGGTAAAACTGCGCTTTGCGAGACACAAATTGTGCCCTTCGCAAATATAGTCCAAACGAGTTCTGTATGCACCTTTCCCGGAGCTGCCTTACCTACGATGTAGACAGCGCCGGCGGCCCTGAGCAAGGGCAGGTTCGGATTTGTCCATTACGTGTCGCGATCGGTTGCCATCGACCCAATCTCACCGTGATTGCTCAACAAAACCTAGTGACCAATACCGGGCCTTGTTGCTCAAAGCATTACGCCACATATACCGTTACGTATCACTTCGCCGCTATCGAAAGTATCAGGACACGGCTGTGGTCCCGGCCGTAAATGGCTGAGAACACGTCGGGCTTTAGGGGGGTGTGAGGGAAAGAAACAGCAACTCACTCAACCGCGCTGCGCTCCGGTTGGGATAACAGTTCTACTGCAGGGTTAAGCGTTTCTCGCTGAAGCCCTTGTGGGCACAATTAAATCGTCGTCCCGACCGGAGCGCAGTGGGCCTGCTGTTTCTTTCCCGGCACGCTCATTTAACGGAACAGCCGCCCTAACGCCGAGCCAGCCAACCCGGTTATGGCAGAGGCCACTGTACCGAACCCCAATACTGGTATCGGGACATCCTTCAAGAGAACGGACAGAGCGATGCCGAGCAATGCACAAGCGCCGCCGGAGAGAGCACCGCCAGCAAGGCTGTCACCCCAGCCGGTTTCTGTTAGTTTTGCGTACACAAAGCCGGCAAACAGTGAAATCGCCATACCGCCAATAGCGAAGCCGCTATTCTTCACCACCGGCACGAAATGACCGATAACGACCATGGCAAGTTGGAGCACCAGTCCGACGCCGAACGCGATCCAGAACGCACGGGCTTTCATCTCTTCCCTCTCCTCGACAGTTTCACCGTCGAAAATGCTGGCTGTCTAGACAGGCTGCGCGAGTTATGATCCCTAACCGGCCGCAACACTCTTCTTCAAAAACTTGACCCCTTCGAAGGCAATCGATTCCGGCGTGCGCTCGATGTCTCGCCAAATGGCTGCCGCTGCGCTCAAATCCTTGAGCGCAAAACCAAAGCTCTCGATGGTAAGCCACCCATCGTACTTCAGATCACGGAGTGCCTGGAATACGTCCTTCCATTCCACATGTCCTGATCCAGGTATGCCGCGATCGTTTTCGCAAGTATGAACGTGCTTGAGATAGGGACCGACGGTGCGGTAACCCGAAGCAATACTCTTCTCTTCGATGTTGGCGTGGAAGGTGTCAAAGAGAATGCCGATATTCGGATGGCCGATCTCCTTAGCAAGCGCCGCAGCATCAGCCGCGGTGTTCAGAAAATAGGTTTCGAATCGGTTGAGCGGTTCAATGGCGAAGGTCACACCATGGGCGGCCAGCGTGTCACCCACGGATTGAAAGCCTTCGACGGCCCACTTCCATTCATCGCTGGTCCGCCGCCTACCTGGCAGGTAGCCGACCGGGCTGTAGAGAGGTCCGGCAACAATCCCGATGCCGGCGTCCGCTGCGACCTTTGCCACGTCTTCCAGGTGCAGGCGGGTGCGGCGCCGTATGTCTGCGCTCTCGCTGATCAGGCTGAGGCCGTCCACCAGCACCGTGCAGGCATTACATTCCAGGCCATTCGCCTGGTTGGCCCGGCGAATGCTGGACGCGGCAAACGCAGCCGGCCGCAACAGCGGAACCTCGACTCCGTCGAAACCAGCCTCTTTGATGAGAGGGAGCAAGCCAAAATTGGATGAATCGAAGCTTGCGGACCAGATGAACGTGTTCACCCCAAATTTCATTTCTACCTCGGTTTCTTTCGCTGCCGATTATGCCAAATGGCTCCGCAGCCGGCGCGGTTGGTGGCAGCTAGCGATTATGCTTTGAAAGCATGACTTTCCGCAACGATGTAAATCGAGGAGTTATCCATGAACCGGCGTGAATTTGTTGAATTATCAGGAGCCTCACTGGTGGTCGCTTCCACCGCTAAACTCGGAGCCCTGGCGCCTGATGCAGGCAAGCCCTGGTATGAGACGATGCTGCGCTGCGGCCAGGTCAACTTCAATGAGCAGGATCCCGTGGCGATGAACGCCGATGAGTGGATGGACTACTTCGCCTCCCTGAAGGTGAATGCTGTATTGCTCAATGGAGGCGGAATCATGGCCTTCTATCCCACGCAAGTCCCTTATCAGCACCGCAGTGAGTTTTTGGGCTCGAGAGATCTGTTCGGCGAGATGCTGGCCGCCGGGCGCAAGAGAAACATGCGGGTCGTTGCTCGCATGGATTGTAACTACGCTTATGAAGAAGCTTTTCAGGCGCATCCGGAGTGGTTTCAGTTTGGCGCCGATGGGTTGCCGACGCGCCATCCGGAGTGTCACTGGCTGTACAAGACTTGCATGTTTGGAACCTACTTTACCGAACAGATGCCGGCCATCTACCGCGAAATCAACCAGCGCTACGCACCGGATGGCTTCTATACGAATGGATGGCCAGGCACAGAAGAGCTTGAGGTTTGCCACTGCTCCAACTGCCAGAAGATATACCGCGAGCAGACGGGCGGCGTTCCGCCGCAGACTACTGACGTACAGAGTCAGGTGTATCGCAAATATTACGCAGTCTATATGGATCGCATCGCGCTGGTGTGGAAGATGTGGCAGGACACGGTAAAAGAGAAAAATCCGGAGTCAGTGTATGTCGGGAACCTCGGTGGAGGCATCCGCACCGTGAAGGACTTGAACCGGCTGAGCAGCGTTGCCGCCTGGTTCAATGCGGACAACCAGGGCCGGGAGGGTAACACGCCGATCTGGATGTGTGCACAGCAGGGGCGCGTAGCTCGCTCGGTGATGCACGGCCGCACGGTCACCAACGTGATCGGCTCCTATAGCAATGGGCAGATCAACTGGAGACACTCCAGCAAGACTCCAGCCGAGACAACGCTATGGATGGCGCAGGCTACGGCAAGCGGCATGGTGCCCTGGTTCCATTGGCTCGGCGGTCACCCGGAGGATACTCGCTGGCGTGCAACGGGGCAGGTCTTTTTCGATTGGCTGGCGGCCAACGAGCAGCATTTTCGTAACCGGCGCTCGCTCGCCGACCTGGCGGTCCTCTACCCGCAGAGCACCATCGCCTTCTATGGCTCGAACGGAACGAGCAAGAGAACGCTCAATGGCGCCACCATCGATTCGGCAGAATACCTGGAGGGAATGTATGCTGCCTTGCTCGAAGGGCGCTTCTTATTCGACTTTGTCCATCAGGAGAATCTGACGGCGGAGTCGCTGAAGCCATATCGCGCATTGGTCATTCCAAACGCAGCGTTTCTGCGCGACACAGAGTGTGAGGCGATCCGCGACTATGTAAAGGCAGGCGGCTCGGTGCTGGCTACTTTTGAAAGTTCGCGCTACAACGAGTGGGGTGTGGCACGAGAGGATTTTGGTCTGCAAGCGCTGTTCGGGGTAAGTGTCGCCGGCGACCCGATCGGGCCGTTCAACAACAGCTACATGCGCATGGAAAAGGCCCACCCGGTATTGGAAGACTTCACCGGAACCAGCATCTTACCCGGCCCGGAGTTTCGCGTGCCCGTAAGCCATGTGCCATCGGATGCGCTTTACCTCAGCGTCGTGCCCCACTATCCACCCTTCCCGCCGGAGATGGTTTATCCACGCATACGGCAAACGGAAGAGCCCGCCGCGATCTTCCGCGAGCAGGGTAGTTCCCGCATAGTTTATTTTCCCGGAGATATTGGACGCTCCTATTGGCGCTCGGGCAATCCGGATCTTAGCCGACTGCTTATCAACGCGGTGCGGTGGATTCTGAAGCAACAAGCCGCGCCTGCGTCGATAGAGGGTAGTGGCTTGCTCGAAACTTTCGCATGGGAGACAGAGCCCGGCTTCGCACTGCACATCCTGAATTATTCCAATCCCAACGCATTGAGTCCGTTTGTGTCGCAACTGTATCCGGTGGGTCCACTGCAAGTACAGGTTCAGGTTCCGCGCAATCGAAAGATCAGCTCCGTGCGCGCTCTGCGCGGAGGTGAGAATCTCCCCTTTCGCAATTTGGAGGGAACGGTGACCTTTAAAGTTCCTTCCGTTGAGGATTACGAGGTGGTTGCGCTTACTTAGCGAACGTGAACTGAAGTCTATTTTCTGTCCATGCGACCTGATTGATCCTAATAAAAGTCACCGCCCCACCCTTTGTCATCCCGCCTGCCCCGGCTTGCCGTGGGACGAAGCCGAGGGACCTGCGTTCAGCCGGTTGCGGCGCCGATCCCGGAGAATTCCTGTTGTCCACTGGCCTGATCTCAGCGCTGTGCTATCAGGGCTCGCACACAAAACGCGCAGAGGCCGACGGTGAGCACGCCGAAGATCAACGGACGAAAGTCCAGAAGATTGCCGATCAGCAAACCGAAGCGTAGAGAGGCGGCAATCCAGCAGAGGCCTGCCAACAGGCAGACCCATGCCAAAGCCCGATCCTGCGGGCGCCCAGCGCGAATAAAGCTGAGAGCGCCAAACAAAAAGACAAACAGGCTGGCACACAGCGACCAGAGCAAAGTCATCTGGTCACTCTTGTAGAAATGGAGCGACCCGATTGTGTGGCCGATGCCCCCAAGTATGAGCAGACAGCTAAGAATGCGATCCAGAATCTTCAAGTAGCCTCCATCCACCGCGCATGTGTTTTGACGCGAAGATGACATGAGCCTCTCCGTCCACTAGAGCGGGATCTTCAGCACGTTCTGAATGTAGTTTGCCGTGATCCTGGCGCTCTCCTGCGGTGGACGCCAAGGAGATGTATCCAGCTCGACGTTTAAAAAGCCTCTCCACTGAATGCTGTCCAGATAGGCCTTGAGACCAAGAAAATCCACCCCTCCTTCGCCCATGGGATAGAAGTACGGAGTCTTCATCTGGTCGACTTGCGGGCCGGGTACGTTCCTGGTCCCGCCGCGGTCTTCCGCCTTGGTATCCTTAAGGTGGTATTCCAGAACGCGGGTGCCGTACTTCTTTCCCATGGCTACGGGATCCATCCCCGCCATGGTGAAGTGGCCCGTGTCGAGAACCAGGCCGACATACTTCGGATCAGTATTAGCCATAATGAAATCCAGCTCATGCTGAGTCTGGAGCTGGCTGTTCAGGTGAGGATGAACCCCCAGCTGCATGTCCAGCTCTTCCCTCACCCGCTTGCCGAGCGCATTGATCGTGCCTGCCATCACCTTGAGGTCGTCATCTGTCGTGCCGCCGGGACGCCGGCGTCCGGTATTCGTCTTTTGCACCTGGCAGCCGAACCGCCGGCTGAATCGGGCCATGGCGAAATGGTTCTCGATCACGGCCTCACGTGAGTCAAGATCCTGAAAGCGGGTGTTGCCGGTGGCTGAGCCGCCGGTAATGCTCACGAAGTTAACCCCGATTTCGAAGATACGGCGCATCAACCCCTCAGCGTTATCCGGGTAGTACAAAGTGTCGGGACGGCAAAAGGAGGCGCCGAAGATCTCCATATAACGGAAGCCCACCTCCCGGCCCTCCTGCATGCCCTTGCAGGGGTCGCCCTCCCAGCCGCCGCGCGTGTTGGTCGTATACCCGATGCGATATTGTTGCTGCTGCTTGTACAGCGGCTCATGGTGCGGAGGCTGCTCAGCACACGCCGGAGCCTGAGCGGCAGCCGGGAGCGAGCCCGATGCCAACAGTAGTGCGGAACTGGTTAGAAACTGCCTGCGATCCATGGCCATTTCCTTTCAACGGTTTACGTCTTTTCTGGGCGGTACATGATGCTCTGGGAGGTTCTCGGAAACCGGGCGTCGGCCCCGACCACCCATGTTAATATCTACGATAGATCATCGTGTAATCCTGCTTTACAAAGCGAGGGGCAAGATGAAGATCAATCCTGAAAAGTGCGTAGCTTGCGGGAACTGCACCTACGTCTGTCCGATGGGGGCCATCTACATCGACCCCGTTCTGAAGCGGGCAACCATCAATCGCGACGAGTGCGTTGAATGTTACGCCTGCTACAACGGGCTGAGCCAGGAACACTTGAACCCCACGCTGGTGCGCACTATACGTCGCGTCTTCGCGGCGTTGCGCATTCGCTTTGAACCCGAACCTGATGTTTGTCCAACCGCCGCTTTCGAGCCTGACGAGCTGACCTGGCCACGAGTCGTGCGCCGTGCATTCTCAGACCCCAGCGTCCCCCACGAGTCAACCGGGGTTGAAGGTCGCGGCACCGAAGAAGTGAAGACCAACGATGTAACAGGAAGAGTGAAGGTGGGCGATGTGGGGTTCACCATCGAATTCGGCAGACCCGGGGTGGGGGTCCGCTTCCACCAGATCCAGGAAATGTGCTGGGCGCTGGCCAAAGCGAATGTCAGCTTCGAGAAGAAAAACCCGATTACTTCCTTGATGTCCGATGTGCCTACCGGAACCCTGCGCCCTGACATCCTGAATGAGAAGGTCATGTCGGCGATTGTTGAGATCAAGGTCCCGGTCGCACGGACCGAAGAGATCATTCGTCTCGTCTGGGAGGTCGAGAAGCGGCTGGACACAGTGGTTGCCCTGGGTGTCGCGACCCGTTGCGGGGAACATGGAGAAGAAGTCGTCGTCGCTCCCATCCTAGAGCGGCTGGGATATAAGCTCCAGCGAGCGAAGACGAATATAGGTTTGGGGCAGATCGTTCAGCCCGCAGGCGAGCCTGCCAGGGAGACTGCAAGCGTATGACCAATACACTTCATCGCTTCGGCGATGCCGAAAGCTTCTACGACGATTACATTGTCTTTGCTATTCCCAGCAAGACGAACAAGGATCCGAATGCGCTTCCCAAGCTCCATCGCTTCCTGGAGATTGCCCTGGAGTACAAACCGGTAAATCTGGGGGACGCGCGGCACGGTGGTGCACTGAGAGCCTCTAAGGATCTCGGTCCGTGGGCTCACTGGAACCGGGATATGAAGCCGGATTTTCAGGCGGTTATCAAGGGCCTCACCGTTCCTACCACGTGCGCCGCGGTCTTCGACAACCCTACTGCCGCGGAGCAGTTCGTTAAGCGCGTCAAAGAAGAAAACTTTGGCATGAGCGTTAACATATCGACCTCCATCGAGGGCGCGGAGCGGTGCTGTAACTATGCTTGTATCGACAGGCACAGTATCGGCTACTCCCTGGGCTTTGAAGGGAAAACGGAAAAAATTCCCAACTCGCAGGTCGCGATGCTCTCCACCATGTGCGGACATGGGATGATCAGCCACTCGCTGGCCAAAAAGATGATCGACTTCGTTAAGGAGAATCGCCGGACTCCTGAGCAGGCAGCTACCTATCTCTCGCGTTTCTGCTCTTGTGGTATCTTCAATCCGGCGCGCGCCAAGAGGGTTCTCGAAGATGCCCGGACGAATTCGAAATAGCCTACTGAGCGGTCTTTTGCTGTGGTTTGCAACTTCTCTGGTTGCAGAAGTCAAGGTACTTAAAAATTTCACCTTGATCGACGGCACCGGCCACGCCCCCGTGGCCCATGCGGCCATGATTCTCGATAACGGGCGCATCCGATGGGTAGGGCCGGTGGCACGGCTGAAGGCTCCCCCTGCAGCACAGGTGGTTGATCTGCAAGGCAAGTACGTGATGCCCGGCATCATCAACCTGCATGTCCACCTCGGCGCCACCATCGGTCTGAGTCAAAACGAAAAGTTCTTCACCCCGGAAAATGTGGAGAAAGATCTGAGAACCTACGCTTCCTACGGCGTAACCACGGTTCTCAGCATGGGCACGGATAAAGACTCTATTTTCAAAATTCGTGATGCACAACGTGCCGGGCGTCCGGAGGAAACTCGCGTTTACACCGTGGGACAAGGGTTCGTCTTCAAAGGTGGATACGGTGGTTTGGAAGGCGTGAACCAGGGGATTGCCACGGTTGCGGAGGTAGAGCCTGCCGTCGCAGCTCAGGCCGCGAAGCACGTCGACCTTATCAAGCTATGGATGGACGACCACCTGGGCACCAAGAAGAAGATGCCCTACGACATGGCCCAGGCCATCATCGAGAGCGCGCACCGCCATCATCTGCGCGTGGTGGCCCACATCTTCTATCTGCAGGATGCTAAACAGCTGGTTGATTACGGTGTGGATGGATTAGCCCACAGCGTCCGTGACAAGCCCGTCGATCAGGCCTTCATTGACGATATGAAGAAGCATGGAACCTGGCAGATGGCAGCCACGCTCTCCCGTGAAGGCTCCATGTTCGTCTATGGGCAAACGCCTCCCTTCGCCAACGATCCGTTCTTCACCCGCAGCGTCTCGGCCGACGTTGTCGCCAAGCTGAAGAGTCCTGCGTATCAGCAGACCATTCGATCGGATCCTGATTTCAGCCAGTACCCCGGATTCTTGCGCACCGCGGAACATAACATCAAGGCCCTTGCGGATGCGGGCGTGCCGTACGGAATGGGCACTGATAGCGGTCCGCCGGGGCGTTTTCCCGGTTACTTCGCTCATTGGGAAATGGAGCTCATGGTGCAGTCGGGATTGACTCCGATGCAGGTGATCACGGCAGCCACCGGAAGTGCTGCTTCGTTTTTGCATGCCAAGGACCTGGGCACACTCGAAGCCAACAAGTGGGGCGATCTGATTGTGCTCAACAGCAATCCGCTCGACGACATTAAGAATACCCGCACTATCGACGCGGTCTATATCGCGGGAAATCGCGTAGCAGGTCCCGCGCCACGCTAGGGAGAGCAGATCCCTTCATCTCTTACTAACGGCTGCTGAGGTGGGCACCGCCCTCACTTCGTCACTTGGCGTTAGTTATTCGGATGGAGAGTTTGACAGTGGTTGCGGCCCGGAGGGACCTGCAGTTTTCCGGCGTCAGACCGTTAAGAGCCGCTGATTCGCATTAATCCGCAAATAGAGCACCGTGCCTACTACAGAAAAGCCGGCCATCACTAGGAACGGCGCGTTCCATCCATACAAGACCACAAGATAGGCCGACAATGCTGACCCGATAGCTCCGCCGAGGTTGCCGCAGGTGTTCATTACCGACGAAACCGAACCCGCGGAATCACCGCCAATATCGAGCGTGATGGCCCAGGAGACACCCACCGTCGACTCCAGCGCAAAAATCGCCACGCAGGAGAGCCAGACGCACGTCATCGAGTTCGTCGTGAGACAAGCGGGTACCATGCTGACAGCAGAAACCAGGAAACCTGCCGCTCCCACCAGGCGGCGAGCTTTTTTAAGGTCGTGAGACCGCTTGGCCCAGAAATCTGAGATGCAGCCGCCAAAGATGTCTCCCGCCGTACCGGCCAACAAAAGCAAACTCGCGTAGAAACCCATGCGTTGCAGATTGAATCCACGATGATCATTCAGATACTTGGGAAACCAGACCAGATAAACAGAAAGGTTATAGGCGTAGCAGAAATACATCGCGGAAAGAATCCACATCTGCGGGCTGCGCATAATGCGCTTCCAGGGAACACTCTGGGTACTCTTACTCCCGCGGGCCAGCTCGAGTGACGAACGTATCAGTTCCCGCTCCTCGGCATTGACGGACTGGTGCTCATCGGGAGTATCGCGGTAGTACCAAAACCAAACGGCAGCCCAGATCAATCCCAGAGAACCGCAACAGAGGAACGCGGTACGCCAACCATAGTGCACAATGATGAGCACCACCAGCACTGGTGTAATTGCTCCCCCTAGCCGCGAACCGGCGTGCGTGGCACCCTGGGCAAAGCCCCGCTCCGTGGGCAACATCCAACGGGAAAGCGACCGGGTGGCGATTGGAAAAGCCCCCGCCTCGCCCATTCCGAATAGAAAGCGAATCAACGCCATCGACCCCGCGCTCCAAGCAAACACCGTGGCGCAAGTAAAAAGGGACCACCAGCTCACGATGAGCGTGAGTGCACGCCGCGGGCCGACACGATCGCCCAACCAGCCGCCAGGTATCTGAAAAAGAGCGTAAGCCCATTGAAACGAGCTGAGAATCCATCCCATCGTCACGATGGAGAAACCAAACTCCTTCTGGATGGATGGAACCGCCGAGGAGATGACGACCCGATCGATATAAGTGATCATGTAGGCGCCGATCGTCAGGCCTAACACGATGTAACGAACGCGGGTGGGACGCGCCCCTTGCCGGGGAGGAACCGGTGCCACCGGCACTGCCTCCGGAATCATCCCGACATCGTTACCTGGCGGCATTTTTGGCCCTTCCGGTATGCCCACAGCGACAGCTTGATAATTGATCTATCACCCTGCCATCAACTCGAAAGAAGTGTACACAGAAGCCGTTGCTCGTGGCTAGGAAGGGGCCGGGGTTCATGAGTTGCGAGCACCGGCGGGTGCTGCGATGATAAATGAACGAGCAGCAGACCTTTATGCCCACCTTCGCCGAAATTGAGCCACTTTCTCTCAGTGACCGCGTTATCAACGCACTGAAGGACGCCTTCTTTGCCGGCGAGCTCAAGCCGGGCGATGCCATCGTAGAGCGGGACCTCGCCCGCCAGATGAAGGTTGGAACTCCAGTGGTGCGCGAGGCGCTGATTTCCTTGCAAGGCCAGGGGTTCGTTCGCCGGGTGACGAATACGGGTACGTTTGTGACCCAGTTTACGACCGCCGAAGTACGTCAACTTTATACCCTCCGGGTGGAGCTCGAACTGTTGGCGTTGCAGTGGGCAAAGCCGCGCGTTACGGAAAACGATCTAAAAGAACTGGGCCGCCAGATCGCTAAGGTGGTGGAAGCGGGTGAGCGGGGCGATCGGCGCCGATTCCTGGAGCTGGATTACGCATTTCACCGCCAGTGTTGGGCGCTCTCTGGGAACACTTACCTTGCCGAAACCCTGGACCGGCTGATGGCTCCCCTCTTCATCTTTGTTGTCCTGGCCAGCGGCGCTCCCTTAACAGGGTCTATGGGCAGAGAGCACTATGAACTCGTTAACGCGCTGCAAAATACGGAAGAACCCGAATTTACTGTCGTCGTCCGCAAGCGGCTCTCCGGCATTGCCTCCCGCTGGCTAGCTGCTTTCAGCAAAGCGGACGATCCAGCCAAACAGCTTAGCTGATCTCTATTTCAATTTGTACCGGCGCGAGTGCGGGAGACGACGCGGTTAGTGTCGCCCTGCCTGGAACTCCACTCGGCTGGAGTACGACAAGAGCCAAACCATGGCATCTTTGGGAAATCCGCATGTATCCAGGGCGCCGCTCGAGCCAAGCTTTGAAGGCCATCGCGATTCTCCCAGGTAGTCGATCCCCGTCCAGATAAAGTCGCCGCTAACGGAGTCGTAGGTCTGGATAAACTTTTGCAGCTGTTCCACCTCGATGAGATTTGTTCGCTGCCCTGCCAAAGAAGAAGTCGTCTGGCTTTTCGACGTCATATGTTCCACGGGCGCCGAAGATTGCGCTGGTCTCTGTGCCCACGAATCGCCCATCGGGGTAAGCATGACGATCGATGCTGTAGAACTTTTTCCCGCTGGTCTCGCCAGCGATCGACGTAGTTATACCCAACCACATCGAGTTTCGCGAGAAACTCCGGTGGGACCCAGCGAGCGAGTAGGCTCATTGCGCCGCAACTGCCATGTAGTATCAAATCCAAATGATTCGGGTAACGGCATTGCAAGGTCTTAGGAGGGCTCACGTGTCCATCGCCAGACGCTGGATTGTATTTCTGCTCATTTGTTCTTACTTCGGCTTCGCCGGTGCACAGCAGGAGCCTATCAAGTTGTGGCCGAAAGGTGCTCCAGGAGCGGAAGGGCCCGTTACTCCGGAGACCGTCCGGCTTAATCCCGACGGCGAACACATCCTCTCCAACATTCAGGAGCCATCGATCATTCCATACCTTCCCTCCAAAGATCAGGCCACTGGAGCAGCGGTAATCGTCGCACCAGGTGGAGGCCACATCGAGTTATGGATGGATCACGAAGGCTATGCAGTAGCGGAATGGCTCAGCGCCCACGGTGTTGCGGCCTTCGTTTTGAAATACCGGTTGGCCAAGCAGAAGGACTCCACCTACACCGTGGAAGAAACGGAGTTGGGTGATATGCAGCGTGCGATCCGCATGGTGCGCAGTCGCAGTAGCGAATGGGGAATAGACCCGGCTCGCATAGGGGTGATGGGATTCTCTGCCGGGGGCGAGTTGGCTGCTCTTGCCAGTACCCGCTATGACGAAGGCACGCCGTCCTCCGCCGATCCAGTGGAGCGTGCCGGTTCCAAGCCGGACTTTCAGGCGCTTCTTTATCCCGCGATTCCCCATGACCGCCGGATCACGGCCAACACACCACGAGCCTTCCTGGCGTGCGGGGGAAACGACCGGCCGGATATTTCGCAAGGCCTGGCGGAACTCTATCTTGCACTTGCCCGTCTGCACGTACCAGCCGAACTTCACATCTACGCCGGCATAGGGCATGGCTTTGGCGTCCGCAAGACGAATCCAGAGCCAGTCTCCGGCTGGACGTCGCTCTTTCTTGAGTGGATGAATGCCCAAGGCCTGCTGAAACACTAGGAGCAGTCGAAGAGTTGACCATGCGCGGTCTTTCCTTTTGGAAACCAGGCCGGACCCGGAAGCAAAACCAGAAGGGAACTCCACAGAAGATGATCCATGGACTAAGGGCACATCAGGTCAGGCGAACTCGTATTTATCTTTGGGTTGCGGCGGCAGGTTTGAGTGCCGGGGTAGTGATCGCGCAGCGCGCGGATACGCCCGATACAGTCAAGAATCCGTTTGCCGGCGATCCGGCAGCAATTGCCGCCGGCAGGGATCTGTATGCGCAAATTTGCCAAGCCTGTCATGGAGGAGAGGCGCGAGGAGATCGTGGCCCCGCGTTGGCTACGGGAAATTTTAAACATGGAAGCGAAGACAGCGACCTCTTTCAGACCATACGGACGGGGGTTCCGGGCACACCGATGCCTGCCTTTGCCGCACTACCAACGGACAATGTTTGGCGCATCATCACTTATCTACGGAGCCTCAATGCCAACAGCGCCGCCGCCAATGAAGTCGTCGCGGGCGATGCTGTCGCGGGAGAACAAACGTTCTGGGGGAAAGGCGGATGTGCTTCGTGCCACGAGGTGAACGGCCGGGGTTCCGATGTTGGACCCGATCTGTCGGCCGCCGGAACAAACTCCGCGTCGTTCTTACGCAGCGTGATCCTCAACCCCAACAACCCACAGCTGAGGAGAAGGCGCTTCTTTGGGCCAAGCGTGGTGAGCGTCAAGACCAAAAGCGGGCAACAGATCCGCGGTATCACACGAGCAGAAGACAGTTATAACCTGATCCTGGCCGGCACCGATGGGGAACTCTATCGGCTGGATAAGCGCGATCTGGTTGAGGAACATACCGAACACGAGTCGCTGATGCCGGCGAATTACAGCCAGCTTCTCTCCGAATCCGAAATTCAGAACCTGGTCGCTTACCTGAAGAGCCTGAAAGCCCGCGATTTGAGCAAGACCATTCAGGTGCAACTGCCCGCGGGCTTGAGCTTTGAACGATTGCGCAACGCTCAAGCCGAGCCCCAAAACTGGCTCACTTATTGGGGCAACTACCAGGGACAACACTTCACGGCCTTGCCTCAGATCACCCCGGCAAATATCAGCCAACTGCAGGCACGATGGTCGGTGCAGATGCCCGGGAGCTCCGTGCTGGAGGCGACCCCACTGGTGGTGGACGGCATTATTTATACCTCCGGGCCGCCGGGACAGATGTTTGCCATCGACGCCCGCACGGGACTGCAGATCTGGAAATTTGAGCGACGTCAGAAGGTAGTAAGCCCGTACCAGATAAACCCCTTCAATCGTGGGCCTGCGGTGTTGGGCAGCCGCGTGTTCTTCGGCACGCTCGACGCAGCGCTGATCGCTCTGGATGCTCGTACCGGACGTGTGCTTTGGGAAACGCAGGTGGCCGACACGCTCCTGGGCTATTCGATTACCGGAGCGCCCCTGGCGCTCAAAGACAAGATCATCGTGGGGATCGCGGGAGGAGAATTTGGCATTCGCGGCTTCATCGATGCGTACGACGCGGCCACCGGTAAGCGACTGTGGCGCTTCCACACTATTCCGGGACCGGGCGAGTTTGGCCACGAAACCTGGAGTGCGGACAGCTGGAAACACGGCGGCGGCGGCGCATGGCTCACGGGCAGCTATGACCCCGATCTGGACACACTCTATTGGGCCGTGGGCAACCCCGGTCCGAGTTTGAATGGAGCCGTACGCGAGGGCGATAACTTATTTACTTGTTCCGTGGTCGCTCTCGATCCAGCTACAGGCAAGCGAAAGTGGCACTACCAGTTCACGCCTGGCGACACGCATGACTGGGACGCCAACGAAGATCTGGTACTCGCGAACGAAAGTATCGCCGGCAAGAAACGCGATGTTCTCATGCAGGCGGATCGTAACGGGATGTTCTACGTTCTCGATCGAACGGACGGCAGGTTCATTCTTGCCAAACCGTACGTCAAGGAAACCTGGAATCTCGGTTTCGATAAAGATGGGCATCCTATTCTGGCGCCGAAATGGAAATCATCGCCGGAAGGCAACATTGTTTTCCCGACATTGATCGGTGGTTCCAATTGGCAAAGCCCGTCCTATGATCCTGTGCGATCGATGCTCTACGTGGCCGCGCGCGACGGCGGAATGGGTTACCGCAGTGGTGACGTGAAGTTTGAAGCGGGACGGCAGTATATGGGTGGAACGCCCTTCATGGGCGGCGAACAAGGCCAGAATGGGGTGATGGCCATCGACACAAAAACCGGGACGGTGAAGTGGAAGTTCCCCATTTCCAACATGTCGGCCGCAGCAGGAGTTCTGGGCACTGCCGGCGGGGTTGTGTTTGTGGGCACTGCGGAAGGAAATCTGATTGCACTGGATAGCGAGTCGGGGAAGTCTCTCTGGCATTTTCAAACGGGGGCTGCCATTGCTTCGTCACCCATGAGCTACGCAGTGGACGGAAAGCAGTTCGTCGCGGTTGCGGCAGGGAATGTCCTGTATAGCTTTGCGCTTCCCGATTGAACCGTGTTCCATCGGGGATCATCCCACTAGGATGCGCTCCGTCCAGGATGCAAGGGAAAGCATTGGAAAAATATGTTTTCGGCCCATGTACGCTGGTGCGAACATGGGGCACCCGTCCAGAACCATACACCGTTGCTGAGAGTGGACAGTGTCACTTTGGTTCAGGATGGCGGCAGATGCTCCAGGTTTGCCCGGGCCTGCGCATGATCCGGAGCAAGTTGTAAGGCGTGACGGAAATCGGAGCGATTGCCTGCTTTCACACGCACCGGCGGATTATGAGGATTGTGCAGATTGCCGGAAGAATTGTCGTAGATGTAGCGCATGTGCATGACTGAACGTTTGGGCAGAAACACCGGCTTGCGATAGCGGTAGACCGATTGCCGGTCGATATCCCAGCGCGGAATCAGGATCAGCCATCTCTTCTGTTGATCGGGCAGGATGGCCCACGCCCCCATGCGCTTGCCCAGATAATGCGCGTGGGGATAGATGCCAAGCACTTCGACATCCACCGGAAGCCGCAGACTGTCCTCGACCACGAAGTTGCGCGCGGCGGCAACGTGCTCTTTCATCATCGTGACAGCTATGGTCAATGCCACTGTCACGATTGCCATAATAGACACCCGAACCCAAGGGGTGTTCCTCATGGTTGCGGGCTTCACCACAGCTCCACTACAATCCCGGGCTGCTTTGCATCATGCCACCGTCCGTAATAATGGTAGTCGCCGTTATATAGCTAGCTCCGTCACCGGCTAAGAAGGCGACCACGCTGGCGATCTCTTCAGGTTTCGCCATCCGGCCCAATGGGATCGCAGCATTCAATTTCTGCATGAGCACGGGATCCGTCATGGTGGAAAGATTGATCGGCGTCGCGACCGCTCCTGGTGCTACGCCTACGACCAGGATGTTATGGGGAGCGAGTTCCACAGCCGCCGTGCGCGTCAACATGCGCATCCCGCCTTTGGAAAGACAATAGGCTGTATTGCCGGGCATTGGCCAGTCTTCGTGGATAGACGTGATGTTGATAATACGGCCACCGCCGCCTTGCTTGATCATCTGTTTGGCCGCGAGCTGGGTGCCAAAAAATGCGCTCTTGAGGTTGATCTCCAGCACCTTCTCGTACTGCGCTTCGGTAGTGTCGAGAATCGACGTGCGGGTTTCTACCCCGGCGTTGTTCACCATGACATCGACATGCCCCCATTTATCGACCGCGGCGGAGACCAGGCGTTGCAGATCATCCAGCTTGCTGACATCCGCCTCGACACCGGTCACGCATTCTCCTAAAGCGGCGATCTGCGCTTCGAGGGCGTCGGTCGCCTCGGGATGAGAGACGAAGTCGATAACAACGCATGCGCCCTGCCGGGCCAGTTCGAGCACGATGGCTTTGCCGATACCACTATTACCGCCAGTGACGATGGCAACTTTGTTCGCGAGTGACATGTAGATTCCTTTCAGATATGTTTTGGCCGCTAGCGGCCTGGATAAACTGCTCGAGGATGTAATAGCTTTGCGATGATCCCAGTCCATCCGGTCTGATGGGAAGCGCCCGCACCTCTCGCGGTGTCTCCATCAAAGTATTCGTAGAAGGGCACGTAGTCGCGGAAATTCTCATCCTTCTGAAAGCGCGGGTAGAGAGCATTTACCTGGCGAAGGCCTTCACTGTTCTTAAGGAAGATCTTCGTCAGGCGATTTGTGAGTTCCGCGGCTACCTCGCCGATGGTGAGAAATGTTCCTGAACCCGTTGGGCACTCGATCTTGAAATCGTCGCCGTAGTAGTGGTGGAACTTCTGCAACGACTCAATGATAAGGAAGTTCATCGGGAGCCAAATGGGACCACGCCAGTTCGAATTGCCGCCAAAGAGCCGCGAGCGGGACTCGGACGGTTCATAGTCGATGCTCAGCGGACGGCCATCGTCCGTCCAATATGTATACGGATGGTCCAGATGATAACGCGAGACAGAACGGACGCCGTAATCGGAGAGAAACTCGTTGGGGTCGAGCATCCTGCGCAGGATTGCCTTCATGCGATGTCCACGCAGCAAAGAGAGGAGCTTGCGCTCGCCTTTCCCGGGAACGGTCCAACGCGATACCAGCATGGCAAGATCGGGCCTGTAGGTGAGAAACCACTCCATGCGCCGATTGAAACCAGGAACTTTTTCCAGCATTTCGGGATCCAGGGTCTCAACGGCGAAGAGAGGAATCAAGCCCACCATCGAGCGGATGCGCATGGGCACGGCCTGGCCGTTGGGCAGATTGAGTACGTCGTAGTAGAAGCTGTCTTCCTCGTACCAAAGCCCTACGCCGAGGCCGCCCATATCCGCCATGGCCCCGGCTATGTAAAGGAAGTGCTCGAAGAACTTGGTGGCCATGTCGTCGTAGTCGACGTTGTGCTGCGCCAGTTCAAGAGCGATTCTCATCAAGGCGAGCGTGTACATCGCCATCCAGCTGGTTCCATCGGATTGGCTCAGGTAGGCGCCATTGGGAAGAGTCTGATCCCGATTGAAGACGCCGATGTTATCCAGGCCGAGGAAGCCGCCTTGAAAAAGGTCTCGCCCATGCATGTCCTTCTGGTTGACCCACCAGGTGAAGTTGAGCAGCAGCTTTTGGAAGACGCGCTCGAGGAAGGAAAGATCTCCTGGGTCTTCCGAATTCTGCTCGCGGCGAAGTTTGCGATCTATCTCGAAGACCCGCCAGCAGGCCCATCCGTGAACCGGCGGATTAGCGTCGCTAAAGTTCCACTCATAAGCAGGTAGTTGTCCGTTAGGATGCAGAGACCAGACATGCAAAAGCTCTACCAGTTGGTTCTTGGCAAACACTGGATCGATCAATGAAAGAGTGACCGCATGGAACGCCAGGTCCCATGAGGCAAACCAGGGATACTCCCACTTGTCGGGCATGGAAAGGATGACGCCGCTGTTGAGGTGTTGCCATTCCACGTTGCGGCCGGACAGGCGCTGCGCGGGCGGAGGCGCAGAATCGGAATCACCTGCCAGCCAGCGGCGCACGTCGTATTCGTAATATTGTTTGCTCCATATCATTCCGGCAAAAGCCTGCCGCTGGACCAGGCGAGCATCTTCGTGCTCCAGGCCGGTTTGAACCCCAGAGTAGAAAGCATCACAGTCGCTTTTTCGCGCGCCGGCGATCTGATTGAAATCTAAAAAGGGTTTCGGATTCTCAGCGTGAGACAGGCGCAGGCGGAACGTTGCGGAGGCGCCGGCATCTACTCGCGCGCTGAAGTGCACGCAGGACTTCGAACCCCGCAGCAGCGGGTTCACCGCCGACCGGTTCCCGTGGACCAAGTACTCGTGAAACGCGTCTTTGTAATATCCCTGGGATCTAGCTCCATACAGGCGCGCAACGTTGGTTTCGTTCTCGCAAAATAACAGCTCGACGTGATCTTCCGGATAGAGATAGTAGGTTCCGAGTTGGGGATGGGTCGCGGTGATAACGGAGCCCTGGCCGCTAATCTCCGGCTTCGCGGTCGGGGTGTTCCAGGACCATGTATTGCGGAACCATAATTGAGGAAGCACGTGCAACCCGGCGGCTTCGGGGCCTCGATTGCAAATCGTTATCTGTGCCAGGATATCGTCAGGAGCAGCCTTGAAGTACTCGACGAAAACATCCCAGTAGCGATTCTCGTCGAAGACGCCCGTGTCGATCAGTTCGAACTCGTTGTCCTGCAAGCCGCGATTGCAATTTTCCTCCAGCAGGTGGCTGTATGGATAGGCAGCCTGTGGGTATTTGTAAAGCATCTTCAGATAGGAATGGTTCGGCGTCGCGTCGAGGTAATAGTAGTATTCCTTTACGTCCTCGCCGTGATTGCCCTCGCCGTTGGTCAGCCCAAAGAGCCGCTCCTTCAAGATAGGATCCTGTCCGTTCCACAGCGCCAGCGCGAAACACAATCTCTGCTCGTCGTCGCTGATGCCCGCTAATCCGTCCTCGCCCCAGCGATACGCGCGGCTGCGGGCGTGGTCATGGGGAAAGTAATTCCATGCGTCGCCATTGCTGGAATAGTCCTCACGCACCGTGCCCCACTGGCGTTCACTAAGGTACGGTCCCCAAAGGGAATCATTAGGGCTGGACGGCGGAGATGAGGTCGTTCCGGGCATGAGCCTTCCCAGGGTTGGTTATAGTACCGCCGCGACGGCGGTCTTTTCGCCTTAGCACGCCGATTGTACCGGACTGGGCTGGGATAAACGAGGGAGCAGACTAGAGATGGGCCAGGCCACGCTGCAAGGCGACAACCACGGCCTGGGTGCGATCGGCCAGATCCAGGCGCATTAAGATCACGCTCACGTGGGACTTGACCGTGGCCTCCTTGATGGACGATTCGTCGGCGATTTCGCGGTTGCTCTTACCGCGAACCAGCAGCGAGAGCACTTCCCGTTCACGCGTGCTGAGTTCGCCATCCGGCATGCGCGAGGCCAGGGCGCGGGTGACCGGCGGCGGCAAGAAATTGCGTCCAGCGTGGACTTTGCGCAAAGCTTCCATGAGCGCCTCATGGGGCATGCCCTTGATGAGGCGGTGACTACTCCACGTCGTCTTCGACTCCCTTGACTGGGTGACGAAGGATTTGTTCCAGACTCATGGGAGCCGGGCTGTAAGTTTTTCCGAAGTGTTTGTCGATCTGATCGCGGTAATTCATCCGCGGTCCGGGAAAGCCGATTAACTTCCAGCCGACCATCCCGATGTTACCGCCATGCAATGGATCGCAAAACATGCCTTCTACCGTGTGCGTGCGCAAAAGCTGAAAAAAGTGAGTGCTTTCGATCTTTTCCAGACGCAGGTCCTGCTGCCCGGTAGATACTCCGACAAAATCAGGTCCCAGCAAGGCGATACCAGTGCGATAGGTCTGCTGCGGCGTTTCTTTGCCCTGATAGCCGTGTTCAGGGATCGACTCCATCCAGGGCCCCTTGGTGTAGCGACGCTTGTCCTGGCCGTAAGGGCTCGCGAGTTGGCGATCTATGTAGATAACCACTCCCGCCTCGGTTGCTCCAGGCCCGCTATCGTCAGTGGGGAAGATACGTTCGGAAGCCGCCTGAATGACCTGGGCTTCCGCAGCGGTAAAGAAACGCAAGGGCACCTTCACGCCATCTTCCGCGGGAGCGGGGATCAGCTCTCCGACCAACGAGTACAGCATCAGGCCGCCCAGGGCCTTTGCCGGGATCAATATAAATTCGCGCCGTTTCACGATCCCTCCTCTAAGCTAACGGACCTGGTTTTTTCAGGTAACGATCGATCAAACCATCCGCCGCGCGATGACTCACGGCCACAATCGTAAGCGTTGGGTTGGCAGAGGAATTTTGCGGGAAAGACGATGACCCTACCACGAAAAGATTGGGCATCTTCCAATGTTGCAGCCAGGGGTTGACAACGCTTTGGCCCGGAGAGCTTCCCATGATCGCTCCCCCCTGTATGTGAGTCGTGATGTATTGAGCGGCGTTGTAATGACGAAACGCGCCGCTTCTTCTCCCCGTGTCGGTCTTGATCAACGCGGCTCCGGAGACCTGCGCAATCACCTCCAGAAGCCGGGAACCTACTCGCTCTCCGAAAGCCATCTGGCGCATTTCATAATCCGTCCAATCCAAAGTGATCCGCAACAGAGGATCGCCCCACTTATCGGTGTAGGAAGGATCCAAGTCCATAAAATTTTGCTTGTAGGCGAAATGCTCGCCTCTCATTTCGACGCCTGGACCGATCCTGTCCCAATGGCTGATCGAGGCTTTTTTCCATTGCGAGCCCCAGTTGCGTGGAGCTTCGTCCCTCGGAATTCGACCAAACGAAGCAATCGGTCCTTCGCTCGGCGCTGCACCGCGCAGGAAAAGACCTCCGCGCAAAAGTTGTTCGGGAGATTCCTCTTTAAGGTCGCCATCAAAATCGGCAATGCCATATCCCACCGCGCCTGATCCCATGAAAAGATTCAGACGCTCTTTGAAAACCAACATCCCTGCTCCGCCGCTGGTGACCTGATGGGTTAGGTTCTTGCCCAGCGTTCCTTTGGCTGTGACCGGATTGTAAGGTTCACCAATTTCCGACAAGAGCAGGAGGCGAACGCTGTTAGGGGTCCAAGCAGCGAGCACAACCACCTCAGCAGGTTGCATGGTTTCCTCGCCGTTTTCATCCATGTAGACAACGCCTTCGGCGTGTCCATTGCGGTGAATGATCTTGCGGACCCAGCAGTTGTTGCGCAGCGAGAAGTTATTCCGGCTGGTAAGGACGGGCATGATCGTATTCGTCGGTTGCGCCTTGGCTCCGATCATGCAGCCGTAATTCGGGCAGTAGCCGCAAAAGACGCAGCCTGGCCGGGATACTTTGTCGGGATTGGTATATCCCTGACTCAGGTTGGCCGCGGGCAGCGGGTAGGGGTGATAACCCATCTCCATCGCCGCCTTATGGAAAAAGCCCATGGTGTAGGTCGCTGTCAAAGGCGGCGTGGGGTACTCCTGCTGGCGCGGACCCTCAAAGATATTGCCCCCTTCGATAAGCTGTCCGCGTAAGTTACCGGCTTTGCCGCTGATACCCATCAACTGTTCCGCGCGCCAGTAGTAATTCTCAAATTCGTCGTAGGTTATGCCCCAGTCCTGAATTGCCCAATCCGGCGACATGCGAGCCGCGCCAAATTTTTCGCGGAGGTGCGTAGCCAGGACAAAGAAGTCGGGAAGATAGCGGTCGGATATGCCACCCCAGTGTTCGGAGGTGCCGCCGGTCCCGGTTCCGGGTGTAAACGAACCATACTGACGTATGGGAGCAGCCGGATCTTTTAGAGAATGCCGATGCGTGATGGTCTGGTCTGCTGGATTTTGCACCAGCCCCACGCGCCGCATGTTGATTTCGTCCATGCCGCTGGCATATTGCGAGAGCTTGCGGGCCGGACCGCGCTCGAGGACAGTTACTTGCAGGGCCGTTCGGGTGGCTATCTCCTTGGCCATTACCAGGCCGCTCCAGCCGCTACCAATGACGACTACGTCCGTGGGTTTGAGGCGCTTCAACGCGATGTCATCCTATCTGCGCTATCTCCAGCGAAAGATGCGCAGCGCAACCGCAAAGGACACTAGCAACCAACCGAGAAGTATACCTATCTGAACCATCTGCTGGCCCAGGTTTGTACCCTGCAGCATATTTCCCCGCAGCGCCTCGATGGCTGCGGTCAGCGGGAGAGCCCGCACCACCGGTTGAATGACGGACGGGAAACGTGTCGCCGAAAAAAAGACTCCGGACAAGATCCACATGGGAAGCATAACCAGGTTCATCAGCCCTGAGGCCGCTTCCATCGTCTTTGCTCGCGAGGCCACCAGGAGCCCCAACGCGGAAAATGCAAGAGAGGTAAGCACGCATAGCAATCCCAACTGCCACATCGAGCCTCGGAACGGCACGCCAAAGACCAGCCGCGCAAACCCCAGGAAGCCTACGACCTCAATCACCAGCATTGACAGCCGCGACAGCAGATACGAGGCCAGGTATTGCCAACGCGGCATGGGGGAAGCGACCAACCGCTTGAGCAGTTTCTTTTGTCTGGACTCCACAATGGAAAAACCCATCCCCCAAATCGCGGAGCCCATCAGGTTCATGCCCAGTAGCCCCGGCACCACAAAATCGATGTAGCGCGCACCTGTCTCGTGCACCAGCTGATTCTCTGCATGCACCGCCTCGTGCCGCCCGGCCGCTGTCTGGATGGCGCGATCGGCTACCATGCGCGCGGTTCGGGCATCAGGATTCGTCTCATCGTATTTGTAGGACACACCATCCGGCGTGTTAGTAACGAGCAGCAGAATGCTTCCCGTCGCCAGCGCCCGCGTACCGTCTGCCTCGTTCATGGTGGCCGCCTTTAGCCCCTTGTCGGCGGCCAGCGCCTGGGTAAGTTGCGGTGTCGTAGCGCCCACCTGGTAGACATCCGCCGGTCGATTGCGGAAGGCAATCCCCAGCCCCACCGCCAGCAGAATGGGAAAGACGAAGATCCAGAAGATCGCTTCGGGCTCGCGCAGGAAGAGGCGAAAGCGGACCATCGTCAATTGATACAAGCTGCTTTGCTCGAGCTTACTCATCGCGCAAATTCCTTCCCGTCAGGCCTACGAAAACATCTTCGAGCGTAGCGGAGTGCGTGCGGAACTCGCTCAGATGCAGCCCCTGAGCCGTCAAGGTGGCGAAGATGAGCGGCACGGCGGTATGCAGCTCACGCACCGAGAGCTGGTGGATTCCCGCATCCACACGGTGCGACTCTACTCCTGCGATCGCCGTCAGCAAAGCTGGATCGACCAACCCATCTCCTGTCTCGTGGCCAATGAGGGCGAACTCGACGATATGTTCTCCCCCAACAGAGGCGATCAGCTGCTGCGGACTGCCGAGCGCGATGATGCGCCCATGATCCATGATGGCTACCCGGTCGCACAGGCGCTCCGCTTCATCCATGTAATGCGTGGTCAGGATGATGGTGCGTCCAGCCTGCTTGAGCCCATCCACCAGGTCCCATAGGTGGCGCCGCGCCTGGGGGTCGAGTCCGGTTGTCGGCTCATCCAGAAACAACAACTCGGGATCACCCACCAGCGCGCAAGCCATGGCAAGGCGTTGCTTTTGGCCACCGGAAAGCGTGCCTACACGGGCGTAGCGCTTCTCTTCCAGCTGCGCCGTCCGGATCGACTCCTCCACCGGAATGCCTCGACGAAAGAAGCTGCGAAACAGCCGTAGTACTTCGTCAACGGTCAGCTTTTCGGGAAATTGCGTCTCTTGCAGTTGAATGCCGATACGCTGACGGAGCTCGTTCTCCGCACCGGCCCAATTCAACCCCAGCAGCTCAACTGTCCCACTGTCGGCTGCGGTGAGCCCTTCGCAGATCTCGATGGTCGTCGTCTTCCCTGCGCCGTTGGGTCCTAAGAGGCCGAAGCATTCTCCCCGTGTCACTTCGAGGTCGAGACCATCCACTGCCACCACGTCGGCAAAGGATTTGCGCAGGCCACGCAGCAGCAGCGACGGGGTGTTGGGCTGTGTTGATAGTCCGTTAGCCGACACGGCGGCAGCTCCTGAATTGGTCATATCATCGGTTGTCATTTGCGGGCCGTATAGATCACTTGACGGGTTGGTTTGGTCGAGTTCTCCGAAAACGCCGATCCTGCGCCGGCAAGTCCTTGACCTGCTCCATGAACTCCTCTGAAGCCACGGGACCGGAGGTCAAATAAGAAGACCAGTCCTTGGGGCGAGGGGAAAGAATCACTTCCGCTCCATGTTTACGAATAAACACCTCGGCGGTAGCGAACTGGAACTCCTTCGGCAGCCGGACTGCGTGGCTCCGCTTAATCATGAATATCTTGGCCGTGCGCTCCAATATATCCTCCCCAATACGGCTGCATATACAACAGTATGTGCTACCGTGCCAAGGCTCACAAGTAGACTGGAGGACTCATGATCCGCCGCTGCGACGATCGCGACTTTGAATCTGTTTGGGTAATCATCAACGATGGCGCACAGGCTTATCGTGGAACCATCCCTGAGGATCGGTGGACAGAACCATACATGTCCCGGGAGAAACTTCAGCATGAGATCGATGACGGTGTTGTGTTCTGGGGCTACGAGGATGCCGGGGTTCTAGTAGGCGTGATGGGGCTTCAACAAGTCATAGACGTGACTCTCATTCGCCACGCCTATGTTCGCACCAGCAGCCAAAAGCGCGGAGTCGGAGCTCACTTGCTATCTCATTTGCGCCTGCTGACCAAAAGGCCGGTGCTGATAGGAACGTGGGCCGATGCCGTCTGGGCCATCCGCTTCTATGAGAGGCATGGCTTTCAAATGGTTTCTACCGAGGAAAAGAACCGGCTTCTCAAGCTCTATTGGAAAATCCCCGAGCGCCAGATTGAAACCTCAGTCGTTCTGGCGGACGCGAAGTGGCGGGAGCTAAGCGGCGGGGCGTGATGCAGCCTGGAGGATGGGAAGATAGTAGGCTGCGTTGGGAACGCGCAGACCAGGTACTTTGGCTTCGTCGTCCCAACGGCGCAGTGCTATGGCCGCCTTTGCGAACGGATTGCTCAGGAAATTCGCAGCTTGCTCGTCGTTCATCGGGCCGCCTTGCAAGGCGAGGCTTTCCAGCGATGACGGGGAGAGTTGCTGCAAGTACGCGCGGTCTTGCCAACAAAGGAATCGCTTGGCCGGGACGTGAAGAAGGATCGGCACCGTAACCTCGTCTCCAAACCAGCGGGAGAGATATTTGGCCGCGACCTCTTCGTGCATGCCGTCGAGGCCACGGTGGGCGATTTCTTCGTCTAGCCCGTGCAGCATGTGACCGATGTCATGCAACAGCGCTGCGGAAATGGCGGCCGGATCCGCGGCGGCCAGTTCGGCGGAGTGGGCTGCCTGCAGACTGTGCTCAAGGATGGAAACGGGCTCTCCGAAGTATGCGCTTCCTCCCTTGGCATTGAGCAGATCAATCAGGCTCTCAATCGTTGCGGTCGTCATGATGCGAACTCCTTTTTCGTGAGAGTACTGCGAGCGAGCTATAGAGTCCATCCGATTCCAGATAGCAGCCCTGCAGGTGGCCAAGGCCGCCTTCTCCCTCCGTTCGGCCATGAAGGATGCGGGTGTTATCGAAGAGGACAAGATCGCCCGGCTGCAGCCGGTAGACTACAGATCGTGCTGGATCGCAGAGCAGGTCAGCCAGTTGCCGGTAAGCTGCGTAATACTTTTTGAGCAAAGGGCCCTTGAGCGGCAATGGCGCGATCGAGCTGTCGTCGTAATAGATGGCGCGGAATTGGTCGCGCGTGTCCACCTCAAGCATGGTTCGCTCGACGGCAAGGTCCACATCGTCATCTTGAAAGCGATATAAGATCGGCGTCTGACAAAGCATGGAAAAAGCGTTGGCATCATGGGCTCGTACCCGCTCGGCAGCGGCCATTCCGTCAACAAAGATGCTTTCGCCACCACGACCTGGGGCGGAGAGACGATGCAGCAACTGAAAGCCCGGCACCGGATCACGATACGAATTGTCAGTGTGGACCGGCAAGGCAACAACACTGCGATCGTCGAAGATGCGGCCATGATTGGTTTCGCGAACGTAACCAATGTGCGCGGCAACCTGCAGAACAGCGGCGTCTTCTCGAGGAACGTCGCTAAGAAAAGCCAACCCGTCGCGTCCCACATAATAGAGCCAGTCTTCGCGGATGGATAGATCCGCGACCCAATCCGAATAGGCAGACCAGGCAAAGTGCGAGGCCGGCTGCCCCATCCACGGCAGGCGCGTGGGTCGCGCGCTCAAGCGCAAGGAGCGGTCATACGCGCGCAGCCAGTGGAGAGAAAAGACGCCGGTCTCGCCGTCATCCCAGACCAGAGTGATGTGGCCTGGCGGCAAAAGCTCAGCGGAGCGCAACCGTGGCTCGAGCGGGAGATCGACCAGGCTTATCAGGCGATGACCGGTAAGAGCATCGCGATGGGCAGGGACGTTGTCTCGCAGCCACAAAGAGCTATAGACACTGTAGGAGGAGTTCTGCCAAGCGATGGTCATCTCAGCCGGCGTGCAATTTACCTGGGCGATATCAATGTCTGCTGCTTTGGCGGTCATTGCCCCTCCACAGGGCGCAGCAAACCGATCGCGAGGGTGCGCCGGTGCTGTTGCCAGAGAGCGAGCCCGCCAACGACACTGGTAAGTGCCGCGACGCCAGCCAGTACGAGAAACATTCTCTGCCACCCATACGTGACCGCCAAATGAGCCATGCTGTTGCCGGAGAGAATGCCCGCAAGATAGCCGAAGCCGTCGATCATTCCGGAGGCCGTTGCACTCCCCTCCTTTCCTCCAAAGTCAAGGGCCATCGCGCCCGCGAGATAAGAGTAGGGCCCGAGCAGGCAGAAGGCGACCGTAGCCACCAAAGCGAGGGGCACAAACCGCGGTGCGTGCATGGTTACCTCTGCTAGACCCAGTAGCGCCACAACGGTAAAGCAGAGCCCACCAAAGAGAATGCGGCTGCGGCCTTCGGGGCCAAGGTAATCACTGAGGAAACCTGCAAACAATACAGAGAGGCCGCCGAAGAAGGGAAAGAGTGCGCTGCCGCTGGCGGCCTGCGCACCAGTCATGCCGACCATCTGGGTGAAGTATGTGGGTATCCAAAGATTGAAGGTTTCGCGCAGTAGCGTGGTCCCGAGAGAAAGGCCGCAGACCAGCCAGAAAGCGTAGGAGTTTAGCAGGGTGCGAAAGATTTCAACCATGCCTGGCCGCGTGGCCGCCGGGCTTGCATCGGAAAAGAGGTTCAGCGGGTTCTGCTCGGGTGCGGGCAAGTGGTACGACTGAGGAGAGTCTCGCAGGAAAATCAGATTGCATACAAGAATCACGCTGAGCAAACCAGCGCCCGCAGCGAAGACTCCCCTCCAGCCGAAGCCGTGCGCCAGCAAGAGCGACATAATCGCGCGGGAGATTGCATCTCCGAAAAGGTAACTGAGACTGAGCACCGCCATGACGCTGCCATACGCAGTGTAGGAGAACCAGCGTGAGGTTACTTTAACCAGCCCAACCCATCCCAGAGACTGCACCAAGCGGTTGCCCAACCAGGCAAGGGTGAAGAGGGGAAATCCGCCGCCCAACATAAAGAGCATGGTGAACAGAATTGACCCGAACATCCCGCCGAGGAAGTTGCGGCGGCCGCCAAAGCGATCCGCCAGCCCGCCGCTGGGAAACTTGCCGATCGCATAGACCAGCACTCCGAGCGAAGCGATCGTTCCAAGCCTTATCTGGGCCACGCCTGCGGGTATGCCTTTGTGCACTTGCTCGGCAATGATCAGGGGCAGGGCGACAGAATAATCGGAACGGCAGAAGTAATAGCCGCCATAGCCGAGGAAGAGCAAAGAGACGGTGAGCACATGCCATCGCGTGAGGCGCGAGGGCGGCGCGGATGTTCCGTGCGCCGGCTTCATTCCGGGCGCTCTCCGTTGGCGATTCGGCGCTCAATCTCTTCCAGGAGCGGCAGCGTGTGGGCAACGGTTTCCGCAGTGTAGTGTGCTCCGGCCGCACGCAGTTCCTGTTCGGCGCACGCGAGACGTTTTTTCTGTTCTCCGGGATCAAGTTGTAACCAATCGGCTTCCGATAGCCCGACGGTGTTGCCGCTGCGGGTGACGCCGATGGTCCACATACCGGCATTCAAGCCTTCCTCTATGTCCGACTCGGTATCGCCAATCTTCACGCAGGCGGAAAGTGGATAGATGCGGAGATCCATCGCCAACCGGTAACACATCCAGGGAAAAGGCCGTCCGCCACCGGCGTCTTCAGGCGCCAGGGAGCGATCCGTACGATAGCCCTGCTCGGCTGCGAGCACTTCCAGCCGATCAAGCATGGGGCGGGTGTAGCCGGTAGTGCCTGCGATCTTCATACCTCGTGCGCGCATCGCTGCCACCGCGTCCACCACGCCTGAGATGACGGTCGCGTAGCCGGATAGCACTTCCATCATTTGCGGTTCGAAGTTGGCATAGATTTCGTCCACATCGCGCTCTTGCGGCACCGCATTGCGCAGCGTTCGCCATTGTTGTTTCACTTCTGTCTCCTGGAGCAACTTGCGGACATGGTCCTTCTTAGCCAGCCCCATATATCGACGAACCAACGGGCGAGGGACTGTGATGCCAAATTGATCGAAGATGTTTTCCAGAGCATGCACGGGCGCAATGCTTCCGTGATCGACGGCGGTTCCCGCCCAATCCAGAAAGATGGCGGGGATTTTTTGGCTAGGCATGGATAAATCCTAAGTCGCGCATTGACTGCTCTGCCACCCCAAAAGACAACGTCATACCGGAACCTCCCGGCGAAGCCACAAGCCTGACTCCTTCTTCCGGCTGCATCACGACGAGTGGTTTCTCGGGATGCTTGGCATAAACGCCATACCAGCGCTCGGCGACTTTGAGGTCCGGGGCGCGAAGAAACTGACGTGTATAGCGAAGGATGATCTCATCGATCTCTTCCTTGTTGAAGATGTCGACGGCCAGCGAGTATTCGTGGGAGTCACCGAGCGTGAGGGCTCCATCCGCCGTTTGCGACACCAGTGCGTGGATTCCCCAGCGGTCATACTCGGGAGTCTCGTCAGCGATTCGCCTGCTGAGCGCCGGGAGCGCGGTACAAACCTGAAAAGCTGGATAGAAGCGCAAGGTGAGACCGGCCGCGAGCGATGGGCCGAGCTGCCATCCATCGGGCTGTGGGGCGGTGCGCATCATTTGTAGTTTGCAGCGAGTCAAGCCACTGGCCGCATAGTGCTGCGGATAGAGAGTTTCGAAGTCGTCACCACCGCAAACAATCACGGTCTCCGCTTGCCATGGGCCGCTGCCGGTATCCAGGACAGGCGGTTCGATGGCGGTCACGGCGGTTCCAAAGACGAAGCGGACGTTGTATCGTTCGGCGAGAAAGGCGGGCAACGACTGGAGTACCTGGCGAGGATCGATGGTGAGCTCGGTGCTACTCCATAGGCCACCAACAAGCCCATCGGGCTGGACGGCATGGGAGCGCTCAAGGACCTCGCAGGGCTTCAGCCAGGAGCACTCGTAGCCCAACTTTGGGCCGAGCTCGGCGAACTCCCGCGCCACCGCCGCCTCATCCTCGCGGTAGGCAACGTGAAGCGATCCCGTTTCTCGACGAGTCAGGTTGGCGAGGCGGAGAATTTCCAGCCATAATTCGCGGCTGCGCAAGGAAAGTGCGAGCATGGTCCCGGCGGGCTGGCCGATGGGCCAAACCATGCCGAAGTTGCGCACGGAAGCGCCGGCGGCACGCGGACTTTTCTCAAAGACGACCACCGATTTACCAGCTTTCGCTGCTACATAGGCGTGGGCCAGTCCCAGGATTCCCGCGCCTACGATCGCAACATCCTGCTTTGGATGCGACATCGAGAATCAAACTCCTGCGTTTCGAGGCTTGCCGGGTTTGAGGATAGCAGGTTCCGGATGTCGAATAGGATCGGCAGCATCAGGCTCAGCTGCAGCCTAATCAGCAGTTGTTAAGCGGCGGTAAATTATGGGCGCACTTCATCCAAAGGCTAACGCGGCCACTCCCGCGGCAATAAGAAGTGAGCCAATGATGCGACGAATGATTTGGCCTTCCTTCAGGAATCTGGCTCCAAAATACATGCCGATCATCATTGACATTTCTCGCACGGGAGCCACGTGGCTGATGGGGGCCAGTTTCATCGCGAAGAGCACCAGGATGTATCCGAGCGGAGTTAGCACAGCGATCCCTGACGCTTCTTTCCAGCATTGGGTATATTCCGGCCAGAGTGAAGTGCGACGGCGGTATGCTCCGCCAGAAAGCATAATCGTGCGAAACAGGTTGCCGGCGTAGTCCACCAGGAAGGGCGAGATCAGAAGCGTCTTGACCGAGTAACCATCGACCAGCGTGTAGCACGCGATCATGGAACCGGTCGCGACGCCCCAGAACAATCCCTTGTGGTTAGGCGCGTGGCGAAGAGCGGCAAGCCCACCGGAGGCAAACAGAATTCCAGCTGTGATCAGAATTGCGCCCGCTGCGGCCAGGAACGATGGATGCTCGTGCAGCAGCAGAACCGCACCGCAGAACGACAGGAGAGGGCCCGTTCCCCGTGCCAGCGGATACACCACAGTGAGATCGCCGGCCCTGTAGCCACGAAGCAAGCTCTCCGTATACAGCAGGTGTAGAACACCGGTTGCCAGCAGAAAGAGGGCGGACCGAAGGCCGAGACTCGACCAGGCCTTGGTTAGAACCCAGGCCGCGAGGGGCGCAAACAACAACGCTTCAGTGGTCGAAGAAAACCAGATGAGGTGCTTACTGTGGGCTGCCCGCTTGGCCAGGAAATTCCATGTGGCGTGGGCGACAGATGCAAAGGTAACGAGAAGAAATGCTGTAAGTGACAAGATCGGCTCCCAGAGACACAAAGTCGCTTTCGACTTTTCCCTCTGGGATTTTTGCCCTTGGGTGCGGACCGTCCGGTCCTTTGTGGCGCTTGGACCGGTCCAGAACCGGAACCCTAGCCACCTCATTCCATCGACAACTCCAGTGTAAGCAACTACCCCCGGGCGCCGCAACGGGCCTCAGCGGCTTTCCTTGAGGAAAGCCGCACGAAGTGCATCAGGCCACCAAGCGTCGCGGGAAATCCGGAGCCACTCCGGCAGTTGCGTGTCGGGCAAGGCGCACAGCAGGTCCCTCGGCTTCCTCCGGATTTCCTGTCAAGCCTAATAGTGTCGATAGGTCCGATGCGGCTTTCCTTACTGAACGCCGCATACGTGGCCGTTGGTCCATGGGGATTTGGCTAGTGGCTGAAAGAGCGGCTGGGCGGAGCATTGGCCAGGCCCGAACATCCTTCAGCGACGAGCCGATCTCACAGGGAAGTGCCCCTCCGCTTTGTCATCCCGTCGTAGCCGAGGGGACCTAACTCAACGCCTATCCTTCAGGAAGGTTTGGCTTTTTCCGGAGTTTGTAAAGGCCGGGAGCGGTTGCCGTAAAATGGTCATAGAGCGGTTTGGGTAAGGAGAGTACAACGTGGCGCAGCTGATGAGAACGTCAAATCCTGTTTTGAGCGAAAAGCGTTTTGAGGGTGTCGGCGTACTGGGCAGAGGCATGACACTCGAGGGCACGGTCAACAAGACCGGGCTGCTACTGCTTTTAGCGATCGCCAGCGCAGCCTGGACATGGCATCTCTTCAACCAGGAACATTCTGCCGCCGCTGTGCTCCCCTGGCTGTGGATTGGGAGCATCGGTGGATTTGTCTGCGCCATTGTCACCGTCTTTAAGAAGGAGTGGTCCCCAGTCACCGCGCCCGCCTATGCGCTGCTGGAAGGATTGGCACTGGGCGGCATCTCGGCCGTTCTCGAGCTGCGTTTCCCTGGGATTGCTATCCAGTCGGTCAGCCTGACGTTCGGAACTCTGCTGGTTCTCCTGCTCGCGTATCGCTCCGGGCTGATCCCAGTGACACAGAACTTCCGGTTGGGCATCGTGGCCGCAACGGGCGCGATCATGCTGTTTTACTTGTTGCAATTTGTGCTGGGCTTCTTTGGCGTTCACTTCACTTCGATCAACGGCTCGGGTCCGATCGGGATCGGGTTCAGCTTAATTGTCGTCGGCATCGCAGCTCTCAACCTGGTGCTCGATTTCGACTTCATCGAGAGTGGCGTACGGATGGGCGCTCCAAAGTATATGGAGTGGTACGGCGCCTTTGGGCTTATGGTCACGCTGGTTTGGCTGTACCTTGAGATTCTGAGGCTGCTTACCAAACTTCGCGGACGCGACTAAGGCAGTTTCGCGATTACTGTGACCTGATGAAGATCTGCGAAATTGCCCTAGGTCCGGTCGAGGTTGCGATAGACATCGGCTACATTCGCGTTTACGTCGGTTTGCAACGGCGGTCGCTTGCTGAATGAGGAGTTGCTTAGGGCGCTCATGCGCGCCAGGTAGTCCTCGTACCCGTTGGAGTGCAGAGACTTGAGAGAGGCCACGGTGATGAGTTTCTGCATCTCCGCCAGGGTTAGGCCGGCCTTCTTGTTTTCCTCAACCTTTCCCGTCAACTCCTCAATATAGTTGCGCAGGTTGATCATCTCTGTGCGGCCGGTTTGCAGCGCAGCGTGGCCGGGCAGGATGGTGTTGAAGTCAGCAGAGCCTATGGAGTCAATCGTCCCCGGCCACAAACGCGGGAAGCCGTCGGCGATGTTGGGCAGAAACCCATGAATCACATCTCCCGTGGCCACTACGCGCGCTTGCGGGCAATAGGCCACCACATCTCCAGAGGTGTGGGCGTGACCGTGAAATTCGATGTGCAGATCGTATGCCGGATCTTGCAATAGGTACGACTTGTCGAAGGTGATTGTCGGCAATTCTAGCGTGTAATCCTTGAGCTCAGCCTGATAAGCCTGGAACTGCCGGATCTGGTCGGCACAGAAGGATTTTTCTTGAGCGGTTGTTGCGTGGGCAGCCTGGTTGCGCAGGGCGTCGATTTGTTGCGGCACTTCGGCCACCGAAGCCTTCATCCGGGTGACCGCCTGGCTCGACATCAGCTGTTTGGTGGCGGCACTGGCGATGAAGTCGACTTTCTCGCCGGTCAGACGATAGGCGTGATCGCCTTGGGTGTGGTCCCAGTGGAAGTGAGTGTTGATCACGTAGCGCACGGGATTGGTGGTCACTTCCCGCTTCATCTGGTCTATCAGAGAGGCGGCAGCCGATGGCTTGGAGTGCGCGTCAACCACCACTACATCCTTCGAGCGAACGAATATGGCGGCGTTGCAGTTCAACATGGCCTGAGGACGGGCACGCGCGAAGTAAACGCCATTGGCAACCTTCTGAATGTCGAAGAGGTTGGCATCAGAACTCGGAGCCGCTGACCTTGCCCAGGCAGCTCGGTGCCAGGCTAACTCCAGTATCGAGGCCCCGGCCAGGGCACTCCCCATCAGGACACGAAGGAAATCGCGGCGTGAGGTGGGTGCGTTCACGACATGGTTGTGCGAATGATGGTGATGATGGCTGTGGGCCGAGTGCTTCTCCATGCTCGGTATCCTTTCGAGCGAATGAGATAGCTCATCTTATCGTCGGCGTGCCTGAATGGGAACCGTCCGGTTGAGAAGGACCAAAAGGGAATAGGTCCCTCGTGACGCTAATCGGGTCGAAGTCCAATATTGACAATGCTCGAAGCATTGTGAAAGTATCCCGGACGACCCAAAGTCGCGTGTTTGAGGGACCCCGAATATCGGGCACAAGGAGACTGCTTCCATGAAGAAACTAGCGATCAGTGCAGGTTGTTTGTTGGCATCGCTGAGCATTTTTGCCCAAGCCCCGCAGACTTATACGGGCGAGATCATTGACAGCCAGTGCGCCGCTTTGGGCGGCCACCAGATTATGGAGAAGAAGGGCGAAAGCCCGAAGGACTGCACCACTCGCTGCGTGAACATGGGCGGCAAGTACACTCTGTTCGATCCAGCAACCAAGACGGCTTACCAACTCGACGATCAGAAAAAGAGCGCCGCGTTCGCCGGGGCGAAGGTGGCTGTGACCGGGACGCTGAACCCGGCCACCAAGACAATCCACGTGACTAACATCAAGGCCGGTTAGGTTTTCGCGGCTCTTTTAAACAGATTGTTTTACTTGAGAAGCGCCTGCCTGGAGCAGACGCTTCTCAAGTTCCGGCTGGGAATTTTCCGGCGCGTCGATTACCCCTACCAGTATCTTCCCGTTCCAAATCTCAGGATCTGTAATCACGCCTTTGAAATTGGGCAGTCCTGCGCCGATCAGCAGAACTACCAGGGTGGTGAGGATGGCTCCCAACATGATCATCTCGTAGACGATGATGCCGTTGGTCCACGCGGGCGTGAGGGACATGCCGCCGGTGAGAATCGGATAGGACTTCTGCGAGAGTGTGGTGAGCAAGAGGCCACAGGTGCCTCCGACCACCGCACCCAGCACTGCCCATCGATAGGGGATGCCGGTGGCGTGCTCGTCGGTAAATTCGTAGCCTTCGTAGGGCTCACCGGAGATTACGACGATCTGGCGTGGGTCTAGTTTGAGCTGTGAGCCGGCGGCGCGCAAGGAGTCGAGGGCGCGCTGGGCGGCCTCGGGTTCTGAGTAGAGCGCGTAGAGGGCCTTCATTCCGCCACATCCGTGGGCCGTGGCCCGGGCATGGCCAAACCATGATGCTTCGCTTCGGCCTTGGGGGATGTTCGAACCCTGAAGTGGGGCTGTAGACCAACCTTCAATTCCCAGATGGAAATCATGGGCACGAATTTTGAGAACAGCAGGTAGAGCAGCAGCATGAAGCCAAAGCTCGAAGCCATCAAGACATCTTCGACCCAGGTGGGGCGGTAAGTACCCCAGGAGTAGGGCAGGAACTTGTGCTCCAGCGAGGGCACCACGATGAGGAAGCGCTCGAGCCACATGCCGATGACCACGGTACAGGACGCAATCGCGGTTCCGGTGATGGTGCGCAGGCGCTTGATGGCCAGGATCGGCACCGGGATGATGAAGTTGCAAAAGACCATGATCCAGAAGAGCGGCGCGAACTGCTTGCGAATACTCTCCCAGAAGACAGCCATCTCGGGAGGGGAGTTGCCATACCAGGCGGTGAGGCGCTCGGCGAACGTGAAGTAGAACCACAGCAGGCTCATGGTCAGCAGGAGCTTGCCTAGGTTCTCGAAATGGATCGGCTCTAGATAATCCTCCAGGTGCAGGAGCTTGCGCAGCAGCGCCATGGCCAGGATCAAGGCGGCGATACCGCTGAAGATTGCACCGGCGACGAAATAGGGACCGAAGATAGAGGAGTGCCACATGGGCACCGGGGTCATGGCGAAGTCCCAGGAGACGATGGTGTGCACCGAGACGGCGACGGGAATGATGACGATGGCCATGATGTGCATGGCGATTTCAAGCCGCTGCCATTGACGCTGCGTGCCTTGCCAGCCTAGGGCTAACACGCGGTAGATCTTCTTGCGTAAGCCGGTGGAGGCGTCGCGGACGGCGGCGAAGTCCGGAATCGTGGGCAGATAGAGGAAGGTGGTGCTGCCGGTGAGATAGGTAGAGATGGCGAAGAAATCCCAGGCAAGCGGGGAGCGGAAATTGGGCCAGATATGGCGCTGGTTGGGGTAAGGAATCATCCAGTACGCGAGCCACGGGCGGCCGATGTGGCATAGCGGGATGATGGCGCCGATCAAGACGGAGAAGACGGTGATGGCCTCTGCACAACGGGTGACAGGGCGGCGCCAGGTGGCATTCGTGAGGCGCAGGATCGCAGAGATCAGCGTGCCCGCGTGACTGATGCCGATCCAGAAGACGAAATTGGTGATGTCGAAAGCCCAGAAGACCGGGGAGTTGAGACCCCATACACCGATGCCGACATAGAGCTGATAACCAAATGCGGCCACACCGGCGAGCAGCAGGCTGGTGGCGAGCGCCACGGCAACCCAGTACTTGCCGCTGCTATGGAAGAGCGGCCGCAGCAGGTCCTGCTCGATTTGTTCAGCCGTTTTTTGCATCTTGCCAGGTGCCTCGTTCAAGATAGGTCACGTTGGGCTTGGTGCCCAGTTCGCCCAGCAGCTTGGTGCCTCGATTGGAGTTCGACAGGCGCGCAACTTCGCTGTTGGGATCGTTCAGGTCGCCGAAAACCAGGGCCTTGGAAGCGCACGATTGCGCGCAGGCGGTGGTGAATTCGCCGTCCTTCAACTCGCGCTTTTCCGCTTCCGCCTGAATCTCAGCGGCCTTGATGCGCTGCACGCAAAAGGTGCACTTTTCCATGATGCCGACGCTGCGTACGGAGACGTCAGGATTGAGTTGCAGTTGCAGTGGCATATCCCACTCGGGATTATAGAAATTGAAGAAGCGCACGTTGTAGGGGCAGGCGTTGGCGCAGAAGCGGGTGCCGATGCAGCGGTTGTAGACCTGGGCGTTGAGCCCTTCGGGCGTGTGATAGCTGGCGTAGGTGGGGCAGACGGGCTCGCAGGGGGCATCATCGCATTGCTGGCATAGTACAGGCTGAAAGCGAATCTTGGGGTTGGGGAAATCGCCTTCCCAATAACGCTCTACGCGAATCCAGTGCTTGGCGCGGCCGCGCGCGGCCTGGTCTTCACCCGCGGTGGGGATATTGTTTTCCGCGTGACAGGCGACTACGCAGGCTTCGCATCCGGTACAGCGGTCTAGATCGACTACCAGTCCCCACTTGTGCGACATTCGGTTTTGCCTGCCCTTCTTAGCTAGTTCTAGTCCGTTGGAACCGCCAAAGCCCAGGACCATGTCCTGGGAAATTCTCAGCCGTCCCTTCGGGACTGGACGTGATTCTCTTCTCCCACCCAGGACTGCGTCCTGGGCTACTTGCAGTCGTCCCTACGGGACTCTATTAAGTACACGGCTGAAGCCGTTCCCTTCTGCGCCTGTGTACATCAGCGTTTTTCCTCCTCGTGGGGGAAGCCGCTCATTCCGCCTGCGAACAATATCAACTTGGCCTGCTCGGGTCCGCCGGCGCGCGTAAGCTTCACGCGTGTCGCGGCCCAAGCGAGTGATCCGGTTTCGTGTTCAGCGAGGGGCGCGAGAATCGAGAGCGGGTTCGTGCCACGGCCGCTGGCGAAGCGGGTGAAATTCTCATGGCCCTGGCCGACCGGCATGGCAACCAGGTCGGGCGCGATCCCAGGAGAGAGGACCGCGGCGGCGCGCACGCTTCCCTGCGGTGACGCGATCTCTACCAGGTCGCCTTCCTTGATGCCCAAATGCTCGGCGGTCTTGGGATGAATCTCAACCCAGCTCGACCACATAGCCGAGGTGAGCACGTCGGGCAGCTCCTGCAGCCAAGGCAGATGGGCGAGCGAACCATCGCCCAACGCCTGCGAGGCGTAGGGCAAGAAATAGAAAGGAAAGTCCCTCGCGGCACCGGCAAATTCGGGCGCGCTCATCGCCATGGGGGCATGCTTAGGCACCGCCGCGGGAGACGATGGGGCAGCAGGGTGAACCGCCGATGGCGAGGCCCACCAGCCACCCTGGGTCTGCGCGGCGTCCCAAAAGTCGTCGTCTGTCTTGGCGTCTATGGAGCCGCCACGGGTGCGTAGCGGAACGAAGGCTGCGCGCAGCATCGCGTCATAAGTCGCGAAGGGAAGAGCCTTGGCGACGTCGCCGCCAAGTTGATGCGCCAAGCCAAGCAACACATCGGGCATGGAGCGAGTGTCGTGCAGAGGCAGGACGGCCGGGGGCGCGAGACTGGCCACGGCCTGCAACGAGCCAGACTCGGGCATGCTATCCAGCCAGGACTCGAGCGGCGCGTGGTCGGGCAAGATCAAGTCAGCTTGGGCGCTGGTTTCGTCGATGAAGTTGCCGAAGCTGACGATGTACGGAATTTTTGCGAGGGCCTCGCGTATGTGTAGAGCAGGCGGCGCGGCAAAAGTTGGATTGGCCTCATAGAGCAGCAGCATCTGCGGCGGGCGCGGCTGGCCGGGGAGCTTAGCAAACCCGTTAAGGCTCGCCAGGCTGGCCTGCATCTGCGGCGCGGGTTGCGTGAGATCGGGCGTGAAGCCCAATAACGGCGCGCGGTCCACTAAGGACTCCAGAGCATTGACGGCCAGCGCGTTGAATAGGCCATTGGTATGGGCCAGAGGTGGACCTCCGACGATGGCCGCGGCGGATCCGCTCTGCGTGATCTCGTGCGCCAGCCGCTTGATAACAGCGGCAGGGACGCCGGTCTGCTTGTCTACCGCTTCGGGGGAATAGTCGGGCAGGCCCGCGGACCAGCCGGCGATGAGCGAACCGGCGCGGGACGCAGCGCCTTGTGGCGCGAGCTTCTCGCTCAGGATGACATGCGCGATGCCTAGCGCCAGCGCGCCTTCCATGCCCGGCCGGCAAGCAATCCACTCATCGGTGTTGGCGCCGGTCTGCGACATACGCGATTCGATCTGCACGAACTTTGCGCGGCGGCCGGGGCGGCCCTGGCGCATCACGCCGTAACCGATCGATTGCGCCACGGAAGAATTCCAGGCACCGAGAAAATCGGCGCCGAAGGAGATTACATAATCCGCGCGGGCAAGGTCGAAGGTGGGCAGCGCGGCGTGGCCGAAGCTGAGCAGATTTGCCTGGCGCAATACCGCTTCATCAAAGGGTTGATACCAGATTGCCGGGGGCGCGCCGTAGGCTTGCAGGAAGCGCTCAATGAGTTCGTGGCGTTGTCCGCTCAGGGGCCGCGCCAAAAAGGCAAGTGCGTCCGTGGACTTCGATGATTGCAAGGCGGACAGATGCCCGGACAATTCCTTCAGCGCATCGTCCCAGGTTATTTCCTGAAACTCGCCGGAGCCGCGCGCGCCGGTGCGCTTGATGGGGTGAGTGATGCGATCCGGATGGTAGAGCGCTTGTAAGCCTGCCTGACCGCGGGCGCAGAGCTTTCCTTGATTGATGGGGTGCTGCGGATTACCTTCGAGTTTTTTCGCCAGGCCCATTTTGATCAGCCCCTGCTGACCATGACGCACAACTTCTGCTTCCCCTTGCATGACCCGCACCAGCAGACCGCACCCTGCGGAACAGAGAGTGCATACGCTGGGCTTCCAGGTGGCGATGCCAGGGATCAACTCTTCCTCGGGAACGAAACGGATGAGCTGCTTCTCGGGCGCACGACAGGCTTCGAGCGTTGCCATCACGCCGGAAAGAGCCGATATTTTGATGAAGTCTCGCCGTTCCATAAGGGTCAGTAGTGACAGGTCTCGCAATCGATCGATACTTTTTTCCGGGTGTGGCAGTTGAGACAAAAGCCCATGTTCAAATCAATTTTGCGCTCAGCGGTGGTCTGCTTGGTGAGGTCGCCGTGGCAGGAGGCGCAATCGACCCCGGCGCGGATATGGGGCGCGTGATTAAAGCGCACATGCGCCGATTCGCTGTAGTTGTAAACGCGCACCCAGGGAATCTCTTCGCCACGCGCCTTGTAGGCGGCGATCTTCTTGATCTCGGGGCGGTCGGTGGCGATCGACGAGTGACAGCTCATGCAGACATTCACGCCGGGAATTCGTGCTTCGGGTCCTTGATCGACCCCCACATGACAGAAGGTGCAGGGCAGTCCCTTGGCAAGGTGTACGGTGTGGGTGTAAGCGATAGGCTGCACGGGATGTTCCGGGTGAATGTCGAGAAAGTCTCTGATAGCGGCGGATGCGTCGGGATGAGCGGGGGTAAAAACACCCGTAGTCACGTATTGCTGGGGCCCCGATGCGCGCGTCGCCCGAGAGGGAAGCACGACTTCCACCAGCGCCCAGGCGGAGACGCCAGCCACAAGGATTAATAAGCAAATTCGCCAACCCATCGGGATACGCATAGAGGGCAAGTCTTAGAGCATTTTCACTTCTACTCTGCACCGGCAAGTGTGGCGAAGGCGTCTTTTCTTGCGTGGAGCTGTGGATCGGCCTTAAAAGTGCCGATGCTACACGAGTGCCGACCACTTGTAAATAATGAAGAGTAGAATGTCCCGCATTGTGGTTTAAGGCAGTTTCGCACCAATTGCGAAACTGCCCTAACCGGGCGCGGTTCCACGCCGTGCCCGCATCCCAAAGTCGGACGGCGCTTTGTTGTTGGAGTCCGAAGCCCGTCCAAACTCCGGGCCATGTATGCGTCCGGAAGGAGTTAGTATGAGCAACGCGCCGAAGAATCCTGGCCTGGACGGCCGCGCCCGCGAAAAGAGCGGACAGATCGATCACAAGCATCCCACCACCAAGATCAAACACCTGCGCGAGCATTATGGACAGCACTTTGCCCCTGATTGGGATGGCGAGCGCACTCTGGGTGAATTACTCAAGGAGACCAAGTTCGAGTCGCTCAGCCAATACATCAAACACCACGGTCACCAACCTGTAAGCGCGAGCTAGACATTTCATCTGGGAACTCTTAGACCGGCGCGGCTTCGCAGCCGCGCCGAGAGTCTAGCGTCAGCCGTGTTTCATCCAGGATTCACGGATAAATCATCTGAGACTCAAGAGGCTGTGGAAGACTCCCCTCGTTCCACCGAGAGCGAGGAGAGTAAATGAATCGATTATTGGCATTGGCCATGGCGATCTTACTGGGGCTGCAGGGGCCCACCGCATTTGCCACTGAGGGTGCCGGCGAGGGCAGCCATGAGAGAACCACAACCCCCATCAAGCACCTGGTGGTAATTTTCGACGAGAATATCTCCTTCGATCATTATTTCGGAACCTATCCAAATGCGCTCAATGCTGAGGGCGAGCCAAAGTTCATTGCAGGGCCCAATACGCCCAAGGTCAATGGGTTCACGTCCTCGTTGCTGCATAACAATCCCAACTTGAACAAGGCCAACGGCGGCGGTGCAGCAAATCCTTTTCGGCTGGGGCGCAATCAAGCGTCGACCAACGACCAGGACAACGACTATTCGCCTGAACAACTGGCTTTTGACGGGGGCAAGATGGATCTGTTTCCGTTGAACACCGGCGCGCCCGGCAACGCACTGGGAAACCCAGTGACCAATGAACCCGCAGCCGTCAACACCAACGGCCTGGTGATGGCCTACTTTGACGGAAACACCGTGACCGGGCTATGGAATTACGCGCAGAACTATGCGATGAGCGACAACTATTTCGAGACCACATTCGGCGACTCCACGCTGGGTGCGGTGAACCTGATCTCCGGCCAGACAAACGGCATCATCGACCTAATTAACGGCAACAGTGATGAGGTCGCGGGCGGCGCAGGCTCAACTACCTTGATTGGCGAGCCGGACCCGGAAAACGACGTCTGCTCGGACCCAACGGAAGACCTCGCTTATCTTGGAGGCAAGAATATCGGCAACCTGCTGAGCGCGCACCACGTAAGCTGGGGTTGGTTTTCCGATGGCTTCGATTTGACCATCACCAATCCGAACGGCACCTCGGGATGCGATCGCAGCAGTTCGTCGACCGTAACCGGCGTGATGGATGACAATGACTACAGCCCGCACCGCGAGCCGTTCCAATACTATCCTTCGACCGCCAATCCAACCCACATTCGCCCCAAGTCCGTGGCGGCGATCGGCAAGGACGGCGATAAGACAAATCATCAATATGATCTTCATGATTTTGTCGATGCGGTGAACGCGGGGAATATGCCCGCGGTCAGCTTCCTGAAACCGCGGACCATTCAGAGCGGACACTCCGGAGAATCAGACCCCCTGGATGAGCAGGATTTCCTGGTGAATACGATCAACTTTATCGAGAAGTCGAAGTTCTGGGATTCGACCGCTATCGTTGTGACATATGACGACTCCGATGGCTGGTACGATCACCAGGCCAGCCCCATCGTCAATTCGTCGACCGGGGTTGCGGACTTCCTGAACGGCACTGGAGTTTGCGGCAACCAGGAACACATCCTGCCGGGCATCGATTCATATAACGAGCATGCGACTGCGCGTTGTGGTCACGGGCCCCGTCTGCCTATGCTCATCATTTCACCCTGGGCGAAGAAGAATTTTGTGGACCATACGCTGACTGACCAGACCTCGGTTATTCGGTTTGTGGAAGACAACTGGCTGAAGGGAGAACGTATCGGCCAGGGATCGTTTGACGAATTGGCCGGCTCGATTGAGAACATGTTCGATTTTGAGGATGAAGAACGCGCAAAACAGTGTGGGCGCTTGATCCTCAATCCACAAACTGGGCAGGTCGTGTCCAGGTAACCAAATCCGTGCCTCAGGGGCTAAAAGCCCGTCAAATTCTCAATCGATTCCGGCCAGACTAAAGTCGTGCCCTGACACAATGCATCAGTTTTTCCGCACCCTGTAGAGCCTTCACTTCCTACAATCCAATACGGCACGGCGGAAGCCGTGCCGTTCATCCAGTGAGTTCTTCCGCAGCCATTAGGACGAATGCCCGCCACCCGACGAGAATTTTTGATCCAAGCAAGCCTCGCGTCCTTGTCGCAGCTCTCCGGCGATGTGACGGCCTCTGCGTCTCCGCTCCTGTCAGGAGATAGCAGCGGGAATCGCAGTGCGATGGCCACTGCACGGGTGACCGCGCCGCCGTTGATCCGACCTACGAACCTGGAACCGTTCGTTGACCCTTTGCCGATTTTGCCTATAGCGAAACCAGCAGGGGGCCCGCCGGGTGATTCCAAAATGGCGAACGCGGCCTTCTATCGCATGGAGATGAGGGCCATTTCCGCGAAGGTACACCGCGATGTACCGCCGACCACCTTCTGGGCTTATGGCAACGGGTTTCCGGGGCCGACGATTGAAGCACGCCGTGGTCAGCCGATTTGCGTGCAATGGGCCAACGAGTTGCCCGAACGGCACTTTCTTCCTATCGACTACAAGCTGTGCGGCGCGGAGCGCGACCATCCAGAGGTGAGAACCGTAGTGCATCTGCACGGAGGCAGAGTGCCCGCGGAGAGCGATGGCTACCCCGAAAGCTGGTATTCTCCGGGAAAAAGCGCTAGCTATTCCTATCCGAACAGACAAGATGCGGCCATGTTGTGGTACCACGACCATGCCATGGGAATCGAACGGCTCAACGTCTACGCAGGCCTCTTCGGCGCCTATCTGATTCGCGATAGCGAGGAGGATGGGTTGAATCTTCCGCAGGGTAAATATGAAATCCCTCTGTTGCTTTGCGACCGGATGTTACGCCAGGATGGACAACTCTACTATCCGATTTCGCTGAACGCCGAAGGGCCGTGGGTTCCGGAGGTCTTTGGCGATTGCTTTCTGGTGAACGGCAAACTGCTGCCCTACCTGGAAGTCGAACCGCGAAAATACCGGTTTCGAATTTTGAATGCGTCGAACGCGCGCTTCTACCGGTTGACCATGGAGAATGGACTGAGTTTCCACCAGATCGGAACGGATCAGGGCTTACTTAGCGAACCGGTCGAAGTGAAGCGGTTGCAGCTGGCCGGCGGAGAGCGCGCCGATGTGATCGTCGACTTCTCAGAAAGCGCAGGCGAACAGATTGTGCTGCGCAACGATATTTTGCCGCTGTTGCAGTTTCGAGTAGCAAAAGCACGCGTGGCGGATACGAGTTCCCTTCCCCGGACCCTAAGGAGAGTCGTTCCGATTGAGGCGAAGGAGTCGGTGGTTACGCGTACCTTGACGTTGAATGAATACGATAACGTCATCGGCAAACCGATGAGTATGCTCTTGAACGGAAGCAGGTGGCAGGAACCGGTGACGGAGACGCCGCGCCACGGAAGCGTGGAGATCTGGCAGCTAGTCAATCTGACGCCTGATACGCATCCCATCCATCTCCACCAGGTGCGGTTTCAGGTGCTCGACCGGCAGCCAATTCTGGTGCCTGCTTATTTGTCGTCAAAGACGTTGAGCTTTCGCGGACCGGCCGTTGCTCCCGCCGCCAATGAGGCTGGATGGAAGGATACGGTGCGGGTGGAGGCCCGGGGCGTTACGCGGATCATTGTTCGTTTCGATGGCTATTCCGGCAGGTTTGTCTGGCATTGCCACACGTTGGAGCACGCTGCCAACGAGATGATGCGGCCTTACGAGATCATTTCCGTGTGAGTGGCGAGAACCTTCTGAAACCACCAGCGCGCAGGTAGAGGTAAGCTGGATGTTCCAGATGAGGCAAAAACGCGTTGAACGACACTCGACAAACGAAGAGTTACCCTCCACGCGGGCTAGTGAGAATCAGTTGCTTGCTCGTGCTTTCGATGATGGGTTGCAACAACACTGTGCAACCTCCCCCTGCTCCCCATAGCAATACGGAGGCCCGTCCAAGCACCCCTGAGTATCAGCCGCGAGAGAGCTCAAACTACTCCGGGAACGATGAGCGTAGGCGGCGGCCGCGCCGCGGACGTCCGGAGGAGCAGGCAGCGCCGGGCGAATTCGATTTCTATCTGCTGAATCTTTCGTGGTCGCCGGAGTTTTGCGCCACGCACGGTGACAGTCCGGAGTGCGGGCGTAACCTGGGCTTTGTGGTGCACGGATTGTGGCCGCAGGATACGAGTGGCGACTATCCACAGCATTGCAGCAATGCGCCCGGCCCCTCCAATCCGCAGGCTGACACGGATATCATGCCGACGGCGAGCCTGGTCGAGCACGAGTGGCAAACACACGGCACCTGCTCAGGATTGGGCGTCGACAATTATTTTGCCGCCATGCATAAGGCCTACGCAGGAGTGAAGATTCCAGCGAATATCGGCTTGGGCAGGGATGCCGATGGCGTCACTCCAGACGACTTGTTGGCGCGTTTTGCAGCGGCGAATCCCAGTTACCCGGCGGGTAGTTTCGCGCTGAGCTGCGGCAACAACCGGCTCACGGCAGTGGAGATCTGCCTAAGCAAAGACCTGCGTCCCGAGGCCTGCCAGGGAGTTCGATCGTGCAGGGCTAATGTGGTGAAGGTAACGCCGCGATAAGGCGAGCACTCAGGGTTGGGAAGAGGGTGGTGCGGGGGGCGCGGATTGAGGATCAGGCTGAGAGCTGGTCTTCACGCCTGTCTGCTTAGCCAGCTTCTCGGCTTGTTTTCGCCTGTGATGACGTACGATGTCGGGCCAGAATTCAATGACTTCTGAGCCGACAATTGCCTGGGCGGTCACAGTGAATCCACGTCCGAGGGTGCCGCCGACCGTTCGATCTGATTCTGGGTAGTAGAGGTTGGAAACGGCAGCGCCCATAAGATTGCCCAGGACGTTGGCATAATTCGGCCCCCAGGTGGCGTTATCGCGCTTGCACCACACGGTGCTGGTAGCAGCCCAAAGAAAACGGCGAGTGTAACTACCTGTGCCTTTCTGAAAATAACGCGGATCTTCCTTCATCAGGCTGGCCAGCACGGCGTTTCCCAGCAGATTGCCGGTGAAGTAATCGGTATAGGCAGCGCCGAATCGCTTGGCGTACCCTTGCATGCCTTGCCCGTACTCGGGAAAGCTGTTGTCTGCCTGATCGATGCCGGCGCCAAAACCCGCCAACAGAAAGGGCCACGGGTCAGTCGCGCTCTTGAAGAAGAGCTGATACTTCTGACCGGCAGTGAGAGGAACCGCGTCCTGGTTCGTGGTGGTGTTGAATGTCGCCATCACCCCGAAGACCCGTTGCTTCTCCTGCGCCTTAAGCTGCTCTTGTGCTTTCCTGCGCTGTATTTCCTCCGGAGTCTCGGCCACCGCGCTTTGAGCGGCAGGGGTCTGAGAACTGGACTGGGCAGGGGCTGGGGGAGTGGTGGGGGAAGATGTTTGCTCTACGCTCGCCAACGGAGCGTCCGGCAAGTTCAGCGCGACATCGACGTTTTGTGATCTTGCTACAGGGCCGGCAGAAGTTAAGATCAAGGCTACGAATGCAGCCGGAAACCATCGATTTAAAGCCAATCGGCTACCTCAATCCTGCGCGTAGACCAATCGCCCAAACCGGCCAACATGGGCTGTCGCCTTCTTAAGAAGTGCAATTCGTAGTTTCGAGCCTATCTGGAGTCGAGTCTCAACCTAAGAAACAGACGAGACAAAGCACGAATAAGCCTACATTTCGACAAGCGTCGAGAGATGCTCGAGTCGCTGGACGTGCTCTGTGATCCGAATCGTGTGCTTGCGATCCAACGGACGGCGAGAGGATGGACGGTATCCACTACGTTCCTCGCACGTTTCTCCGATTGCCGAAAACAGTTATGGCTCTATTCTAAGGCAAAATCACTGACCGGGATCTGGGAATCGAGAAATGCTTGTTGCCTGAACAAACAACTCTAAAGTGCCGTGATTTGGGGCAAAAAGGTCACTTTGCGGGCTGGCATGAGTAACTAACTGATTTTAATTGGCACGCTGCGGCTTAAGAGCTTCGCTACCGCATCCCGGATGATCGCATTGGCATGTGAGCTCGGTGAGATTCTTTGCGTCCTGGCACGTTTGGCTACAGTACTTCTGATTCTCAGGTGCCGTACAAGTACAGGCGTGATGTGCGCATTTCTTGGTTTCGGTCATTTGCGGGCTCCATTGCGTAACCCAGCGTATCACTACTCACGTGGTGGCGAATATGTCGAGGCGATGCCTGTTCAGATGGAAGCAAACACCCGTGTTTAGGGCAGTTTCGCCTGGGTTCGCTTGCGAGCAACTGGTTGAGGTTGGCGAGCTGTATAAGATGCACTAGCCGCCGGACTAGGAACGAATGCGTACCCCGAGGGATAACTGAGAACGTTCGCTCCCTGACCCCACATACCGATGGCTTTCACGGTACCGGCTGCCGTCAGCGACATATTGCACGATGTTGAACCTACTACCGGATTGCAAAGCCGGCTTGTCCCCGAATTGGGAGCGGGGGTTGACCCATCGGTGGTGTACCAGATGGAGACGTTCCCCATCGGCACCGGCTTGGTAGAGCTGGTATTGCCGGCATCCGTTATGGTCACAGTTAGGGGGAAATCCTGCTTACCAGAAGATGGCGAGATCGTGGGTATGGTGGTCGTCGTTGTGGAACACGTGGAAGAGAAGGTGTTGCCCCGGGCACTCGGGGCGGGAATGCCGCGATAACCTTCTGAGGTATAGGCCTCTTTCATATTCGGCCCGCAGGTGGTGTTGTAATTGATCTCCCATGGGGGCGAGCCCGCGCCCCAGGTAACCCCTCCGTTGACGGAGTTCCCCTCAAGGAGATTTTGAATTGCTTGGGCTCCCCATCCCCACCACTCAATCGTGTAGCCCCAGGCGTAGCCACCCGGAGGCGGAGGCTCGTTTTGGACGAGCACGTTGTCGAGAATCTGAGGCACCGGGCTGGTTGCGGGCGTGTTGGACGCGCAGGTTGGATACGTTGACGGCGTGCAGACCCGATTTGCCGGAAGCAACCCATACGGAGCCCCACCCGCGCAACAGGCGAGCGACAGGCCAAACGAGAATTTTTGCGGCTGGTATGGATTCTCGATGCTGTTGTTTTGAATAACTACATTCGCCGCGCCCTGTGGCTGAAATTCTGCATTCATGCGGTGGATCTGCTGGAAGTCGTTGTTTTTGATTGTCCAGTTGGACCAGATAGGAACCGGGCTCGTGCCTTCGACGCCGTTGCAGTGGTCGCCAAAGCAAACGCTCTTTACCCCTTCCTCCAGATGGTAGAAGGAATTATTTTCGATGGTGACGCCGTTGGAGTTGCCTTGAAACCACATGCCCGAACAATAGCCGCCCTTGTCCGAGGTGGAGGTCATGATATCCGCGGGAGTCAGGCAGGAGTTGGGGTCGCCAATCTGATTCCACTCGACAACCAGGTTCGATAGAGTCGTGCCCCCTGCTCCATTATTGCGGCCATCAAAGTACATTCCCTCATCTTTTGTTTGCGAGCAACCAGAGCTGGAATGACATGGGATGTTGACGATGGAGTTGTACTCGAAAGTCAGGTTTGTCGATGGAAAGGCGACGTAGATCGCTCCGGCGTTGGCAAACTGCAGGTAGTTAATCGTAATTGGGTTGGTACAACCGCTCACGTTGAAAATGAAGCTGCTCCCGCTGCTCGAGGACAAGATCGCCTTCTGATTGCTATACGTAAGCGTTCCCCAACTCGTATAAGTGGAAGGAATCGCCGGGCCGGTGATGGTTACGCCGCCACGAATGCAGGGCAACTTCAGGCTGCTGAAAATGTTGTAGGTTCCCGGCGAGAACGCGATCAGGTTGTTGGTCGAGCTGGCCGAATTGAAATACTTCTGGATCTGGGGTTGAGTCGAGCCGGAGGGTATGGTGATCGTCCCCGCGAACGACACAGAGGACGCGATGACGAGAAACGATAGTAAGCGTCTCATTTACGGCTTCTCATAGTCGGCGAACCAGTGTGCTGGTCTCGATGCCGAAGGCTGGCTGGCACCAAAGGGAGCGATTGGCTATAACAATCACAAATTGTTGTTTTTATTGGCTCCTCAGGTAGGACTCGAACCTACAACCCTTCGGTTAACAGCCGAATGCTCTGCCATTGAGCTACTGAGGAGTGTCCAGGCGGGCAACTTCGCAACTGTGGTTGATTTTACCGCAAACTCCATCGCCTGCGTCAAAGCGAGCTTGTTGTGCAGCTAAATCCCACCCAAATCTTTAATCACCGCCTCGGCGGCACGCCTCCCGGAGGCCAGGGCGCCCTGGATGGAGGCCGTTTCGCGGTAGTCCCCACACATGTAGACACCTCCGGTGCCACCCACGCGCACCGGAGCCTGCTCCCACTCGGCGTGCCGCTGCTGCGGCAGCGCGCGCGCCAACGTGTAGGCCCCAAGCATCTTCCATGAATCCACGAGGGGGCCAAACCACTTATTCAGATGTAGCCGAACTGCCTTATCCAGCCTCATCAATGCTGCATCCTCGGCCGGCGCTTCGCCCACCACACTTGCGACTACCAGATGCATGCCCGGGGGCGCGTACTGGGGCGAAACTGCACTCATCACGGCAACATTGTTCACCGGCCCCGCTGCGCGCCCCTCTCCATTCAGCAGGATGATGGGCTCAGCCACCGGGACATGCTGCGCGGCATAATAAAACGCCGTGGTTTTGTTCCAGGCCCGCACCTCGGGGACGCTCCAGCCGCCCACTCCCCCGAGCAGCCGGTTGCCGTCATTGCCCGCAACGGCGAGCACCACCGCCCGCGCCTCCTGCTGGTCTTTGCCCGCAATCTCTACCTGAAACGATTGCGGGCCGCGGGTCACCTTGCTCACGCGCGCACCAGTCAGCAGCGTGCCCGCGCGCAACTTCGCCGCCAATTGCAACGGTATTTGTTGCATACCAGTCGCAGGAACCGCGGCGTCCCCGAGGGAGAATGTACGAAAGAGAAATTCGAAGAAGCGGCTCGAGGTCACCAGCTCACGCTCCAGAAAGACGCCGGCAAAGAAGGGCTCAAAAAACCTCTCGATGATGTTGGCGCTGAATGGAACCGCCTGTAGATAGTCGCGGGTCGTCCTCTCCGTACGAGCGAAGATCTCCTCACAAGTGCCTCGCCGCACGCGCGCGCGCAACTTTGCCACATGCAGCTTGTCTGCCAGGGGGACGATCGGGTCAAGCAGGAATCTGGCAGCACCCATCGGGTTGCGGAAGGGATCGGCGAAGCGATGGAACTTGCCTCCGTGCCATACCAGCGCACCGGGGTCGAACGATTTCAATTGCAAGGCACGGTAATCCAGCAATCGCTTCGCTTCCGGATAGGCCGTCAGCATTACCTGGAATCCACGATCGAGGCGAAAGCCGTCCACCAGGTCTGTACGCATCCGCCCACCTGGCGCATCACTCGCCTCCAATAGGGTTACGGAAAGGCCGGCGGCTTGGAGCGCCAAGGCACAACTGAGCCCCGCTAAGCCTGCTCCGATGATGACTGCGTCGGTCATCGCTTCCCTGCTTTCGACGGTTTGCATATGGGAGCGGGCGTAGCTCTGCTTACCCGCTCGAAAGATTAGACACCTTGGGCGAGGTTAAAACGCTTTCGGCTTTCGCAGCCAGGGCGGTGCGGAATGGTGTTGACAGGGATGAAATGAAAGTCAGTTGACGACCTTCCGGTGGTAAAAAAAGATGCCCTCCAGGAGCTAAAGCCCTCACCTGCAGTGGCTCTACGGCCCGGCTAAAAGCCGTGCCCTGACACAAAGCCATGTCGTTCCGACGGTTCAGCAGCATTCCTTCGTACCCCAAGGCTTCAACCGACTGAAAACTGGGGATCCAGTGCACTACGTTTTCCGCGCGGGAACGGTCCTACGGCAAGCCGGGGCAGGTCGCCGAGGGCATTCGTCTTGTGCTTATTAGGCTCACTTTCGGAACGGCAGAATGCTGACGCGTTTGCCTTGATCACTGGTAGAGCATCACCGCGATCTTGTAGGTAGTGAAGCCCTGGCCCGGGTTGCCGCAGGCACCCACCGCGGCTTTGTGGTACTTGCCGGTGGAAATTTTCTGCTCCAGAACGTCCGGCAAACGGCCTAGATCCGTTCCCTCCCAGCGCATGACGAACCAGGGCTTCGTGCCTCCGGCCGAGCCGCTGTCCATCTCGCAGGTCTGGCGAGCTTCCTGAGTCAATCCAGCCGATTGCAGTCCCCGCTGCTGCAGCAATTGACCGATCTTCTGCTCAATCTGCTGCGGTCCAAGCTGCGCTACCGTGGAGGCAAAGTCCTCCACGGCGTAGTAGTTCCCTCCCCGTTTCACCAGGCCCACGCCAATGGTGTCCATGCGTGGATCGAGGATATTCGCCCGATGGAGAGGCGAGTGCATCCACTCCTGATCCAGGGCCTGGGGGCTGGGCGCCAGAGCGATGTTCTCCGCGATCGCGCGAAAATGGGCGCCTGACGCGCCAGCACGCGCGTCCAGGTCTGGCTCGCCCGGATATTGGTGGGAGAGCGCCGCGGGCTGCTGCGCCATAAGCTGCGCGTGTTGGGCTGCGGCCTGGGCCAACGCGGGATCCCACTTCAGGGGAGGCAAGCCTTGCTGGGCTCGATCCGCATTGGCCAAGTCCATTACCTGCTGCTCGGCCGGTTGCTGGGCCAGAACCGGCAATGCGGTCACAGTTCCCGCCAGCACCATCATCGAAAGCCAGTGTCGTTTGCGCATCGCGTTCTCCCCATCCTATTCAACCCATCAAAAGCCGAATAGTATGCGTGCTGATTACACCATGGTCACCAGCCCGATATGCGATCATGACCAACGATGGCCTTCGCTCGCACCCTTCGCCACCAGCCGCTCGGAGTTATCGGTCTATTGCTCCTGCTCCTCTTCGTCGCGATTGCCGTGCTGGCGCCTGCCATCTCGCCCTACGATCCGGCCGCCATCGATCTGTATCATCGGCTCGGGCCGCCTTCGCATGCCCACTGGTTTGGCACGGACGAGCTGGGACGCGACATCTTCTCCCGCATTCTCTCTGGTGCACGGCTGTCCCTGATGGTTGCCGTAAGCGTCGTCGGTGTCTCCCTTTCCCTGGGGCTGGTTCTCGGCGGCCTGGCCGGCTTTTACGGCGGCCGCGTGGATACGCTGCTCAACGTCTTTGTGATGAATGCCTTTCTTTCCTTCCCCGGCATCCTTCTGGCCATCGCCTTCGTGGCTTTTCTGGGCCCCGGGCTGCTTAACCTGGTCCTCGCCCTGGCCATTGGCGGTTGGGTGGGGTACGCGCGCCTGGTACGGGCCCAGGTGTTGGCGGTCAAGGAGCGGGAGTTTGTGGAGGCAGCCCGCGCGCTGGGCGCCTCTGATCTGCGCATCTTTACCCGCCACATCCTGCCCAACATCCTTCAACCCATCATCGTGCAGGCGGCGATCGGGATGGCAGGAGCGGTTCTGGCCGAAGCCACGCTCAGCTTTCTTGGTTTGGGGCTGCCCCCACCCGCAGCCAGCTGGGGCGGGATGCTCAACGACGCGCGCTCGCACCTGTTCGATTCGCCGCACATGGTCGTCTTTCCGGCGATCGCGGTGATGCTGTGCGTGCTGTCGTTCAACTTCATCGGCGACGCGCTGCGCGATTACCTCGACCCACGCACCCGGCTGTTGATCGGGCTATAGCATTTTTGCTAATGGCTGAGACCAGGAAACTGAACTTGACGCGGCCGTTCCGCTAAAGGACGGCCGCACATAGCTGATCCCACCGGAGCAGAGTATTAGCAAAAACGCGTTGATCGGGGTTATTTCGGATACGCACGGCCTGCTTCGACCGGAGGCCATCGCGGCTCTGCGCGGGGTTGAGCACATTCTCCACGCCGGAGATGTGGGCGATCCGCTGATCCTGGATACACTGCGTGAGATTGCCCCGGTCACAGCCATCAGCGGCAATATTGATGTTCACGGGCCGTGCTCCTACCTGCCCCCAACGGAGGTGGTGACCCTGCTTGGCCACACGTTTTATATGCTGCACGACCGGCACGCGCTCGACCTTGATCCCGCTGCGGCGGGGTTCTCAGGGGTCATCAGCGGGCACTCGCACCGGCCGCTGATCGAGTGGCGCAAGGGCGTTCTCTACCTGAACCCGGGGAGCGCCGGACCCCGCCGTTTCTCACTGCCTATTTCGCTGGCACTGGTGGGGATTGGTGCAGGTTCGTTGCAGCCGCAGCTGGTAAATCTTCTCTAACACCCGCGTCGAGCATAGGGAGAACAAGCTGCAGGAGCTGGGGCACAAACGTGTCGACCGGCGGACGATCAGGCATGGAGAGCCACTGTTTCACCCCACCGGCGATGGCCCAACTGGCGGCGGACGCAACCATTTCAGGATCAGGCGCTGACGGCTGTTCCGGCGACACGGCTGATGGACGTTGCTTTCGTTCGAGGCCATCCACCAGCAGCCGGCGGATGGCGGCCACGATGGCGGCGTCCATCAGAGGTTCAAAGGCCGTCTGGCGCTCGCACTCTCCCCCGGAATGCGCCTGGGTCAGGAAATCGCAGGTGGCCCGAATAATGGCGCCCAGCGCAGACGGACATCCGGTCTCGTAGCGCAGCTGGCGCTCATAGAGCAATTCGTGAAAACCACCCGCGATCATCGCATCCAGAAGCGCGTACTTGTCCGTGTAGTGGTCGTAGAAGGTGGCCCGGTTCACGGTAGCTGCTTCCGTGATGTCCTGCACCGAGATCTCGTCGAAGCTCTTGCTGTGCATAAGGGTGCCTAAGGCTCCCTGCAGAAGCTTCCGGGTGCGGCGGATCCGGGGATCGCGAACTTGACAGTCGGAAATCGGCATCGTCACCCCTATTAGAGCCTACCGCGCATTTAAAAGAATCGGAAAACGACGACTGTCGTCTTATACTCAACGACAGACGACGTATAGACAACGTATGTCGTTAAGGAGAAACCTGCTATGGCGACATTGTTACATCTGGATACCAGCCCACTTGCAAGCTCTGTCAGCCGCGAATTGACGCGGGAATTCGTCAGCAATTGGAAGGCTAGCCACCCCGAAGGCAAGGTGATCAATCGCGACCTGGCCGCCAACCCCCCAAAGCCAGTGGATCAAGCCTGGATCTATGCAGCCTTTACCCCGGAAGCAGAGCGACAGCCTGAGCAAAAGGCCCTGCTTGCCTACTCCGAGGAGGGCATCGCCGAACTAGAGCAGGCAGACGAGTACGTGATTGGCGTGGCGATGCATAACTTCAGCATCCCCTCGGTACTCAAACTGTGGATCGACCAGGTCCTCCGCGTCGGGCGCACCTTTGCGTATGGTGGAGCAGACGGACCTAAGGGCCTGCTTTCGGGCAAGAAGGCCACCGTTCTGGTGGCGACGGGCGGCGTCTATGATGCGGGGACTGCCTACGCCGCATTTAACTTTATCGACCCTTATCTTCGTACCATCCTGGGATGGATCGGGGTTACGGACGTAAAATTTGTTACTGCCGGCGGCACATCGCAGCTAAGGACTGGAACCGTCGACCGCGGCCAGTTCCTGCAACCCCACCTGGAGCAGGTAAGAAGCATCGCCGTTTAAAGCACCTTTGCCGTTGCCCATTTCAAGGAGAAAGTCATGAAAATCGCCGTTCTCGTCGCGCGTATCCTACTGGGCCTGGTATTTCTGGTCTTCGGACTTAACGGGTTTCTCAACTTCCTGCACGCCCCCATACCCCCTGGCCCTGCCGGCCAATTCATGACCTTGCTCGGCCCCACCATTTACATGCAATTCGTCTTCCTGGTGCAGGTTGTCGGAGGGTTGCTGCTGCTTTCCGGCCAGTTCATCCCGCTGGCGCTGATCCTGCTCGGGCCGGTCATCGTCAACATCCTCCTCTTCCACATCGCCCTGCAACCTGCCGGGTTGCCGCCTGGTCTGCTCGCCGCAGTCTTATGGTTCATTATCTTTTTCGGGGTGCGACGGGCGTTTGCAGGCGTTTTCGCGCAGAAAGTGGAGATCTAAGAAACTACCCTAGCTGCGGATTCTGGGGTTGGCCACGGTGTAGAGCACATCGGTCAGCAGGTTGACCAGCACGTAGGTCAGCCCTACGGCCAGGATGCAGCCCTGCACCAGGGCGTAGTCGCGGTTGGAGATCGCCGAGACGGTGAGCCGGCCAATCCCAGGCCAGGAAAAAATGGTCTCGGTGACGATGGCGCCTGCCAGCAGGGCGCCAAATTGCAAGCCCACCAGGGTCATCACAGGGATGATGGCGTTGCGCAGCGCGTGGCGGTAGACCACCACGTGTTCAGGCAGGCCTTTGGCGCGCGCGGTGCGAATGTAGTCCTGGCTTAACTCCTCCAGCATGGCGGTGCGCACCATGCGAGTAAGGATGGCGGCCAGGCTGCCACCCATGGTGATGGCGGGCAATACCAGGTGGGCGAACGAACCTGCGCCGGAGACTGGGAGCCATCCCAGCTTGATGGAGAACAGCAAGATCAGGATCGGGCCCAGAGCGAAGCTGGGAAAAGAAAGCCCCAGCAGGCTCACCACGCCGACAGCGCTATCTTGCCACCGGGCGCGGCGCAGCGCGGCCAGCACACCGGCGGGGATAGCAAGCGCCAGGGCCAGCAGGAGCGCGGCCACGGTCAGCTCCAAGGTGTAGGGGTAGCGGGTTAATACCAGGTGGGAGACGGAATCATTGAGGCGCAGGGACCGGCCCAGGTCGCCATGCACAACGCCGCGCCAGTAGTGGAGATATTGCAGACCCAGAGGGGCGTCGAGTCCATATTGATGGCGCAGCGCGGAGAGATCGGACGCGGTCGCGCCCTCACCCAGCATCTGCTGCACCGGGTCGCCCGGCACCAGATGGATGAGCAAGAAAACCATCGACACCACCAGCCAGATGACCGGCAGGATATAGAGCAATCGCTTGAGCAGCGCTACCAATGCAACCTGCCTAAAAGAGTAGAAGTAAAAATGCTCTAACCTTCCTTCTTGCCGGCGTCGCGGTGACTCTGAACTCGTGCTGCCACGCCCGTCTTCACCGCGTCCGCTTTATTTGTGCTGCCCTGTTCTGCATCTTCCGCCAGATTCTCCAGCCGTTCAACGCGGACTCGGCTGATGCGATGATCGCTCATTTCCAATACCGTAAACCTTCGTCCTTCAAAATCCACGGTCTCTTCACCCGTGGGGATTTTTCCCAGCCGGGTGAGCAAAAACCCGGCCAGTGTTTCCACTCCGCCGCTGCGGGGCAGATGCCAGTCCATCTGCGTCTCCAGGTCGCGCAGGTTCACGCCGCCATCGAGCACCACGGCGCCGGAAGTGGTTTGCAGAGCGGCCCGGGGTCCGATGTCAAATTCGTCTTCTACCTCGCCGATGATCTGCTCGATAGCATCTTCTACGGTTACCAGACCGACCGTCGACCCATATTCATCGACGACGATCGCGATGTGCCTTCTGCGCTGCTGAAATTCGCTCAGCAGATCGAGCACGGGCTTGGTTTCCGGCACTACCAGCACATCATGCATCACCTGCCCCAGGCGCAGTTCGCTGAAAGGCGCGCGGGCAAAGCGGGTTTGAGCACTCATGCGGAAGTGCATTAAACGCGATAGGTCTTTTGAGTAGACCACGCCAACAATGTGCTCGGGGCCGTGCGCCGGGTCGTAGACGGGCACGCGGGAGTGCTGCTCTTCCACTACGCGAGCGTTCGCGTCTTCCAGGAGCATGTCCAGGGGTAAGGAGAAGATGCGTTGCCGGGGAGTCATGACTTCCCGCGTGGGCACACTGTTGAGCTCGACGGCACGGTGAATCAGCGATTCCTGAAAAGCGGGAAGCATGCCCATGCGGCGCGCCGCGGTGGCGATCAGCTTCAGCTCTTCCGGCGAATGCACTTCGCCGCCCTGCATCATTTCCATGCCGAAGAGGCGCATGACCACCCTGGCCGAAAACTTCATCAGCCGCACCGCGGGCCGGGTGACGCGGATAAAGACGTCCATGGGCCCGGCCACGGCGACGGCCAAAACCTCCGCCTTGCGCAAGGCCAGGGATTTTGGGACTAGCTCTCCGAGCAGCACGTGGAGGTAGGTAATGAGCCCAAAAGCGATGGGCACGGCCATCAGGTGGGCATAGACCCTGGCGTGCGGCATGCCGTTGAACCAGTGCTCGAAGAGGGTCGCTACCGCGGGCTCGCCGATCCAGCCCAGGGCAAGACTGCACAGGGTCACACCCAGCTGCACCGCGGGCAGGAAGTCTTCCATGTTTTCCTGCAGGCGGCGTACAGCCCGCGCTCCAGGCCGTCCCAGGGCAATCAATCGCTCGATGCGCGTCTCGCGCACGCTGACCAGGGCGAACTCCGCCGCCACGAAGAAGCCGTTCGCCAGGATCAGTAAGGCGACGGAAACCATCCGGAAGAGCATGAGTTCAACCATTGCGCGCTGGAATCAGGCAGCCAGCGGCAGATGGGAGGGAGGACATGGAGCTCATTACGCAATGATACTGGTGAGGCTGGCGCCGGGGTACGTCGCCGAAAAGCGCTGATTCGAGTGGTGTGGGATCCTAGATCTGGCGCCAACAGGCGCGCTCAGATATGGAACCGCCCAGATTCCTGGGCGGCCACAGGGCGGGGCAGCGGGAACCATCTCGGGTCCGGTTGCGTATCAAATAACGCAAGGGGCATAGGGGCCGGGGGGTTTGTGGCGGCGCAGCGCAAGGGTAAAAGCATGTGGATCTGGGGTAGTGTCGTCGCCATCGTGGTGGTTGCGGTTGTCGCGGTTACGCTTTTGCGGCGGCGAAGCACCCATTTCGAGCCCAGCCGCCTGGACAAGGTGACCCGGGGTGAGATCGATCAGAGCGTGGTGGCCACGGGCAAAGTGCAGCCAATTACCAAGGTCGAATTGAAATCAAAGGCCAGCGGGATCGTGCAAAACCTTTACGTGGATATCAATCAGCACGTGCATAAGGGTGAGGTTCTGGCCCAGCTTGACCGGCAGGAGATCATGGCCGAGGTAGCTGCCCAGCGCGCCTCACTGCAGGCCGCGGAAGCCAACGTCAAGAGCGCGGCGGCCAGTATCGAACACGACAAGGTGGATGCCTCCGCACCTGATCTGCCTATGTATTACGCGACGCTGCAACGCAATAAAGAGATGGAAAAAGAGGGCATCGTCTCCCAGCAGGGGATGGATAATGCCAATCGCGACTACCTCTCCGAGCTCAACAAGAAGAATGTCGCCGTCGCGCAAATCGATGTGGACCGCGCCAAGCTGCACCAGGCGGAGGCTCAGGTGGCGCAAAACGAGGCCAGTTTGAAATCGCTCGAAGAACAGCTGAGCTACACCACGCTCACGGCGCCGATCGATGGGGAGGTGCTCTCCCGCGATGTGGAGGTGGGCGACGCAGTCAGCTCCATCCTGGTGCTCGGTTCGACGGCCACCCTGGTGATGACCATTGGCGACACACGACAGGTCTATGTGAACGGTAAGGTGGACGAGGCGGATATTGCCTCGGTCTATATGGGCCAGCTGGCGCGCATCCGCATTGAGTCGTTCAAGAACAAGACGTTCACCGGAAAGGTGACGCGCATTGCGCCCTTGGGAGTGGAAAAGGACAACGTCACCACCTTCGAGGTCCGAGTTTCGATTGACAACCCGAATCATGAGATCAAGGCCAACATGACGGCGAATGCCGAGATCCTCAACCAGGAGCACAAGAATGCGCTGTCTGTGCCGGAGCAGGCCCTGGTCTACGACAGCCAGAAGAATGCCTTTGTTGACATACCTGACGGGAGCTCTCGAACTGGCCTGCGCAGAGTCGCCGTCAAGGCGGGCATCGCCAATGGCAGCCGCACCGAAATTCTTTCTGGCCTCAGCGAAGGACAGACCGTTTATTTGCAACCCTAGAGCAACCTCTCTAGAACCCAAGGAGGGCAACGATGCAAACCCGATGGAACCCATCCCGCAAAGCGGCAGCCGGCATTCTGGTTGCCATGTTGATGTATCTGCCGATGGCTGCGATGGCCGCGGAAAAGTCGTTCGACCGTACGCTGAACGTAAACGGTCCGGTGACGCTCCACGTTTCTACGGGGTCGGGATACATTCACGTCTCGCCTGGATCGGATGGTCAAGTCCACATCGTTGGCCATGTGAAAAGCAGCGGCAATAGCTGGTTTGGCGGCGGCTCTTCTGACGATTCGGTTTCGCGGGTGGCGAACAATCCCCCGATTAATCAGGCGGGCAATATCATTCGCGTGGGCGAGGGCAGCGATGACTTCATGCGCCATGTGTCTATCGATTACGAGATTACGACCCCGGCGAATACCATGCTTACGGCGGAGAGCGGTTCTGGCGACCTGCAACTCTCAAATCTGAATGGAACCGTCCGGGCACACACGGGTTCGGGGTCCATTCGTGCGGATAAGCTGGGCGCCGGGTCCAGGCTCGAAACCGGCTCGGGCAGCATCGAAGCGACCCAACTGATGGGTTCCACTACGCTACAGACGGGCTCGGGCGAGGTGCGCGCCGATCTGGGATCGGCAGGCGACGTGGTCGCTGGCACGGGCTCCGGCTCCATCAAGCTGACCAACGTACAGGGGGGCATCAAGGCGGAAACGGGGTCTGGCACCCTCGAGATCAGCGGCCAACCTACGTCGCCATGGAAGCTGGAGACGGGTTCGGGGGACATTTCATTGCAGGTTGGCAGTGGCGCTCGTTTCAATCTGGATGCGCAGACTGGATCAGGTTCGGTGAAGACGGATCTTCCGCTCACTATGCGAGGGTCTCTGGACAAGCATCACGTCACCGGAACCGTCAATGGCGGCGGGCCCACGATTAAGGCGGAGACGGGTTCGGGGGATGTTCGGATTCAGTAGGGTGCAAGGCGGCACAGCTACCGCGCTACGCCCTTAGCCTGGTCGGCAAAACCGAGTGGAACAGCAGGTCCTCATTCGACTTCTCGGCTTCGCTGCCACGGCACGACGGGGCAGGCGGGATGACAAGGTTTAAATGGTTGGCTAACCTTGGCATTGGTTACTCGGATGGAGGGTTCGGCTCTAGCCTTGCAGGCCGTAGTAGGTGCGCATGCTGTACTCGAGAACGCTGTAGGGCATGAGGCGCTTGAGCCAAACGGCGGCGCGCTGCGGGGCGGGCCCGATGGTGTAGCGCAGGCGAGGGCGGCGGTGGTTCACGATGCGATAGAGCAGGCGCGCAATCTGCTCCGGCCCGGGACCGCTTTGCTCGTCGTGGGCCGTCTTCAGCAGCGCTGCCTCAAGAGAGGGACTATAGGCCTCCGCGGCGCCCGAAAGTGCGGTGAACTGCCGATTTTCGGTGAGAGCCGTCTTGTGGTCGCCAGGCTCGATGATCACCACCCGAATGCCAAATGGCCTTACCTCCATGCGCAGAGCTTCGCTTAGACCTTCCAGGGCAAACTTGGACGCACTGTACATCGACTGATATGGGATGGCGAGGATGCCACCAATGGAGCCGATGTTGACGATGTAGCCGCTGCGCTGGCTGCGCATCGCCGGCAATACCGCGCGGCAAACCCGGAGAGCTCCGAAGAAATTAACTTCGAATTGGCCCTTGGCCTGCTCAGTCGACGTGTTTTCGACCGGTCCAGCAATCCCCATCCCGGCGTTATTCACCACGATATCCAGCCGCCCCTCGCGGGCGAGTACCGTCGCGACTGCCTGCTCCACTGAACCATCGTCGGTAACGTCGGCCGTGAGCATGGTTAGGTTGGCCGGGGCTGGAATTTCGGCCGCCACTCGCCGCGAAGTGCCGTAGACACGAAAGCCACGTCCTGCCAAATGGGTGGCGCAAGCCAGTCCGATGCCGGAAGAGGCGCCCGTGACCAGAACAATCCGCGGATTTTCTTTTTCCATATCGCCCTTCACCCTATCATTAAGCATCCAATAGCCTTTCAAGTTTTCCGTACCACTGCGAGGGCACTACATGGCAAGACAACGATGGATCTACCGGGCCGGGATCACACTCACGCTGGGGCTTTTACTGGCAGGATGCAACGGGTTCAAGGACGCCACCCCGAAGAACTTTATCCGCTCGCTGAATGCATATTATGGTAACAACGACGATTGCCTTTTTCCGAGCGCGATTCGTTTTCCTTACGAAGCCAGCACCACTAGTGGTGACAGCGATCCCAGAAAGAAGGGCCTGGACGCGCTGACTGATGCGGGGCTGCTCAAATCCCTGGAGGACAGAGACATCCACGTTAAGCGCTATGAACTCACCACCTACGGCAAACGCGTGCCGCCGAGATTCTGCTACGGACATCGCGTCGTCACCAGCATCGACGGCTTTACGCCGCCGGCGGCAGTCAACGGACAGCAAACGACCAAGGTGGATTACCACTACAAGATGATGGACGTTCCGGGCTGGGCCAACTCCGACAAGATACGCACGGCCTTTCCTGCGTTTGCCAAGGCTACCTCGGGTGACGCCCAGGGCCAGGCCACGCTGGTGCTGACCATGAACGGCTGGCGTGTTCCGGAGTAGACGGAGGTGGCTCACGCAGTGCATCGACTAAAGTAGAAAGATGTTCAGGACCTTTCGCCCCATTCCTGCCGGATCTCTCCGGCTGCTGGTATTTGACCTTGATGGCACACTGATCGACTCCGGAGCCGACCTTTGTGCCTCGGTCAATGCGACGCTGCAGCACTTCGACCGCCCGCCTCTCCCGGACGCCGTGATCGCCACTTATATCGGCGATGGCGCGGCGCGACTCGTGAGCCGTTCGCTTGGTGAGCCGACGGATCCCGCCTTTCTTGATTCTGCTCTCATCTATTTCCTCGATTACTATCGCGAACACAAGCTGGACAAGACCTACGTTTACCCGGGAGTATTTGCATCGCTCGACAGCCTGCGATTCGAACCGGGAGGCGTAGCGAGGTCCATGGCAGTACTGACCAACAAACCGATCGGACCGTCGCAGGCCATCTGTGATGCTCTTGGGCTGAGCCCGTATTTTTTTCGCATCTACGGCGGCAACAGCTTCACCACCAAGAAGCCCGATCCGGAGGGGCTGCTTGCCCTGATGAGGGAGGCGGGGGTTGGTCCACACGAGACGCTGATGATCGGCGATTCCGAAGTGGACATTCGAACCGCGCACAACGCTGGGGTGTGGAGCATGGGCTGCTCATATGGCCTGGCGCCGCATACGCTGGTCACGGAGCCTCCGGACTGCCTGGTCGAATCGCCCGCCGACTGGCCGCTGGCCCTTGCCGGCCAGGGAGAGAAACTGGCCTGCAAGGGCTGAGCGATTACACGCACTACTAAAAGATTAGTTGACAGACCCTAGTGCCTGCGTATTAACCTACTAAAAGTTTAGTAAGAGAGTGAATTTTAGATGCCAGCCAAGATAAATCAGACATTGACGCCGTTAGAACTGGAGATCATGCAGGTGCTTTGGGAAGCGGGCCCCTGCACGGTAGCCGAAGTGCAGCCGAAGCTCAAGGCGGAGCTTGCCTATACGACGGTGCAGACGATGCTCAACGTGCTGCTGCGCAAGCACAAGGTGAAGCGGGTGCAGGAAGGGCGCGCTTATCGCTACCGGCCGGCAGTGAGCCGTGAGCGCGCAAGTGGAAACGCCTTGAGCGACCTGGTGAAGCGGATGTTTGGCGGTTCCAGCGAGGCTTTGCTCATGGCGATGGTAGATACACGGCAGATCAGCACGGAGGAATTGGCACGCGTGGCGAAGAAGTTGGCCGCAGCCGAAGCTCCGTCCCCCAAGGAGGAGCCCTGATGGAGCAAGCACTCCTCGAATATGTAATCAACGCTTTGTGGCAGGTTCCGCTGCTTGCGGGAGGCGCGTGGCTGCTGTTGCGGATGGTCAGGCCGTCGCCACTGGTGCAACATCACGTATGGCTAGCCGTTCTAGGGTTGGCGGTGCTGCTGCCGATGCGTGGCATGGGCTTTCACGGTGTATCCGCCACCCCGCATACAGCGACGGTCATTGAGGCCAGTCACGAGGAGTTCCTAGCCCCGCTGGCGCACAACGAACTGCCCCAGAGACGCGGGCAATGGTCTGCGTTCGGTTCCCTCTTCTCCACGCGGACGGGTAGCTTCCGGTTGACCGCGAGGACTGCCCGTTGGCTGTTGAGGCTTTATGTGGCGACGATCGTCATCGGGCTTTTTCGCATTGCACGAGCATGGCTCGCCGCGCGACGGCTGGTGCAAAATTCGCAGGAGGTCTGCCTGGGCGATCGAGACAGGACGGCGTTAGAGGACTACAGCCATCGCCTGGGGATCAAGCCGCCACAACTCCGCGAGTCAGGAGAAGTGTCGAGTCCCATGATCGTGGGCGGGCGGGCGCCATTTTTGCTGTTGCCCAAGGAATTCGCTCGGCATACGGAGAATGAAATCCGAGCTGCTTTGTGCCACGAGCTGGCGCACATCCAGCGGCGAGATTACCTGTTGAATGCGGCCTGCCAGGTGGCAGCGTTGCCGCTGGTCTGGCATCCGGTCGTGGATTGGGTGCAGCAACGGATACACATGACGCGGGAGATGGTTTGCGATGCGATGGCGGCCCAGGAAATGAAGTCCCAGCTGGGATACGCGAAGTGCCTGCTGGCGCTGGCGCACAGCATGCTTGGAGGGCGCGGCATGGCGGCGCAGGGGCAGTTTCTGGGGTTATTCGGCAACCACACACTGGAGGAACGCGTGATGCGACTGATGGACACAACCACCCTGAGTGTGCGGGCGAAGGCAGCCCGTGTTGTAAGTGGCGCGATGATGACGATCGCCACGGGCGTGATCGCGGGAATGTTCCATGTGACGCCGACAATGGCGCAGGCAAACGTTGTGCCTCAAGCAATGCAGAATCCTCCCGCAGAGGCGCAGGCTCCTGTGCCGGAGCCTAACCCTGGGTCTCCGTCCGCGGTCACAGCTAGCGACGCGACGACCGCCACTGGGAAAAAACACATCTACGTCCATCGCAGTGGAGGCGATGGGGAAGGCCACCAATCTGCCCGGACGGAGCAGCCGCTCATCGACCAGGACGTCCAGCAGCGGATGGACGATCTACGCAGACAAATGGCAGAGGTTGGACCCAAGGTTGACAGTCCAGAGTTTAAGCAGCAAATGGACGATCTACGGAGACAGATGGCGGACGTTGGGCCCAAGGTTAACAGTGCCGAGTTCAAGCAACGGATGGAAGATGCGCAGCGGCAAATGGCGCAGGCAGCGGCGAAGTTTAACAACCCTGAGTTGCAGCAGCGGATGGAAGATCTCGCGAGACGAATGGCCGAGGAAATGGCAAAGGTTAACAGTGCCGAGTTCAAGCAGCGGATGGAAGATGCGCAGCGACAAATGGCGCAGGCAGCGGCGAAGTTTAACAGCCCTGAGTTTAAACAACGGATGGACGATCTCCAGAAGCAGATGAACCAGCAGATGGAGGAGTTCAACCGGAGAAGTGCGCACTCGCCCAATCCGTAAGTGAAGCAGCCTAGTTAGGAAAGCTCCTCAAGGTAATGCCCGAAGTCCTGGCGTAGCTTGCTTTTCAATAGCTTCCCGGTTGAGGTGTGGGCGAGCTCGTTCACGAATACAAAACGGTCCGGTACGTGCCAGCGGGGAAAGCGTCGCTCCAGAAAAGTGCGCAACTCGGAGGCATCGACGACGCAACCATCTTTCAATATGACAAGGGCCAGCGGACGTTCTTGCCATTTGCTGTGGGGCACGGCGATAACCGCGGCTTCCCTCACCGCCTCGTGCGCAACAAGGGCATTTTCCAGATCGACGGAGCTGATCCACTCGCCGCCGGATTTGATGAGGTCCTTCAGGCGATCGGTGATTTTCAAGTAGCCTTCGGAGTCAATCGTGCCTACGTCTCCGGTGCGAAACCAGCCGTCGTCCGTCCACTTGTCCTCCTGATCGAGGTTGTAATAGCTCCCCGCTATCCATGGACCCCGGACCTGCAATTCGCCTGTGGTTATGCCGTCTCTGACTGTTTCGCCCTGATCGCCGACGGTGCGGGTCTCGATGAAGGGCAGTGGCAGCCCTTGCTTGGCGCGCTGGGCGTACCTTTGATCTTCTGTCCAACTGTGCATGTGAGGCTTGAGCGTGGCGACCGTACCAGCAGGAGTGGTTTCGGTCATGCCCCATGCGTGCAACAAGTGCATGCCAAGCTTGTCGAACCGGCGGAACAGAGACTCGGGAGCTGCGGAACCGCCTACCGTGAGCCGTAATCCAGGGGTCAACTTCCAGCGGCCGGGATTGTTTTCGAGCGTATTCAGCACCCCCATCCAAATGGTTGGGACTCCGCCAGCGAGCGTTACCTCTTCGTTTTGCAACAGGTCGAGCAGTGCCTCCGGCTTAAGGTTGCATCCAGGCAAGACCAGCTTGCTTCCATTCATGGCGGCGGCATACGGAAAGCCCCATGAGTTTACGTGGAACATAGGAACGATGGGGAGAATCGTATCGTTACGGCTAAAGTTCAACTGGTCGGGAAGAGAAATGGCCAGGGAATGCAGAGCGATCGCCCGGTGCGAATAGAGGACGCCCTTGGGGCAGCCGGTCGTTCCCGAGGTGTAGCACAGGGACGCTGCATCCTCTTCCGCGAGTTCGATTTCATTCGGCTCTGCACTTGCTTCCGTCAGGAAACGGTCATACGATTCGCCTCCCTCGGGGAGCCTGCCGCTGCCGTGATCGACAACAAAGACGCGTTCGAAGTTCACCTTAGGCTGGATCTGCTCGAAGAGGTCGAGCAGCACATCATCCACAATCAGAAACCGGTCCTGGGCGTGGTTGACAATGTAAGCGAGTTCGTCCGCATGCAGGCGCAGGTTAAGGGTGTGCAGTACGGCACCAGTGATGGGAACGCCGAAATACGCCTCCAGATGTTCATGCCCGTTCCACATGAGCGTGGCAACGCGATCTCCCTGGGTTACACCCGCATTTTCGAGAGCAGCCGCCAATTGCCTGGAACGTCTGCGGAGCTCTCGATAGGTGTAGCTGTGGCGAGAACCGTTAGGCTCCATGGAGACGATTGAGACATCTGGGAAAAGAGTGCCCGCTCGCTCCAGGATGCTATTGACCAGCAGGGGCGATGACATCATGGTGGACTTCATGAAACCTCCATGAACCGGTAGCTGCGTTTTAGAAAGGGCCTGCGAAAGCTGGGGATCATCAAACCACAGTCATGGTGAGAACGCCAACCTTGGCGTGAGCCAAGGCCCGAAACACTCAAGGGATTACGGATTGGATAGGTTGATGCGGTGCGGCCGTCGCCATCTTAAGGATGGAGTCTGTTATCACTTCGGGCTCGTCAATGAGAACCATGTGAGTGCTGCGCCAGGCGATGACGTGTTCACTCCTACGGGATAGCCCCATTAAGTCTTTTTGCAGTTTCAGGTAACCGGGTGTCTCGTTGCCTGTGCTGATCACTACCAGAGGCATGTCGCCGAGCGGAAACGGAGATTTCCCTTTAACCTTTGCCAGTTCTGAGAAGCAGTCCTGGGCCATTTCGTAATCCGGGCGAACTGGATTCTCAGAAAGGGCCCAAGTGTGCAGTTCCTGATCGAGCTTAGGCAGCTTGCCGAAATTTATATCGTCCTGAAAGTCGAGAGCGATCGGCGGTTGGGAAATGAGCGTGGGCGAAGTGTAACCCTGCGGCAAAGTGTGCGACCGCGTAGCTTGCCGCGGGCGGACCTGATCGGGAATGAACGCATGGTCGACAATGATCACGCCCACTATGTTGTTGGGATATCTCGCGGCGTAGAGCCGCTCCCACTGAGCTCCCACGGAGAATCCGACGAGGACGTAAGGACCATCGATGGGCGCTTTCACAATCACTTCATGGATCTCATTGACTCGTTGGTTGCAATTGGGTGCTGTCGCCCCCTCGAATGGATCGCTCCACGCCGTCCCGGATGGATCAAAGGTGCAAACCCGGGTGAATTTCGCCACCTCCGGTTGAACCAGCGCCCAGTCGAAAGAAAAGGCCGCGCCCACGATCATGACCGTTGGGCTTCCCTGGCCAAGGCAATAAAGATGCACGCGATAGCCGCCCACGTCCACGAGAGTGCCAAGAGGCAGGGGCTTGGATGTAATGGGAGTCTGACTTTTAGTGTTCAGGGCCGACGACAGAATCAACACCGTACATAAGACGGCACGATAGAGATTGCCATCACGATGAGTAAGCAAGAGATTCATTTGTGAGGATTGGAGAATTCCCGATCGGAGAGTGTGCTAAAAAGCATGCGCTCTGCCCCCTGGCTCGACAAAACACCATTCCAGAGTAGGGTTCCTTCGCGAATCACAACGCCTGAAGGAAACGAATCGATATGAAAGAGGCTCAGCTCTGCGTGGGGCACGATAACCATATGAACGTTCGCCGGCAAATTCCGCTGCCACTCGCGTAAAGCCGTCGAAATTTGACTCGACGGGACATCATCCCGGCCGGTGTTGGCACTCCAGCTGGTGATTGCGTAAATGGTCTGTTGCGGTAAGAGTCTGGCTAGACGGTTTGCCTCGTCTGAGGCATTCGGTGACCAAAGAACAAAAGGATACAAAATCACTGTGCCGCGCTTTAGAGATATCAGGCGCGGCGCCAGTTTGCCATTCGTGAGCGTGAACCCATGGAGCGAGCTCAGGGGGACTTGCATCCCAACCATTTGCTGCCTTTGCAAAGACGCCTGCATGGGCGAATAATCTGCTGTGCCTTGCCAGCTCTGCATCTGTGCGATGGCTGCCAATTGATGCATCGCTTCTTGCCCGGAGGGTTCATCTCGCCCTTTTGCCAGGGAAACGCAGCGCACGGCATCGTTGAACAAAACACTTGCTGATGCGTTTGCTACTTTTCCCTCAAGTGCCTTTCCATTGGTAAGCAGCGGCAGGGTGGCGGCATCCTGCGTAGCGCAGAGGTTCAGAGCCATTCTATTGAGCCCCTCACTTAGTCCCTCGGATGCATCGATAACCTGATCGATGGCAAAGTGGATTTCCGCGTCGTAGGGAAAATCATGGAGCAGTGAACGCACGACCAACTCTGCAGAGCCCGGGTCGTTCAGACCGAGTAGAGCTTGCACCAGCAAGACCATGGCACGCTTTCTCTCCGGCGGCTGAGGAAGGCCAAGGTACTTCGTGAGTGCTGCGCGGGCAGGCCCGTATTCCTGACCGAATAGACACAAGTCGCCAAGAGCGATCAGTTCCTTTTGTTCAGCATCCAGTGACGACGTATCTGATGAGAGCGCCCGGCAGTCGCTGGAAGCGCGGGCAATGCCGATTTGCAGGGCAAATCTGTCGGCATCTGTCAGATCGTCGGGTTGCGTCCGTGACGCCTGGAGGGGTGCAAGGGCTGCCTTATAGGCTTCCGAGGGAGAAAGAGGTTTTCCATTCTCTTGCGCAAGGCTTCGGCCGCACATTAGCGCCAGCAGAAGGTGCGCGAAGACCGACTTGCGATTCCGGGTCGCCTTGCCACGAGCTTTTTGAAAACTACACTCCATGGTCGGTGCGAACCCTTAAGAGTCCCGTGCTCCCTTGACGATAACAAACAGGTGTAGTAAACCATAATACACATGTAGGAGCAAACGTGGCCGAACCCAAATTATCAAAGCTCGAGTTTCAAATCATGGAGGCACTGTGGACGCAAGGCGAGGCCTCCATCCGCGAGATTCAAGAGACATTTCCGGCAAAGCGCAGGCCTGCCTATACCACCATCCAGACTACTGTTTATCGCCTGGAAGCGAAGTATATCGTTCGCCGCGTGAAGAAGGTTGGAAACTTCCACATCTTCGCCGCAGCGGTTTCACGCAGCGCCGCACAACGGAGATTGATCGATGACCTGCTGGCATTGTTCGGCGGCCGCACCCAGCCGGTGATGGCGCACCTGATTGAATCCGGCAAGCTCACACTCGAGGACGTAAAGGAGGCAGAGAAGGCGCTGCGCCAGTTGGAAAGGAAGGATAAGTCGTGAATCCGAGATACCTCTCCGACGTGCCGGCGGCGATTGGACCAGCGATGGCTAACCACCTGTGGCAGTCGACTCTATTCGCAGCGCTCGCCGTGCTCCTGACATTGGCGTTCAGGAAAAACCAGGCGCGCATTCGCCATCATCTCTGGTTGGCAGCTTCGCTGAAGTTTCTCGTCCCTCTCTCACTATTGATCGCCATCGGCAGGCGTCTGGCCAGTCCGCGATTTTCACTGAACGGGCGGAGCGCACTATTTTCGGCAGTGGAAGGTTTTAGTCAGCCCTTCACCTTCATTGTTGTCGCGCCGCTTAACCATACGACAAGTGCTGCTCGCCTGCTTGCCCTGCTGCCGGAGTTGGCGGCAGCAGTGTGGCTGTGCGGTTTTGTCACGGTGGTTATCCTCTGGTCGGTTCGCTGGCGTCGCGTTGCCGCGGCGGCACAGCCGCTCGACTCCGATGGACCAGGGGCGCGAGGTAGATGCGCTACGGCAGTTGGAAAAGGTTGGAGGAGTACGCAGGCCGATTGCGTTCTTGTTGTCACGGGACTCTGCTCTGGAGCCGGGGATCTTCGGCATTATTCGGCCGGTCTTGTTATGGCCGGCGAGGATCTCTGACCACCTTCAGGACTCGCACCTCGGGGCGATCCTTGCGCACGAGGTCGCGCATGTGCGGCGTCGTGACAATCTGGCCGCCGCGATGCACATGACGGTGGAAGCCATCTTCTGGTTTCACCCTATGGTTTGGTGGCTGGGAGCGCGCCTGTTGGAGGAGCGCGAACTGGCGTGCGACGAAGAAGTGTTGCAGCTTGGCAATCCGCCATCGATCTATGCGGAGAGCATTTTGAAAACCTGCGAATTCTGCGTGGGATCGGACCTGGCTTGCGTTTCTGGAGTGACCGGCGCCGAACTGAAGAAACGCATTGTGCGCATAATGAATCCGACGCTATCCGAGAAGGTTGGTGCAGGCAAAAGACTTCTGTTGGCCTCGGCGGGAATCGCGGCTGTTTTAGGACCCGTCCTCTTCGGTCTTTGGAATACCCCAGCCGTCAGAGCGCAATCGCCGCGGGTAGGCAACCCGCAAGGGGTGACGGCAAATTTTGCAGCATTGGTCGATGACCCCGCGATCCAAAGATCTTCAGTAGGCGCAGCCGCGCGAATCTACCACGTAGGACCAGGTGTCTCCGCACCCAACCTCATCTTCGCTCCTGACCCGGAATACTCTGAGGAGGCCAGGCGGGCGAAGTATCAAGGTATCTGCGTTGTGTCCTTGATTGTGGATGCGCAAGGGAACCCCCAAAGAGTCCAGGTGATACGCCACCTGGGAAAGGGTTTGGACAAGAAAGCGGTCGTGGCAGTGAAGCAATATCGATTCGAGCCGGCGACGCACAACGGCGAACCTGTTGCGGTGGAAGTGAACATCGAGGTGAACTTCAGACTGTATTGAACGCATTTGTAAGGTACAGAGAAAGGACAAGTCATGGAGTACTTGTCTGGAGTATGCCAATCGCGCGGCGGTGGGCAACCACCTCTGGCAGTCGACGTTGTTTGCGGCCGTGGCCGCAATGATGACGACAGTCCTGCGGAAGAATCAGGCGCGTATTCGTTATCGCCTGTGGCTGGCAGCGTCTCTTAAGTTTCTCATCCCCTTTTCGCTCCTGATCAGCCTGGGCGGCCATTTGGCCAGACACGCCCATCGACAAGCGTGCAGAGCGATTTCTATTCGGTGGCGCAAGAGATCGGTCAGCCCTTTACTGGGACCGCCCGGCCCAGCGTTGTACCAGTTGCACGGGCGGCGAGCGTCGATCTGCGTCCCCTCTTCCAAGGGAGTCTCGTGGCGGTTTGGCTGTGCGGTGTTGTCGCGGTGCTCAGTCTATGGTGGTGGCGCTGGCGGCGCTTCTCCAGGGCGATGCGCGGGGCGGTGACCATAACGCAAGGGCGGGAAGTAGATGCTGCTGCGGCGCCTGGAACAGATCGCCGGAGTGCGAAGGCCGATCACAGTGGTGTTCTCACAGGCCTCACTGGAACCAGGCATTCTGGGCATCGTTCGGCCGGCGCTGATTTGGCCGGCCGGAATCTCCGCGCAGCTTACGGATGCGCACCTCGAGGGGATTATCGCTCATGAGGTATGGCATGTACGCCGACGCGACAACCTGGCTGCGGCGATGCATATGGTGGTGGAAGCCATCTTCTGGTTTCATCCCCTGGTTTGGTGGTTGGGAACGTGGCTGGTAGAGGAACGAGAACGAGCCTGCGATGAAGAAGTATTGCGGCTGGGCAATCCACCGCAGGTCTACGCTGAAAGCATTCTGAAGACCTGCGAATTCTGCGTGGGGTCACTGCCGGTTGCCGTATCCGGAGTTACGGGCGCCGATCTCAAGAGCCGGATCGTTCGTATCATGACCGAGCGTGTGACACGCGAACTGGATTTCTGGAAGAAAGCGTTGTTTGTTGGTGCTGGATTGCTGACCGTGGCCGCACCGATCGTGTTTGGCCTGCAAAACGCAACGCGGGACCCTGCCCCTCCGGTGGCCAACAACACCGCAGCCAGTACTCTTGCGTACGATGTTGCTTCAATCAAACCAAACAAATCCGGCGGCAATATGGTCAGGATGATGGTCAGACCGGACGGGCTATCAGCAATGGGCGCGACACTGCAAATGCTCATTCAAAATGCATACGAGATCCAGGACTTCCAGGTTGTAGGAGCCCCCAAATGGGTTAGCTCTGACAGATACGATATCGAGGCAAAAATGGACAGCTCTGAAGTTGAAAGGTTCCAGACGCTTGGCCCAGATCAGCGCGTGCTTGAATCGAAGCGTATGCTTCAGGCGCTTTTGGCGAACCGCTTTAAGCTGGCGGTCCACCGCGAACCGAAAGAACTTCCGGGGTATGCGTTGGTTATCGCGAAGAACGGTCCCAAGCTGCACGATGCAAAGCCTGGCGATACCTACCCCAACGGAATCAAAGGTCCCGACGGCCAGCCCGGACAGGGTCTGATGATCATGGGAGGGCTTGGCGGGCCGCTTACGGGCCAAGGGATTAATATCGAGAACCTGGTGCGGGTGTTGTCGCAGCAACTGGGCCGCACCATTCTGGATGAGACTGGGCTCACGGGCAAATATGACTTCACTTTGAAATGGACGCCGGACGATCGTGCAGGTCCGATCTCTGCAGCGAACCAAGGCGGTGGCTCGAGGTCTGACGATGCACCGCCACCTGATTCGTCAGGACCTTCGATCTTCACAGCGATTCAGGAGCAGCTGGGGTTAAAACTGGAGTCGCGGAAAGTCCCGGTGGAGATGCTGGTCATTGATCACGTCGAGGCGCCATCGGAAAATTAATGGCCATCCCCATCGTAGGAAAACCAGGCTTGGGTAAGAAGTTGTCGCTCGTCATCACCCGAACGATGACGGGAGCGATGGCCATAGTCTTGCCGATCATGTCCGCTCAGCTCATGGCGGCACAAAGCAACGTTGAGTCACCGAGCGCAAATCCCACCGTCGATCTGCCTGGGTTCGAGGTGGCTTCGGTCAAACCGGATAAGTCCGGCTTCGGACCCAGGATATTACTCACAGCAGATGGATTGACTGCGACAAAGGTCACCGTGAAATTCCTCATTAAGGAGGCCTACGGCGTCGAAGACGACGAGATCTCAGGAGCACCGAACTGGCTCGACTCTGAAACTTACGATGTCGACGCAAAGGTGAGCAGCGCTGATTTGGCTGCGTTGGAGAAGCTTGACGAGAGGCAGCGCATGCGCATGCTTCAGCCTCTCCTGGCGGAACGCTTCCAGCTAAAGGTGAGCCGGCAGACCAAAGAAATTCCGGTGTATGCACTTGTGATCGCCAAGAACGGTCCTAAACTCCACCAGGCAAAGCCGGGCGATACTTACGCTGACGGAATCAAGGGTCCTGACGGTAAACCCGGCGGACGTCCGGGAATGATGACGTGGGGTAGAGGCCGCCTGATCGCACAAGGGATTCCAATTGCCTCCCTCCTGCCACCGTTGACGCAGCAACTGGAACGAACGGTTCTCGACAAGACCGGGCTGAGAGGAACGTACGACATCACACTGCTGTGGACGCCTGAGGACGACCAGGCGCCGATGCCTAATGGAGCGGAAGGCAACCGGCAAGGGAGTGGACCTGCTGCTGATTCTTCAGGGGCTTCGATCTTCACGGCGATCCAGGAACAGCTCGGGCTGAAACTGGAATCACAAAAGGGCCAGGTCGAGGGCCTGGTCATCGATCATGTGGAGAAACCGTCAGAGAATTAATCGATTGGATGAGGGTGGAAAAAACCACACATCGCTCCACTACGGCTGCGCCTCCGCCGGGATGACGGGAAGAGGGGTGATTTTCACCAAGATTCGTTCGAACCACCCGGAAGATAAATAAAATTCTGGAGGTCAAACAAATTTGTCGCTCCCGAACGTCTTATAGGAAGCATTCTACATAGTGGCTGGCTTGTGTCCGAAGTACCGGGTCCGATTTCAAGAAGGGGTTCCCGAACCATGAGCGACCGTGCTGCACGCAAACTCCATTTCCTACTAAGACTTCTGCTGTACATCGGCGTCATGGCGGCATTGCACAGCACCCCCGCCTACGGAAGGACGGCCCAATATCAAGCAGATGGGCATCATGGTGCAGAAGCTGCTCGCGGACCGCTTCAAGCTGACCTTTCATCACGACAAGAGAGACCTTTCCGTTTATGTGATCAGCGTTGCCAGCGGAGGACCGAAAATGACCAAGAGCACAGCGGGACCGAATGACCCTTCGGGCTTCGGTTTCAGGGGCCTTGGGGATCTGATGGTGAGAAACCTGAACATGGCGGACTTTGCCATCTGGATGCAGTCTGGCGTCATGGACAAGCCAGTGGTGGATCAAACCGGGCTTACCGACAGATACGATTTTCAGTTGAAATGGACCCCCGATGATTCGCAATTCGCGCAATTCCGAGGGACCGGCGCGAAGGTGCCGCCGCCGACCGATGACCCCAACGCTCCGCCTGGCCTCTATACGGCGATTCAGGAGCAGCTTGGGCTGAAGATGGGACCGGCAAAGGTGCCCGATGATGTGATCGTTATCGATCATGCCGAGAAGCCATCGGAAAATTAATGCTGGGTGCACGGGAACCGGAACGACCGGGCTGCGTAGTAAATAGATATCGTTCGTGCCACCGAGCAAATTTGGGGGCGCCGCACGTCTTATATCCAGCTTTCTACTTCAGCATTGCTTGTTTGTTCCGAAATACCCGGTGCGATCTCAAGAAAGGCTCCCCGAATCATGAGTGACCAGGCTACCCGCAAACTGGATTTCAGCAGGCGGCTTCTGCTGATCATGGCTGTATTGTTGACCGTAGCCGCCACATCTATCTTCGGTCCGGTACACATCGCCCGCGTCCGTGCGCAAGCCAAAGCTGAAAACGCGCCCCAAGGTATCGCCGATACATGGCAAGGCACTCTACACGCCGGCCGAGACCTGCGCACTGTAGTCAAAATCTCCAAGGCGGATGACGGCGGCTACAAGGCGGTCTTCTACAGCATCGACCAGGGTGGCGACGGCCTTCCAGTGACCAAGATCACGCTCGACGGCACTACAGTAAAGATGTCGCTCACGATGATCGGCGGGACCTATGAAGGCAAGCTAAGCCCGGATGGCAAGACGATTACAGGCACCTGGACCCAGGGGCCTCCTCTTCCCCTGGTCTTGACGCGGGCCACACCGGAAACGGAATGGACCATTCCGCCGCCGACACCCAAGCTGCCGCCGATGGACGCGAACGCCAATCCCAGCTTTGAAGTCGCCACCATCAAGCCGAGTAAACCAGACGATCCGCGTAAGGCATTTATCGTCCAGGGCCGTCGATTTCAGATCATCAACCAACCGCTAACTGCGATACTTTCTTTTTCCTATGACGTCCAGGCCAAGCAGCTCATCGGCCTTCCACCCTGGGCAGACACTGATAAGTACGATATTGACGCGACGCCCGACGGCGAAGGGGCGCCAAGCAGCAAGCAATGGAAGGTCATGATCCAGAAGCTGGTCGCCGAACGCTTCAAACTAACCTTTCATCATGAGAAGAAGGAGCTCGCTGTCTATGTACTCTCCGTCGCTAAGACCGGCCCAAAGCTCACCAAGAGTGAAGGCGACCCCAACGGGCTGCCCGGGCTGTTCTTCCGGGGGAAGCTCGGGGATCTGGGCGTGCGCAATGCAAATATGGCTGACTTCACCGGCCTGATGCAGGAGGCTGTGCTCGATCGGCCCGTTCTCGATCAAACCGGACATCACTGGACGGTATGACTTCACGCTGCTCTGGACCCCGGACGATTCGCAGTTTGCCGGCATGGGAGCCAAGATTCCTCCGCCAACAGACAGCGCCAATGCGCCACCGAATCTGTATACCGCCATCCAGGAGCAGATCGGACTGAAGCTAGAGGCTACCAAGGCGCCCGCAGACGTCATGGTCATCGATCATGTCGAGAAGCCTTCCGAGAACTGACGCCCCCTCTGGGAACCCAAATGACCTGGCGGCGAGCTCAAAAAGTCTTCTACCTGGTTTGCCTGCTGGCGGCGATGGTATTTCCCTGCCTCGCGGCGGCATCGGAGTATCGCGGCCAAGTCACCTTTGGCGGATTGCCCTTACCGGGCGCTACAGTCACAGTTACGCAAGGGATAACCAAGGTCACCGCGGTCACTGACCAGGGCGGCCTTTACGCCCTTCCTAACTTGGCGGACGGTCCCGCGAAAGTCGAGATTGAGATGCAGTGCTTCTCGACCGCTCGCGCCGATATAACAATTACGCCGACGACGGCCGCGGGTAAGTGGGAATTGAGTCTGCTGCCACTCGACGAGATCACGAAGCTAACCAAACTTCCGCCGGCTCCGATCCCTTCCATCAGTCTCAAGCCCAAAACCCCCGCCGCCCCCGGCGCTCCGGCTGAGAACGCCGCCGAACTGCCAAAGCCGGCTGAGGAAGCAAGCCAGCAATCCAATGACGGCTTCCTGGTCAACGGCAGCGTCAACAATGCGGCAACATCCCGGTTCTCACTCGACCAGGCCTTTGGAAACCGTAGGACGAACACCAGGAGCCTTTACAACGGCGGTCTGGCCGCCATCTACGATAACTCCGCCCTGGATGCCCGGCCCTACTCCCTCAGCGGACTCAACTCGCCCAAAGCCGCGTATAACCGGATCACCGGTATCTTCACCCTCGGCGGACCACTGAAGATTCCACACCTGTTACCGCGTGGGCCTACCTTCTTCGTGGCCTACGAATGGACCCGCAACAATAATGCTCTGAACGAGTCCGGCCTCGTGCCAACAGCGGCGGAGCGCATGGGAGATCTTTCCAATTTGCTTAACCCGCTCGGCCAACCGGTCGTCGTCTACGATCCTGCAAGTGGCCTGCCGTTTCCCGGCAATGTTGTCCCTGTCAGCTCCCAAGCCCAGGCATTGTTGCAACTCTACCCGGCGCAGAATATTTACGGGAACTCGCTCTATAACTACCAAGTGCCCGTGCTCAACAGCACCCATCAGGACGCGCTCCTGTCACGCCTGGACAAAACACTTGGCCGCAGAGACGAACTCTACGGCAGCTTCAACTTCCAAAGCACCAGAGCCAGCGTCGCCAACCTCTTCGGCTTTGTCGATAAGACGGACACGCTGGGCATTAATGCCAATATCAACTGGTCGCACCGCTTCAACCAGCGGCTCTTCCTTTTTGCCGGTTATCACTTCAGCCGGCTGAGAACGCAAATCGTGCCTTATTTTGAGAACCGGCAAAACATCTCCGGAGAAGCCGGCATTTCCGGCAACAACCAGGACCCAGCGAACTGGGGCCCCCCGGCGCTCACCTTCTCCGGCGGCACTACACCGCTCTCAGACGAGGACAGCGCATTCAATCGTAACCGTACCGATAGCTTTTCCGGATCCGTAGGCATCTATCACGGCCGCCATAACATTACGGTTGGCGGCGATCTGCGCAAGCAGCAATACAACGATTTCTACCAGCAGAATCCGCGAGGCATCTTCACCTTTACCGGTGCTGCCACGCAAGGCTTATCCAATGGCGTCGCGACTGGCGGCTCCGACCTGGCCGACTTCCTCATTGGGGTGCCGGATACCAGCCAGGTTGCCTTCGGAAACGCGGATAAGTATTTCCGCCAGCCCGTCTATGACCTGTACGGCACAGATGATTGGCGCATTCTGCCCAACCTCACCATCAATGCCGGCCTGCGCTGGGATTACGGTTCGCCGATCACAGAGCTTTATGGACGGCTGGTGAATCTTGACGTGCTTCCTGGCTATACCGACGTTGCGCCCGTGCTGGCTAGCGATCCAATCGGCCCGCTCACCGGGGACCATTATCCCAGTTCGCTCATCCGCCCGGACAAACTCGGTTTCGAGCCGCGGGTCGGCATTTCCTGGAGGCCAATCCCTGCTTCGACCGTCGTGGTGCGCGCCGGCTACGGAATCTATGACGACACATCCGTGTACCTGACCTCTGTATTGCAACTCGCGCAGCAATCCCCGATCTCAACAAGTTTGAGCGTCGCGAACAGCGCCGCCTGCCGGCTTACGTTGGCGAATGCCTTTGAGCAATGCCCCTCGATCACCACCAACACCTTCGCTGTCGATCCCAACTTCCGCGTCGGCTATGCACAAACCTGGCAATTGTCGATCCAACGCGACCTGCCAGGGGCGTTGCAGCTCACAGCGACTTACCTCGGCGTTAAGGGCACGCGCGGCGTGCAGCAGTTCCTGCCCAATACGTTCCCCATCGGAGCAGCCAACCCTTGTACCACCTGTCAATCAGGGTTTATCTATCAGGCTTCGGGTGGTGATTCTACGCGGCAAGCGGGACAGGTCCAGCTGCGCCGCAGGCTGCGCAGCGGCTTTACCGCGTCACTGCTCTATACGTTTTCGAAATCCATCGACGATGACGCGTTCCTGGGCGGCCAGGGTCACGTACTCGCCGGCAGCCAGAGTGCGGCGCCCGCGGGAGGGCAGGGTTCGGGACAAGGTTCAAGTGGGGGCTCCGGACAAGGCGCGTCGGGAAGCACGACCACCACCACGCAAAGCGCATCGACCAATCCGTCCGTCGCGCAGAACTGGCTCAACCTGCATGCCGAGCGTTCGCTTTCCAGTTTCGATCAACGTCACCTGCTCAACCTGCAGGCCCAATACACCACCGGTGAAGGTCTCCACGGTGGAACTCTGATGGGGGGCTGGCCCGGTAGACTGCTCAAGGAGTGGACACTCGTTACCACGGCCGTGGTGGGCACTGGCCTGCCAGATACGCCCGTCTACTTAGCTGCCGTTCCTGGCACGGGTGTCACGGGCACAATCCGCCCCAACCCAACCGGCGCGCACATCTACGCCGCTCCGGCCGGCCTGCATCTTAACCCCGCGGCTTACAGTGCGCCACTGACAGGCCAATGGGGGACCGCGAGCAGGAACTCGATCACCGGTCCCAGCCAGTTCACTCTCGACAGCTCGGTTGCCCGAACTTTCCGGCCGAACCCACGGTTCTTTTTAGATTTCAAGGTGTCGGCAACCAATATGCTGAATCACCCAGTGTTTACTGGCTGGAACACAACCGTGAACAGCACGCAGTTCGGTCTCCCCCTTAGCCCCAATGCGATGCGCAGCCTCGAAACTCAGCTGCGCTTGAGGTTCTGAGATGAAACAGAATTGTGTGTACGGGCTTAAGAGTCTGCGTGAGAACCCACCCAAGCCGCAGCATGCCCTTACCCCTGGAGGGGTGCGGCGGGGCGCGCGGGATGAGCAACCTTCTTGGAGATCGATCAGTTCGATGTTGATCGCTCTCCTTCTCCTCATCACCGCAGCAACGCGCTACGGCACAGCAGATTGGCCAGAACACGTCCTCCACTCCCTCGGGAACTTACACCCTCACGGCTAAAGCGCAATTGGTTGTCGAGACCGTTGTAGTCAAAGATAAGCAGGGAAAATTTATTCCGGGACTTAGCGCCAAGGACTTCACCATCACTGAGGACGGCGCTCCACAGACGATCCGCTTCTGCGAGCACCAGGATCTCGCCTCAGAGGAGGCGCCGGTGGCTCCCGCCGCACCCGGCACGGAACAGATCAAACTGTACAAGCAACTCACGCGGACGCAGATTGCTCCTGAAGCGGCCGAAAACAGCCGTTATAAGAATCGTCGCTTGCTCGCGCTCTACTTTGATATGACCGCCATGCGTCCGGCGGACCAGCTGCGCGCGCTTTCGGCCGCAGAGAAGTTCCTGCGCACGCAAATGACCACCGTCGACCTGGTTGCCATCCTCCGCTACCAGGGCGGCTCCGTCGACATCCTGCAGGACTTCACCGCCGATCGCAACAAGCTGCTCAGCATTCTCGAGACCATGATTGTCGGTGAAGGCCAAGGCTCCGCCGAATCCATCGACGACGCAAGCAGCGCCGACACCGGCGCCGCGTTTGGCCAGGACGATAGCGAGTTCAACGTCTTCAACACCGATCGCCAGCTCTCCGCGCTGCAGACAGCGGCGAAGATGCTCAGCCAGTTGAATGAGAAGAAATCTCTTATCTACTTCGCCAGTGGTCTCCATCTCAACGGCATTGACAACCAGGCCCAGCTGCATGCAACTGTCGACGCTGCCATCCGCGCCGGCGTCTCCTTCTGGCCCGTGGACGCGCGCGGCCTGGTTGCCGAGGCGCCGCTAGGGGATGCGACGCAAGGCTCGCCTGGCAATGCCGGCATGTACTCCGGCACCGCGGCCATTGCCAACACCACCAACTTCCAACAGTCGCAAGACACGCTCTACGCCCTCGCCGGCGACACCGGGGGCAAAGCCCTTTTCGATAACAACGACTTGACGCGCGGCATCGTACAGGCTCAGGAATCCGTCTCCGACTACTACGTCATTGGCTACTACACCAGCAATACGGCGAGGAACGGCCACTTCCGCCGGGTAAAAATCTCCCTCAACCAGAATGAGACCGCCAAGCTCGATTACCGCCAGGGCTACTACGCTGACAAGGAGTTCAGCCGCTTTACCACGGTCGACAAAGAGCGCCAGTTGGAAGACGCGCTCATGCTGGAGGATCCGATCACGGAGCTTTCGATCGCTATGGAGATCGATCACTTCCAGCTCAACCGGGCGGAATATTTTGTGCCCATCATTATCAAGATTCCCGGCCGCGAGCTCGCGCTGGCCAAGCGCGGAGGCGCCGAGCACACACTGATCGACTTCGTCGGCGAAATCAAAGACCTGGTCGGCGGCACCACAGTCAGTAATGTCCGCGATAACGTCAATATCAAGCTCACCGACGCAACCGCCGCCGAACTGGCCCGGCGGCCCATTGAGTACGACACCGGCTTCACTCTGCTGCCCGGCAAGTACATGATCAAGTTCCTGGCACGGGATGATGAAACGGGCAGGATCGGCACTTATCAGACGAACTTCGTCATTCCGAATTTGAACAAGGAGGCGGCGCATGTCCCGATCAGCTCCGTCGTGCTTAGCAGCCAGCGGGTCGACCTTAAGGATGCCCTATTTAATGCGGAGAAGAACAAGGACAGGGTGAAAGAGGAGGATGTAAACCCACTGGTTCAGAATGGCCAGAAACTGATTCCAAGCGTGACTCGTGTCTTTCGCCAGAGCCAGAATATGTATGTCTATTTGCAGGCCTATGAGCAGGGAGTTGCGGCTGCTCAGCCGTTGGTCGCGTTTGTGAGTTTTTATCATGAGCAAACAAAAGCATTCGAAACCCAACCGATGGAGATTACGACCGGGTTGAATAATCGGCTGCAAACCATGCCTTTCAGCTTCAGTATTCCTCTTAGCCAGCTCCCACCAGGTGAGTATGACTGCCAGATATCCGTGCTGAATCCGGCCGGGCAAAAGGCTGCCTTTTGGCAGGCTCAGGTAAAGGTTGTTCCGTAAGTGCCGGTCAATAGAACGCGGCGTGATCTGCCCTGGCTCAGGCCAGAGCCTCAAAGGCCGCAACAAAAACATCGTCGGTAATCAGTTCCGGAGTTTGGAAAAACGTGAAGAGCAAGCCGGTAATAGCCCCACCTGGTCGTGGACATGGTTCACCGGGTTCATGCCGCGGCGCCCAACCATACGATACTTGGCCAAGTTGGAGCAGCAACGGCGCAGTAGTTCTATCATCCTGAAAATGAGCAGCTGGTGGCGGCCAGGGTCATGGTTATTTCTGCTGGTGGTTGCAGTGACGCTGCTATGGGTGTGGATCGCTGGGCTGCGGCACGCAAAGACACCCGTCAGCACGTCGCTAGCTGATCTGGGAACAACCATGCCGTTGAACCAACCGGGCGGCGGCGTTGCTCCGATGGAGGCGTACGAGGTCTACTCCGCGCTCTACCAGGCTCCGATGCAGGAGCCGCTGGTCTTCTCTGAGGACTCGCTGACCGATATTCCGCAGGTAAACGGCAGCTGCTTGAGGCCCGCGGGGCCGCAGGAGCGCGAGATGACCGACGCGTTCGTTGCGGTCAATCAACAGAGCCATCGGTGGGAACAGAAGTTTTCCATCCCGCAAGGCTACCGGCTGCTGCCGCACAGCGAGGTTGTGCAGGCGCAGACGTGCGTGGCGACACACGGACGAGAGGCTGCACCCTGCGAAAGCTACAAGCAACTCAGATATGTGCGGTTGCTGGGAGTGCCGGGATTTGATCACGCACACACCCGGGCTTTGGTGTCGGTGATCAAGAGCTGCGGTCACCTTTGCGGGAGCGGTGGCATCTTCGCGGTCGAGAAGAAAGACCGCACATGGCAGCGATCCACGACAACTGATTTCACTCGCGACTGCAGCTGGATGTATTAGGCAAAGCAATGCGTGGGGAGCTTCGCCCCATATGCGCTAACTTTTGGATGTTTTCCGTCACAACTCCCACAAAACCGTCATCCTGAGAGCCTGTGACTTTATAGATCTTTCGTTTGAAACCCTCGTCCTCAAACAAAATCGTCATCCTGAGCGAAGCGCCTCAGGGATTATTCGCGGGACACAGCGCTTGTAGCGCGGAGTCGAAGGACCCCGGCGGTGCTCATCTTACCCAATGCTGCTCGGAGCTTTTCAACCACCGAAGCCCGCACCGGGCGAACTGCCACGGCCTTCCCCGAGGCCGAGAACCAAGAACTCGCTTGCATCTTGTTATGTCCGGCGGACATATTACATTCTCGACAGCACGCTTTGCATTGGCGTCACCAGCAGCCTGTGGCTGGGCGTCAAGTGCGTACCAGTGCAGATCGTGTTCTCAGGGCTTCTGTGGTCGAAAAGCTCCGAGCAGCATTGGGTAAGATGAGCACCGCCGGGGTCCTTCGACTCCGCGCTACAGGCGCTGTGTCACGCGAATAATCCGTGAGGCGCTTCGCTCAGGATGACGATTTTGTTTGAGGACGAGGGTTTCAAACGAAAGATCTATAAAGTCACAGGCTCTCAGGATGACGGTTTTCTGGGAGTTGTGACGAAAGCATCCAAAACAACTTAGCGCTTATCAGGTGCTTCCTCCGTCTTTTTCGGCCCAGGTATGCTCTCCCGGCAAACCGGGGGCAAGTAGGCACCCGTCCGGTTACCTCGGCCCTGAGGGTGGCCGACAGCGAAAGGGGATCGGCCCGCCGCACGGGGTTACTCGGAAAGAATGGGCTCCCGAACGTCGTCTGTCTTTGGCCCCAGCTTTTTGTGGCGATCGAGAAAACGAACGCAGGCATTCCATCGCAGTATTGAGTCATCGTTGCCCGCGGGGCGCACGCGCTCGGCTTCCTCGAACAGCCCCAGCGCCTTGACGAGCCAATCGTAGACGTAGCCACTGGAGCCCGGCTTGCCGGCGTCGTGATATGCCTTCGCACGCCGCTCCCAGGCGATCCCGGAATAGTAAGCGCGGTCGTACGCCGCTTCGAGTCCGGCGATCGCCTCCATCGCGCTCGAAAACGCCCCTTGATCGTGAGCCATCTCATCGGTCAGGGCCAGGATCATGCTTACTTGCGCCTCCCGGTTCGCGGGGTCAACCTCCAGGATGTCGCGGCAAATGCTTACGGCTTCATTGGGCTCGTTCAGCAAGCGGTAACGTTCGGCCTTGGCGAGTGCGCCGCTTACACTGTCACGAGAAATAGGTTTGAGTGTGAACATGGTACCCCCTTCGCTTAGAGGATGTTGAACAACTGCTTTAAAGGATCGAAAAAACGATCGACTACCCGCTCCTTGAGCGGAATAATTGCGTTTTCCGTAATGGTGATCGACTCCGGGCACACCTTGCGGCAGCAGGTGGTGATGTTACAGTAACCGATACTGTGCTTTTTCCGTAAGTCGCTCACTCGATCTTCGACATCCAGAGGATGCATTTCAAGCGCCGCGGCATAGACGAACAAGCGGGGACCGATGAACTCGTCCTCTTTATGATGTTCGCGGAGGACGTGACATACATCCTGGCAAAGAAAACACTCGATGCACTTGCGAAACTCCTGCACCCGTTCGACATCGGCCTGCTGCATGCGCCATGTTCCATCCGGCAGGTCCGGGGTACGGGGCCGGAATGGCGTGACCGTTAATTTGGCGCGGAAGTTCCAGGAGACGTCGGTGACCAGGTCGCGAATCACGGGAAAGGTGTGCATGGGTTCGAGGATGACGGGCAATTCCAAGTTGAGATTGCTAAGCCGAGTCATGCACATGAGCTTCGGCATCCCGTTAATTTCGGCAGAACAGGAACCGCACTTGCCGGCCTTGCAATTCCATCGCAGGGCAAGATCGGGCGCCTGGTGAGCCTGGATGCGGTGCACGGCGTCCAGGACCACCATGCCCTCCTCCACCGGCGTGAGGTAATCCTCGAAGGTGCCGCCTGCCGAATCCCCGCGCCAGATGCGAAACATTGCCTGCTTGGCCATTGATTTCGTCTCCCTATTTCATTGGTCTACTTCGTCTCCCTATTTCATTTCCTGAATCACGGCTTTCAACTCATCGGGCATGGGCGGGAGAGCGCGCTTCTCCACCAGCATTTCGCCATCCGCTCCACGCTTGACGATGATGTTGTGCTTACCCCACTCAGCATCTTTGTTGGGAAAGTCTTCGCGAAACTGCGCGCCTCGGCTCTCTTTTCGCAGCAGCGCAGCACGGGTAATGCCCTCCGACACAACCAGCATGCTGGAAAGGTCAAGTGCAGTGTGCCATCCGTTGTTGTACTGGCGGTGGCCCGCGATACCCACACGGTCTGCCCGCACCTGTAGTTGGGCAATTTTCTCCAATGCCTGTTGCATTTCATTTTCCAGGCGCACGATGCCGACGAGGTCCTGCATCGATTCCTGCAGGTCGTATTGAATCTGATAGGGATTCTCACCGGAAGCACCGCGTTCGAAGGGCTTGAGGGCGTCGGCTGCCGTTGCCTGAAGCTGCTCGTCATTGATCGCGGCAACTCCGTTGCCTTTGGCGAATTCCGCCGCATAACGGCCGGCACGGCGCCCGAAGACCACCAGGTCCGAAAGCGAATTTCCACCCAGCCGATTGGCGCCGTGCAGTCCAGCCGCGGCTTCTCCCGCAGCAAATAACCCCGGTACGTTGGACATCTGGGAATCGCCATCCACGCGGATGCCGCCCATCATGTAGTGCGTGGTGGGTCCCACTTCCATGGGCTCTTTGGTGATATCGAGATCGGCAAGTTGCTTGAACTGGTGATACATGCTGGGCAGCTTGCGCTTGATGTGCTCCTCCGCTTTGGGAAGGTGCTGCTTGATCCAGGCAATGTCAAGAAAGACGCCACCGTGTGGAGTGCCTCGCCCGGCTTTGACCTCGCGATTGATGCAGCGGGCCACGTGGTCGCGCGTGAGGAGCTCGGGGGGCCGGCGGGCATTTCTATCGCCCTGGGTGTAGCGCCATCCTTCCTCTTCTGTATCGGAGGTCTGGTTCTTGTAGAGATCGGGGATTTCGTCAAACATGAACCTGCGGCCTTCGCTGTTGCGCAGGACGCCGCCCTCCCCGCGCACGCCTTCAGTCACCAGGATGCCGCGCACGCTGATGGGCCAGACCATGCCCGTGGGATGGAACTGAACGAACTCCATTTCCTGCAGTTCGGCGCCGACGTTATACGCCAGGGCAAGGCCATCGCCGGTGTATTCCCAACTGTTGCTGGTGACCTTGTAGGCGCGTCCGATTCCACCCGTGGCCAGCACCACGGCCTTCGCCTGCCATAACTGGAAGAGCCCCTTCTCGCGATCGTATCCACAGGCGCCGGCCACACGGCCCGAGTCCATCAGGAGGCTAAGCACGGTGCACTCCATGTGGACCTGCATGCCGCAATGAATTCCGTGATCCTGCAGGGTGCGGATCATCTCCAGACCGGTGCGGTCACCGACGTGTGCCAGGCGCGGATACTGATGACCGCCGAAGTTCCGCTGCAGAATGCGCCCGTCCTTCGTGCGATCGAAGAGCGCGCCCCACGCCTCCAGTTCGCGCACGCATTCCGGCGCTTCCTTGGCGTGCAGCTCGGCCATGCGCCAGTTGTTGAGGTACTGGCCGCCGCGCATGGTATCGGCAAAATGTACGCGCCAGCTATCGCGATCGTCGACGTTGGCCAGCGCAGCGGCAATACCGCCCTCGGCCATGACGGTGTGGGCTTTGCCCAGCAGCGATTTGCAGACCACGCCCACTTTGGCGCCGCTCGCGGCAGCTTCGATCGCGGCGCGCAGTCCTGCGCCACCCGCACCGATGACTAGAACGTCGTAGGAGAACCGCTGGAACTCCGGCATCTACAGGATTCTCCAGTCGTGCCAGATGCCCATGGAGCAGAGGCGGACGTAGATATCGGAGAATCCCACCCAAAAGAGACTGGCCCATGCCCATTTCTGGTGTCCCCGGTTTAGACAACTCACGCAATCGTAGAGCTTGTGCCGTACCGGATATTCCGAGATACGGTCGAAGGTCCCGCCGATCAGATGCCGGAAGGCGTGGCAGCCAAATATATATCCGCCGAGAAGGAAAACATTTAGTACCAGGACGAGGCTTCCGACGCCGATGCCGAAGCCGTTAGGGAAACGAAAGGAGACGATTGCGTCATAGACCAGAAATGCCCACACCAGGTAGGAGAGACGCAGAAAGTAGCGATGGAAATTCTGCATGATCAGGGGAAAGCGTCGTTCGCCGAGATAGGTCTTGCGCGGCTCGCTTACCGCGCACGCCGGAGGGTCGGCCCAGAACGACTTGTAGTAGGCGCCGCGGTAGTAGTAACAGGTCAGGCGGAAGAGCCCCGGTATCCACAAGATGAGAAGCGCCGGAGAGAAGTGCACAAAATTCGGATACCACGACGGCCTGGGACCGAAGAGCGCGTGAGGCGAGGAGCCGAAGAGTTCCGGAGAATAGAAGGGTGAGATGTAGGGACCGAAAGTGTAGTGGCTGTTCTGCCATGCGGCCCAGGTGGAGTAAACCAGAAACGTGCTCAATCCCAGAAAAATCGCTGAGGGCGAAAGCCACCAGGGATCCCGCCGAGACGTCTGGCCGAACCTGCCGTCTTTCCAGACGACGTCGGGAGCTGCCATCTTCCCTCCACAGCAGAGGACCAGTTGGAGGCCCTTCCCGCCGATGGCAGGGGATTATATACAGCAAAGAACTGAGTCGCCAAGTGCGCTTAGCGAAGCTTAGTAAGCAATCGTGCCCGTTAACCTACCCCTTCGCGGGCATCTTTCCAAATGTCGATCTCCCCTTCTTGCGCGTAACTATCAATTTCCTTCAACTCAGCAGCGCTGAAGTGTAGCTTCTTCACTGCGTCGAGTGAGTCGTCGAGTTGCTCCACATTACGCGCTCCGATCAGGGCCGAGGTAACACGCGGGTCACGAAGCACCCAGGCGATGGCCATCTGCGCCAGAGTCTGCCCGCGCCCATGCGCAATTTCGTTCAACGCGCGTACACGGTTGAGGTTTTCTTGGCTCAGGTGTTCCTTCTGCAGCGAACCCTCTGCCTTGGCGCGAGAGTTCTCCGGCAGCCCCTTTAGATATTTGCTGGTCAGCAGTCCCTGGGCCAGCGGAGAGAAACCAATACAACCGACACCCAGCTCCTCCAGCGTGCTGAGCAATTCCTTCTCCACCCACCGGTTCAGCATCGAGTACGAGGGCTGATGAATCAGCAGGGGCACTCCTTCGCTCTGCAAGATCTTTGCCGCCTGGCGCGTCCGCTCCGGACTGTAGGACGAGATGCCTACATACAACGCCTTGCCCTGTCGCACTGCCTGTACCAGGGCTCCCATCGTTTCTTCCAGGGGCACGTCCATGGTGGGGCGGTGAGAGTAAAAGATATCGACATACTGGAGGCCGAGGCGGTTCAGGCTTTCGTCCAGAGAAGCCAGCATGTATTTGCGCGAGCCACCCAGGCCATAGGGACCCGGCCACATATCCCACCCGGCCTTGGAGGAGATCAGCAGTTCGTTGCGGTGATCGCGGAAGTCCTTGCGCAGAATTTCGCCAAAGTTTTCCTCGGCTGAGCCGTAGGGTGGTCCATAGTTGTTGGCCAGGTCAAAGTGGGTCACCCCCCGATCGAAGGCTCGGCGCACGACTGCGCGGCCGGTCTCGAAAACATCGGCGCCGCCGAAGTTCTGCCATAGGCCGAGGGACACGGGGGGGAGTACGATCCCCGATCGCCCGCACCGGCGAAATTGGGCTCCGTCATACCGCTTCTCATTGGGTACGTAACTCATCCGTGATGGATCTCCTTCTAGTATTCAGATGCTCAGCGGGCCGGGTGACTTCGCCGGCGTCTTGGCAAAGTATTTCATAGGGACGCTGATCGAAATTGGGTTGGGGGAAAGGCGCACCGCAGGTCCCTCCACTACGCTGCGGACCGGCACGGCTAAGCGTGCCGTGACACAAAACTAACGCGCTTCCTACCATGGTACATTGGTACATATGCCAGAGACAAAGGGAACGGTAGAGGTGGAGCGGATTCAGACTGGCGTCCGAATGGAAAAGCGGCTGCTCAAGGTGTTGAAGGCGGTCGCTGAGCTGAAGGACATGACGCTGGGGGATCTGCTCGAAGGGATTGTGCTCCATGCGTTTGAAGGCAAATCAGCGTTCTCTGCGCAAACCCTGAAGGAGATTGAGCAGTTCAGAAGTATCTACGGCCTGACTCTCCATGCCTCGGATAGCCATCGATTGAAGGAGCGCAAATGAACAGCCATAAACGCGGCGCCATGGCCCACGTGAGCAATAGCTTCCACTTTGTTGTCCGCGCGCCTTTGCATCGCGCAGCTCCTCTCTTTGGCCCAGAGGGGGAACGATGCTGGGCCGGCGCAGAACTGGAATCCCGAATTTTTGTATCCCCAACCGGGGAAGGACGTTCAAGGAGCAGTCTTCACCGTTCAGCGAGGCCCACACACCAGCGTTTGGGTCAACACGCTCTTCGATCCCGAAGTGGGCCGGATGCAGTATGTGTCTTTCGTCCCCGGCGTCGTCGTGTGCACGGTGGACGTTCGACTGACCGCACTCGATACGTCCAGCACAAGCGTGGAAGTGACCTATGTGCGCACTGCCCTGGACGTGGGAGCGAATGGGGATGTGCAGGATATGGGAAAGAGTGACCGTGAAAGTGGTCCCCATTGGCAGCAAGCAATTGAAAGCTGTCTCACAGCTCAGCGCTAGTGTTTCGCTGGTACGCGGGAGACGACTTTGATTTGGAAAACCTTGGGCCATTGCTTCCCGGTGACGAAGAGGCGGCCACTTTTGGCGTCGTAGGCGATACCGTTTAGTACGGACTCCTCGTTAACTCTCTGATCATCCGGCAGCAAGCCGGTGAGATCGATCCAGGCAATCACATGCCCGTCGTGCGGATTGATGCGTGCGATCCGGTCCGAATGCCATACGTTTGCGTAGATCTCTCCCTTGATGAATTCCAGCTCGTTCAGCTGTTCGACGGCCGTGGTCCCATCCTTCACCAGGATGTGGTGGGTTTCTTTGAAGGTGTTGGGGTCGCGGAAGCGAAGCGTTGACGTGCCGTCGCTGGTGATGAGCTCCTGAGCTGTGCGAGTCATGCCCCAGCCTTCGCCGGTGTACGTGAGTTGCTTAAGCATCCGCAGTGTGAAGCGGTCATACACGAAGCAAATGTGCGACTGCCACGTCCACTGGTAGATGTTTGGTCCCCAATCGACGATTCCCTCTCCAAAATACTGCGGCGCCAGCGCAAGCTTCTGCAGCGGCTTGCCGGTTTCCGGCTGGATGGCAAGTAGAGCTGAATGCCCCGCAATCCCTGTTCCCTCATAAAACAAGCCATCAAGATAGAGGAATCCCTCGGTGTAACTGTCAGTGGAGTGCGGGTATTCCGCCACTACCTTGTAGCTGAGGATCGGGGCAGCGGCGCCGGCGCGACCGGTGCAAAGAAGGGATGCGGCCAGCGCAATATTCGCAGCGAAACGCCTTGCAAAGAGGGTGACAGAGGGCATCGTATTTCACATTACCGCATCGATGGAGTGAGCAGTCGGGCTAGACTGGAGCGCATCGTGATTTCTGGAGCACACGTCACCCTTCACCTTCGCTAGAGTTGTCACATTTGCGACGGAAACTGCCTTGTCACTTCTCATACACGGACCTTTAATGATCGAATAGCGTTAGCTCCCCCGAGGAAACCGCACGCATGCTTCCACGGTGCTTTGTCGTTTGCACTCTGCTCCTGGCCTCATCGTTAGCGGGTATTGCGCAGTCTTTGCCGAACTTACTCCACGTCGGCCGGAATATTCTGCTCGCGCCAGACAAGGAGTTCCGTAATGCCACATGCATTCTGTGCTCCGCCGACGTTGAGGGCCGGGCGACCGGCAGCGTGCGCGTTTTCGCCGGGAATGTTTTCCTCAACGGCGCGGTGGGGGGCAGCGTTCTGGTCTTCGGCGGCAACGTTACACTCACCAGCAACGCCAAGGTCGACGGCCGCGTGGTCGTCTTCGGCGGACATCTGCACCAGGACCCCGCCGCGGTCAGCCTCACCCGCACGGTGCTAGCTCCGATCATTTTTCTACCCATTATTCTTGGCGTTTGCGTCATCATCGGTGGCCTGATTGTGCTCGCGCGCCGCATGGTGCGCGGCCCAGTGGCCTTCCCTCCCCTGCCGCGGTTATAGGCCTCGCCCGCGTTTATAATAGAAAGATTCCCGCGCTTCCCGGGACCCTGTGGCGCTCACGGCTGGTCCCTGCGCCGCACCCTCGACCAGGTACTCATGGATTTCCAGCTAGTTAGCGACTACCGTCCCCGTGGCGACCAAGGCCGCGCCATCCAGGAGCTCGTCTCCGGATTAGCCGCCGGCGAGCAGCATCAGACCCTGCTCGGCGTCACCGGCTCGGGCAAAACCTTCACCATGGCCAAGATCATCGAGCAATCCAACCGCCCGGCGCTCATCCTGGCCCACAACAAGACGCTGGCCGCCCAGCTCTTTCACGAGTTCAAGCAGTTCTTCCCGGGCAATGCGGTCGAGTACTTCGTCTCCTACTACGACTACTACCAGCCCGAGGCCTACATCCCTTCCGGTGACCTGTACATCGAGAAGGAAGCCACCATTAACGAGGAGCTGGACAAGCTCCGTCTGTCGGCCACCCGTTCCCTATTCGAACGGCGCGACGCGATTATTGTCTCCTCGGTCAGCTGCATCTATGGCCTGGGTTCGCCTGAGGCGTATTACGGCATGCTGCTGCTGCTGGAAAAGGGGCAGAAGATTCGCCGCGAAGACATTACCCGTCGCCTGGTGGAGATTCTCTACGAGCGCAACGATGGCGATTTCCGCCGCGGAACCTTCCGCGTGCGAGGCGACGTGATCGAGGTCTATCCCACCTACGATGAAATGGCCTATCGCATCGAGCTGTTCGGCAACGAGATCGAAGAACTGTCGCAGATCGATCCGCTATTCGGTACCGTGCGCCAAAAATATGCGCGCCTGCCGATCTATCCCAAATCGCACTACGTGGTCCAGCCTGAACGCAAAAAGACTGCGGTCGCTTCCATCCTTGAAGAGCTGGGCGTATGGGAAAAGCAGCTGGAGTCGGAGGGGCGGCTAGTTGAGTCGCAGCGTATCCATCAGCGCACTCGCTTCGACCTGGAGATGATCAAGTCCATGGGCTATTGCCATGGCATTGAGAACTACTCGCGCCACTTCTCCGGCCGGCTGCCGGGGGAACCGCCGCCTACGTTGCTCGATTATTTTCCCCGCGACTACCTGGTTTTTATAGATGAGTCGCACGTAACCGTCCCCCAGCTCCATGGCATGTGGCATGGGGACCGCTCGCGCAAGCAGAACCTGGTTGACTATGGCTTCCGCCTGCCCTCCGCCATGGACAATCGCCCGCTCAAGTTTGAGGAGTTCGAGACCCGGACCCATCAGACGATTTATGTTTCCGCGACGCCCGGTCCGTATGAGCTGACCAAGTCGGCCGGGGTCGTGGTGGAGCAGATCATCCGGCCCACGGGGTTGGTGGATCCGGAAGTAGAGATCCGGCCTATCCGTGGCCAGATCGATGATTTGCTGGCGGAGATTCGGGCTCGGGTAGAGAAAAACGAGCGGGTTCTGGTGACCGTGCTGACCAAGAGAATGGCCGAAGACCTGTCCGGATACTACTCAGAGGTTGGGGTGAAGTGCCGCTACATGCACTCCGAGATCGAAACCCTGGAGCGGGTGCGCCTGCTGCGAGATCTTCGCCGGGGAGAATACGACGTGCTGATCGGCATCAACCTGTTGCGCGAAGGGTTGGATCTGCCGGAGGTTTCGCTGGTAGCTATCCTGGATGCCGACAAGGAGGGATTCCTGCGCTCGGCAGGCTCGCTCATTCAAACCATCGGACGCGCCGCCCGGCATCTCAGCGGCCGCGCCATTCTTTATGCGGACGTCATGACGGACTCGATACGGCGCGCCCTGGATGAAACCGAGCGCCGGCGCACGGTGCAGCGGGCCCATAACGAGGAGCATGGGATAACGCCGACCTCCATCAGCCGCTCACTCGATATGTCGCTCGTCCATATTCTCAAGGCAGAGTACGCTGACCTGACCAGCCAGGATGATGGGTTGCCGGAGTTCGAGAGCCAGCAGGAGTTGGATACGTACATCGGCAAGCTGGAGTCGGACATGCGCGAAGCGGCCAAGAAGTTCGAGTTTGAAAAGGCGGCCAAGCTGCGGGATACCATCAAGGAGCTACGAACCAAGGAATTCCTTTTTTCCTAAGATGCATTCATGTCCCAGGGCTGACGTCCTGGGCTACCCTCAGCCGTCCTTTTGGGAATGGTTCCTAGACGCTCCGATAGCTGAATTCATGCTGTAATACGCCATGCATTTGCCGGGTGAGTGGATACTACTGATCTTCACTGTTCTGGTGACGGCGGCCATGCTGTTGCTGCTCCATCTCACGAAGCTGGGGCCTATCCTGCACGACAATCTTCCAGGGCGGCCGCACCGGCGTATGTTTCTGGCGTCGGTCAGCTTCTTTATCACCTTTCTAGCGGTTCGCCTACTGGTCGCCGGAGGGGGGAAAGCATCGACGCCGTGATTCTTTTCGGGAGCCTGCTGGCCATCGGAACGTGGGGCGCACCCCTGTTCTCCGCCATCATGCGCCGGAACTAGTCACCGACCCTGTATCGATACGCATTTCTCCGGGTGGTGTGAATACCTATCTCGGTTACCGCTGCGGTTCCGGGCTGCTCAATACGCTTGCATCCATACTCGTGCATCTAGTATGCAAAATGTAGTGTATTGTCTGGCCCCTCAATGAGACCGTCCTGCACTTGAATTCAAAGAGTCAACCAAAGGAAGTGCTAATGGCATCCCACACCCCAGTCCCCACGCCCGAAAAATACTTCGTGGCTTTCGTCATCCAGGGCGAAGACGTTTTCAAAATAACCTGCGACAGCATTGTGCACACCTGCGGGAATTCCGGCGAAGGTGCTTTTCAGGGAGTGGCGAAACTAAGGGCCGCCGCTGCCCTCGAACAGCTCACCGCAATCCACAACGAACGACCTGACGAATTGCGTAAAATGGCCCGGGAAATGGCCCGAGAGGGCATGGCTATGCTGGCGCGCACCAGCAACACGACGAAGACCAACATTGAAAGAATCGCGTAAGCTGGTTAGATGAAGCTGCGGCCGCCTTTCTGATCCCTTTCCCGGACTTCCTGTGAAGTTTATCGGCGTTGATGAACTTCAAGCGCCTTTCCTCAATGAAAGCCGCGCGCCTGGCCGTATATTGGGCCTGCGGACAGGAATCCGGGTTTGGCCGTGGAGGGAACCAGCGGTGCGTTTGGCTATCAGCGGTAGCGCGCGAAACGATCAGCCCGGGTCAGTCCCGGATTCCGGGGCACTCGGGCTGCGATTATTTATGCGCCAAGTAAGGACCATTTATTCACAATTCGGGGGCAAGAGCCTCTGTGATCTGCCCCTTGCATTAAGGTGGGTGAGTAGCAGAATGGTGAGTTGCAGCCGGTCCGGACGCTTTTGGTGCTCTACGGCCCTCCAGACCCAACCCGCGGGCTTGCTCCATTACCCTTACTTTTCGGGGAACTAAGGACACTATGCAGTTCTGGAATGAATTGGAAGGACAAACAATCGATCGGCTTTATCCTTTGCGCCGCCTGGTGCGGTCCGAAGGGCGAAGCGCCTGGTTCGAGACCGCAACCGGTGAGGAGCTGAACACCCCCGCCACCATCAGCCTGACCGAGGCGCTGACGGATGCGGACGAGGTGACCGCGCGCCTCAAAGCAGCGCAAAACCTGAAGCATCCGAACCTGGTGAGCATCACCCAGGTCGGTCAGGTCAGAGTCGACAACACCTTGATTGTCTATGCCGTCATGGAGCACATTGAGCAAAGCCTCTCCGACGTGCTGCAGACGCAGACCCTCACCACGGAGGAAGGCCGCGAAGTGGCCGAAGCCTTAGTGGGAGCGCTTACTACGATTCACCAGAAGGGCATGTCGCATGGTCACGTAGAAGCTGCCAGCGTGCTGGCTACCGAAGAGACGGTCAAGCTACGGAGCGATTGCCTGCAAACCACCGCGGCCGGGCAGGCGGAGGATGTGGCGGCCATTGGTACAACCCTCTTCCACGCGTTCACGCAGCGAAAAGCGCTTACCGCCACCGATGCGCAAATCAATCGCATCCCGGCGCCATTCGCGGAGATCATCCGCAACTCCTTTGCCCGGCGTTGGACCTTAGCGCAAATCGCCAATGCCCTGAAGCCCGGTCAGCCGGCCGCCCAAGCAATTCCGCCGGTTCCCGCTTCGGTTCGCCCACCGGCACCGGCTCCGACCCCAGCTCCGGCACCGGTTGCGCCTCCGGCCACGCCACCGCACGAGCCTATCGTGGTCAAAGTGGTGGAAAATTCGACGCCGTCGTACCGGCCCGCAACCCCGCCGCCTGCAGCGGAGAAACCGCGCCGCGTGACCACTGAAGATGAAGAGCCGGAAACCCAGCGAAAGCCTCTTGTGCTGTACGGAGCAGTGGCTGTGGTGGTACTGGCGATCATCGCCTGGCTATTCTGGCCCAAGCCGGCACAGGCTCCTACAAACGAAACCACTCCCCAAACCGCAAGCCAACCGGCCACGGCACCGCCAGCCCCTGCCCCGGCAGCTGCTGCCCCTGCAAAACCTGCCCCGACAAAGACTACCCCGGCGAAGCCTGCTCCAGTGGACCGGCATGCGGCCGCCGCCGGTGCGCCAAAGGAACGCACCATCTGGCGGGTCGTCGTCTATACCTACAGGAGCCAGAAACTGGCTGAGGATAAGGCGAGCCAGATCAGTGGGAAGTACCCCGACCTGAGTGCCTCGGTCTTCAGCCCTGCCGGCAAAAGTGACACTTACCTGGTGGTCGTCGGCGGCGCTATGGATCGGCAGCAATCGTTTGAGATGCGCGCGAAAGCACTCCACGATGGAATGCCGGGTGATACCTATGCCCGGAATTTCTCCCAGTAGAGGGTTCCCGTTGAGAGCAGTTTCGCAAGTATCTTGGACAATTGCGAGGCTGCTTTACCCGGCGGAGGCCTGCAACAGATATTTGAGACTCGCAGCGACACTCTCCACCGGAGGCACGACGGTGGCGCCAAACGTAACGTCCTGTTCAACGACCATCCATCCCGCATAGCCGTTCTTCTCGAGCACGCGAAAGAAGGCGGGGAAATCAACCGATCCCTGGCCAATGATGGTGAAAGCATTGGCGGCGATGGCCTGCTCAAAGTTCATGTCACTGCGGCGAACCTTCGCCATCACCTTGTCGTCGACGTCCTTGATATGAATGAACCTGAGAATCTTGCGAAATTTTTCTGCCTCGACCACGGGATCTCCACCCGCATAGGCACAGTGTCCAGTGTCCAGGCAGAGTCCGATCTTCGAAGCCGAGGTAGCGTCGAAGAACTGCTCGGTCTCCTGCGGCGTCTCAACGTAGGTTGAGGTGTGGGGATGGAAGACCAAGTCGAGGCCAAACTCGTCCGCCACCTGGGCAGCCTCGGCGACCACCTTCGCGACTTGCTTCCATTGTTGGGCGTTCAGGCCCTTGCTGCCATCGGCGGGAACCCGGCCCGCAATTTTGTCGCGCTGCGGCGACTGCTGGTCGGCAAGAACCAGGAAAGGCGCTCCGACGGCTGCTAGCAGGTCGCCTACCTTGCGGATCTGCTGGACTACGATCGTGGTGGAAGCCGGGTCGGTCAGATCTACCGGGACAAACGACCCCAACAGCTCTAATTTCCGCTGGGAGAGTTCCCGTTCGAGCACCTTGGCGTCGGTCGGGAAGAAGCCGTATGGTCCCAGCTCTGTACCGGCGTAGCCTGCGAACACCATCTCATCCAACATCGTCTGGTAGCTCTGCTCCCACGACGGACTCGGATAATCCAAAACTCCCCAGCTATTAGGGGCCGAGGCAAACTTGAAGCGCGATGGCGATGCAGTCATGGGTGAACCCCTTGCAAGCACTTGAATGCCTTTGGCTAAGCGCTTATATTGCCTATGATCCATCGGGCGATTCCTGTCGTCAAGCCCGAGGGCCGTACGAATCTTCGCCAATGGGGGCACAAAGGGATGCGCAAGTTGGGTATGGGGGTGCTGGGCGTTGGGGACATGGGAAAACGGCACGCGGAGAATCTGCGTCGCCTGGTTCCTCAGGCGCAACTGGTCGCCGTGGCCGACGTGGATGGCGCCCGCGCCCGCAAGGTGGCCGACGAACTTGAGATTGAGCACTCCTACACCAGCCTGGAGGCGATGCTCGAACGCCAAGATATTCAAGCTGTGGTGATCGCGGCGCCGGACAAGTTCCATGCCGATGCGGTTCAGGCGGCGGCTCGGGCAGGCAAGGACATTCTTTGCGAGAAGCCGCTCGGTCTTAGCCGCGAGAGCGCCGAGGCGGCGTTGCGAGCGGTCTCAGATACTGGAGTGCGGCTGCAAGTAGGCTTCATGCGCCGCTACGACCCAGCTTACCTTGCCGCCAGCAAGCGGATTGAAGCGGGCGAGATTGGCGAGCCGGTGGTCTTCAAATCCATTGGACGCGATAAAGACATGCCTCCGCTCAGGGCTTACCAGTCGAGGATCAATGGGATGCTCTTTTACAACAGCACGATCCACGACTTCGATCTGGCGCGCTGGCTCACCCATGACGAGGTTGCCGAGGTACACACCTTTGCTACGGTCGCGATCCGGCCGGAAATTGCGGAATTCGGAGATGTGGTGGCCGGCTCGGTGAACCTTCGCTTCGCCCATGGGGCCATTGGAAATGTCGAGTCGTATGTGCAGTGCTTGTACGGCTACGATATCCGGACTGAAATCGTCGGCTCCAAGGGGTCAATCCTGGTCGGGAGCATACGGCAAAACTCCGCGACCTTCTTCAAACCGAATGATGGCAGCTACGAATTAGAGGATCATTTCCTGTCGCGTTTTCGGGAGGCCTACGTGGCTGAGGTAATCGACTTCGTCGACACCATTCTGAGCGACCGTGCCCCTCGCGTCACTGGAGAAGATGGTTTGCGCGCGGTTGAGATCGCAGTGGCCGCCGAAAGATCGCTGCGCACAGCATCCCCCTGTGTGGTTGGCAAAGGCGACTAGAGAAGAGAAAGAACCGTGTCTCCCGTTAGGACCATCGTTTCCAAAGGAGTCCCGGTAGAGTTCTGTGCCTTGGCTTAACCAAAGGAAATAGGACACGTCCCTTCGTGGAGCGAGCTTTTCCGCAGTCTGCGGTTAGCCCTAAACGGCGTCTACATCCCGCCTCAAAAACCCGTACCCTTCACTGATACAGTTTTTCCGCAGCTTCAACCGTTTAGGTACATTAGTCACGAAGTATGTTAGGAGATGACGTACTTCAGGAGCTGCGCGTCGAGGATGCGGAGCAACGGGTGCGCTATTTTTCGCTCGACGACGCGATGTGGTTAGGGAACCTTGCCAAGGGAGGACCGGCCGCGAAACAAAGAGGTTGTCGTGGCTGAGGTAAAACGATGAGCTGGAAAGTAGCACATGCCTGCGTACGGGGCAGTTCCCATCAACGGTGGGGACTGCCCAACCAGGACGCAGCCCAGTGCATGGTGACTCCCGGCGCACAAGGAACAGTGGCGGTGGCAGTCGTCTCCGACGGGCATGGCAGCCCACGGCACTTCCGCAGCCAAATAGGCTCTTCGCTGGCCGTGAGCACGGTAACCGGCACACTGCAAGGCTTCCTGCGCGAGTCGGTGGCCAGCAATGGTCAGGTGCCCTTCGTTCCCGAGCAGGTGCATGAGTTGGAACGCAAAATTGTGAGCGGATGGCTGGCCGCTGTCTACGCGGACCTGGAACGCAACCCGTTTACCCAAGTGGAGTTGGCGAGGCTGGAAAAAGAAGATGGAATGGAAGGCCGAGCGGCAGTGGAAAGTTCACCGGAGCTTGCCTACGGCGCCACTCTCCTGGCAGCCGGGGCCACTGACAAAGTCCTGCTCTATCTGCAACTGGGCGATGGCGAGATCCTAAGCGTCAGCGCGACCGGAACAACTACCCGGCCGTTGCCACCGGATGACCGGTTGATTGCCAACGAGACAACCTCCTTATGCCAGCCGGAAGCATGGAAGGACTTTCGCTCCTCATGGGTGACGAAACCAGCGCTGCCGTCGTTGGTTTTGCTCTCGACGGATGGTTACGCCAACTCGTTCCGATCCGACGAGGACTTTCTCAAGGTCGGTCAGGACTACCTGGAGATAGTCCGCCAGCAGGGTATCGCCTCGCTGGCTGAAGAGCTGCCGGCCATTCTGACCGAAGCTACGCAGCAGGGCAGCGGGGACGACATCACGCTGGCCATATTGCAAGACGATCCGGTCAAAGATCTGCAGCCGTTGACGATCGCTGCCCCCAAATCCGCACTGATTGAACGACTCAAGGCGCGGCACCGCAGCCAGCAGCAAAAATTCCAGGAACTTGCCCTGCGCGCAGACCGAACGCGCAAGGATCGGCGACTGCGCGATAGTCTTCTCCTGCTCGTCGCCGCTGCCCTCGCCGTCCTGGTATTGGTTTTTCACAGTCGACTTCACAGCCGATTTTTCCCCCACAGACCGGCTACTGCTCCTGCTGCTCCGACGATGGCTAATCCACGACATTGATTGCAGACGAGATGCTAGCCTAACGGCCGGCCCCGTATCCGTCTTCAGGAAAACTGCGGCAGAAGTCGTGTCGACTTGAAATGGCATGCGCCATATTGCGCCATATTTCATACACAAGGACTGTAATTAGGAATAGTCTTAGCACGTTGCCAAACGTGATCTCTTCTGCTCCTTTCTTGAAGCTCTAGCGACCCCTTGTCATCGTAACGTTCGCGTTTTGTGTGAGATGTCCTTGAACCGCCAGGACGCGCGAGGGTTAGTTGCAGAGCACTTCGGTCTTAGAAAGGACTTACATGTATGGCTGTTTTCCTAATTAATCCCAGCGATCACTCTTTCGGTACTGCCGTCATCACACCCCGCTGGCTCTATGTGCTGGCTGCGGCTACCCCCCGGTCGTTCGGCGATCCGGTCATTGTGGACGAGACGTTAGAAGCGCTGGTTCCTTCTGAGATTCAGGCCGGAGATTTTGTCGGCATCGGGATTCATACGGGAAACGCCTTGCGCGGATATGAAGTCGGCCGTCTGGCGCGAGAACGCGGTGCCTGGGTGATCTATGGCGGCATTCATGCCACGCTTTACCCCGAAGAAGCCCTGGAGCGTGGCCACGCGCATTGCGTGGTTAAAGGCGATGGCGACGTCATCTGGTCCAAGGTACTGGACGCCTGCATACAAGGTGAACCAAAGCAAATCTATGAGGGGGGCAAGATCGACGCGGACCAGTTTGTTGCCGCCCGCTGGGACTTGTTGCCGCCGGACAAATACATGTGGGCCTCGGTGCAGACGGTTCGTGGCTGCCCTAAGCACTGCTCTTTTTGTTCCGTCTGGCGCACTGACGGGCAAAAACCCAGACAGCGGAGTTTTGAGAGCGTCATCGAAGAAATTGTTGAGTTGCGGCGCAAGGGTTTCCGGTATATCGCTCTGGCGGACGACAACTTCTATCCCGTCACTTTGACCGACCTTCGACTGGCCAAGGAGCAGAAAAATTACGCCAAGCTGGCGGAGCTGGAACAAATCCGAGGCGACAAATTTGCGCTCATGGCCGAGATGGCGAAGCTGCCGAAGAACATGGTCTTTTTCACCCAGATCACTATGGAATCGGCTGAGGATCCGGAATATCTCGATGCCATGCGCAACGCGAATATCAAGGGAGCGCTGGTTGGCGTCGAGGCGGTGACCCCCGAAGGTTTGAAGTCGGTCTTCAAGGAGTTCAATTTCTCGGGAGAAGGCCTGGTAAAGCAACTGCAGACTTTCCGCGCGCATGGACTGCACATGCTGGGCTCGTTCATCTTCGGCCTGCCTTCGGATAAGCCGGACACCTTCAGAGCCACCGCCGACCTTGCCGCCAGGGCGGGACTTGCCTTTGCCCAGTTCGTCATGTTGACTCCCTTCCCAGGTACGGTCGACTTTCTGCGCTGGGAGAAGGAGCAGGAGAAGGCGCCGGTGTATGTCGAGGGCATCCCCGTCACCCGGTACTGGCTCATTCCGGCCGCGATCCGACCCAAGATGTTCATGCCCCACGCGCTCATGAGCTCGCAGGAGATAAGCAATCGGACCCAGGGGGTTTGGGATCGCTTCTACAGCCTTTCGTCCATCTGGAAACGCTCTGATTGCACGCCGACATTGCGCTCCCGGGTGGCCTTTGTCTTCCTCTCCAAGCTTTACCGCAAGATGTATGCCGGCACAGGTATCAGCACCGACAGCGCGCGGCGCAAGAAAGCAAACTCCGGAGCACGCTGGCTTTCGCGGCACACACGCAAGTTCTTCATCTCGAAACCGATGCCGGAGCTTGCCATGCCAGTGTGGGCCACCGCGGCTCCAGCCCGTTCCCGGGCGCCTGAATTGGGTCCGTTCTCGGTGTTGGATTAGTGAGCCAGGACGGCAGCCCTCGCGTAGGTCTAGAATCAATATATGCGGCGTCGGACTTCCTCTTTTGCTCATGTCGCGCTCGGTTTCCTGACAACGAGTTTGGTCCTTCCCTTGGCCCTGCTCGCCCAGCATGGCGGGTTAGCTGCCCCAATGTCGCCGGCCCATGTGGGGGGCGCCGTCCACTCGTCCCCATCCTTCGCAGGGGCTACTCGCACGTTTGTTCCACCTGCGGGACCGCTATTTCAGGGGGCACACCACCCAGCCTCTCCAATCGGGCGATCAGGACACTGGCCGTCCTGGGACCAAGGTCGAAACCCGGATAACAACCGGCATGGCGTGGGCTATCGGGGGCCTTATTTCTATGTGGGCTACCCGTGGTTGAGCCCCTTCGGCTACGGTGTTCCGGCGGCCGTTCCCTACGGGGACGACCAGGATGAGGGTGGCGGCGCCCAAGTGGCGCCCGAGCAAGCTGACTATAGTAACCAGCCACCGAGCGATTATGGCCCTGAGGCCCCGGAAGTAGCCGCGAATACGCCATCACCCTACCGGCCCACCTACCAGGGGCAAATTGAGGCTGCACCGGTGCATCTTCAGCCCACCACCACCCTGATTTTCAGGGATGGCCGCACGCCGGTGCAGGTGCATAACTACGCGCTCACCGCCAGCACTCTATACGCTCTCGACGGCGATTCACGCCAGGAAATACCACTCTCCTTGCTCGATGTTCCGGCCACGGTGGAAAAGAACCGCAAAGCCGGGGTGGACTTCGCTCTACCCGTCAGCCGCTGATTCTATCCTGCATATGTATCTGTAGCTGTTTCTGTGACTTGCCCGGTTGTGCAACTGACTCTGTGTCTTTCTACAACTTTTGTAAGCTGCCAGACTGGCCGCAAGGCGCTCAATCTGCAACCTTTGTGCGATCAAATGTGGTCAAATGCCATGCTAGCCTTGCTCTGCCATGAAGTACCAAAATCGCATACTCGCATGCTCGTTGCTCCTCCTCAGCCCGGCCATTGGCCTGGCCGGCAAGAAGCCTGCTCCTCCCCCGCAGAACAGTCCCACTGCGATTTCGCCGGGCGCGGCGGCTTTCCTGGACAACGCCATCGACATCATGCGGCAACACGCCTTGCATGGCCAGGGCGTTGACTGGGAAGCGCTGCGGACAGAGGCCTTCAAACGCGCGGGCGGCGCCTTCAATCCCATCGACACCTATCCGGCGATCTACTGGTCCCTGGTGCAGCTGGGCGACCCTGGAAGCCATCTTCGCCTGCCTCCCGGCTTGTATCCCGATCAAATCGCACTGCTGCAACAGGCAGAGAAGGAGGCTACGAACACCGCTCCGGCAAGCGTCCGGACGGAAACAGCCGTCCCTACCGCCTTCATCAGCCGCCGTCTGCCCGAGGGTCATATTGTGACCTCACAGGGCAGGAATTTCGGCTACGTCGTGCTTCCCCGTTGCTCGGCCAAAGATAACGATGGCCTGCTTCTTTACGCCGCCGACGTACGCCGCATTCTGACCGACCTTTCGGCGCAAAACCCCAAGGGATGGATCGTTGACTTGCGGGGCAACACGGGCGGCAACATGTGGCCCATGTTGACCGGCATCGGGCCGATCCTGGGCGACGGAGTCGTGGGCTCATTCGTAGCCGCCGACGGAAACGTCCCCTGGTTCTACCAGGATGGCAAGACGGGAACCCGCAACCAAGCCGGCCTGGAGACGGTCTCGCTGACCCTGGAAGAGGGGCCTGTCCTCACGACCACACCGTCTGCTCCCGTCGCGGTTCTAGTCGACGGCAGCACGGCGAGCTCAGCGGAAGCCATCACCATCGCATTCCACGGACGGCCTGCGACCCGCTTTTTCGGTACGCATACAGCGGGAAAATCCACCGCCGTACAGCCCTTCAAGCTGGATGACGGCGCGGAACTCTACCTGACGACGGCCATCGACGCCGATCGCACCGGTAAGCAGTTCCCCAACGGCTTCACGCCCGACCAAGTCTTCCCCTCCACCACGATCATGCCTGCGGAGGGCAGCGATCCGGTCGTACAGGCTGCGCAAACGTGGCTCGTGGCAAGCACAACGCCTGCCGCCGCGCCGCCCTCGCCGCTCAAACTCAAAGTGAAGCACAAGAAGCCCGAGGGCAGCGCCCCGGTCGTACCGCCTGTGCAAACGTTGGCCGTGGCGAGCACCACACCTGCCACGCCCGCCCCGGCGACCACCACACCGGCCGCCCCCGCCGTCGCGAGCACCACACCTGCTGCCCCCGCAGTGGCGGGCACCACACCTGCCGCCCCCGCAGTGGCGAGCACCACACCTGCCGCCACCGACGTGGCGAGCACCACACCCGCCGCCGCCGACGCCGCGGCGCCACCCCCGCCACCCAAGCCCAAGGCCAAGCACAAGAAAGTTGTGGTGCACGAGGGCAGCTAACTAAGGTAGCTAAATTCGACAATGAAATCGACGTTCTCCCCATTGGGGAAAGGTGCTGGAAAGTGCACCTAAAACGAAGGCGCATCCGTCTGGGATGCGCCTTCTTATTTGTGCGCATAAAATGCCAGCATCGCCGTGAAGGACACATTCCTCTGGCTGTTCAGTGGGCGGCAGGGCGCAGCGGACCGGTTGATCCCGCGATGGATTGTGCTGCGCGCGCTGGGCCTGATTTACTGCTCTGCATTTGTTTCTCTCCTCTTTCAAATCCGCGGCCTGATGGGGCCTGCCGGCATTCTTCCCGCAGGCAGATACCTGGGCGCTGTTGCGCAGTCGTTTGGACCCTGGATGCGCTTGTGGTTCGCCCCCACTCTCTTGTGGGCCGGCAGCGGCTCGCACACACTGATGGCGATGTGTTGGGCGGGCCTGGCCGCCTCGCTGTTGCTGACCGTCAACGTTTGGCCTCGGGCCATGCTGCTGATCTGCTTTGCCTGTTTTCTTTCCTTCGTGGGGGCGGCGCAGGATTTCTCCGGCTACCAATCCGACGGCATGCTTCTGGAAGCGGGTTTCCTGGCACTCTTCTTTGCTCCGCCCGGGTGGCGGCCGGGGTTGGGTTCTGACCACCCGCCTTCACGGGCCAGTATATTTCTGCTGCAGTGGGAGTGGTTCCGCATTTACTTCGAATCGGGTTTGGTGAAGCTGCTCAGCGGTGACCAGGAATGGCGCCACCTGACGGCGATGGACGAGTACTACCAGAACGGTCCCCTGCCCACCTGGATCGGCTGGTACATTCAGCACCTGCCGCACTGGTTCCACGTGGCTACCGCGTTCTCCACGCTGGCACTGGAACTGGCGATCGTCTGGATGCTTTTTCTTCCCCGCCGGTGGCGTATTGTCTGCTTTCTGATCGTCACCCCGTGGGAAGTTGGGGTGATTTTCACCGCTAATTACACCTTCCTTAATTACCTCGTTCTGACCCTTGGTTTCCTGTTGTTGGATGACCGCTTCTTTCAGGGTTGGGTAAAAACTGAACCGGCGGGCGATCTGGAGAAGGAACAAGCAACGGGCAGCGGGCTGAGCGATTTCGGCCTTGCGGCCAGTGCGGTGTTGCTCTGCCTGGTTGGCTACGTAACGACGGTGGAACTCATCTCTATGGTCTTCGGGCGATTGCCCCTGCCGATGCAGCCGGTAACTATGCTGGAGCCCTTTCGCATCGCCAACCAATATGGCCTCTTCGCCGTGATGACGCGAGGGCGCTATGAGATCGAGTTCCAGGGCTCAAACGACGGACAGGCCTGGGTAGCGTATCCCTACCGCTTCAAGCCCCAGGCACTGGACCGGGCGCCCGGCATCTACGCACCCTATCAGCCGCGTTTTGAGTGGAATCTGTGGTTTGCCTCCCTCGGTTCGTGGCAGCAAAACCCCCTGGTCCCGCGAACGGAAGAGCGTCTGCTGACGAACGACCCGGATGTACTGGCGCTCTTTGCCGGCAATCCGTTCGCCAATGGACCTCCCCGCCTGGTACGTGCTGTCCTGTGGCAATACTGGTTTACTTCGATCCCGCAAAAACGCGCGACCGGCGACTGGTGGACCCGCCGACTGCTGGGCGTATACGCTCCGGTCCTGGAACGCGACGCCCAGGGCCAGGTGGGCATCGTGAGCATGCCAGACGGGTTGCCTCCCCACGATTGATGAGGCAGGCGGCATCGAGGCGACCGATAAAGAAGGACGGGAGGCACGGCAGTTAGTTATTCAGATTCATGGTCTCCCCGCGGTCGGGTGTCACCATTAAGATGGAAGGCAGTCGCACATGTTCGCTCCCCTCCAAAACCGGCGCAGTCTCCTGGGCTCAACCTGGATGTCGGTGGCTGCGCACGCTGTGGTCATCGGGGTGTTTGTCTTCTCTATGCGGCTCCACCCGGTGCATGTTTTTACTCTGCCCGGGACCGCGTTGGGCACCCATGTGGAGATCGCGTACTTGCCTGGCCGAGCCCCCGCCCCGGCGCTTCATCCGCACCCCCGGGTCAAACCGCAGCCACAAGCCGCACCGGAACTGAGGCCTGCTCCGGCACTTCCGGACTCGACGCCGCAGGCGGCTACGATCCATCCGCCACCGGTTCCACACCTTACCGTCACTGAGGCGGCGCCCTCCCCAACTACCCCGGCGCCCGCGTCCGCTACGCCGGACTCGACCACTGGATCCGATTCCTGGGGTGACGGCTCGATCCAGATAGCTCTCACCACTTACTCCCCCAGCCCGGCGCCCGATCTCTCGGCGCTCCCCCATGGCGTACAGGGCGACGTGGTGATCGATGTGACCATCGACCCGAGCGGCAAAGTTGCCAATCTTGCTGTTCTACGCACCCTTGGCTACGGCATTGAATCCAGTGTGATCGGTACCCTAAGGACCTGGACCTTTCGTCCCGCGACCAAGGACGGTACCCCTATCGCGAGCGTACAGGAGCTTCACTTTCACTTTGGTCCCGTCTAGCAAATTCCCTGTCCGAAAAAAGTGCAATCCGGGCAACCGTTTTCATCGAGTATTCATCCATGATCGAGAGGTTGATTGGGCTCCTTGGGAATGACGTCACGCATACTGCTGGTGGATGACAACCACTTACAATCGGCCACCCGCAGGGCGATCCTGGAGGTGTCTGGTCGAGAGGTCTGCATCGCGCTCGAAGGCGAGCAGGGGCTGAAACTACTCGACGATCCGGAAAACTCCATCGGCCTAATCGTTACCGATCATCTGATGCCCGTCATGAGTGGGCCGGAATTTGTGGCCGAGGTTCGCCGGCGCGGTTTCACCCTGCCCGTCGTTGTGCTCAGCGGCCTGCCCGATGCCGAATCGGCGTACGGAGGGCTGAACGTGGTCTTCCGGCTCAAGCCGTGCGATCCCGAGAGCCTTATTCGACTGGTCCAGGAGCTGCTGGGAGAAGGCATGCGCCGGTCCGCATAACCCCTTAGCGACTGACGTCCAACCCCACGTCGTGATCTACAAATTGGCAAAGGCGAGTGGACTGCCGGTTTAGTTTCGAGCGATTCCCTAGCCGGCATTGCCGTTCCCTGTCTGCCTCTGCGACAATCTGGAAGGGCTTGTGACCTTCTCATGCCGGAATTTGGAAGTTTTTCTCTTCTGCTCGCTCTTGTTCTGAGCGGCTACACACTGTTAGCCGGTGGAGTCGCGCTGCGGCAACTGGCGACCGGGTCTCGCGGCCGGATGGCCCCTGACAGGCTGGCGGAAACCGCCCGGCGGGCCGGCATCGGCAGCTTCTTTGCCGTCACCTGCGCCGCCTTCGCCCTGGTCTACACCGCTTTTGCCAACGACTTCTCTGTCTCCTACATCCTCCATCATTCGAATCGTGCTCTGCCCGGTCCCTATAAGTTTGCCGCGCTATGGTCGGGCCAGGAGGGATCGCTGCTGCTTTGGGCCTGGTTGCTGACTGCCTACGGCTTCGTACTCCGGCTGCGGCATAAGGTCGACGTCACTCTTACGGCTTACGCCTCCACCATCCTGGCCGGTATCCAGATTTTCTTCCTGTTATTGCTGAATTTTGCCGCGCCTCCATTTGCCCTGGTACAAGGCCAAGCGCCGGCCGACGGGTTCGGGCTGAATCCGCTGCTGCAGTATCCGGAGATGGTGATTCATCCGCCGATGCTTTACCTGGGTTACGTCGGCTTCAGCGTACCGTTCGCATTTGCCCTGGGCGCACTGATGATGCGCTACCCAGGAGAGAAGTGGATCCACATCACGCGTCGCTGGACCATGGTGACCTGGCTTTTCCTGACCTGCGGCATCTTCCTGGGCGCGCACTGGGCCTACTCCGTGCTGGGCTGGGGCGGATACTGGGGCTGGGATCCGGTGGAGAATGCCTCGCTGATGCCCTGGCTGACCGGTACCGCCTTCCTGCACTCGGTCATGATGCAGGAAAAGCGCGGCATGATGAAGAACTGGAACGTCTGGCTGATTTTCAGCACGTTCATGCTGTGCATCCTGGGGACCGACCTGACGCGCTCCGGGCTGGTCAGCTCCGTTCACGCCTTTGCCCAGTCCTCCATTGGCAGCTGGTTCACTGCCTTTCTCGTCATCGTGCTCTCCATTTGCCTTTTCACCTTCCTGCGGCAGCGAGATCACCTCAAGTCAGAACACAAGCTGGAATCCCTGGTGTCGCGGGAGTCGAGCTTCCTCTTCAATAACCTGGTTCTCCTCGCAGCTTGCTTCACGATTCTGTGGGGCACATTGTTCCCCATCATTTCGGAGTACGTACAGGGCAACAAGGTCACGGTCGGCGCACCTTTCTTTAACCGCGTGGCGCTCCCCATCGGTCTCTTTCTTCTCTTCCTGACCGGCATTGGCCCGCTACTGGCATGGCGGAGCGCATCCTTCAAGAGCGTCCGGCGCAACTTTATTCTGCCTGGGGCGGCGATTGCGACGACTGCGATTGTCTTAATGGCTGTTGGAGTCCGTCCCTGGAACGATCAGGCGACGTTCTATTCCCTGGTTGCCTTTTCTTTGGGCGCCGGCGTTGTGACCGCTATTTCTTCGGAGTTTTTGCGCGGCGCCAACGTTATCCGCAAGCACACTGGGCAAAACATATTCGCCTCCATGCTGCAGCTGACCCGCCGCAATACTCGCCGCTATGGCGGGTATCTCGTGCACTTTGGCGTAGTCGTCATCTTTATTGGTATTGCCGGAGGCGCTTTCAATCAAAGCCACGAGCAAGAGATGAACAATGGCCAAACCATGACCATAGGACCTTATCGCATCGTGTGCGCGAGCTTCACCCAGGATTCCAACCTGAATTACGACACCGAGTTCGCCCTGCTGGACGTCTATCGCGGCGACAAGAAGGTAACCCAACTGGCGCCGGAGAAGCGTTTCTACGCCGCTTCGCAGCAACCGCAGACCATGGTCGCTAACCACTCCACTCTGGCCTGGGATCTATACGTCATTTATGCCGGGAAGAACCCGGACACCGGCTTGCCGATCATCAAGGCGTTTCTTAATCCGCTCATGGCGTGGATCTGGATCGGGGTGGTGGTGGTCGCGATTGGCACGCTGGTGGCGCTTGCGCCCAACCTTAGCGCGGCGCTGGCCGCGGGTCGCACCCGCGGTGGCGTCGGGGAGCAAGTGAAGCCCGCCACGCCGCGACTGGTGGATGAGCCTGAAGTAGCAGTCGCCGGCAGAGGTCACGATTGAAATCTCGTAGTGTTTTCGTCCGGGCCTCGCAGCTCGCCTTGCTCTGCATCCTGATTGCGGTAACCGCCGGCGCAACCGATTCCTCTGCCCGGTTCTATAGAGATAGCCATGAATTGATGTGTGGCTGCGGCTGCAATCAGTTGCTGGGCGAATGCAACCACGTGGGTTGCCCATCTTCGCCGGGAATGCTGGCAGAACTGTCAACGGCGATTGCCAGGGGTGATAGCGATGACGCGATCTTGCATCAGTTCCAGGCTGAATACGGACCGGTGATCATCGCCTCGCCCAGGTTCACGCGGTTTAACCACCTCGCCTGGATCATGCCGCCCCTGGTGCTCTTCCTAGGCATTGCCGGCGTTTTGCTGGTTGTGCGCAACTGGAAAATGCGCACCGTGCCCACGCCCGCAGAGCCGAATACACCCGGCTTTGCCGCCACCCGTGACCGCATACGCAGGGAGACACAAATATGAGCACCATTGCCTGCGGCGTGCTCCTGCTCGCGATCTTTGCTTTCGTCTTTTATCCCCAGCGGCATACCGCGCGGCAGATTCCAAAAACGCGTCTCGACTTCCTGCGTGAACAGAAGGACGTACTGTACGAAAACCTTCGCGACCTGAACTTCGAATACAGCGCGGGAAAATATACGGCTGAAGATTACGCGGCGCAGCGCGCTGCATTGGAGAACGAAACCGCTGCGGTGCTCGCGGAAATCGACCAGTTGGAACTGCAGGTCGCGCTACATTCCTGAAGTGATTCCTGCCCTGCTACAGAAAGATGTGTATGAGACCGAACCCTATGCCGCGCAGAATTCTTGCGCTCTGCGCAATGCTCGTATTCGCCGCCGGATTTTCCGCTTCCGCGGCCACCATTACGGGTACCGTCACCAACGGTACGACGCACACGCCTGCAGCCGGAGACGCGGTGGTGCTGATCGCGCTCGATCAACGCATGCAGGAGATCGCCCACACCAAAACCGATGCCCAGGGCCACTATTCGATCGATGCGCCGGATCCAGGGATGCACCTCATCCGCGTCGACCATGAGGGCGCGGCATATTTCCAGCCTGCCCCGCCCAATACGCCCAACGTGAATGTGCAGGTCTACGATGTCGCGGCTGTGGTGGCCGGCGTGAGCACTGTAGCCAACGTGATGCGCGTCGAAACCGACGCGCAAGGGCTGCGCGTGACCCAGAGCTTTTTTATCAAGAACGACTCCAATCCCCCGCGCACGCAGTTCAGCAATCAGTCCTACGCTTTTTACCTGCCGCCCGATGCACAAATCGAAGGTTCAGCCGCTATGGCGCCTGGCGGAATGCCGGTGCAGTCCTCCCCTGTGCCTTTGGGAGACAAGGGTCACTATGCATTTCCTTTTCCACTACGCCCGGGCGTAACCCAGTTTCAACTGAGCTATCACCTGCCCTACTCAGGCAGCCTCACCTTCGACCAACGTTTCGCCACGCCTACGGACAGCTTCGTAGTGATGATGCCTAAGAGCATGAGCTTTAAGCCTGGCACGGGAATTTCTTTCGAGTCGCTGAACGAGACTCCTGGCGCGCTTACCATGCTGGCGCGCGGCGGTTCCCCCACGCGGCCATTCGCCTTCACGGTGTCCGGTTCCGGCGCCATGCCCCGCGATACGCAAGCTGAGAATCAGCCCAATGACGGCGGAGGGGCGGCTGATGCGGGAGGCAGTGCGGCAGCCAACGATACTCGTCCCGGCGGTGGACTTGGCGTGCCGATCGATACGCCTGATCCTCTCGACAAGTACAAGTGGTGGATCCTGGGGGCGATCACTTTGGTGTTCGCAGTGGGGGCGGGCTTTCTGCTGCGCCGCCCAGCGGACGCCGCCGCGACCACTGAAGTCGCTGCTGCTGGTACACCGGTTTCCGCGGTTCCGACGCCGGGCGGACTTTTGGGTGCGCTCAAGGAAGAGCTCTTTACGCTGGAGACGGACCATCTTCAAGGCAAATTAACGGACTCGGAGTACGAACAGCAGAAGCAGGCGCTCGAACTTGTTTTGCGACGCGCTTTGAGCCGCAAGCCTGCGTAGCAGAGATGAGCAACACCAGGTCCGTTTGCTGCGCTCTGTCGAAAAACCTTTCCACGAGAGGTCTCAGGTCGGGAAAGGCGCACAGCAGGTCCCTCGGCTACCTCCGGATTTCCTGTCAGACTCTGTGGCGTCGTTAAAATCTCGTGCGGCCATTGACCGATGACATGTTCAGGATGACGCCGCGCGTCTGGCGCAAGTCAGGCATGAATGCGCGCGAGCACAAGAAGACACCGCCCACATTGACGGCCATCTGCCGGTTCCATTCTTCCGGTGTCGTGTCTTCTATTCTCTTGTTGACCTGGATTGCGGCGTTGTTCACCAGGATGTCCAACGCACCAAGCTCGCTGCGTACGAAGGCCTTGAGGTTCATCGACTGATTTGGGATCGGCCACATCGGCCTTGAAGGCGCGCGCGTCGCCGTCCTGCGAACAAATGGCCGCGGCTGCCACCTCTGCTGTGGCGCCCTCGATATCCACGAGTACGACACGCGCCCCTTCCGCGCCAAGAGCATTCGCCACGGCGCGCCCAATTCCTGAACCCGCTCCCGTGACCACCGCGATTCGTCGATCCAGCTTCAAGGCCAAAGGCTCTCTCCTTGTCGATTTGCGGTCAGCCAGACTCGAGAATGAGGTTCGCGTAGCTTACAGTGTCGCTTGTGCGGATAAGCCCGATGGCATGCGGCACGCGCTTCTTGAAGACGATATGCGGCTCGTAGAGAGTGGGCACACCATTCAGCGCTGCGGCAAATGCATCCCGCGTCCCGGGCTGGTTTGCGGTGAGAAACTCTTCGGCCATGAAGGCTTGCGCCACGACAAAATTCTTCCTGATGGCGTTCAGTACGTCGAGGACCCGCGGGATATCGTCGGTTAACGAAATGTCGACGGTTTCGATTTGCGGCCAGAATGGAAATCCCCGATCGGCGATGACCAGGGTGTTGGTGTGGCGGATACGGCCGAGAAGGGAGTTTATCGCAGGATTGAGAATGCCTGTTTTCAGCACGCAAACACCTTCACTCTGTCAGCTGAGATTTCCCAACGATATCGGCTAGAGAGACACGCCGCGCTTCCAGGGAATGAAATCGTTTTGATCGAGTTGCTCAGCCTTTGTTCGTACCTTTCCGCTGGCAACGTCAACGATCAGATCCAAGATTCTCTCACCGACCTGCTCGATCGTCGTCTCGCCGCGAATCACGGCGCCGGTGTCGATGTCGATGATGTCTGCCATGCGTTCGGCGAGATTTGAGTTGGTGGAAATCTTAATCACCGGCGCGATGGGATTGCCGGTGGGCGTGCCCAGTCCGGTGGTAAAGACAACGACGTTGGCGCCCGCACCCACTTGCGCGGTGACGCACTCGACATCGTTGCCTGGAGTACAAAGCAGGGCCAGGCCCGGTGTGTTGTCATACTCGGGATAATCCAGCACTTCGCAGACAGGAGAAGTGCCGCCCTTCCTGGCTGCACCGGCGGACTTCATCGCGTCGGTGATCAGCCCGTCCTTGATGTTGCCAGGAGAAGGATTCATTTCGAAGCCGGAGTGAACCGCCTTGGCCCGGGCAGCATAGTCGCGCATCAGTTGAATGAAACGGTCGGCGCGGCTCGCGTCCACGCAACGGTTGATCAGGCTCTGTTCCATTCCACAGAGTTCGGGAAACTCCGACAAGATCGATTTGGCGCCCAGCGCAGCCAACAAGTCGGAGACATGCCCGACCGCGGGATTGGCGGAGATGCCCGAGAATCCGTCGGAGCCTCCACATTTTAGACCCAGGGTGAGCTTGCTAAGAGGAGCGGGTTTTCGGGTGAGGCGATTGGCTTCAATGAGGCCTTCGAAGGTGGCACGAATGGCATCGGAAAGCATGGCCGATTCCAGCCCAGACTTCTGCTGCTCAAACATCAGAACCGGCTTGCGCAATTCCGGGTCCCGCTCGCGCAACGCATCCATCAGAATAGACGGCTGGGCGTTCTGGCAACCAAGGCTCAGCACCGTCGCGCCGGCAACGTTGGGATGGTGGATGTAACCGGCGAGCAAGCCACAGAGCGCTTTGGAATCCTGACGGGTTCCGCCACAGCCGCCCTCATGCACCAGGAACCTGACTCCGTCGACATTGGGAAAGATTTGCTCCTGTCGACCTCGAGTGAGATCATCGCGCTCCACTGTATGCGACCCCTGTTGGTGCTGCTCGATCAGTTGCCGGACCTGCTGTCGGTAAAGTTTCGGCCGCCCGTAACCAAGCTCTTCCTCGAAGGCGTCACGCAATGCTTCTACATTGCGGTTCTCGCAAAAAACCAGGGGAATCACCAGCCAGTAATTGCGCGTGCCGACCTGGCCGTCCGCACGATGGTAACCGGCGAAGGTGCGCTCGGACCAATGCGAGACGCTGGGCGCGGACCAGACATAGTCGCCCACCTTGGGTCCAAAGCCGGAAGCGTCATGCTGCACGTTACGCGTGCTAAGCAGTCCTCCACGAGGGATCGCATGGCGCACGAGTCCGACGATTCCGCCATACATGATGACCTCATCGCCTGGGGCAAGATCGCGCATGGCGAATTTTTGCTTGGCCGGTATCTCAGATAGTGGGACGTACTGCTCCCCAGCGAAGGTGATGGCTTCCCCGGCGGGAAGTTGCGTTAGGGCTACGAGGACATTGTCTTTGGGGTCGATCCGGAGTATTTTTTCGGCAGCCATTTCGTCTCGCGGGCACTCTGCCGTGGATGTCGCTTACGCCGCGGTCTCCAGGTTAAGGCGCTCTGATATAGACTCAATGTAGCGCTTACTGTATCGACGGTCAAACCAGCAAGAACCTATCTCGTCGGAGAGAAACAGTCCCTTCATGAGTTCTTCCCTTTTTGATTTGCAGGGCAAGACCGCCGTCGTAGTCGGCGGCACCACGGGCATTGGGCATGCTCTTTCTCTGGGGCTGGCGGATGCCGGCGCGGACGTGGTTGCCTCTTCCAGGCGAACGGAGCAGGTAGAGCAGGTGGCTGCTGAGATCGAGGCCAAAGGCCGAAAGACCTTGCGACGAACCTCGGACGTACACGATCGAACTACGCTCGAAGCTTTGCGCGACGACGTCCTGAATAAGTTTGGCCAAGTAGACATTCTGATCAATTGCGCCGGCATCACCAAGCGAGCGCCCACGCTCGACTTTCCGGAAGAGGAATGGGACCGGATCATTGACACCAATCTCACGGGGACGCTGCGAGGTTGCCAGGTCTTTGGAAAGCACATGATCAGCCGAGGCTATGGTCGCATCGTTAATATTGCATCGCTCTCGACCTACGTGGGGCTCTTCGAAGTGGCCGCTTACTGTGCCAGTAAGGCCGCGGTTGGGGCGCTTACCAAAGCGCTGGCCGTGGAATGGTCCCGCCATGGAGTGCTGGTGAACGCCATCGCACCCGGCGTGTTCCGCACCGATCTAAACGCGAATCTTTTGGACAGTACGGAACGTGGACGGGAATTCAAGATGCGTACCCCGATTGGCCGCTTCGGCAAAACGGAAGAACTGGTCGGCGCGGCCGTTTACCTGGCGTCTGAGGCCGCATCGTTTGTATCCGGCGAGATCCTGGTGGTCGATGGCGGTTTTCTGGCGAGTGGAGTCAACCAGTAGCACGGAATCGCAGACAAGTTGCATACCAGAGCCGATACGATGAACTACAGAAAATTGGGGAAGACGGACCTTAACCTCTCATTGGTTGGCTTTGGAGGCGCGGCGCTAGGGGGCGTGTTCGGCAACGTCGACTCCCTCGAAGGAACAAGGGCTGTACACCTGGCGGTGGACAGCGGCATCAATTTCTTTGATACGTCCCCGTACTACGGGATTACGCTGGCGGAAACAAGACTCGGCGCAGCCCTGGTGGGCAGACGCGAACGCGTCATCCTGGCCACCAAGTGTGGACGCTATGGGATGGACGAGTTCGATTTTTCCGCAAAGCGTGTGACCGCCAGCATGGATGAGTCACTGCGGCGGTTGCAGACCGACTACGTCGATTTGTTTCAGGTGCATGATCTCGAGTTTGGCGACGCCCAACAAATTATCGACGAAACCATTCCCGCCTTGCGGCAATTGCAGCAACAAGGCAAGACGCGCTATATCGGCATCACGGGATATCCTCCAAAACTGCTGAGGCGCATTGCCGAAGCTGCGCCGGTCGACAGTATCCTTACCTATTGCCACTACAACCTCATGAACACGGATATGGATGACGTGCTGACCGCCTTCGCCCGCGAGCGTGGTATCGGGCTCATCAATGCGGCTGCCTTGCACATGGGTATCCTGACCGAAAATGGCCCGGCGGAGTGGCATCCGGCGCCCCAGGCGGTACGTGAAGCAGGAAGAAAGGCGGCCGAATTTTGCCGCAGCCGTGGAGCGGATATCGCTGACGTGGCTATGCGCTTCAGCCTGAGCCACCCCTACGTTTCGAGCACATTGGTCGGTATGGCAAACACCCGCCAGGTGGAAGCGAGCCTGGAACTGCTGCGGGCCTCCACCGATCCAGAACTTCTACGTCAGGTTGAAGCCATTCTGGCGCCGGTGTTCAACTATGTATGGCCTTCGGGGCGCGCTGAAAATCAGGATTGAGGGCAACCCCTTGCTCCCTCACAACGGACGGGTGCGCCATACCCCGGACTTCCTGTGAAGTTTGTTGGTGTTGATGAACTTCATGCGGCTTTCCTCGATGAAAGCCTCACCTATGGCGTTGTTGGTGCCCCACATCCATGGTTGCAAGTGGGGCAAAATAGAAGATGACGGCTTGGTTGTATTTGGCAAATAGGTCTACACAGGTAGGGTAGAAAACATGAAAGCATTCGTGATGAAGGAACCCGGCGAGGTTGCAATTGAAACAGTTGCGGATGCGGTCGCGACCAATGATGAGGTGCTGCTCAAGGTTCGCATGATTGGCCTTTGCGGGACCGACCTCAATTCTTATCGGGGCAGAAACCCGATGGTGAGCTTCCCTCGTATCCCGGGCCACGAAGTGGCGGCTACGATTGCCGAACCGAGCAAAGCACATCCAGAACTCGCTGCGGGAATGGACGTCACCCTTTCCCCCTATTTTGGTTGCGGCCGGTGCCCATCTTGCCTCAGAAACCGCCCCAACGCCTGCCAGTTCAACGAAACGCTGGGCGTGCAACGCAATGGGGCTATGACGGAATATATCGCCGTGCCGGCAGAGAAGCTCTATCCTGCCCGCCTCACCATCAAGGAACTCTGCCTGGTGGAGCCTTTGACCGTCGGCCTGCACGCGGTGGGCCGGGGACGCGTCACCGCACAGGACACGGTCGCGATCTTCGGTTGTGGCGGAGTCGGGCTCGGAGCCGTCGCCGCCTCAGGGTTCCGCGGAGCTAAGACGATCGCCGTCGATCTCGATGATGCGAAACTGGCCCTGGCTCTGCGCGCCGGCGCCACCGACGCCATCAATACCTCGAAGGAGCCTCTGCACGAACGTCTACTCGAACTTACCGGTGGACGGGGGCCAGACGTGATTATTGAAGCGATTGGGCTGCCGCAAACCTTTCGCAGCGCCGTCGACGAGGTGGCATTTACCGGCCGCGTGGTTTATATCGGCTATGCCAAGGAGCCGGTGGCTTACGAAACCAAGTGGTTCGTGCAAAAGGAGATCGACATTCTGGGCTCACGCAACGCCCTGCCTGAGGACTTTCGTGAAGTGATACGCATGCTCGAAGAGCATCGCTTTCCGGTAGACGAGGCGGTGAGCGCCATCGTCCCGCTGGAAGAGGCGCCGGCAATGATTAAGACCTGGAGCGACCATCCGAGCGGGTTTTCCAAGATCATGGTTCGCCTGGCTTGATCGGCCTCAGAGCAGTTTCGCGTTTGCACAGGTCTGCACCAATTGCGAAACTGCTCTACCCAAAACGCCTGAGGTAGGCGGAGCAAAGACCTACTGTCTGATCGGTGTACGTAACACCCAGGGAACGAGCAAGATCAGTTTCCGCATGGGAGCCGACCCAGGCCACGAGCAGCAGGCGGCGTAACATCACAAAGGTTGGAATCTCTTCCTCTTCAGCCTTGGCTATGGTTCTCACCGTTCGATAGCCTTCCAGCCAGAACTCAATCAGGCCGGCCGCGCCGGGCAGGTGCTCATAAAACGACAGAAGTGTAGCGGCGTCATACATGTACCAGCTGAAGCCGCAGTCATCAAAGTCGATCACTTTGACTTGCGTCCCGTGCACCAGGAGATTGGCCAGCCGCAGATCGCAGTGCGCGAGACCGAAGCGGTCCGGACCTCTGCCATAACGCGCCAGACGACCCCGGATCAGGTCCGCGGTGCGGCCAAACAGATCCACCTTATGAGCGTCCATGCCCAGCCCATCGCGCCAACGGCCCCATCGCGGAGACTCGCCCAGGGCGGCTTCAAAATCCCAGGTGAACCGTTCAAAACCTGCGGGCCGCGGCCACGTGATGCTGTGCGCATGCATCTTCGCGGTGATGGCTCCCAGGCTCTTAAAGCATTGGCGCAAATCCATTTCTATCGTGGGTTGGCGGCCGTCTTCCCAGGCAAAGAGAACCATGTTGGTCGCGTCGGGGGCGCCCTGCGCTCGCGCGACTTGTACCCATTCCCCATTGCGCCCGGCTATGGGAACGGGCGTCGCGACAACCCCGTCCTGGCGCAATGCGACCAGCCAGGCGATCTCTGAAGCAAGGGTATTTTTCGACTGATATCCCGGGCGTTGGACGCGCAAGGCCCACTGTTTGCCAGAGGGAGCTTCGACCTTGTAAGTCTCATTTTCGGAACGGCTGATCAGGCGGACGGTCGCGTTCCGGGGGAGATCGTAGAGGCTAAGCGCCTGCTCAAACCCGGATTTCCTGTGAAGCTTGTCGGGTTCAGCGAGCCTCATGCGGCTTTCCGCGAAGAAAGGAGCATACGCAGATCTTTCCAGAGCAACGTGCAGGAAATCCGGGGGCGAGCTGCGTTGCCATATGCTCACTTTACACCGCCAATAAAATCCTTTGACTTCCCCGTCGACTTGCCATCACACTTACTTCAGGTCCCTCCTTTAGTCGTCGCTTGCAAACTCAGTCTTTTTGAACCAGTTTTCTGGAGGACGCACCACTGCCGCCCGAGACCACAGCTGTCCTTGCATCCGGCTCTGAGATTGAATATGGCCTGCGCCATAACATTCTTACGCCCTGGGAAACTTTGGCCCAATCGGTAGCCGCCATCGCACCGGTCACGTCGCCGGTCCTGACTATCCCGTTGGTCTTTGCCTTGGCCGGGAATGGGACCTGGGCTGCGTATGCTCTCGGGACCGTACAGATCACACTGATTGCCCTGCTCATCGGCGCGCTGGGACGACGGTCAGCCTCGCCCGGCTCGCTTTACAGCTATGCCACGGATTCCCTTCCGCCCATGGTCGCCGCCATCGCCGCGTGGGCCCTCGTCCTCGGATATGTAGCCACGGGTTCGTCGATCGTCGGGGGCTTTGTTCAGTACTTCAATATCGTGCTGAAATCCTCCACCGGCCATACGATCTCGCCCAATCTGCTGGTGCTGATATCAGTCGCCGGAGGCGCAACCATGGCGTACCGGGATGTGAAGCTTTCCGCACGGGCCATGCTGTGGCTCCAAGGCGCATCCACGGCTTGTATCGTAGCGGTGTTGGTTTTGGTCTTGTGGAAGAACGGCCTGCACTTGGACTGGCCACAATTACGGCTGCAGGGCAGCTCGATTGCGGGCGTCCGCCTGGGGTTGGTCCTGGCAATTTTCAGCTTTGTAGGCTTTGAGAGTGCGACCGCGCTCGGTCACGAGGCCAAGGAACCGCTACGCAGCATACCTCGCGCAGTGTTGCAGTGCGCGCTGGGCGCAGGCGCTTTTTTCATCCTGGCTGCGTATGCTGAAGTGCTTGGTTTTCGCAATGCGGGCCTCTCGCTCGATAAAACCGATGCCCCGATGCACGTACTGGCAAACCAGGCGGCGTTGCCGGCACTTGGCCTCGTTATCGACGCAGGTGCGATGATCAGCATGTTTGCCTGCCTGCTGGCTTGCATCACAGCCGCCGCCCGGATCCTGCTGCTCATGGCCCATAACGGACTGGTTCCGATGCGGCTGTGCAGGACCCATCACCGCAACGAGACTCCCCATGTGGCCGTCGTGATAACTGCCTTCGTCGTGGGCTTCCCAGTCCTGGTTCTTATTACTCTCGGCTTCTCCGGCACGGACATCTACGGCTGGCTTGGGTCGTTCGCGGTTTACGGCTTCATCACTATTTATGGACTCACATGCATTGCGCTGCCACTCAAGCTAAAAAGGCAGGGCGCACTGTCGATGAGTCTTCTGGTGGTCGCTATCCTGGGGGGCATTTCAATGATTATGGCCCTGGCTGGCACTCTTTATCCCGTTCCCGCGCCGCCGTACTCCTGGCTACCTTATCTCTACTTTGTCTACTTACTGGCCGCCCTGGTGTTCTTTTTCCGCAGCCGGCGCAAAGGCAATTCCGTGGTGAGCGCGTTGGAAGATTTCTCTTGACCGTGGCCTAACATCTTTTGGGTGGATAGGTAACCCAAAAGTTACGTCAGGCGGCATGCGAAGGGCCCTTTTGTTAGCTATGATTTGGACATGAAAAAGGCTTTGCTTTTTGCCATGGTCCTAATGGTTTCAGCTTCCGCATTTGCGCAAACGCACCATCACCACCATCACCACCATTACCATCATCACCACGCCCGTCGGTAAACGTCTCAGCGCCCCGTTGCTGGTGAAACCGTCGCAAGCCACCTGAGAACTGCGCCTGAAAGCGCGCCGCGCTGATCGGAATAGACGTGATCGGTGGTCAGGTGGAGCGTGCTCACCCGACTATCTCCTGCACGGCGCAGCGCAGCCGCAAACGCTTGTTCTTCCCTTGCATAGGCATCGTTCGAAGTGACGATCAAGGCTGGCCGGCTGTCGAGTGAGGCGACCTTCGTCATGAAGCTCCACTGCGCTGCATTGGCGAGCGTGTCATGGGCAAGCTCTTCGGGTGTGCAACCACTGATTGGGTCCATTCCTTCACGATCGTATGCGGCGCTCAGCGCCTTGATCGTTGCGTGTTCGCGCTCTTTTGGCAAGGGCTGCGGAATGCGTCCTCCAAGATCGGCAGCAGAAATAAGGGCTATTCCCAGGATGCTATGGTCAGCAGCCGCGTCTTGCACTGCCATGAATCCGCCCATGCTGTGGCCTATGAGAACAATGCGTGTGGGATCAAGACGCATTATCTTCGCGATGGTTGGGGAGCGCAGATAACTGACTGCGGCAGCCGTGTCCTCGATGCCATGAGAATAGGAGAAGTCTCCAGTCGAGCCCCAGGTACCTCTGTAGTCGAAGTAGAGGACATCCCACCCGGCACGGCGAATATCCTGTGCCAGATCGAGATTGCGCTCGTTACCCGGAAACCCATGCAGCAATACCACCGCTGGATGCGGACCGGCGCCTGCGGCGACGTAGACGAACGCATTGAGTAACGATCCGTGGCTGGGAATTTGAAAACTTTGCATGGAAGCAGGATTGGATCCCCTGTCCCACTGCTGCGCATTGAGGGGCGACAACGTACACAGAACACCCAGTGTGCCAACAAGCAGCCGGTTGCGCAGGACTCCCTCCACTGATTCTGGTCATTTTGTAACTTTAGTGTTCTTATCGTACCGGAAGGCGCTTGCTGAAGGCCCGCTAAAGAGGGCAAGCGCGGTTACGTATGAGCTAAAAGTTCCGGAAAAGGTTATCTGGCGCGGGGCTCATGGTTCTGTGCCGGGGACAGGTACCTTGGACGAGAGGGCCTCTATTTCAACCTCCGCGTCCTTCCTGGACGGCTTTACAAAAGGTTTACCCCATCTGGATCATGCCGTCTACCTTTGGCTGCGTCTGCGAAACTTTAGTGTGATTGAAGATTCATTTTGCCCCCCTTACCTTGGGAACAGCCCAGGGTGATCTTGGTAACGGGAGCGTCGTCATCGCCAAACTCCAAGCGAAGCTTAGCAGGGATCGATCTTTCGTCGCCTAGCCCATCCTGCGTCACTATCCGCGCATCACTCCGACCTGGTGTAAGTGGACGACAATGCCCAGACTCCGCAACTCGCCTGCACTGTTAGCAGCCCTCGATAGCTTAATCGCGCTCGGGCTCGCTGTGGGTGCGGTCGTGTGGGTGAACTTGCGGTACATACCGCATGGCGGCCTTGCACAGTTCCTGATGATTCGCATCACTCTGCTGAATGCGTCTTTTTCCGTTGTGTTCGTAATCCTCTGGAAGCAATGTTTGACGGTTCTGGGCCTTTACCGCCGTGACCTCGATGGACTGCGCAGCCTGGTGCTGCGAACGGCAACCGCCTGCGCAATCATGACCGCGCTTCTCGATTTGTACTTGCAAAGCCGACATGCGCGTGGGCCAATCCCGGAAATCCTATTAAGCTTCCTGCTCGTTGCCTTTGTCTACGAGACGTGCCGGGTGCTGGTGTGCAGCCAACATCGGAGTTGGCAGGTGCTCGAGCCCGAGCGGGTGATTATCCTGGGGAGCGGCCGGCGGGCAAGTAAGGCTTGGCGTGAGTTGCGCATTCAGAATCACCGCACGAAACGGCTTCTGGGATTCGTGGATGATCGTCATCCCGATTCGATGCCACCAGACATTGCCAGCCGCCTGATTGGCAAAGTAGACGATCTGTCCGGCTATCTCCTGCACAATATCGTCGACGAACTCATTGTGGCTATTCCCATGCGCTCCTGCTACGACCTGGCTCAGCGCGCTGTATCGATCGCCGAGGATGCGGGCGTGCGCGTTGTTTGTCTAAACGATGTATTTAGGTTGTCGCAAGAAAAAGATCTCCGGCGGCGGGCGGCACTCTTCGTTGAACTTGTGCCCAAGGACCACAGACGCGAAACAGCCGAGACTGCGAAGCGCATTCTCGATGTCCTGGGCGCGTCCGTAGGCATCGTGCTGCTGGCGCCGGTGTTCCTGGCGATCGGGCTGGCTATCAAGCTCACCAGCCCGGGATCGATCTTCTCTGTACAGGAGCGACACGGTTATGGGCGCCGCCGGTTTCGCATGTTCAAGTTCCGCAGCATAGTGCGCAATGCCTCTGACCGCACGCTGGATCCTGACTCGCACGACGAGGCGGGCGTAACGCCGTTAGGCCGATTTCTGCGCCGCACGTTGCTCGACGAGCTGCCCGTGCTTTGGAACGTGCTGTTAGGTGACATGTCGCTGGTAGGGCCGCGGCCCATGAGCGCGCTCGACGTTTCGCGGTTTGGAGAGGCACAGCTGATGCGGCGCTTCAGCGTTCGCCCGGGGATGACTGGGAACTGGCAGATGGCTCAAAATCCTTCGCTCAGCTTCGAACAGCGGGTAGCACTCGACTTCTCTTACATAGATGAATGGTCGCTGGGACTGGATTTTAAGATCCTTGCCCGAACCGTTCCCGCGATGCTCAAGCGGTCCGGTGCAGTTTCGTAGCACTTCGAGGGATAAATGCAGATTGCCGTAGTCCATGATTACTTTACGCAGATGGGCGGCGCGGAAAGAGTCGCCGAGGAACTCGCGCGCATGCTACCCAGCGCATCCCTCTACACCACCGTCGCGATGCCGGATCTTATGCCTCCCGGACTATCCAGCAGGCGAATTGAAACTTCTTGGATGCAGCATCTGCCAAGTATGAAGCGGTACTATCGCCTCTACTTCCTCCTGTACCCCTTCGCCGTGCGTTCACTCGACTTGTCGCGCTACGACCTGGTAGTTTCGAGCTCTTCTGGCTACGCCAAGGGCGTGCGCACGAGCCGAGACGCCATTCACGTCTGCTACTGTCACACTCCCATGCGCTGGGCATGGAGCTTTGCCAGCTACTCCGCACAGGAGACCGCAGGGATTGCGCGACGCCTGCTTCTGCCGCCCATGATGCGCGCCCTTCGCAAATGGGACGAGCGCGCCTCGCACTACCCTGATCACTTCGTTGCCAATTCGAAGACAGTAGCGGCGCGTATCCAGCGCGCCTATGGCCGGACGGCCGAAGTGATCCACCCGCCCATTGATGTCAACCGGTTCCGTCCTTCGCCGGAGCAGGAGGACTACTACCTGGTGCTCGCCCGGTTGATCTCCTACAAGCGCATCGATCTAGCCATCGAAGCGTGTTCGACGCTTGGACGGCGGCTGCTGATTATCGGAGATGGGCCGGACCGTGACCGCCTGATGGCCAAAGCTGGACCAACCGTTAAGTTCCTGAGCCGCCTTTCCGACGCTGAGGTGGAGCACTACGCGGCCCGCTGCCGCGCCCTGCTCTTTCCTGGAGAGGAGGACTTCGGGATGGCGCCGCTCGAACTCGCTGCCGCCGGCCGGCCCACCATCGCCTACCGCGCCGGAGGAGCAGCAGAGACGATACTCGACGGTGTCACCGGCATCTTCTTCGACCGCCAGGAGGCGAGCGATCTGGCCGAAGCGATCGTGCGCTTTGAGCGTCAGGAGTGGTCAGCCGAAGCTCCTGCGCAGCCACGCCGAGGGCTTCAGAGTCGAGGTCTTCCAGGCGCGCTTCCGGCAGTTCTTAGCCCAGGTGGGCGCACCGCTCGAGGAGGACGCCTCGCAGCCCTTCGCTACACCTGCGCCCACCCAAACCTTTGAACCCAAGCTCGCCGGAATGCCGAATAGAGTGCCTGCATAGTCAGCGTACCAGCCCGCAAAGCGCTTCCATAGCGGCGAAAGCCTTTCGCCGGCGCCGGGGAAGCCGGCCGTGACCGATTCGCCGTACATTAGATCCTGTCCTTCGCCGAAAGAGATGGACGTTCCACCTAAGGAGGCGGAGGAGCCCTAATTCGAGTCTTTTATAACAAGGTTCTTTCCAGTGACCAGCACGGGGCTATGCGATATCTCAATTATCCGTCCCCTTGCGCCAGACGCAATCGTATCCGCGTCGCAATCGTCCTGTTGTAGGGTGCGGATCCGCAAAGACGAGGTCCCCATAACTCGGACATGTGTTGCGCCCACCTCATCTCGATTCCATATCGCGAGCACCTGCTTGTTTCCACCGAGATGGAACCTCAGCGCACGCAGGGAAGGATTGGCAGTAGACAGAATCTCTACCGTCAGCGCACCCCTTACCACAGGCGCGACGGTCTTAAGCGCGGCAAACGCGGGTTTTGGTTTCAGATCAGGAGCAACCAAACCGAAATCGTTCTCTTTATTACTTTCATCCCAGCCATCGTCGCGAAAGTCATACCACCAGATTCCTCTGAGAAACTTCATGGTCCGAGCAAGCAAAAACATCTGAGCGAGATATGTGCCTGCCTCCTGGCGCGAGATACCGTGGGGACCGCTATATGTGGGCCATCCCATTTCGGTGACGTATAACGGTATGTCGAGTCCCCCCGTATAACGATGAATCACATCCTCTGTCGCCAACATGTCTTTTGACCATGCATCGCCAGTTCGTACCGGCTGGCCAAAATTGTAAGGATGAACCGAGAGGGCATCGAAGGATCCTAGTGCCCCGGCGGAAAGCATTGTAGAAAGCCAATTGAGATCTCTGCCGCCGATGGCCCCGGCGATAAAAACAGCAGAAGGGTCGATTGCTTTCACGGCGGGATAGACAACTCTAAGCAGCCGAACGTAGTCCTGGGGAGTGCCGGGGTGAGTGTTGCCGGTTGTGGTATTCCATTCGTTCCACATTTCGTACATATGCACCCTCCCCTTGAAGTGCTTAACGACAAACACAGCATAGCGAGCAAAGGCGCTCAGGGCCTCGGGTGAAGCTGGCTTATCTCCCGCGTCGTAGAGTGGATTGCCGTAGTCGAGAATTAGAAGGGGCTGCACGTTTGCTTTCAACGCTTGATTGACCAGATTGTCGAATCCAGATGGCATCACCAGATGGTCTTTCTCCGTCTCGATATGAGCCCAACCCGCGTCATCTCTGATGGAATTAGATCCGGCTTCCCCAATCAGACTCAACTGGCCGGGCACCATGCCCGGATTGCCGGCAAGATGCACGGAGATACCTATGTCAAGCCTAGATTGCGCTCGAGAGGTTGAGGCGCATAAGAAACAAAAGAGCAAAGCCGTACTGCCGAATCTCGCTGTGCGTGTTCTGGCACGTATTCCCATGTAGACTTGCCTCTCCCGCTTCACCGGCGTTACAGGACAACATGGGATTTCGCTTCTCATTCCCTTAGATATATTTCGCAAAGATCTCGTCCATCTTCACCGCCGCCTGATCCCAGGTGAAAAGCCTCGCGCGCTCCAAGCCCTTTGCTGAGCACTCCCGGCGCAGGTCTTGGCTACGTACCAGGTTGATCAGCGTATTGGCCAAATCGTGCGGATCTTCCCCATCGACATAAAGCGCAGCGTCACCACCTACCTCCGGTAGGCTGGTCAGGTGTGTGGTAACCGCTGGGACGCCACAAGCCATCGCTTCCAGCACGGGTAATCCAAAGCCCTCATAGATGCTTGGATAGAGGACTGCCTGGGCACCCGACAGCAAGCGTGGCAGCATCTCTTCGGCAACATAGCCACTGAACACGACGCCTTCGCTGGCCGCATACTCATCCGCGCCCGAAGAGTCGAAGATAGCGCTGGAGCCTCTGCCTCCTATAACGAGCAAAACCACATCGGGGGGCAAATGAGGCTTTGCAATAGTCCAGGCCCGCAGCACCAGTCTAAGATTCTTTCGCGGCTCTATCGTGGAGAGAGTGGCGAAATAGCGACGGTTGGCTATGCCTAGCGATCTGGTTGCACTCTCAATAGCCGTGCTCGACGCCGGCTTAAAGTTCTCCCCAACTCCATTCCATACCACCGTGATCTTGCTGCTTGGGATATTGAGAACCTCGCTAATACGTTTCCTTGAGAAATGTGAGACGGTCACGACTTGCTTTGCGCGCTTTGCCAGAACCGGCCACAACCTTCCGTACAGACGGGCAAAGTTGGTGGAGAACCATTCCGGGTGGTCGATTGCGGCCACATCATGGATCGTCACAATTTGAGATTCAGCCATGATCGGTCCCATGTTGCCGGGACTCCAGATGAGCCGCCCCCTCGCTCTTAGCGGCAAAATGGCCTGTTCCCAAGCGTGGCCCCGCGCGCCGCCAGCATAACTCTTGGGCCCGATGACCACGTGGGGGGTGCACAACCGCGACGTGATCGCATGGCCCACGCGCTGTATACCAGTCATTTCCTGCAAGCAAAAACGCCCGTTGATCACCAATTCAGACATCGAACACCCACTCTCGAGTAAGGCAATCCATCATGATGTGCCTGAGCTCTGCAACAAATTACCCAACGATGATCCGGACAGAGCGCTGTCCTTCATGGCATCCCGGTATATCGCGTGGTAGCTCGCCACTATGGATGTGTCGGTAAACAGTTTCAGCGCGCCTTCGTCCCGAAAGCCGCCGTCGCGCCACAACTCAGAATTCAGCATTGCGCGATTCATAATGGCAGCCAACGCGCGAGCGTCCTTAGGAGGGTAAGTAGCTACCACCTTTCCAAGGCTAGCTATTTCGGGAATACCCCCTGATTCAGCGCATATTGCGCTCTTACCTGAGGCGAATGTCTCTATGACGGTTCGAGACAAGGGTTCTTGCCACACCGAGGAAACGATCGTAACATCGATTGATGCATAAAACCGCTGTGCGTCCGCGAATCCGAGCCATTCAATTCTGGTATCGCTGAATTGTTGCTTCAAAGCACTCACATAGCCATCGAGTCCAACACCAGCTACCCTAAGACACCAATTGGGCTCAGACAAATACCTGGTTGCCTCAAGCAAGACTTGAATCCCCTTCTCGTCCTCGAGCCGCCCGATGTAGCCAAAGATCAATGATTTTCTTTCATCGTTCCTTGGACGAGGCGTAGTACCTTTTCCCCCAATGTTGTAGATCACCGATGAGGGCGATTCGGAGAAATAACCCCGCTGTGTGTGGCAATCAAGCACGTGCCCGCTAATGGATACCACGGCATCCACAAGCTGGGATGCTGATCTGCGGTTGACCGTCATTGCCTTGCAGTCCATGCAGCGCTCGACGCATATGGATCCGTCGCGGAAAAGCGCATTACGGGGACAAAGAAGGTAGTAGTCGCGAAGCGTATGAACGAGCCGCATGTTCCGCTTCTTCGCTTCTCGCCAGACGGCAACGGAAAAACCGCATATCACATTGGTGTGGACAACCTCGGGCATTTCCTGGTCCAGAATTCGCGCGACCCGTCTGGCAGCCCGCCGATTCCATGAATCGCTGACGTGCCATAACAATCTCGCCGGCACAGATGGCTTGCTGGCGCGGCCGAAGGGCCAATAGTGGTTGTCCATCGGTAAACGATAGACCCGGACGCCATTCACCTTCTCAACTGTTTCCTCCGAACCCGGATGAAGCGTGACTACAGAGACCCGATCGCCAGAGCGCACCAGCGCTTCGGCCAGAAGACAGACCGACCTCTCGGCACCTCCAACTGTAAGAGGAGGGTATAACGTGTTGATGATCAAGACGTGCATGTAGAATCTCCCTGGAAGACGGCAGGTGCAATCGTGCCGGAGGAACGCTATCTCGTGGGCCCACCTAACACCTGCACTGCCACGCTCGCGGACCTCGATTCTCCACTCGCTGCATCCTCAAGTTGTAGTATGTACGAAGGGTCGACCTTGCCCATCATCAGGTGCCACATGGCTATCATGTTTCCCCTAAGTCGGCCTTTCCGATCGCTACGATCACTCGGGGTTTTAGCCACTGCCCTGAATACGTTCCGTGCAATAGAAACGAACCAATGCGCGACGACATGAGACAGTCTCGGGTTACAGTTCTTTCTCCACAGATAAAATGGGTTAACGATCTGAGAATAGCCGAACTTCGCCCCGGAAATTCTTCCACTTGGAGTCGCCAGGTGAGCGACGCACGTTTCCGCATTCACAATCGTCCGGCCAAACCGCCGGCAATTCGTAGCGAAGTCGAGATCCTCAAGCCATCCGTAAAGCGGAAGGCGTTCGTCAAACAGGACTTCATTAAACATAGCTGTTCGCACAAACAAGTTGCAGCCATATAACTCGTCACGATCACAATTGTCCTGTACTCGCACATAGCTCAATGTAGCGGATCTCGCTGTGTTACGGTCCAACCCTGTATCCCACCGCACCCCATCTGCGACCACAAAGCCGGTTGCAGCCACCGCATCCTGAACTTCGTCTAAAAGACGCTCCATACTTTCAATAAAATTGGGAGCAATCTCCACATCATCGTCCAGAAATAGGGTATAGGGTGTTCGCACCAACTTAGCCCCAATATTCCGTTGCACAGTCAGTCCCTGCTTGGCACTGACCACCACACGAATAGCTGCTTCCGTCCTGAACCTCTCTGGCACATGCTCACGATTGCACACGGAAACGATGATTTCACGGGGCGACATGGACTGCCCCTGCAGGACAGACTCTATTGTGTCAGACAAGACGTCGGGCCGATTGACAGAACAAATAACGACAGTAGTCCTCAAGAAGCACACTTCTTTCTATTTGGCGCGTTCGTTTCGCCACTTTCGCCTTCCGACCGATATACCGCCAAATACTTGGCAACCACAACTTCTTCAGTAAACGGCTCCAATGCAACTAAGGCCGGCGGTGTGTTTTGCTTCCATCGAATTTGATCGTTCAACGCGCGATTCATCACGCGCGCGAGTTCCTCCACATTACCCGGCTCGCAATATTCGACTACGTTACTCAGCCGCGCAATTTCGGGTATCCCGCCTACCTGCGAACAGATCAAGGACTTTCCCCCGTGTAAACTCTCCACGCACACATAGGGCAGCGGCTCGTTCCATCGAGAAGGGATCACAACTACATCAACAGCGGGGTAGAATTCCGCCGCAGTCGCGAAGCCAAGCCAATGGATCCTTTCGTCTCTATACTTTTGTGCAAGGTACGTTGCATACGCAGGCGTTCCCTTTCCAGCGATGGTGAGTCTCCATTCGGGCCGATTCAGATGCCGAGTTGCTTCCAAGACGACTTCGAGGCCTTTTTCGGGTTCAATTCTGCCGATGAACCCGAACCGTAATACCCCTGGATACGACCTTGTTGGCACCCCTTGCATTCCATCCACGTTGCTGGACTGGATGTTGTAAATCACCCTCGACCCAGCATTGGGAAAGAAGCCGAGGTTCCTGTGCTTATCAAGCGTAAATCGGCTTACAGAGACGATCTCATCAGGAACTCGCGACGCGGCCTTCCGGTTCGCGGTAAGAAAGCGGCAGTCAACGCAACGGCTTTCGCACGACTTGCCGCGGCGATAAAGTGTAGTACGCGGGCAAAGCAGGTAATAGTCATGGAGCGTATGAACTAGCCGAATTCCTCGCGTTTTGACCGTACGCCAGACGGCAACGGAAAAACCACCTATATTGTGCGTGTGGACGACGTCCGGGGCTTCCAGATCAAGAATTCTCCCAACCCTGCGTGCAGCTTTCCAATTCCACACCTCGCGAAGATGCCATGCAATACGCATGAGCGGTCCGGGTTTGGTCTCCCGAGTAAACGGCCAATACACGTTGTCGAGCGGGAGATGATAGATTCGAATCCCGTTTCGCTGCTCCGCCCTTTCGAGATGTCCGGGATGTAGGGTTACAACAACCACGTCGTGACCGCTGCGAACGAGCGCCTCCGCCAGCGTTGCAATGGCCTTTTCTGCACCGCCGAAAGCATACGGCGGATACATGCTGCCAATGAGGACAACTTTCACTTAGCGCTCACTCTCAGCCCCTTCCCATTCGGACCGCCTATCACCCCGCCCACACCGTATCTCCGAAGCCGGATCGAGCTACATGTGAGTTCGATTGCTGCCTTCTTTTGCAAAGGGCCGCCGCCTCCGACGCGGCTCATAATGGGACCGTCTTTCCCATTCTTCCGAGGAGGCCATCCCGCACTCCCATTGCCATATAAATCACTTTTCTTCGTTTGTCATTTTCTGCGAGCAGCACCTTTAGGAAGTCTTTGAGACTGTTTCCGAATGTGCTTAAGAAATACGCCGGATATTTCCTATAGTATTTCTTCATCATCCAAATCTTGTTTCTGTCCCGATAGTACCTGCGTTCGGCGCTGTAATTCGATGTCGCGAACAGCCGAGAGCCGTTCAGCCGACACTCCGTAAAGCTTGCTGGAGCGTGCCGCAGAAGAGCCTCCTTACATTCCTCAACCGAGTATCCATTGCTTCGCAGGCGGAGACAGTATTCGTAATCAACCCCATCGATAAAAAGGGATTCCTCGAACCATCCTTCCTGGCTGAATATCGCAATCGGCATCAGGCTGCCGAAAGTCATCGCAACTTGCAGGCTTCCATTGTTCGCGTAAATCGGAGGTAGAGAAGTACCGAGCTAAAGTCGATGTATCGGGGAACAAGGAGCGCGAGGCGATCACGTCGGCGATGCGTTTCGCAGGCACGACACATCGTGTCAACAAAGCCAGGCGGAACGGAGCTGTCCTGATCGAACAGTGCCACCCATGTATAACCCTCCTACTTAGCCCACTTCGCTCCAATGTTGAGTGCGGTCGCTATCCCCAGGTTTTCCCCATTCTCGATAAGCGTAAACCCTACGTCACGAGCACCGCGGCGTAGGCGGTTCCGCCTCTCCTCCGAGGAACCGTTATCCACCACCAACAACCCCTGGACCTGCGGGCGGATCGCCACTAGATTCTCCAGCACGACATCGTCGGGATGATATGTGACTACCACTGCGCAAACAGACTTCTTCTCCATCTGTGTGATCTCCGAAATTCGCAGCCGACGTCTACGCTACCCAATCGACCACGGAAGGCATCCACGGTGCCCAGCAGTATGTTCCTCAGTTTCTTCCATTTCTGTTTCTCTACTAGAACAACTTGAAGCGGAAGTACTAGAAGCGCTTTGGCAACGCTGTGACTCCACGCCGGATGGCTCTTCCAATAGCGGCGCACCATCACGATGCCGTTTCTTGTCATGTAATATCGCCCGCATCGCATTGTGGTGAGTTGCTTTGAATCTCATCATGCCCAACACTGAATGCTCCCGAGGCAATCCAGGAACGTGTACGAGGAAAGAATCTTCACTCACGACGACGATGAACCCTAATTCCCTCACGCGAAATCCGAAGTCATGATCCACCTGGTCGATGAAGAACTCCTCCCGAAATCCGCCACAGACCTCGAAAACCGAAACCGGAATCTAAGGTCCCCGACGTCATCACCTCAAGTGGGGCACCGTCGGAAGCCAGATATCGCGCCGCCGGCACGTTCTCTCCTTCTCTATTCCTATATCGAGGCATAACAATCGCTATTTCGGTCTTTTTGGGGTGCTCATCATAGGTCGCTCTCATTCCGCCTATGAATCCGGGCGTCACCTTACTATCCTGATCGAACAGAACCACGTGGTCGAATCCGTGAGATTTTGCCCATTGAACACCAATGTTCAACGCCGCAGCGATCCCCAGGTTCGCTCCATTCTCGATCAGGTTGAATTTCATTTCGTGCATCGCTGCTCGAAAGGGGGCCAGTGAGGCCGCCGACGAACCGTTGTCGACCACTACAACCCCTCCCACCTGAAGGCGAACTTCCGCTAGATTTTCAAGCGAAACCGCCGTGCCGATCAAAGGTACTGATGACGGCGCATACACGAGATTCAGTCATCTTTACTCAACTCCCGCCGGGTAAGCTCCCCTGCCGTTGATCAGAATCTTGCAACTTGAAGCAGAACAACTGGAGGCAGCTACTGATCCGATCCTCCCATGCTGTTGATAATCAGTCCCTTCCCGCGGGCCTGGAGAACTAGTGCAGCAGATACGGTCTGTGTCGATATCCTTACCCTCCGCCGCCTCCAGGAGGGTTTTCACGAGTAGATCTCCACCGCCGGGACTCACAATCATAGATCTTGATTGGTCGTGCTGGATTCCCAACGGCGATGCAGAATCTCGGTATTGAAGAGTTAACGATTGAATTCGCTCCTATAACGCTTCCCTGCCCGATCCGAGCCCCAGGCAAAATCGCTACGCCGTCTCCTATCCACACGTTATCTTCTACAACTACTTCCGCGTCCCCGGTGAGTAACCGGTCGCCAGGCGCTTCAAGCGGACTACTTTGCACATTCCCGCTATAGATCCCGTGGTTGTGGTCAGTAATGATTACTCGACTGCCAACGAGCACATCATTACCAATCCGCACGGAGTTTGTAGCGGCCACATGCACGCCGTAGCCAACGACCACGTCGTTGCCAATAGTGAGCGAGGGCATATAACGATTGCCGGTATCGTCGCAGTCTATCGTGGCAAGCCACAGCTGATCGAGCGCCCTGTAGGTGCGCCCGATCTTAATTCCCTTGATTCCTTTGATCGTGTTACCCGATCCAATACGTAGGTCCTCTGCGTGAAGAAGCCGCGAATAGAAAAGGTTTCTGGGAAGCGCCAGGCATCTCTCCGCTCGGGGAAGCCAGATGTCATAGAAGACTTGGCAAAGTAGCTCTATAATCCCCGTCCTCACGACTTCGCTCCTTTCTGCCGAGCACCCAGCCCTTCTTTGTACTGGGCCCCCATCGCTCGCCGTAGTCGCGCGAGCGAGCACATAGGATGTGGATCCGTCACCTGTCAATTCAGTCTCCACGAGCGAGCCCCCCCGACTCACCAGGCGTAAAGCAAGCGCCCGGTCCTCCCGTCTCATACCGATAAACCAGGCGAGAAGCAGAGTCACAAGGGACCACACGACGTAAAGCCGCACATCGATTGAGGGTGGTCCAGGCTGCCACCAACGACGGACGAGCAGGGCGGAAGGAATTGCAATCAATGCCGGACGCAACATTCCCTTTAGGAGTAGCTCTACTCGGAGAGGGTCAGGCCGTTTTGGGTATAGCGCATACTTATACCGAAGTGCATGGCTACTCCCGCGGCAGCCCCCAGCAGTGTACCCATGGCTACTCCTAGCGCGCCCATGCGTCGCGCCAGCAAGATACTGCTAACGAGGTTTACGATGCCCTCGGTCAGCGCCGACGCAGTCGCAACCCGTTGTCTGGACATTGCAACAACCATCGTGGCGTAAGGGGCGCACAGGTTACGGATAATGTTCGCTACCACAAGAATGCGGAGAAATTGGATGCTATGGTCAGCGTATGTTGGACCAACCCACGCACGGAGTATAACGTAACCAGCGACTACCATCGGCAGCCCTGTCAGAAGGAGAATAATGGTAGCGTACCGAGTTGATCTCAGTAGTATACTGCCCATCTGGGTGCCGCTGCGGTGCACGCCGAGAGCCGAGGCTGCGGGCAGCAATGGGCCCATAAGAGCCGATGTGATCGTCAACACAAAGGTTGTGGGTGACGTGGCGATGGAATAATAGGCTGTTTCGTGGAATGAATAATGGCCGACTATCGTAACGTCCAGGCCGCTTACGCAAAGCATGCACACGGACCACACTGTGAAAACGCCACAGTATTTAGACATCTTCACCACCGTCGGCAGATCGACAAAGTGGACCGATAAACGGACTTGGTACGCCATCTTTCTCCAGGCCATCCACTGAAGAAGGGCAGTAAAGATGTTCGCGCACCCAGCGGCTGCTCCCATGGCGACCAGGCTCCCGTGGGAGGCTACAGTAGCGCAAATGACAACCCCTGAGAGGAGCTTACTCACGATGGTTATTACCATCGGCACTCGGTAACGCTGCAGACCCAAAAATATAGCTAAAAAGACAGACGACGCTAAGCTTATCGACAACGAAACGCCCACGAATACGATGCTCAGCCGCACATCGTGATAGAGGGAAGGAGGCATCGTACGGAGGACATTCGGCACTAGCCACACGAGAACCAAGGTCAACAGGACTCCTAGGCCGCAGGCAACGAGCATAATCACTAAGCCGACACTAGCGCTGCGGTTGCACCCGGCCGCGTCCTGTTTGGCTTCGTATTCAGCTATGTACTTGGAAACCGCTGTCTGAACACCGAAATCAAGGTACCCCACGTAGGCGCTCAGCTGCAGAATGAGCACCCATGCAGCATAGGTTTTCAAGGGGAGGCGATGCGTCAGGTATGCGGGTAAAAGAATGGCAACTACTGACGTCACAGCGAGGCGAGTGACATTGGCCATTGAGTTACTTGCCACGGTGCGTGCAGAAGTACGCTGCTTGGGCTGAGGTGCTTCTACCGAGAGGGTAGCCATTGAATCACGCTAGCTCAGGCTGGTGATTAGTCATGATTGAATGACGAGACGCCAGGGTCACGTCGTCGTCCGGATCCAGCGAGACGGCGAGCAGCAGCAAGGATATGATTTGGGTCGGTGGGTCACTGATCGCGCAGAAGAACGGAACGGTCGCGAACATTCCGGTTATTCCGTTAAACAAGTGACCAGGAGTTCCAGTTGCACGCTTTTGAAGGAACATCCAGAAACACCAATACGAGACGCCGAGTAGATCGAGGCCGAGACACCGCTGCCGAGTAAAATAAGGAGATATGCGTTATCCACCGGAACGGGAGCCGCATTTTCCAGACGATCAGGCGTACTATATGGGGTATATGGACCCAGTCCTATACCGAATAGGATATCGGTTGGGCTTCCAGCCATGAATTTCCTCGCGTACACTCCCCAATGCACGACTCGTTGATCCAGCGAGGAGCTGTTCGCCAGGTCTTTTCGGCCCGCCCCACCCGCGGTTCTGATGCCTTGCGCGACAATCAAGACGGCACAGCACAAAGAAAAGATCGGGAGCAGTAAACTAAACCTCATCAGCTTCTTTGGATATGATAACACAGCAATAACGGTTAGGACGAAGCCGACCATAGCCAGGCGGGTATAGGTTGCGTAGCAGCCGAACGCACACAGGGGAAGAAGAAAAAGGCCGAATTTTCTTCTCCCTCGCCGTAAACAGAAGCTGGTGGCTATTCCTCCCATGAAGGAATAGAAGATACCTGCCTGAAGTGCGCTCCAAAGAGACTAAAGGCACGGGTCCTACCAATGAATTGGTAAGCCTGTACTTGAAAGGTGAGATCCCTACTTTCAGTGGCGACAACGGGAAGATTGGTGAAGAATTGGGCGGCCGAGATGATCAGACATGCGATTGTAATGACGACAAGAAATCCAAGAACGTGCCGCGACTTAATCTCTAGGGGTACGACCGAGGCAACTCCAACGATAAGGAAAGGACAAAATACTCCAAAGATCTTCGGATCGTCGAAAAATGAGGTCTCTAAAAAAATGCAAGAAAGACACTTCGATGATGGCCTGCTTAGTAGAGTCAGGACAAGTGGGAGCAACGGACTGCCTTGGAATCTTCCTTTAAGCAACAGCATAAAGCCAAGCCCAAGAATCAGCAAAACGTGCGGTTTTGGCGTGAAGAGCAAAGTCACCACCCGTAACCGCCATCTCTAACTGGGGCAGCGCACCATCCACCACGATCACCTGGCCACCATAATGACCACGAGCTTTACCAACAGCGTGATGAACGAGGGCTCAGTATTTGAATAGTAGCGATCTTCTTTATCTAATCCAGTTAGGACAATCTCGTTCATTCTGGGGACCTCTCTTGCTCAACCGGTCGACCGACCCGCACTATGAGGCTTCGATGGGTTATCAGCCGTATCAGGCAAAGAGCAGATCGACCGGCCTATTGTCGATAGCTCCAGCATCAAAATGATAGATGGCGGCAGAGGATGTCGCGCCGACCAAGCTACCGGCACCCACCGCCATGTTCCGCGCGTAGCTGAAGGGAACGTAGACGATGTCATCCGCCTGCAGCTGGATATCCGGCTGCTTTCCCTTTCTCCATGGCGCTCAGCTGCAGTGGAATTTCGACGTGGCTTCCATCAGGTTGCTTGCGAATCAGCCGGGCGTGGGAGGGAACGGCGTTGGGCGGTGTTCCTCCGGCAAGAGAAATCGCCTGAACCGCAGATAGCTTCTGGTCGTTGGTGACCATCGCGAAGCCGCCCGGCCGGTTCACATCGCCCAGGATGTACACGACATCCGCCTTGGAAACAAGCACCGTGTCCCCAGGAAATACGGATGACGCTGCCATCCAGCGCGGCATTGGCAGAGTTTGAGACAACGAATGTGATCCGCTCCTTGCTGGCGTGCCGCTGGATGGTCACTTTTCGATCGGCGAGATCGGTTAACCCGCCGGCTAAGGCGAGCACATCAAGAATAGGTCGAGGTGTGCCGATCGGGTAGCTTCCCGGCGAATGCACTTGACCCATGATGGTTACGTTCTGCGTAGCTGTCTGCTCCGTCATCACGCTGACATGGGGTGTCAGCAAATAGTGGCCCTCGACCAGAACCCGCTCGATGGCGAGCGCTGCCTCGGGAGGAGTGAGCCCGGCAACGTGCACAGTTCCGCCAAGAATCAGAGTGAAGGTACCTGCGTCGGTCACTCGGGCGCTTTGCTCTAGCTCCGCCGCTTCCAGAACCTTTACGTGCAGCAGGTCGCCTGGTCCGATGGTCAGGCTTTCGGTTTGCGCCCCGCAGCAGGCCGCGCAACAGAATAGGAACAACAACGATTTGACCGCTCTTATCATGCCTTCATCCCTGCTGGTACTCATATTTCTTGCCGCCGTAGTAGCCGTAGTAGCCGTAGTAGGCGGAGGAGCGGCGGGTCACAAAATTGAGCAGAACTCCAATCGCCGGTCTTGCCGCATCCTTGCGATGCGTAAGCAAGAGGTTATAGGCGCGCCCCAGGGCGGCCCTGGTCGTGACCCCGACGCGAGCCAGCAAAACAGTAGCGTCTGCCATCTCCTCCAGTAACTGCGCATCTGTCACAGGCAGTACCGGCGGAGAGTCCACCACGATGAAATCAAATTCCGATCGCCATTCCTCCATGAGGGAATGCATCCGGGGCGAGCCCAGCAGGTCGGCCGGGTAAGGGGGCGCTGGCCCCGCAGGCAAAAAGTAGAGATTCGGATTGTTGGGCGCGGGAACAATGCCAGCCGCCGCTTCCCGGTCCGACAACAAGACACTCAAACCATCCGTTCCCTCCAGGCCCAAGCGCCGGCGCAGCACGGGACGGCGCATATCCGCTTCCACCAGCAGAACCTTTTTTTCGTACTGGGAGAGAGAGATCGCCAGATTCAGCGAAAGCGTTGATTTCCCCTCTCCCGGGCTGGGGCTGGACATCAGGAGAACCTGCGGAGGCGTGCCACTGCGCGAGATCAGGAGCCCGGAGCGGAGACGGCGCACCGATTCTCCGAAAGCCATGTCAGCATGTCGCGAGTCCAGCATGATCGCACGAGGGCCGCTTTGGCTGGCTTCGATCTGCGGCGAGATGCCCAGTAGAGGAATCTGCAGCGCCTCGACGTCCTCAGTGCCCTGTATCTTGTTGTCGACCGCCTCGACAAGCAGAGCCACGCAGCAACCGAAGAAGTATTCCAAGCCCTACTCCCAATGCCAGGTATAGAGGAACCTGGGGCTTGCTTGGCCTGGCAGGCGCACTCGCTTGATCCACCACAGTTACATTTGAGGAATGGAGGCCCTCGAGGATGCCGGCTTCCTTTAACCGCTTGAGCAGGTCCTGATATAACTCCTGGCTTTGGTCGGCTTCCTTGGAGAGGATGGCATACTCGATGCTCTTGTCGTTCAGTTTCTCCGCTGCAACGCGGTCGTTCTCGTAGGCCGCCCGGGCGCCCTGCTCTGTTTTCGACGCGATCTTAAAGTCGTTCTCGGAGCGATCCGCAGTGCGTCTAATCTCTTCCTGCAAGGATTGCTGCACTCCCTTCAAGGAGGCCCGCTCCTGAATCAGCTTCGGGTAGGCAGCGCCGAACTGAGACGCATCCTGGTCGATCTGGGCCTGGAGCGTTGCTTCCTGGAGCCGCAAGTTCTGGATTAAAGCCAGAGAGTTCGTGACCCCTTGGCCGCTGCTACTCGCGATCGAAGTACCGCTTAGCTGCGAGATCAACTCCGCATTCCCGGTCTTTACGACCTCTGCCACCGATGCTTTGAGCACGCGGTTCATCTGCGCCTGGGAGAGCTGGGCCGTGGACTGCTGCAAGCGATCGAGAATTGGACTGTAGATGACTGGCTTGCCCTGCGGGTCGGTTCCGCCAACGCCAAAGATCCCACTGCCCTGCTGCAAAGCGACGACTCTGGACTGAAGCTGCTCGCTCTGCTTGCGCAGATCACCCAGTTGACCTTCGAGCCATTGAGAGACCTGGTTGGTTGCTATGAACTTGGTCTGGAAGGTGTAGTCGATAAGCGCCTGCACCAGATGATTGACCACCGCAGCCGCGACTTTCGGATCGCGGTTGGTGAAATCCACTTCCAGCAAACGCGTGCCGGCAGTAACCTTTACCTTCAGATTTTTAGCGAAGGCTTTGGCAACCCTGGCGCGCCGACCGGGCGAATCCTCCAGGCTTGCGTGGACCGGATCGGCGGGACCCCGGGGACTCACCAGCCCCATCGCCCAACCGATAGGACTGAAGTGCGGCTTAAAGTCCTCGTTCTGTTCCAGGTTGAGATCCTTCACCACCTTGAGCGCAAGAGCTTCCGACTGCAGGATATTTGCCTGCGTCTGCAAATCGATGTTCACGGAAAGAGCATCGGATGCCCCACCCGATGCCGCCCCCATCAGGCTATCCAGCCCAAGGCTGTCGGAAGAAGACTTCTCCAGCTGAATCACGCTGCTCGCCGTGTATCTCCGCGTCATAAACACGCAGGCGCAGACGGACAGCAGGAAGACCACCGACGCGGTTACAAATATCGCGCGCTTTCTGCGGTGGAAGATCCTCAGAAGATCGCGCAACGTCGGATCTTTTTCGGCTAATGTACTCAATTGGTCCCCACTCCCAACGGTGAAGTGCGTGTTGCGTGGCCCGGACAACGCCTTTCCCTCTTCAAAAACCATTTCAAGAGGCCCTTTCGCTACTACGAGATGCCTCCTACACAGCCGCCTCCGCCGGCTTCCGTGGAAGAGCAGCAGTGTACTTCCATGTGCAGTGGGAGCAACCCGGCCATCTCTCCGGCAAGACCCAAAGTAACAGTACCGTTTCATTATGGAGATACAACTTCGGTGTCGTATCTATCACAGGACACAATGGGTTCGGAGCCAGCGAGCCTCATGGCAGCCCGTCATCGTTGACGGGCTGCCTAGTTGATCCGATAGACCAGGCCGGCAGTGAAGTTGAGCGACGTAAGATTCCAATTCTTGAGGTAATTCTTCGAGTAGGAGAGCTCTCCCAAGCGGAGACGAAGACGGTGAGTCACGTGAAAGTCGACGCCACCTGCGACCGTCCATTGACCACCGAGTACCTTCGACTGGTTGTGGATTTTTTTTCCCCACAATTGGCGGATTTAAGTACCGCCACCCATTCCCGCCACCCCCAAGAACGGATACGTAGGGAGCAAAGGGCCCGTAATGCAGCGCGAATCGAGGGCCGCCAAGGGCGGACTCTTGATGCTGGGTATTAGCCCGCCTCTGGATAGTGCCTCGGATCTCAAGGCCAAACAGGTGCCGCGTTTGCAGGAAGCCTCCCAATTGGTATCCGAAGACTACGGGGGCGAAGTAGCCGAAATCTGGCGTGACATTGACGGGGAGGGTTCCAAATATCGAAAGATCCGGCTTCCCACCGAATGCAGGAACCACCTGGGCTGAGGCGCCGTAGGCCGCGGCCAAAAACAGGAGCGCCACGGCGGCCCGCCGAAGATATTGCCGGCAAAAAGAGCGGGCGGTCATAATCGCCCAGATCCGCCCCGCATTGGCCGGCTGGCAAAAGGTGGGTAGGAAAGGCTACAGCCTGCGGCTCACTAAGGCCGAGCCAGCGTGAGGATCCGGTCAACCGGCGTCTTGCGCGATACGAGATCGTTCCTGGTTGCATGGGGGATGACACGTCTTGTATTGCTTTTAGTGCATTACCTTTGTCATGTGATAGTCCACTTCAGTTGTATGTTCGAAACGGACGCGGTGAGGTCCGCATTGCCTCCGGCTGAAGCAACGCTCCAGTTGTGCTGGGAGACTGATAGGCAAGAGGTTAGGCGATGCGCCGTAAAGGCTATTGCGGGGAAAACGTCGCAGATCCGGCGGTTACGAGCGGGATGTTCATAAATGCTTAAGGGCACCGGGATGATTAAGAGGCCGGTGGATTTTCGGACATCCACCCGGCCTTCTGTTGCTTTCATCGAGAGAACGTGTCGACTCAAACCAGGTATCAGTAACTGTATCCTAATGAAAGACAAGGCCGCGGTCAGATTAACCGGTACAACGTTTCTGGTCACACTTCCGGCGAACGAACGGTACAGGCAGGGGTCGGTCCGGTAACCGATAAAAGTTACTGTGCGCGTGCAAAGAAACCTAAGTTGTTCTCTTTACAGGTTCTTTTCCCAAAATGCGAGCATGGCGTTGTAGCGCTGAAGCAGTGCGGGTATGTCGACAAATCCGTGTTTGCGCATGGGGAAAAGCTCGACCTGGTAAGGCCTGCCGGCGGCGATCAGGGCGTTCATAAACGCCTCCTCATTCTGAGGATGAACGTTATCGTCATAGGTGCCGTACATCAGCATCAGATAGCCATGCAGGTCGCGGGCCCGCGGGATGAGAGAGGCACTGTCATAGCCTGCAGGATTGTCCTGCGGCAGCTTCAGCAAAGATTCGCCCCACTTCGAATCGTAGAAACGCCAGTCGGTCACGGGTGCCCCCGCGATGCCGGCTTTGAACTCCTGCGACCTCGTCATCAGATTGAGGGTAACGGTACCGCCGCCGCTCCAGCCCCAGACTCCGATCCTGTTGCCGTCGATCCATGGCTGCGATTTCAGCCAGCGGATGCCAGCCACCAGGTCCGCGGTTTCTCCGGCGCCAGGTGCCGCCACCAGCGTGTTCTCGAGTGTCTTGCTGATCGCGGTGGCTGCGCGATTATCGATCGCCACCGCGATGTAACCCTTGCTGGCCAGCACGTTATCAAAGAGAGTTTCTTTTTGCCATGAGTCGCTGACCGTCGGCGCAGAGGGGCCACCGTAAACGTGCAGGATCATTGGATAGCGGCGCGCAGGATCGAAGTCCTTCGGCTTAAGGATCTGCGCGGGCATGGGAAAGCCGTCCGCTGCCGGAATCGTCATAAGCTGCGGATACTGCAGGCCGGAGGGCAGCAGTTCTGGCCGAGGAGCAGCAATGGTTGCTTTCAGCTCTCCGTCCGCTGTATGGAGTCGCAATGCGGGTAGGGTGCGAATATTCGAGTACTCGTCGAAGTAGTATCTGGCATTGATCGACATGCCAATGGCATGCGTGCCCGGCTCCGCGGATATCCTCGTAAAACCGCTGCCATCGCTGTGGATACGGTATAGCTGACGCTCGATGGACCCATCTTTGAGGGCGGTAAAGTAGATCCAGTCTTTCTCTTCATCGATTCCGACGACTCCCTGGTGTACCCAGAACGCTCCGCCATGCGAGGACACAATCGCCCAATCGCCCTTGGTCACCTGGTTCACCAGCGTGCCGTCCCCGGCATAGCGATAGAGATGCATGAAGCCATCGCGCTCCGAGGCCCAGAGGAAGTGACCGTCGCGCAGGAAATACAGGTCGTCGTTCACATTGACCCACGCGGGGTCCGTTTCCGTGAGCAAGCGCTTCACGTCCCCTCCCTCGCGATCAGATAGATACAGTCGCAGTTCTCTTTGACTGTGATCCAGAGTCTTGAGGCTCAGGTGTTTTCCGTCGGGCAGCCAGTTCACCCGTAGCAGCCACTCATAGGGCTTGTCGGTAATCGGAATCCAATGGGTCGAAGCATCATCCACCGCGATCACGCCCACGCGCACGACCGGGTTGTGCTCCCCTGGCCTGGGATAAACCTGATGGATCAACCGCGGGTCCACGGGAGAAAAATCCACGAACGTGCTCACCGGGACGCCGGCCTCGTCGGTTTGAAGAAAGGCGATCGACTCCGAATCGGGTGACCACCAATAGGCAGTGTCATGGCGTCCAAAAACCTCTTCCCAATACACCCAGGAGAGGGTGCCATTCAACGTTGTCTCGGAACCATCGTGCGTGAGTTGTGTCTCCTTTCTGGCCGCGATATCCCAGACGTAGATATTGTTGTCGCGTACAAAAGAGACGAATCGCCCATCGGGCGAGAACTGAGGGTCCTTCTCTGCGGCCGCCGTCCGGGTCAGCCGGGAGAAGGCGGAGGAATTGAGGTCTAACCGGAAGATGTCTCCGTCGAAGATGTAAAGTGCCTGCTTGCCCGCGCTATCGAAGGTGATTGGCCAGGGGAGCGCGCCGTGAATATCAGCGCCGGGCTCGATTGCTTTGAGCGAATCGACCGCTCGCCGCATGTTCAGCAGCGGACGCCGCTTTCCTGTGACTGGATCGAGACTCTCGAAAGTCTGTTGCGAAGCCGGCAGCCGCACGTCATCGAGGATGGCCGTACCGTTTTCAAGCCAGACAAACGAGGGCACCTGGTCCACCTCGCTTCCTGGGCCGGCTACCCACTCGGTGGTGAGGGTCGGCTTCTGGGCCTGAAGCCCGCAACATACCAAGAGAGCAGGAAGATACAGAAGGCCTCGCAAGGCGCAGTTTTTCATAGCAGACATATCATTCATCCTATTTGTCTGTTGCAGAAATTGCGCTCTTGGCGGCAATCACTCGCTTATTGCGGATTCGATTGATTTGTGACCTGGAACTGAATTTCGGGGTCACAGGAGACGACCTGATTGCGGCCCGCGCTTTTTGCCCGATACAACGCAGTGTCCGCGGCCACAAGTGCCTCTTTCTCCGTATTCAGCCGGGGAGCCAGGATGGCCGTACCCGCACTCACGGTGATAGCAATTCTTGAGGCATAGGCAAGAACCGGCTGCTCTTCCATCGCCAATCGAATTCTCTCCGCACAAACTTGAATCTGTTCTCGATCGCAGTCGGGGGACACTACCAGGAATTCTTCTCCACCGTAGCGCCCAACCAGATCATAGGATCGGACAGCCTGTTGCATGCGTCGGGCAGCCTCAATCAGGACACTGTCTCCGGCCAGATGCCCATAAGTGTCGTTTACCTGCTTGAAATGATCCAGGTCGAGCATGATGACACCGATGGTGCTTCCGGAGCGCGCTGCAAGTTCATATTCGCGATGCAGCAAGTCCAGAATCGCAGTGCGATTCCAGGTTCCAGTGAGGCCATCACGGGTTGCCTGCACGCGCAGTTCTTCCCTGGCTTTCAATTGTTCGTCCTGGAGTGTCAGGATTCGCCTTCCGGTCCGCAGCCGGGCGCGCAATTCGTCTCTGTTGAAGGGCTTGGAGAGATAGTCGTCCGCGCCAGCTTCCAACCCCCGGACCAGATCCTGTTTGTCATCCTTGGCAGTCACCAGCAGGATGTATTGGTAGGGGGAGCTTGCCCGCTCCCGAACCAGGCGACACAGGTCAATGCCATTCAAGTTCGGCATGACCCAGTCCAGGATCAGCAGATGGGGTGCACGGATCTCCTGCAGGATTTGCCATGCTTTTGCACCATCCTCGGCGACGGTAACTTCATAGCCCCAGCTTTCCAACCAACTCCGCAGTATCTTGCGGAACATCGCATCGTCTTCGGCGATCAGAACTCGATCGCATGCGGGCCCCGGCTGCTCCGACCCCAGGGGTTGCGATTCCAGAGGGTTGATCATGCGCGCACGCTGGGAGATCGAGGAGCGACCTGCGCTTCCGAGCCGAGCTTTTGAGTGCGGCCCATCGAACTGAGCAATCGAGCCATAGCCGATTCGAAGGGCGGGAGCAGACGTAAGGCGCCCTGAAAATCGGAACTCCGCCCCTTCTCTTCAAGCTCACGCGCTCCTTGCGAAAGCTCAGCAATGCCCAGGTAGCCTAATTCTCCCTGGAGACTATGGGCGATCCGTTCAGCGGTTTCCGCATCCTGTTGGGTGATCGCCTTCCGTAATCCCGCCAGATGCTTCGGAACTTCTTCCAGAAAGATCTCCACCACCTCGCGCAGGAGCTTCTCGTCTCCCCCGAGTCTCTCGAGCGTCTGGCCGGGGTTCCAAGGCGCCACGGCGGCTAAGGGGATCTCCGGTTCGCGACTCTGTGGGTTCTTGTGGCTGACCTGGTCGCCTCCCTGCAAGGTTGCTGCCTCAATCACGCTTGGTACGCCGGGTTCTAACGCAGGGTCACGCATTTGCCCTCAGGAGGCCGAACAACGATCGGGATGGAGACGACAAGCATCAGCGCCAGCGCCTGAATTTCTGGCGCTTTGCACTACCAGGAGCGTCCTGGAGAGCACCTTCAAGCAACTCTTCGGCTCACATGAGCCTAAACTTGAGGGATTTTAGGGAGGCAGCAGCAGAATCGTCCGAGACGGAGGCGAAAGCCCTCAGGAGCTCAGCTGGCACTGGCAAACACTTTATTTTGAATGGTTTATGGTGGGCGCTGCAGGATTCGAACCTGCGACTTCCACCGTGTGAAGGTGGCACTCTACCGCTGAGTTAAGCGCCCCTGGGGCATAGCGTAGTTTACACGAACCTTTCCGTCGGCCCAAGGCACGCCACCGGCCTCGCGAAGCCCCGGAAGTCCCCCAAAACTGGGCAAGACCACGGCTCGCGGCAACAGTTACAATCCACTCACCCTATGGCCGTTACTCCCCCAGAGCCGGACGGTTCTCCCACCCCTGGGGAAGCCCCTTCGCCAAGCTTAACCAAAGACGAAAAAGCGCCAGCAAAACTCTCCCGGTTCCGCGCAACCTAGTCAGGAGCGTGGGGTTACAAAGGGTATGGGTACCGTAGCCATTGCGCAGAACGGGTTCCAGGGCACGCAGCAGGGTATGCCGCTGCAGGCGGCTGGAGTCGATTGGACCCAGCTCTCCGACGCCGAGATCATGTTGCGCGTTCGCGAAGGAGATGACTCCGGGTTCAGCATCCTGATCGAGAAATACCGAAAGCAGATGGTCCATTTTATGTTTCGGATGTCTCGCAACCAGGCAGTCGCCGAAGAGTTGGCCCAGGAGGTTTTTCTCCGCGTGTATCGTTCGCGGCAGACCTACCGGGCGGAAGCGAAATTCAGCACCTGGCTCTATCGGATCGCGACCAACCTGGGAGTGAACCACGCGCGCGATACCAAGTACGAGCGGACAGCCCAGAACGTTTATCTCGACCAACCGGACGCGGAGACGGGCACCACTCCCGATGTCGCAGATAGTACCCTCAGTGTGGAACAGCAACTGGTGCGAGACGAGCGGATGAACGCGATTCGCAAGCACGTGATGGCACTCCCCGAACGGCAGCGCAATGCGGTGTTGATGCATAAGTACCAGGAGATGGATTACAAGGAGATTGGCGAGGTTCTGAAGCTGAGCGAATCGGCCACCAAATCTCTCTTGTTCCGGGCGTACCAGACGTTGCGCGAAAACCTGAAGGACTTTGCTTAGCAGAAATTGAGGAAGATTATGACTTGCCCTGAGATGAAAAAGCATTTGGCGGATTGGGTCTTCGAGTCCCAGCCGCTTTCGGACGAGGCCCGCAAGCACATCGCGGAGTGTGCCGGGTGCGCAGCCGAGCTGGCAGGGCATGGAATCTACCTGGAAGCTGCTTGACGAATGGCAGGCTCCGGAGCCCAGCGCCTTCTTTGACGCCAAGCTCTATGCCCGGTTGCGGGTGGAACAGACAACGATCCCCGCCAGTTTTTTTGAACGCGCCAAGGCGTGGCTGCTTTACAGTAGCAATCTGCAGATGCGCCCGCTGGCGGCTGGCGCCCTGGCCACAGTACTGGTAATTGGCGGCGGAACTTTTGCCCTGCTCGATTACCAGCACGACAGCGTCTGTGGCGCAGACCTCGGCCACGGTGCGTGATTTGCAGTCGTTTGACGGGAACGCTCAGATGTTTCAGCAGTTGAATGCCCTGGATGCGGATGAGGATAACGGGCCCGGCGCCTCCAACTAGAGCAGGAATCATCAGGTTCGGCAAAAATCGGAAAGCGAGGCGCCCAGAACCAACGTAGCCGCTTCAGAGGGCACCACCATGGCAAGGCAAAACGAGATCGAGATGACATCCCTTCGGGGGAAGCTCGCTCGTCGTGTCCTTACCGCGTTGTTGCTGGTAGTGCCGCTGGCTGCTGTTCCCTGCTTCGCTCGCCCTGGGCAGCAGCCGGCTGGGCATCCCCACTTTGAAAATAATCAGCAGCCGCATCTGGGCACGTGGTTGCAACGGCATCAGAGCCTGTCTCCTGAGCAGCAGGAACAGGCCCTGCAGAGCGAACCAGGGTTTAACCGGCTGTCCCCGGAAATGCAGCAAAGGCTCCTCAACCGCCTGCGGCAGCTCAACAAAATGCCTCCGGAACAGCGTCAGCGCACGGTAGATCGCATTGAGGCCATGGAGCACTTGAGCCCGCAAATGCGGCAACAGGTGCGTGCCTCGTTCCAGGATTTTCGTAGCCTCCCGCCGGACCGGCAGCGGATGGTGAGGAAGGCTTTTCGCGATCTGCGCGAGTACCCGCCCGAACAGCGCACAGCCATGATGAACTCGCCCAAGTTTGAGGCTCAGTTCTCTCCCCAGGAGCGCAGCATCCTAGGCAACATTCTTGCCGTCGAGCCCTACCATGCGATACAAGGGCCACGGAAAGCCGACGGATTGGAATACGGGCGTTAGCGCCGAGCAAACTGCTCTTTTAATCGATCACTTTGTAGATGAGCGGCTGAGGAGCAGGCGGGCCGGCGCTCAGCGTAACGCATCGGTTCAATGTCGCTACGACGGACTCCAGCCGCGATTCCTGCTCGACATAGACAGTAAACAAGGTTTCGCCGATCGCGACCGGGTCGCCAACCTTCTTGTGCGTTTCTACCCCAGCATGCGCAGATACGGCTTCCCCTGCCACCGTCCTGCCTGCTCCAGCGCGTTGCACGGCCCAGCCTACCTGGTCGCAATCGACAGCCGAGAGAAAGCCTGCGGACGGGGACTTTACCTGGTATTGATGGGCCGGCTGATGCAGCCATTGAGGACTCTCAAACCATGCCAGGTCACCGCCCTGTGCCGCGATCATGCAGCCTAATTTGGCCAGCGGCAGGCCGCTTTGCAACAGCTCCTCCGCCAGCTGCACGCCGTCGTCCGGGGCCGACACTTTCCCGCCCAGGTACAGCATCCATCCGGCGAGTTGCAGAGAGAGCTGCCTCAGATCCTCGGTGAGCGGGTGGCGATGGTTGCGCAGCAGTTCCACTGCTTCGACAATCTCTACTGCATTGCCTGCCATGCGCCCGAGCGGTTGACTCATGTTGGTGATGAGGGCGGCGGTCCGTGTTCCGGCGCGGTTTCCCGTGGCCACCATTAGCTCGGCCAGTTGGATGGCCTTCCGCCTCCTGCTTGAGGAAAGCTCCCGAGCCGGTTTTTACATCCAGCACCAATGCGTCAAGACCCGCTGCAAGCTTCTTGCTCATGATGGAGGCACAGATGAGAAATGGACTCTCCACGGTTGCCGTGCGGTCGCGCAGCGAGTAGAGCGTGCGATCTGCCGGTACCAGCCACTCTGTCTGGCCCACGATCGAAAGTCCGCAGGCGGTCAGCACTGCACGAATCTCATCCTCTTGCAGGTGGGTTCGATAGCCGGGAATGCTCTCCAGCTTGTCGAGGGTGCCGCCGGTGTGGCCCAAGGCCCGGCCGGAGATCATGGGAACGCAGAGCCCGGCGGCGGCGGCGATAGGGGCGACCAGAAATGAGGTTTTGTCGCCCACTCCGCCGGTCGAGTGTTTGTCCACCTTGTTCCCCGGCAGGCTGCGGAAGTTCATGACCTTGCCTGAATCCCGCATGTGGGTGGTGAGGCTATGCAGTTCCCCGGCGTTCAGACCGCGCCAGCAGACGGCCATGAGCCAGGCCGCAAGCTGATACTCCGGAATGGAATTGGTCGCTGCGCCGGCAACCAGCGCTGCTATCTCCGCATCGGTCATCACTCCGCCGTCGCGCTTTTTACGAATCAGATCTACTACGTGCATGCAGCAGCCTCTCCTGTTGCCATTAGAGCAAAACTTGCCGTGAGGCACCCGGCTTTCGTTATGTGGCTCTGTTTTTGCTTGGCTGCGATACACCCGCCTGGTGTCAGCCGGCCCGGCGAACCCGCAGGTAATAGCCGGTTCGTCCCATGCCTATTGGATATGGAACCATGGCGCTTTCATTTGAAAGGAGATGCGGGTAGCGGCAGGTGTCATTACTGCATGCAGTTACTACAATTCGCCATTCTATTACTCAAGAACCATGGCGGTTTCCGGTAGAAGAAGTATGCTCATTTCAAGCGGCGATTCTCTAAGAACACTTTCATCGATTCTTTCGGGGGAGGGACTCGATGAAGGGGAACCAAGAGAATCGCCGTTGGTTTCCTACCGAGTGATACGGTCATTGACCGTACGACAATCTTCAGCCTTGGTCAATACACTAACCTTCGAATTCTGATTCGAAGGTTTTGCTATTTAGATCGGCAAACCTCTCCAATATTCAATTGCTATTCCGAGCCGATAAGCTTGGATTGGTCAAAGCCTGGGTAGCAGGAAATATTTCGGCAACTCCAGGTGTTTCCGGCCGCGGGCTACGACCCAATATGCTGACAGCGCGTTGCTAAGTCAGATAGGCGAAGCCTTGCCCGAACGCTCGAACACGTTGTGCGGTGTTAATTGGATACGACTATGGCTACCATGACGAACGTAACTTGCGCGCAGATGCTTCACGAGGAGCAAGATCCTCGCAGGTGGTTTGCTGTGATCACCACACCGCAGCACGAAAAAGCCGCCTTTCGGCACCTGGATTTCGGCGGCATCGAGACCTTCCTGCCGACGTATGAATCTTCCCGGGTTTGGAAAAACCGGCAAAAGGTCACAGTGGAATTGCCCCTGTTTCCCACGTATCTCTTCGTACGTATCGACCGTGGGGAGCGTACCAGGGTACTGCGCACTCCCGGAGTTCGGCAGCTGGTCGGCAACAGCCGCGAGCCGCTTAGCGTGGCCGACCGTGAAATCGAGTTTCTTCGCAGCAGCCTTGTGGAGAAGAGGGCGGAACCGTATGCGGATCTGATCGAAGGTCAGCGGGTTCGCATCAAGAGTGGCCCGATGCAGGGCGTGGAAGGCTGGCTGGTGAGAAAGAGCGGCGGATGGCGCTTCGTCCTTACGGTGCAGCTCATCCATCACCAAGTAGCAGTGGAAGTAGATGCATCCATGCTGGAACCAATCGCCAACTGAAGTTTCTGAGGAGTCGGCACAGACTCCAACCCCTTTCTCTTACGCTCCGGTCGCCGTATTGCGGAAGCGATACGGACGCACCCCCTACAGCCAGAGTATTGGGCCCGCGCGCGCATTCTTGGGAGCCGAGACATGAATGTCATTACACACTGGTTTGCGGCATCTGCTTCCCCACGCACCTCGCTGCGGGGATCTGATGTAGCTCGAATTGCCGTCGGCCATGCTTTAATCGATAACTGCTCCTCCGAGCAGGTCTGTGCATCGATCATTGCCCATGCGAAAAACGGAGGTAAGCCGGCGTATGTTATTACTTCCAACGCGCAACACATTGTTCAGCTGGAGAAGGAACGGCGCCTGCAGGAGATTTACGACCACGCCGACCTGGTGATCCCTGACGGAATTTCATTGCTCATTGCTGCGCGTCTTTATGGGCGTTCTCTGCAACAGCGCGTGGCGGGCGTCGATATCTTCAAGATATTGTGCGGGCTCGCAGCAAAGAATGGTTTGCATGTCTTCCTTCTGGGCGGCCGGCCGGGATCCGCGGAGCTGGCCGCGACAGTACTGAAGGGCTCCTACCCGAATCTAAAGTGCAGCACGTACTGTCCTCCGCTCGGTTTCGAGCAGAACGCGACCGGCCTCAATGAGACTGCAGACGCGATCGCTGCCGCAAAGCCCGACATTTTGTTTGTCGCCTTCGGCGCCCCCAAACAGGAGTATTGGATTTACGAGCATGGCTTACAGCTCTCGGTGCCGGTATGTATCGGTGTTGGTGGCTCATTCGAGATCGTGGGTGGCGTGATTCCTCGCGCTCCCCTGTGGGCCCAGAACATTGGATGTGAGTGGCTCTATCGCTTTAGCCGCGAGCCCCGCCGGATGTGGCGCCGCTATCTCATCGGCAATTTAGAGTTTGCGGCCATCGTTATTCGCCAACGCATCCGGCGCGCTTTTCTCGACACCTTTGTCCACTATGTTAACGAGGACCGCTTCGCGGCGGAGCTTAGTGAGCTGACCCTGCTGGCACACGACATATCACTGGACAGCCGGTCGGGCAGCGCAGATCGCGACGTGGAGGGTCTCACGACTCCCACTATATGAACGAATAGGTCCGTCCTACGCCGTATTCGCCAAATGTTCCTATGTTGGAACTCTAGCTCCGAGGTGAACTGATGCCAACGAAGAATGAACTAGCTACGACTCCCACGGTGATCGCCGGTACGCCGGCGCCGTGGATGCCTATGCGCAAGGAAATGACCGTCCAGGACCTTTGGGGAAGCCTATCCCGGCGGCGGAGCATTGTTCTTGGCATTCTCCTGCTCACCATTGCAGTTGGCACGACCCTGTTCGCGACGTCCACTCGTCTCTACAAAGCGTCGGCGGAAATCCAGGTGCAAAAGGAATCGGCTGATGCGTTGAACATGGAAACCATGATGGGGCCCGAATCTGTGTCAGACGCGGTTGAGTCAAACGTCAACCTGCAGACACAGGCCCAGATCTTACAGTCTGATTCGCTGGCACTGCAGGTGATCAGAGAGCTGAACCTGGAGAAGAGCCCGGACTTTCGCTCCCATTTCAATCCCATCGGGTGGGTCATGGGACTGTTTGCGCCCGCCGGCATCCCGGACCCGGTCAATGTCCCGCTAGAAGATGCGCCCGGCCGCCGCGCGCAAGTGGTCAAGAGTTTTGAATCCCATCTCAAGGTAACCCCGGTCGCCGGAACTCGTTTGATCACCGTAGAGTATCTCAGCACCAGTCCACGGACGGCGGCCGCGGTGGTGAATCAACTGGTGCGAGGACTTGAGAGATTACAACTTTCAGACCCGTCACAACGCGACCCGCGAGGCGAGCGCATGGCTGGGAAACCAGCTGAACGAGTTGCGCAAGCAGAGTGAGGACTCTGCAGGCGAAAGTCGTCGACCTGCAGCGCGACTCCGGAGTGTTTGCGTTTGGCCAAACTGACAGCCAGGGACACGAACAGGTCTTCACTCCCGCGCTGGACCAACTGCAGCAGTCAACCTCGCAGTTAGAGCAGGCGCAGTCGGCGCGCATTATGAAGGGCGCACTTTACCAGGTGGTGAAAGACGGTGACCCCGAGCTGATCTCGGGGCTCGCAGGCAACGGCATGCTGAGCGGGGCGTCGGCGAGTGTGGCCGGCTCGCTCACCCTGCTGCAGAATCTGCGCAGCGAGGAAGCGCAGACGCAGGCTAAGTTGAATGAGCTCTCGGCCAAATTTGGGCCTGGATATCCGAAGCTAGCTGAGCTGCAATCAAACCTGGATAGCACGCAAAAGTCCATCCACGCTGAGGCCGCCCGTATCGCCTCACGCGTCCGGAATGATTACACGGTAGCTCAGCAGATCGAGGACAAGGATCGCGCGGTCTTTCTCCAGCAAAAAAACGAGGCCGAAAGCCAGAACGACAAAGCACTGCAATACCAGATTGCACGGCAGGAGGCGACCCAGAGCAGGACGCTCTACGAAAACCTGGTGAGCCGTATGAAGGAGGCCGACGTGGTTGCCGGCATGCGTTCCAGCAACATCACGCTGGTGGACGCGGCTCGGGTATCTGCCAGGCCGGCAAAGCCAAACGTCCTGATCTATGCTGCCGGCTCGATTGCCGGAGGGCTTCTCTTCGGAATATGCGGGGCGCTCCTCCGCGACGCTACGGACACACGCATCCAGGAATTGGGTGAGATGGAGATGCTCTTTGCCGGAGCTTCCATCGTCTTGCTTCCCTACCATGATGCGAAATCCGAACGGAAGCGCATCACTGATCCGAAAACGCCGTTGTGGGCATCCTCCGGCACCGTTCATTCTGCGGCATCCGCGCTGATGGCCTCTAACGCGGCGGTTGCGGCCATTGAACCGCGGGCCGCCTATACAGAGGCGCTACGAGTGCTCTGCACGTCGCTCATGCAGGGTAACAATGGAGGACCTTGCGGCCAGGTCTTCCTGGTGACCAGTTCGGTCTCTGGAGAAGGCAAGAGCATGCTTAGCACCAATCTTGCCATCGTTCACGCACAACGAGGCAAGACCGTATTGCTGATAGACGGCGACCTGCGGACACCAGTACTGCACCAAAGGTTGAATCTGGAATCAGATTACGGGCTAAGTTCACTACTTTTCGAAGGCAATATTGACGGCGTCGGGGCGGCGACGCAAATTCCCTTCCCTGGTATTCCTGGTCTCGCTGTTTTGCCGGCTGGCCCTGTACCCGGGTACCCTGCCGAACTGCTTGCCTCCGATGGCATGGCTGAGCTGGTGCGCATCTGCCGCCGGCACTATGACTACATCATCATTGACGGTGCGCCGATCCTGCCGGTAACCGACTCCGCTCTCCTGAGCCGGTATGCGGATTTCACCCTGGTGGTCGCCCGCCACAATGTGACCGACCGCAGGTCGCTGGAACGAACCTGCCAGATCCTGCGCTCGCAGGGGGTTCGCCAAATAGGCATGGTGCTGAATGGAGTGAAGGCTTCTGGAGCAGCCCAGTACAGATACTACGGCTACCAACAACTTTCTAACTCCGGGAGCGACCTGTATGCATAGACATAAATACGTTGCCCCATTCTTCCTTCTCTGCGCACTCGCAACGCCGAGCGTGGCACAACAGGAGAGCCTGTTGATTGGGCCCGGAGACCTCATCCAGGTGAATGTGATGGATACGCCGGAGATGGAGCAGCAGGCGCGTGTCACCGACGATGGCTCGGTACCGCTGGCCTACATTGGGAGCGTCCATGTAGCCGGCCAGACGCCTGCCACAGCAGCAACCATGATTGAAGGCGCTCTCATCGCAAAACACGTGATGAATAAACCACAGGTGACGGTTCGGATGATGGAGTTAGCGACTCAGGATGTATCGGTACTGGGTCAGGTGCGGACACCCGGCACCTACTCCATCACGACGCCGCAGACAATTCTGAAAGTGTTGTCCCTCGCCGGCGGTCTGAGCGACACTGCAGATCGCCACGTAACAGTGAAACGAAACAAATCAGGGGAGCAGCTCCAATACTTTGTCTCGAACGACGCAGGGGAGGCTTTATCGGATGTGGTGATGGTTTACCCCGGAGATACCGTCCTGGTCGCGAGGGCGCCCATGGTCTATGTAATGGGCGACGTAAGCCGGCCAGGTCAATACGCAATCGCCACCAATGATGCGCGCGTGAGTTTGTTGCAGGTAATTGCCATGGCGGGATCTGCCAATAAGACCTCGAAACAGTCGCAGGTTCGCTTGATCCGGACAACCGATCATGGCCAGGTGGAAATGCCCGTTCGTCTCGATCAAATGGAAAAGGGCAAGCAAGCACCGCTCATGCTGCAGGCGAACGACATTGTCTATGTGCCCTTCAGCTGGATGAAGAACGTGGCCATGAACAGCGCGTCCATTGCGGCTTCCACCGCAGGGGCCGCGGTCTACGTGGTGCATTGATGGCCGGAGACAGCTATGGCGAACGGAATCTTGAAGACGGTTGATGGCCTTCGCAGTGCGCTTCTGGCAAGCGCGGTACTTTTTTCGATGCCCCATTCAGTGAGACGCGTTGCAACCCGCGGTCATCGGCCCCGCCAGCGGCTTGTATCTCCAGGAGAGCGGTGCCGGAGCTCCTTTGGGGAAGCTTCACGTGCCCATGAAAGTCGATGAGCGGCCACTGTATCACGATGGTCAGCCCGAGCTTTCCGCAAACCGCGGATGGAGCCCCAAAGGCCTCCACTGTCCTCGTCCGTGTTGTCATTTGGAAGTCTGGAAGCGTCACTCCCATGCACGTTGTTTCCGGGGATCCGGCACTGGAGACGGAAGCAATGAACGCCGTACGGCTTTGGCGATACAAACCGTACTTCCGAGACGGTGAAGCTCTCGACGTGACTACAGACATCCAGGTGGATTTCGACCCGACAAAGCCTGGCGGTACTGTGACCCACCCAAATCAATGAATCCAGATGCCAGAGCGTGTGGCGTTCGTAGCCAGCTTTCCGAAGGGCTGGCGCCTACCTGGCATGCAGTTGTCAAAACACGCAGACCAACTGCGCACCAGCCTTCCTTAATCCTTCAAGTTACGAGGTTTTCCCAATGCCACGTTTTAGTCTGGTTGTGCCAACCTTGGGCCGAACAACCGAAGTTGCCGAGGTGTTTGCCTCCTTCGTCGATCAGGATCAGAAGGGACATAGAGACTCATCGTCGTCGATCAAAACGATGATGATCGACTTGTTCCGATGGTGGAAGCTCTGGCTGCGTAATCTGCCCGTAGTGCATCTGAGATTGAAGGAAAAGAGTCTCTCCATGGCGCGCAACGTCGGTCTCGATCACGTCTACGGGCGAGATTGTTGCTTTTCCCGGATGATGATTGCTGGTACCCGACTCAGATCTGCTGAATCGTGTCGATGGCTGGTTCAAGACCAATGTCCGGTATGCCGTGCTTGCGGTGGGGGCGCTCGATGATGCCGGGCCTGCCAAGCGGGAATCGATGGATTCAAGATTCCTGCGACATCAGCCCACTGAACGCGATGCGGACAACATTCTGCCTCCAGTCTGTTTATCTCCGAGCTCGAATCAAGCCGACCTTCCACTTTGACCCGAAACTTCCTCGCCGGCGAGGAAACAGATTTTATTCTGCGCCTTCTGGCCACCGGGCTCACGGGGTCGCTTTCGACCGCGGTCTACATATCCATCATCCACGGCGCGATATGCTAAGTGGCACGGTGTCACGAGAGCGGGCTCGAAAATTACGGAGCGGGTATGGGCCGGTGGTGCGCCGACATTCGCTTGTTCTGTCTGGTGTGGCCTGCTCATTTACGATCTCGCGCGCACACTTCTCGTCTCAGCACGTGGACAGTTTGTGAATGCTCGCTTCTGCCTTGCCCATGCTGCAGGCTTATTCCGAGGCTTCGTTCTTCCAGATTCGAACCTATGAGTGATAATATAGCCAAGCCCCTCCCATAACATGACATCAACCGGCGTTCTTTTTTGTGCGGCGCTGGGGCACTATTGGCCGAGGGCCGGCGGTCTCGCAATGTCGCAGAACTCTACCAGCCAATCTTCCAGACATCGTCCGCGCTCAAGCGAGCAGCACGATTAAGCGGAAAAACACTCGGGGTCTTCACCGGAGAGCACGAGCTATTGTCTGACCCCATGGCGTCGGCCATTATCGCCAATACATTCTCCATGATCGCCGTCGGGAACGACCTCAAGTTCGCTACCCGTCTGCGCCCGACACCGACCACCTATGATTTCTCTTTTGGGGACGCTGATGTTTCCTGGGCGGAGCGACATAACCTGCTCTTTCGCGGACATTGCCTGGTTTGGTGGAATGCACTGCCCAGCTGGTTTCAGTCCTATGTGACACCTGCAAATGCCAAACAAGTCATGACGGACCACATTACCGCAGTAGTCAAGCACTACGCCGGTCGAGTGTACTCGTGGGACGTTGTGAACGAATCCGTCGATAGCCGTCTTCCCGGCGGTCTGCGCCGCAAACCGTGGTTGGATTTCATAGGACCCGACTATATCGACATCGCATTTCATACTGCCCATGCGGCCGACAAAAAAGCGCGCCTTGTGGTGAACGAATGCTACATCGAGCATGACACCCCGGTGGAAATAGGAAATCGTGGCTCTCTTCTCAGCCTTGGTTTCTCGTTTGAAGAAAGCGGGTGTTCCGATCACCGGTATCGGCGTCCAGGGCCATCTCCGGGGTAATACCGCTCTCGACAAGCCTGGAATGACTAAATTCCTCAAACAGATACAAGACCTCGGGCTGGAGATCATGATTACCGAACTCGACGTCGATGACGTCAGACGTTCCCGGACGTCTCATTGATGAGACGGTCGCCAACAAGTACGCTGAGTTCCTTGAACTCATGATGCCGTACGTTAATGTAGTCACGTTCGAAACGTTACGCGACAATCCTTACCTTCCGAAGCGTCCAGACGGTCTTGCCCATCGTCCCAATCTCCTCGATACAAACTACCAGCCTACGGCTGCCTATGATGCGACGCTGGCATCGTTGCAACGCCATAAGAAAGCAACGGGCCACGCGTCCTAGATTCATACCTCGTCTTTCGGGCAATGCCGTTGTACCCGTTCTCTCCGCGATCGTTCAATCACCTGTTAAATCCAACAGAATCGTGCTGCCGACGATCCACAAGGAGGGCCATCCATACATGTTGTTCAAAAAGCCAGCGATCGCAGGGGTAGCGTCATCGCTATTTGAGCTCACGAGAAGTTCAACCAACGCCCATTCATTTCTATGTCTTGAGCTGGATCCTCCTCGTTCCGCTTTTGTTCTTCGCGACCAATTCTTCGCCGTCGCTTCTGAGTGATACCAACAGTACCCTGATGACGAACGACAACGTTCTGTTGAAGACGAGCAGCGGTCCCCGTCCTCAGGTGTTGATCGGCTATATCTTCATGTTCGGCCTCATGGTTGTGGGCCGAACCGAGATAATGCGTGCTGTGACAAAGAACAAATTCCTCGTGCTGTCGGGCGTGGCCTTGGCCGTGATCTCCGCGACCTGGTCCAATGTGCCGATCGTTACCTTGCGCTACTCGTTAGATCTAGCCCTCACAATCGGGCTTGCCTGCTATTTGAGCGAGCGCTTCTCTACAGAACATCTAATGAGGTTGATGATTCTTGCGGGAACGGCCGCAGCCGTGGCAAGTATCGGATTAGCACTGCTCCTGCCAAGCTACGGTATATTTCATCGCTACGAAGGTGGGGCGTGGCAAGGGATATTCTCCCATAAAAATGCACTAGGGGTCGGTATGGCACTTTTCCTTACCCCTATCTTCTTCTCACGCCAGGCACTGGCTGTCAGGATCTTCTACTCCTCCTTGCTCTTGATGCTTATCGTGTTGAGTCAGTCCCGCACCGCATGGTTTGTAACCATAAGCACGCTTGCTTTCGTAGTATGGCTTTACCTTTTCAGATTTCTTCGTGGTATCGAGATGTTTATGCTTACCGTCGCCACGATCACCTTGGCGGGAATTGCGACGCTAGGCGCGGTAACTCACTTGGCGGCCTTCATGGCATGGATAGGAAAGGATCCGACTCTTTCAGGCCGGACCACGATATACCAGGTAATTCTGGATTCGATCCTCAAGCATCCTATAGGTGGGTATGGATACGGTGGGTTCTGGAACGCCGCGAATCCAGAATCACACAACGTCGCAATGCGCGTGAACTGGCCCAGCATCGGCTACGCGGAGAATGGGTTTCTCGAGCTCGGACTGCAGCTCGGCTTAGCAGGTGTTGTAATCGCAATATTCATTATCGGCCGGGCGCTCATCCAGGGATTGCGATTACTGCGAACCCCCCATTACACACCGGCTATAGGCTGGTTCACTGTTCTAGTCTTTGTAGAGTTGTCGACAAATATCGACGCAGGCGTGGTATTAGCGCCCGGAAACCTGATATGGACTTTGACGCTTGTCGCCGCACTTGGCTTGGCAAACGAGACGAGACGAGCAGCAGCCGCCAACCGACAATCTGCTCCATTGGTCACCAGTTACTTGGGGGCTGCTGCTCAGAATCGCGCCTTCGGCTAAAGCCCACCACTAGGAGTTTCTGCGACGATGAAACGGATACACGAACTCGACGGCTTGAGAGCTATCGCCGTAGCAGCGGTCATCACAGACCACTATGCCCCGTTTCGAACGATGGCCCATGGTTTACCCACAACCATGGGTAGCTACGGCGTCGATGTATTTTTCGTTCTTTCCGGCTTTCTCATTACAAGAATCCTCCTGGGTCTTAGGAGCAGGAAGGACGCCTATCGCGTCTTTTATGCGCGGCGCTCATTGAGGATTCTGCCTCCCTTCGCTCTGTTGCTGCTCCTGGTGTATGGAACGAGCGCTCTTCTGAATCAGGCCATCAGCCTGCCGAAGTTGCTTGGACACGCTTTCTTTCTCCAGAGTTTCAAAGGCACGGGATTGGTCTTGATGCGCATAAGGGACCTCATTACCGGGCGTTCTCAAATTCCTGGCCTGTTTGACGTGTCGCTCACTACCCACTCTCCCGGGACTATCCTCACCTCCCCTTCACGGGCAGCCTTGGCCCAACGTGGTCCCTATCAGTAGAAGAATGGTTCTACGTATTATGGGCACCGGTCGTTCTTCTGCTCCGGCGGCGGCTCATAGGGGCGATTGCAATCGCGGCGTGTACGATGGGTTTCCTAATACGCTGGCTGACGGGGAACCAAGCGACCTTCCTCTCCACCGTCGATGCTCTGGTCTCCGGCGCTCTGGTTGCCTTGTGGCTTGAGTATCGGGCCACTCGCTCCGTCGCTGACCAATTGTGGATGGATCGGATATTGGGCACGGTGTCTTTTGTCTCTTTCTGCCTGTTGGTGATTTTGACTGCCGCACATCGCGATCGGATGGCTGGCTCTCTAGTCGAAATTGCACTTTTAGGCGGGATGTCGTGGATCGTGCTCAACGGTGGATCGCCACACCCAGTCACAACAGCGCTCCGCTTTAGGATGCTCGTCTACCTGGGCAGCATAAGCTACATGACCTACCTCATTCATTTGCCTATGTATTTTGCCGTAAGGTCACTTTTGACTCGGTTTCTCGCCACTGCTCCCATGGGTATCCGATTGTGGATGGTGGCTTTAGCTAGCATCACCGCCACTCTCCTCTTTGCGGCCGTATCGTGGAATTACTTTGAGGGTCCAATCATGGGGTTGAAGGACCGCATGACGGACAGCCTCACTTCTGACAGAAGGGTCGCCGACGTCCCATGGTCGTTGAAGGGTGAGAATCATTCAAGCCAAATTGACTCAAGATCGAATGAGCTCTTGTAAGGCGCGGTTCGATAGCAACTGTAGATTGTCGGTGGGCTCACTCCAAAGGAGCGGATCGACATTGTCACAACAAGATAATCTCGCAGTGGCTAGTACCCCATGCTCGGTTGTCCGACCAAAAGAGAGCCTACCCAGGGTCGCTTTGTTGGACGGGCTACGAGGGGTTTCGATATGGGCCGTGATGCTAGCGCATGCGTCGAGCCACTTTTCGCAGACGATACTACACGAACATCTCTTCCATATTTGTCTTATCGCTTCGTGGAACAACCGGCGTTGAAGCTTTTTAGACGCGATGTCAACAGGAGCTTCCTCCCAACCACTTTGAATGCGACCCGCGTGCAACCGGATGATCACTCGCTGCAGGGCGCCGCAACCGAAAGCGCAGTAGGTGGAGCCGGTTGTCCATGAGGGTAAACCTGGTTCTAGCGGCCCCACACTATCGGGCTCCCCGCCTCGCAAGCGGTCGCTAACACAGAATCGAACACTGGCCGCCATAGACTGGCCGGAGGTGATTACCTGCAGCAAGCATCCTATGTATTGCATAGCACAGCAGGCGTTGCAGACTATCCAGTTCAGGGTGAACCGACAGAATCGAAGCGGTTTTACTTTCCTGAATTAGACATACTCCGCTTCTGCGCTTTCTTGATGGTCTTCCTGTGCCATACGATTACCCCCTCCCTCGAGTCGGGCTCGCATGGGCATTTCTTCATGATCGCCAAAGCCGTAGGTGCACTAGGGGTGCCCGTATTTTTCTTTCTGAGTGCATACCTGATCACCGAGCTTCTTTTGATAGAGAAAGGGAAAACGGGTCACATAAACATACGGAATTTCTACGTGCGTCGTATCCTTCGGATATGGCCCCTATACTTTTTGTTCTTGGGCATCGCGTACACGATCGGCCGATTATTATCCGCGTACCATATGCCTGGGGCGGCAATCCCTTACTACTTGCTGCTTGCCGGCAATTGGTGGAGAGGAGCGTCAGGGTATGCTGGCCCACTCTGGACTATTAGCGTTGAGGAACAGTTCTATCTAATTTGGCCCACTCTTGCAAGTGGCTTGTCCCGCAAGGCACTTGCTCTTGTATCCGCGTGTATATGGGCTTCATCGCAGATCGCCCTGTCCGTATTTTCATATTCGCACCTGCCCATTGGAAAGTATGTTCTGCCTAACTCATTTGTTCAGTTTCAGTTTTTTGCGCTTGGCGCTCTCGCCGCTCTCCTCCTCAAGAGCGAAAGACCAAATTTCTCGACGACAATACGGGCCGCCATAGTGATCGCGGGTATATTTTCCTTCTTTCTTGCAGAATATCTGTGCAATGCAACAGTCCGAGAACGCGATGCTTCACTTCTCACAATCCCGGGGTTCTGGCTCATCGGCTTAGGAGTTGTACTTCTGTTCCTGGGGATCTCCGGGGCGCACTCCTTGGCCACGGCCCGGCCGCTCGTATACCTCGGAAAAATATCGTACGGCTTATACATCTTCCATTTACTTGTACGCAACTTCGTAATCAGCGCTGCGACACGCTTGCGCTACCATCACAGCTTTTACCTTCTGGACTGGCTTGTCGCGTTGCCCTTGACGATCTTGGTCGCTCACTACTCTTACCAGTTCTTCGAGTCACGCTTTCTGCTACTCAAGGAACGGTTCACCGTAGTTGAGAATCGCGGGATTTGATCCGGTAACTTATGGTGAACCCTGGCAAGCTGTGCCGGAATGCGATTCTAATGTCCTCTTACGAATGACTGCACCGTGTCAGGCTGAATCCCATCAAGGAGAAGAATACCGAATGCTCACCAACGTGAAAGCCTTCATCAAAAGCGTCCCCATCATTGGGCCGCATATCGCTCATCTTCGAACCGAGCAGTTCAAGGACTCCGCAAACTATTGGGATCGTCGCTACAAGACTGGCGGGAACTCCGGCGCAGGCAGCTACAACAGACTGGCGGAGTTCAAGGCTAGCGTGCTGAACGAGTTCGTTCGGAAACACGAAATAAGCTCGGTCATTGAATACGGGAGCGGAGATGGCGCCCAACTGAAGCTGGCTCAGTATCCGACCTATACGGGAGTCGACATCTCGGAGAAGGCCTTGGAAATATGCCGCACCATGTTCCGCGATGACACCTCGAAGCGCTTTCTGCATTCAAAGGCTGTGACCGAAAACACGACTGCCGATCTCGCTCTGTCACTGGACGTTGTTTATCACTTAGTAGAGGATTCAACTTTTGATGCATACATGCGCCAGCTATTTGAATCAGCCGAGCGGTTCGTGTCGTGTACTCGAGCAACATGGTGTGTGAATGGCCTTTCAAGCACGTGCGTCACCGGCGATTCACCGATTGGGTCGTGCAGAACAAGCCGGAATGGTACTTGCAGTCAACCATTAAGAATGCCTATCCTTGGGACGCCACCGACCCACAGCACACATCCTTCGCGGACTTCCACTTTTTCGCATTACGCTAAATTTACTTCCAGATCTTTACTTGGCCTGGCCTTTGCTTTTTTTCGTTGCCCTACGAGGCCGCTCGCGGATGATCGTCGTCGCCCTATTGTATCCAGCCCTCCTAGGGTTGCTCTCACACCGTATGGGCCGATCCTATTCGGGCCTTTTGGCCGGCTGCCTTTTGGCCGTCTTTTGCCGCACTCGTCGCTCACTTGCAACTGAGCGATAGCTTGTTGCGCCGGACGTTGGGTGCTAGTTGGCTTACGTGGATCGGTCGGCGTTCATACGGAATGTATCTAATACATGGATTGGTACTTGACGCAGTAGAATCAGTTGTACGGCCAAGCAGTCTATCTCGCCAGGTTTTGGTTCTAGTGCTGGCCTTCTCAGGAGCTGCTTTGATCGCCGAACCCATCTTTCGTTTTTTGGAGGAGCCGGCCCGTCGCTATGGCAGAGCGCTTATCGGACATAGGGCCGCAGCGAAATCGCGAGAGTCAGAGGTGCCCTGGGCACCCGCACGCATCTGAGGCATGGGTTCAAATCGAGTATTTTCTCTCAAGACTCTTTCAAGTAACGGGGAGTATGTGGGCAATCACGAAATTAAGGCAGATCGCATGGTTAAAGTAGGTTACGACGGACAGGCGTTCCTATCACCCAACGGAGGCACCGGCAAAGGGTTGCAGTTACGTAATCTTCTGGGTCCGTATGCGGCAAGCTTTGTTGGCTTCGCATCAAATGCTCCCAATCGCTCAGGATTTCCATTGGTGCAGGAGGGGGCGGCCAGTTACAGCATTTGGCAACAGGTATCTCTACCGACCTCATTGCTTCGCCATAAGATTGACCTGTTCCTTGCACCCTACAACACAGCGCCCTTCTTCCTTCCCGGGAGAGTGGACCTCGCGCTCGTGCTTCACGACACCATTTTGATGAAAGACTTTCGCAAACCTGACTTACGTGGGAGGGTTTCTGACCGTTACCGTCGCCTTCAGATCGCGCCTTCTGTGGCGCGCTCGCGTGTTGTGCTCACCGTCTCAGAGCATGCTCGCTCCGAGATACTAGACGCCTTTCCACAAGCCAACGTCCGCGTGATCCCTTGCACTATCAACGACGCGTGGTTCCGCCCTAAGCCTTTGAGCGGGCGAAAAGGTCATCTCCTGATGGTCACTTCCTCCGTCCCTCACAAGAACGCGTGGGCCGCGATCGAGGCGTACGCGGGTTACGCGCACGGAGCCGGGAGCGAGGCAAGACCCTTTAAAATCGTTGGCCTTTCTCAACAAGCGGACGCCTATCGGGAGAGGGCGGCTCAACTCGGAATTGCATCTCTGCTGGACTTCACACCGTTTGTTACTGAAAGCGAACTGCGGGAGCTCTACTACGAAGCCGCAGCTGTTCTGTATCCGTCACTTGCAGAGGGCTTTGGAATTCCGATGCTCGAGGGCATGGCCACCGGCACACCGGTCATAGCAGCACGCGCTACCGCGCTACCAGAGGTGGGAGGAGATGCTGCATTCTACTTCGACCCTGCAAACCGGGAAGAAATGACTGCTGCGCTCGAGACTGTTCTCGGCGACAGCCAGTTGCGAGAAGAAATGGCACGCAAGGGTGTCGTGCGGGCCGAGGTATTTCGGCCGGACACAGTTGGGCGCAAGGTGATCGCGTTCTGGAAAGAGTTTGCCGGTGTGTAAATCCTGCGGGCTCACTGAACCGGTGCATCTCTCCGCTACGATACCCCACATCGCCTGTTCGGGATTGGTGGCCTTGGCGATCTTATGGGTCCCGGCTGGTCGAGACGCCATGACCGAGCCCAATCCGCAGTCTATGCCCGCGATTAGCGAACGCATGTATTCATGTCTTGATGGGAGCGGTAGGTAATGGACAGAGTGATTGTCTTTACAGAACGCGTGCTGCCGTCGACCTGCCACTTTATTCCAGTACAGGTCAATCAGCTTCGCCTTTTCGCCCCAGTATATGCCGGCCTGGCCCCATCGAATAAGAATCTTGAACTCGACCGAGTGCCGATCATGCTGCGAACCGACCGCTCTGCGGTTTCCAAGGTCTCACGTGAGCTTTACCGCTGGACCGGAACAGGGACAGCAGCGACGTTTCACGCACATTTGCGCGGAGTAGAAGCGAGACTCATCCATGCGCACTTCGGCGAAGGAGGACCTCCCGCTCTATTTCTTAGCAAGAGACTGAACATCCCTCTGATTCTTCACCTTCACGGCGGAGCAGAGCTGATGACGGATGCAAATCTGCGCAGTAAGTGGTATCAGTGGCCTTTCCTTGCTCATCGACGCAACTTGTGGAAACGTGCGTCAGCGTTTCTCTGTGTTTCCGAGTACGTCCGAGGGCACGCCCTTAGAGCAGGTTTTCCCGCTGACAAAACGCATGTCCACTTCAATGGATTGGACTGCGAGTTCTTTGCACCCAAGATGCGGGCCAGAGAAAAAGATTCGAACCTGGTGCTTTATGTCGGTCGCCTGATCCCTTATAAGGGCTGTGACTACCTGATCCGCGCGATGCAACTCGTAGAACGCGACCGTCCCGGGTCTCGTTTAGTCGTCATTGGAGATGGCAGCTCCCGCCGAGGCCTCCAGGAACTTGCCCAGTCTCTCCAAATCAACTGCACTTTCCTCGGAGAGTTGAATCCCGCGGGGGTACGTTCGTGGCTGGAGAAAGCCCGGGTTTTCTGTGCACCAAGCGTCACCACGCGAGACGGGCACAGCGAAGCATTCGGCGTTGTCTTTCTTGAAGCGCAAGCGATGGGTGTGCCGGTGGTCAGCTTTCGCCACGGGGGCATTCCCGAGACGATGCGTGAAGGGGTGACTGGACTCCTTGCCGAGGAGAGAGACGTGAAAGGATTGGCGGACCGGGTGCTGAGATATCTGGACGACGACAAGTTCTGGAGCTTGTCGCGCAAGGCAGCAATGCGATGGGTGCGCAGCAACTTTGACAATAGTGTTCAGACCGCGAAATTAGAGGAGATTTACAGCCGGGCGATCACCGCATTCCAGGTCGAAAAGTTTGAGCAATCCATGCCAGAGTGCGTGAGTTGCCAAACGCCAGGATGCTTGAGCTGCCAAACGCTGTAATTAGGCACCAGTACAATGACCTACTCGGCCATCGCCACCACCGGTACGCCACGCTTGCTGAGAAGAATTAACGCCAACCAGTTCATCACACCAAGAGTCCCGTCGGTCACCAGAGATGCCCACGCGGCGCCATGCCACGAATAGCGCGGCACCAGATAGAGATTGAGTAAGAGATTTCCGATCGCTGCGATCGATTGTGAGACGAGACGAAATTTCTGATGTCCCGCGCCCGCGATGGCATCGCCCGCACTCAAGTGAAATGAGCGAAAAAAGGGGATGAGGCATAGCCATCGCAGTGCACTGACGGATTCTGCAAAAGACTTGCCGACCAGGTGAGGAATGATCGGGGCGCAGACGAACATGGCCACCGAGATCCCGAGGCTCAGCAAGGCGGTACGCCTGAGGAGTTGCCGAGCCATCGGAAGCGTCGCGGCGATGCCTTTGACCCCTTCGCGGAAGAAACGAGGAAATGCGGCGGCGACGATCGACATGACCGGCATGGTACCGATGTTGACGACGCGATAGGCCATCGAGTAAATGCCGTTGGCTCGGTCCATGCCGAAGCGAGAAAGCACAACCTTATCGATATCGTTGTAGACCGCAGTCGTCGATCCGGAGATGGCAAAGACGAAGCCTTCTCCCAAACGCTTCTTCAAAAGAGATGGGGAGAAAGACGGAATCCCGAAGAAGCGAGTCACGATTGCAACCGCGACGCACGCGCTAACGGCGCTGACGGTCAGCGATGCGATGGCCCACTGCCAGGCTGACGCCCTGCCTAATATCAGAAGCATGCCGACCGCGATGAGGCAGCGTGAGACGCTGCCTAGCAAGGTGAGCGCGGCGCTGAACTTCATTTTCTCGAAGGTCTGGAATACCTGCCCGGCGGCGTTGCCTACCTGCGCAAACAGGCAGTCACCAATCGCGATGGGGAACAAGAGCGGCACGCTCGCCGGGCCCACGAGCCAACGGCCGGACAACCTAATGCCGACGACGAGCATGGTGCCCAGCACGAGAGTCGACATCAGAATATTGCCCCAGTACAAGCGGAAGCGGCTGTGATCGGGGCTTACGTAGCGCAGGAACAGCAGTCCCGATCCAAACGTGCTGTACTGGCTCACTACGGCGACTAGCGCTACGGCGCCTGCGAGTAGCCCGTACTGCGTGGTTCCAAGCAGGCGAGCAAGCACGATGAAGTAGAAGGCCTGCACTACAAACGATAGCCCCTGCCCGGCGAAGAGCCATCCAGCGTTCCTCACCAGAACACTCTTCCGCGCACGCTTTACGAATGGCCTGATCACAGCGGAAGCACTCTCCCTTAAACAGTATCCACTGCCGACGGCTTTTCGGCAGGGACTACTTCGTTATTTCGTCGCACTCATGCGGGCAGATGTTCCCAGGCAGCAGTTCCCGGCAAATAAGTCTGCGCGGAGCAAATGCCGCACATGGATCGGCTGGCTGCCGTAAGCCCGGCATACAGGATGGCCGCGTTGCTCTGGCCTGTGGGACCATCCGCTCAATGGATCGTGACGGTGTTGTTGTAGATCTTCTCCAGTAGAGCCGTCTGCGTCGACAGATCAAAATACTGCTCGATGCGCTCAAGCGATGCGCGATGAAAGTTTTGCCACAGCTCCTCGTCGGAAAGAAGAGTTGACAGGGCGCTCGCCAGAGATTCGTGGTCGCGTTCTGGGCTAAGTAGCCCTGTCACGCCATTCAGCACAACCTCAGGAATGCCCCCATGGATCGTGCTGACGACGGGAACGCCCATGGCTTGCGCCTCGGCAAACACCATGCCCAAACCCTCGCTATCGCCATTCGCTGCTGTCACACTGGGAACACAAAAGACCCTTGCCGTTCTCAACGCCTCGCGGACGATGGCCATGGGCTGCGTACCGCGAAACTGGCACTGGATGCGCAGTTGCCCTGCAAGTGCCTCCAGCGATGGGCGCAAAGGGCCGTCTCCGATAACGGTAAGCTTGCATTGCGGGTGTGCCTGCTGTACCTCTTGCATGGCACGCAGCAGGTACTCGCACCCCTTCTTCTCCACAAGTCTTCCCACAAAGAGAACACCCTGAGATGTCTCAAGCGATGGCGGGGGCAGGAATACGTCACGATCGATCCCGGTGTAATGAACGAGAAGCTTTTGCGGCGGGAAACCAGCTTCCAGTGCACGATCGCGAATGAACTTCGAGACACAAATGAATTGGGAAGCGTCTTCGGCTAGACGCCGATAACGGTCAGGCTCCCGGTCGCGAACGGTTATGTCGTTGCCGTGGAGCGTGACTAGCAGTGGCACATGCAGCGCCCGTGCCAGGGGAAGCGCGGTGCGGCCGCCGCTGGCAAAATGAGCGTGCACAAGGTCGGGCCGAGAGTGCTTTGCCTTCAAATGAAAGAGCGGCGCGGTTCCCGTTCTGCGATAGAGCTTGGCTCGGGCATCGGAGATCGAGGGTGAGTTCTTCGACAACAGCAGCGGCTCGTGCGGCAAAGGGAGGCTCGGGTGGGCACGCTCGAGCCCAGCCAGGATGGGCACATATTTGGTCAGTGCTCTCATCTGGGCGAGGATGAACGTCTCGGAGGCCGGTAGCAGCGTCTCTTTGAAAACCAGGACTTTATGCATGTACGTCCAACGGTGCGACCTGCAAACGGCTGCCAGGCCGAAACTGCCGGATGACGCCGTCGTAGAGATTTTCCAGCTTTGCCGTTTGCGAGCGAACGTCAAACTGTTGCCGAATCCACTTCATGCCTTCTTCCCTGGAGAACGCCCAGAACGCATCGTCTTCGAGGTAGCGTGTCAAATGTGCGGCGAGCATTTCGACGTCGCGCTCGGGAGCAAGCAGCCCCGTAATGCCGTCTCGCATGGTCTCAGGAATGCCTCCGTGGCGGGAACTGACGACCGGCACGCCCATGGCCTGAGATTCGGAGAACACATTGCCAAACGCCTCGCTCATACCTCCCTCGACCGTAACGCTGGGGGCGCAGAATACGCGGGCCCGCTCCAGCCACGAACGAATCGTTTTCTGCGGCTGCTCTCCGAGAAAGTCCGCTCCAACGCCGAGCTCTCTGTTTAACTGCTCCAGCGATGCGCGAAAAGGACCGTCGCCGATGACGACCAGTTGCGCCCCGGGGCGACGCTGTTGGACGGCCTTCATGGCACGCAAAAGGTAATCGCAGCCCTTGTACTGAACTAGCCGGCCGACGTAGAGCACCAGGTTGGGATTTTTCTCAGAGACAGAAAGACTCGGGGTGAAGTCACTGCAGTTCATACCCGTGTACTGAACGACGATCTTCTCCTCGGGAAACCCTGCGCGAATCGCTTTCTCACGAATGTAATTTGAAACACAGAGGAAGAGGGAGGCCCGCTGCCATAACCGGCGGCGATAGGCAAGGAACGGCAATTCGAACAGGTGCCGGCGGAGCTCGGTATCCGGCATCAGTTCCGCACCGCCGCGAAGATGTAGGATCAGCGGAAGTTTGAGCCGATTGCTCATGAAGAGTGCGGGCGGACCCCCTTCGGCGAAATGAGCGTGAATCAGCTGCGACCCTACTCGCTGCATGGACGCATGGAAGCGCGGCGCCACTCCCAGCCAGCGGTAAAGCTCCCGCTGGCAGCGGCCTGATCGAGACCGTTCTTTCGAAAGAAGGATGGGCTCCTGCGGCAATGCGAAGTTGCGATCTGCCGGGATCAGCCCGACATATTGCGCAGAGTAGCGCTGCAACTCGTTGACCTGCAGCGGTATGAAGGTCTGGGTCGACGGGAGCATTCTTTCGGCGAAAACCAACACTTTGTTCATAAGCATGTCACCCTGCGAAGACACGAAGATAGGCTTCTCGTACGTTTCTCTCGCTGTAGCGCGAGGCGACGATACGATGCGCCTCAGCGGCATATACATGCCGTCGCTGTGGTGATGCGAGCAGTTCACGCAAAGCTGTCAACAGACTCTCTGTCTCCCCGGAGCGAAATAGATAAGCTCCCTTGCCGTCGTCCGAGATCTCGTGGTGAACGGGTAGGTCGCTGAAGATACACGGCAGGCCGTAGGCCATTGCCTCCAGGCTGGTCATCGGAAGTCCTTCAGGACCCAGGGAGGGCATGACGAAGATGTCGGCACGTTCATAGAATTCCCGCACATTGGGTTTAAAGCCGGTGAAGCGCACGTTTGGAACTCCGAGCGCGATCTTTTCCAGGGACGCCCGATCGCCTCCGTCACCGACGATCGTCACATCCACATGGGGCAGGCGCCTCGCAGCTTCGATCAGCAAATGAATACCCTTGTAGTGCTCAAGCCGGGAGGCACACAGCACACGTACGCTCCGCGATCGATCGGCGACGGGAGCCCGGAACGGCTCTTGCCTGGAGACCCAATTCGCAATGACTGAATACCTCGTTGTGGGCAATAGAGGCCGAACGCTCTCTGCCACCGCTTGGGAAACGCATACAACGTGGGTTGTGAAACGGACGCTCCAGCTCGCGATCTTGCGCGGCAAAAACTTCAGGGGCCGTCGCCAGTTGTACAGGTCCAGCTCACCCGGGCCGTGCCGAGTGTACACAGCGGAGCGTCCCAGCAGCCTGGCGGGCAGGATCAGGACGCTTTCAAGAAAGCCGTTGAGTTGTACGGTATGGATTCGATATCGCAATAGCACCAGAGGAACAGTGATTAATGCCGCCAGAAAGCGAAACGGCTTGAGCACTCCGGGAAACATCGGCAGGCGAATGATTTTCACCCCGCGAGCGGCCAAACGCGTGCACAGCTCAGGGAGTACACACAAACCGTACAGCTCGACTTCTCCGGCCAGGAGCTCAGCCAGACTCACAAGATAATTCTCGACACCGCCGAACTGTGCCCCCAGGTCAATCAGGAGGACTCTGCGTCTGCCACTCTGCACCTCGGGCCGCGTCATAGACTTTCCTCACTCATTCGATGACTCCTACTCCTGATAAACGAGCTAAATGTAGCTGCAGTGGATGACTTTCTCAGTTTGAACCCCACCTTTTGTTTAAGACTTAAGTGCGGCCGGCATCGAATCGAATCCTGAGCAGGATGCAGCGGATACGATCAGCGAGGACGATACGCCCGGGCCAGGTTGAGAAGGTTTGCCCAAATGCCTCGCTCGCCGCCAACACTCGCGGTTTAAGAGGCTTTCAGCGTCGAGATTCCGTTGTTGTGTGCGTACAGCAACAGCTCGGTGCGGTCCGCGAGACCCAGCTTGCGGTAAATGGAGGTGAGATGGTGGGCAACCGTAGCGTCGCTAATATATAGCTTGCTGGCAATTTCCTTGTTGCGCATGCCCTGGCATATCCGGCTGATGATCTGATTCTCCCGCCCGGTTAGCGATGAGATCCCGGCCTTTGCCGCTGGAAGCTCGGTGGGTTTACGTTGCACCAAAGTGCTAAGTACACGATGGGTCAAAGCAGTGTCAAAGCAGAGGTCTCCCTGGGAAACTTTCCTCACCGTCTTGGCAATCCACTCGGGCGCGCACTGTTTCAACAAAATGCCTTTCGCCCCATTGCGCAGCGCCGCCTCGTGGAAATTCACGTTTACATTTCCAGTAAAGACGATCACTTTCACCTCTGAGTGAAGTTCGGCAATGCTATGCAACTGCTGCGAGAGATTTTCGAGATTTCCCTCGCACCCGAGAAGGATGACCTCGGGCTTGTTCAAGGCCACCTCTGCGAGCAGGTCGGTAAAACGTGTGCACTCGGCCACCACAACGATATCGTCACAGGGCGCGAGGGACTGCCGCATCCCGGCCAATAGCACGGGATAGTCATCGGCGATGGCAACATCGATGCTGGTTTCTCGTGGACCCGCGTCGAATACCCTTGAATTCTGGGTAGTTGGATACATGCGTTGTCTCCCTAAGTGCAAGTGATCATTTACAGCCACGTTCATCCTTCCATCCATCCAGACCTGCCGGCCTCATGCTCGGAGCCGAAAGATCTGAATCGCATCAACCATCCGTTAAGATGCTGAGTTGCCGCCGCTCACTTCGCCGTGGTCCATGAGACATCCAATCCAGAACCACAACCCGAGAAGGACACTTCTGCGTCACCGCGGTCTGGCATCGAATCCACTCTTAGCTGGAACCCCAGGCTTACTCGTTCGTCGTCGTCCGAAAGGTTAATCGCTGCCCCGTAGCACTGCCACAAGGTGGCGCGCTGCTAGGATGCTCACTAGCGACAATCATGATTGTGGAGGCGAAACCCAATCGATCAGACTGCAGTTTTGACTTACTGCTTCCGGAGCGAACACTTCACCATTCGCATTGGAATGGCGGCACTAGGCAAAGCTTAGCCCAGAGCCAATCGCTGATCAAACCAAAATACCCACATTGTGTATTCTTTCGTAACGTCTATCCACTTTTTCCAACAGGCCACTGTTACAGTATCCTTTCTATTGGCCTCCGGGGAGTCCGTCCCCGAGGCCATGATACATTGTACGTACTTCTTATAGATACGTATTGACAATAGCGTCCATCCCGATATTTGACTCCTCAAAGGAGCGCTCCCACCTCATCACCTGTAAGCACACGAAGGTATGCCTCCCGCACATTTCCTTCCTTGTAGCGCGCGGCGACAATACGATGCGCTTCCTCTGCATACCTGAAGCGTTTTTCCGGCGACGCAAGCAGGTCGCGCAGTGCCGCTACCAGGCTTTCCACTTCACCGGAACGGAAGAGATGCGCCCCCTTACCATCGTCCGTAATCTCGTAGTGCACCGGCAGATCGCTAAAAATGCAGGGCAGGCCGTGCGCCATCGCTTCCAGGCTGCTCATCGGAAGTCCTTCGGGGCCCAATGAAGGCATGACGAAGATATCTGCGCGCTCGTAGAATGCGTCGAGATCCCGCTGAAAACCAACGAAGTGTACATTGGGCAAGTCGAGCGCGATCTTTTCCAGAGACGCTCGGGCGCTTCCGTCGCCGGCAATCGTCACCTCCAGTTGGGGCAGACGCCGCGCGGCCTCTATCAACAAATGAATGCCCTTGTAATGCTCGAGGCGGGAGGCACAGAGCACACGCGCCCCCGACGACAAGTCGACGAGCCGAGGGCGTAATGGTTTCTGCCCCGAAATCCAATTCGCAATCACCGAATAGCGCGTGGCCGGCAAGACAGGGCGTACGCTCTCCGCGACGGCGTGCGAGACACACACGACGTGGGTGGTGAAGCGAACGCTCCAGCGAGCGATCTTGCGCGCCAGCAGCTTGTGCGGTTGCCACCAGCTGTACAGCTCGATCTCAAATCCGCCGTGCCGCGTATATACCGCGGAACGCCCCAGCAGCCGAGCAGGGAGAATCAGGACGCTATCAAGAAAGCCATTGAGTTGTACCGTTTGGATGCCATAGCGTAGCAGCAACAGCGGAACAACCGTCAAAGTCGCCAGAAAACGCAGCGGCTTAAACGTACCGCAGCAGACGGGCAGCCGAATCACCTTGGCCCCGCTGCTCGCCAAACGTGCACTCAGCTCGGGTAGTACGCACAAGGCATACAGATCCACATCGCTGGCCAGCAGATCCGCCAGGCTTACGAGATAAGTCCCGATTCCACCGAACTGCGGCCCCAGATCAATTAGTAAGACCCTACGTTTCGCTATCTGCATCTAGATTCGCACCGTTGACTTTCTTGAGTAACAAGGCTGCTCACGTAGTAAACGGATGTATGAAGTGATGATTCACCTCACGGTCTTACCCTTGTTCTGTTGTAGAGGTATTGATTGTCGCGCCTCCAAAGTGAAGGCGCTCTCAGAGAGCGAGATACCGGTGTGGTTCGCGCTCCCAAGCTAAACGCACTGGACTAACTATTCCGTTGTCGACAGCGGATGAAGCTCCGGAGTAAAAGAATCGCTTGCCATTCGCGTAGAATGGCAGTTAGTGTCAGCCAAGACCAGCTTAGCCTAACTACTATTTGCGACCAAACGAAAATACCCATTTCGATGTACTTTGGTAACTGCCCTGATTCTGCTACAACGCTGGTCAGTTCTCTGGCCTGGAGGCGTCGCCAACGACGCGGGCAAACGGCGGCTTTTCAATAGGACACAGTGACGGGTCTTTATGTGACGCTCAGGCGATCAACTTAAGATAGTCCGGCTGGTCAGCGATGGTCCGGTAGCGGTAAGCGCGCACGATCGCCCGTTTTTGCAGATAGAATACGCCGGGCATCTGGCTCGCATCTTCCTTAACCATGCCAATGCCATGCTTTTGCACTGCGCCCTGCAGCCAGGCCTTCCAGACCGCCGGAACGAGGAACTGGGTAAGGACGTTCTTTCGCGGCACCTTAAAGACAGAGCTGGCATAGAGAGAAGCTTCGGGATCGCTGACCCGCTCGATGTCTGCAAGATGGTAGTAGTCAAAGTAGGGCTTCGCCCGGTCGGGCGACCCGAGATGCACAAAAACGGGCCGAACCCCTCGCCCCTCAATCTGTGAGCGGATCCTGGAGACGTCGTCCAAAGTCTGGCGGCAAAAGGAACATCCAAAATGGCGGAGGAAAATCAACAGTAGCGGCGACTCATCCACAAGGTCCAGCAGGGTTCGGCCAGTCTCCGTTCGGTACTCGCGAAGCACCGCAGCCATTTCTGTCTCTTGCGTGTCTTGGATCGGTGACCGGCAGCGGCATACACACCTCAGAGCGCTGGGCTGAGGTAACTATTTAGATACCACTTCGGGGTTACCGCCCCTGAAGCGCCCAGACAGCCATCCTTTAACAATATGCTACATAGCGACGCGGTGATTTTCTGCCAGCGATTTCATCGATTTCTTCGGGGGAGGGATTCGATGAAGCCGGGACGCAAGAGAATCACCGCGTCGTTTTTGCTGCCTGCAGCAGGGGACGGTTATTCGCCCCCGTTCTGTTCGACCATCAGCTGGTGAAACTCCGGGGTAGCGCGCAGAGACGCGAACTCCTTGTCCTTCATCAACTGCTTACGGTCACGGAAGCCGGCTTCGAGCGCCTTACGCAGGTAGCTGAGCGCCTGGTCCATCTTTCCTTCCGTGGCGTAGGTTTTGGCCAGGTAGTAGTTGACGGCGACGAGCTGGCGGCGAGTGCTGGTCTCTTCAACGATCTGGGTCTGGCTCGAGTCGAAGATGCGGGGGTTCAACGCCAGGGCCTTGTGATACGCCTGCATCCCGGGCTTGTATTTCTCCTGCGCGAAGTAGGCGGTCCCCAGGTTGCAGTACGTGATGGCCGACGACGGTGCGTACTTGAGCGCCTGCTTGTAGATGCGTTCCGCCTGCTTGTAGTCGTGCTGACCGTGGTAAACGGCGGCCAGATTGTTAAGCGCGTCGGGATACTTCGGATTCATGGCCAGCGCCATCTGATAGTACTTGCGCGCCTGCTCAAGCGCGAACATGTGATGGTAGGCGACACCGATCTTGTTCCACAACACAGCGGATTTCTCAGGATCGCGCTGATAGGCCTCAAGCGCCGCTGCATAGCTTCGATGAACCATGAGCAGATCGCCTTCAGTTTGTGGCGGGAGTGGTGTGGTCGTTGGGAGGGTAGTCACTTCTGAGGCAGAAGGAGATGAGTTGGGAGTTGCGGCGAAGCTGGTGTGAACACACACCGCGATGGGAAGTACGAACAACAGAGCGAGGCCGGAGGACCTGCGACGATGAAGGTCACTCATATTGCCTCCTTTCCTGACGACAGGGTCAGATGGATGCGGAACCCATACTACTCCCCAAAATTTAGGAGGATAGATGACACTTTTGCGGTAGAACCCGTGACGCTATCCCTTTGTTGATCGGCTCAAATAACCGGGGACGTCAGGGGCTGTGGATCGCCGCGCGCAAAAGGGAGGACATCCGTCCGCCACCCCTGGCGAAATTTGGCGTCCTCCGACGGCCCCATAGCTGTTTGTGGATGCTCCGCTTGCCAGCGGATGACGGTTGGCTTAATACTGGGGGCTATGGGTTTTCGCCACGTCAGACTTCCCTTCCAAGCACGCTGTTGGTGTATGCGCATCGGTGCGGGCGTTTTGGGAGACTGGCCAAAGGGCTGAAAGCTTACAAGACCATGTTTCCAAAGGCCTGCAGTCAAACTAGACTGCAGGCCTTTCGCTTTGCCACGGGGCGTAGTCAGGAAAGACCGCCCTCATTCTCGAGGTTCACAGGAGTAGGCAGATGTCAGAAAGCAAGAAGCAACATCTCGGAACACTTTCCGTGCATGGGGGGCAAGAACCCGACCCCACGACCGGCTCCCGCGCCGTCCCCATCTACCAAACCACCTCTTATGTCTTTAAAGACGCCGATCACGCCGCCCGGCTCTTCGGCCTGCAGGAATTCGGCAACATCTATACCCGCATCATGAACCCGACGACCGACGTCTTCGAGAAGCGCGTGGCCGCGCTCGAAGGAGGAGCGGCCGCGCTCGCCACCGCATCGGGCCAAGCCGCTGAAACGCTGGCCATTACGACGTTGGCCGGGGCCGGAGACGAGATTGTCTCTACCACTTCCCTCTATGGCGGCACCTATAACCTCTTCCACTACACCCTGCCACGCCTGGGCATCAACGTACGCTTTGTCGATGCCGACGACTTTGACGGACTGCAAGCGGCCATCAACGAGAAAACAAGGGCTGTCTACACCGAGACCCTGGGCAATCCCAAACTCGACATCGCCGACATTGAGAGACTGGCCAGCATCGCCCACCAGCAGGGCTTGCCTCTCATGATCGACAACACCGCCGCAACGCCGATTCTTTGCCGGCCCATTGAGTGGGGAGCCGACATTGTGGTCGAGTCGGCCACAAAATATATCGGTGGCCATGGAACCTCGATCGGCGGCGTCATTGTCGACGGGGGCAAGTTCGACTGGAAGGCATCAGGACGCTTCCGCGACTTTGTCGAGCCTGACCCTTCGTATCACGGCCTGTCGTACGTGGAAGCATTCGGCCCCCTGGCCTTTATTCTCAAAGCCCGGGTGCAGGGGTTGCGCGACACCGGCGGCTCCATGGCGCCCTTCAACGCCTTTCTGTTTTTGCAGGGGCTTGAGACGCTGCACCTGCGCATGGAAAGGCACTCCCAGAATGCGCTCGCCGTGGCTACGCATCTGGCCAATCACCCGGGCATCGAGTGGGTCAATTATCCTGGCCTATCCTCCAGCAAATACGCTGCACGGGCGAAGAAGTACATGCCGGAGGGGCAAAGCTCCCTGGTCACGTTCGGCATCAAGGGTGGATACGAGGCAGGCAAGAAGCTGATCAATTCCCTGAAGCTGTTCTCATTGCTGGCGAACATTGGGGACGCGAAATCGCTCGTCATCCACCCCGCTTCCACCACCCATTCGCAGCTTACGGTCGAGGAGCAGCGCGACACCGGGGTCACCCCCGAGCTGGTGCGGCTGTCGGTCGGTATCGAAGACGTGCGCGACATACTCGCGGACCTCAACGATGCGATCGAGGTGGCCAACGGGCATGCAGCCAAGCCCGTGGAAGCGCTCAGCACACGATGAGCTCCAGCCCCAGCGCGGCTCTCGTCGCACCCAGTTTCGAGGGAGACTTCTCTCCAGGGGAGGCTTTCTCCCTCGAAGCCGGCGGGGTGCTGCCATCACCAACGCTGCGCTATGCGATTTATGGCGAGCCCAATGCGGCAGCCGACAACGTCATTTTTGTTGCGCACGCGCTCTCCGGCTCCGCTCGGGTGGCGGATTGGTGGCCTCGGCTGTTCTCCGATGGAGGCTTGCTCCAGGCTCGCAACCACTGCGTGATCGGCATCAATATGCTGGGCTCCTGCTACGGCTCGACTGGGCCGGCTTCGATCGATCCGTTGACCGGCCGCCCTTATGGACCGAATTTCCCGCTGGTAAGCATCCGCGACGTGGTCACGCTCCAAATGCGCCTGCTGGACAAGCTCAAGATCCACCGGCTCAAGCTGGTGATGGGTGCTTCGGTCGGTGGTATGCAGGCGCTGGAGATGGCGATCCAATTTCCCGAACGAGTGGAGCGAGTGATTTCGATTGGGGCCGCACCGCTAGGGGCGATGGGCCTGGGGTTGAATCACCTGCAGCGGCGGATGATCCAGCTCGATCCAGCGTGGAAGGGCGGAAACTACCCGCCGGATGAGCCGCCGCGGAAGGGGTTGGGGCTGGCCCGTGCGTTGGCGGTCTGCACCTACAAATCGGCCGAGCTGTTTGAGCATCGCTTTGCGCGCAAGCCGGATCGCAGCGGCGAAGATCCCTGGGCCTCAGCGCACGAGCGGGGCCAGGGTCTGAGCGGGCAGCGGTTCGACGTGGCCGGATACCTTGACTACCAGGGAGAGCGGTTTGTCGAGCGCTTCGATGCCAATGCCTACCTGGCAATCACGCGGACGATGGATACCTGGGATCCTGTTCGCGGTCACGCATCCCCCGAAGCCGCGTTCCGCCGCATCCAGGCGGAAGTGATGCTGGTGGGGATTTCTTCGGACTGGCTTTTTCCACCGGATGAAATAGCCGCCCTTGCCTTACGCATGGAGAAGGCCGGTGTCCGCTGCGAACATCGGGAACTTATCTCCTCCCACGGTCACGACGCTTTTTTGGCGGAACCGGATGAGCTCGCGCGGCTGCTCCACCCTTTCTTGTAGGATGACTGCCATGAGTGAGAGCACAGTTAAGCTGAGCCCTGAAAAAGAGCAGTTCTACGCCGAGAATGGTTATCTGTATCCGATCCGCGTTTTCAGCGACACGGAAGCTGCGGAGTTCCGCCGGCAGTTTGACGATTACACCGATCAAAATAAAGATTTGCTCGGCAAGATGATTCCGCGTGAGCGCCGCGCGGTCTACGGGCTCACGCATCTTATGCTGCCCTGGGTCTACCAGATGGCCTCCCATCCCAGGGTTCTGGATGCAGTGGAAGGGGCTATTGGCCCCAACATCCTCGTTTGGGGGTCGGATTGGTTCGTAAAGTTTGCCCGAGACCCCGCGTTCATTTCCTGGCACCAGGACGGAGCCTATTGGGGGTTGAATCCGCCCAAGGTGACAACAGCCTGGATTGCGCTATCCCCCAGCACGCTGGAGAACGGATGCATGCAGGTAATGCCGGGGACCCAGAAGACGCAGCTGCCCCAACGGGAAACGTACGCGCTGGATAATGCCTTGTCCCGTGGGCAGGAGATTGCGCTCGAGGTGGATGAATCGAAGGCTGTCGCCATGACGCTGAACGCTGGGGAGATGTCCTTGCATCACATCGGTATCGCGCATGGTTCCAAAGCGAACACCTCAGATCAACCACGGATCGGCATCGCGGTCCGTTACATCGCTCCTGAAGTGGTACAGAAGGGGGCGGAGCGCCAGATTGTTCAACTTGTGCGCGGCCGGGACGAGTATGGCAACTTCGAGATCGTCGCGCCACCTGCCGATGCAGCCAGTGCAGCGGAGATCCGAAAGGAAGCCGATCGCAGAATTACGAAAAATGTGATGCCGGCGACTAAGGGGAGCTAGGGCTAGTATCAACTGAGGGCTACTTCAATCTGATACCTCAAGTACGGATGTCACCCCGACGGTCCTACTTGGAATAGAGATCCCCAATGGTTGTTTAGGCCAATTTAGCCCATCAATCCCAGGTAGGGATTGCTGCCGAAATTCGCGAAATTAGGAAAGACCTCGCGCACCTGGCCATCAGTGAGACCCATCCAGCGCCCCAGCGTTCCGCCGTACTGCTCCACTGCGGTGGTTGGAATCAATCGGCCTGCACCCACATCATTGGCTTGGTTGGCGCCGATCACCGGGTATTCGCCATAGATGTTCTGGCCCGCTACCGCTCCCCCGGCCACGATGTGGTGGCTCCCCCAGCCGTGGTCCGTGCCATCGCTATTGGCGGTGAGCGTTCGACCAAAGTCAGAGACGGTGAAGAGCGTCACCTGGCTGCTGAGTCCCGAAGTGACCATGAGCTGATCGAAGTACTCGAAGGCAGCGCTCAGCTGGCTCAACAAAGTGGAAAGGCGCTTAGCCTGCGTGTCGTGGGTATCGAAGCCGCCCAACTCCACAAAGAAGACCTGGCGGCTTACTCCCAGAGCTGTGCGGCCGGCTATGACGCGGGCAACCGTCTGCAACGAGAGCGCGAGTTGGTTGTCGGTGAGTTTTCCGGTGGCGGGATCGAGAAATTGCGTGGGGTTGGGCACGCCGGTTGGCCCCGCGGGCGCCATGGCGGTGGCCAACGCTGCCTGCGCTGCCAGCGAGCGGCGAACGACGACGGCGTACTCCTTTTCAAAGAGGTTGGTATTGTCGGCGCCGATAATTGCCTGCAAGGCGGCAGTGCCTGCCGCAGAGCCAAAGAGCGGGTTGGTGAGCCCGTTTGCGGCCATCGCTCCCGCATTGGTAACGCGAAGCTGAAAGGCCGTCTCCCCGGAAAGAAAGAGTGTGGTGCCGCTGGTGCTGATGCAGGTAAACGATGCGTTGCTGTTCATGCTCTCGAACAGATCGGCCATGCGGCCGCCCCACCCCACGTTGGCGCCATCGGCGGCGATCGATTCCCAGGCGTTGCTTTGATCGAAATGCGAGAACAGCTGTCTGGGTAGGGGGGCGGTGCCCTGGTTCCACTGGTCCTTGGTGATGGGCTCAATCAGGGTTCCAGTGTTCGCGACGAACGCACAGCGGCCGGCATTGAAGAGATTCTGCACCCCGGTCAGATAAGGATTCAGCGCGAAAGTGCGGCCAGACTGCGGAGTGATAGGCGTGATGGGCAGCAGCGAATTCATGGGATAGGCAAGCCCTTGCGCTCCACTGCGAGCCTGGGTAAAGGCGGTGAAGGAATCGGGATCGGTGGCGATTAACGTGCCGTGGCCGTCATTGCCGCCCTGCAGGTAAACGCAGACCAGGGCGCGATAGTCGGTGGGCGCGGAGGCTGTATGGGACGTCATCGCCGCCAGGGCGCGCATGCTGTGCAGCGTCGGGCTAGCCGTGACGCCGGCCATCGCCGCATAAGAAGCCGTCTTCATGAAGTGGCGCCGTGAATGGTCGATCTTGCACATGGTCGATAAACTCCTGGTGGTGCGCGTCTTCAGTGCTGGGCAGTGTATTCAGGCGAAGCGACGGTTAGAAAAATGGCGGTCTGGGCACGCGCCAGAAGCGCGTTGTTGATCGCCGTCTGATCGCCACCGGTGGGGACCGCGATGGCGTTCACAGCGCCTTCAATCTGGCTGCGCAATGTGGAGGACATCTGTCCCCCAAGCAGCAGCAGGTTCACGCGATCAAGCAGTGCGTCCGGGTTGTAGGCCAGAGCCGCCTCCGTAGTAAGCGTCATGTAAAGGTCATTGTTGTTGCCGTAGCCAGAAGAGATCGCGGCCTGCATGTTGTTCAGGTAGCCGATCACCGTGGTCACGTCGGTAATTTCCATCTCCGGAGCGGTCAGCCCGGCAGCCGCAATGGTGGTGCCGCCAGGCACAAAGCCGGGAGCGAACCAGTTGAAGACGGTGGGCGAGCGTGAAGCCATCTCCCCGAAGCCATAAGCCGGATCTTCGGTGCTGCCGACATCGAAGGCGCCGCTAAGCGATTCCGCGGTAAAGGCGCGCGCCATATGGGTGAAGCGAAGCATCGGCTCCTGCACCCTTCCGTAGTTGGGGCCGTTGTTCGAAGTGAGATTGCGCGCCTCTTCATCCATCAGAATGGCGGTGATCACCGCTTGCATATCGCCGCGTACGCCCTGGCCGTCATCCTGGAACACGGCTGCTACCCGCTGTACGTAGGCTGGACTGGGATTGCTGGTGACCAATCGCTGAATCAGCTGCCTGGAAACAAACGGGGGCAGGTTGGGGTGATTGAACAGCGCATCGAGCGCGATCTTCAGATCGGCGTTAGGGTCGGACGAACCGGCGGGTATGGTTGTTCCGATAAAGTCTTTTTCGTCGGTGGAGTGATGAGCGGGATAGGTGGCCATGGGCAGAATGTCCTGGCCAAAGCCGGGACCCGCATAAACAGCGCCGTAGCCAGACCATGCCTGGTCGCTGGTGTTGCCGTTCATGTTCCAGCTGAACCCGGTGAAGACTTTGGCGATACCCATCACGTCGTTGTTGGAGTAGGTAGGGATGGGATTGCCACTACCATCGAGCTGCTGCGTGCCATCCGGGTTGAGCTTCCAGAGACCGATGGTAAACAGCTGCATCACCTCGCGAGCGTAGTTCTCGTCCGGATCTACGGTGGCGTTGCCCTTGTCATTGGCCAGGGTCGATAAGTAGATCCCCATCATGGGGCTCAGCGTGACATCGTTCAGAAGCTGGCGGAAGTTGCCGAAGGCATCGTTGCCCAGCATGTCGTAGTAGTTGGCCACGCCGCGCGGCATCTGCTCGACGACTGCGTCCTGGCTGGAGATCACGAACAGTTCACTCAGCGCGAACTGAACGCGCTTGCGCAGCTCGTCTTTGCCGGTGAGCGCAGTGCTCCAGAAAGGCTGCTCGAAGTATTGGTCTCCTCCGAAGGTCCCCAGGAACAGCTTCTGGTTGCAGGTAGTATCTGAGGCGGCGCAAGCGGGATTGTTGTTGAGGATCATCTGCCGTTCCGCGTAGGGCTCGTGCAGGGTATTGGGTATGGCGAACTGCTCAGCGAACCAGGCGTTATAGCCGATGGTCGAGAGGTGGTTGATGTCCGCCTCGGAACCGCCAAACGTTGCCTGCATCAGGAAGCGAGACGCATCGGCCGGCTCGACCAACGGAGTGGGCGGTGTTCCCGCCACCTGCTCCACTACATCAACGGAAACGGCGCCGCCCGGATTGGGATTGAGAACCTGCAGATCAAAGGGACCGGCAACGGTGGGATCGACCGTTGCCGTGAGTTGGCCAGAGGAGTTGAATTGCGTCGGTATGGGGACGCCATTCGCCAGCGCAGTGGCGCCGTTGATGAAACTTGCTCCGCTAAGCACTACGGTACCGGAGCCGATGTTCAGAGAGGTGGGTGAGACGCCGAGCAGTATCGGTACCGGGTTCAGCACCTGCACGTTCACAATCATGGTGGCGTTGGGATTGTCGACGCTGGTCGCTTGCACTACCACCAGGTTGTTGGGGGTGGGCACCACTGCGGGGGCTGTGTAAACACCTTGGGCGCTGATGGTGCCGATCTGCGCGTTGCCGCCGGCTATGCCGTTCACGGTCCAGGTGAGGGCGGTGTCTTGCGAGCCCGTCACCGTGGGCACAATATTGATGGAGTTGTTGACCCGGACGCTCGTTTCCGACGGCTGTAGTTGAATCGCCACCTGGCCTGGCTGAACCAGGGCGTTCACCTTCTGGGATGACGCCGAACCAGGATCAGGATTGACCACCGTTACCGGGTAAGTGCCCGGCGTGTATTCGGTGACCAGGGCCACAAGCTGGTTGCCCGATAAATAAGTAGTCGGAACCGGTACGCCGTTCCACAGAATCTGCGCGCCGTAGACAAAGGCCGATCCATTGACTGCGATCTGGGCGACTCCCTCAGAAAACGCCCCCGGCGTAATAGTGGTGACGATCGGAATTGGATTGAGAACAGAAATATTGTAACTACCTTTGGACGGGTAGATTTCTGAAGAGCTTTCAATCGTCACCTGGTTGTTGGGCAGCGGGACGATCGCCGGCGCAGTATAGACGCCGGTGCTGGAGACGGTACCGATATCGCTGTTACCGCCCGCAATACCGTTTACCGACCACGTAACCGGCGCCTCGGTTTTTAACTGCATGGTCTGGGTGACGCGAAGGTTATTGCCGCCGGCAGAGATGGCGGATAGTTTTTCTATCTGAGCCTCATTGAGGCTCATGCCGCAGCCAGCGGTAAGGCTGCTGGTGATTGCCAGGCAAAGCACAGCTTTGCTGCTCTGCCACTTTACTGATAAGTTGGCTGTCCACATACTGCGCGCTCCGCACTTGACCGAACTAAGCTGGGAAGGTTGGCTGCCGGAAAGCGCAATGCTCGCCGTAGTGACAGCTTGAAAGTACCCAAGCCCGGCATATAGGGGAACAGTACTTTCGGGGTACTTTCGAGGTAGTCCGCCTAACGCAGCACAGCTGGTTTGACCCGCTCGATTGCGGGATCAAAGTGACGCTAACCATTGTTTTGGAGGCAAAAGTGAGCTATCTCCACTGCTGCCAATGGACATGCGAAGCGCGGTAACTCGCTATCTGTCGGTTAGCACCGGATGCATCATTGACTTACGAGTTATCGTGGCGAGTTACCCGGTCGCCTCGCGCCCGGACTAGCTGAGCGGAAGCCCAGGACTACGTCCCGGTTAGGCTCAATCAGCCTTGCCCAAATGAGCGGTGGGAGCCCCCGCATTTATGCGGGGGGAAGGAGCGCTTTAGCGCTCCTGGAAAGAGTCTCGACTCTTATCACGCGCTGTAGCGCTGGCTATGCCAAAGCCTCATGAGTTCCCTGCGTGAGAGAAGCGCAGAAGAGAACCCCTCCCCTAGGCCCGGAGGGCCGGTACCAAACGTCAGCCCAGCCCGGCAGGGCTGGGTAGCGATGAGGTTGATCCCGAGCGCCGTAGGTGCGACACTCGCTCTCCTAACCCCAACCTCTTTCGCCCTAATCGGTCGCCGTGCTAGTTTGTCCATTTAAATCAACGCCGCAGAGTCAACCATTCCGCTAATTTGGACTGCCATGGCTGAAAGTCAGTCTTGTCCAAATTAGCTTTTTGGACTTTGTCCATCCACCTCCACCCATGCCGAGGTGAGCCGCCGCCCTCAAATTTGTCATCCCGACCGGAGCGTTAGCGCAGGGGAGGGACCTGCAGTTTCACTTTCGGCACAAGCCAATGTGCGTGGGCGAATCGCCTCCGGGTTCCGCTTGTCCATCCACGCAAACTGCAGAGCCTGCCCTGAGCGAAGTCGAACGGGTCCCTCCCTTGCGCTACCCTGGATTTCCTGTCCAGGAAATCCAGATCCGCTCCAGTCGGGATGACAAAGTTGAGGGCGGCGGCTCACCTTGGCATGGGTGGAGGTGGATGGACAGAGTTGCCACTGCAGCAACCAACTCGATCTCGGTTGCCCACGGTCGCTTCAACCTATTCAGCAAAATACGAGGTCCAGAAGGCCGTTGCTCCCCTAATTTGGACAGCTCTGGCTGAAAATATCCCAGGACACCCGTCCAGGACGCAGTCCTGGGTGCCAGTCCTGGGCCTGCTATGTGGGGTTGACGAGTCCACGCGAAACAGTCCCTGGTGTCTTCCGGGTCATCGGCCGACGTTCTGGCGAGCGAAACGAACGGAGCTTAAGAAGCAAACAACTGGGTCAGGTTGCTGAGGCGAAGCAGTTCTTTCACCCGAGGGGACAGGTTGACGAGTTCCAACTTGCAGTAGCCTTCTTTGAGGGCTGAAACCTTGAGGCCCACCAGGGTTCCCAGACCGGAACTGTCCAGATAGCTCACATCGGTGAGGTCGAGCACGATGTGGCCACCCAGGGGAATGAGTGGCTTTACCACTTCCTTGACCTGGGCGGAGGTTTCGCTCACCAGCTTGCCATGACACAGGATCGTGGTGATTGGACCGGTCTCATCCTCTGACTTCTGAACCTCACAATGGAAGACAGCCTCTGGTGTCGCGGGCATTCGCTCTCCTTTTTGCGGAACCTTGCGCCATATTAGTCTCCGGGGTTGTTCTCCTTTATTAAAATCTGGTTACGCGCCAGAAGCCCCCGACGTGCGTGGTAGAGCTCTAGCCGGTGAAAAAGTTGTAAAGGCTATCTCCCCGATCCAGCCAACCGCAAGCCCACTCTCCCCCTCTGAGTACAGAGGCAACGAGTTGTCGATAGGCAGACTTTTCGTCGTTGTCTGCTCTTGATCCCTTAGATGTGAGTTTCTCTTTGCCAGAAGACGACCCCACCCCCGAGCAGTTGCGCGAGCGCCTCCGCATGGCGGAAGAGTCCCTGCGCAGGAGTGAACAGCTCGCGATCGCCGGCCGCTTTGCTGGGGCGATTGTTCATGAGGTGAACAACCCTCTGGAGGCTCTTGCCAACCTGGTCTATCTGACCAAGCAAGAGGCCCACCGTCCGGAAAACGTACGGAAGAACATGTTGGTGGCAGAGACGCAACTGAATCGACTGGCGGAGATCACCCGGAAGACTCTCTCGTTTTATCGCGAACAGAGCGAGGCAAAACAATTTGATCTGGTAGAGATCGCCGAATCCGCCCTGCGTATCCACGCTCACCGGCTTTCGGCGGGATCAATCGAGCTGCGCAAACAGTTGCCAGATCAGCTCATGGTCAAGGCGCTGGGAGGCGAGCTCCTGCAGGTTTTCTCAAATTTTATTTTGAATGCTCTGGATGCGCTGCCGGCGAAGGATGCGGTGCTTTGCCTACGCATGCGCGCCGACAAGGAACGAGCTTACATCACGATCTCTGACAACGGTCACGGGATCCACCCCTCCATCCGGAAGGGCCTGTTCGAGCCGTACGTCACCAACAAGAGCACGGGAACCGGGGTTGGGCTTTGGCTTTCCAAACGAATTCTCGAGAAGCACCAGGGAAGCATCCGCTTCCGCAGCTCTCATGAGCCGGGAAAAAGTGGAACCACTTTTCGCGTCTCATTGCCCATTGGCATCAAGGCTTAGAGCCCGCTGAAAAAATTTAGCTTTCGCTTGGCGCAGACCCGGGGAGAAACAGTGAGAAGACAGTTCCTGAGCGACGCCCGCTCACGCTCGAGCGGACGTTGAGACTGCCGCCGCGCTTTTCAATCAGCTCGCGAGAGACCCACAGTCCCAACCCGGTCCCTGTGTCCTTCTTGGTGGTAAAAAACGGTTCAAAGATGCGTTCCATGTGCTCGGGGTGAATGCCACAGCCGTTGTCTGCCACGGAGATGCGCACGCCACGCATCCCGGGATCGCTTGAACTAATAGCGTCGCGAACGCGAACGCAAATGGCATCTCCCTCTTTACAGGCATCCAGGCTGTTGGCAAGCAAGTTGGAAAGCACCTGGCGGAGTTCTCCCGGATTTCCAAAGGCCTTTTCTTCAGTTTTTATATTCACATGCAAACGGACGCGTGAGACGGCGGCGCGCGAGGAGTAAAAGTCGAAGACTTCACGGGTCACAGCGTCGGGACGAAAACTACCAGCCACCGACGTCTCGCGATAAAAGCCCAGGGATTGGCGCGTGATGTGCGCAATTCTCTGCAGCTCGCGATCGGCTTCCGTGAGGTGCCTCCGAATTTTTTGCAAATCATCCTCACCACGCGCCAGGTAGATGAGGTTGACCAGCCCTTCCAGGGGATTGTTGACCTCATGGGCGATGGCTGCGGCCAGCCTCCCTGCCGACGCCAGCTTCTCCGCCCGCATGAGCGCAGCCTCCGAGGCATACCGTTCGCTGATGTCACGGAAGACGAGCACGATCCCAATCATGCGCGCGTTCACATCAAGGATGGGGGCGGCGCTATCGTCGATGTGAAACTCCTTGCCATCTTTCCTGATCAGGATGGTGTGGTTGGCAAGCCCCACAATCTTGCCTGACCGCCGCACCACGTCCACCGGGTTTTCCACCGTAGCGCGTGTGTGCTGGTTAAGGATGACAAGGATCTTTGCCAGTGGAATGCCGTCGGCCTCCTTCTCTTTCCATCCCGTGAGCTGCTCCGCGACGCGGTTCATGAAGACCACTTTGCCCTCGGGATCGGAAGCGATCACCGCATCCCCGATGCTGCGCAGAGTGGTATTGAGCCATTGCTCGCGGGTGTAGCACTCGTCTCCCCAGCGTTTTACTTCCTTGATTTGCAGATTGTAGACGGCGGCCAGTTTCTGGAAGAGCCGGCGAATCTCCCACGCCAGCAGGCCGGCGAAAAGCGCTGCCAGACCAAGGAGCCCATAGAGGCTGAGCTTATCGATCCTCAGGGCAGTGAATGAGCGGCTTGCCCTGATGCGTGTCTCAACGGTCAGAAAATCATCGGCTATGGCACGCAAACCGTCCATTTTGCGCTTACGTTCGAGCATGTAATTGGAGTTGAACGTCGGCGTGGTCGCGGCGATGGCTTCGGCGGCATCTTTTTGCCACGATTGAAACTCTGTTTTAATTCCTTGCAGCCGGGCGGTCTGCTCGGGGTCGCGTTTTATCAGATCGAAAAGAGCGGCGAACTCCGGGTCCAGCTCTTGGTTGGCTTCCCGGTAGGGCTGCAGAAAAGTTGGATCGTGGGTGAGCAGAAATCCCCGAACTCCGGTCTCTTCGTCGACGATCAGTTTGACCAGGTTGTTGGCGTGTGCGATGACCTGATCAGAGCGATCTACCCGGCGCGCACTCCGTTGCATCTGCTGAATTCCATAAGCAAGGGTCAATGCAAGCAGGCCTAGGGTGACAATTGGGAGTGCCAGCAGACGGAGAAGCAAACGTCGATAGGCTGCGACTTCCAAATGGTCTCCCCAGGGCGGCCGCCTGCGCTGTCGGCGCTAACACAAGCAGCGCGCATGATCGGCGTACCTTGCAATTCTGCCTGATCGCCGCTTAGCAGGCAACGGGAGTGGTCAACAGGAACAAACTTGCCACCAGATGTGCCGGGGCGGCGTGCTGCACGCGCAGACCTTGCCTTGTATGCTAAATGCACTGTAGGCGTCTAGAAAATACAAAGGCGAAAGAGGTCAACATGAAGGACGGCCCGGTGCGCGTAGGTATCGTCGGCTCGCAATTCCAGGCGGATTGCCACGCAGCCGCGATCGGCATGATTGAGGACGATATGTCCGTTATGGCCGTGGCTTCTCCCACGGCTGCGCACGCGCAGGGTCTTGCTGATCGTTACAAAATTCCGCGGGTCTATACCGATTACAAAGATCTAGCGAAAGATCCTGATGTTGAGGCGGTCACCATTACCGCCCCCAACGCTTTGCATTGCGAAATGACCATCGCCATGGCGCGGGCGGGCAAGCATGTCATCTGCGAGAAGCCGCTCTGTGTCACACCGGCCGAGGCCGATGCGATGATCGAGGCCTGCCGCGCCAACGGGGTGCTGCTGCTTTATGCCGAAGAGCTTTTCTTCACTCCCAAATACCGCAAGGCGAAAGAGATGGCAGACTCCGGCGCCTTTGGCAAAGTGCACCTGATTAAACAAAGCGAGAAGCACTTCGGTCCACACGCGGATTGGTTCTGGGATGTGAAGCGAGCCGGGGGCGGGGCCCTGCTCGATCTCGGCTCCCACGGAATTGGGTTCGCGTGGTGGTTCCTGGGGCGCCCCAGGATACTGAGCGCCTATGCCCACCTGGGCACTTACGTCCATGGTGACAAGACACAACTCGATGACGAAGCAGTGACGATCATCGAGTTTGCAGGAAACGCCTTCAGCATTATCGAGAACAGCTGGGCGCGCCGCGGCGGCATGGATGATCGCATCGAGATCTACGGAGATGCCGGGCTGACCATTGCCAACCTGCATATGGGCAACGCGCTGCAAACGTACAGCGAACATGGCTTCGCCTACGCCGTCGAGAAGGCGCCCACGACCACTGGTTGGACCTATCCTGTCTTCGAGGAGCTGTGGAATTATGGCTTCCCGCAGGAGATGCGCCACTTCGCCCGCGCTATCCGCGGATTGGAGGCCCCCCAAGCGACCGGGGAAGACGGCAAGGTGGTGCTTGAGGCGATCTTCGCCGCCTACGCTTCCGCCGGCCTGGGACGAAAGGTGAGCTTGCCCTACCAGGCGACGGCGGAGCGTCCAGTCGATGAGTGGCTGAACAGGAGGAACGCTTGAGCCGAATTCCGATGCTGGATAACATCCTGGCGCAGCCCGCATCGCATCGCGGCGTGCTAACGCTTTACCAGGGCAACGCAGCACCGCGCGCATGTGCGGAAAAAATCCGCCAAGCCCAGGGGCGGATTATTTTCAGCGCAATGGGTGGCTCGTTGTTCGCCACCTTGCCCGCGGTGACCCGGCTAGCGCAGCAGGGCCATCTAGTGCAGGTGACAGAGAGCGCCGAGTTGTTGCACTACGGCAGCGCGACCCTGCGTCCCGGAGACGTGGGCGTCGTGGTTTCGCGCTCGGGCGGTTCGATTGAACCGGTACTTCTCGCGGAAAAAATGCGCCACGCCGGCATGACGGTCGTGGGGGTCACCAATGTACCCGGCTCCGACCTTGAACAGATCGCGGATATCACTCTGCCGATCGGCTCCCAGGCGGACAAGCTCATTGCGGTGCAGACGTACACCGGCACCGTGCTCGCGCTGTCGCTGCTGGCAGAGGAGGTGATCGCCGGGGAAAGCGCGAAGTTAAGCGATGAGTGCGGCGCAGCGCTGCCGGCGCTCTCCGCGCATATCGACGCGTGCCTGCGGGAAAGCGAAAGTTGGCAGGACTGGCTCATGGGTGGACCGCTCTATCTGCTGGGCCGGGGACCGGCGCTCGCTTCCGTCAACGAAGGTGCGCTGCTGCTGCACGAAACAGCAAAGACGGCGGCGGTGGCCATGTCTTCAGGGCAGTTCCGGCACGGGCCGGCTGAGATTCTATCCGCCGATTTCCGCGCCGTGGTCTTCGGTACGCCGCCGATCACGCGCTCGCTCGACCGATCGCTGGCTGACGATCTTTTCTCCGTAGGCGCGAAGGTACGCTGGATCGGACCCGCCGCTGAGGCAGGCGATCGCCGCAGCCACGCACCGTCGCTCGTTCCGTGGCCGGAGATTGCGGACGTGCTTGCGCCACTCTTTGAAATTGTTCCCCTGCAAGCGGCGGCATACCGGCTCGCGTTGTGGCGGGGTATCACTCCCGGCGACTTTCGTTTTGTCACTGAGGTCACGGCCTCGGAGTCGGGTTTTCTTACTTCCAAATGAATGGCGATCCAATGAAATCATTGACACGCCGTAGTGTGGTCAAGGGAGCACTGGTTTGGTCCGCGAGCGCTGCCTTCGCGATAGAGCCTCCGCGGGCGACCTTTCCGGTGGATCCGCGCGCGCGTATTGCGGTGGCAACCTATCCTTTCCGGGAATCGATGATCGCGCCTGGAAATCACGACCGGGACCCCAAGAAACCTGGTATGGACCTGGCCTCCTTCGCACGTTTTGTGCGGAAGGAATTTGGAGTGCACGGGATTGAGCCGTTGAACGGCCACTTTCCTTCGACCGAATTCGACCAGGTGCGCAAGCTGCGCGCGGCCTTCGACGCTGCGGGCGTCTACACGGTCAACATCCCGGTCGATGAAAAAGTTGAGCTATGCAGCGACGATGAGGCCAAGCGCAATGCCGGCAATGCGCGCTACCGGCATTGGGTCGATATCGCTGTGCTGCTCGGCTCTCCCAGCATTCGCGTCTGGATACCGAAGTGCTCCGACTTTTCTGATCTTCCCAAGGCTGTGCGGGCCCTCAAGCCGACGGTTGACTACGCGGCCACACGCAACATCGTTGTCAATCTTGAGAATGACAATCCGGTCTCCGCTTCTGCCGCGCGAAGCGTTGCCGCCATCGAGCTGGGTAACAGTCCGTATTTGCGGGCACTTCCTGACTTTGGCAATGGGCTCAACGGGGGCGATGAACGCTTCAATGCGCAAGCCGTGAAAGCGATGTTTGCCCACGCCTGGAATATCTCCCATGTCAAAGACGCCGTCTCCGATAACGGCCAGCGCAAGACAGCGTCGCTGGCGGAACTCTTTGGCATCGCAAAAGCTTCGGGCTATCGAGGGTATTACTCGATGGAGTCCGACTCGGACGTCGACCCGTTTGTCGACACCAAGCATTTGATCGAGCAAAGCCTTCGCCTCATCTGAGGCGTTGGAAATTGTTACGAACTCAGCCGCGCAACAGTCGCCGTCATAACAGAACCGAATCGTAGCAGGACCCAATCGGAGCAGGACGGGTGCCCCACGTTCGCCTCAGCGTACGTGGGCCTAAAAAGACGGGCGAAGCCCACGACAGTTTTTGCTACATCAACTAGCATTTCCAGGACAAGACTACGAAAAGCAATCGAAACATATCATTTTCGGCCTACGTGCGCTGAGGCGAACGGCCGATCCGTTCCCGCGGCAAACTGGGACGGTGTGAACCTACTCACCCAGGCTAAAGGCTAATAACTCGCCGGGATAGCCCTGGCCTCCGATGGCGACAACGATGTATTGCTTGCCCTTGAGCATGTAGGTCATGGGCGAACCTGTTTGTCCCGAGGGCATGTACACGGCGCCTGCGTCCTTGCCGGTGGCCTTGTCGTAAGCACGTAAAAGCGCACCCTGCTGCCCTGCTACGTTGGTGAAGACGCCGCCCTCTCCTGCAATCACGAGCGTCTTGGTGGTCAATACACCAATGATTCCCGGCCGCCCCGTGCGGGGGATATGCAGCCCCTTGAGTACAGGACTATTGCGAATATCATCCGGCGTTTCGCCGTGGGGCACCTGCCAGACGATCTCTCCTGAGTCGAGATTGATTGCGCTAATCCTCCCATAGGGCGGTTTCACGAGAGGCAGCCCTTGGACCGTCAGACGATGAAACGCATGCCCGCTTCTCATGGACCGTACCGACGAAGTACTTCACGTCTGATTCGCCGGCGTCCGGTGGAACCAGCCCCAGACTGCCGGCGACCCGCTGGGAAAAAACGTAATAGATGTGGGTCTGCGGATCGAACGAACCGCCTGCCCAGTTCGTTCCCCCATTTGGGTATCCGACGATCAGAGTACCCAGCGGCCCATCAGTCTTGCTTACTACGGCCGGAGTGAAGACAGGCCCCAGCTTATAACGCGAAACTAATTTAATCGCCTGCGCTCTTAACTCGGGAGTGAAGTCAATCAGATCATCTAGGGTGGACCCGTTCCAGTCATAAGACGGCGGCTTGGTGGGGATCGGTTGCGTAGGCGAATACCATTCGCCAGGCACGTCGCCCTGCGGTACTGACCGCTCCACAAAAGGCCAAACCGGTTCGCCGGTCACGCGATTGAGCACGTAGAGGATGGATTGCTTTGTTGCTTGCGCCAAGGCTTTGACCGGCTTGCCATCAACCGTGATGTTCACCAGAACCGGAGCGCATGGGATATCAAAATCCCAAACGCCATGATGGACGAGTTGGTAATGCCATTTGCGTTGGCCCGTTTTGAGATCGACCGCAACCAGGCTCTCTGCAAACAGCGCACTACCCGGGCGATCACCTCCATAAGAATCCTGGGTCGGCGACTCCACTGGAAGGTACGCCATACCCAGCTCTTCATCCACGCTGATCTGGGCCCAGACCCCGGTGTTTCCCGTGTATTCGGCAGAGCCCTTCTCCCAGGTGTCGTAACCGAATTCCCCCCGTCTGGGTATGGTGTGGAATATCCAGAGACGTTGGCCGGTCTTCACATCGAAGCCGCGCACATACCCTTTTACGTTGGCCTTGCTCCTCGGCTGTTCGCCGGAACGATGGGCGGCGCCGACGATGATCGTGTTGCCGGCGACGATCGGCGTGGAATGCAGTCCGATGTCGGCAGTGACCAGGTCCATCTCCTGGTCGTCATTCAGGCGAAGATCGACTACACCATCCTTGCCGAAGGTGGGTACCGGAATACCCGTTTTCGCATCCAGCGCAATCAACCGGTAGCCGGGCGTGACGTAAAGAATCCGCTCCTCCTTGCCGTCTGTCCAGTACGCGACACCGTGGCCAGACAGCCGTCGCGGAGCGGCCGCGCCGCGGGCGCCTTCGTGCTCCGTGTGCATCCACAGCAACTCGCCAGTCGCAGCATCCAGAGCAACCACTGCACGCCGCGATCCGGCGGTGGTGTATAGGACGCCGTTGGCCATCAGTGGAGTCGACTCGAATCGATATTCCGGCTCCGGCCCGAAGTTTTCGGTCTTCAAGCTCCAGACAATTTGCAGCTTATTGAAGTTAGAAGCGTTGATCTGATCGAGAGCCGAGTAGCGAGTGTTGCCGAGATCGCCGCCGTACGTGCGCCACTCCCCACCGGGAGCCCCGGTCTGCGCGGATAAAGGAAGCGCTGCCAGGAGACACATGCTGAGAATCGCTCTAGCGCAATGCATGTTTCTCCATAACTAGAAATAGATAGCAGCCGATGCCTACCAGGAGCCAGAAACCAACCGCGATCAGCGGCGCGTTGAAACTTCCTGTCCTTTGTACCAGGATCCCTGTGATCCAGGGGGCGGCGATACCTGCCACGTTGGCTGCGGTGTTCTGTATGCCCGCAACGCGAGCGGAGGCGGAGGCTGGCGTTAACGTCTGCGTAAGCGCCCAATAGTTGGCCGTGGCTAGGCCAAGCCCGCTGAGCGAAAACACCGCCAGGAAAAGAGTAATCGCCGTGGAATGCGAGAAGGCGCCGAAGACCTCGCTGAAGGCCAGCACGAAGCCCACGATGATGAAGGCTTTCCTTACGTTCACTGCGTTACGCCCGCGAGCAATGAGCCGATCGGCTGCCCAGCCTGCCAGGATCGCGATCGTACCCATGCCGGCAAAGGACATAAAGGTGAACCATCCTGAGGCGGCCAACGAAAACCCGTAACGCTCTTTGAAATAGGTGGGCATCCACGTCATGCAGAAATAGACAAAATACATGTAGCAGAAGGTGGCAATGCAGGTGCCCCACATAAAGGGGGCTCTGAGAAGTGCGCCCCAGGAAACGGAAGCGCCCTTTCCCTGCACGGGCGTGCTTCTACGATCGTCCCTGGCAAGGAAAAGCCACGGAATCAGCCAGAGAAACCCAATCGCTCCATTCAGAACGAACATCCATCTCCATCCGTACGCCAGGACGAGATACGTAGCAATCGGCGCCCCAATCGCCGGCCCATACTTGGTTCCGGAAAAATAAATGCCGATGGGCAGGCCCCGCTCGTGCTCGGCAAAGTTCTCGCGGATATAGCGGATGCTAGCCGGGGCGACGATGGCCTCGCCCGCGCCCAATATGATCCGGATGGCAATCAATCCGTGCAGAGAGCTCACCAGTGCTGTTGCTGCGGAAACTGCGCTCCACACGAAAAGCGAAACGGCGTAAGGCCACTTCAGCCCGAAGCGGTCAACCACCCATCCGGCCGGCGTTTGCAGCAGAGTGTAGGCCCAGAAAAAGGCCGAGAGCAAAATTCCCGACGCCGCCGCCGAGAGCGGGAAATTCACGCGAATTGCAGGAAGCGCAGCAGACAGATTGATGCGGTCTGTATAAGCAATGATGACGCCCAGTGTAAGGAGGGCGACCACCAGCCAGCGGGCGTTGCGTCGCGCGGGCACGACGACACTCGCACTGGCCATAACGTTTAGTAAACCTCGTAGAGCAGCCGGCTATAGTTTTTGTCGGTCAAGCTGCTTTCAATGGTGGGCCAAAGCTGCTTGTGAAGGTCGGTCGCGACCCACTTCTGGCGCAACGCCTCGCTCGAAAAGGTCAGGACGAACTGGAAGTTGGTTCCGGGGGGAGCGGAGCCGCGCAGCGTCGACTTCAGCTTCAGCATTCTGAGATCGATATATCCAGGCTGTTGCGCAGCCGCGGGACGGAATTTTTGCTCGAAGAATTCCAGCATCTCCTGTTCCTTAGCTGGATCCACAGCCAGATCTGCGTGCAGTTGGATGGGCCGGTCTCCACTCGCCGGAGTATCTGCGAACGCGACGGCAGGAAGGACAGCACCGCCCGCCGCTGCCAGCATTGCCTTCAAATAGCTTCTACGCTTCATTGGTACAACACCTTCTCACCCTCTCGATCTGGACATCCTTGGGAATCAGCGCATCGATGGCGGGATCGAAGCGAAGCACAGTTTCCATCGAGGCGGTGGTTGGTTGCGTTGCAGGGGGCGCTGCAGGGGGAGTCGTGGAGCAGCCGGCCAACACTAATATCAAAGATGTATTGAGTAGCGATAGCTTCATCATCTTCCCGGTTGATGCGGCGCACCCAGCTCCGTGTCGAGCGCGTCCTTCACAGCGGAGATACCGATAATCATAAGCTCTAGATCGGAGGATCCGTTGTTCGTAAAGGAGTGTGCCTCGCGGAAGAAGATCGGTACAGCATCCCCTTTTTTGATTGGCTCGGTCTCGTCATTCACTCGAACCTGCCCCCCGCCATCCATCACGTAATAGATTTCTTCGACGCCGGTGTGATAATGCAGCCCCTCGGACGCTCCGGGCGGAATCAGGAGATGATCCACGTAGGCCCAGTTGGTCTCGAATGTGTCCGAATCGAGCGCACGCCGATATTTCACCGTACCCTGACCGCCGCGATAATTCGCCGCCGGCTGCAGCAGCGTCTTATCCAGCCTCATCAGCATGAACTGCGGAATTTCGTCTTTCGTCGTCACCTTGTCGCGCGAGTCACCCAGGTTGAACGCATCATAGTGACCCTTGACCATGGATACGTTGATATTCAGGTAATCGACGAGTTCGTTCGTCGGGTTGTAAATTGCGTGCGAGTGACCTTTACGCTGGGGTGCTCCCGCAGGTCCCTTCACCAGCGAGGTGTGACTATCAACGGTGAACTCCGCCTCCCCATCCAGGATGGTGAACATCTCCTCTACCGTGTTGTGGAAGTGTTCCGCTACGCCGCCGCCGGGCTGCATCTGGCAACGAAAGAGAAAGTTCAGGTTCACATCCATCACGCCGCCGGCCACCAGCGTCTGGCACTTGCGCAAGCCGACGCTCCCGTGGGAATGAGCCGGCTCGACTTTGCTCAGATCCGTGTGCCCGATCCTTTGCGCCAGCGGCGGACGAGGAGCAGCCATTTGCGCATACCCAGCCAACGGTAAAAGCAACAAACACAGGTTGATCGCTTTTCTTATTCGCATAACTCCTCTACCAGTTGGTGATGGAACCATCCGGACGGAAGTAGGTTTGCGCCCGCGCAGTGACCGGTTCGGTAATTTCGGCGATCTGGGTCAGCTGCTTGTAGTCCAACTCCACCCCCAGGCCTGGCCGGTCGTTGGGATACAGCTTGCCGTCTTTGAAATCCAGGCACACGGGCAGGTGGGGCAGGGTGCGGCCCTGGTAGTTGTATTCCATGAGAAGCGGCCCGGAGAAGGTGCCCAGGCAGTTGACCAGGGCAGCCGTGGCGATGGGTCCGGTGAAATGGGGAACAATGCCAATGAAGTGGGTTTCGCAGAGAGCGGCAACCTTCATCATTTCTGTAATGCCGCCCACGTTGGGCAGAGTGGCGCGCACAAAATCGATGGAGTGATCTTCGACCAGGCGATTGAAGTCCCAGCGGTTTCCCCATTCTTCGCCGGCGGCCAGAGGAACATTTACCTTGCTACGCAGGATGGGAAGATCTTGCTGGAACGCCTCAGTCCGAACCGGATCTTCCACGAAGAATGGAGCAAGATCTTCGATCGAGTTGCATCCACGAATCGCATCGGGCAGATCGAAGCGCTGGTGGAAATCGATGCACCAGTCGCCATCCTTGCCCACGCCCTCTCGCACCTGGGCGCATTCGTCGCGCATATGGTTAATCCGCTCCCGGGTGTTATAGGTTCCGTTTGCCGGAGCCTCCGTCGCGCCAAATCGAAAAGCGCGATAGCCGGCTTCAATGGTCAGCCGGGCGCGGTCCTTCAGACTGGTTTCATGGGTAACACCAGGAATGACGCCGGCCGTGTTATAGCACTCGACATAGTTACGAACCATGCCCTCTAACAACTGATGTACGGGCTGACCCTGTACCTTCCCCTTGATGTCCCATAAAGCCAGGTCGAGAGCGCCGATGGCGTCGGTTCTCTCGCGGCCCGCGGGATAAAAGAAGGCGCGATTCATGTCCTGCCAGAGACGCTCGATATATTGCGGGTCCCGTCCAATCAGTCTGCCGGCGGACTGCGATATCGTGTCCTTCATGCCACCCTCGCCGATGCCGGTGATTCCCGCGTCGGTTTCGATGGTGACCACCACGTCGCTCTGGTTGAATAGCGGATTGGGATGCGGCGGCAAGTAGGCGCGCACCCGCGTGATCTTCATCTTAGGGAGAGGAACGGCATAGGCGGGCAGTGCGCGAACGCCGCTTGCAATTGCGGTGGCCGCCAGGGAACGGAGGAAAGCTCTTCTTTCCATGAGTCGACATCTCCTTCAAACTTGAAACTCTCTACCTAACAACCAAGCGCGGGTGTCTACCTACCCTGCCACGCGCGCACCGCGGCCATCAGCGCTTGCGCCTTGCCTGCAACAATCCGGGCATCGTCTCCGGGCTTGTATATGGACGAGCCGACACCCAGACCAGACGCGCCTGCGTCCATCCATGGTGCAACCTGATGCTCATCCACTCCGCCTACGGGTATGACGATGGCCGACTTGGGAAGGACGGCTCGCAGGGCCCTAAGCATGGGCGCACCCAAAACCTCCGCGGGAAACAGCTTGATGGCGTCGGCGCCGGCTTGCAGCAATGCGAAGGCCTCGGTCGGATTGAAAAAGCCAGGAACGGCAAAAAGACCAGCCTGCTTGGCGGCACGCACAATCGCCGTATCCGCGTGCGGAGTCACAATCAGCCGGCCACCGGCCGCTGCCACTTCCCCCACCTGCGATGACTGGGTCAGGGTCCCCGCCCCGATCAGCATCCGGCTGCCGAAACTTCGCGACAAAAGCGAGATGCTCTCGAACGGGCTGGGTGAATTGAGAGGGACCTCAACGATGCAGATGCCCGCGCTTTCCAATGCCGAGCAGATCGATTCGGCCTCAGCCGGCTGAACGCCCCGCAAGATGGCGACCAGGGGGCAGCGTTCGAGCCATGCTCTTACGTCCAATTGAGCCTCCTGCCGATCGCCGCCAGCCCCAGTGCCGCCGCATCCTCGTCCTCCACCTTCGCCCTGCCTCCGCAAGCCTCGATGGCTTGCGCATAAAGTCCACAGAGCATCGCTGTCCCGACCAGGTGGACCACTTCTCCACCCACCATCGCCGCGCGCACCTCGTGCCCGATCAATAAACCTGACAGATAAGAAGCAGACGCTTCCTCCCTGAGCTGGCCCATCAGCGCCAGTGTCCGGACGCCAAAAAGATGGTGAAGCAATCCACCAGGGTCCGCGGAGCGAGCTACGCCATCAAGAAACGCACTCTTGTCGATGGCGGCGTTGCTGGTCATCATTCGCCCCAGGATCGTGCACTTACGCACGGCACTATAGATTTCGCCGGTCATGCACGTGGTAAATGATTTGATCTTGCGTTCGCTCAGTTCAATCCACTTGGAATGGGTTCCAGGAAAGCAAACCAGGCCGGCGCCTCCATAAGCGTCCAGCATGCCCATCGCGGCAGTCTCTTCACCACGCATCAACTCCGGCACACCCGCCGCATCGGGTCCTATGACCCCGGGAACGAGCCAGACTTCAGCTCCAGAGAATGGCACTTGCACGACGGCGTTGGCCAGATCCGATATGCCTACTGGACAAGGAAGATATTCCGCTTCGACCCAACCCTGGCGACTGCCGATCATCCCGCATAGCAGGACCTTCTTCTCACCTTCCGTCAGCCACGGGCCAATTTCCGCGCGTAAGAATTCTTCAAAATTCCCATTGCCGACACGAAGAATGCCTTGCGGTGAGGAACGCCTGGCCAAAACAGCTCCCTCTCCATTGAGCCGAAACGCACGGAAATTGCTGGTACCCCAATCCACTGCAATCAAGGCTTATGCTCCTGGCGGCATGTCTATCCTGACCGGATGGAACCATTTTGTCAGATGCGATGCCACATACCGCAATGACTGCGTCAGACACCCATCTCACCCCGGGCGCCTTTCTCTGCTTGGCCGCAGGGAGCCGATTCCGGAAGAAGCCTACTTGGCCGCATAGTCCTTGGTCTGTTTGGTGCCCGAGTTGTAAACCGTGAAGCTGCCCTTCGGACTTGCGGTCAGCATAAAGTAGTTTCCCTGGTCGTCGGAACCCTGAGGATTGGCGATGTATTCCGCGGCCGTGTTATGCTCCGCTGCTCCTTTCTCTGAGTAGTGAAGCTGCCATAGCGTTTCCAGGCCGGGAGACTTCAGGATCTCAGAGATCACCTCCGGGGCTCCTCCCTTGGTTGCAGCGTTGTTCATAATGGCCACCCTGGGGTGGATGCCATAGACCAACGCATGACTGGAACTCGCATTCAGGCCATGATGCGAAACCACCAGGATGTCGACGCCTCCCAGCCGATTCACCGGACACATAAACATCATTTCCTTGTCCCAGGTGAGATCGCCCAGATCGAGAATCTTGAGTTTGCCGAAGTTGATGAGCACACCCAGCGAATGAGAATTTTCACTGCGGTCGTTGGGCTTGGTTTCGGGCACGCTGCAATATTGATTAGTCTCCCCGCCTCCGGGCAGAGGATGATCGATCACGTTGCCGTCGCTGCTAATTACGGTAACCTTCATACCGGTGATGGGCAGCACATCACCAGGATGCGCCACGATGTGCTTGTACTTTCCCGTGGCCAGCACCTCCTGGTAGGCAGCGTAGATTCCCAGCGTTTTGTTCCCGGGCTTGGTGTCGATGTTAGCCCCGTGATCGATGAAGGTGCCTACGGGGACCTTGGCAACCAACTGGGGGATGCCGCCGCTATGGTCATCGTGATAGTGGGTCAACAACACGTAGTCGATCTTGCTGATACCGGCGCTCTTGGTTGCAGCAAGAATCCGGTCGGCATCACGACCGTCGTTGTCCGGCCAACCTGTGTCGATGAGCAGAGACTGCCCGGTCGGGGTGACAAAAAGTGTGGACTGGCCCCCCTCGACATCGATGAAGTAAACCTGAAGATCTCGCTTGGCCGCCCACGCCGGCAGGCCTGCCAGAAGTCCGGCTAAGAGAGCGAGCAAGACGGCGGCGAGTTTGTTCCTTCGTAGGAGATGAGTCATTATGCTTCCTTGCTTCCTCAAGATTGCGTAGCACGCAGCAGGGGTGCTGGCGGTCCCATCCCGGCCACGCTTTCCTGGCCAGGATGGAACACCATTTTTTGCAGTCCTCGCAGCCTAGAACTGGAACCGCAGCGAGGCCTGTAAGTTACGAGCATTGCCGACAATCGACGTAATCTGACCCACCTGCGAATTTCCGATGGTCTGATTCGGATATCCAAACTGCGGATGGTTGAAGACGTTAAACGCTTCGAAACGGAACTGGAGCCCCATCTGTTCGTGAATGGTGAAATTCTTGAAGATCGATTCGTCAAGATTTGTGCGGCCCGGACCGATCAAGGAGTTACGACTTGCATTGCCATACGTGTATGGCGCCGGAGTGCTATACGCCGAGGGACTGAACCAGTGCAACAGAGTTTTTGGATAGGTGATAGGACCACTGACGTTGGGACGGCTCGAAGTACCGGTGTTGGTGGTCGATGTCTGCAAGACCGGTGAGAACCAAAGACCGGTCTGCGTGATCAAGATCCCATTGTTCTGCCAGCCGCCAAGAATTAAATCCGACACCCCGCCATGATTCAAAAACTTCTGGCCTTTGCCGAAGGGGAACGCCCATAGATAGCTGAGCGTCAAACGCTGGCGCTGGTCGATGATTGAATTGCTGACCTCATGCGGAAAGCGGGGATCCTGGGGATTTGGCCCTGCATCGCCGCCACCGAATTCCAGCGGTACGTCGTCGATGGCATGAGAGTAGGCATAGCCAAGCAGAGCACTGATTCCGTGGCTCAAGCGTTTGTCGGCGGTGAATTGAAAGGCAAAATACTCCGCAAAGCCATCCGATATGTAGTAGTTCACGTCGCTCTGCGCTGGGTCTATGCCGTAGAGGGGGCGTCGTGACACCGTCGAAGTCGACCCGGGGATTGCCTGGTTGGCGTTCCAGGCGTCTTGCAAGTGACGTCCCAGGTTGCCCACCCCGACGAACTTCAACACCATGTCCCAGGGAACAATCTCCTGTTCTATGCCTCCATTGAACTGCTCCGCGTAAGAAGGACGGAAGTTTGGGGCTACCCCGTACGCTACTCCATTCGGAGTAGGCGGGATGATGATTGGCTGCAAAGGTGGAAAGCCTTGGCTTACGGTCGGACCCACGGTGACGTCTCCAGGCGTAATTTGCAATGTCAGGCCGAAAGGAAGATTACGCGCCAGGCGCATATTGCCCGCCTCACTGCCAGAGGCGTTGTAGAAGAGGCCGACGCCTCCGCGCAACACTGTGTGCGGCAGCATCTGGTAGGCAAATCCAAGGCGCGGGCCAAAGTTTGGCCAATACTTCAGCACGCCGGCATTCACACCCACTCCGCCAAAACCAGCGACAAGATATTGGCCCGTAGCAACATCGAAATTGGACCAACGGTTAAACGCCTCGTCCGGCGGGCTGAAATAGTCCCAACGCAAGCCATAGTTCAGGGTCAGGTTTTTGGTGGCTCGCCAGTCGTCGGCAAAGTACATGCCGAACTCGTTCATCCTTATCCCTGGGAATTGATAGTTGTAGTCGTGTGCGTCCAGGGTGGGGAAACCAAGGATGAAGCTTGCCGCGGCATCGCCACCCTTACCGGCCGGCTCCCGCGAATCCGTAAACGCGGGTGAAAAATTGAAGCGTCCGTTGCCTTGGTTCGTTTGATAAATCGTCAACTGCCGACGGCGGAAGTCAGCGCCAATCTTGAACGTATGTGTGCCCTTGGTCCACGTCAGGTTGTCCAGCTCCTGAAACGTATTCTCCCGGCGATACAACGGTAGAGAGCGCGTCTGGCCGACACCGAGATAACTGGATGGCGAAAAGATGGGCAGGTTCTGTTCACGCGGAGTGACATTCGAATTTGGTACTCCCAATTCGTTGCCGAGTCCGGCGCCGGGGGCAAAATTGATGGGCACGTAGTCCAGGCGGTAGCGGTTGAAACCAAAACGAAAGTCGTTAATGAGCGATGGAGTGAAGACGCGCACATAGCTTGTGGCCACATGCTGGGTGGGCTGCAATGAGGTGCCGGCGAAAGAGGCCTCATCACTGAGACTCACCGGCGTAGAGATGCCGGGGATCGTCGATTGCGCATAGGTACTGGGCGAAATGGTGATTGTGTTCTGAATCGACCAGCGCGCGAAGATAGAATCCTTGGTCGTGATCTGTTCGTCGACCCTGACGTCGCCCTGGTCGTAGTTCTGGGGCTGAATCCGCGGCAATGCATAGTTGTTGAGCCGTGCAGTGCTGGTCGGCATGGGGTAAGCATTGATCATCTTGTACGCAATGGGGTCAAAACGATCGGCGGGAATTATGTTGTTTGGGAACGGAGTACGAGAGAAACCGCTCGGTGAGGCAGGATTTTTCACCGTGGTCAGCGGATCGTAAATGAGGGTGTTCGGCAGGAGCTCACCGAAGTCACCCTGCCGCATGCGCAGGGTGGGGATGTTGCCCCGCTCGAATATCTGCGTACTGTTGCGGAAACCCTCGTAGTCCACGAAAAAGAACGTCTTATCTTTGCCATTGTAGACCTTTGGGATAACCACGGGGCCACCCAGAGAGCCGCCAAACTGATTTAAACGGAAGGTAGGGAAAGGAGTGCCCGCCGCGTTGAAGTAGGTGCGTGCATCCACATCTGAGTTACGGATGAACTCGAACAGGCTGCCATGCAACTGATTCGTCCCCGATTTGGAGATCACGTCAATCACCGCGCCCGAGTTACGGCCGACGTCGGCGCTGTAGAGGTTGGTCTGGATCTTGAACTCACGCACAGCATCGATCGCGGGCCGAAGGGTGAGCGAAAGCGTGAGGCGCTCATTGTTATCAACACCGTCATAAAGAAAGTTATTGTCGCCTTCGCGGTTACCGTTGGAAAAGATCTCATTGCCGGCGCGGCGGTCGTCCGGGCGCGTGCCGCCCATGATGGTTCCCGAGGCGGATTCTCCCACGCCATTTACTCCGGGACTGAGCGTTGCCAGTTGGACGAAGTTGCGGCCATTCAGCGGCAACTCGTTCACCAACTGCCGGTTGATCACCGTTCCCACCGAAGAAGACTCGGATTCCAGGAGAGGTGGATGGCCAGTCACGTTTACCGTCTCAGCCGTTTGACCTACCTTAAGCGTCAGGTCCACACGAGCCTGCTGGTTGATCTGCAGAACTATGCCGGTCTGCTCCAGCTTGCTGAAGCCGGCCGCTTCCGCAGTGAGGGTGTAGTTGCCCGGGGGGAGCGAGGGAATCACATAGTCGCCGCTCTTGCCGCTGGGCACGGTGTGGGCAATGGAGGTCTCGATGTTGGTGGCTGTCACAGTCGCATTGGGGACCACCGCGCCGGAGGTATCGATCACGCTCCCGCTCAATTCCGCGGAAGCCACCTGCGCCGGGCACCGCGAGCATGCCAACAAGATTGCCGCCATAAAACAAAGCGCTTTTGCCCACAAAACCAAATTTTGCGTTCTCTGTTGTTTGACCACAGCTCCAGCCTCCTGAATTCTTGCGCTGAAACCTATATCACCGCGAATGAACGATGCGCAATACTTTTTGGAATCAAGTTTCGAAAAACTTAGGAAATGCTGACAAGTCGGTACCGGTTCCGCTATTATCGGCGCATCGCGTGGTTGCCCGGCGCCCCAGCTTGCACTGCCACGCATCGGTTCCGCTATCATGAACGCAATAGACCTTCTATGTTGAAAACCAAGACCGCTCGCCCGGCTAAGGCTGGGGCTTCCAACCTGATAAAGGCCGAAACGGCAAAAGAGGCGCACGGCGGAGATCAGTACTTCTCCCGTGCGGTAGGCAAGGCGCTGGAGGTTCTGGAATTCCTTCAGGCCGAACTGAAGCCCTTGTCCATGAACGAGATCGCCCAGCGGATTCAACTTTCAAAAACATCCGCGTTCCGGATTCTGCGTACCCTTGAAACTCTGGGCTGCGTAACCGTCGACGGGCGCGGCCAATACATGCTGGCCCCTGGAATTCACGCGGTTACGCCTACGCAGTGGTTGGGCAAGTTGCATCGTGTCGGTGTTCCTTACCTGGAGGCGCTCAGCCGCGAACTCGCCGAGACTTCTACACTGGCCGCCCTATTCGAAAATCGGGTCGAAGTAATCGCCGTGGTCGAGAGCCCGCACGTGATCCGGATGAGTAATGTTGTCGGGCACATCCTACCCCCCAACGCCAGTTCACTGGGCAAAGCAATTACCGCGTTTCAACCGCAGGAACAACGGGAACGGCTGCTGCGGAGCTTTGGCACCTATCGCTTCACCAAGCACACCATCACCGATCGCAAGGAATTAAGCCAGGAGTACGAGGGAATACGGCTGAAGAAACATGCTATCGATCGTGAAGAATGCGCTTACGACGGCGTCTGCTTCTCCGTGCCTGTTTTCGGGCCGAACGGGCAGGTTTCCGCGGCGATCAGCTCGTCCATGCCCAAGACAAGGCTTGGCGACACGGCGCATGAAGAGTCGATCATTGCCGCGGTACGCGCGACCGCTGAACAACTTGCCCTGGATTTACGAAAAGCCTGAGGCGCAGTGGCCTGCCTCTGATTCCCCAGCAAAGGACGGGTGGGCACCCATCCTTAGCCAGGGAACCGAGGGGTTTCTCTTCTCCATCCTACCCGGCAACCCCAAACAGCTTCTTTCTGAAACGAAACTCCCATAAAGCGAATTTCTATTCCGCATTTGACCTTGACGCTTCTTTTCCTCGGAATATATTCTTGGGCGGCTTAGGATGTGCCCTGCCCGGCATCCATGCGAGGAAACAACATGATGCGACGCGTGTACCCGCCCCTGATGCTTTGTGCCTTTAGCCTTCTTAGCGTGTCCTCGTTATGGGCGCAGACTCCGTTGGCGGCTAGAATCGGCCACACCGACCCCAGTAAATACACGCGCAGCCGTTCCCACAATAGCGCCGGCGATATGGCCTGTGAGCTCCTCGTTCCCCCTTCCGCTATGGACGTGAACCTCAACTTCATGCACCGTTGCGAAATTATGCCCGGTGGCGGCGTAGGGCATCACTTCCACAACACGACCGAAGAGATGTTCATCGTCTTCGACGGTCAGGCAGAGTTCACCATCGACGGCCGAACCGCCGTGCTGCAGGGAACCGTGGGGGCGCCCTGCCGGATGGGCCACTCGCACGCCATCTATAACCCCTCGGATAAGCCGGTGGAATTTATGAACATCAACGTGGCCCAGATCAAAGGCCACTACGATGCCTTCAATCTCGATGACGCCCGCGTCGGCGCACCCAAAGATCCCATCCCCACCTTCATGACCATGCACCTGGATAAGAAGTTGCTCAAGCCCATCGCGAACTACCGCGGCGGCCAGGGCACGGTGCAATACCGGCGCGCGCTGGATGCGGATGTGTTCCTAACCAACTGGGCCTACGTAGACCACCTGCTGATTCCTGCCGGAGCGTCCGAAGGGCAGCACTACCACAAGGGCGTGGAAGAGATCTATTACGTACTCAACGGCGATGGCCAGGTGCAGGTGAATGGCGAGACCGCAGACATCCATAAAGGGGATGGCGTGCCCATTCGCTTCAACGAAGCGCACTCCTTCGTAAACAACGGCTCCGGCGATCTGGAACTCATGATCGTCGGGATCTCCGCCCAGAAGAACAACCTCGATACCGAGTTGGGCACGATGCCCCACGCCCATTGATGCCTACCCGGCAAGAGAATATTGGAACGTCTATAATGGCCGCTTTGCCGGCAAACATCCGATTCCACGAGAGGATTCATGACCAAGAGGATTGACACCCACGCCCACCTGGGCGAATGTTGCGTTTTCGGCCTGCTCAGCACGGAAGAGGATATGCTCCGCCGCATGGAAGAATGCAAGGTGGACGCCACCATCGTGCAGCCCTATCCAGGGGCTACGACGGCGTCCAAAACGCACGACCGCATTGCCAATCTGTGCGCCAAGCATCCCGGCCGTTTCTTCGGCATCGCCAGTGTGACCCCGCATGGTGATCGCGATGCTTATGAGCGCGAAATGGAGCGCTGCATCAAAGATCTGAAGTTCGTCGGGATCAAGCTGCACACCATCGGGCACGGCGTAAATCCCCTGTCCGAGGATGGCGACCGCGTTTTTGCCACTGCCCACTCGCTCGGCGTTCCGGCGATGGTCCACACCGGCCCTGGAGTTCCCTTCGCACTACCCGCGCTCTGTATCCCCGCCGCCCGCAAATATCCTAATTTGAAGATCATTCTGGCTCATGCCGGTTTCGCCGTCTTCACGGCAGAGGCACAAGTCGCGGCTACTGTATGCGACAACCTTTATCTCGAAACATCCTGGTGTATCGGCGAGGATATCCGCTGGATGATCGATACCATAGGGCCGGACCGGGTGATGTTGGGAGCAGATTTACCCAGTAACGTTCCGGTGGAGTACGCAAAATACAAGGCGCTCGAACTCTCATCCGACGTCTACGACAAAGTTTTGGGTGGCACGGCGATTGATGTATTCAAGCTGAAATGGTGAGGTGACCATGTTCGTCCTGTTCGTTGATATGAGCGTCAAGCCAGGTTCGCAGCAGGCTCTGGAGAAGACCTACACCGCGATCTTTCGTCCTGCAATTTCCCGCCAGGAAGGATTTCGCGACGTAGAACTGCTGCGCCCGAACCAGGAAGGCGGCGAATGGCGGCTACGCATCGCTTTCGAGTCGCATGCTTTGCAAAAAAAGTGGGTGGCCCTTGATCTTCATCAGGAAGTATGGCCACAAATGGAAAACCATTTTGCGGATTATTCCGTCAACGACTACACCGCGGTTTAAGGAGCCCTATGGAACGCAACGTTCCTGAATACGTAAGCGCGTCGGTTCCCATACCGCTCACCGCCAGGGTGCCCTGGTATAAAAGCACCTTCCCCAGCTACTTCGGCATTTTCCTTTTTGTTGGCTACTACCTCAAACTCTCCGGGCCGACGCTCGGGTATGCCAGTGTCAGCGTCTCCCTGTGGGGCCTGCTGCTGGCAGGGCTGCTTTGCTTCGGACTCTACTACTACGTGCCGGCGATGCTGGGCATGCAAACGGGTCGCAATCTCTACGTGGTGGGCACTTCAACCTTTGGCACCACGGGTGGTTTTCTGATCCCGGGAATACTGATGGGACTCTTGCAGGTCGGTTGGGTTGCCGTGGACGGGACCCTGGCGGCCCACTTCATCATGCAAGGGCTCAACCAGACATCAAGAACCCTCTACAGCGTCATCGTGATCGTCTGGCTTTACAGCCTCGGATGGGTAGCGATCAAAGGGCTCAGTTACGTCAGCGAGTTCGCCAAGTTCATGAACTGGGTTCCGTTCGTCATGATGCTGATCGTTCTGTGGACCAACCGCAGCGGCATCCCCCATTACCAGCCTCCGACGCCGGATTCGCTGACGGGATTCCTCAATGCACTGCTCATCACCATCGGCTTCTTCGCTACGGCCGGCGCAGCCGGTACAGATTTCGGCATGAATAACGGCAGCAGGAAGGATGTTGTTCTGGGAGGGCTGACTGGAATTGCTGCCGGTGCTTTCATTGCCGGCGGCATCTCGGTTCTTTCGGTTGCAGGCTACCTGGGCCGCAGTGGCGGACCGCGCAATTACGACTACACCGCTGCCATCGGCAGCGTGGGAGCTTTGGCGCCGGTCATGTTCTTCCTCTTCGCTGCTGCCTGCCTGGTGCCTACGTGCTTTTCCGCCTTCATCGCGGCCAACAGCTTCAGCACCATGCTGCCCAAGATCCCTCGCCCCGTATCCACCATGGCCGGGGTAACACTCAGCGCCATCCTGGCGCTTACCGGTGTGGCCGACAACCTGGTGGGATTCTTCAGCATTATTGCTGCATCCTTCGGCCCTATCTGCGGCGCCATGATGGCGGATTACCTATTGGCCGGCAGGCGGTGGTCAGGACCGAGGCTGGGCATCAACTGGGCCGGCTGTATCTCATGGATCGTCGGTTTTCTGGTTGGCATTCCGGAACATATTCCTGGAATCCCGCCATCCTTGGTAAAGGCGGACAATCCCGCCTGGCTTTATGCATTTGCCAGCGGCTTTCTTATTTACCTGCTGCTCTCGCGTCTGGGATTGCGGCCACCCGTAGTCGAGCTCGAAACAGGAAGACGTGCATGATTAAAACTCTCGCGGTTCTCTCTCTGCTGGCGTCCGTCGCGCCGGGTTTATCGCTTGCTCAAGTCACCAAGCCGCTCCCGTTGGAGCAGCGAATCGCACGCGCCGACCCGTCGAAATATCGCAACATGAAAGCGGTGCACGATGGCCCCGGTTCGCTCGACTACAGGCCGCTCTTCGATGCCGAGTCGCTGGAGAGCAATCTGTTTTTTATGCATCGCGGAGTGATTGAGCCCAAGAGCGGCATCGGCGCCCACTTCCACAATCAGTGCGAAGAGATGTTCATTATCCTCGACGGCGAGGCCCAGTTCACGATCGATGGGCGCACGTCTCTCCTCAAGGGACCCGCAGGCGCTCCGACACGCCTGGGCCATTCGCACGCCATCTACAACGCAAGCGACAAGCCGGTAGAGTGGATCAACTTCAACGTGGGCACGATGAAAGGCGTCTACGACGCCTTCAATCTCGAAGATGGGCGCGTGGGAGCACCGCTTGACCCGATACCCACCTTCATCGCCATGCACCTCGATCGATCGCTGCTGAAACCGGTCGAACACATGGATGGCGGTACCGGTACGGTGCAATACCGCCGGGCGCTCGATCCCACGGTGTTTTACTCCACATGGTCGTATGTCGACCACCTGCTTATGCCTGCGGGAACAACGATTGGTCCCGTCTCCAAGCCAAACATGACAGAGATCTACTATGTGATGGCGGGCGACGGCAGCGTGACCATCGGCTCCGAGACGGCGCAGATCCATAGCGGAGACGCCGTTCCAGTGCGCCTGAACGAGAAGCAATCCTTTGCCAACACCGGTACCGGACCCCTCGAATTAATGATCTTCGGCATCGCCCCCGACATGGCCTCAAAACAAGCCCTGATGGAAAGCAAGCGGCGACTGCCATAGACCTTCTTTTCTAGCGATCGCGGAGGGTTCCGCGGGTTACTCTACATGCTTGGAGTTCAATCCATCCCGCGCGGTCGTCCCGATGCCAAGCTCTGCCGATCTGAGTCATACGAACACCTATAACCGCCTGCTTCTTCTGGTTGCAGGGCTGGGCGGCTTGCTGTACGGGGTGGATGTCGGCATCATCGGCGGCGCGCTGCCCTACCTTGAGGCCACCTCAGGGCTGAACCCCAGCCAGCTCTCGATCATTGTCGCCGCGGTATTGTTGGGTAGCGTTATCTCTACGCTCTTCGCCGGCCTGCTCGCCGACTGGCTGGGACGCAAGCCGCTGATGCTGATCAGCGGAGCGATCTTTGTTCTGAGCATTCCTGTCATCGCCCTCTCTCACGGCTTCGGCCCGCTCTTTCTTGGCCGCCTTCTGCAAGGTGTCAGCGGAGGCCTGGTGGGCATTGTTGTTCCGCTCTACCTGGCGGAATGCCTTTCTGCGCAAGATCGAGGCAAAGGCACTGGTGCTTTCCAGTGGCTGTTGACCCTGGGCGTTTTTTCCGCGGCAGTCATTGGCATCTATTACAGCTACCGTGTGGCGGGGATTAGCGCCTCCGTCACACCGGCGGAACTGCTGGGCGTGAAAGACCAGGCATGGCGGCGCATCTTCTGGATGTCGATGCCGCCGGGCATTCTGTTCGTGGCGGGTGGTTTGTTCGTTGCCGAGTCGCCCCGGTGGCTCTTCAGCCGCGGGCGCAAGCAGCTCGCCTTGAACGCACTGCTTCGATCACGGAGTCCGGAGCAGGCTGCACTCGAAATCGAGGAGATGGAACAGACATCTCTTTCCGCGGAAAACAAATCCTTCGCTAAAAGCGGTATCAAGGATTCGCTGCTGCGGCGAAAATACGTCCTCCCGTTCTTGCTTGCCTGCGTCATTCTCTTCTGCAACACAGCGACGGGCATTAACTCCATTATTGGATACAACACCGACATATTGCTGCAGAGTGGGTTGTCGGATCTGTACGCGCATTGGGGATATGTACTGTTCACGTTTATGAACTTCCTGATGACCATCGTAGGCATGACGCTGGTCGATCGGAAGGGACGCAAGTTTCTATTAACTCTGGGAACGTCCGGCATCATCGTTTCCCTTCTCTTTGTGGGCGCGCTGTTTCTGCGCACGGAAAAGAACAGGGTCGATGTCGGGGCCGCCATCCAGTCCATGGTGGGGCCGGACCAGACTCTGGCGCTCCACTTTAATCAAGCCGATGCGCAGCGCCTTCTGCCGGCAACAGCTCTCTCCGGCAAGGGCTTCCAGCTAGACCGGCTGAACATGACGGTGATCTATTCCTACGGAGGATTTACCGCGGCCACCAGGGCCATGCGTTCCGGCGATGCGGGCGAAGCACCGGTTGCCATCGACCGGCAGAGCAGCCTTCCATCCACTAAGGTGGAAGCATTTTTCCGTAACCCATTGGTCGATCTCAATGCAGCACGCACGGCTCCCCTCACCATCGAGCATGCCTATATCGGGCCAGTGCCCGACGCAGTGCACGGATGGCTGGTGGCGCTTGGCTTATACGGTTTTGTCACATTCTATGCGCTGGGCCCGGGAGTCTGCGTATGGCTCGCGCTATCGGAACTGATGCCCACCCGTATCCGCTCAAACGGCATGAGTGTTGCCCTGGTAATCAACCAGATGGTCTCGACCACCCTGGCTGCCATCTTCCTGCCCGTGGTTGGCAAGTATGGCTATTCCATGATGTTCTTCTTGTTTTGCGGTTTCACCGTGATTTACCTGTTGACCGCGGCCTTCTTTCTGCCAGAGACAAAAGGCAAGACTCTGGAAGAAATTGAGGCCTACTTTGAAACTGCGTAGATTATTTGCTCCGGAGTGCGTGACCCCATGAGTTTTTTCCTCGCTCTGGATGCCGGGGGAACGAAGACCGACTACCTGCTTGCGGACGAGACGCGCGAACTGGCCAGAGTGCGCACGGGAACGATCAAGCGCATGCGGGTGGATGCGGCGACCGCCAGCCAGAATCTCGAGTCAGCTCTAGCCCAACTCACTGCGCAGACGGGCGTTTCCATGGCGGCGATCACGCGCACCTGCATCGGGACTGCCGGGGTGAGCGTTCCGCTGGTGAACGATTGGCTGCAATCGTCGTTTCGTGCCAGCGTCGGCGGCGGATTGCTCATCCTGGGGGACGTAGAGATCGCACTGGAAGCCGCCTTTCCCGGGCGTGCCGGTGTACTCGCTCTAGCCGGAACGGGATCGAATGTAGTCGGCCGGACGAACGGAGGATTGCTGCTCACCGCGGGAGGATGGGGCCCGGCCTTGTCCGACCAGGGGTCCGGGCACAGGATCGGCCTGGAAAGCTTGCGCGCCATCTTCCTGGCGAAGGATGAGGAAAAACAAACGCTACTCTTACCCGCGGTGATGGACTTCTGGCAATTGTCCTCGCTGGACCTGCTGGTGGAATATGCGAATAGCCGCCCGTCACCCGATTTTTCCAAGCTGACCGAAGTTGTCGTACGTTGCGCCGAGCAGGGAGACGAAACAGCGCTAGCGGTCCTGCGGCAGCAAGGGGAAGAGCTCGCGTACCTGGTACGCCTGGTGATTCGCCGTCTGCGGCTGGCCTCGAACGAGCACGCGTGGACACCACCCATCGCGTTTACCGGCAGCATACTGGAAAATGTCAGCCAGGTACGGGATGCTCTGATCGCAGCAGTGCAGCGCGAATTCCCCAGCGCTCAGGCACCGGATAGAGTGGTCGACCCCGTCGAAGGCGCGCTGTGGCGTGCACGGACCGGTAGCTTCACGTAAGAATTCGGCCCCCTGTTGTCGACAGGGTTGGCCATGTTTGACCCGCCCCGGGTTACGCAGCGGCTTCAGAGAGGTTACGCAAGTTACTTCGGTTCACCACCCCGGTTACTAACAGCCATACTGCTCAAGAATGAAGCGACACTCTCCATTCAGAAGCACGCAAAGCGCTTTTTCTTGGTAAGCTACTTGCGAATTCAACTCGTTGCTTTTCGGCAGCCCCCGGGCCAGTAAGATTCCCGACCATGAGCCACTTTGGCTGCCCGCCGATCTCTCGAATCAGATACCACGCAAAAACTCCGCACTCGGGCGGTCCGCACTTGAGCTGTATCTCAACGGCGATAGGTTTGGCAGCTGTAACGGTCGACCGCCCAGCAACACAGTATGAGCAGACATCTTCTCGAGCAACGAATGCATTAGGGAGGCAAGAATGAAGATTCGCAAGATAGCAGCCCTCGGAATCATCCTGTTGGGGAACCGGCTTATGTATGCCGATGCAAGCTATCAGGAAACGACCCAGATCACCGGCGGATCCATGGTGGACGGGCTCAAATCGGTTAGCTTTCTCAGCAAATCGATGAGCAACGCGTTTGCGCCCATGACCACCACGACCATGGTGCACGGCAACCAGAAGGTGGTGGTGGGCAAAGACTATATGGAGATCACCGATCTCGATCGCGAGACCATCACCCACGTCGACAACGTCCACAAGACCTATAGCGTAGTAACCTTCGCCCAAATGCGACAGGCGTTCGAGAATATGCCAAAGCAAATGGAGCAAGCCCAGGCGCAGGCGAAAGATGCTCAAGCTCAGCAGGCGGCGCAGCAGCCGAAGACCGACTTGAAAACCAGCTTTGACGTCTCCGCGAAGAACACTGGCGTCACCAAGGTAGTCAACGGGCTAACCGCACAAGAGCAAGTGGTCACGATGCAAATGCATATTACCGACCCCAAGGCGCCACCCACGGACGCCGTAAACAGCGTGACTTATGTGATCACCACCGACGCATGGATTGCGCCTGACCCACCGGAGGTAAAGGAGATTCAGGACTTCGATCTGCGGATGGGGCAAAAGCTGATGGCCGGCGTGGATATGTCAGCATGGAAAGCGCAGATGGGCCAGAATGCGGGCATGGCGCAGCTCTTCGGCGGCCAGCCAGGATCTGCGGAAGCCATGGCACAGATGGGCAAGGAACTGGCAAAACTAAAAGGCACACGCGTCATGGAAGTGACGCGCATGGGCGGAAGCGGAACCGGGCCAACGGCAGCCCAGAATACAGCACCGGCGGCTTCGGCCACACCACCTCCGAGTGGGGCGGGGTCCGTTGCAGGCCAGGTGGCGACCGAGACGGCAGCCCAGACGGCAGCCGGAGAAGCGGGGAGGATGGGAGTCTTCGGAAGTGCCTTGGGTAGCTCGGCGCTGGGGGCCTTCCACAAGAAGAAGGCGGCCACTCCACCACCTGCTGCAGCTCCGGCAGCTACGACAGCTGCGACCACCACGACCTCGGCAGATGGAACGCAAACCACCACCAGCACCACCCTGATGGAAACAACGATGCAGAAATCAAACTTCTCGCAGGCGACAGTGCCGTCCACTGCGTTCGTGGTGCCGGCGGGATTTAAACAAGTTGAGTCACCTGCTTACGGTGCTGCCGGCAAATAAAACAGCCTCACTGCTTCGCAACTGAGAAGGGCACGAACAACTACGGCTCCGTCCATCCCCGGTAGCCGCTGCCAAGGTGAGCGCTGCCCTCCCCCTTGTCATCCCGTCGAAGGCGAGGGACCTGCTGTGCGCCTTTCCCCCTTCGCAACTGACAAGGTGTAAATAACCTGCGGCTCCGTACATCCCTCGTAGCGGCTGCTGAGGTGAGCGCTGCCCTCCCCTTGTCATCCCGAGCGTACTCCGGATTTCCTACTACCCGTGCTGGAAATGGCCGCGGGTGCGGCTTTCCGTAGCCGCATGAAGTTCGGCAACGCCACGAACCTCGACAGGAAATCCGGAGGAAGGCGAGGGACCTGCTGTGCGCCTTTCCCGCTTCACAACTGACAAGGCTGTAAATAACCTGCGGCTCCCGTCCATGCCTCAGTAGCGGCTCGCCCTGGCAGGCTGGGGAACTTCGTTTAAGCTTAGGTCCGTCGGTGGGGAGAAAAGTGGAGTACCGCTGGGCACACCTCAAGGCTCAAGCGCGATGATCTCGTTCGGAGCCAGGAAAAACGGCGGCACAATCGCCGGAATATTCGAAAGCGGCAAGACCTCTTCGGGCAGTTCGATGCCGAGCACATCGATCATAAACTTCCGCCTCTTCTGACAGCGAGCGTAGCAATCGGGGAAGGCATCTTTCAGCTGCTTCCGCAAATCCGCATCGGCCAGAACTACCCCATCCTCCATGCGAGTCGAAGCATATACCGGCGAACTGGGAATGACATCTACCTGGATTGCCATGCCCGAATGAAGTGGCACATCCGAGTTCGGATACATGGGAGAGCTGACCCACTCGTCAAGGTGGATCAAATGACCTGGGTTGAGGAAAATGCCGAAACGCTCAAAGGGCAATCGATCCTGAATCAGACGCCATATTTGCCCCCCGGCCGTACCGGGCTTGAGCAGGACGAACCAATCATTCATTACCTCGAAATAGCGGCCGGCAAAACCTTGCACGTAATCAGCAGCCGCATTCGGCAGGTCATGAGCCGAAGACGCAATCCACCCTGAACGGCAACTGTTACTGCCCCAGTAAGAAATATTCATGGAGAGGGAATTTCCGCGCTGAATTTTTTCCCCCCGAGGACCAGATAGGCCAAACGTCGCTGTACGTCCAGTCCCAAACGTAGTGTGGCACGCGAGCGGCTCTCCACAGGTGCCACCCAGCGCCACAACCTCATGATCGGTCATGCCTTCACGCATGCCAAAAATCATGCGCTTGACGCTCTCAGACGCCTGGACGCTAGTGTATTCAAAATAGGCGATGTCTGAGGCCGAGCAAAAGCTGCGAAGGCCGTATCCCGGATGCATCAGCAAATCCGTGGAATTCACCACATTGTTTCTTCCGGCAAGCTCTCGCAGAGTATCTACCAGGTAGGCAGGGAGCTCGATGGCGTGCGGGGCATCCGCTACTTCGTCCTCGGAGAAATACTTCCATCCAGCACATCCGACCATGGAAGCGGCGTCGATTCCCTCTCCGGCAAAAATCTCTTTTATTTTCCGGCTCTGATCTCGCGGCTGACTCAGCAAGGAAAAGGACTGAAAACGTTCCCTTCTCAACTTGCCTTCGTTAAATAAGGGACTCACGCCGACATACGCTTCACATTCGTTGCCTACGACCAGCAAGGGTTTGCTGTCAGCGCTCACGATGAGCACAGCTTCCTCAAATCGCGGATCGAAGCCAGTGAGATAAGCCAGGTTGGCGAAATGCTCGCGATCACCATAGATGACCAGATGGGTAAGCTTACGTTCTTCCATCCTGGTGCGGAGCTGATGAACTCTTTGCTCCAGCTCCGCACTCGACGTCGGGGGAGGGTAAGCAGCCTGGCCAAATTCTGGCCAGCCAATTTGTATGATGCGGTGCGTCCGTGGCATTAAAACACGATCCTCAGGGCGACCTGGCCGATGCGTCCTGCATTGGCTCCAGTCACCTCGCCAAAGTTGCAGGCCGCGAAATTGCCCACCGGACCCAGAATGAACGGATTCGCCGACATGGTGTAAGAGGACGCGTCATCCAGCGATTTGCCGAATGTGTAGGCGCCCAGGAAACGCGCAAATCCAACTCGCTTATCGACCGTTATCTGCACGCTGTTATAAGTAGCATCGCCGTTCGTTATACTATACGGGTTATCCGCAAAATCAAGTTCACCGACATCGAGATGGCGCCCTGACCGGTCTGAGTGACCTCGGCGGTAATTCCGCTATGTCTATCCGCGTGGTTGGTCTGGTACTGAAGAATCCGAATACCGGAAATCCGGTGTTCGTGGCCCGCAGCGTGGAGAAACTGCAGTAGGTTTGAAAATGGCCGCTCTCGCAATTCAAGAGCGGCCATTTCTACTTCATGGTTTGGTCGCGAGGATCAGTGGCGATGGGCCGGGTGCATCCAGCGTGCGCGCATCGGTAAATCCCGCCGCTTTTAACCAACTGCTGATTTCTTCGAAGGAATAGGTGTCACCAGTCTCCGTGTTCACCAGCATGTTGACGGCAAAGAAGAGTGCATTCAGTGGGCCGGTCCGATCCTCGTTAACAAGGAATTCAGCAATCGCGATAGTGCCGCCGGGAGCAAGGGCCTGGAATGTTTTCTTGAGCAGCGCCTGGCTGCGTTCCCTGCCCTCGCTGTGAAGAATATGTCCCAGCGTCGCCAGGTTGTGGCCGCTGCCGAAGTCAGCCTGCAGCAGATCGCCTTCGACGAAGGAAAAGCGATCGGCGAGACCAAAGCGAGCTACGGTCTTACGGGTGACAGGGATCACCTCCGGCCAGTCCACAGCGGTCACGCTGACCTTTTCAGATCCCTGAGCCATCGCGATGCCCCAAACGCCTGAGCCTGCGGCAAGATCAAGTACGCGAACCGCCGCCCCTGCCCCGTTAGCGTTGTAATGGCGGCTAAGCGTCTGCGCAGCCGGATAGCTCAACGGGAGGATATCGTTGACAAATTGCTGGAAGAAGTCACCGCCCGCCTCCTCCTTGTTCACAGCCGCCGCGGGCTCACCGGTCAGGACAATCTTGTTCAGGTGAAGCCATTTGGGAATCAATTGCTCGCTGCCGTGACGAAGCATTCCGCCCTGGAAGCTGGGCTTGGTACTTACCAGGAAGGTGGAACTCTCCGGTGTAAGCGAGAAATACCCTTGCTTATCTTTTGCCAGAAAATTAAGACCCACCAGCGCATTCATGACCGCGCTCAACCCTCGCTCCGATGCGCCTGTCTCTTTCTTGATCTCGGAGACCGTTTTCGGGCCCCCATCCAGGAGATCAAAGATGCGGTGGCGGATGGCTGCTTCCAGAACAAGCGGCGGAACATATCCCCAGGCTAATTGCATGATGCGTTCAGGAGTTACCGGAGTGGTCACAGGCGTGCTCATACTTTCCTCACAATCTGGAATCGCGAAATGATGTTGTTTTGTAACAGGTTCAGTTCTTGTTATCCGAAGCGGCCAGAGAGGAGATGAGTTTGTCAGCCTCCTGGCTGGAGGCGTCTATGCTTTGGACGAGATCCGCGACATCGCCCTGCAAACTGGCAGAGGTGCCCTTGAGTGAGCCGATTGCCCGGGAATTCAGATTGTGCTTCAAAAAGAAGACCTGATCGTGGAAGGCTTTCAGTACCGGAGCAATTTGGTCTTCTGTTTGGCGCATGGCGCGCATATAGGTTGTCTGCCGAGTCTTTGCATTGCGCAGCATAACTGTGTCCTGCGACTTCAGCTTGCCATTATCCATGTCATTGATTTCACCCTGCCACTCCTTAAACAGGTCTTTGCTAACCTGATCGATCGATTGAATCTTGTCGTGGAGCTTGCCGGCTTGCGATGCGGCGCTTTCATAATCGGAGTTGAGTCGCTTATAAGACTTTTCCAGGGAACCGCCTTTAAAGCCGGTCAGAGCCTGGAAGGACTCCATCGTGGTTTGCAGTTGCTGCTTGGTTTGGTCCTGATCCTTCTTCGCATCCTTGATGCGCTGCACCAGGATGTCGCGCTTCTCTTTGCCCAGAGTGCGCATCGTCTTGTAGTAAGTCGATTTGCAGCCAGCCAACAGCAGGGTAAGGACAATGAGAGGAATGAAGATAGCTCGACGCAAAAGTTCTCCCTTTTTCATCTTCAGAGCGCAGCGTATTCCTTCTTAGCGGCCACCAGCATCGGCAGATCAGTGTCCGCGTCTTTCCAGGTCAGGAAAAATGCCTCGTACGCCTTCTTCGCATTCGGCTTATCACCGCCCATGGCGTATGCGCGCGCCAACCCTAGCTGCACTTGCGCGCGAAAAGGCGGATAGGCGATCTGCACCGTCCCGGAGTTGGCCCGGACTGCAGACTGAAATGCAGTGAGCGCGTGGCTTGCATCGTGCAGTTGAAGGTACGCCAGGCCCTGCACGTACGAAGCGGGCTGATTCGCATCATAGGGCTTGGCTGGTTCGGCGGCATCCACTGCTTCCTGCGCGCGGCCTGCCGCAAGAGCCACAAACGCCTTCGACAGCGGCGCGTAGGCATCCTGGATGAGAGTATCCCGGGGAAACTTCTTGCTCAACTCCACCGCCAACGGCAAGGCGAGTTTGCCATTGCCGCATACCGCCGCCGCCAAGGCTGCGGTTGCCTGGGTCTGCCTGCTTTTGTCCAACGACAGGGCTTGTTGTACCATCGTCTCGTTCGACTCACACAGCCCGGCCAACCCCAGTGCGGTGGCACTTTCCAGAAGAAAACCCGCCTGCGCATCGGAAGCCTTGGCGCGCCCAGCCTGCTCAACCGCCCGCCGGATGGTCACCTCCGCCATGCGGTACTGGCCGGAATATTGCTGGGTGGCGGCGAGCGCCTGCGTTGCCGTAAACTCGTCCTGCCGTCCGGCCAGCTGTGACATAATCCGTTGCACTTGCTGCGGCTCTCCCAACAGGAAATAGGTCACCATGTAACTCACCAGGTCATCGGTGCTGCTGTTCAAACCCAGCCCTTGCGTCCGCTCTAACTCCTTCTTCGCTTCAGCCATCCGGCCCAGCGCTACATAATCCGACAATAAATTTTCGGCAGCGATCGAATCCTGCGGATCCAGCTCGACTGCCTTCTGCGCATAGACGAGACCCTGCTCATATTGACCCAAATACTGATATGCGACGTTGATGTTGATGTAGTTATCTATCTGGCTCGGGTAGGCCTGGATGGCTTCCTGCAGGGTTTCAATTACCTTCGGTATATCGCCGGCGACAACCTCATAATAGTGGCCGGCAATGTAGAGCCGTTCCCGCTCACTCACATTTTTCGACAACTCATAGGCCTTGGAAAAATACTGATTGGCCTTGGTCACTTGGCCCGAATTGATGTACACCACTCCCAGCCGCGCATAGGCCATGGCAAAGTTGGGGTCGAGCTCGGTTGCACGAAGGTAGTGTCCTTCGGCCTCAGGAATGTCATGCGCCTTGGCGTGCGCCTTGTCACCCAGCGCATAGGCACGGAAGGCTTCTAGTGACGACGTCGTTGCTTGCCCAAACGGCGTGTCCAGCTTCTTGATGCTTTCCAGGTCCTCGCCCAGCTTGCCTCGCAGCGACGCAGCTGCTTTTCCCAGTGCATCGAGCACATGCTCTTTATCCGGCGCCTGGGCCTGTTCACTGACGATTTCATCTCCGGTCGCCGTGTTCTGTGCTGAAAGCGTAATCACATATTCCTTGCCTAGGTTTGCGATCGTTCCCGTGATGATCGCCTTGATCCCTTCACGCTCGCCGATCTCTCGGGCAATCGCAGGGGTAACCGGCGTGCCCTCGGGCTTGCCAAGATACTTCACACTTTGCAACAGGTGCTGCGGGCTCACAATATTGATCACCGGCGACTGCTCCAGATCGATCTGCAGCGCCTGGTTCAGCGTGGTATCAAAGACCGGATCGCCCGTGTGGTTGACGAAATCCGCCAGAATGAGCGAGTCCTTCTTGGTCTGCGGTCCGTTTCCCGCGGCCCCGGTTTCGGCCGCACCCGGCGCGGACGCGACTTCAGAACGGTACTTCCACCAACCCAGCCCAGCCGCAATGAGCAGCAACACAGCCCCTGCAGCTATCCACGGCCACTTTGGCCCCTTGGCAGAGACTGGCTTCACCGCAGGCGGTGCTTGAATACTCAGGCCTTCGAGATCTTCCTGCAACTCTTCGGCACTCGCATATCGCCGGGCTGCCTCCTTAGCTAACAATTTGGACACGATCGCATCCAGCCGCTTCGGCATGGCAGGATTCACCGTGCTCACCGGCGGCGGATCCTCGCGCAACAGTGCCACAAATACGTCCGCGGTCGACCCGCCGCCGAAGGGCGTCTTCCCTGTCGCTATTTCGTAGATCACTGTGCCCAGACTGAACAGGTCTGTACGCGCGTCCAACGGTGCGCCGCGCGCCTGTTCTGGAGACATGTAGGAAACCGTTCCCACCGCCGAACCAGGACTGGTCAGCTCCAGCGTCCCCTCTCCCAAACCAACTGCGGTCTCGTCTGAGCTGGCACTTCCCGCCAGACCATAGGTTCGCGAGTCAACGGCTGCGACGCCGGCCTGCTTCTTCGCCAGGCCAAAGTCGAGGATCTTGATTTGGTGCTTACCCCGCAGGGCATCGACGACAAAAAGATTGGCCGGCTTGATATCCCGGTGAATGATGCCCTTGGCGTGCGCCGCCGCCAGGGCCGCCGCAGCCTGTTGCGCAAAAGCCACCACCTCATCGGGCGATAACCCCTTTCCCCCGGCCTTCGCGAGATAGCGCTTCAGCGTTTCCCCGCGCAGCAACTCCATCACCAGGTAGGGGCGGCCATCCTGCTCCCCGGTGTCATAGATCGCGCACACATTAGGATGATTCAGCGTGGCTGCCGAACGCGCCTCGCGCAGAAAGCGTTCATGCGAAACGTGGCTACCGGAATGAGGCGTGGCTTGTGCCGGCGTGTCGTGCGGTTGCAGCGGCGATGGCGATCCACTCCCCGCCTCCGCAACCAGATAGCTATCAGAAACCAGCTTCAGCGCGACCTCGCGCTCCAGCCGCGTGTCCAGGACGCGATACACCTCGCCCATGCCGCCTGCGCCAATCTTCTCCAGCAAACGGTACGGGCCAAACTGTGTTCCTTCTGCGATCGCCATCGGTGCCAGCAGTCTATCAGTGCTGCCCTGTCAATGACTTGCCATTCGTTGTTCCCGCCTACAGGGCAGCGTATTCCTTCTTGGCCGCCACCAGCATGGGCAGGTCGGCATCCGCGTTTTTCCAGGTGGTGAAGAAAGCCTCGTATGCCTTCTTGGCGTTGGCCTTGTCGCCGCCCATGGCGTACGCGCGCGCCAAGCCCAATTGCGCTTGAGCATAGAAGGGCACCTGTTGAGTCAGACTGCCAGCTGGGGACTTCGTGGTCACCTGAAAAGCGCCCAGTGCACGACCCGCATCATGTAGTTGGAGATAGGCCAGACCATGCACATAAGATCCCGGATAGATCGCGTCCCAGGACTTAGCTGGCTCGGCATCATCGATCGCCTCTTGCGCACGTCCGGCCCCCAAGGCCACAAACGCTTTGGCCAGTGGCTGGTACAAACCCTGGATGAGCGTGTCGTCGGGATATTTTTTGCTCAACTCCAGTGCCATAGGCAACGCCAGCTTACCGTTGCCGCAGACCGCCGCGGCCAGCACTGCGGTCGCCTGGGTCTGCTTGCTTTTGTCCAGTGCCAGCGCCTGCTGCACCGTAGCCTCATTTTCTGCACACAAACCCGCCATTCCCCTGGCCGCCGCGCTGGTCAAAAGCAAGCCTGCCTGTGCATCCGGGGCCTTGGCGCGGCTAGCCTGCTCAAATGCCCGCCGGGTAGTTGCGGCCGCGGATCGGAACTCGCCGGCGTATTGCTGCGTGGCCACCAGGTTCGCCAGTAGCTGGAACTCGTCTGGTCGCCCGGCCACCTGGGCTACAATTCGCTGCACTTCCTTTGGCTCTCCCAACAGGAAGTACAGCCAAAGTTGGGGTAGCAGGCCATCCGTGCTCTCGTCCAGGCCCAGCTTGCGCGCCCGCTCCACCTCTGCCCTGGCCTCGGACAGCCGGTTCAAACCGACATAATTGTTCACCAGGTTTTCTGAAGAGATCGCGTCATCCGGCTGTATTTCCACGGCCTTCTTCGCATAAGGAAGACCCTTTTCAAACTGACCCAGGAAGAAATAGGCCACGTTGATGTTGACATAGTTGTCCACCAATCCCGGATATGTCTGGATAGCCTCCTGTAGCGTTTCGATCACCTTGGGTATGTTGCCGGTCACACTCTGGTAGTAGTGGCCAGTGATGTAGAGCCGCTCACGCTCGCTCACATGCTTCGAAAGTTCATAGGCCTGGGAAAAATACTTGTTCGCTTTCGCCACTTGGCCTGAATTGTCGTACACCACACCCAGGCGTGCATACGCCATGGCAAAGTTGGGATCCAGTTCGATCGCGCGAAGATAGTGGCCTTCCGCCTCGGGAAGGTCCAGCCCCCTCTCATGCGCCTTGTCCCCCAGAGCATAGGCGCGAAATGCTTCCAGCGAAGGGGTCGTCGCCTGGCCGAAAGGAGTATCCAGTTTCTTGATGCTTTCCAGATCCTCGCCCAGCTTGCTCCTCATCGCTTTGGCTGCATTGCCCAACGCGTCCAGCACATGTTCCTTGTCCGCGGCACGGGCCTGTTCGCTGACGATCTCATCCCCGGTGGCAGTGTTCTGGGCGGTTAGCGAAATCACATACTCCTTGCCCAGGTTCGCGATTGTCCCGGTGAGGATCGCTTTCATCCCTTCGCGCTCGCCAATCTCGCGCGCGATCTCCGGCGTCACCGCCGTGCCCTCGGGCTTACCCAAAAACTTGACACTCTGCTCCAGGTGTTGCTCGCTCACAATATTGATCACCGGCGACTGTTCCAGCTCGATCTTCAGCGCCTGGTTCAGCGTGGTGTCAAAGACCGGATCGCGGGTGCGGTTGACGAAATCAGCCAGTATGATCGAGTCCTTGGTTGCCTTGCGCGCGGATGCGGCATCCCCATTCGCGCTCTCCGCTGCGCCACCGGCTGCCGGGGTAGCAACCGGCCGGTACTTCCACCATGCCAGCCCGCCGGCGAGCAGCAGCAATACCACCGCGGCCGCCGCCCATTGCCACGTTCGTCCCGCTGCATTTGCTGCCGGGAGAGCGGCGTGAGCAGCCAAGCTCTCCAGATCTTCGCGCAGCTGCGCCGCACTCCCGTAGCGCTCAGCCGGATCTTTGCGCAGCAGCTTCTCTACGATGGCATCCAGCTTCCTGGGCATAGCTGGATTAAGCGTGCTCACCGGGGGCGGATTCTTCGTAAGCAGGGCGGCAAAGACCTCCGCCGTTGATTCGCCGCCGAAGGGCGTCTTCCCCGTCGCCATCTCGTAGATAACCGTTCCCAAGCTGAAGAGATCTGTCCGTGCATCCAGCGGCACGCCCTTTGCCTGCTCCGGAGACATATAAGCGACTGTGCCCACCGCCGAACCTGGGCTGGTGAGTTCCATGGTCGCCGTGCCCGAGCCCGCCGCGGTCAGGTCGGCATCGCCGCCATAGGCCCGCGAGTCGGCGACAGCCACAGCGTCCTGCTTCTTGGCCAACCCGAAGTCGAGCATCTTGATTTGACGCTTGCCGCGATCCGGCTCCAGCACAAACAGATTCGCCGGCTTGATGTCGCGATGGATGATGCCCTTGGCATGGGCTGCGGCCAGTGCCGCCGCGGCCTGCTGACTAAACGAAATTACCTCTTCCGCGGATAGACCGTTTCCCCCGGCGTCAACCAGATACTTCTTGAGCGTCACGCCTTGCAGCAGCTCCATTACCAGGTACGGCCTACCATCCTGCTCCCCGGTGTCGTAAATCGCGCACACATTGGGATGGTTCAGCGTGGCCGCCGAGCGCGCTTCACGCAGGAAGCGTTCATGCGATAGATGGTTCCCGGAGTGCGGGGTCGCGTGGCCCGGCGTGTCAGGCGATTGCGGCGTCAGGGGCGAGCCACTGCCCGCATCCGACGACAGATAACTCGCAGACACCAGCTTGAGCGCAACTTCACGCTCCAGCCTCGTATCCAGCACGCGATACACTTCGCCCATGCCGCCGGCCCCGATCTTCTCGATCAGCCGGTACGGTCCGAACTGTGTTCCCTCTGCGATCATGGGGACTGGCTGCGGTGAAGTTTGAAGCTTGGATACGGCGCTAGTCTATCAGCGGCAGAATTTTGCGGCAGCTCTTAATCTCTGCGAGCACTCCTTTGAAGAGTAATGGCATTACAGACTGCGGGCACAGGCGGCGGAATAACCATGTTTTGTATCGTGGCTCGTCTTTACAGGCTGCGGAAAACTTGCTGGACGAAGGGCACGACCTCATAACCTGCGAAAAGACTCCTGCTTTGTGTCAGGGCACGACTTTAGTCGGGCCGTACCCCAACGCCATGATGAGGGCTTTAGCCCCTGAGGTTTTGCTTTCCTGCCTGATGAAGGGATCTTGAAGGCTAGAGAGCAGCGTATTCCTTCTTTGCCGCCAACAGCATCGGCAGGTCAGCATCCGCGTCTTTCCAGGTGGCGAAAAACGCTTGGTACGCCTTTTTGGCGTTATCCTTATCGCCACCCATGGCATACGCCCGCGCTAAACCTAGTTGCGCCTGCGCATAAAAGGGCGCACTCGTTTGCAGATTGCCGCCCGGAGATTGGATTGCGCCGCGAAAGGCACTCGCGGCCTGGCTTGCATCATGCAGTTGCAGATACGCCAGACCCTGCAGATAGGCTACGGGATAAATCAAGTTGAACGACTTAGCCGGCTCCGCATCATCAATCGCTTCTCGCGGCTGTCCGGCTGCAAGAGCCACAAAGCCCTTGGCCAGCGGTATAAACACACGCTGGATCAGCGTGTCGTCCGGGAACTTCTTGCTTAGGTCCAGAGCCATGGACCCAACCAGTTTGCTGTTGCCACAAATGCCGGCTGTGAAGACTGCAAGCGATTGTGTCTGCCTACTCTTATCCAGGGCCAAAGCCTTTTGCACCAATTCTTCATTACCCTCGCATAGGCCCGCGAAACCCCGGCTGCCCGCGTTGATTAAAAGGGCATTCGCTTGGACATCCGGAGCTTTGGCCAGCCCCGCTTGCTCGAAAGCATGCTCCGTGGTCGTTGCCGCCTTGCGGTACTCACCGGAGAAAAGTTGGGTGGCCGCCAAAGCCTGGGTCGCTAGAAATTCATCCGGCTGTCCCGCCGACAGCGTCATCATCCTCTGTACTTCATTCGGCTCACCCAACAGAAAATAGGTCTGCAACCGAATCGTGCGGTCGAGCGTGCTGGTGTCCAGCCCCAGTTTGTCAGCCCGCGCCATTTCTGCGCGAGCGTCGCTCATCCGGTTCAAGCCGAGGTAGAGACTCAACAGGTTTTCGGCTGCGATGGAATCTTCCGGCTGCATCTGCACCGCTTTCTCTGCGAAGGGAAGAGCCTTCGCAAAGTCGCCTAGGGCGCTGTACGCCGCGGTGATGTTGATGTAGTTATCGATTTGGCCGGGGTACGTCTGAATGGACTCCTGCAGCGCTTCCACTACCTTGGGCATGTCGCCAGTCACGTTCTGGTAGTAGTGGCCAGTAATGTAGAGCCGCTCCCGCTCGCTCACATTTTTCGAAAGCGAGTAAGCCTTGGCAAAGTACTTGTCGGCCTTTGCCACCTGGCTGGTGTTGATATACACCACGCCAAGTCGTGCGTAAGCCATCGCGAAATTCGGATCGAGCTCTATCGCTCGGAGGTAATGACCCTCGGCCTCGGGTATATCGTGTGCATTCACGTGCGCCTTATCTCCCAGTGCATAGGCGCGAAACGCCTCCAGCGAGGAAGTGGTCGCCTGACCGAAGGGAGTATCTAGTTTCTTGATGCTCTCCAGATCCTCGCCCAGTTTGCCGCGAATAGCAGCGGCCGCTTTGCCCAGCGCGTCCAGCACATGCTCCTTGTCGGGCGCTTGTGCCTGTTCGCTAACGATCTCGTCCCCGGTCGCTGTGTTTTGAGCCGTAAGCGTAATCACATATTCCTTGCCCAGGTTGGCGATGGTGCCGGTGAGGATTGCTTTGACTCCTTCACGCACGCCGATTTCCCGTGCTATCTCCGGCGTCACGGCGGTGCCGTCGGGCTTGCCCAGGTACTTCACGCTTTGCGCCAGGTGTTGGGAGCTCACGATATTGATCACCGGCGATTGTTCCAAATCGATCTGCAGCGCCTGGTTGAGCGTGGTGTCAAAGACGGGATCGCCGGTGTGATTGATGAAGTCGGCCAGAATGATCGAATCCTTGACCGCGCCGGCCGTCGATGCAGCAGCGCTGCCGGCCGCTGGCGGCGCAGTTGCGGGACGAAGCTTCCACCACGCCAGGCCGCCTGCGATCAGCGCCAACAGCAAGACGACGGCAATCGCCCAAGGGATCTTTCGGGCACTAGCATCACTGGCCGTCATCGCATGGCCAGATTGCGGGTCCAGTCCATCGAGCGCTTCCTGCAGCTGCTCGGCGGTAGCATAGCGTTGCGCGGGATCCTTAGCCAGCAGTTTGGCGACGATGGGATCCAGCTTCTTCGGCATCGCCGGGTTCAGGGTGCTGACCTGGGGCGGATTCTCACGCAGCAGCGCAGCAAAGACTTCCGCAGTGGAACCACCCGCGAAGGGCGTTTTCCCGGTCGCCATTTCGTAAATCACGGTGCCCAGGCTGAACAAGTCGGTGCGCGCATCCAGATGCTCACCCTTAGCCTGTTCCGGAGACATATACGCCACCGTCCCCACCGCCGAGCCGGGACTGGTCAACTCCATGGTCGCCGTACCACCGCCGACGGTCTCGTCCGCGCCGCTGCCTGGAAGCCCGTAAGTGCGCGACTCTGCGACTGCTACCCCCGGCTGTTTCTTCGCCAGCCCGAAGTCAAGAATCTTGATCAGGCGCTTTCCCCGGCCGGCATCAACGACAAACAGGTTCGCCGGCTTGATGTCGCGATGAATAATCCCCTTGGCGTGCGCGGCAGCCAGGGCAGACGCCGCCTGCTGGCTGAACGAAATCACCTCGTCTGGGGTCAACCCCTTCCCGCCCGACTTCGCCAGGTAGTGCTTCAATGTCTCGCCGCGCAGCAGTTCCATTACCAGGTATGGCCGGCCATCGTGTTCGCCGGTGTCGTGGATGGAGCAGACGTTGGGATGGTTCAGAGTGGCGGACGAACGCGCCTCGCGCAGAAAGCGCTCATGCGAGACGTGGCTGGAATTGGGTGTCGCGTGGGGCGTAACCGGAGAGGGCGAGCCACTGCCAACCGCCGTACCAAGATAAGTATCGGAAACCAGCTTGAGCGCAACCTCGCGTTCCAGCCGTGTATCCAGGGCACGATACACTTCGCCCATTCCGCCCGAGCCAATCTTCTCGATCAGGCGGTACGGACCAAACTGTGTTCCTTCTGCGATCGCCATCGTACCTGACTTACCGTGCAGATTCTGCGGACTGGATTGTGTGCATGAAGTCTACCAGCGCTGACAAGAACTATCCCATGCAACTAGACAGGGAGGGGTTCAAAGGGCACTGTATTCCTTCTTGGCCGCCACGAGCATGGGCAGGTCGGCATCCGCGTCTTTCCAGGTGGTAAGGAAATCCTGGTACGCCTTTTTCGCATTTGCCTTATCGCCGCCCATCGCATACGCCCGCGCGACTCCCAGTTGCGCCTGCGCATAAAAAGGCGGCGCGGGAGCGGTAAGGTTTCCCCGCGACTGCAACGCGGACTGGAAGGCGCTCAATGCGTGACCGGCATCATGAAGTTGAAGATACGCGAGTCCCTGCACATAGGACCCGGGGAAAATCGTGTCATAGGCCTTGGCAGGTCTGGCGTCGTTGACGACATCCCCGTACTGGCCTGCCGCCATGGCAAGGAAAGCTTTCACCAACGGCTGATAGACGTCCTGAATCAACGTATCTTCCGGATATTTTTCACCCAGTTCCTGGGCCAACGGAGTAGCCACTTTGCCGTCATTGCAGACCGCGCCGGTCAGAGCCGCCAGCTCCTGAGTTTGCTTGCTCCTGTCCAGGGCCAGGGCTTGCTGAACAACGGCATCATTTCCCGCGCACAAACCCGCCAGGCCCCTGGCCTCGGCGTTGCTTAATAACGCGGACGCCTGCACATCCGGAGCCTTGAGGTGCCCCGCCTGATCGAAAGCCTCCTGGATGGTTCCCGCAGCCTGTTTAAATTGACCAGAAAATTGCTGCGTCCCAGCTAGAGCTAGGGTCACCAGGAATTCATCGGGCCGCCCCGCCACCAGGCCCACCATCCTTCGCACCCCGTCGGGATCACCCATTAGAAAATATGCAGTGACTTTGAGCGCCGTATAGTCCGTGGCGCCGTCCAGGCCTAACTTCTGCGCCCGCGCCATTTCCGCGCTGGCGTCGCTCATCCGTCCCAGCGCCAGATAGTCGGCCAACAGATTTTCCGCTGCGATCGCCTCGTCCGGCTGCAGCTCAACGGCTTTTTTGGCATAAGTGAGCGCCAGCTCGTATTGACCGACGATCTGATAGGCCACGTTGATGTTGACATAGCTGTCGAGCTGCCCGGGATAGGTCTGGATCGACTCCTGAAGCGTTTCGATCATCTTGGGCAAGTTGCCGGTGACATTCAGGTAGTAATGGCTGGCAATGTAGAGTCGCTCACGCTCGCTGACATGGCTCGAGAGTGAGTAAGCCTTGGCGAAGTACTTATTCATCTTCGCCACCTGGCCGGAGTTGGTGTACACCACACCCAGCCGCGCATAAGCCATGGCAAAGTTGGGATCGAGCTCCACGGCGCGAAGATAGTGGCCCTCAGCCTCCGGGATGTTGCGCGCCATCGCGTGCGCTTTATCGCCCAGCGCATAGGCCCGAAAAGCCTCCAGGGAAGCGGTCGTCGCTTGCCCGAAGGGAGTGTCCAGCTTCTTGATGCTCGCCAGGTCCTCGCCCAGCTTGCCTCTTATGGCCGCCGCCGCTTTGCTCAGCGCGTCCAGCACGTGTTCCTTGTCAGGCGCCTGAGCCTGCTCGCTGATAATTTCGTCACCGGTCGCGGTATTCTGCGCCGTCAGCGTGATCACATATTCCTTACCCAGGTTGGCGATGGTTCCGGTAAGAATCGCCTTCACTCCCTCACGCTCGCCGATCTCCCGTGCAATGGCCGGGGTTAGCGGAGTGTCCGCAGGCTTGCCCAGATACTTCACGCTCTGCGCCAGATGTTCCTGGCTCACGATGTTGAGCACCGGCGACTGCTCCAGATCAATCTGCAGCGCCTGGTTCAGAGTGGTGTCAAAGACCGGATCCCCGGTGTGGTTAACGAAATCCGACAGGATGAGAGAGTCTTTCGCTGCTTTAGGCGGGCCCGCTTCTGCGCTCCCCTCGCTCGCGGTCGTAGCCGGCGCGGGTGCGGCTGGCCGGTACTTCCAATAGGCCAAGCCGGCGGCAACCAGCAGCAGCAGCGCAGCCAGCGAGGCCCACAGCCACTTGCCACCTTTGCTCCCTGGGGACCCCGGCACGTGGCCGGTTGGAACCGCCAACGCATCCAGATCCTCCTGCAGCTGCTCGGCGGTGGCATAGCGTTGCGCCGGATCCTTCGCCAGCAGTTTGGCCACGATCGGATCCAGCCGCTTGGGCATGGCAGGATTTACTTTGCTTACCGGTGTGCGGATCTTCGCGCAGCAGGGCCGCGAAGACGTCCGCCGTCGAGCCTCCACCGAAGGGCGGCTTCCCGGTGGCCATTTCATAGATCACCGAGCCCAGGCTGAACAGGTCGGTACGGGCATCGAGCGGTGTACCCCGGGCCTGTTCCGGTGACATATACGCCACGGTCCCCACGGCGGAACCGGGGCTGGTTAATCCCATAGTGGCTGTGCCCGACCCGACGGCAGTCTCGTCGCCGGCGCCGTTCGGCGGCAGGCCGAAGGTGCGTGAGTCTGCCGCCGATAGCCCTTCCTGCTTCTTGGCCAGGCCGAAGTCGAGAATCTTGATTTGCCGCTTGCCCCGCAGCGCATCGATCACAAACAGATTTGCTGGCTTGATATCGCGGTGGATGATGCCCTTGGCGTGAGCCGCTGCCAGGGCTGCCGCTGCCTGCTGGCTGAAGGAAATCACCTCGTCCGCCGGCAGGCCATGTCCCCCGGCGTCGGCGAGATACTTCTTCAGCGTGACGCCACGGAGCAGCTCCATTACCAGGTATGGCCGCCCATCCTGTTCCCCGGTGTCGTGAATAGAGCAGACGTTGGGGTGGTTCAGCGTGGCCGCGGAACGCGCCTCGCGCAAGAAACGTTCGTGGGATGAGTGGCTGGAATGCGGCGTTGCCAGTGGCGAGGGTGACCCGCTGCCTGCATCAGACGACAGGTAGCTGGCGGAAACCAGCTTCAGCGCAACCTCACGCTCGAGCCGTGTATCCAGCGCGCGATAGACTTCCCCCATCCCGCCGGCGCCGATCTTCTCGATCAAACGGTACGGACCGAACTGTGTTCCTTCTGCGATCATCTTTGCCTGAGCGTGCCAGCAGTCTATCAGTGGGAGAGGGCTGCGGGAGAGTTCGGAAAGTTGTACCTCTAAGAACACCGCAAGGTGTTAAAGCGCGGCGTATTCCTTCTTCGCGGCAACCAGCATGGGCAGGTCAGCGTCTGCGTCTTTCCAGGTTTCAAACAGCGCTTCATAAGCCTTCTTCGCGTCCGCCTTGTTTCCCTCCATCACGTACGCTCGTGCCAGCCCCAGTTGCGCCACGGGATAGCAGGCTCCTATCCCCGACAGCAACATAGCTGCCCGGTACTGCGTCGCCGCCTTGAACACGTTGACCGCGTTGCCGGCATCATGCAGCTGGAGATAAGCCACCCCCTGCAAACACAGTGCCGGATACGTCGCGGAATAGGGCTTCGCCGGCTCGCCTTCCGCCACCGCCTGCTGCGGCTGGCCAGCCGCCAGCGCCACATAACCCTTGGACAGCGGAAGGTAGACATCCTGGATCAGCGTGTCTTCGGGATATTTCCTGCTCAGCTCCTCCAACATCGGCAATACCAGCTTGCCGTTGCCGCACACCGCCGCCGTTAGCCCCGCCGCCATTTGGGTCTGCTTGCTCTTATCCAGCCCAAGCGCCTGTTTGACCACTGCCTCGTTGCCATCGCACAAACCGACCATGCCACGACCAAGACCATCGGTTAGCAAGTTTGCTGCCTGTGCGTCCGGTGCCTTGGCATGTCCCGCCTGTTCTATTGCACGCTGCAAAGTTACCGACGCTTTCCGATACTGCCCCGCAAACTGCTGTGTGAGCGCCAGATTTTGCGTGGTGACAAATTCATCCGGATGCCCCGCCATCTCTGCCAACACCCGCTGCACCTGCTGCTGGTCTCCCAGTAGGAAGTAAGCGATCAGATGCTGCGATGCAACATCCGTGCTGCTGTCCATCCCCAGCTTATGCTCCCGCGCCAGCTCAAGCTGCACCCCATCCATCCGGCCCAGCGTAATCAGGTCGACGAGCAGATTCTCTGCGGCGATCGCATCCTCAGGCTGCAGCTCCACAGCCTTTTCCGCATAGGGCAGCGCCTTATCGTATTGACCGAGCGTCTGGTAGACGGAGTTGATGTTGATGTAGCTTGACAACTGCCCGGGATAGGTCTGGATCGCCTCCTGCAGCGTTTCGATTACCCTCGGCAGGTTGCCGGTCACAGTCATGTCGTAGTGGGATGAAATGTAGAGGCGCTCGCTCTCGCTGACGTGGGCGGAAAGCTCGTAGGCCTTCGAGTAATGCGGCTTCGCCTTAGCCACCTGGCCCGAATTCTCATACACCACTCCCAGCCGCGCATACGCCATGGCAAAATTCGGGTCGAGCTCGATAGCCCGTTTGTAGTGCCCCTCCGCCTCGGGAATGTCCAACGCCTTCTCATGCGCCTCATCGCCCAGCGCAAAGGCGCGGAACGCCTCCAGCGAAGTCGTCGTGGCCTGTCCAAAGGGTGTGTTCAGCTTCTTGATGCTTGCCAGGTCCTCGCCCAGCTTCGCCCGCATTGCCGCGGCTGCCGTCCCCAAAGCGCTCAGCACATTCTCCTTGTCGGGAGCTGTCGCCTGCTCACTCGCGATCTCATCGCCTGTCGCCGTGTTCTGCGCCGTAAGCGTAATCACATACTGTTTGCCCAGGCTGCCGATGGTTCCCGTCAGGATCGCTTTCATCCCCTCGCGCTCGCCGATCTCGCGCGCGATCGCAGGGGTAACCACGGTGTCCTCCGGCTTGCCCAGAAATTTCACGCTCTGTCGCAGATGCTCCTGGCTAACAATGTTGATCACCGGCGACTGCTCCAAATCGATCCGCAGCGCCTGGTTTAGCGTGGTGTCAAATACCGGGTCGCCCGTCTGGTTAACAAAATTCGCCAGGATAATCGAGTCCTTGAGCTCCTTCGGCGCGCTTGCGGCCGTGCCTACACTCGTCACCATGGCCCCACCGCCGCTCGCGGTCGTCGCGCCGGGCTTTAGCTTCCACCACGCCAGCCCTGCCCCAATCAGCAATAGCAAGACCGCAGCCGCAACCCACGGCAACTTCGATACCGATTGCTTCGCCGCTGGACGGGTGCCCGAGGCGTCGAGGTTCTCCAAGTCCTCCCGCAACTGCTCTGCGGTCGAATAGCGTTGCGCCGGGTCCTTGCGCAGCAGCTTCTCCACGATGGCGTCCAGCTTCTTGGGCATAGCCGGATTGACTGAGCTCACCGGCGGCGGATTTTCCTTCAGCAACGCGGCAAAGACTTCCGCCGTCGATTCTCCACCGAACGGCGTCTTACCCGTAGCCATCTCGTAGATGACCGTTCCCAGGCTGAAGAGATCCGTGCGTGCATCCAGGGGGATGCCCTTCGCCTGCTCCGGAGACATATACGCTACTGTGCCCACCGCGGAGCCCGGGCTGGTGAGCTCCATGGTCGCAGTCCCCGGCCCTGCTGCAGTCAGGTCGGCGCCTCCGTTGCTTCCCGGCACGCCGTAGGGCCGCGAGTCCGCTGCCAGGCCAGCCTGCTTTTTGGCTAGGCCGAAGTCGAGGATCTTGATCTGACGCTTACCCCGATCAGCCTCTAGCACAAAGATATTTGCCGGCTTGATGTCGCGATGAATGATGCCCTTGGCATGCGCCGCCGCCAGCGCTGCCGCGGCCTGCTGGCTGAAAGAAATCACCTCGCCGGGAGCCAGGCCCTTGCCGCCGGCTCGCGCCATGTACTGCTTCAGCGTTACGCCGCGCAGCAGTTCCATCACCAGGTAGGGACGGCCATCCTGCTCCCCGGTATCATGAATCGCGCATACGTTGGGATGGTTGAGTGTGGCTGCCGAACGCGCCTCGCGCAGAAAGCGTTCATGGGAGAGGTGGGCGCCCGAATGGGGCGTACCCTGTCCGGGGGTGTCGTGCGGGCGTGGTGTACCGGCAGGGGACGGGGATCCGCTACCCAGGTCCGTGACCAGGTAGCTTGCCGAGACCAGTTTCAGTGCCACTTCACGCTCTAGCCGCGTATCCAGCGCGCGATACACCTCTCCCATCCCGCCTACCCCGATTCTCTCGAGAAGGCGGTAGGGACCAAACTGTGTTCCCTCGGCGATGGTCATCGTTCCCGGCGGCAGAACAAAATTTGAAGGCTCAACCTAGTGCCAGCAGTCTACCAGCGCATTCGCCTAACTGCCTTACCAGTTTTGTTTGGCCAGCGGGAGGAAAGACACCGTATTCTCAGTAGCACCACAATGGGATTCATGGAACGAGGTTTTCTGATGGTGCGCGCGATCCGCGACGTTCGTTCTCTGCCCAAAATCCTTCTTCTGCTCAGCTTGGTCTGTCTTGCCTTCGCCGGAGCCTGGGGGCAGGATGCGAGCGTCTTCAAGACGCAGGATCCAGGGAAGGGCTTCGTCGAAATCGGCGGGGATTGGCGCTTCCACACCGGCGACGACCTACAGTGGGCACAACCGGGGTATGACGATTCGGGATGGGAGCTGTTACGCGGAGACAAAACCTGGGGAGCGCAGACCCATCCGTCGTACGTGGGCTTCGCCTGGTATCGCAAGCGGATTGAAATAACCCCTGCCAGCGCGCAGATAGCGCTCCTGATGCGGCCGGTCGATGACATATACGAGATTTACTGGAATGGAAAAAAGATCGGCAGCGACGGCCAGATGCCGCCGCATGCCCACTGGGACGCCGTTCCCCACGGCGTAACCTTCTCGTTGCCAAGCACCTCTGGGGTGCTGGCGGTGCGGGTATGGAAGTCGACCCTGGCGTCGGTCGATCCCACCTACCCTGGGAGGTTTTGAGTTTGCCCCGCGTATCGGCGACGCGGATTACCTGACACTGCAGACGAAGGCCATACACATGGCGGCACAACGACGGGCGCTTCCGGCGCTCATCACCTCTTCGCTCATGGCGGTGACGGGGTTGCTGTCATTGTTGGTCTTTTTGCGGGACCGGAAAAAATGGCTGTATCTGTGGCTCGCCATTCATCTGGTCGCGATCGGCGTGCAGGGTGTCGATGGCATTCTGCGCACTGCCAGCGATTATGTCCAATACCAGCTGCTAGTTCAGACGTTTTCTTGCGCGGCTGACCTCTCCCTCTGGGCTTTGCTGTTATCACTCTTCGGCCTGGACCAGGAAAAACGGTGGAGACGACTAACCTTCATCCTCGCCGGACTCTACGTTGCCTCGCAGATCGTGGACATGACCGCTCTCTTCTATTGGGAGCACGCAGGCAAGGGGCTGGTGTGGGTGGATGCCATCACCACCGCCGTCTATACCGTCCTGCCGCTGTACATTGTCGCTATCCTGATCGCCGGCCTGCGGCGACGCAGGCAACTCGATCTGTGGCCGCTCGCTTTCATCGTTTTCATCGCGGGCATGTGGGTGTTCGCGCGCAACATAACTGGCCAGGGACCACAGATCATCCAGTGGGGTGGGCTGCATGACTGGATGGATGGCATCGGATTCTCGCTGGGCGACTACCGCTTCGACATGCGTCCGATCCTGGAGACGCTGGTATTCGTGGCCATGGTGTTCACCGTGGCGCGGGAGCAGTATCTCGAACGGAAGCGGCAAGCGCGCATGGAGATGGAGGTTCGGTCGGCGCGCGAAGTGCAGCAAGTGCTGGTCCCAGAAACCGTGCCTACGGTTCCAGGCTTCGCCATCGACAGCGTGTACAAGCCAGCCGCGGAACTGGGTGGGGACTTCTTTCAGGTGATGTCGCTTCCCGATGCGAGCACCCTGATCGTGATCGGCGATGTGAGCGGCAAAGGGCTCAAGGCCGCAATGACCGTTTCCTTGATCGTGGGCACGCTACGGACGCTGATCGATTACACGCAAGAGCCGACGGAAATTCTGCAAGGAATGAACCGTAGATTATTCGGGCGGGTGCAAGATGGCTTCGCCACGTGTGTGGTGTTGCGGTTGAAAGCGAATGGCGACGCAACCATCGCCAACGCAGGCCACCTGGCGCCGTTCCGCGACGGCGAGGAGTTGCCGCTGCGCGGATCACTGCCGCTCGGAGTGTCTGCCGATGCGGCCCCTGAGGAGCTTGTCTTCCGGCTGCACGAGGGAGAAACCCTGACCCTCTATACGGATGGAATCGTAGAGGCGCGAAGTGCCACCGGCGAGTTGTACGGCTTTGAGCGAGTGCAGATTTTGGCCCAGGAAAGGCAGTCTGCAGAGCAGATCGTCGCTGCCGCCTGCGCCTTTGGCCAGGAGGACGACATCACCGTGTTGTCGATCCGGCGATTGGCGGCGGCTGACGAGCGTGACCAGGCCCGCGTAAGTCTCACCGCGCAGATCGCTACCGTGTAATCCAAGCGGTGGTTAGCGCAGATCTACCAATTCATATTCTTCCAGTTCCGGAAGAGCAAGGCTTACGTAACCGTCTGCTGTTATCTAAGGCGATGGTCTTCGCGGACCGGATGGCGTGAGCCGACTGGAAAGAACCTTTCACGCTTACCTTAATGTTTGTCATCCGGATGGGATTGAAGTAGGCGGTATCCGCATGGCCGGAGAGATTGATAAATTGCAGCAGGTGACGATTGCCCTGGCGCATGAAGGTGATCTCTACCAGGGGATGGGCGTCGGTCTTTAGCTGGCGTCCGCTGGGCAACATCGAGTCCATCAGGTCGCTCATCAGTCCGGAGTGCGCTTCGGAACTGTGGCGGTAGTAAATGCCTCCCAGATCCCAGGGCAGCCACGCCACCCTGCCTTGGCCCATGTTCTTGATGACCAGGCCTGGGTCGGCCGTATCTTTCCAGTCGACGTGGACGAACTCCGGCGGGCCGTACATCGAGGGAGGAATGAATGTGATCGGGCTGTCGCCTTGCGGCTCCACCTGGAGATAGTCACCCATCATGAACACCACGTCGGTCTGCTTGAGAGAGGGAAAGATGGCCTTATCCCGAATGCGGAAATAAGCGCCGTCCGGATCCTTCCAGAGCTTGACGGTGGGAGCTACTTCAAACTCCGGAGCAGTAGCTCCGGCGATGATCAGGCGCCCACCGGCACGCACAAACGCCTCGAGGGCTTTCGGCGCCACGCCGGGCACTATCACCAACTCCGCCTCACGCTTTCCCAGCCAATCCAGGTTCTCGACTGCGGCAAATGGAATGTGTTGCTCGGTGAGTAGCCGGAAGAATCCGCGATACGAATCCTCCGCGATGGAGAAGCCCACGCCTTCCCGTGGAGCAAGAAGAAAAACGCGGGCCTCGCTCTTCTGTCCCACATAGTAGTCCTGGTGATCCTTGAGCCAGGCGTAGGCCGGTGCTGCGACATCGATGGCCATTCTGTCTGGCTGCTCGGCGAGTGTGCCGTGTACGTTGAAGGCCGCGGCTCCTCCATTCGCGACATTCTGCCAGATGCGTGTGCGCACCTCGGGCTGCGGTACGGTGGCGAATCTCCACGGGAAATCGATGAACGACATTCCCTGGCAGACGACACCTTTATCCGGATAGCTATTTCTCCATTGATTGGAGTTGTCGCTGGCAGTGTAGGGCCAGAGTGGGAGGGGGCGACGCACCGCTGTGTTGGCTTCTCCATAAGCAATGTCTCCAATTTCAGGAGCCGTGCCCACCAACGCGGCCTGCGGACGCTTGCTCTTGAGCAGGGTGCGGATGGCGATCGACATGGAGACACTGGCGTCGTGCAGAAAGGCGTGATAGTCAGCGTCGGGGATAGCAGGCACGTCGCGTTGGAAGCGCTCGCGATAAAGCCTTTGGCAATTGTCGCAGTGGCAAAGCCCTAGCTTGCGCTCGCTGTAGTCGGTTGTAGGATTGCTGAAATTATTGAAGAAGCAGCCGTCCACGTCATAGCGATCGAGCGCTTCGCTAAGAATCTCTACTGCTTTCTGCCGATACCAGCCTCCATTGATGCAGGCCTGATAGAGGCCGTTGTAGATTGCCGGCTGGCCGTCCGCCATTTTGAAGAACCATTCGGGATGAGCATCGTATGCATCCTTGCGGGCTTTGCTGAAATCCCAGCGGCTGACGATGCGAATGTTGCGCGCATGGGCCTCGCTGAGAACCTCGCCAAAGGTGTCGTGCCCGGACGGAATATACGGGCTTACATACTCGTACTGCACCTTGCTGGGATAGAGAGCTGTGATGCCGCCGGCCGACATCATGAGCACATTGGCGTTGAAGGCGGCCACATCAGCGACGAACTGCTTTGGGTTAAGCGCGGCATCCGTCTCGCGCAGGTTGGTTTGCAACCAGCGGATCGGTTCGGTCATCCACCAGCCCGGTTGTTCGCCAGGCGAGCCTTGATCGGCGAACGCGCTAGCCTCCGGATGCGCCGTGGGAACAGCGACAGCCGCAGCCGTCAAGGCGGCGTGTTGGAGAAATCTTCTTCGGTTCATATCGCTTCGTCCCCTGCAAAGCTGTGTGGAACCACCCTGCTTCCACTACGCTACACGCTGCCGAAAAACGATGCCCTCCTGGGCTAAAGAAGGTGCGCGAAAACCGCGAAAGAAACAGCAGGTCCCTCCACTACGCTTCGCTCCGGTCGGGATGACAATTTTGTTGGATGGCCAAGTACTTCTCGGTGAAATCCTTGCGAGTACAACAGAGTTGTCATCCCGACCGGAGCGGACCCGAATTTCCTACATCGCGATACCGCACAATGCCAAGTATGCGGCTTTCCTTAAGGAGAGCCGCATGACGTTCGCCAACGCCACTGAGTTGGACAGGAAATCCGGGGTAGCGTAGTGGAGGGACCTGCTGTTTCTTTCCGTGCTTCGGCGCTGGAGGTTTGTTTCCTGGACGCATGTAGCCGGGTCGAGGTTCCCTCAGGGTATGTTATGAAGATGCGATCCCGTCCGTGGTATCTGCTGCTTTTGCTCACGCTGTTGGGAAGAGGCTGGATGGATGCGCAAGCCACGCCTCCATCCCCCAATAACGACTCCGCCCAGGACGCGATGAGTCGCGACCTGCTCGAAGTAACCATCCCCAAACTCGAGCAGATGTACAGCAGCCATCAGTACACCGTCACCCAGGTCGTGCAGTGGTACTTGGCACGCATCGCGAAATACAACGGGATCTATCGTGCCGTCCAAACGGTGGATAGAGACGGAGCCCTGGCCACGGCCGCCAAGGAAGATGCGGAAGCTGCGGCCGGTGGCAGCAGCTTCCAGCGCGGCCCGATGTGGGGCGTTCCCATCGTCACCAAAGCGAATACATCGATCAAAGACCGGGTCACCACCGATGGATGGAAAGGGTACATGATCCCCGGACACGAGCTGATCGCGCCCAGGGATGCAACCATCGTCGCCAAGCTGCAGGCCGCTGGAGCAATCATCATCGGGCAAACGAACATGCCGGACTTCGCCGCCAGCGATACCAATCGCAGTACTGCCTATGGCCGCACGGGAAATGCCTACGATGTACGCTTCAGCCCCGGAGGTTCTTCCGGAGGCACGGTAACCGCCGTCACGGCAAACATGGCGGTCCTGGGCAATGGAACCGACACCGGTAATTCGATCAGGATGCCGGCTGCGACCAGCTCCGTGGTTGGCGTCTTCCCAACGCGTGGCCTGGTGAGTATTGCCGGCATCGCCCCGCTGGACTGGCTACTCGATAACACCGGGCCGATCGCCCGCAACGTGACCGATACAGCCATCGCGCTGGACGTGATGGCGGGGGCGGATCCACTGGATCCCCGCACCGCCGACTCCGTTGCCCTGGCTGAGCATGGCCCCTACACCGCCTACCTGAAAACCGACGCCCTCAAAGGCAAACGCTTCGGCGTACCCGCTTTCATTCTCCAGGGAGCAGGCGTTCCCTTCGAGGGCATACCGGCAGCGGAGTCCGCGAGTGCAGCGGCAGCCTATCGGACGGCCTCGCGCATCCCACTGCAACCCGCAACGCGGGAGGCCTTCATGAAGGCCCTGGAAGGTCTACGAGCGGCGGGGGCAACGGTCGTCTTCGACGATTCCATCCTTCCCGACAGCTTTGCGGAAACGGTGTCCCGGGTATGCACACTGCCCTACATCCGGGAAGGCACGGAAAAGTTTCTGGCCGAGTTTGGCCCCGCCCAGTACCACTCGCCCGAGGAGTATCAAAAAGCCACAGGATCTCCGTTGCCGGCTACGATCATCGGCGGCACCGATGCCGACGCGCCTAAGGACCGGATCCCGGTGACGCAGGCAAGGCTCGAGACCGATCCGCAAGCCGAGGCCAACTACCTGGCTCCGCGGCGTAGAGCGCTCGCAGCCTACAACGACGCCCTCGATCGCCTGCATCTCGACGGCTTTGTCTATCCCGCGACGCAGATGCCGCCGCCCGACGAGACCATGCCACAAGACGGGCAGATCAGCGGAGGCCCGCACAGCGATACCAGTTGGGTGAACATGATTGGGGTTCCGGCGGTAGTGGTTCCAGGCGGCTTTTACCCGGATGGCCTACCCTTCGGCCTGGAGATTTCGGCCAGACCGTGGAAGGACGGCGACTTACTTGGTTGGGCGTACGCCTACGAGCAGGCCACCAGGCACCGCAGGCCTCCGGTGCTGGTGGAGAAGGGCCTGCTGCCGGATGCGCGCTGAAAATGAATCACATGTTAGGACGAGCTCTTGGGCGGCCATGAAATCTGCCCCGTGTGCTTGTAGGCCAGATTGGCGATGTGGCCGGCGCGTGCGGCGGCGATTCCAGTTTCAACCGGCGCGTTCGGTTCCTTACGCGACTTGACGCAGGCAAAGAAATTCGCCACGTGGTCGATCGTTCCGTCCTGAAAGCTCTCTTCACTGAGAATGGGATTCTGCCCGACGTGCAGGCCCTCGCGGTAAATACCGAAGCTGTTGCGATCGATCTTCAGAGTGGCCTGGGTGCCGCGAAATTCAAGGCCGCCGTCGTCGATAGAGGAGCTCATCATGCCTTCGTACACTACATCCCATCCGGGGTAACGGAGCGCTGCCTGAATGGTGTCGGGGCAGTCCCATTCTTCAAAAATATATTTGTCTGCGAGCATCTGTGCCTCGCGTGGCGTGTCGGACTTCATCGCCCAGTGGGCCACATCGATCCAGTGGGTGAACAGATCGGTCATGCCCCCGCCGCCAAAGTTCCAGTACCAACGCCAGCGGTAAAACTTTTCTTCGCTGAATGGCTGGTCGGGAGCGCCACCTAGCCAAAGCTTCCAATCAAGTGCCTGAGTATCGACGGGCTTAGGCTTCCAACTCGCCTGGTTATAGTTCTGCCACCAGTAGGTTCTCACCTGGGTGATTCGGCCCAGACTACCTCCCTGAATCAGATCGACGGCATTACGAAAGTGCGTCCAGCTGCGCTGCTGCATGCCACACTGCAGCACTTGCTTGCTGTTACGAACCGCATGAGAGAGCGTGGCGCCTTCTTCGATGGTGTGGGTGACCGGCTTTTCCAGGTAAACATCTTTGCCCGCCGCCAGGGCATCGCATGCCATGCGCACGTGCCAGTGGTCGGGAGCAGCGATAAGCACCGCGTCGACATCCTTGGCCAGCACTTCGTGATAATCGAGATGGGTCGTCGTCGCAGCGGTGGAGGCCGTCCGAGCCTTCACCTCGTCGCGGCGCGGCCCATAGACATCGCTCACTGCGACGATCTCGTAGGCGACGCCGGATTTGTCGGCGCAATCGAGGATGGTTCGCATGCGGCCGCCGGCTCCGATGACTCCGACGCGAAGGGTGTCGTTCGCACCCAGGACTCTGGTTGAGGCAAGGGCAGTCATTCCGCTTGCAATGAGGAAGCTGCGGCGATTCGGCTTAAAGGACATGGAGCACCCGTCAATTTGTTCCCGATGATCTTAACAGCGAAGTGCACCGTGCGACACGGCGCTGGCCGGCCTGCTACCTTCCGAGTGTCGGCGGCGGCCAGAGGCTCTCTTGATTTGATGTATCCAGATGGCCTATAACAACGCTGGCGGAGGGATTCTATGGACGCAACCCGACGTTTTCTTCTGCAGGCGATCCCCATGCTGGCGGCCTCATCGACGTTCGCGTCGGACAGTCCGGCACTCACTTCCTTCATCAAGCCCTATAGCGAGTTGCCGGTAAAGCAAAATGGTCAGAATGAATCCAGGTCGATCCTGAACGGTGTGACTCATTCCGGCGACCACCTTGAGGTTCACGAAACAACACTTGCTCCTGGAGGCTCGCCACATCCACCCCATCGGCACGAGCATGAAGAGCTTCTACTGATGATGGGCGGCACCCTCGCAGTTACTATTGAAGGAAAGACGGCGGTGATCGGCCCCGGAGGCGCGGCGTTTTTCCACTCCAACGAACTGCACGGCGCACGCAATCCGGGAACGGAAAAGGCACAGTACTTTGTGGTCGCTACAGGGGCTCAGTAACCACGTTGTTATCACTGGAGATTTTCATGAATGCCACTCGGCGCTCTCTTCTGCAGGCTATTCCCATGTTGGCCGTCTCCTCTGCATTCGCTGCATCGGATACTCCGGCTCTCAGCTCTTTCATCAAGCCTTTCGACGAGTTACCCGTTAAGAAAAATGGCCAGAACGAATCCCGGCCTATCCTGGACGGCCTGACCCACTCCGGAGGTCACCTGGAAGTACACGAGACGACCCTGGGCCCGGGAGGTGAGCCACATCCCCCGCACACGCATGAGCACGAAGAACTCTTCCTGATGATGAAGGGCACGCTGGCAGTCACCATCGCGGGAAAGACCACGGTGATCGGGCCTGGGGGTGCGGCGTTCGTTCATTCCAACGAATTGCACGGCGTGCACAATCCGGGAACGGAAAATGCGCAATACTTCGTCGTGGCTACCGGGGTTTGACGGGCTGAGGGTGCTCACACTGACTCCAAGGCTCAGATCTTTGTTGGACCTCAAGGCCCGGCTAAACAGGCTGCGCTACTTATGAAGACATTGAAGAACCTCAACGACCAGCAGACCATAGCGCTTCGAATGGCGGAACTATCGCCAGAGGATAAGGCGCGTTGGGGCTCCATGTCGGCCCACCAGATGGTGTGCCATCTGGACGACTCCTACAAGGTTCCCTTGGGACAGAAGACAGCAAGCCCGGCGACCAACTTCATACAAAAAACGGTCGTGAAGTGGGCCGCCCTGAAGGTGCCGATGCAGTGGCCGCATGGAGTTCCCACCCGGCCAGAGATTGAACAAGGGAAAGGGGGAACTCTTCCGGCCGATTTCCGACAGGATCTCGCTTCCTTGCTTTCGACCCTGAGCCGGTTTTGCGATGACTTGCCAAATCCCTGCTTGCCCCATCCGATCTTCGGGAAAATGACAGTGGACGACTGGATGCGCTGGGGATATTTGCATGCGGATCACCACCTGCGACAGTTTGGCCGATGAGTGGCGCAAAGAAAAACGCCACCCCACTTGGAGTGGCGCTTCTTGCGTGAACGATGGCGCTGTGCGTTACGGCCCACGCCGGCTGCTTTGACCGGTTTATCGGCGCCCCTTAGCGAAAGTAGACCCTCAGTCGCCTTCCATTCCACTATCCACAGGGAAGTGTAGCGAAGTGCGGCTTTTCATGGAGAGAGGTCACCACGCCGTCGCTTGCACTAACGATATCCCTCCTCGCAGCCGATACAGCTGCAGAGGATTCTGTGCAATGGGCAACAAGAAGATTCTCATCGTCGAGGACGACCCGGATCTACTCCAGGGCCTGCACGTACGTCTCCGCGCGCACCACTACGACACGTCCTCCGCAGAGGACGCCATCTCCTGTATGGCTGAGGCACGTAAGAGCGAGCCTGATTTGATCATTCTTGACCTGGGTCTGCCTGCGGGAGACGGGTTCCTCCTGATGGACAAGTTCAAGAAGGTCCCGTCTCTCGCATCAGTACCGGTCATTGTGGTCTCGGGCCGCGACATTCGCGAAAACCAAAGGAAAATCATTCAGTCGGGCGCCAAGGCCTTTCTGCAAAAGCCGGTTGATAACGCAATGCTCCTGGCTGTCATCCGGACCTCCCTCGGTGAGGAAACGTCGAAGGAGGAACCCCTCGCATATAACCGGAGACACCCATAGCGCTGAGCATCGCAGGCGTTAAGCTCGAAGCGTGATGCCGAGACTGCTGTTCCATCCATCGATTGGCCTCGCCGCCCTGCTCACGCTGGTCCCTTTCTTCGCAGCAGCATTCTGCCCACGGAGTCTCCTCCTGGCGCAACGGCTGCCCTTGAGCCTGCGCATCCTGGCGCCTGCTTTGCTCGCTCTCCCCTACGCCCTCGTCTCCTCCTATATGGGTCTTTTCCGATGGACCTGGCTTGCCCTCTACACATTGCTGCCTGTTCTCATCAGTCTGCTGCTCTATCGCGCAAGCCTGGCGGACCCGGAGCAGAGAGGAGAGTGGAGCGACTTCCTTATCCTTGGCGTCCTCGGCCTGGCCGTGGACTTGCGCTGGTTTGAGCCTGCGTGGGGACCGGGCCTCGCCGTCTTCAATAAAATCCTGCTGCTCGATGCAGGCATCTATGGCTTTCTCGCGATCCGTCAGCTGCGCCAGGTCGGTTTCGACCTCCGCCTGCGCCTGCGCGACTTTCGCGTTGGCCTGCTATGGCTGGCCGCGTACGCTCCCATTGCCGTCGCCCTCGGGCTGTTACTCGGCTTCCTGCATTTGCACCCCCACATGCCATCAGCCTGGCAGGTTCTCCTCGGCTGGATATTCACCTTCTTCTTTGTCGCCGTCCCGGAAGAGCTTTTCTTTCGTGGCTGGATGCAAAACCTTCTCGAGCGCCGCGTCGGGCAAGTACGCGCACTGCTCATCACTGCAACCTTGTTTGGGCTTTCGCACTTCAATAAACGCGCAGTCCACTTCAATTGGCGCTATGTCGTGCTGGCTTTGCTCGCGGGCATTTTCTATGGCCGCGCGTGGCTTCAGGATCGCCGGGTAGGAGCTTCAGCCATCACCCACGCGTCGGTGGATACGATCTGGTCCGTCTGGTTGCGATGATCGAGCGCAGAGTGAGGGTGTTCGCGCACATGGTATCTGTAGTAACCGATCCCCACCCGCATATGGTGTTGTATCGGTTCTGGCACAATTACGGCGACACAAAGCCCCAGGATTCCGTGGGCGATCCCCAGGGCATAGATATTCCGGTAGCGCAAAAACAAAACGCAGGCGGCGATGCCCCACACCAGAGTGACTGGCGTCAGCACCGGATTGGGCAGATGGGCAAGCGCGAATAGGCCGGCCGCCGCCACTACCGGAGCCACCTTACCGGGCACCATGCGCTGCAACCGCAGCAGGAAATAAATCTGCAGCAGGAACTGCTGCATCACTGCCCAGATCAGGTACCCCCAAACATGCGACAACAATGGAGTGGGACCATGGAGCCGGTGCAGCGTATGTTCCCGGTCGGCCAGATACACCGCCAGGCCGCCAAGTATCGCTGCAGCCCCTACGATCCAAAGCGACCGCAGCAGGCCGGACAGACCGAGCCCCAGCGCCGTTCCATGTAGTACGCCGTTGCCACGTAGTGACAACGATCCACGCGATGGCAGCCCAGTAAAAGAATCGCTGCCAGGGATTCAAGGTCCAAATAGCCGCCAGGATCAGGCCATAGCCCACCCCAAACTCGACCAGGTCACGCGTCGCAATTCGAGTCGGATTTCCCCCCGGCTGCGCTCTCGTGAATGCTCCTGCCGTGCTCATGATCGACTTCAGCCTCCGGTCCCCTCGCGAAGGACGGGTGCCCCACATCTCGCTCGTTTTTCGCGAGATGTGGGATACCACCACTCTTTCCCTCTCACTCTCGATCCATCCAATGCGCTTAGCGTCAAAATCGGTGGGCTCCCACATCTAGTGAAAAACGAGCGAGATACCCTAATTCTCTCTACCCGGCGCCAAGCAACGTCCACGTGTGCGGCTTTCATCGAGGAAAGCCTCATGAAGTTCATCAACGCCAACAAACTTCACAGGAAATCCGGAGGAGCGTAGCTGAGGGATCTGCGGTTCCTGACCCTTAAGCCAAAGCTGACAGCTTCGATCGCAGGAAGCGCACACTTCTCGACAGCCACTCTTGCTCGATGCGAACCGTTTCCTCGATGGTGCCGGCAAACGGCGGCCAGTGCTCCACGATGACACTGATTCCGCTGCGGCCCTGCCTACTGTAATTCGGCGAGCACCCAATCGAAATCGACCCGGCCGTCGCCCGCCGGCGTTCCCACAACTGAGAACCCCATGCGCGTATCGATGCGCTGAATATCGTAATCCTTGGCATGAAGAACGACCGCATGCTCGGCCAGATTCTCGACCACGGTCTGCAATGTTTCCGGCCGGCCAAGGGAGTTGGCGGTGTCCAGGCAAATCCCAACATGAGGACTGGCAATTCGTGTGATGATCCCCGCAAACTCTCCCGCGCTGAAGGCTTCGTTGTTCTCCAGAGCAAGGGTCACGCCCTGGCGCTCGAGTGCCGGCACAACCTTCAGGATTGCGCCTTCGGCCGCCGCCAACTCTTTCGGCCCCAACAAGCTCCCGGACAAGACCGTGCGCAGAATCCGCGCTCCAATTCTATGAGTGATCGCGATGTACCGCGCGAGGTGCTCCGCATCGAGGCTTCGCGTGCCGGCTTCAAGCATTAATCCACGGGCAGCGGCTGCCTCACGCAATTGATCCAGTTCCTGATCCGGCAATTCGTGGAGGGGAAGATTATCCGCGATCTGCACCACGGAAACCTTGGCTTCTACGGCCTTCTCCAGCAACCCAATGCAGCCGAGTGGCCGCTGCGGCGAGGGGTAGCCCTGGACACCGATTGCCCAGGGCAGAGTCCAGGAGGCAATTCCGAGTTTCGGACGTTCGATTTTGGTCAGCACGACTACGAGCCCCGTAAGTGCGCGTCTTCCAGGTGAGAATAGTAGCGCTTTTCCTCTTCCCTGATTTTGGGCAAGCCAACCAGGTTATTAAATTCCTCAAACTCGATCATCTGGTCATGGAAGACTGCCGGGTTGCCAGTGCGGAGCAGTTCCGCGGCGATGTCCGTGGCGAGCCTGGCATAGGCGTAGGTAAACACGTTAGGAAAAATCACCGCCGCGAAACCCATCGACTCCAGTTCACTGGCGGGCAGGATCGGTGTCTTGCCGCCAGGGATCATGTTAGCCAGCGTGGGCGCGGATACCAGGTGAGGGATCTGCCTCATCTGCTCGACGGTTTCGGGCGCTTCAAAAAAGACCCAATCGGCGCCCGCCTCCAGGCAGCGGTGTGCGCGATCGACCGCTTCCGGCAGGCCCTTCACCGCGATGGCATCGGTGCGCGCCAGGATGGTGAGGTCCTGATCTGTACGTGCATCGACGGCAGCCCTGATCTTGGCCACGAACTCATCCAACGGCACCACATGCTTGCTCGACATGTGACCGCAGCGTTTGGGCGAGACCTGATCCTCCAGCATCACGGACGCCGCACCGGCCTTTTCAAACTGCTTGATGGTTCGATGGACGTTGGTGGTATTTCCATGACCATTGTCGCCGTCGGCGAACAATGGCAGATCCACTGCATCGGCAAACCGCCACACGGCCTCTGTCATCTCCGTGAGCGTCAGCAATTCAATGTCGGGCGCGCCGAGCAGGGCTGCAGAGTTGGCGTAGCCGCCGCAACCGAATACCTTAAATCCTGCTCGCTGGATGATGGTTGCACAGAGCGGATCATGGGCAACCGGGATCATCAGGATCTCCTTGGCCAGCAAGTACTGTTTAAATAGAGTCGTCTTTTTCATGGATTGCTTCAGCTCTCCTTCACGGGTTGTTCACAGTCAATATTCGTGGCTTGACCGGTCTGGCCTGCATCTGTAGCAATACGGAGGGTAAACGATTATGGCACGCGTGTTCATTACAGGTTCTTCCGACGGCCTGGGCCAGATGGCCGCCCAGCTGCTTATCGAACAAGGGCACAGCGCGGTCTTGCACGCGCGCAGCGAGCAGCGAGCAAAAGAAGCACTTGCCGCCGTGCCTGGAGCGGAGAGCGTCGTCATCGGTGATCTGACCAGCATTGCACAAACCCGCCGTGTGGCCGAGCAGGTCAACCGCCTGGGTTCGTTCGACGCGGTCATTCACAACGCCGGCATCGGGTATCGCGAGCCGCGACGCATTGCGACCGAAGACGGCATCCCTCATGTATTCGCCGTCAACACGCTCGCGCCTTACATCCTGACGGCCCTCATCGAGAAACCGAAGCGTCTCGTCTATCTGAGCTCAGGCTTGCACCAGAGTGGGGATGCGAGCCTGCAGGATCTAACCTGGGAACAGCGCCCCTGGCGAGGACAGCAGGCTTACTCCGATACCAAACTACACGATGTGCTGCTGGCCTTCGCCATCGCGTGCCACTGGCCCGGTGTTCTCTCCAACGCGCTAGAACCCGGCTGGGTGGCGACCAAGATGGGTGGCCCCGGGGCGCCCGACGACCTGGACGCTGCACATCGCACCCAGGTGTGGCTGGCAGTCAGCCAGGATCCGGCCGCGACGGTCACGGGCAAGTACTTCTTTCACATGCGGCAGCGCACACCCAACCCCGGGGCCCACGATGCGGGGCGACAAGACACACTGCTCGACGCCTGCAGACGTCTGTCGGGAATTGAAATGCCCGCGAACTGACACATGGCGGGCAGATGTTTGCGGGAATTACCGGCTCTCCTGGAAGAGGTGGCTTTATCATGGAGCGCAGGCGGTGATTCATCGACAGCGTGACCACTTCAAAGCAACCAGCCAAGCCGAAGAAAACAGCGCTGGTGGTCGGTTCCGACTCCAAAGTCGCCCCGGCGGTGCGCAAGGTGCTGCCTGGTTGGAAGATCGCACGTGCGGTCAATAACAACGCCGCGCTGGAGATGCTCAAGGTCCAGGCGTATGACCTCGTTCTAACGGGCGAGGAGAGTTCGGGCAAGCAAGATGTGGATCTCCTGCGAAAGATCCGCATTGTCCGGCCCCATGTACGGCTCATCATCATTACCGGGCAAAGCACGCCCGCCGATGTAATCGCCGCCATGCGCGAGCGCGCCTTCAGCTATTTCTCCGAGCCCTATTCGATGGCTACCTTCGAAGAAATGCTTCGTCTTGCTACGACCGGTCCCGTTTGGGATGAAGGGATAGAGATCCTTTCCGCCACCCCGGAACTTGTGGAACTGATTGCGCGCTGCGATCGTAAGACGGCGGACCGGTTGGTTCAGTTCATTCACGAGGTAGCAGATCTCCCAGTAAAGGAGAGAGACGCCGTCGGCCTGGCCTTCCGCGAGATGCTCATGAACGCTATCGAGCATGGAGCCCGCTTCGATGCCACGCAGCATGTGTCGATCTCTTATATTCGAGCCAGGCACATGGTCTTATGCCGGGTAAAGGATCCCGGGGAGGGCTTCTCGTTGCAGGAGATTCGTCATGCGGCCATCGCGAACCCGCCGTCCGACCCGATCCGTCACACCGCGGTCCGGGCGGAACAGGGGCTTAGACCGGGGGGCTTTGGGATTCTGATGGCCAAGAACATAATTGACGAGTTGATTTACAGCGAAACGGGCAGCGAAGTTGTGCTGATCAAATATTTGAAGCCCGAGCAACTCGAGATGAGCTAGTCTCCTTTGTATCAAGGCAGGGCACTTTTTCAGCCGTGCCTAAACAGCTGAAATTACTTGAGGCTCAATGTTCGTGAGAACGGCGGTTTGGGCTTTGTATCAGTAGTCCACCGGCTGCGCCGGCCCACGGTGGATGAGCCCTTTTTTTGTTGAACTTTTTTCTGTTTCTCGTTAAGGCGCTGCGCACATGGGCGCGCTGACAGGGACTTTACAGACTGCGGATAGACTCATGCTTTGTATCAGGGCACTGCTTTACAGGTTGCGGAAAAACTCATGCTTTCTATCAGGGCACTGCTTTAGTCGGGCCGTAAAGGATTAAAAGAAATTTGGGCTTTAGCCCCTGCTAACGGCACATCCCACACGAAACGCTTGTTCGCTAATTCTTTGCACTCCAGGTGCTTTTTTCGCCGGAACCAACAAGAAGCCCAGCGGCTGAAGCCCAGCTTCGCTGGTGGTCAACGGCCCGACTAAAGTCGTGCCCTGATACAAAACATCAGACTGGTGGCTCATAGCGGCCCGGCTAAACCGGGGGAAGACTTTGCACTCGGAGGAAAGCAATACCTCAGCGGCTGAAGCCCTCATCAGCCTCGCCCAGGGTGGTACGGCTGAAGCCGTGTCCTTCGTGGACAGTTTTTCCGCAAACGGTTTAGCGGGCCACACATGGCTAGCCTGTTGAGGGCTTTAGAGTCTGCGTGAGAACTTACAATTCCTGACCACCGGAGAATGCTGAAGCCCAGGATTGCATCCTGGGATATTCTCAGCCGTCCCCTTCGACAAGCTCGGGGCAGGCTCTGCAGGACTGAGTTCTGGAACGGCAGGTTCTCACGCAGACACTTTAGTCTGAGGCTTTCGTTTTCGCTTATTTACCCCGTCGAATGGGATCTGCGAACTTTCGGGACATCACGCCAGCTAATTTGCGGGCGGTGGCGGAGCACCTGGACCCGGGCGCGGCGGACCCGGCGCCTTGTCAACCAGTTCCACATCCAGTTGAATCGCGATCTGATCCCCCACCATAGGTGCATCATAAGTCATTCCATAATCCGCCCGGCTAATCGTGGTCGTAGCAGAAACGCCACGACGCGAGCCCCCTCTCGGATCTTTCACCGGAGGCGTGGGGCCGTCGACATCCAGAACGGCTTCCTTCGTCACACCATGCATGGTCAGATCTCCGGTGACCTTCAACTTCCCTGCACCGGCTGACTCCACTTTTTTCGATTGGAAGGTGATCGTCGGATACTTGGCGACATCGAAGAAGTGGTCGCTGCGCAGGTCCTTGTCGCGCATTTCCACGCGAGTATCGATGGAACTGGCGTCGATGGTCACATTCACAGAAGCCTTGCCCAAGTCCGGGGAATCAACGACCGTGCCGCTTATTTTGGTAAAGGCTCCTCTGACGTTTGAGATTCCCATGTGGCGCACGGAAAACTGTGCCGCCGAATGGTTCGGGTCGAGGAACCAGGTTTGCGTCTGCGCCTGAGCGCTCGCGCCAGCCAGGTGAGCCAGCAAAATAATCGCGGTCAAATGAATCGCTACAGCAACGTGTGGCTTTCTAGTCATGACGGACTCTTGTCTCCACCTTCTCTGAATTCATACCGATGAGTTGCTGCCTAGGACACGTACTCAGGCCTCTGGAGCGTAACCGGCAGCGTTCCACGTGAACTACAGATGTTGCTTTTCCCTGAATTGACAAGTGTATGGCCGCAACATGGAGAGGTCAAATGAATAGAGGGTCTCGACGGCAGGTGTTGCGGTCGGATTTCCACAAACAGCGCACTCACTTTGCTCCAATCCAGTCGAGCGAATAAACGTCTTGTGTTCCTGAGTCGCGGAGCATAAGCGGGGCGTCTTCGGGATCCAATCCGAGCCAAAAACGCCAAAAACCTGTGGTTAGAAAACCTCTCAAATCGGCAACCTGCTCGAGCTTGCGGTCGCTGACCCGAATTCTAAGCACCGCGGGTTTCTCCGCATAATGCAGGAAGTAGACGTACTGCGAATCTCGCGACCAGTTGGGGAAGTCGATTGAAGTTTGAATCAGATCTGACCACGTGCCGGTTTGGAAATCGAACAGCACCATCTTGCGTGCGTCCTTGGTCATGGCAACGATATGCCGTCCATCGGGCGACCAGCGGGGTGAAGTATACCCGACCGATCCGGGAATGGAAGATACGCGATGGCTTTGCAGGTCTAGTAACCGCAGCACCGTAGGCACATTGGGCGCGACCTCCTCGAACAGTATCCGATCCCCGCTTGGAGACCAGTTTGGTTCTCTGCGAGCGACAGAATTCCCCGGCACTATCGGTTGGGGCGGGCCTCCGTCAGCCGGGACTGTATATATTTCATCCACGGTTCCTTTTCTGTAGCCCCAGAATGCGATTTGCGTTCCGTCCGGCGACCAGCGTGGATTCAGAGGATAGATCGGCGGATCGGTAAGTTGCAGCCGCTCGCTGCCGTCGACCCGGCTGCGCCAAAGACTTCCCACGGGATAGGTAACGTAAGCGATCCATTTTCCATCCTTTGAGAAAGTGGTGGTTTCTGCTGAGATGCCGGAAAGAAAAGGCAGGAATTCGCCTAGCCGCTGGTTGTAGCGGGAAAGCGTCCCGCGCAGTGTGGAGCCAACGACAAAAAGCTTCTTGCCGTCTTTGCTTGGAAGAGGTGAGGACAGCTGGATGGGACTCGAGGTAAGCAGCTGGGGCTTACCGTCTACCCTCCCGAAAAGGCCCGCCTTGTCCGGGAGCGCCCATATCTGACCATTCGCCTCAAAGACAAAAAACTTTCCATCCGCGGTCCAGTTTCCGTTTGCATCGCCAGATGGTTGTCGCCAGTCGGGAAGCAGGCGATGAAGGTATTTTCCCTCCACAGTGACCTCCCAAAGAGAACGATCCGCAACGGTCAGGGCTTGCCAGGTGAACCGAATCCGTTTCCCGTCCGGGGAGAAGTGGGGAGTGGTGATAAACCCTCCGAGCGAAGCCAGTTTCCGTGCTCCGCTCCCGTCGCCGTTGGAAAGAAACAGGTCGCCCCGATTGCAATAGGCCAGCATGCCGCCGGGAGACCAGGCTGCATCGGTGACCAGCACACTGCCGATTCGGCGCGGTTGGCCGTTGAGCACCGGCAACCACCACAGACTGCCCGGATCGAGGACTTCCAGACCTGGGCGCTCGATAGCTAACAGTTCGGTACCGTCCGCTGACGTTCCAACAGGAAGGGTGTATTCGGCGGGAGCCGGCATGCGGACCGGGTCGCCGCCCGTGACCGGCATCTGCGCGATTCCGGGTGCAGTCTGATATTCCATGCCCAAATAGAGCCTCGACCCATCCGTGCCGGCCAGGAACTTCGCCTCGCCATCGTGAGTGAGTTGGGTATAGTTCGAAGCCTCTGGAACTGACGGGATACTTGCCCGGTAGTAAGCAATGATCACAGTGGCAATAACCGTCAGCCCGAGAAGAGACACGAGCCAACGCCGCCGCCAAGCCGGCCCTCCAGGGACTGCCTGGTCCCCTGTTGGGAGACTTGAAGAGGTCTCAGACGGTGGGCTTTCTGGAGGAATGGGAGAGGGCCGATCGACCACCGCCGCCGGGTCGCGTTGCACACGCTCCAAGTCCGCGCGGATTTCCGCGGCGTGCTGGTAGCGAAGCTGGCGGTCCTTTTCCAGGCAACGATCAATGATGCGCGCTAATCCACCCGGAACGCCGGGATTCAGTTGCGCGGGAGTGATCTGGACCTGCTGAACGATGGCAATGAGAAGCTCTCCGGTCGTGTCTCCCTGGAAGGGTGAGCGGCCAGTACACATCTCGTAGAGCAGGATGCCAAAAGAGAAGAGATCGGTGCGCGCGTCGACCGGCTTGCCCAAAGCCTGCTCCGGCGACATGTACGCCGCCGTCCCCAGCGCGGCTCCCAGCCCGTCGGTAAGCTGCTGTTGCTCACGAAAGGATTCCGCTCCTGCTCCGGCAAGCTCCTTGGCGGGTATCATCTTTGCCAGACCGAAGTCCAAAACCTTGGCGTTGCCCCGTGAGGTTACGAAGACGTTCGCCGGCTTAATGTCACGGTGGATGATGCCCTTGTCATGCGCCGCCTCGAGGGCATCGGTGATGTCGATCGCAATTTCGATCACCCGGTCGACGGGAAGCGAACCCTCTTGAATCAACTGTTTCAGCGTTTCGCCATCCAGGAACTCCATGGCGATGAATGTGCGGCCGCCTTCTTCGGCGATCTCATAAATGGTACAGATGTTGGGGTGATTCAGCGCCGACGCGGCACGAGCCTCGCGCCGGAAGCGCTCCAACACGCCACTGTCGTTGGCGAAGTTATCGGGAAGGAACTTAAGCGCGACAAAGCGTCCAAGCAGCGTGTCCTCGGCTTTGTAGACGACGCCCATACCACCAACGCCGATCTTTTCTAACCCGCGGTAATGAGAGATGCTTTGCATCGGTCATCGAATCATATGGGAAACATCCACAAATCCTGGATCAATTCTTTGACAGCGGCATTTTCCGAGGTGCGTGTCTTTTCGAGACAATTTTATCGGATGCGCCCCGGTGCGGGGGCTCTCAACACCTGAAATCCAATTTTCAAAAAGCAAGCCCTCCCCCGCATAATAAAAAGTTGTTGGGACCGTTCGCGACAATCGGAGACGGAGAGTACCTACGATGAAAGATCTCTTTGACGCCACGCTGGCAGAAGACATAAAGCAGCGAATCATGCGCCTCCATCCTGAGAGTGAGCGGCAATGGGGCAACATGACCCTTGCCCAGACCCTGGCGCACTGTACGTCTGGCGTGCAGATGGCGACGGGCGTCATCAACCCCAAGCGTGCATCCTTTCCTGCCAACGTCCTCGGCCTGCTCATCAAGCCGCTGGTCTTCGGCAACGACCAGCCCATGCGCCGCAATTCACCGTCCTCGCCGGAACTCTTCCCGGCACACCCCACGCAGTGCGACTTAGAGCGCGAACGCGCCCATCTCATCAGAGCTATCGATAGCTTCGTCACCAGGGGCGCAGCCTGCTGCTCGCGGCACCCACATCCTTTCTTTGGTCCGCTCAAACCGCAGCAGTGGGCCATTCTCATGTACAAACACGTCGACCATCATCTACGACAGTTCGGTGTCTAAATGTTTTCGCGTTATCATTTTTAAACCGCTGCAATTTGCAATGAGGGCTGCCCGCATGACGGACTTGTCCGATCCTCCTGCTTCCAAACTCACCCGCCGCCGGTTGTTGACTGGCGCGTCCCGGGTTGCCGCCGCTGCTGCCGCCTCGGCGCTGATGCCCCCGAACGTACAGCGGTTGTTGGCGCAGGGTCCGCCGAGAAACGGCTCGCTGAAAGACATCAAGCACGTGGTCCTGCTGATGCAGGAAAACCGCTCGTTCGACCACTATTTCGGAACGCTCGCCGGGGTCCGCGGCTTCGCGGACCCGGCCCCGCTAAAACTGGCGGACGGAAAATCTGTCTTCTACCAGCCGGATGCAGTCCATCCCAGCGGATACCTGCTTCCCTTTCATCTGGATACGCGCAAGAGCAGTGCGCAAAAGATCCCCTCGACCAGCCACGCCTGGGCGGTGCAACACGAGGCGTGGAACGGCGGCAAAATGGATCAATGGCTACCCGCTCATCGCAAAGCCGATGGGCCGCATGGTCCGTATTGCATGGGGTATTACAACCGGGAAGATATTCCCTTCCAGTTTGCCCTGGCAGAGGCATTCACGATCTGTGACACGTACCACTGTTCGGTAATGGGGCCGACCTGGCCAAACCGCATGTATTGGATGACAGGGACGATTGACCCCGAAGGACTGCACGGTGGGCCAATCTTGAAAAATACCGCGCCCCCGGCCGGATACACCTGGACTACGTATCCAGAGCGGTTGGAGCAGGCCGGTATCAGCTGGAAGGTCTATCAGCAACAAGACAACTACGGTTGCAATATGCTGGAGACTTTCAAGATCTTTCGCGAAGCCGCGAAAGGCTCGCCGCTCTATGCGAAAGCAATGGAACGCGGCGAGGAGGGCCGGTTTGAGGAAGACGCGAAGAACGACCGGTTACCCGCTGTCTCCTGGATCATCCCCACCAGCTATCAATCGGAGCATCCGGATTACATGCCGGCGGATGGCGCGGCGTTTGTCTCGAGCAAGATCGATGCCATCGCAGCCAATCCCGCTGTTTGGGCAAAGACCGTATTCATTCTCAACTACGACGAGAACGACGGCATCTTCGATCATGTCGCGCCACCCGTGCCCCCCGCAGGTACAGCGCACGAGTTTGTGAATGGTCTCCCCATAGGCGGCGGCTTCCGAGTGCCCTGCATCATCATTTCGCCGTGGACGACCGGAGGATGGGTCTGCAGCCAGCCCTTCGATCACACCTCGGTACTCCAGTTTCTGGAACAATTCACCGGCGTCCGGGAGCCGAACATCAGCGATTGGCGGCGGAGCACTTTTGGAGATCTCACGTCCGCATTGCGCATTCGACGGGCAGACAAAAAGGTCCCGTCTTTGCCAGACGTCCGCAATCAACTGATTCAGGCGAAATACGAAGTCGCGCATTTGCCCAAGCCGGTGCTTCCAGAGGGCGATCAATCGCCGCCGAAACAGGAACCAGGTTCCCGCAAGCGAGTGTAGGCCCACCAGCAGGCCGGGCAAATATGTACCCGTGGGCAACTACCTCGTCGTGCCGCCTATCTCAAATAGAGTGGGAGAAGGCAAATGATTCTTGTGACTGGAGCCACGGGAAAGAACGGCGCCGAAATCATCAGGCGCTTGTCCGGCAGAAAAGAGCGGGTTCGTGCCATGGTTCGCCGGCACAACGGCATCCTGCGAGGCATCCCCAACGTGGAATTGGAATACGTGGAAGCGGACTTCGACGATCCGGCCAGTCTCCGCAAAGTTCTAAGCGGTGTTCAGCGTGCCTTCCTGGTTACAAATTCATCTGAGCACGTTGAGGAACGGCAGTTGCGCTTCGTTGATCTGGCACGTGAGGCTGGCGTGAAGCATATTGTTTATCTCTCTCAGCTGCATGCGGCATCCACTTCCCCACTCCGCTTTCTGCGCTACCATGCGGTGGTCGAAGAGGCTCTGCGCCAGTCTGGGATGACCTACACCAACCTTCGTCCCAACTTCTATATGCAGGGGCTGCTCATGATTGGCCGTTCGATCGCGTCGGAGGGACGATTTTTTGCTCCCGCAAGCGATGCGCGGATAAGCGTAGTGGACGTTCGGGACATAGGCGCGGTAGCCGTGGCGGCGCTGATCAAGAGCGGGCACGAAGGAAAAACCTATGACATCACCGGACCGCAAGCGCTCACGCACGCCGAGATGGCTGCCCAGTTGTCGCAAGCACTGGAGCGACCGGTGGCCTTTGTGGACGTTCCGGAAAAAAGATTTCGGGAAGCTCTTCGAGGTTTCGGCATGCCCGACTGGCAGGCAGATGGCCTGATCGAGGATTATGCCTCCTACCGCCGTGGCGAAGCGTCCGGCGTTTCTCCAGTTGTAAGAGAGGTCACAGGAGAAGCTCCCCGCACGTTTATGGCGTTCGCGCGTGACAATAAATCGGCGTTCCTGGACACAAGAGAGATGAGACCAGGGGCGGACGCTTCTGCGGCCCTGCGGAGTTGAGCGGACTACGCCGGCATTGGCGTGCCGTCCGGGTTCACCCGGGTGGGAACCCCGCATTTGAAAGAGCGCTTTAGCGCTCCGTGAAGGGGTTCGACTCTGATCACGCGCTTTAGCGCTGGCAAGGCCAAAGCCTCCTTAACGGCCTGACTAATTCGTGCCCTAACAAGAAGGGAGGGACCTGCAGTTTCACTTGGACCGCACGCAAATGCCGACAGGCGATCCACAACCCAACCCGATTCTCTTTGATCCCCACGCACCTCCACACAATCAACGGATTACCTGCACACCAAGCCAAGTACATTCGCCAATTTGGACCGCTCTGGCTGAGAGTAGCCCAGGACGTTAATCCTGGGGTGTTTCTATCTCACGACTCCCTGCGTGAGAGACCGGAAGAAGATAACCCATCCGCTCCCGAGGGCCGGAGAGCTGGCCCGCCAAACGTGCCCGCCCCGCCACCCCAACCTCATTCGCATAACTGAAACCTGCATTCTCCGGTCCCCAACGTAACCACCGAAACGATAACCGGCGATTCAAGAGAAGAGTCTCGGTGGCTACGTCCGACTCCGGAACGCTGTATTCTGGTACCAGACGATTTCGGCACAACGGGCGGCTCTCGCGTACCTCCCGCTGGTCGGCAGTTGCCGCTAATTTAGGCCTAAGCGCGAGCGAAGGACAGTCTTACCGCTGTCCGGTGTCACACTCGATCCCTGTCACAAAATAAGCAATCCAAACCATCCCGCCCCGGCGGGATTTTTTATGCCTCCTACACTGCTTCCCATGCAGTAGAAACCTCTGTCCACACCCCTTTCAAATTTAGGAGCCACCTATGCCCAAAAACAAAATCACCGATCAGGAGATAGCCTTCGTCCACCTGGTCCTCTCTGGCGTCATGACCGACCGTCAAGCCGCCGAAGCCGTCGGCCTCAAACCCGACTCCGCCGCCGACACCAAATCCAAACCCCATGTCCGCGAATACATGCTCCAGCAATGCGCCTCCGTCCGGCAACAGTTCGTCCAGCAAGAGCTGGACGGACAGCACCGGGTGAACCTGGACCGCGAACAAGTACTAAACCGCCTCTGGGAAATCGCCAACCTAAGCCCCGAAATAACCCGAGGCAGCGTCGCCGGCCAGGTCAAGGCTCTCTCCATGATCGTCGCCATGCAAAACCTCATCCCCGACCGTCGCGCCACCGACCGTCTTGCCATCTCTTCCGAGACGAAATCTACCCCCGCGCCCGCCCAGAAAATCCATACCTCCGCATGGCTTCGCCGGCACCCGGCCACAACCCCTGCCACAACCAATGACCCGGATCCTGGTTCCAGCCAGTCCACCTTCGCCAAACCCTTGAGCCCCATGAAAGCCACCCAACCGTATGTCCCCTTGTACGGTTCTGTTCCAGACTTAGGAGTTCCGTTCCCTATAAAGAACCCCTTTGTACACAACCGGTGAGCTGCTAATCCTGCAAAAGCACCCAAAAATATCAAATTTTATAAATAACCTTCGGCTGCGGAAAAACTCCCGCTTTGTATCAGTCATCCACCGGCTGCGCCGACCCGCGGTGGAGGAAACGGGCGCCAGGCGGCTTTTCGTTGCTTCGTTGAGCTTGATTTTTGTTCTTGTTAGGCATGACCTACGGGCTGCGGAAACGCTCATGCTTTGTGTCAGGGCACGACTTTACAGTTTGCGGAAAACTCCGGTTTTTGAAGGGTACGACCTTCAGCTCGTACGTAAGTGCTTGCAAACAGTCCGGCAGAAGCCACTGAGGGATGACCCCATCTAGGTTCAGCGACTTTTTCTGCAAGCTGTTTAGTCGGGCCGTACAGGGCCACAACCATGAGGGCTAAAAGCCCCCGAGGTAGTCTTTTTTTGTTTAGTCCCCCGCTAAAAGCCAGATCTCGTCTATGCTCCCATCGTGGTTACGATTCCCTCCGACATAGGGAACGGCTTGAACTATCTGGCGGATACGTTGTTGCTGAGCGGCTGCGTTTTGGCTCTTGCTCAAACCCAACTCACTCAGAACTCATCGTAAGAAATTTGGCTCACCGGCACGCCCAGATCGGCGAGCATTTTAATGCAAGCCTTGATCATCATGGGTGGACCGCAGAGGTAATACTCGGCGGCTTTTGGGTTGCCGTGCTGCGTGAGATGTTTCTCCAGCACTACCTGGTGGATGAACCCCAGGTGGCCAGTCCAGTCATCCTCAGGCAGCGGCGCCGAGAGCGCAAGGTGGAACGCAAAGTTGTGATGCGCCTTGGCTAGATCGTGGAAATAGTCTTCGTAGTAAATCTCCTGCCTGGATCGCGCGCCATACCAGAAGCTGACTTTACGGGTACTTTGCTCCGTCTCCAGCAGGTGCGAAAGGTGGGCGCGGAGCGGAGCCATGCCGGCGCCCCCGCCAATGTAGACCATCTCCCGTTGCGTCGGCTTGACGTGAAAATCGCCGAACGGGCCGATGGCGGAAACGATGTCTCCAGGCTTGAGACTGAATACGTAACTGGATCCGACTCCAGGAGCACAATCCTGGCCCGGAGGCGGCGTTGCGATGCGCACGTTGAAGCGAAGCACGCGATCCCGCTCCTGGTTGCTGGCGAGAGAGTAGTTGTTGCGGCGGCCGCCCGCGGGATTACGCGCCACCAGGTCGAATACGTGCTGATGCTCCCACACCGCGGCGAACGGCTGAGGGATGTCAAACTCGCGAAAGCGAATCTCATCGTAGGCGGGAACGTCGAACTGCAGGTAGTCGCCGGGAGTGAAAGAAATTCTTTCCGCAGCATCGACGGGCTCGAGAACCAGCTCCTTGATAAAGGTGGCGACGTTGCGGTTGCTGACAACGCGTAACTGATACGTTTTTTGCGGGCGAGCGCCGGCGCCGCCAGGCCGGCTCACATTCACAAAAATTCGACCGCTGCGCTCCGCAATGGGATAGGTGACGAGACCGCGGCAGACCGGTACACGCGCGGGCGAACCATCGATAAGGTTGAAGCGCCCATTGTGCTTGGAGCACTCGATGAGGTTTCCCTTTACCAGGCCGAGAGAAAGATGAACATTGCCGTGGGTGCACAATCCGTCGGTTGCGTAGAGTTCGCCATCCTCGGTGCGGTAGAGAGCGTAGGTCTTCTTACCGTGGTCAAAGCGGACAACGTCAACCCGGCCTAGATCGGTCGTAGCACAAGCTTCGATCCAGCCTTCCGTATCCGGCGTGCCTTGGGAGGAGTGAACACCTTCGTTTGCCCGTAGCCGTGGTGCGGGAAGCTGGCGCTTGACGTGATAACCGGGATCCCTAACCTGCTTGAGAACAGTGGGCACAATTTCCCGCCAGGCGGAGAGGAGGCTGGGATACGGCGTGGGACAGTCGTCTTTCACCGCGGCATGCAATTTAGGCAGCGCATGATAAGGCACCAGCGGGAACATGTGGTGCTCGACGTGGTAGTTCATGTTCCAGTACAAATAGCGGTGAATCCAGCACATGTACACCGTGCGGCAGTTGAGCCGGTGATCGAGCACATTCTCAGCCAGACCCGCGTGCTGCGTGTACCCATAAGTGACCAGCAGCCAGGTGCCGAAGATATTCGTCAGCCCCACGAGCAGCAGTGGCAGGATGCTGCGGCTCCAAATTGAGAGCCCAATGACGATGAGGTAGATGGCAACGTACACGCGTGCCCGGCGATAGACCTTGGGAAACTCTCCCTCGGGAATGTACATTTTCTCCTCGGCAAACATGCGCCCCAGAGAATGCATGACAATCTGAGAGAAATACTTCTGATAATTCCGGAGGTTGAAGAACGACATCACCATGCCCTTCAAGTCAGGAGGGCGAGGGACGGCAATCTCCGGGTCGCGGCCGACGATAATGGTGTCGCTGTGGTGGCGGGTGTGACTCCAACGCCAGACGATGGACTCCCGCATGACCATGAACGACGAGATTTCATAGAGCGCATTATTCATCCAGTCGGTCTTGAACGCGGTACCGTGGCCGGCCTCATGCCAACGGGAGTCGGAGGTCGAGGCGTAAAGAACGCTGTAGATCGCATAGGGCAGGATGACCCACCATGAGCCCCAGAGGGCATAGGTCAGGAAGCCGGTACCGAGGATCAGAGCAAACCAGAGAATCGTGTCTCGGATTGCGGGCCCGTCGCGACGCTGAAGCAGACCCCGCATAGTCTCGCGGGGGACCGGAGACTGATACCACTCAGCCTCGGCGAGACCCTTTTCCACGGCCATCGTGGAGTTGACCCCTATGAGGCTGTAGTCGAGAGTCGCGGGAGGTGTAAGGACGGTACTGGTGCTCATCGTCGCTGCCAATCGTTTAGGAGTTGAAGAGAACAGACGCTCCCGGTCGTTCCTCTCTACGTTACACCGGCCCTTTTGACGAGGCCAAAAGCTCTCACGAAAGGCTGGAAACCATGATATACCGGCCATTTTCCCGTATCGTCATGGGGGCAGCGAGTTGCTTCGGACTCAGTAACCACGGGGCAGCAGCGCCACAAAGGAAAGAATCCATTGCCAAAGCAGATCGAACGTTCGTGCGGGAAGATATCCCCGATCCTCTGCTTCGCTTCCGCGGACGAGCGCAAACGCCGTTACGAAAAGGATTTTGGCCGGGTAGTGGGGCGTTCCGCATCCACGAGGAAGGCGAAGCTTGATATACGGGCTAGCTTCCATTACCATCGGCGATTACCACAAACCCCCCTTGGATTACGCAAGAACCCTAGCAATTCCTGGTGGAAGCGCTATGCTCATCAACAAGCGGCGATTCTCCAGCGCTCTGTGATCGATTCTTTCGGGGGAGGGACTCGATAGTGGAACAAGGAGAGTCGCCGTTGTTGCATCTGCCGATGTGTTGGGCCACTAGATAGTCAGAGTGAAAAAATGATCAAGGCAAACAATCCACCCTGCAAGGTTCTTCCGTTCATCTCGCCAGAAGCTGCCCTCGAAGGTAAGCTCGAGAAGTGGTTTCGCGGGGTTATCCAAAGTAACTACGATCTGATGACTGCTTTAGAGCGGTTGCGTGATTCGTACGAACGGCAGGCGAGGAAGCCGCTTACGGAAGCCGACCGGGCTGTCCTGTTGGCGGTACAGATTACTTTGCAGAATGCCAAGAACGCCCGGACTCTTTAGTCCTGGTATGCACACCCCTCGAGATAGAGAGACGCCGTATGGGCGATGATCGTAGTGTCTTCTGCCCTACCTGTTTTGCGGCGCCAAGTGAAAAGTGCCGGACCAAGTTTCTGGTCCACGGCAACGGCGAAGTTACACCCGTGATCTGCCGCCCGCATCTCGACCGGTTGCTCGATAGCCAAAAGGACTCGCTCCGCAACTCGATCGCCAGGCAACTTTTAGCCGTAGCACTGCTGACCCTGCGTGACCGGTAGCTGGCGAATCGCAGGATTCACCGTGCGGGCAATCTAGGAAATCGCCGCTATACCCACTTTCGCCACCGTGATGAGAACCCACCAACCCACCACCGCCGTCGCGGTTGAGGCCAGCTTCGTTTTCGCCACAATGGCGCAACCGATGGTCACCAGGATGAGGACCCAAATGGTCAAAATGTCAATCGAGGTGCCGAAGGCGATGAGCCACTGGGGCCAATCCGCGGGCATGTAATACCCGAGGTTGGTGCCTACCGGGTTCTTAAGATTGAACGCGTCGGCATCCAACCCGGCAAAGAGGACGATGGCGCCAAGAATTGCCTGAATCAACCAGGGCAGAGTCGCATACATCCATACCGCGAATAGCTGGCCAAATTTGGCGTGGCCGCCCAGACCAAAATTCAGCGTCATCAGCAGCAGGCCCGCCGCAATGGCCGTAAAGAGCAGCCCCAAAACCGGCGAAGCCCAAACGATGTATTTGGTAAACGACGAGGCGACTGCTTTCTGTCTCGCCTGCTGATCCGGCGGAAGCTGCGCAAACCTCTCCTGCTGCGCTTCTGAGCTGTGTTGCAAGATATTGGCGTAGGTCTGGTCCCACCCAATCTTCTGCTGTATGGCCACGCTATAGCCCAGCGTCACCAACGCGCCCAATAGCCAGGGCAGCCACCAGCTGGAATCGCGCAGGATGTCGTTGAAGGTCTTGGAGGGGGAAATAAAAGTATCGACAACTCGCTGCACCTGGCTCAGCGGGCCGGATGCTTCGGCGTTGGCCATCGTATCAGACATGTGAAACTCCGTGATGCCCTGGGAACGGCATTTGTGGTTTGCCGGGATATTACTCTCCCCGCCATAGAACAAAAATAAGAAACTTGCCTCGAGCGCCGAAGTTGCTGCAACCGGTATGCTGTCACCCTGCTTTATTCTGTTGCAAGAGAAAACTGTTGAGTGTGGCCAGCCCAAACCCGAGGCAAACGCCGAGCCTCTGGCGGTCCTTGCGCGGCGCGACTTTTCGCAATCTACTGGTCGCCGACATCGCCTCCGATGTAGGCACTTTCATGCAGGGTGTCACGTAGGTGCTTAATTTTTTGACTGGCTTACGGTAGCAATGCTTACGGCCCGGGTGTAGACTCCGGCAGTCGAGTTTCCAAGGAGGCTAAATGGCTCTCAGTTTTGCCACAGATATCCGCCCTCTTTTCCGCGATGAGGACATTTCGTGTATGGATGGAGCAGGGGTTCATCTGGATGATCTCGCCTGGATGAGCGTGCCCGCTAACGCGCAAAGTGTCTACGATCAGGTAGCCACGGGCGCCATGCCTCCGGATGAGCCTTGGTCCTCCGATCATGTTTCACTTTTCAAGAAGTGGATGGACGCGGGTTACCCTGCATAAACAATTTCACAGGGCCTTGAGTTTCTCGAAAGCCCTCCGTGCGTCATGAAGCCGGTCGAAGATCAGCGAAGGGTCGATCGATTCGGTGAGGTGATGACGAGTAAAGTCCGCTCGCAAGTCCCAACGTACCCGGGCAAAGCCTAGTTGAGTTCCGCAGCTGGCCAGGTTCTGCTGCAGTTCCAGAACAACGCGCGCTGCAGAGTAATCCAAATTCGTGATGGCCTCCGCGTCGACAATCAGCCAACGGACTTGCGAAGGCGCTTGCCCTACGAGGCAAGTCACCTCTTCGGCAAACCGGTTGGCATTGGCATAGAAAAGAGCCGCTCCAAAGTGGTACAGCACAAACCCGGGTTCCGTCACACTGCGTGGCGCCACGGGATTCAGATCCCAGGTTCCGAGCTGATTCAGAACCATGACGCCCGTGTGGGGGTGATAACTGTGCGCGACGATGCGCAACAGGGAGAGGATCATCGCCAGCAAGATCCCCTGCTCGACACCCAAGGCAACGACAACCCCGGCGGTGGTAAGAGCCAGGACAAACTCACCCGGACTCTCACGACGAATCGCCAGGAGGGTGCGCAATTTGATCAGGCGCATAGCGATCATGAAGACCAGGGCGCCGAGCACGCAACGCGGCAAGTATTCGAGCGGCCGGGTGAGAAACAGCAGAACCAGCGCCACGATCGCCCCGGTGGCAAGCTGCGCCATCTGGCCCTGAGCACCCGCGCTTTCGACCATCGCGGTCTGCGTGGGACTTCCGTTGACGACGAAGGTACCGCTCAAGCCGGCCATAGCGTTGGCTGCAGAAAGGCCGGCCAGGTCTGCATTCGCGTCCAACACCTGCCGGTGGCGCTCCGCGTAGACCCGGGCGGTGGCCGCACTCTGCGTGATGATCATGATGCAGCACGATGCGGAGATGCGCATCAGCGGTGAAAGATCTCCCCAACTTACGGCCGGGAGCCCAAGATGAGGAAGGCCGCCGGCCACGGGGCCGATGATGGTAATGCCACGCCCGCTGAAATTCCACATTGCGCTGGCTGCGATGGCTCCAGCAACGGCGAGGAACGGACCTGGCACTCTGGGCGCAAAGCGGCGAAACAGTAGTAGAACTCCGACCACAACGGCGGACACGGCCAAGGTCGGCGGATGGACCTGGGGCAGTTTTCTGAAGACTTGAGCCAATTGCAGAAGCGTTCGGTTCGCGGAGATCTCCAGTCCCAACATCTCTCCGAGCACAGCGATGCCGACCTGGAAGCCAACTCCGGTAAGAAAGCCGGCGAGCACCGTCTGCGAAAGAAAGTCAGCGATGAAGCCGAGTTTCAGCAAGCGCGCCAACAGCAGGAAGCCGGCGGTTAGCAACGCAACCGCACCGGCCAGGGCTACGTAACGCGCACTGGCTGGGGGCGCCATGCCGGAAACACCGCCGGCAAAGATGGCGGCGGTCGCGGAGTCAGCAGAAACCACCAGGTAGCGGGAGGAGCCAAAGGCCGCGAAGCCCAGCAGGGGCAGCAGCAAGGAGTAGAGACCAGTAACCACGGGCATGCCGGCAATCTTGGTGTACCCCAAGGCTTGCGGGATATTCATGGCCGCGAGCGTGAACCCGGCCAAGGCATCGTGCAAGGCGGCTGCAGGCTTGAATGGCCGTATACCTTGAAAGAGTTTCAGCAAAGCCGAGCTCCGGAAGAGCGATTGACTGCAACTCCGGAGTGTACATGCTCCCCGCCTGCCGTGACTCGGAAAGTCTGGCGCAAGAACCGCAGGAAGTAGAGGTCAACCCGCGCCGCTCAGATCGCGGTCTACGCTGCTCTCGCGTTTAGATCCGGCCTGTTATTTGTCGCAGGAACGAGGCTGCCGATGATACGGCTCTCCGGTCGAAGGGCCCACGATACCAGAGTCAGCACGGTGAGGATGAGAGGGGCGACGACATGAAAGGCGTAAATGCCATAGCCGCCGACTGCGGCGCAGGACGCGGCCGCGCCTGTCAGATCAAAGAAGATGCCGGCATATGCCCATTCCTTGAGCCGCGGAAAACGCGGCACGAGTATGGCAATGGCTCCAAGCACCTTCCAAAATCCCAGGATGGCAAAGAAGTACATCGGGTAGCCGAGGACGGGCACGACGCCATGGGGGCTGCCCAGAAATTGGGCCACCTGCGAGGCACCGCCGCTTCCGATAAAAAACGCTGTGAGTATGGTAGTTGTCCAATAGGTAATCGTTCTTGTTTTCCTGCTCATTTCAACCCCCACAACACGCTCCAGGTTGCCGATGAAATTCGGCCACTCATGCGTGGCTATCGTAAAAACCATAACCGTATGGTTATCAGTTGTCAAGAAAGAGATAACCATTGCCGATTGGGCCTTGCGGGGAATATGCCGGGGCTTCGGCGATGCCGGAGTGGGGTGGCAGAGACTCCGATCACGAGAGGAGTGGGATCGAGGCCAAGTTTCGCCCATCCGAAAATGCCGTGCCAAAAACGTGGTTTTAATTTTCAGAATTGAGGGGGCGCGAGGGAGCTCGGCTCTCTTACTCTGCACGAATCATCGATGCCTTGATCGGCGACGAAGAGTCACTCACATCCTTGGAATTTGCGTTGTGTCCCACCCGCCGCCCAGGGCCTTGACCAACAGCACGCTTGCATCCAGGCGCCGTTGAAGGATATCCAGGTCGTTGCGCTGATTGTTGAGTGCGGCGGTTTGCCAGGTGACGACCTGCAAATAGGTGTCCACCCCACCTTCATAGCGCGTCTGAAAGAGGTCAAGGGACTGCTCCGCCGATGCCGTGGCTTCGTGCTGCTGGCGCGCTTCATTTTCGAGTACGCGCAATGCCGCCAGATTGTCCTCTACTTGTTGGAATGCTGTGAGCGCTGTTTGCCGATACTCCGCTACGGTAGCGTCATAGTTGGCGACGGTGATGTTTTTGGTCGCGCGGCGACGGCCGGCATCGAAGAGGGTCTGAGACAAGCCTGGTCCAACCGCCCAAAAACGGCTTGGCCAGTTAAACCAGTTGAGCGCTGACGTCCCTTGAAAACCGGCGATCGCACTCAGCGAGAGGGTGGGATAAAAGGCCGCCTGCGCGATACCGATCTGTTCATTCGCGGAGGCCATTCTGCGTTCGTCCGCGGCAATGTCGGGACGGCGCTCCAGCAAAGCGGCCGGCATCACTCCGGGGATATCGGGCATAACCTGGGAAGCCTGGTCAAGAGGAATTGCCGGCAGGGTAAGCTCCGAAGGAGGCTTACCGGTCAAGACAGCAATGGCGTGCTCGTATTGCGTACGCTGCACTTCGATATCGGTACGTTGAACACGGGCCTGATCAAGCTGCGTCCTGGCCTGCGCCAAGTCCGATTGAGGAGCTGCGCCGCCCTCGTAGCGGTCCCGGGTAAGTTGCACCGCGCTTTCGTAGGCCGTCACGGTGTCGTCGAGCAACTTCTCCTGTGCATCCGCCGCGCGCAATCCAAAGTAGTCCAATGCGAGTTCTGCGTGAAGGCTGAGGCGAGCGTTTTCGAGATCGGCATCGCTGGCCTGAGCCTGCTCCCGTGCCGATGTGACACCGCGCCGCACCCGGCCCCACAGATCGATCTCGTAATTCAAATCGACGGGCAGAGAGAAATTGCCCTCGCCATTGGTTGCCAACGTGCTGGGGAAGTAGGGCTGATTTGCAGAATCGCGCACCGTGGAGATGGAGGGCCCAACGCCGATGGTAGGCGCTTCGCTGGAGCGTGCGAAGCCGATCTGCGCACGCGCCGCGCGGAAGTTCGCTTCCGCTGACTTGAGCGACTGGTTGGCCGTGTCGACCTGGGCCTCGAGCTCGTTCAATCGAGCATCGTGAAACAGTGTCCACCAATCACCCTTGAGCCTGGTGTCGCTGGGCTCGCCCGGCTTCCATCCGTCGTTTTGGGCGAAGGACGCCGGCGTCGTCTCCTTGAACGACGGCGCCATGATGGCGGACGGAGTCTTGTAATTGGGACCGACCATACAGCCGGAGAGGAGCAGAACCGCCGTCGCAAACGTGATGCTGAGTGCCCTTCTCATTCCGCATCGCCCTTCTCGACCTTTACGCGCTCTCCATCCGCAAGGGAGTCCGGCGGGTTGAGGATGACCTGATCGTGAGGGGCAAGTCCCGATGTAATTTCCACGTCGGCTCCGTAATCATGGCCGACCTCGACCGGAACTAACCGCACGTGGCCGTCACGCACCACGCCGACACGCAGCCCTTCCCCACGAAACAGAAGAGCGCCCGAAGGCAGGGTCATGGATGAAGCCGAGGGCGGGATCGGCAGGTGAATGAATGCATACTGCCCGGGCAGCAGCTTGTGCTCCGTGTTTACGACATCGACCTCAACGTTCAAGGTGCGGCTGGAAACGTCGATCGCATCTGAGTTGCGAACGATGGTTCCGGTAAATTTTTTATCTGGAATGGCGTCTGAGGTAACGGTAATGTGGCTGCCGGTGCGAACCTGGTTGGCATACACCTCAGGCACAGGCACAAATAGACGCAGCTTGTCGGTCGATGCCATATGGAACAGCTCTGCCCTTGGGGAGTTGCTGTCTCCTGCCTGAATCAGTGCTCCTATGTCCACGTTGCGGGTGGTGATCACGCCGTCGAAGGGGGCATATATCTTTTCGAAGGCCTGCAGTTGCTGCAACCGCATTACGTTGGCCTCGGCGGCTGATAAGGCAGACTGGCGAGCCCTGAAATCACTCATGGCCTGATCGGTTTCCTGCTTTGACACCGCATTCTTGGCCAGCAGCTTCGTCCAGCGTTCAGAGGTGATCTGGGCAATCTGCTGGTTGGCCTGCGCCGTTGCCAGCTCCGACTGCGCCTGCTTTACTTGTTGGTCGAGTTCCGGGGTTTCGATCTCGGCCAGCAATTGCCCAGTGTGCACACGGGTGCCGATGTCGGCATACCACTTGCGCAGGTAGCCACTGGTGCGGGCATAGATGGGCGTATCAATAAAGGCCTGTGTGTTCGCCGGCAACGTGATCTCCTGTGCGGCCGCCCCCTGGACCGGGGTGGTAACGGCAACCGAGAGCACAGCATCCTCGCGAGCGGTAGTTGCTAGCGCCTGCTCCGCATGAACACGGGCGCGAATGCCTAGCGCGATCAGAATGCCAAGGACCAAAAAGGCCAGAACCCCAGCGACGATTGGGCCACGCCCCAGATGTGAGTCGAGAACGATCGCCTGGCTGCTCGCTTCAGTCGTTTCGCTTTCCATGGTCGCTATGGCTCCGTTATGCTTTTCGTCTTTGCTTTGCATTGCTCTGTCTCTTTCTTCGTCCTATGCGTGTTGTGGCTGCTGTTGGTGCGCCCGCTGAGCAGTGGTGTCCTCAGCTTTGCCGCCATGCAGCATGGAGAAGACCGCGGGGACGAAAACCAGGGTGGCTACGGTGGCGCAAAGCAGGCCGCCAATCACGGCGCGTCCAAGGGGAGCATTTTGTTCGCCGCCGTCACCCAATCCGAGCGCCATCGGCACCATGCCGATGATCATGGCCAGCGCCGTCATGCAGACGGGGCGAAAGCGAGTGGCGCCCGCTTCGATGGCGGCGAGGATGGCATCGCCGTGTTCCGCCAGGCGCGACTTGGCGAACGACACCACAAGAATGCTGTTCGCGGTAGCCACCCCCATGCACATGATGGCGCCCATCAGGGCGGGCACGCTGAGTGTGGTGTGGGTGAGAAACAGAAAGAGGACGATGCCGGCCAGCGCCGCCGGCAGTCCGGTGATGATGATGAACGGGTCTAGCCACGACTGAAAGTTCACCACGATCAACATGTAAACCAGCACGATCGCGAAGGCCAGACCGCCGAGCAGGGAGAGGTAAGAGCTGCGCATGGTCTGAACCTGGCCGCGCAGGGAAACGAACATGCCACGCGGGAGTCCCTTCTCATGGCGATGCACGATGGCTTCTACATCCTTCGCAACCGCGCCCAGATCACGGTCCTGGACTGCGCCGTAAATGTCGATAACGCGGCGGATGTTGTAGTGAGAGACGACAGCCATCTCGTGGCCACGCTGGATGGAGGTCAAATCGCCCAGCACTTCAGGGGTGGCACGCGCTGCCGCCAGCGATGAGTTGATGGGGATGTTCTGGATATCCTGCAGGGTATTCATGTGATATTGCGGAGTCTGCGCGGCGAGATTATAGGCCACCCCATTCTTGTAGTTGAGAAAGAACATCGGTGTGATCTGAAAGCTACCGCTTAGACTGTTCAACATGCTCTCCGCCACATCGCGGGCGGTATAACCGCCCTGTTCCGCCTTAGTTCGATCAAGATTCACGTTGAGTGTCGGATAGTCCATCGGCTGTTGAATGCGGAGATCGGTCAGACCGGGAACTTGCCGCAACTCATCGAGCATGGCGGTCGCTTGCTCGCTTCCGGCCACGACGTCATTGCTTTGAAACTGTATATCGATGGGCGCCGGCAGGCCGAAGTTGAGTATCTGGGTGGTGATATCGGCAGGCAGAAAGTAAAACTCTGCACCAGGAAACTCGCGCGGGAGCTCTTTGCGCAACTGGCGAACATAATTTGCTGTCGGGTGGTGGTCCTCATTCAAGCTGACCAGGATGTCGCCATCCTCCGCGCCAACGATGCCGGAGGTGGTGTGCATGGTGTTATACGGGCTGTAGGGCAGGCCGAGGTTGTCGAGGATATTATTGACTTCCCTGCCCGGAATCTTGCGGCGGATGGACGCTTCGACCTGGTCGGCTAAACGCGCCGTCTCCTCGATACGAGTACCGGTTTTCGCGCGCATGTGAAGGATGAATTCGCCGGAGTCTGTGCTGGGAAAGAAGTCTCGCCCGAGAAACGGCAACAGTAGGAATCCGCAGAGGCAAACCCCTAGAAATGCAGGCACGAAGAGCTTGCGTGCGAAAACGAGCCGTGTGAGCAGGATCTGATAAGCAGCGCGCACACGCTCAAAGCCAGCTTCGAAGCCGCGTTGGAAAATTACCAGCGGATTGCGGGTTGCGCCGTGTTCCTTGGGTCGAAGCAGGTACATGGCGATGGTGGGCACGAGGGTGCGCGAAAGAATATACGAGGCGATCATGGCGAACATGACTGCCTCGGCGAGGGGCGCGAAGAGATAACGCGCCACGCCCTCAAGGAAGAACATGGGCAGGAAGACGATGCAAATGCAAAGCGTAGAAACCAGGGCAGGCACGGCAATCTGCGCGGCGCCTTCGAGGATGGCTTCGCGCAGCTCGTAACCGTTTTCGAGAAAGCGCTCGATATTCTCGATAGTCACCGTAGCGTCATCCACCAGGATGCCGACGGCCAGCGCGAGGCCGCCCAGGGTCATGGTGTTAATCGTTTCTCCAATAAGGCTCAGGACGATGACCGAGCTGAGAATGGAGAGGGGAATGGAAATGGCGATAATGACCGTGGATCGCCAACTGCCCAAAAACAGCAGAATCATGAGGGCGGTCAACGCAGCAGCAATCACTGCTTCGCGAATGACTCCGGAGACCGCCGCGCGTACGAAGACGCTTTGATCGCTTAAGGGCGTGATCCTGAGGTTGGGCGGGACGATCTGCAGTACGCGGGGAAGCAACGCACGTATGCCTTTTACCACGCTCAAGGTCGATGCGTTGCCGGCTTTGAGCACGGTGATGAGCACGCCGCGGTGGCCATTCTGCCGCACCACGTTGGTCTGGAATGCGTAGCCGCTACTGACTGTAGCCACATCGCGGACATAGACAATCGCGCCGTTGACCTGTTTGATCGGCAGCATGCCGAGTTCGTCGATGGTGTGGGGGGCGGAGTTGGTGCGGACGTCATATTCGATCGGGCCGACTTTGGCGGTTCCAGAAGGCAGGACCACGTTTTGCGCGTTCAGGGCAGCCAACAGGTCACCGGGCGAAACGCCCTTGGACTGCATAAGGTTCTGGTCCATGTTGACGCTGATCTGGGGGCTCTTGCCTCCGTAAGGGAGCGGCAAAACGGCGCCCGGCACGGTGATCAACTGGGGACGAACCGCGTTCTGGGCAAGGTCGGCCAATTGCTGCTCGTCCAGGCCCTTGCCGGAGACACCTAATTGGAGAATAGGCACGCTCGAGGCACTGAAATTGATGATCTCCGGCGGTAGCGTGCCCGGGGGAAGTTGGCGCAGTTCATACTGCGAGACCGCGGTCACCTGAGCGTTGGCGGTATCGAGGCTCGCGCCAGGCTGGAGGAAGAGCTTGATGACCGAGACGCCGTTATAGGTCGTCGACTCGATGTGCTCGATATTGTCCACGAGCGTGGTGGCAGCCTTCTCAAAGGGAGTCGTAAGCCGCCCTTCCATCTCTTCCGGGTCTAAACCGGTGTACTGCCAGGCAACAGCGATGACAGGAATGTTGATATTAGGGAAGATGTCCGTGGGCGTGCGCAAGATGATCACCGGACTCATGATCAGGATCAACAAGGCCAAGATGATGAAGGTGTACGGGCGGTCCAGGGCTAATTTAACAATCCACATGGGAAAAGAGAGCTCCTCTCGCTACCCAACCGGGCCGTTGAACCATCCGGCCCGCTCCTTCAGCGAAAACGGCATATATGCGACGCCATCCTTCGGCGTTCTGCTACCGCCGTTGGTATAAACACTTGACCTATAGGACTCAACAGGGCGTTTGGCGGATTCGTACTTTGTTCCGAAGGGATCCATCGGAAAAAACGATGACTCACGGTAAAATGGACTGCGTGGAGCTAAGACATCTGCGCTACTTTACGGCGGTCGCGGAAAACGGCGGGTTTGGCCGAGCCGCGCAGCTACTTCACGTGGCGCAGTCGGCGATCAGCGAGCAGATTAAAGATCTTGAATCAGAGTTGGGTGCTCCGTTGTTTGATCGAAATAACCGAACCATCCGGCTAACTCGCGAAGGCGAACTGTTTCTGGTGGACGCGAGGGCAATGCTTGCTTTAGCCGACAAGGCCGCGGCAAATGTGCAGAAATCTCTCCACGGAGAGATTGGAAAGTTGACCATCGGCTTTTTTGTGGGAGGCACGGGAAAATTTTTTCCCGCGATCATCAAGGAATTCAGGCTTCGCTTTCCCCAGGTTCAGGTTGCCGTGGTGGAGATGGCGCCTGCCATGCAACACCAGGCATTGCAAGCGGGCTCTATCGACATCGGGTTTACCCGCGGACTGCAACCGGCGCAAGCGGCGACACTCCGCTCGGAGCATTTTCTTACCGACCGGCTCTACGTGGTGCTACCCAGAAATCATCCCCTGGCAAAGAGGCGGAGGATCTCGATGCGTGAACTGGCTGGGGAGCGCTTTGTGCTGAACGACCGCAACTATTCGCCCCCAGTGTTTGACAGGGTGATCACGCTTTGTACAGAGGCCGGATTCTCTCCACGAATCGGCGCCACGGGAACGGTCTCCTCCGGTGTGCTGGCGCTGGTTGAGGCGGGAGAGGGGCTGGCCATTCTGCCTGGAGGCTCACAGAGACTGAGTACTGAGGAAGTTATCTTCGTTCCCCTCGCCGATCGTGCCGCGTTCGTCGACCTGGTCATCGCCTGGTCTCCACAGCATGAAGGTCCGGTGCTTCGCTCTTTTCTCGATCTCGCGCGCAAGATGAGAAGAAAGCCAACGCTGGAGGTTGGCAAAGCCAGATAGTTATCGAAGAGGAGCGGGATGGAAATCAGAGTGAGACCCGGTGAGCCGAGGGACCGTGAGCAGCTCTTGCCTATGCGGCTGGCGCTGTGGCCCGATCTTTCTGTCGATGAAGATAGGCAGGAACTGGGCGCGGCCCTCTCGGGGAAGCCGGACTCGACCATGCCCCTTTCTATTCTCGTAGCGGAAACGGATGCTGGGGATTTGATCGGCTTTCTGGAGGTAGGCTTGCGCTCGCATGCTGACGGCTGCGACGCGAGAGTTCCTGTCGGGTTCGTCGAAGGGTGGTTCGTCTGCGGACCGCCACCGGAGGAAAGGCGTCGGCGCAAAGCTCCTGGCCGCGGCCGAAGAGTGGGCCCGTGGTCACGGATGCATCGAGATGGCGTCGGACACGTGGCTTGACAACGACAAGTCGCAGCGCGTTCACGAGGCGCTCGGATTTGAGGTCGTTGACCGGTGCGTGCATTACCGGAAAGCCCTGGGAGAGATGAATCGAGAGAAGCCCTAAGGCTTTGAGGCACTGGCCTGGCCCACCATCACAAAACGTAGAGCCGCAGCATCCACCACACAAGAAACAGGGCGACGATACCGAGGACAATGTGTGCCATCCACTGGCCGCCGGTTTTTGGTTTTCCGAAGTTAAACACTGGGTAATCGTAGCATTCGTTCCGCCGCCCGAATTCTTCAAGGGCTGGCCTACCCGCAGCCCAAGAATTATTCGTCAACGAATCCTTTTCTTGCGGATTCTCAAATCTCTTATTTTTACCCGGCTAATATTGACTGAATAAATTTTGTCCGGGTAATATAAACAGCAGGAGATCTTGATGACGACTGCATATCCACCCTCTCAGGTGACTGCCTTTGAAGGAATTCGACGCATTGCATCGGGTAGTCCCAGCCTCGTCGCGGTGAAGGTTCGAGAAGTCCTCAGCGAAGGCAAAGCGGCTCCAGTCCTGGTGTTTGACGATCTGACAGGACTGCAAATCGATCTGGATCTTCGCCAATTGACGGAGAAAGCTCCCGCACCAGAACGGATGGAGCCAAGGAGTGCAGGGCGCCCGCGACTTGGCGTTGTGGCGCGGGAAGTGACTCTGTTGCCTCGGCATTGGGATTGGTTAGGCCAGCAAAGAGGCGGAGGCTCGGCTGCGTTGCGGAGGCTAATCGATCAGGCTCGGCGGCAGAGCGTTGACCAAGAGGCAGTGCGGGCTGCACGCGAGGCCGTTTATCGCTTTATGACTGCGATGGCCGGCAACGCGCCGGGATACGAGGAGGCCCTGCGGGCACTCTTTGCCGGTAATGCGATTCGATTTTCAAGCTTGACTTCCGAGTGGGCCACGGATGTACGGGAACATATCTGGAGGCTTGCACCAGCGGCATTCGGCCTGGCTTCATCCCCGCTCGATGGGGTCATTCCCTTGGCCAAACTTGAGGCTGTTCTCCATGCAACCAGCACCGCCTTTGGCGCCGCGGAGATCGAGTCGGCTGAGCGGATTACGAACGGGGCGTCAGGCGCAGGAATATTCAAGATCATGGTCAATAGAGTCCAATATCTGTTGCGAATTGAAGGGCCGCCGGATGGTTTGCGCGATCCTGCGAGGCAATATACCTGTATGCGGATCGCCGCGGAAGCAGGTGTGGCGCCACGCGTTATCTACGCAAATGCCGACCACGGTGTGGCGATCACCGGGTATATCCAGTCGAAACCCGTGCAGGCGAAGCGGCCAAGAGAGGAGACCTTGCGGGCTGTGGTTTCTGTAGTGAAGAGGTTGCATGCCACGCCGTTGTTCCCCGGTCTGGTGGAGTACGTGGAAGGCGTGGGCATGCTGATTCGCCGATGCCAGGCAACGAGCATCCTTCCAGAAAAAACTTTCGCGAAGTATCTGAAATTCTATGAGGAACTGGCAGCAGTGTACCCAAGGCGTGATACCGAACTGGTATCCAGCCATAATGATCTCAATCCTGGCAATGTGCTGTTCGGAAGCGAGCAAGTCTGGCTCGTGGATTGGGAGTCCGCGTTCGCCGCAGATCGTTACGTGGATCTGGCCGTGCTCGCTAATTTTTTCGCGGAAAGTGAAAGCGACAAGGAAGTCATACTGCGGAGCTACTTTGGCGCCGCCACGAGCGACGTTCATCGAGCGCGGCTCTGGGTGATGCAACAGGTCAATCGCATCTTTTACGCCATGGTGATACTGAACTTCGTGGCCGCTGCCCGGCCAGAGACGAAATTGACAGCGAGCGACATCAAGGAAGCCAGGTTCAGCGTCGTGCGCGGCCAACTGGGCCAAATTTCCACATTGGAAACCAAGCTGCTGCTTGCTTGCGCCTTGCTGAAGGATGTTGCACAAGACTGCCAAAATTCGAAGTTTCGAGAAGCAGCTGCGCTAGTGAAGATCTCGACATAGGATGTCCCGCGGATTTCCAGTTGCGTTTGGTGGCGCTGAAATCCAGGTCACGCAGTGTTTCTGGCCGTCCGCTGATGAAGCGTGCGAACATTCTTTAGGCTGGAGTCGGTCTCTCCGCGAATTCCCATCAGCAAACCCCACGAGCCTGGCCGGCATCGCATATCTCCTGTTACTGTTCTTGGTGGGTCCATCATTGTAGAGACCGGCGCGGTTGCAAATTACGCGGCAGGCACATGGTAACCGGCCGTCTTGCCTTGAGCGCCGCGGTGGGGAAAAATCAGGCTGAACACGGTTCCCCCCTGCGCGGTCGCATGCTTGCTGCGAACATGAATGCAGCCCTGATGCTTCTTTACGATACTCGACGTTACCCACAAACCGAGGCCCGAGCCCTGCGGGCCTTTTGTACTAAAGAACGCCTGGTAGATGTGCTTTCGGGTTTCAAGGCTCATGCCTTCGCCCGTGTCCGCTATGGTCACCCGAACGCCCTGCTCACCGGTCCGCCAGTCGGTGCTCGGTCTCACTCTAATTTTGAGTTGGCCGTCTGCCCCCATCGAGTCAACAGCATTGCTGATCAAATTGACAAAGACCTGGCGTATCTCGCCTGGGAAGCACATGAGTTTCGGGGCGTCGTCTGCCGCCAAATTGACATGAACCCGGGCCTCCTTCAATCTGCCCGTAAACAAGACCAGGACTGACCGCAACAGCTCTACTACGTTCGTAGAGATTGCCGCGGAAGACTGCCGATGAAACTGGAGACCCTGTGATGTTATCTGGGAGACGTGAGCAAGCTCTTCTTCGGCCTGGTTGAGGTATCCGGCCGCCTCAACAGCGGTCGCTGATTGACGGGCGAGAAAAATCAGATTGCCCACGGCCTCAAGCGGATTGTTGATTTCGTGCAGAATGGAAGATGTCAGCCTGCCGATAGCCGCCATCTGCTCTTGCCGCTTGAGGACTCCCTCGGCCCGCTTACGGTCGCTGATATCTTCACAGATCGAGACCAGGCGCCCTGGTGACGGCTCCCCACTCATCAGCGAGACCGAGTTGCGAACCCAGACGACACTGCCGTCGCTGCGTAGGTACCGCTTCTCAATGACAAAGCCGGGAATCTTCGCTGTCAGCAGCTGCTGCAGCAACTCCCCGTGTCGCGACTGATCCTCTGGGTGGGTCCATTTGAACAGGTTGGCGTTGTAAATCTCTGCTGGGCTGCGATCTACGATTCTGGCGAACGCCGTATTTGCATCCACGACGTTACCAGTCACATCGGTGATTACTAATCCGGTGGCGGCATCCTTGAAAAGGTCGTTGATTGTCCGATGTTCGGCCATTTGCCCCAGAAAGCATATTGAGTCATATTCAGCCCACCATCAAACAAGGGGCAGTTTTCAAGTAGATGCGCCTGGGCCCCTCATTCGCCGCCCAGGAGCTAAAGACGAGGAGCCGGGGGATCGATTTGTTTGCTCTGTCGACACAAACTTCGATCCGGTCCCAGATTGAGCGGCATCGACCCCAAAGGCCGCAATACCTCCCGCGGCTCCAAGTTCTATGGCACCTTGGACATGGGCATCGAGAATCGTCTACCCTTTGACAGGCCACGGGATGCAAATGGCTACAATTAGGGGATAACGTGGACGCCCATGCGCTCAATGCACAAACGTCTCGGCGTAATTGCCGGCTTTTTGATCGTTCTCGCTCTACTGGCAATCAACACGGCCGTTCTGAGGCATCAACTCGCCGTCCAAGTCGGCAATCAGGAATGGTTCAGTCATAGCCGGCGGGTGGTCCAAGAACTGAGAAATACCGAATCGCTGGTTAAGGATGCTGAAACCGGCCAGCGCGGCTACCTTTACACCGGGAAGGTCGACTACCTCGCGCCATACGCCGTTGCCACGACACAGATCGACTCGCACCTTGAAAATCTTGCCGCTCAGATCGGCGACAACCCTAAACAGCAAAGTCAGGTTGCGAATCTTCGGGTTCTCATCCACCAGAAGCTAGCCGAGCTGGCAGAGACGATCGCACTCTTTCAATCAGGGAACACGGCGGGAGTAGAGGCGCTGGTGATGTCTGACCGAGGCTTCCAGATCATGGAAAGCATTCGCTCCCTGGTCGGCCAGATGGAACAAGAGGAAACATCAGTGGGCGACGAGCGCAGAGTTGCCTACCAAAATAGCATTCGGATCACAGTCGCCTGTATATACGCGGCAAGTGCAATTGCGGCTTTGGGAATCGTACTGCTGGCGTTCTCCATTATCCGCGAGATCGAAAGGCGCGAGAGAGATGGCGCGGCCCTACGGCAAAGCGAAGAATGGTTCAGAGTGACACTGTCATCGATTGGAGACGGGGTCATCGCAACCGATGACCAAGGTCTTGTCTCGTTCCTGAACCCTGTGGCCGAACGCCTAACGGGCACAAGCCTGGCACAGGCCAAGGGAAAGAAGATTGGCGAAGTATTTCCCATCTTTAGTGAGGTCACGAATAAGCCGGCGGAAAATCCGGTCGATAAGGTCTTGGCGTTGGGCTGCGTGGTCGCGCTCGCCAATCACACCGTCTTGCAACATCGCGCGGGTCATCTGCTGCCGATTGAAGATACCGCTGCACCCATCCGAGATGATGCCGGCAGGCTGATTGGGGTCGTCCTGGTTTTTCATGATGCGTCTCGGGAAAGGAATCTCCAGGAAGTACTGCGCCGCACCGAGAAACTTGCGGCTGCGGCTCGCCTGGCAGCGACCGTCTCCCACGAAATTAACAATCCCCTGGAAGCAATCGGTAACCTGATATTCCTGGCAAAAAATAATCCAGACGCTCCGGACAAGGTCACTGAACAACTACAACTTGCTGAACAGGAACTAGCTCGGGTATCACACATTACGCGGCAGACACTTGGCTTTTATCGGGAGTCTGCATCACCCACATCCGTCCACATGCCGACCCTCATTGAATCGGTGCTCACGCTGTATTCGAATAAACTGCAAATCAAACAAATCAAGGTTCAGCTTGCGTTTGAAGATTGCCCCGCGATCACGGGTCTAGCCGGCGAGATACAGCAACTGGTATCCAACATCATCTCCAATGCCATCGATGCTGCACCGGTCAGCGGAAACTTGAAAATAGACGCGTCGCCGGTAGAATTGGTCGATAGTAAGTCGATCCGCCTCAAGATAGAAGACGACGGTCCGGGGATTGCACCGGAAAACCTGAACCGAATCTTTGAGCCCTTCTTCACCACCAAGAAGGACGTGGGAACGGGACTCGGACTTTGGGTCTGCAAAGAGATCGCAGAACGGCATGGAGGGAGCGTACAAGTACAGTCGAATTATGGGAACGGCGCGAAGGGCGCCATATTCACTATTCTTCTGCCCTACGAGAGCACGCCGCAAAAGGATCTTGCCTGAGTTACCCTCTGAGTTGCCGGCGCTAGAATGGTAACCGTTATGGGTTCACTTCGACAGATCCAAGATCGTACCAGCCGTCAGCCTGTCGCCCTTTGATGGCGAGCGATACCGCGGGCTGGCTGGTTTTGGGATCAAGCAGTGCGACACGGAAGCGATAGGTACCCGGGGGCAGATTTCCAGGTAATGTGAAGGATTCGTCCACAACCGCGTCGCCCGGGAGCCACTTGGTCAAATCTGCGGGGATGTGAATGACTGTCGCCTTTTCTCCCGACCGCAATTCGACAGCCAGCCAATACTGCTTATAAATAGGAGCAACTCCTGCATTGAGCCACCACATAGAAATCGGCATCGAAGTCCCAGGCTTAACGGTGGCCGGGTATTCGAGACGCCGAAGGATAAAACGGTAACCCATGTGCCGCTCAAAGTCTTCAAATTGCTTTTTCCATTCTGGAGGAATAGGAGAGGATTTTACGTTGAGCGAGCTGATGTGCCAGCGCAGAGCCTGATCGAGGATATAGGTTACGTCAAAGCCATCCCGTTTCCAGGTAGAGGGAGTGCCACAGGTCTCAAGTGATACCGGAGCGTGCTGCCAGACATCCTGAATGCCGGTACGCACCACTTGTTGAGGATAGATATCCAGCATCTCGGGAAACTTGGCGCGCATGTCTCCCAGACAATCCAATCGCCAGCCCGCGCCATGCTGCGTACCGTAGGCCAGCGCGTGCGGTTCATCAAAATTCATCAACAGCGTTGTCTTTGGAAAGCTCTTAAACCAAATGTCGATGAGCGGTTGTTGGGCGGAAAAGGCCGGCATGTAGTTGCTCCAACCCTCCCCCCAATACCCGACTGACGAGATATCGACGCTTTCGAGGGTGGGGTTGCCATCGTATCGCTTGCCTGCTTCCGCGACTAACTCGCCCCAGTACTTCAAATACAGCGGATCGCTAAAGTCAGGCTGCCATATATTCCCGTCCTTATCATCCGGCTTGTTGGCACGCCGAGCACCCGAGTTGCGATACCAGTCGGGAAGCGGGTCGCGATCGGAGTACGGCATCAACCGAATGGCCAATGTCTGTCGATGTTTTCGCGCCTCCTGCAAGGCGAGGTCAATAATCTCCCAACGATATTTTCCTGGTTCCGGTTCGAGGGCGCTCCAGTACCAGCGAAGGTAGGCGATGGACGTATCCGGGAAGTCCGGTTTCTGGGGCGCTTGAGGCAGCACGGCAACGGGGCCGCGTTCTGACCATTCGAAAGGAGGGTTTAGCGCCTGGCCGTTAAAGCGTTGAAATGTGGTAATGCCCATCCCCGGATTCACCAGGACATCATCAATTTCAACCGGTCGTACAACCACAGTGGCTTTCTGCGCATATCCCGGCAGTGCCACGGCCAAGATGAGCAGGGCAAACCAAATCGCATGTCGTGGCATAAAGCTCCTTCGGAGGGGATGGCGACGTAGGGCTTTTCAACCAGCCGTGACATGGAGCAAGCGAGCTGCATTCTGGTTATAAACCTTATGCAAAATTCCATCGGGCAGATCGATTCCCGATATTTTCCATCGCCCTTGAGGAGGTGTCGGCGCGGGTGCGTAATCGAAGTACTCATCATCTGTCTCTAGAAATCGGAAGTAGATTTCGTACAGGTGATCGTTGAATACCTGCTGCGGAAATTTATCTCCATGGGGCGTAGCATCGGTTCCAAAAACAATGCGGTCCTGGTACTTGTCAAAGAACTTGCGTGCTGCCCTTGGCTGCCGGCCCAACTCATTCAGACGAGCGGCGATGTCTACGTACATATTGGGGAAGCGATCGAGGTTTTGGGAAACGTTGTCGAGGTTTTCGGCGAAGTTACCGACATGCAAGGCGACAAAGTTCGTCTTGGGGTGGCGAGCAAAGACGCGATTGCGTGCTTCGAGAATTTCCGCGTTGGAGGGAAATCCGGGTCGAAAGTAGGACCAATCAGGGTGATTGTTCAGTTCCTCGTAACGCTCATTGAAGCGATTGGTTGCCGTGAAAAATGCCAGCGGATCGGATACGTGAATGGCGACGGGTATTCCCAGGCTGCCGCAGGCCTCCCACATCGGGTCGAATCGGGGATCGTCCACTTTAACCAAATTGCCTGTGGTCGTTTGCTCGCGCAAAGAGAGGCCGAGGGTTTTTAAAATCTTCAAGCCACGGGCGCCTGACTGGTGGGCAGCGACGATAGCGTCGGCCTGCAACTGAGGATAATTCGGCTGTTGGAAAAGGTTATAGGAGGGTTCAGTAAAGGTATAAAAGCGGGTCGGAAAGCGTTTGTCGTATTGGGCGACCGTACTTTGCAGGCCTACGGCAAAACCGCCCGTGAGGTTGGTCAAGGCAAGGATATTCCTGCGCTCCATGACGGGTAGCAGTTCCTCCGGCCGGCCGACGATCGTGCGTTCCGCTCCCAGGGAAACACCATTGACTACGTGTGCCGAGAAGGTCAGGTGAGTATGGAAATCGATGACCGGGTATTTGGCTCGCGGGACATGGGTTTCTTTTACGTGGACCATGCTTACCGGTTGGTACTCGGATAGCGGAAGCACTTCCTTCTGGCTCTTTGCTGGTGTCTTGTTTGCCGGAGAATCGCTGGTCGACTCGGCACCCAAAACACGGCGCAGACCGCTAGACAAGATGCCCATTCCGGTCGTGGCCAATAAGCTCCGGCGACTGATTCGACTCATTCTTCCCATCCTATGCACGAGGTAGTCGCCGATGCTCTATGTCTCTCGGCGAATCTCCAGCATATACCTGGGCGAGAATCTCGATCCTGGAAAGGGCTCTCAACTCGCGGATTACCTGGCGGCCGCATGCATTGGGACAAGCGATTAACGCTTCGTTTCAAGTACCAATACACACGATCCCGCAATGGCTAGTATTGCTGACAGTACTGCGCCGCTGAGTGCCATGTGCTCGGCTAATCCGGGAGGCGCGATGAACAACCGGTAGACGGACTGAGGAATCTGAAAGATGCCCCACAGTAGGAGGACCACCGAGTATACGGCGCCAAGCGCGCCAACGATGAGAAAGGGCCGGCGAGCGGCTCTCTGCATCGCGCGCTCACGCCGCCTGGCCTGGGCGCGTCGCCAAACCATACCCGCTGGTGGAAGATCAAGCAGCCGTTCCACGTTTGCAGCATCCTCCCGCAGCGAGGCCATAATCAACTCGGTTTGGGTGCACAGCACGCACTGTCGCAGATGAGCGCGCAACGAAGAGTCGCACAATCCGTTGCGCGTTGCTTCAATAACCTGCTGCTCCTTTTCACACTTCATGAAGAACTCTCTCCTTTTGTCTCAGCAACACCGCTGCCCGCTGGCGCGCCCGAAACAGCAATATGCGAATGCTCATCGAGTGTAGCCCAGTCGACTTGGCGATTTCGCTATGTGTCATTCCCTCTACATAGGCTAACCAAAGCAGCTGGCGTTCTCTGGGCTTCAGCTGCTGCATAAGGGAGCGAACGTCGATCTGCGTATCGAGATCTCGTTCGAAGCCGATTTCCTCTGGTTCAGACCATGTCGTATCCTCGCCTTTGCGCCATCGGTCGTTAAGCAGATTAGTCGCGATGCGGAAGAGGTAGGGCTTGGCCTGAGCAGGCTCCATATTGCGGAGTTGGGCGGTCAGGAAGCGGCAATAAGTCTCCTGGACGAGATCATTGGCCACATCCGGGCGTCCGGACACACGGGCGATATATGCCCACAGGGGTTTCGCTGTTCCCGCATAGATGGCGTGGAATGCTTGCTCGTCCATCCGTTACGACTCCTCATTGCAGCCAAGGCCAATTGCCCTGAAAGGCCTATTTGCTCAAGAGACCGAAGGAGCGCGAGAGGAAGTATGAGACGGCCGCAGCAACACCGAATCCGAGACCCAGAGCGAGGGCAAGCGTACCGAAGACAAGCGGCCCCTCATCGCCGATATTCCAAGCGTGGAGCCGCAACAAGCCCGCTCCGAAAAAGATGAACACGATTCCCGCCTGCACCCCCTTGAGAATCTGGCTGTAGGGTGTGCTTCGCTCAATGTCCATGCTCTTGATGAACTGCCGTCCGGCATCGCTCTGGGTGTATCCCAACAGGGCGTCGGGAGAGTCAAATCGCTGCAGTAGCCTGCCTTGGATATCTGCCTGGAGCTGGGCCACTTTGTAGCGGCGAATGGACGAAAAGAGCAGCCACGCAACCCAGCTGATGGTTGAAAAGACCGCAAGTACCGGTATCGTTTCCGGACGCATGTGTGTATCCCTCCGTTTGCATGCTTCACTCTGTAAAACGCTCTTGGAGCCAGATGGTTAACAGAGGGTACGCAGATTCTGGAGGAAATGATCCCGGATCACGGGTAATGCTCTCAGCGGGGGCCTTTCACCCTACTTATCCCCGGTGATCCGGTCGACAAACAGCCGCACAAACCGGTCCGCGTCTGAGGCCACGCAAACCCGGGCATTGGGCTTGAGAGCGATCACGCCATCGATCTCATAGTGATCCCCGTGCAGAACGTTGTTCTCATCGGATCCCATGCGATTGGCGACGGTTTCCCCGCGGGTGAACTCACCTCTTGTTTCCACGTCCACATGCATGGTCTTGAGCGTGACCAGCGTCGGGTCAATCACCACGGCCACTGCCAGCGGGTCGTACATCGCAGCTCCCTGGTATCCACTTTTCTCCGAACGGGTCAGGTAGTAATCAACAAGCTTACCCAGGAAGGCGCTTTCCGGCCTGGGGCTGGCCTGCAATCGAGCCTCGTCCTTGCGCGTCATCAACGTGCGCTCTCCGACGTCAGAGCCGACCATGGTGACGATCCAGCCGGCATTGAAAACGATTTGTGCCGCCTCCGGATCGTTGTAGATGTTGGCTTCTGCCGCTCCGTCCACGTTCCCGCCGGTGATGGAGCCGCCCATAATGACAATGTCTTTGACCAGAGATACGATCCCGGGATCTTTGGAAACGGCCAGTGCAATGTTGGTTAGCGGCCCGACTGGGATGAGCGTGATTTCATGCGGATACTTATGGACCATCTCGATAATTAAGTCGGGCCCAAAGCGCGCGTCGGGCTTGCATTTCGAGGCTGGCAATTCGACTCCCCCAAGACCATTCTTGCCGTGCCAGTACTGCGCAGTAATCAGCTTTTGATTCAACGGATGCTGTGCTCCGCCGGCCACGGGCACATCACATCGCCCCGCCAGCGACTCAAGCTTTAGCGCGTTTTCCAGTCCCTGCTGCGCGTCAACGTTACCAGGCACCACAGTCAGTGCTTCGACCTTGAGCTCGGGTGAGTTTAGGGCCAACAGGATTGCCATGGCGTCGTCAACGCCCGGATCCGTATCGATAATCACGCGTCGCGGAGCAGTCTGCGCGGAGGCGTTTGCCAGAATGACCAAGATAAACACGATAAAAAAACTAATGCGCACTGGCTTCACGGTGAACGAGTTCCTTTCTTGAAAGAACGCTAGGGGAATAATGTGAACGGGGCCGGTTTGTAGTGTAGTTGAGTGCGCGCTAAAAGGGAGAGACAAGGGAAGAGTGCAGTCCCCGCTTCCCCTTTTCCCGCCAGGGGAGAAGCGCCTATTTGTACAGCAAATAGAGTTGCCGGCGCGCCTTGTATGCGGTCAAGTCTTTTTGCCACCCAGACGCGATTACGCGAGGATCCGTGCCGCTCTTGATCTGGTCGAGTACGCCTTTGTTCAGCAGGAGGCGATCGACGCGGTCGATCTGGAATTTATCCGGATAAAGCTTCCAGAGCGCCGCAAGCACCTCGATACCGAGTTCGGGCGCATCGAGTACATTGCGGTCGCTGAGCATGACTTCGACACCTTCGCAGTGTTCTCCGCGATAGGGGTAATGCTCTTCCCCGCTCGGTGTGTAGAACACGGGCATGAAGCGAACGCCCGGTATTTCGCGTTTGTTGAGATAGGCCGAGAGCTGGGTGGCCGTAATCCATGGAGCGCAAAAGCGCACGAACGGCGGCTCGACTGGACCTTTGACATTGACGTTGGTGCCTTCGACCAGACCGGTACCGAGATAGACGATGGACTGCGTGAGGCTGCGGATGTTCGGCGATGGATTGACCCACAGCAGGCCGGTGTCGTCATACCAGTCTGAGCGATGCCATCCGGTCATCTTGATGACTGTCAATTGCGCGCCGAGGTGGCGCTCGCCATTGAAAAACTCGGCGAGCTCTCCCATGGTCATGCCGGGCCGCATGGGTTCAGAGTACGGGTTGACATAATTTTCGCGCCCCGGCGTGCTAAGCGGCCCCTGCACGGCGACACCATTCACGGGGTTGGGCCGGTCGAGGATGACTATATCGATGTGATTGGGAGCCGAGGCTTCGAGGAAGTACTGCATAAGCGCCTGGAAAGTCCAGTAGCGTACGCCAACATCCTGAAGATCGATGACGACGGCGTCAAGGCCGGCCAGTTGCTGGGCGGAGGGATGGCGCTTGTCGTCGGTCAACCCGTAGATGCTGATGATGGGTAGTCCGCTGCCGGGATCCGTATCATTGTCGATGTTGGACTGGTCGACCGCAGCATTGATGCCGTGCTCTGCGCTGAACAGGGAGACAACACTGAGGCCGGGCACCGCGGCGGCGGCTTCCTGGCGCAGGACATCGATCGTGCGACGTTCGTGCGCGTCGATACCAACGGGGTTAGTCAGCACGGCGAGACGGAGGTGGCCGCCGTGGCGCGCCGCGATTGCCTTCAGGGGAGCGAAGTTTTGTTGCTCGAGGACATCGATGCCTGTAGCCACCTGGGCGGACGCCCCACACGCTGCGACAAACAGTACCATGGGGAGCAACTTCATACGCACTCCCCCGAAATGGATCAAGGGATAGGACCGCGACGCTTGATGATCGCGGCACTGATAGCCGGACGAGCCGTAACCTCGGTGTTTTTCAATTCCCACTGCAGCCAACCTCCCTATCATTCATATCATTGGGTTGGTCTTAGCATGGCGGGTTTCTGACCATTGGGAGAATTGGATGAATGGGGCGTTCGAGAGGGCTGGGAAAACTAAAACCCTACCAGTGTGACCCGGTAGGGCGAAGGTAGTGCGTCGTTCGAGTGATACGTGCGTAACAAGATCGGGAAAAACACAATCGAGAGAAACCAGGCAGATGCAATTGATTCATTTGTTGCGAACTACAGGTAACGGTACCACTTCTATTACAGCGACTCTCCTTGTTCCCTCACCGAGCCCCTCCCCCGAAAGGATCGCTGCAGGCTTGGAGAATCGCTGCTTGAAAAGAGCATATCGTTTCTGTTGAAATCCGCCATGCGCCTTGGGTAGCAAAGCCAATGATTGTAGTTGTAGCCTTTGCATCTCACTGGTGTATCCGGTACTACACTTGACGGAGCGGGGTGGAGCCAGACGCTTTGCATTCGGATCCCTATCCGTTTCTAACAGCAATCAGTACACCGCTGGCCCAAACAAGCGGAAGAATCGAGAAGTCCGGTTGAGAGGCTAATCGCTCGATCAAAGCTGGAACTCTCTCCGCATGTCCTTGAGGCCAGTTCGCCTGTGGAAGCATGTCATCAATCACGTAAAAGCCGCCGGCCTTGACCAATGCCAGCGCTTCTTCGAGCGCTTCGTACTTTCCGGGCATTGCGTCAGCAAAGACCAGATCGAAGGAGCGCGCCGGTTGCTTGCGCAGAAATGTGGTTCCATCTTCTGTTACAAGCGTCAGGCGCTTGTCATGGCCTAGCAGATCGGCGGCTATTCGCTGCACCCCGGCATCGTTATCCACGCTGACGAGGATCGAATTATTGTCCATTCCGTCTAAAAGCCAGGTTGTGGCGATGCCGGTTCCTGTGCCCAGTTCCAGAATTCGCCCGCCGGGTTTGGAGGCGGCGAGCACGCGCAAAAGCGCTCCCAGAAGTGGCTCCGACGGCATTCCGAAGTGCACTCCGTTCGACTTTTCCTCGAGCGCGGATAGCGCGGCCGGGAGCACGATGTAGCTCAAATCTTCCATGGCATTCACCATACCGAATCGACACCGCATACTGTCAATTCGCTGAGTGGCCGACCGCCGAAGCACACCGGTGCGCGAGCCAGATTGCGCTTGTGCATGCGTTGCCGGACCGACGCCGCAACCGGCTGCGATGCTGCCGGATCAAGGAAAAGCCTGGCAATCAGCCGGGAATAACCCTGTCTTGACAATAGTCGTTGCAACGAGTATTGTTTGTTTTATGCAGGAAGCGATCCAGTTGAACCAGCAACGCCGGCTAGCCCATCCCGAGGAGACAGCTTTCCTGGACCTGCTGCGTACGACGGACATGCTGTCCCGCGGCCTGATCGCGGTTCTCAAGGAAGAGGATCTCTCGGCGACACAGTACAACGTGCTCCGCATTTTGCGTGGGGCGCCCGAAGGGCTGCCCTGCGGTGAAGTTGCTAACCGCATGATTACGCGGGATCCGGACATCACCCGCCTGCTCGACCGCCTGGAAAAGCGGGGCCTGATCTCGCGCAACCGGGAAACCAAGGACCGGCGGATGGTGACGGCCCGGATCACATCGCAAGGGTTAAAATTGCTGGGACGCCTGGATGAACCGGTGCAGGAAACCCATCGCAGGCAACTCGGCCACCTGGGCCGGGAGCGGCTGCAGAGACTGACCAAACTCCTACACGCGGCCCAGGCAGAAGTAAGCTAATTTTTGGCCAATATATTTGTTGCAACGATTATCGTTGTAACGCATCTATAGCAACGAAAGGAGAACCACCTATGAACACCACTGCTACCTCGCCAACCACCACTGCAACCACCACCTGGAACATCGACCCGGCGCATTCCTCCGCTGAGTTCAAAGTCAAACACATGATGATCTCTCACGTGAAGGGACATTTCGCCAAAGTCACGGGGACGTTGACCCTGGATGAATCGAACCTGGCCAATTCCCAGGTCAATGCCCTTATCGAAGCAGCCTCCCTGGAAACACGCGATGCCCAGCGCGATGCGCACCTGAAGAGCGCCGACTTCTTCGACGTGGAGAAGTTCCCTACCCTATCTTTCAAGTCGACGCGCATCAGCCTGGTCCGGGATGGAGAACTTGAGGTTGATGGAGATCTAACCGTGCGAGGCGTCACAGGCAAGGTGGTCTTCTCCGTAGAGGGCCCAACTCCGCCGGCGAAGGATCCCTGGGGCAACACCCGCGTTGGAGTATCCGCGACCACGAAGATCAGCCGCAAAGACTTCGGCCTGACCTGGAATGCAGCGCTCGAGAGTGGCGGCTTTCTGGTCGGCGATGAGGTCACCATCACGCTCGACGTGCAGTTCGTAAAAGCTTGAATTTTCCGGACCACGGGGCGAACGCCAAAAGCCACGGGGCCCGGCGGTTCTAGAGAAGGGGAAGTATGTCACTCCGCGCAGTGAGACAGATTATTGAAACAAAGCCGACGATCGAGGGCGCGGGCGTTAAGCTGCAGCGCGCCTTCGGTTTCGGCAAAACCAAAGAGTTCGATCCTTTCCTGTTGTTGGACGATTTTCGCAATGAAAATCCAGAAGACTACGTTGCCGGATTTCCATGGCATCCTCATCGTGGGATCGAGACCATCACCTACGTGCTCGCCGGCTCTGTGGAACACGGCGACAGCCTGGGCAATCGGGGAAAGATGGGCGCCGGCGACGTGCAATGGATGACCGCCGGCAGCGGCATCCTCCATCAGGAGATGCCCAAGGGCGATAAGCAGGGGCGGATGCATGGCTTCCAGTTGTGGGCCAATCTGCCGTCGTCGTTGAAGATGACCGACCCGCGTTATCAAGACATTCCCGCGAGCGCGATTCCCGAAGTCACCGATGATGATGGCACCCACGTGCGCATTATCTGCGGAGAGTTCTGGGGGAAGCGAGGACCGGTGGAGGGTGTGGCAGCCGATCCGAATTACCTCGATATTTCGGTTGCACCGGGCCAGCGGAAGCGGTTGAAGGTCGAGACTACACGCAACGCCTTCGCCTATGTTTTCGCGGGCTCGGGCACATTCCGGGATGCCTCGCATCCTCGCGCAGTCCTGACCGAGCAGGCCGCGAAGCCGGAGGCGCCCGCCGTCTACGATGCCGGCAATCATTCGCTGGTGCTTTTCGACCGGGGGGACGAGATCGCGGTGCAAGCAGGCGACGAGGGTATACGATTCCTGCTGGTGTCGGGCAAGCCGATCGAAGAACCGGTTGCTTGGTACGGGCCGATCGTGATGAACACACAGGAGCAGTTGCGACAAGCGGTTGGGGAGTTACAGGACGGCACCTTCATCAAGCACCGTTGAGGGGAATCTTCATTCTTGTTTCCGGGCGACGATCTCGAAGGAAAACTTGAGTTCGTCCTTCAGCTTGAGAGTGCCCCCGGCAACAGAAACCAGCTTGATGTTGTAGTCAGTCTGGTCCAACAAGAAATCGCCGGAAGCCCGCAGCATAGTCCCGAATGACGCGACCCGCACGGCGATTTGCTGATTGCGCGTGACACCATGCATGGTCAGGTTTCCGTTGAGTGTAGCTGAATAAAGCGCATCGGCCATCTTGGCGACCGATACGCTGGAGGCGTCATAGACAATCTCGGGAAATTTTGCCGTCTCCAGAACCTCTTTGTGCATTAAGCGTTCTATTTCACGGAGATCTTTATCGCTGATGTCATCCTGCACGCTCAGAGAAGCGGTCTTGATGATGAGGTGGAATCCGCCGGCCTGGAGCTTGTCAGGATCGAAGTTCATCTCGCCGCTAAAATCACGGATGCCAATGGTTGGATTGTGGCCCATCCTGGCCAGCATTCCAGTTGCAAAGGCCTGCACCGTGAATCGGCTTGCCCGACCATCGATGACGTAGCGATCTTCCACGCCGGCAGTCGAAATCTCGGCCATGCAGTTATCTCCGCCTTGGCTCCGACATCGCCCGCAGCTTGAAATATCGTTGGATATCCGGCATGGCCGCACTGGCTAGATTGCCCACTCCTATTTGCGACATGTAGCGACGCACAAAAGGATTGGAAAGAATCAATCCCGCCCCAAAGACCATCAAGGAAATGCCCCCAAGCATGTAGAGCGTATCCTTGTCATTTCCATTCGCGGTAGTTTCCAGCATTTCAAGAGCCACGGCACATCTCCTTTCGCTTGCGAAACTTCAGTTGGTTGTGTTGGCACTTACTTCCCCATCGACTACGTCCGCATGCGACCGCAATTCGGAGAAGAAACGCCCGATCTCCGCCCAAACTTCGGAGCCTCCGGAAAGCCCCTTCCAGTTGGCGCGAATCAGCCCGACGAGCCGATAACACTCATCGATCGGGGCGATATAGTACTCGGCCCGCGACCATTCGTGCGCGTGACCCACCCGGTTCACGAGCAACGCCTCGATATCGGGCTGCAACTGGGTAAGGACTGGATTCTCCTGCACGATCTCGTTCCAGGAATCGAGGGAGAGCAGGGATTCGACCGCTCCGGCAGGGCTGGGATAAAGGGCGACCACTTTCCCTTCGACGCTGGATTGGAAGAAGAACGCCATATTGATGGGGATGTACAAGTTTTCCCACTGCGCGTCGGTCATCTTGAAGTTGGCCAGAAATTGAGCACGCCTGGCAACGCGGCGGTACTTGCCATTCGCCATCCCGTCAAAGAGGGTGGCGCAGGCCTCACAGGCACAGACAATCTGGCGCAAACGAATCTCCACCAGGTGCGGATGCTCATGCGCCAGGCCAGTGCTGCACAATTCGCAACGCTCGGCGGGCGGCCGCGACCGGGCGAACTGGCGAAGCGTAGCGAATGCCTGATCGAAGGTAGGCGTTGTTCCAGTAGCAGGCATCCTTAACCTCTCTCAGCTAGACAACAACGGAGTCTCAATCGGCACCGTCCATTCCCGCGCCGCGAACCGCGGGTGTATGCGCAGCTCCTGAGTGTTTCAGCAAGTTCTGCAGGGGAACAAAACCAGACGAAGACTCTTCTTCCGGTGCGAGGATTGTCAACGAGATCAAATCGGGCGCCAGATCGTAGATGCCGCCTTCGACGATGGCGCGCAGATCCTTCACGGTGGTACCGCGGGTATGGCCGGAGGTGTGAAGGCGGAGTTGAGCCGCGCCCTCATGAAGGCTGACCAACTCCAATCTGCTATCGAATTTACGCAGACGTGCTCTTACGGTGTCGAGCGCCCGCACGACACGGGTTTCCAGGTCATCAGGATGAAGAGAATAGAGAAGAAGCAGATTACGGACAATCGGGTCGTGGCCAAATCTGTCGATGATGGCCGCGCCCGTCGTTCCCGTTTCCCCGCCCAATTCAGAGACCAGCTCCATGATTCGTTCCAGCCCCGTGCGATGCACTTCCATAAGAAGCTGTACCAGCTCCCGGGCCGCAACTTTTGAACCAGCGCCTGGCAACTGGTCGAGTTCGCCGACCAGGGTGCCGAGTTGTCGCATCTTTTCCTGGAATTCTTTTTCGCTATCCACGCCACTCCTTCACTGCGCGTCACAGAACGAGAACACCGTCCAACAACAGACCACGGAAACCCAAGAAACGTTTTACCTCAGGGCCGGGCTTTATAGGCTGCGCAAAACTCCTGCTTGTTGTCAGGGCACAACTTTAGTCGAGCCGTCACCGAAAATACGATGGGCTTTGGAGTCTGCATGAGAACGCATAATTCCTGACCCACCGGAGAATGCTGAAGCCCAGGATTGCATCCTGGGATATTTTCAGCCGTCCCTTCGGGACTGTTCCGGTGTCAAATCCTCCCCAGGACTACCCCGGATTTCCTGCACGCTGCTCTGGAGAGGTCTGCGTATGCGGCCTTCTTCACGGAAAGCCGCACGAGATTTCTTGGTGTCAGCAAACTTCACAGGAAATCCGGGTCCGTCCTGGGCTACTCTCAGCCGTCCCTGCGGGACTGAGTTTTGGAATGGCCGGTTCTAACGCAGACTCTAAAGCCCCTGAGATGCTCCTTTCCCCGGTGTAGAGTATTTCCGCAGCCTGTAAACCCCGGACCTACCCAACAGCGTTTTAGCCTATTCAAGGCAGTTGCTGACCGAACATCGGAGAATGATGGGTCTCAAGCACCTTTCCATTCCCCAGATACATGTGCACGCCGCAAGGCAAACATGGATCGAAGCTTCGGACCGCCCGCATGATGTCGATGCCTTTGAAGTTTTCCGGACCGTTTTCCTCGAAGATTGGCGTGTTCTGTACTGCATCTTCGTAGGGGCCAGGCGTGCCAAAGCTGTCGCGGGGATTTGCGTTCCAGGGAGTGGGCGGATACGGATGATAGTTGGCGATCTTATGGTTTTTGATCACCACATGATGCGACAACACGCCGCGCACTGCTTCGTGGAAGCCGCACCCGATCGCTTCTTCCGGAACCTTGAAGTCATTCCATGTCTTGGTTCTGCCTGCGTGCAACTCGGCTAGCGCCTGTTCGGCGAAGTAGAGAGCCGCTGCAGCAGCATAAGCCTGGAAGTAGGTGCGAGCACGGTCCCGTTCAATGGCATTGCTCCACTTGGGAATCTTCCATTCGAACTCAACCTCGGGCTTGGACATCGTTTTGGGAAGATAAATCTTTACACTGTGGCCGGTGGCTTTCAGGTAGCCAATGTCCACGATGCCGGCGAGTGCGGTCGCCCAGAAACGTGCGATTGGGCCGCCGCCGGTGTCGAGCGCCAGGTAGTCGCCGGTCCGCTTGTCGTACCAGCGGGGAGACATGACCCAGGTGTACTTGCCGCCGAAGTCGCGCTTCTGTGGCCGAGGAAAGGTGCTCTGGTTCCAAGGGTGCCGTTGATCGACAGGATTTCCCAACGGGTCTTTCTTCACAAAAGCTTCTGAGTTCTGCCAATCGTCGTAGTACGAGCTGCCCAGCAGAATGCGGATATTCAAATTGATGTCGACCAGGTCCGTAGTGACCAACTGGCCGTCGACCACTACGCCCGGAGTCACGTACATGCCGCGGCCCCAATCGGTCATCTTGGCGTAGGTGTAATCGCAGACATCAGGATTGTTGAACGAGCCCCAGCAACCAAGAAGGATGCGCCGCCGCCCAACCTCTTCGTAACCGGGGAGGGCTTCGTAGAAGAAATCGAAAAGATCATCATGCAGCGGCACAACCTTCTTCATGAATTCCACGTATTTCATCAGGCGTACGATGTAATCGGTAAAGAGCTGAACAGTGGGTACCGTACCCACTCCGCCTGGATACAACGTAGAAGGATGCACGTGGCGTCCTTCCATCAGGCAGAACATCTCGCGGGTCATTCGGCTCATCTGCAAGGCTTCGAGATAGAACGATCCCTTGAAGGGATTGAGCGCCGTCATGATGTCGCTAATGTTGCGGTAACCGTGTAGTTCGGCGTGCGGGGCAGCAGTCTTAGTCGCTTTTTCCCAGACGCCGGGGTTGGTCTCCTTCACCATCTGTTCACAGAAGTCCACGCCAACCAGATTGTCCTGGAAGATGTTGTGGTCGAACATGTACTCGGCCGCTTCGCCAAGGTTGACGATCCATTCCGCTATCGGAGGCGGCTTCACGCCAAAGGCCATGTTCTGTGCATAGGTGGCGCAAGTGGCGTGGTTGTCACCGCAAATGCCGCAGATGCGGCTAGTGATGAAGTGGGCGTCGCGTGGATCTTTCCCCTTCATGAAGATGCTGTAACCGCGAAAGATCGAGGACGTGCTGTGACATTCGGCAACCTTCCGTTTGCCGAAGTCGATTTTGGTAAAGATGCCGAGGCTGCCGACGATCCGTGTAATCGGATCCCAATTCATCTCTACTAACTGGCTTTTTTGCGCGGCTTCTTGCTGATGCTCAGCGGTAATGGTGCCCATCTTCTTGGCTCCTTTATCAGTCTTGGGTTAGTAGGAACTTGGGTGATAGCCAGTTGTCAGTTCAGCACGCGGGTGCCGCCACTTAGGCTCTTGATTCACAGTGTCATTGGTCATGGAACGGAGAGCGCGGATCGCCTGGCCGTAAATGCCGATAGCCGCGCTCGAGACCTTCGCGCCGGGGGGCTCATCCATGAACGGCATAAATTTGTCCGGGAAGCCGGGCATGGTGCAGCCGATGCAAATGCCGCCCACATTGGGGCAGCCGCCGATTCCCGCCATCCAACCGCGCTTGGGCACGTTGCAGTTCACCACAGGTCCCCAACAGCCAAGCTTCACGATGCACTTGGGAGAGCCGTAGGATGTGGCGAAATCGCCCTGCTCGTAGTACCCAGCGCGGTCGCAACCGTCGTGCACGGTCCTCTCGAACAGCCACTTGGGCCGCAGTTGATCATCCAGCGGGATCATTGGAGCGAGGCCGGCGACTTGATACAGCAGGTATAGAACGGTTTCCATGAAATTGTCCGGCTGCACCGGGCAGCCCGGAACATTCACGATGGGGAGTCCCGCCTTGGATTTCCAGTCCCAGCCAAGATAGTCGGCCAGGCCCATGCATCCTGTGGGATTGCCTTCCATGGCGTGAATGCCGCCATAGGTGGCGCAGGTGCCGCAGGCGACAACGGCGAGCGCCTTCGGGGTGAGACGATCAATCCATTCGTTGGTGGTGATCGGTTGGCCGGTGTTGGGATTGGTGCCCAGCCCCGCCCAGTAGCCCTCTTTCTTGATCTTCTCGTTGGGAATGGACCCCTCGACGACGAGGACGAACGGATCAAGCTTTCCCTGTTCGGCCAGGTACCAGTACTTGAGAAAATCGTCGCCGTTCTCGTAAGCGAGGACAGGATTGTGCAGATGCACTGTTGGCAGGCCAGGGATTGCGCCCAACAGAACATCTTCCACGCTGGGCTGCGTCGCGGCGGTAATCGATACCGAATCTCCATCGCAACCCAGACCGGCGGTAATCCAGACTATGTGTACTTCTGCCACGGCGGGTTTCTTCTGCGTGACTCGACCATAAGGCGCTGCTTGCTCTGCCATATGCTGGACGCTCCTCTCGCATTTGCGGACGAACCATGGAAACAGAAGCCGTCTTCGACTCACAAGCAGGGCTGGCCCTATTTTCTTCTCATACCAAATACTCGGGATTGCATCGGGGGTTTCCCGATGGTGGCAGCGTGAACGAAGACGTACCCCAGAGAGGCTGAAGCCAATAGCTTTGAGGATGAGTGTCCAGGCTAGAAGAGCCTATGTGAGAACTCCGGATCCCTAACAAAGGATCGGGCCCTATATCTCGCTCGTCCTTTGTTAGCGTGCCAGAGGCAGTCTTACGAGGTTTTGTCGGTGATGTTGGCTTGGATGGCGTGTTGCACCAGCTCGCGCCCGCTGTGCAGAGATAGCTTGTCTTTGATGTGAGCCTGGTAAGTTTCGACGGTTTTTATGCTGAGGTGGAGTTTCTCGGCTATCTGGCGCGTGCTGCCGCCTTCGCCGATCAGGCGGAATACCTCAAGCTCGCGATCCGAAAGAGCGGAGAGCCGGGAATTCATGTCTGCCGGAGCGCCGCTGATGTATTGATGAAGCAGCTTGTTTGACATCCGGTCACTGAGGTAGATGTCTCCACCGAGAATACGCCGCAGGGCGACCAGGACTTTCTCAGTGGCCTCCTGCTTCATGATGTAGCCGTTGGCACGGGCTCGCAGGGCACGCTCGGCATAAATCGACTCGTCATGCATGGAGAGGATCAACACAGGAAGGTTGGGGTATAACGTCCGCACGTTCTTTAAGAGATCCAGCCCGTCCGGGCCATTGAGCGAGATATCCGCAATCAGGATGTCCGGCTTTTTGGCCGCGATTTCCTTCATCGCGGTCTGCGCCTCTTCCGCCTCACCACAAACGGCAAGATCCTGTTCCCGGTTCACTAATAACGCCAACCCCTGACGCAATAGGGGATGATCATCCACGATGAAGACAGTCTTCTTCTTAACACGTGTGACACTCTGCGACTTGGCCGTCTCAGCCATGCGAATGCTATCCACTGTCTCTCACCGGAAATGTACAACTAACGACCGTTCCTCGGGGAGTATCGCGATGCGCTTCAAGAACACCACCGATCATTCCGGCCCGGTAATTCATTATGTGCAAGCCCATGCCCTGAGTATGCGCAGGATTTTCTGCAATGCCCTTACCGTCATCTTTTATCAGCAATCGGCCGCGGCCGTCTTCGGCCGTCAACTGAATCATGACTTTGCGCGGCTCGCCATGCTTGATCGCGTTATTTACTGCCTCTTGAGCAATGTGATAGAGATGCGTGGCCACCGTGTCATCGTGAATCAGCACAGGTGTTTCACACTGAAAACGGCATGATACTCCAAAAAGGTCTTCTACTTCGGCCGCCCACAGCTGCAACGCAGACATCAGACCCTGCGAATCAGAGACTACCGGAAGAAGTCCCCTGGCCAATTCGCGAGTCTTATGAATCGCTTCGTTCACCAGCTTGACAATCTTGGCTGCATCTTCCGTTTCCGATCTATTTTGTTCGGCCAATTTCGCTTCATGCACCTTGGCCATGAACGCGATCCCGGTCAGATGCTGGCCGAGACCATCGTGCAGATCCTGCCCAATTCGCCGCTGCTCCCTGGCACTTATATCCAGGATTGCCTTTTCCAAATGCTTTCGTTCCGTGATGTCGATACCCGTGGCAATGATGTAACGGGCCGTCTCTCCATTGCCCGGAAGCAAGGTACTCGACCACGCAATCAACCGCTGTTCTCCATGCCGCGTAACCCAACAGGTCTGATAGTCCTGAGGAAGAAGATCCGTCCGCAGCATTTCGAAATTAGCCTTGAAGCGATCGACCTCCTCAGGCGGAAGAAAGAGATCCCAGACGAATTTGCCCTGAACCTCCTCCATCGAATACCCGGTGGTCAATTCACAAGCCGGATTGAAGCGCAGGATACGTCCTTCGTTGTCGAGGACGACGACCAATGCTCCGACCGTGTCCAAGATTGCGGAGACGAAGTTACGCTCCTCATGAAGCTCCTCTTCAATGCGTTTGATATCTGAAATGTCGAAGGCCACGCCATGAATACACCAGGGGCGGCCGTCTTCCAAGCGCATCATGCGAGCGTCGCAATGAAACCAGATGACGCGGCCATCGCGTGCAATCACTCGATACGAGGATCGCAAGGGCTTGCCGGAGAGGAACATCTCGGCCGCTTCCAGGCTCCAGCGTTGCTTGTCATCGGGATGAATGTGTTGATACCAACGGACCGGATCCTCCAGCCATTCCTCTCGCGAATATCCGAGGGCGGCCTCAATCTGGGGACTCACATAGGCTTCGCTGATGCCCCTGTCGAGATAGGCCATGAAGACAACAGCCGGTATCTGCTCCAACAAAGCACGGTATTTGGCCTCAAGGTTCGGGGCTTGCGCATTCGCACCCAGCTCTTGCTTATTTTCAGTGAAGTGATTTAAGGCTGGATTCGGGACAGGACTCAAGGCTGAGTCGGAAAATACTTTCGCGAGATCAAGCAGGACCGCTTCGGCTTCGGCGATATCCGGCAGGTCTGCCTGGGGGTCAGCGAGCTGGCTTACCCTTCGGTTTTTGAACGGTTCGCGTAAGCGAAGACATTGTTCACTCCAAAAGCTGCATGTTCGACCGCTTAACTCCCGCCATCAGTGACCGGTCACGGAACCAATCTGATTGCCCGGAATACGATGCCTTCGCCGCCAGATTGGCTCTTTGTTCAGCGATGCCTGAGTAAAGCGGCGCAAAGCATGAATGGCCCGCCCATAGGTTTGGACGGCGGCGGACGACAACAGGGAGCCTGGGGGCTGATTCATGAAGGGCATAAACTTGTCGGGAAATCCCGGCATGGTGCATCCGATGCAGATACCCCCAACATTGGGGCAGCCGCCGAGCCCCGCCATCCAGCCACGCTTGCCCACATTACACTGCACCACCGGCCCCCAGCATCCCAGTTTTACGATGCACAGCGGTGACCCATACTCTTCGGCAAATTGCGCCTGCTCATAGTAGCCGCCGCGATCACAGCCTTCATGCACGGTAGCTCCGAAGAGCCAGGTGGGGCGCAGCGCGTCATCGAGCGGGATCATCGGGGCGCGCCCGGCGGCCATGTGGAGCAGATAGAGGAGCGTCTCCATGAAATTGTCCGGCTGAACAGGGCATCCGGGAACGCACACGATGGGCACATCACCCTGCGAGCGAAACTGCCAACCGAGATAGTCGGGCAGCCCCATGCATCCGGTGGGATTGCCTTCCATGGCATGAATACCGCCATAGGTCGCGCAGGTTCCAGCGGCGATCACCGCCCAGGCTTTAGGCGCCAGCCAGTCGATCCATTGACAGGTCGTAATGGGCTGACCGGTTGCCTGGTCGGTGCCAAACGATGCCCAATAACCCTCCTCTTTGTTAGTTTCATCCGGGATTGAACCCTCCATCACGAGGATGAAAGGGTTTGATTTCCCTTGCGCCGCGCGATGGAAATGCGCCACAAAATCCTCTCCATTATCAGAGGAGAGAAAGGGATTATAGAAATGCACCTTGGGAATCCAGGGAAGCGCTCCCAGGACGATGTCCTCAATGCTGGGTTGGGTGGCCGCGGTCATCGCGATCGTGTCCCCGTCGCAGCCCAGGCCTGCGGTGATCCATAAAACGTCTATTTCTAGAATAGGCGACGATTTGCGATGAGCAGGTTCCATGACGAGAATGGCTTCCCTTCCCTGCAAAACGCAGCGCCGCTTAGATCAGCCGCCAAGAGCATTGGACGGGTTCATTCTCAGCCTCAAACCCGAATTAGGCAAGCCGGGCGGCTTAGTGAAGCTTCTGTTCCCAATCCACCGGGACTCGGCCCCGCGGTCCTGGAGTGGGCTGGCTCAAAGGGTGGGCGTGCGGGGGTGCGAGTCTCTGGCCTTCCACCTCGCTCTCGGTTTGGAAGTTCCAAAACCACCCTTCCCCCGGTTCGAAGCTCTGCATGATGGGATGCCCGGTGGTCTGGAAATGCTTGCGTGCGTGTTGTGATGGGGAGCTGTCACAGCAGCCGATGTGCCCGCATTCTGCACAGCGGCGAAGATGAAGCCACCAAGCGTCGGTGGCCACGCACTCCACACATCCAGTGCCACTTGGCGGAACGGAGGGGTTAATGCCCGCAATGTGTTTGACCATATGTCCTCACGTGATGATGTCTAAGTGGTTGCCTTTGCGGGAGGCACGAGCGCGACGCTAGCCTCGCTGGTGAGCGGGAGGAATGTGAAGGTCTCCTGCAGATATAAGCGTACAGCGGTGTCGGTGTGACTGAGGTAGCCGATGGAGACGTCCTGGCCGAGATGAAGGGCGAAATCGCCGCCACGGGTGGTCAACACGAACGCGCCGGCAATGGCGGGCGCCCAGATGATTTCATCGTTGACCAGGCGCTTGACGTGCTCCAGCACGGGATAGCCATGATCGCTGGTCTCGGCAAGCGCGGTGTAGGCATCGGCGCCGAGCAACACCGAGTAAGGACCGTTGACACCAACCAGGCGCAACTGGCTCAAGGCCTGGGCGATGGCTTCCGGGTAATCACGCACGTCGGTGGGCAGGGTCATGATGGGGTTGCTGGTCCCCTGGCGAAGGCCTTGAATACCCGCTGCGGCATAGCCCTCGAATATTGCGCCATCCTCGGCAAAGGCAATCTGTTTTGCGGCGTCCTTTGCGGGTTGCCAATCCGAGTCGTTGGCGCCGCGGTCGACGTCGTCGATCTGCTGGCGATCGAGTTCGAAAGGAACACGCAACTCGACCAGCGGCTTCACCTCGCGCTGCCTGGCGACGATACCATCACCCGGGGCCGGAATCGACACCAGGTGGCCGGTGCCGACGGCGGAGAGGAAAGTGCCGCCGGGCCCCTGCACGTCGACGACGCGCCGCCCGGCGAGGTAGCGCTTGAGCGTACGCGATGTTTCTTCTTCGATCTCTGCCCATGCCGAATCGGAAATGGGAGCAAGTTCGCGATGGAGATTATTCATGCCGGATGTCTCCTTTAAGAGAACCGATGCCGAGAGAACCGTCGTGCAGCGGCGAGTTGGATGGAGAGGGTTTGGCCGTAACCGGGGCCGGGGGCTCCGCAACGGCGGGCTGATCATCGGTCACGTCGTCCAGAAACGTCGCGGAGGGCACGAAGAACAGGTTTCCGGTGACGGGCCGGCTGAAATCGAGCAGCCGGTCGTAGTTGCCGGGCGGCCGGCCGACGAACATGTTCTCGAGCATCTGTTCGATGGTACGGGGCGAACGGCTGTAGCCGATGAAGTAGGTGCCAAACTCACCCTGCGTTGGCCGCCCGAAGGGCATATTGTCGCGCAGGATCTTGATTTCTTTCCCGTCCTCGACGATGGTGGTGAGCGCGCTGTGAGCTGAGGTCGGTTTAACCGAGTCTTCCAATTCGATGTCGGCCAGTTTGGTGCGGCCGATGATGCGTTCCTGTGCCTCGATGGGGAGGGTATTCCACGCGTCCAGATCGTGGAGATATTTCTGCACGATCACGTAGCTGCTCCCGGCGAAGGTGGCGTCCTCGTCACCAATGAGCACGGCGTCGATCGCGGCTGCGCCCCTTGGATTCTCAGTCCCGTCGACGAAGCCGATCAGATCGCGGTCGTCGAAGTAACGGAAGCCGTGCACTTCGTCCACCGGCGAAACAGCGCTTCCGATCCGCGCCATCACCTGTGTAGCCAGCTCGAAGCACAGGTCCATGCGCTTGGCGCGGATGTGAAACAACAGGTCGCCTGGGGTGGCGACCGCGTGGCGCGTCCCGCCGCGAAACTCACGGAAGGGATGCAGTTCTGCCGGCCGGGGCGATCCAAAGAGGCGGTCCCAAGCGTCGGACCCAACCCCCATCACGCAGGAAAGCTGGCCTTCCAAATCACGAAATTCCACCGCCCGCAGCAGGCCGGAGAGATCTGCGCAAAACGAGCGGACGGTCGCGCGACTGTCCAGGCCTGGTTTGAGGGTCACGACGAGGAAGATCGCGGCGCGGGTGAGCGACGCGGCCACCGGCTGCGCGAGGGCGGGCAAAGGACCTACGGGCTGGGGCGCGGTGTTAGGATCGGGTTCCATCGAGTGTCGTTCTCACGGCTTCTATCCGAAAATACCATGCTCGCCGCCGAAAAAGCTGGGGCCCGGCGTCAGGCGGCGGGATACTGCGAAGGCCAGCTCATGCTCGGTGCGGACCTGGCTCTGATCAATTGTGTTCTTCGGGCTTGAGAAACTTCAGCAGCTCGCGATTGAAGATATCCGGGACTTGAAGATGGGGTACGTGCCCAACGTTTGGAATAATCACCAGCTCGGCACCGGGAATTGTGTCGGCGATGTGTTTGGCCAGGGTGGGAAAATTCTGGCCATCCCTCTCGCCGCCCAAAACGAGTGCCTTGACCTTGATATGCGCCCAGTCATCGACGACCGGATCCAGGTAAGTGATCTGCTGATAGATGGAGCGCACCATGGCGAGCCGCGGCCAATCGCCGCTGAGCGTTGGAGCATACAAGATGCGTACATACTTTTCGTACTCCGGTTTCCAGGCGTCGGGAAAGTAGCGCTGGATATTGGCATAAGCGGCTTGCCAGACCTGATCCTGGGTGCGCGCCATGGTCGCCTTGTAGGCCTCCTCTGCACTGTGCCATGGCTGGCTCCAACGCACATCGGTTAGCCCGATGGGATCGTAGAGTACGACGCGCTCCGTCATATCAGGATAAGAAGCGGCGAAGCGGGCGGCCAGCATACCGCCCATGGAGTGTCCTACGATCGCCACCCTGGCTATGCCGAGTGATTGCAGCAGCGTGCGCGTGTTCATCGCCATATCGTGGAAGTTGTAAGGGATGATCGGTTTCGAGGAACGGCCGAATCCGATCTGATCGGGCACAACAACGCGAAAGCCAGCCTTGCGCAAGGCATCGATCGGCCCACCGAAGTAAAAGCCCCCGAAATTCATTCCGTGAAGCAGTACGACGGTCCGGCCGTTGGGCTGTCCCGCGGGCGGAACATCCATATACGCCATGCGCACGTCCTGACCATAGAGCGTCAGCGGCAGGTAAGTCACTGGATAGGGATACGGAACATCCTCATAGGTGATGCTGCCCGGCTTCACATCGGCCGGCGCTCTCATCGCCTCAGGTGCAGCCGCACCGGACGGGGATTGTGCGTCCATTAAGGAGACGTAGCCGCAGGCAAGAACTAACAGGAGGCAGAGACTGCGGTAAAAGCGCTGTTGGACATCATCTGGTCTTGTCATTTTGTTATGAGCCAAAAGCTTTCAGCCGCCAGCTTTCAGTCGTCATGATATCCGCCTTTGGGGGCGGATGGCGCACCGCACCTTGGGGAGTCGCGGCATTGGAGTTTTCCCCGGGGCATCACCTGACCGTGGCCCGCGAGTACCGTAGTCGTCCTACTTCACGGTATATCTGCTGGCTCTGTTACTTGCGTGCAAGACTCGTCGCGGGGGCTGTGGCAGCGGACGCAGCGTTCAAGTATTCCTCTCTAGAGAAGCGGGAGAATCGACATTGGAGTTTCGGGTCATGTGGGAAATTGAGATTGACGCCGACGGCCCGAGAGAGGCGGCAGAAGCGGCACGCGCAGAACAGCGGAGAAATACGTCAGCTACCGTCTTTGAGGTTTGGGACCACGCAGGAAAGAAGATGTACCGCATCGACGTGGCCGAGTGCCCCGACAAGTTAGACGGCAAGGAGCTGGGCGCCATAAGAGCCCATTTGCGCTTGCTTCAGTGCGTGCCCGGCATACCTGCAACCGTTCGGCACATGACGTCGGCCATGCTTATTTTCCTGGATAGGGAAAAGATGATGTTCAACAGGATGTAGGGCTTGACGGGGAAAGCACTGCTCAAGCAGCAGAGAGCGATTCGGAGGTGAAGCTTGCCATGGCTTGACTAAGTTGCGAATCGATCTCGTCCGCGATGGTCATTACTCCAATCAACAATAGACTGAAATCGATATTCGTCAGGTTGTTCTGCAAGGTCTGAAAGATACTAACCTGCAATACCCGCGATTCCTCTACCAGCATCGCGGCGCTATAACCAAATCGACGCCGGTCCATACCGTGCTTGGCAGCGGCGGAAGACACCAGCTCTTTGCTGCCGATTGGTTCAGAAGAGAGGAGACGGGAGACCAGGTCGCGGAAGATTTGGTGCAGATGGCCGCAACGCAGTTCGTAGCTCATGGCAACGGACATCAACATCTTGTTGGATTGGATACGCGAATACCACTCTTGAATGGCTGCCTGGGTCGTTCGATCCAGGATTGCGGCCACACTCTCGATTTCGCGACTACGAATCGGTCCCGTGGCAACTCGCTGTCTAATGACATTGACAAGCAACGATGCATCCATCGGCTTAACCAGGATCTCGTCGGCCTGCTGCAGGATGGCTTGGGCTGCAGCCTCCATCTGTGGAAAGGCACTCAACAGCAGCGTCACAGCCGACGGATTGGCATGGCGCATCGCGCTGACGACGGTGAGCCCGTCCCCTGCTGCCGGCATATGCAGATCGCTCACCAGCACGTCATAGGTCTCTGAGCTGATACGCTTTAATGCTTCCACAACATTGCTGGCCGAGGTTACCGCGAAGCCAGAATGCCTTAGTACATCACTAAAAACCGCACGCACGAGTTCGTCATCATCCACGAGAAGAACCCTGGTAATTGGCATCGCTTGTCTCCAGACTTATCATCGGCTGATGCCGGCGCGACTTTAGCGGTAAATCGATCAAGAGTCACGCCAGAGGAACGGCGCTGCACCACCATAAAGCACTGTGCCTTGTTGGCAGCGTTCTCTAGCCGGCCATTGAGACCAGGCCGAAGAAGGTCCGCTCCGCGGGGGAGAGATTCATGGACCGCCGTCCGCCTTCTGAAAAGCAGCAGCTAGCCTTTGGTGTTTTTCTTGGTGGCCGTTCGTCCAGGCTCACTTGGTCATGGCATTCATTTCGAGATAACCCTGCGGGGAAATGCCAAACGCATCGGCTACCCGATTGAAGAAGGCAAACATTGCGGTGATATAGACAGCCTCTGCGATCTGGGACTCGCTCCAGCCATGATCGCGGAGAACTTGTACGTCTTCTGGTGTCGTGCGGTAGGCGGCCTGGGTCACTTTGGTGACGTATTCGAGAAGAACGCGTTCAGCCGGAGTGAGCTCGGCATCTTCGAGTTTTCCTTCCGCAATCGCCTGCACCGTTTTCTCATTGGCTCCCTGAACCCGCAGGAAGTATGCATGAGAGTCCAGTCAATAGGGACAGCGATTGAGCCATGAGACCCAGCTGGCGATCGCTTCCTTGGTGCGGCGGGTAAGGTGGCCTTCAGAAAAGTGCACGGTGTTACTAAAGCTCATCACTTCGCGCAGAAAATCCGGCCGATGACTGAAGCACTTGAGGATTCCGGGCATTTGTTGACGACCGGAGTGGGCGCGCCATTCGTCGTAGACGAGTGCAACCTCGCCGGTTGCGTCCGCGTCTTCAACCACGTTGATGTTCAGCTTCTTATGATCGGTCATGGTCTTCGCCAAACGCCTGTAACACCGCCAAGAGATTAGCACATTTACGCATGCCAAAGTATCGTTCGGCGACGGCGCACGCCGATTAGACCACCAAGCGCAGGTCCCCGTCTTTGCGGGTTATTCTCTGGCGATCAAGGTATTCGAGCAGAGGGATAGCATATTTTCTCGACAGCCCGGTGATCTGCTTGAAGCGTGCAACATCGAGGGTCTGGCCACGCAGCTCGCGCATCCGTCCGCACAAGGTTTCGAGAGCCCTTTGGTGGATATACAGGCCATCCGTGCCCATCTTGACGAGAATCTTGTCGCGCAACAGCAAGGTCATGAGCCGGCGCATCTCGCTGTCCTTTAGCTTGAGCATGGTTGCAACGTCAGAGGCCGAGGGAGCCGTGAGCCCAGCCGACTCATAGGCAGTTGCGATTGCGGAAAGCGACTTAACGTCTGTTCCGGGAACTTCAGGGACCGATCCAGAAACATAGACGAGCGCGTCCTTAAGCCGGAGTCGTTGCTCGCGCACGAGTTTCTCGAGTACGAAATCGAACACCTCCTTGGATAGTCCGGTCTGGCCCTTCAGCTCCGATCGACTGAGACCAGCCGATTGAGTAGCGCTCTTCAGCCGGCCGAAAATGCTTTCTGTGGCCGATGCGAGTGCCTCCTCGGTGAGCAGCACGTCATCAGGAATGAGTAGCAGACGATTGCTGCGTACGAGCGGTTCGGTGAGCCGATGAAGCGCCTCTTCGGTCAGGCCGGTTTCCGCCATTAGCTTGCGCATGGTGAGGCCCGTGATCCCGCGCCGCTCGACCCGCAAGCGAAGCTGTTCTTCGAGCCCCGCATGCTTGAGAGCCTCCAACCATGTGAGGCACTTCCCTTTTCGCAGGTTGGGCAGGGGTTGCGCGTCAAGCACGCGTCCTCCACCGATGGTGGCCGGCGGCGAAGATTGCCGCAGCACGAAGTGGTCACCGGGTACGAGCACGACGGGCTTGTGCAGCCTGAGGCGCATGAATCGATGAGAGCCGGGCTCGACTGCGTCGTAGCTATACAACGAAACGGTGGCCGGAGTCTCGGAGGTAAACGCATGAAAGTGAACGCGCGAGCGATGCCTCAGGTTGCTGGAACCGGGCAGCAGAGAGGCTTCGACATCGATGGTGGTTACGGCGGTGAGCGTTTCCTGGGCGACGAGAGTCTGGCCGCGACTCACTTCAGAAACTTCAATACCAGCCAGATTCAGAGCCACGCGCGAACCAGCGCGAGCATACTCCTCAGGGCGGCCATGAGTCTGCATTCCCCGCACGCGCACGATACGGGTTCCGGGTTCGAGCGCAAGGGATTCCCCTACATGGAACTCTCCCGAAAGCAACGTACCCGTAACAACCGTACCAAAGCCTTTCATCACGAAGGCGCGATCGAGTGGGAGCCGCGGAACGTGATCGGGATTGGGGAGCGCGGTCTTCATGGCTAGAGAGAGGAGTTCGCCGCGAAGCTGGTCAAGCCCTCGGCCCGTTTGGGCACTTACTGGCAGAAGGACGGCATGGCTTGGGTCAAGAAACGTGCCCTGGAGGAAGGTCTCTATCTCGGCGCGGACCTCTTCGAGACGACCCGGGCTGACGGCGTCAACCTTGGTGATCACGGTAAGTCCGCGGCAAACTCCGAGCAGGCTGCAGATGGCGAGATGCTCTTCGGTCTGCGGCTTCACGCCTTCTTCGGCGGAGACGACGAGCAGCACAGCATCAATGCAGCCCGCGCCCGCGAGCATATTCCGGATAAAGAGTTTGTGGCCTGGAACATCGACGAAGCTGATGCGCAGAGGGCTATGATCAATTGTTGTTGCGTCGAGAGAAGCGAATCCCAGATCGATGGTGATGCCGCGGCGCTTCTCTTCTGGCAGTCGATCGGTGTCAACGCCCGTCAAAGCGCGGACGAGCGTGGTTTTGCCGTGGTCGATGTGACCCGCTGTTCCCACCACGAGAGATTTGACCGCCTTGGTCATACTGAGGAGATCTTTCGTTGACGGCAATGCAAGCCCATCACTCGTGGTCGAACGAGGAAACATGCGAAGCGACGGATTCTGGTGCGGCCTGGCGCAGCAGTGATACAAGTTTGGCGTCGAATTCGGGCTCAACAGTCCGAAGGTCCAGCAAGACGGCGTCTTCGCATACACGGCCGATCACTGGCGGATCGAGCCCTCGCAGCGCCCGCAGCAAGGCTTGAGGTTGAAGCGTTGCGTGGCGCAAAGATACGGCTGAGCTCTGCAGGCGAGCCGCCGGCGCCGTTCCGCCACCGATGAGGCTGAGGACCGGAACCACTTCTGCAAAAAGATCGCCCGACCTGTCCCGGCTCGCCGTGGAGTATACCTGGGCGGCAACCCATTCGCATCGCCTGAGAATTTCCAATGCAGGCGCATGCAGCATGCTGATGATAGGGATGGGCTTCTCCGAGAGGTGATCCATCAGCGTCGCTTCAAGCGCAGCGTAGGTGAGTTTGTCGACGCGGAACGCTCGCAGCAACGGGTTCTTGCGAATGCGGTCGATCAGGTCCACTCTGCCTATAAGCAGACCGCACTGCGGGCCACCCAGCAACTTATCTCCGCTGGCGGCAATCAGGTCGACGCCCACTCGGAAGCTATCTAACAGCGTCGGTTCCGCACGCACTCCCAGATCTTCTATAGAGGATAGGAGGCCTGTGCCCTGGTCGTTGAATACCGCGACTCCCTTGCGCTTGCCCATGGCGACGAGATCCTGCAATGTGGGCCTTTCCGTGAAGCCCTCGATGCTGAAGTTGGACTGGTGAACGCGGAGGATCAGGGCAGTATCCGCCGAGATAGCGTTTTCGTAGTCGACCAGTCGGGTCCGATTCGTGGTGCCCACCTCGCGCATGCGTGCGCCTGACTTGGCGAGAATTTCCGGAATGCGAAAACCGCCCCCAATTTCGACCAACTCTCCGCGAGAAACGATCACTTCGGCGCCCTCAGCCACAGAGTTGAGCGCGAGGAAGGTCGCCGCCGCGCAGTTATTTACCACTACCGCTGCTTTCGCCGAATCTGCAGAGTCCTCGTCGAGGGTGCGGGTCTTGATGCTAAGCAGCCGCAAAAGCAGTTCCTCGGCGTGAACGTCTCGACGGCTCCTCTCGCCCGTTTCCAGATCGAGTTCGAGATTGGAGTAGCCAGCAGCAATTTCGCTCATGTGCTCGAGCGCAGAGACGCTCAGAGGAGCACGCCCCAAATTCGTATGAAGGATGACGCCGGTCGCATTGATGACGCGCCGCAGCGAGTAGCGCTTGCCCCGGTCGATCTCCGCGGTAACTTCTCGATGGAGTTCAGCGAGGCGATGGTTCAGGCTGGCGAGTGTGTGTTCTCCCTGGGCTATTTCCCGTTTGACGCGACTGAGCACGACTCGCGTGGAACGAACTACGGTGCTGTGAGATTCGGCCTGAACGATGGTGGAGAAGCGAGGATCGAGCAAGAGATCGTTGAGCGAGGGCAGCAGGCTGTACAGACTGCGTAATTCGACATCGCTGGTGATCTTCTCTTTGCTCTTCATGAAACGATGACCATGAGTGAAGTTTATTGTGTTCGGTTGTTTGCCGCTAGCGCAAGAGAATAGCCGGCACACCCTGTCCCGCCCTATAGGGACCATGAACAGAGCCGATTTTGGCTGCGTTGAGGCCTGCACGACGCAGGGAGGCGAGTATCGCTTCCGCATGGTCGGGCGCAACAGAAATCAAAAGACCGCCGGCAGTCTGCGGATCATAAAGCAACGCGCGCAAATCATCGGCAATGTGGGAGCCGCGTACATCGGCGCTCACGCATTCTGCAAATTCGCGATTGGCCAGCAATCCCGCGGGAATGGCCCCCAAGTGGATGGCATCGAGGGCGCCTTCAATGCGTGGCACCTCTTCCACTACAATTTCGATGGTCACTCCGCTGCCCAACGCCAACTCGCGACCGTGACCCATCAAGCCGAAACCGGTAACGTCCGTCATGGCATGGACACCGGGCGCCGCGGCGACGATCTCAGATGCCGCGCGGTTGAGCGTCGTCATGGAGTGCACGGCATTCTCCACCCAATCCGGTTTTGCCAGGCCGCGCTTCAAGGCGGTTGTAATCACTCCGGTGCCGATGGGCTTGGTCAGGATCAGGGTATCGCCTGCGGTCGCGCCGGTATTGGTAAAGACGCGCTCAGGATCGATGAGCCCAGTCACGGCATATCCGAATTTGATTTCGGCATCGCGAACGCTGTGTCCACCGACTACGACGCAGCCGGCCTCACGCATTTTGGCTATTCCGCCGCGCATGATCGATTCGAGGATGTCCAGATCTCCGTCCTGGGGAAAGCAGACGATCGATAGCGCAGTCAGCGGCCGGCCACCCATGGCGTAGACGTCGCTCAGCGCATTCGTGGCAGCAATCTGGCCGAAGACGAAAGGGTCGTCTACCAGCGGAGTAAAGAAGTCGACGGTCTGGACGAGGGCGACGTCCGGTGCGATCCGATAGATGCCCGCATCATCCGATGTGTCGAATCCAACCAGCAGGTTCGGATCGGTTTGCTTGGGAAGCCTCGACAGCACTGCGGCCAGGGAGCCGGGCGCCAGCTTGCTCGCGCATCCCCCGGCTTTGACCTGTTGCGTCAATCTCACGGTTGTAGAATCTTGCATCCCGTATTCCTATACCCCCATCAGATAGGATCATACCTACAGAACGTTACTCGATGCTGGAAGTGCCTGGGCTCCGGTGATCCTCCCGGTCTTCAAAACCGGTGGTCGCTCCTAACGGGCGACGGTGTGTTCGACTCACACGCACTTCCGCCAAGCTCTTATCCAACCTATGATGCATCTTCTCGCTGCGCTCCGCTTGGAATCACAATTCACTTGAAGTGTTGCGGAGTCTTACCAAGCGGGGCTGCAACGAACGTCCACCAAAAGGATGACTTCGAATTCAACCAATCGATGTAGCTCTTTTTCCAGCCAAAACAACAAAGGACGAATCGCTTGCGGGCGGCAGTGTTCGGGATAGAATGTGAGGCGATGGCGACGGCGACTCCAGCCTTAACTACCAAGCGCACGCTTAAGATAGTTCCGGCGCTGTGCCTCTTCCTGGCGAGCCTCGCGATTTTAATCTTTGCAGCCTATCCGATGTATGTAATCCGGCCCTTCCGCGAGCAGAAGCCTGTGGCTCTGGAGCGCGCCCTGTGGGTGCTTCTGCACGGTAAGGCCATATCGTTGATAGCGGCTTGCTTGCTAACTGTTCTTGCGCTACTTCTGTGGCGACGAGCAGGCTGGATGGCAAAGCTGTTGCTGGCGCCCGCCGTGGGCGTGGCTGTTTTGGCGGCCATTTCCACCTGGATCAATCCGTTCGAGCTGATGTTTCATCCCCTGGGCGAGCCAACCTATCTCGCAGCGAACAAGGCCGCAATTGACGCGAACGATATGGTCATCGCAGTCACCTTGGGTGAAGAGAGCCGGGCTTACCCAATCCGCGAGATGGGGTATCACCATGTGGTGAACGACCGGCTGCATGGACTGCCGATTGTTGTCACCTATTGAACGCTCTGCCACACGGGTCTGGTCTGGACCCGCAGCCTGAACGGACGCGATCTGCACTTTCACCTGGCGGGGATCAACAACCAGAATTTCTTGATGCGCGATGAGGAGACAGGCAGCTATTGGCAGCAGGTCACGGGCTCCGCAGTTGCCGGGCCCCTGAAAGGGGCACAGCTCAGCTTGGTGCCGCAAGACGAGCTCAGCTTTGCACTCTGGAAGAAAGAGCAGCCGAACGGGACGGTCCTGGCGCCACTGCCGCGCTACGCCGCAGAGTACGACAAGGCGACTTGGGAAAAAGAAGTGGGCAAGCTGCCGACCGTGATCCATGCGACGAAGGGTTCACTCGCCGACCGGGACACGATCATCGGCGTGGTGAGCGGAGGAACAGCAAAAGCGTATCCAGTAAATAAGCTGACCGCTCAATCCCCGGTAGTGCTCGATGTTCTGGGTGACCAGCCAATTATGCTGGTGCTCGGTCCAGACGGAAAATCCGTGCGCGTCTTTTCCCGGCAAGTCGCCGGCCGGGCACTTGAGTTCTACGGCCACACCGCCACGAACGCGAGTGATCCCTGGACGCTCGTAGATGACGCGACAGTAAGCGGCTGGAGCTTCGACGGCTGCGCCGTGTCTGGTGAGATGAAGGGACAATGCCTCACGCGGCTCTTTGCCCTGAAGGACTACTGGTTCGACTGGCAGCACTACCATCCGCAAAGCGGAATCTTCCGGCACTAGGTCGGGTATCAAGATGCGCCGACGGCCCTAGTATGTAGGTAATCCGTTGCTGGTGTAAGCCCACTGGTCTCAAAGACGTTTTGGTTGGCTTTGGATGAGTGGAACTGGCGTTCGCGTTCAGTCCAGATGTGCAGCCAGGACTGTGTCCTGGGGCATTCTGACCATCCTCCAATGGACTCAAGGGCTGCGGAAAGACCTAGCAGATGGGTATGCAAAAACGCAGCGGCTAAAGCCCTCACCCCGAGGCTGTGTACAGCCCGGCTGAAGCCGTGCCCTGATACAAAACTGGGTTTTGCTGCAACCTTTAATGTCGTGACAACAAATCACGGGGTTTTTCTGCAGCCTGTGAAGTCCGTCCCTTCAAAGACGAGAGCTTACCGCAGGCACTCGCAGGCGATTGAAATCAGTTTTGCTGCTTCGGTCACTTAAGCGCTTTTAGGCAAATCCGCCAGGTGAAGCGTTTCTGACTCTCGTACTGGCACTACCCACAAGCGCCACAACGGGGCGGAACCGAGAATGGTAACGGTATAAGCTATCGAATACCCTATCCAGCCCGAGAGGCTGCCGCGCACAAAGAAGATACCGCAGCCAATCAGCACGAAACCGCAGAGCTTCAGCGGTGGGGAAAGCGGATGGCAAGCCACAAATAGGCAGAGTTTCCAGGCAATGGCAAAGAACGCCAGCGAATAAAAAATAATCCCCAACCAACCGAAACTCGTAAAAGACGTTTCCACCCCTGGAGCTATGATGCTTTGGTTATACCAACGAAAGGGGACGAAGGGCGTCCTCGATCCCGCTCAGCTGGGCCTTGATTGGTCCGGGAAGCGCCAACATGACACCTTGCGTGATCCATTCCACTCCATAGTCGTGGCGTATAGATTGCGGAGCAACGGCAGCCTGAGTGAACGCGCCCGCCAGTCCCGACATGCCCTCTACGCTTCTTTGGTACATAACGTCCATCGACAGCATGTTCTTCTCCGGGTGCTCAAGGTTATATCTCCAGAGGTCTCCTATCGACCCCCCGGTGTAGCTCTGGGCATTTCGCAGAGCGCCAATTGTCACAAAAGAAACGGCGCCGAGCAAAGCAACGCGCTGCAAAGCCGATCACAGCTTGGGGACGAATGCGCCGGTCGGCCCAGCCCCATCCGTAGTACATCGCCGTCACCAGGGTGGTTACATACAAGATCACATGCATCCGCGAGAAGCCCAGGAGACAAGTAATGTGATGCCGGCGCAGGCCACATCCCCAAACACCACTGGGTTCTTGTACATAATCTTTAGCAAGCAGCGGATAAACCCCAAAGCCCAACAAGGTGAGAAAGATTGTCGAGCCGGATTCGAAGCCGGGCGCGAAGACGAAAGAAAGGTAGACAGACCCACGACCACAAAGATCAACACGCCCGCTAGTCCGGACAGAAACAAAAACATAAATATATAGAAGAAGCGAGGCGGCTCAAAGCTACGCAGCGTTGGCAGCTGCGTCCCGCGCTTGTACCCCTGCGCCAGAAGTACCAGAGCGAACGACAGCACGCTGTACCCGAGGAGGAACCAGAGGGCTTGTGCAAATCCTTCCCGCGTCATAAAAGCGTAGAGATAGCTCACACTACTGAGCTCGCGCAGATCGGATTCAATCTGGAACGCCTGTCCGACCACCAGGAATAAGAAGTATAAGGTGAAGACCAAATACGGAAAAACGCGCTTTTTGAGCGCAACCGACAACGTCGCAAAGTTCAAAATCATGATAATCCAGGTCATCTCGTGGTCTTCCGAAGGTTTACCGTGTCTGCATCGGCTCCGAGGAGGCTGCTCGAACCTGGTGCGGGTGAGCACTTTGACGGGTTCACACCCTTTGTGTCTTGTCGACCTAAGTCACCCGAACCATGCCATGTCAGAAATCCTTTGTAGCGTGCGAACAGCGTGCGCGCGTGGTACTCGGTCGCGACCCTTTCCCAAAGGATCGCCGAACGTAGACTGCGAAGAGCGGGACCGATGAAAGCCCGCGCCGCCATCATCAGAAAGGTGGGATTGGCTGTCAGGTTCTTGCGGAAGAACGCACCGGCTCCCAAGCCGTAGTGGCGGAGGTTCGCGGAGCGCACCTTCCGGAGAAGGGCAGTCATACCGGGAGGCAAAAACCGGTCCGCGCGCATGGCCCAGTCCCACATTGCGAGCGCGTGAAAGACCGGGCGCAGACCACAATAAGGCTCTATGGCAAATCGGGATAGCTTTCAAGCAGACGTGATATCCGTTCATCGGGGTTCTGGTCCACTATCAGAAGCTCATATCTGCACTCCTGCCTGCGAAGTGATTCGAACAGCAGATGCAGCCGTTGCTCGGACCGTAGGTGCATAGAACGAAGCGAGATCTCTGGTTGCTCATCGGACGCCATCGCCTACCTCCTTGGGTTAACTACCCGGGTGAAATCTCCCACTTCAGCTGCGTCTTTCCGGCTGCTAGAGCGAACGCCAGAACTGTGTGATGCCGCCCTGCACTGCAGCTAATGTGAATTGTGCCGCGCGTTCCCGGCCACCCGCCGCCCGTTGCCGGGTATCAACGCGACCCGTCAAGCGAGGTTTCCATTGCTGCAGCCATGGCGGAGGGATCGAGCGGATCGAAGTACACGGCGCAATCGCCGGCCACTTCCGGCAGCGATGTCGCGTTGCTGCTGGATACTGGGAATGCCGCTAGCCATAGCCTCCAACAGTGGAATACCAAAACCCTCGGCCAGCGAGGGGCACACAAACGCTGAAGCTCCACGGTAGGCCGCGCGCAACTCCGCATCTTCCAGATAGGGCAATAGCTGCACCCGCGAAGCCAGGCCATGCTGATGCGCCAAGTCAACAAAGGCCGCTTGAAATCGCGAGCTTACGCCGGCTATCTTGAGCGTCAGCTGCGGGCAAACGAGCATGCAAGAGCGCCATGGCCTCGATGAGCCGGCGGGCATTCTTGCTCGGAGCCTCGCCGGCGACAGCCAAGATGTAGGGCGCAGCAAGGTCGGGCTTAGGGCACTCTTCAAACCATTCTTCCCCTACGACGTTCGGTATAACCACGATCTTTGCCGGATCAAGTCCGTACAGGGCGACGATTCGGCCCTTCGAGTACTCTGAGCAGGTGATGACTCGATGGCTCTTCTCAGCGATGCGGCTGACCACAAATTTCCGGTAGCGGCGACCCAGGTTCTGCACCATCGATGGGGAGGAACCTAGATTTTCGTCAAGAAAGATCAGGTCGTGGATGGCAACGATCACCGGTGGTGAGGAAACCCAGAGCGGCCCCGTGTTGTATGGGCAGAGCAGAAAATCCGCTTTCGCTTCCCGCGCCTGGGACGGTAACAAGCACTGCTCCCACACGGGAAACCACTTCTGGTCCTTGGTTAGGAATTTAACTGCACCACCATTCCCGTCGCGCCGGCAGAGCAATGCGGTACTCTTCCGGAAGGCTTTGCAGCAGCATCTGGGCGAACCGGGCCATGCCGCGCAGCCTTCCCGCAAGATAATATGCATCCACCGCGATCTTCATAGTCGCCTACCCTGCTCTTCGATCCTGCAGCACTTCCCGTAGCTTGCTTTCATCCAACTCTTGCTGCACGCGCATCGGTGGACCATGCCACTCTCGACGCTTACGGAGAAAAACGTAAGTGCCGGCGGACAGACGAAGAAAACCTCCCGTTAACAGGTACGCTATGGTCACTCCCATGGCCCCGTAGTGCTTGCCGCCCCAGGTAACGGAGATCACCGAGGCAACTGCGATCCAAACCCAAAACCACAGAAAGGGTTCCTCTTTATGGGCCCGCAGGTAGTATGACTGGCAGGCAACGATATGGCTCATCAGCACGGTAAGCAGCAGCAGCGCGAAGATCGGTAAGCCCACGACGCGGCTCGCCACCCTCGGCAGCTCTACCGCCGCGAAGGCAAGGCCCAATAGCACGGCGGCTTCGGCAATCAAAAGCAACGTTGATGACTGAAATGTGACCCGCGTAAACTCGTGGTCCAGTTCCGCAATTCGATTGGTTGCCACCAGAGAACCAAAGCGCGGGGCCTTGATGCTGACGCAAGATTGGGCAAGCGCGGTGAGCGACGCGCAGATGTTGAGCGACATACCCATACGTCCAGCGATCACAGGTCCGGTGTAAGCAAAGAGGACCGGGTTGAAAAACTGGAATATGAAGTAGGAACTCGCCCAGGTCACCGCGACCCGCCACTGAAAGGGCCAGACCTCCGTTCGCCAGCTGATGCCGAGATTCCCAACCTGGTGACGCAATAACCCGAATCACCAGCCTTCCATGCACTTTCAACACAAAGTACAGGGCGACGATGGCTTGCCCGGCAATCATCATCGCGGGCGCAAACAGGCCACGGTGCAGCAGCAGGCACGCCCAACCCAACAGACTGCCCAGCAACGCCTGGGGAAAACGCAGCCGCGCGACGTCGGTTACCCAGCCGCTTCCTTCGAGAAAGCAGACCACCGGGTCAACCATAAAGGCGACAGCTGCCATGATCGCATCCAGGCACCACGGCATCAGCCAGTGCACCGGCTCGCCGGGCTTCGGATGTGAGGTGAAGAAGTACACTCCGATAAACAGGAGCCCTATCCCCATAACGACCCCGGCCCTCGAATACCAGCGCACTGTCTTCTGGAGGATGGAAGCCAATCGCGTATGCGCGATGGGGTCTCCGGCAATCCCGTGGTTATCAAACTGCGTTAAGCGTGTGCGCTCGTGGGCCGCCATTTGCAGGATTACGAGGGAAAAGCCTAACTCGAAGACCACCTGGATCGCGACCAGGCTGGCAAAGGTGTAGAAATAGCCCTGCTCGGCCGGGCTGAGAAATCGCGAGATAAGGATAATGTTGCAAACTCCCGCGAACATAGCCCAGCCTCTCGCCAGAAGAGTGAAAGCGACGGCCCGATCCAGTCCGATCCTATGTCTGAACCTTTTAATCTCACTTTGACTCCTGATTGTGTAAAGGATGGACTGTGCCAGTTGTTCCACGTGTGTGAGTCAGCCGCCAACTTGCCTTGTCGATTGCGGCTTGAGCGGTTTCGCTTTCTGCAGTCACCCACACTCTAAAGCGTGCCGCTGTATATGAAGGCGCTGGCTACCGATACGATGAGGGCAGCCCCGCCCCCCTTGATCGCCGCCTTGATCTGGCTAGTGGGCAACATCAGTATGTCCTGGTCTTGCATTGCCATGTCGGCTGCCTTGCCCTCGAGAATGGCCTTAAGGGGCACGGGGACCACGATTTTTTCACCCTGGTCAACGCGAATGATGTAAGCCTGTTTTTCTTTGGCCTGAAATCCAATTCCACCCGCCAGGGAGACCACGTTCAGCACGGTCGTCGCGCTCGAGTCCTTGAGCGTGATTGCGCCCTGCGTATGAAAGGCGCCCACGGTGTAGACCATGCCTAGCTTGCCCACCCTGATCTCGTCACCCGGGAAGACGGGAATACGGCCATAGGGAGAGCTGCTGGTCTCCGGTCCAAGTGGAATATTGACTGGCTGCGGCAAGCTCGGACGAATCAGCGTTACCACGGAGCTTGCCGGAGGTCCCGTGCCCGCCCCCGAGCTCCCGTTCAGACCGCCGGCCATGCTGAGAGCGTCCGATACGGTGAAATCGCCGATAGCAGGAAAGATGCCGGGCCTGGCCACGGCGCCCGAGACGGTGGCCACGGCCGCGGGCCGGCTCACCGCCGAGACCGTGAGGTTGGCATCCTGAATCATATCCTTTTCAGCCAGCAGCCTGGTCAATAGCGTTTGCACCTGCTCGACGCTGAGCCCCGCGACCGCGACCTTACCGATCAAGGGGGCCTGGATTGTTCCGTCCTCGGCAACTCGCTGCTGGAAGTTGAACGCCTTCACGTCGTACGCCTGCACGGAGAGAACGTCATCGGTGCGAAACAGAAGCTCCCCCCGCTTGGCGTGCAATAGCTGATCCAGTATGGAGCGATCAATGAGCGGGTGTGCCACCTGTAGACCGGTACCACCAGCGCCGCTGTACTGCGCGCGACCGGTGGCGACCGCGCAGAGGATCATGAGCGCAACACTAAGAAGCCTTTTCATGCGCCTCCTCTATTTGGTTGTAAAAACGCTTGTACTTCTGCTTGCTTTGTTCCCGCTCCATCGAGCGAGAGTCGTTGAGCAGTATTCCGGCGACGGGCATATAGGAAGCAGCGAGCAGCTTCGCCATTCGGCGCGTTGCCGCCTTGGTCGAAATCCGGCTGCGCAACACGACCAGTACGGACTCAGCAAACACTCCAAGATTCAGGGTGTCGGCAATGCCCAGCACAGGGGGCGCATCGAGAACGATAAGGTCGAACTGAAGCCGGCAGGTGGACAACAAATGCCGCATGGCATCCGAACCCAGCAGCACAGCAGGGTTAACCGGAGGCGAGCCACCGAAGAGAATTTGCAGGTTGCCGCCGCCAATCGGCCGCCACAGCGCTTGATCGAGTGGCAATTGCCCAGCCAAAACATCCGTCAATCCCTTCACCTGCTTCGCGGAGGTAATCGCGAAACGGCTCTTGAAGGCGCCTTGATGAAAGTCGCAGTCGATCAGCAGGACACGCTGGCCGTGTTGTGCCGCCACTGCGGCCAGGTTAATGGCAGTGGTCGTTTTTCCCTCGCGCGGCAAGGCGCTGGTCACGAGCAGAATGCGTGGAACAAAGCCCGGCTGGGCCCGTAGCAGCGACGTGCGCAGCACCTGGAGGGACTCCTCGTAGCCTGATCGGGGAACACAAAGCACTCTTGAAAACGCTTCGCCCTTGCCTCCCACGCTGCGCTTCACATGGGGCGCCTCTGCGAGGACTGGCAGTGCAGTCACACGTTCGGCCTGTTCCAGCGTAGTAATGCGCGGGTCAAAGACTTCGGCGGCCAACGCCGTAATGCCTCCCGAAACCAGTCCAGCCAAGAGTGCGCCGAATAGTACGTAAAGCGGACCCGGCGACACCGGCAGGGCTGGAACATCCGCTAGATCGACGATATCGATTTCGCCCGCCTCCAGGCCTGAAGTGATACCCGCTTCCCTCAATCTCTGGACAAGCCCTTCGTAGAGAGTTCGGTGCGCTCCGTAGTCGCTTAGCAATGTCAGATATTGCACCATGTTGCCATGCGACTGAAAAACTTCGCGTTTGCGCTTGCCCACTTCGGCGTTGGTCTTCCTCTCGTTCGAACGCGCCGCCTGGAAGGCCACCTTGGCCTGGTTCATGATCCTGACCTGCTCCATTTGCACTTCGCGTTCGAGCTCATCGAGCTGGGCCTTGGCCTGTTTCACTTCGGGGTACTTGGAACCGAATCGCGCGCTCAGGTTGGCATAGGTCGCTGCCGCAGCCGCACGTGAGCTGCGGAGGTTTTCAAGCAGGCTATTGGTCGAACCGGCGGAGCTCGCTTGCGGTAAAACGCTAACCTCCCCTTCAATGAGGTTGGGATCCGATTCCTGCAGGTATCGAAACTTTGCTTCCGCGACGATGCGGTCTACCGTCGCCGCGCTTGCCGCCTTTGTGAAGCTATCCAGCGACTGCGTCGCCAGAAATTCGCTGGTCTGTGGATTCAGCCCGATGACCCCCAGTTTGCCCTGCAAGGCTACCAGCGAAACCTGATCCTGGGAGATCTGTGATTTCAAGTCATCGAGCTGCCCAATCAGCCATTTGGAGGTGCGTTTCGTGGAACTCAAGCGCATCTGAAACAGGTACGCCACATAGTCATTGATCAATGTGTTGACGATGCGCGCCGACAGTGCCGGTGACCGGGTGGTGCAAGTGATGGTGATGATCTCATCCTTGGGCGAGTGGTAGACGCGAATTGCATCCACCATCAACTCGCCCAGGCGCTGCCGGGTTTTAGGATCATCGAGGCTGCGATGCTTGGGTTCGGTTTCTTTCCACATCGCGGGCTCGTTTGCCAGGTTGAGTTCCTTGGCCACTTGCATGTACAAGCTGCGACTCTGCAGAATCGCCACCTCGGAAGCTATTTTGTCCGCCGGCAGCGCAGTATCTAATGTGGTTGTTGTCCGGTAGGCAGCTGCATTGCCGGGTTGCACCCGAATGGCCCCACTGGCGGCAAAAGTTCGCGGGCGCAATGCGACCACGATACCGATCAACATGGCCAGCCCGACCACCGAAAAAATGATCCCCTTGCGCCGGCTCAGAATCTCAAGAATGTCAGCGAAGGATGTTTCGCGCGTGCCAACCCTCTCAGCTACATGCAACGCTTCCACCTCCGGAAGTCTTCGGGTTGATCTTGCTCGAAGCCGGGGCTTCCTATAAATCCGGAGCCGCGACTTCCCACGATAACTTCGGCTTACTCGAAGAATAACCCGCAGTTGAAGAACTGAAGCATTAAGTTGATGTTTTTTATTAGAAGCTTTCTCTTTGAAGAAACTAGCCTGATTCCTGTGTTAACGACTTTGATACTAGAGCGCGAGATCTGATTGACGCACCTTTGGCGGTGATTTATACAACCCTTAGCATCGGGACTGGAATGTTTCGTTTCTAACTTACTTCAACTAATTTCAAGCGGCACTGTCATCACTTACTAATAAGTCGGCGTTTCCTGGCTGGCTTCATCGCCGTAGACGACAAGTTCAATGCCGTGGTTCACGCCTGCCGATGGATAGAAACTGTCGGATTCGTAGAAAACCGCGCCCCCACCCCTAGCCGACCGCACGAACAGCCGGGGGATTTACCTGCCCATGAAGGGCAGGATCGTTGTTGATACAGCCGAGAGGTGCGATGAGGGTTCTTTTCGTCTTAAGTGTTTCGCCGTATCCCAAGGACGTCGGCAAACGTATCATGCTGGGTGGCATCTGTGACTACCTCAAGCAGTCACCGAGCGTAGCCTCAATTTGCATCGCCTCGTTTGTCGACGGCGAACCTGGAATCGGCGTGGACTACATGGCCGTGCTCCCACGGCCATCCGCCAGACGAAAACTCTTCAACGCGTTGTGGTACAGCGCCATGTTCCAGAGTAAGAGCCTGCAGGAAAGCTTCTTCTGGAACCCGGCGGCGGAAAAGAAGCTGCAACTACTCATGGACGAGTTCCAGCCCGATCTCGTTCTCTATGACACCTTGCGTACGGGCCAGTACGGCAAAGGCCGGGAACAGAGCCCCTCGCGTATCGAAGTGATTTACATGGACGACCTTTTTTCCGTGCGCTATGGCAAAATGCTTGCCGCGATGAAGCAGCAGTGCCTGGAAGGCATCGATGCCATGGGAAACTTCGCCGACAACGTTCCAACCACCCTATTGGCGATCTACCAGAAGTTTCCGGCACTGAGAAAGTTCCTGCTCCAGATTGAACAACGATTGATTGCCGCTTCAGAGAATCGCGCTCCGGCGCGGTTCGACCGGGCACTGCTGGTCAGCAGCGTGGAGCAGGCAATCCTCAGCCAGCGCACCCAGGCGGACAATGTTTTCTCCATTCCGCCTCGTCTGGATGGTTTTCCACGGAATAGACGAGTTTGGAACGGCGTGCCGGAGTTCGTTTTTCTAGGATCGCTCAACCTCGCGCACAACACGATATCGCTCGAGACTTTCCTGCAGCAGAACATGGAAACGCTGCTGCAACAAATTCCCAATATCCGGATCGCCATCTTGGGCAAGGGTGCGGGACCAACTCTTAAGAGTCTCGCCGCGCTTTATCCCAAGCACATCATTCTGCATGGCTTCGTGAAGGATATAGACGAGATCCTGTTGCGCGCCTGCGCTATGATTTCCCCGCTGACCTTTGGCTCGGGCATCAAGCTCAAGGTGATTGATTCCCTTCGTTGTGGTATCCCGTTGGTTACCACTTCACACGGTGTGGAAGGGATTGAGGTCGGCGATAGCAGAGGCGTATTCGAGGTGGGCGTCAGCGATTTTCCAGCAGCCATGCTCTCCTTGTTGGACCCGGACTTTAACGCGATCGCCTCGCGTGATAACGCGGAGCTTTATAGACGCTTTTATTCTTCCAGTGCAGTCGACCAGGTTTATCACCGTGTTCTACTCGATAGCAGGGCACCTTCATCCCCCAGCAGTCGACTCGACAGTGCAGCGAGTTAAACTTCGACCGCGTCCTCTTCGAAGAATATTCATGCTATTAGGCGCGGCGGCCTTACAGGCCAGCCTCTGCGCCGTCTCCTCTCCCGCCTCCGCAATCGTGCTGGACGTTCGGAAGCCTCCCTATGGCGCCAAGTGCGACTGGGACGGCAAAAGAGGAACTGACGATACGGCCGCATTCGAGGCCGCTGCGGCCGCGGCTTCTGCGCGTTACAGAAAGACCGGCAGGCCGGTCGAGGTACGCGTGGGCACGTCCTGCGAGGTTGCGTCCACCGTTACTTTCGGCAGCGGCGTGCACTGGACTGGTCCGGGTACGGTCTACGTTCCCAACCAGACAAGACAGGTCTTTCTGGCTCGGAATGCCGATGACGTGTCGGTCGTGGGCATTACGATCGAGGTGCTCGGCCAAGACTGCGGGGCCAACAATGCGACCTGCTCAGCCATTAGTTGGGAATCGACCGCGGCTGACTCGCAGGCGCATACGCACATCTCCGTCCGCAACAATACCATCCATCACGCGAATTGGGGCATTCTCATCGGATATGCCACGGGTAGGGGTTCCTTATCCGAAGTTGAGATCAAAGGGAACGTGATCAGTAGTCCTTCGCCTTACATGGATGCGGATGCAATCCATGTTGGCGGGCGGGTACATCATTTCAGCATTACCGATAACAAGGTATTTAACCGCGGTGACGCGGGGGTCGCCGCATCCAGCGAGGTATCAGATTACATATGTTCGGACGGAACGATCGAAGGAAATGTGCTCATCGAGGACCAGGTCGGACTCGACAATTCCGGGTGTACGAACACGCTTTGGAAGGGTAACTTCGTTAGGGCCACGACCCCGCCCCGTGGGTCCAACCCGGCGTTTCGCTCCATCACCTATCTAGGCTTGGCGTCGTCGCACGTGACTGCACTTGGTAACTATCTTGAGAACGGTTCTGGCTTTGGAGAATACGCGGCAAAAGTCGATGAGGTCGCCGGCAAGGCAGGCACCCACGCTTTCATTTGGGGCAATACAATCGTCTCCCCCTGGTCACTGTATCTGCGTGGCTCTGTGATGCAGGTAGCAGGCAACACCTTTGCCGGCAATCACTCCACTTTGACGATCGACTACGACGGACCGCATGCGGTACCAACCGACTCGATATCGATCGGCCGCAATCGCTGGCTCGAGGCAGGTAAAGTGCGCACCGGCAGCAGCCGCAACCTGCTCACCCACCTGAGCCTGGCCCCACAACTGACAGCAGTTCCATTGGTTTACGAGCATAAGGACATTTTTGCGGAAGTCGCGGCCGCCTCGCCTGCAGCGACAGTCACGCTGCGGGGACAAACGTCGCGGGCCGATGGACAGCGGTTAGCGGCGGGCTCCTGTTTGTCCGCAACCGCGCACGTCCGGGGTGCAGTTCCGTCCATGAGCGCTAGAGTAGCGGACACTGGACTCACCCGCTGGCCGGAAGAGTTCATCGCCTGGGCATTTGTCAGCTCACGAGACGTCGTCACTGTCAGGACGTGTGCGGTACAGATGGGTGTGCTTCCATCCGTTATCTACAGCGTGATCGTTCAATAGTTTCCACACTCTGCTAAGGAGCGACCTGCTCCGGCGCAACCTGCAACCTGCTAAACTCGGCACTTCGCCTGTGCCCCCCGAGCCTGCCATTGAGATAGTTGACAATTGGTTTCTCAAGTTTCAGGTGGAGAAGGACCGCCGTCGCTATGCACACCGCGGCAAGCGCGAATGCACCGCTCGCATGGCGCATCTGTATCCAGGGTAGATGCCGGCTCAGCACCCGGTCACCGAAACTAAGGATGTAGGGGTGCAGCAAATAAAGCACGTAGCTCGCGTCGCCGACGACCACGATCCAGCGGAGCCGGATATCCCAACCCGCTTGGGAAAGTAAGCTGGTGCTGAGAATGACTATCATAGCCAATATCTGCATAGAGGCCGATTCCGCCTGGAAGGGAGAATGCGCCACGCCTTGCAGGAGAACTATGCCAACGAGCGACCCGCTGAGGGCAAGAAGGGAGACCAGGCGCATTCGTACGGCCGCGCCATTCGAAATGCGGCGTGAAATCTCATACGCAACGATTCCCAGCACAAATTCAAATACCACATCGCTGCTATAACACATCGGCACAGCGCCGAAACTTGCATAATGGCTACAAATAAAATGCAACGCCACCAACAGCCCGGACGCAAACATAAGCGGGTGCTTCGGCGCCAGGTAAATGCCGAGCGTGATCAAGACATAGAAGAGCATTTCGTAGTTCAGGCTCCAACCGACATATAGTAGAGGCCGAATCAGTCCGTCTGCTCTGTAATAGGGTAAGAAAAACAGGCTCTTAACAAGTTCAGGGACACTTGGATGGGTGGATTCAAGCAGACCGGGAAACCAGAGTGCAAAGATAAAAAGCACAAAGGTCATAGCCCAATACGGGGGCACGATGCGGATCAGGCGGCGGCGTAGAAAAAAGCGCGTATCCGTCTCACAAATACGCGCCATGATGTATCCGCTGATAACAAAGAAGATATCCACACCAAACTTTCCCATCTGCTCCATGTGAGGAAAGATGAAACCGGTGTGATAGATAACTACTGCCAGTGCGGCATAGGCCCGGAGCGCCTGCAGGTTATTGATTTTTTGGGTCACAGAATCCCCACGCGTTTGCGTAATCGGTGGCCAAAGCGGTGCACCCGCTTAACTCGGCCGGTCGCGATTACAGCCACGTACGGATGCAGAAGACCATGCTGCTGCCGGTCTATCATTACTACTTGGTTCCCTCCTAAGGAAGCGTCGCCAATTTCAATAGGCTCAATAGGCGCCGTCAGCCGACAGTACCGTTCTAAAAGTGCAGAGCAGGATGTAGAGATCCAGCAAGATCGACCAGTGCCGGACGTAATACTCGTCGAGCCGCGTGCGTTCTTCGTACGTTGTGTTGCTTCGCCCTGAGATTTGCCAAAGGCCGGTGATTCCAGGAGGCACGCTTCGATAGAGAGCAAACTTGGCGCCATATCGTGCGACTTCTGACCAGACGATTGGTCTTGGCCCAACCAGGCTCATTTGGCCACATATGACATTCCACAGCTGGGGTAGTTCATCGAGGCTGAATTTGCGAAGAACTCTTCCGAGAGGGGTGACCCGGGGGTCGTCTTTCAGCTTGTGATCGACATTCCATTCCTCCCGCAGCTCCGGGTTAGCCCTGAGATACTCCTCCAACACCTGGTCCGCGTTCATCACCATGGTGCGGAACTTCCAGGCGGTAAATTCTCTTGCATTCCGGCCAATCCGGCGTTGTCCGTAAAAAATGGGGCCCGAAGAATGGAAGCGGGCATACAGACAGATGATTAAAAAGATGGGCAAACAAAGGATGCTGATGACCAGGGCTATGGAGAGATCGCAGCACCGCTTGACTATTTGAGGGGCAGGGTGAGAATGATTCCTGCTGATCTCGAGTGCCAGCACGCCCGCCATATCTTTTGCTGAAACCTTCAGGTTCGCTATCCCGAAAAGATCAGGAATAACCAGGACCTGGTAAAAATCGTCTGCATATTCCTGTATGAACGCAGCCAGCTCCGCGCTCTCCAGATGAGGCATTGCAATGATCGCGTAGCAGGGACTGCAGTTACTCGCAAATTGCGGAGCATAAGAGAGGTCTCCAAAGAAGACCTGTGATGGCCCGTCACCAGCGTTCAGGGTATTGGCGGGAAGATGATCGAGCACCGCCACGGTACGAAGTCCCAGGGTTGGCCGCTGTTCAAGCATCTGGAGCATGGCCTGACCGGTGGCGCCTGCACCCAAAATGACCGTCTGAATACCCCACCAAGGCTGGCGAGAGCACCAGCTACGCATAGCCGAGCGGGCTGCCGGCACAAGCAATGTCGTGATCAGCCAAGCCAATACTATGGTTAACCGGGAGTAATACAGACCTTGCTTGGCAAAGAAAGTCATACATACGATCAAGAGATAAGTGATCGTGGTGGCTAAAAGTACGCTCTTGAATTCCTCGATCGGATTGGCAGCGGTCCCCGGGTAGAGACCGAAAACCGCATATACAGCCGTCAACAAACATATGGACGGAATGATAATGAGTGAGCAGCTACTATGCATGCTTCCGCTAAGGAACGACCGAAGAATAACGGCCGCAAGCCCGGAAAGGAGTAGCGCTGCCACATCAGTGACCACAATTGAGCTGAGCGTTACCCACTTACTCCGGCGAGTAAAGGTCGGGGTCTCGTAATTCGCGATTACGCTAGTGGCACTCATAGTGGCTCGTTGTACCAAGGACCACCCGTCAAGAATGACAGTTGGTTTTGTAGTTAAGTTCAACAGCTTTCAATGCTGACTTCGAAATAGAATGGAAGCCAGACAAATCTTCCTGCTTAGGCTGTTTCGCAATTAGTGCAGACCGAAGCCTTAGGCCTTTTCGTGGTTTTTCTCCCAAGGAAAACCGCTCCTCGAGATCTTTATCAGGCCACAGTAACTGCAAACCCACCTTAGACTCGCTCAATGCCTGCATTGAGCTGACGGAAGTGACGCTTCCGACCAAATTACTCAAAGAACCTAACGACTCCACAATAGCAGTGCTTCTCACCGAAACGAGTAATCAACGCGTTACTAGTAACCTTCGGGGTATCGGAATGGTAACCGACCGTTACCTTCCAGTGAGCAGCCCCAAATCGAATCGGCAACAGCGGCGGGAACGAAAGCGAGGTGGAAGGAAGAGCGCAAAACACTTCTCATCCCTTACTTTTAGAGAGCAGCCAAGACATGGACGATGCACGAGCTGCCGGGCTGCACCCGATCGACGCAAGCTTCGGGACCAGCGAAGGCGGCGCCACGGTAAAGGCGGTAAACCAGCCGCTAAACAAAAGTTTACGAGCCAGCGAAAGATAGCGGGTACACCACGTCGCTTTTAGTCCCAGAGCCAGAAGGGATAGTCGCGAATCGCCCTTGAAGACGTGACGGCTTGGCGCAAGCCTAAGGGAAGAAATTCGTAATTTCATGTGGTGCACATCGCTCATGAGGCAGTCGCCATTGAAGCCGAGACCATGCTTCTCAGCCATTGCCTGAAGAAAGCCAATGCGCTCGACATCCCTCCGCAGTGCATCTTTTACGGTCATTTCGTTCGTGAAACTGGCAAGATCGTGATTGCTGCCGTGAAGTCGATAGCTTCCAAGGGGCTGGGCAATAGCGACTACATCGCCGAAGAAGGGCGCCAGATAGCCCGTATAGGTATCGGCGTTATACTTCGACACCTCCTCCATTGGGAGAATTTGATTGAGAACTCTTCGCGCATAAACGTTCCCTGACGATGGCGGGAAGCTGTAATACCCACGACGTAAGAGACCTGCGCAAAGATCGCCGGAGTCCAGCCGTTCTGAGGGCACGGTCCCTCCTGTTTCGATTCCTTCTCGATTCACAATCCTGAGTGGAAAGTGCACCTTCGCTGTTAGGCCATCCGAATGGGCTAGCACCTGCTCAATAACGGAAGGGTCCAGCACATCGTCGGAGTCAAGAAAAAGGACCAGGTCGCCTTTCGACGCCTTGAACCCCGCATTGTAGGCGGATCTTTGACCGCGATTCTCTTGCAATATGGAACTGATGCGACTCCCATACGAGGCAATGATGGCCCTTGACTCATCCGTGCTCCCGTCATCGACGACGATCACCTCGTCCGCGGCCATCGTCTGACCTAGAGCAGAATCGATCGCAGCTCGGAGAAAGCGGCCATAGTTGTAGTTGGTGATGACTATGCTGAACAGCCGCCTTGATTCACTCATACAAATTGACCCCCCTTTAACGCTATCGTCGGGCGGGTGCCTTCGGTGGTTCATTCGGCATCCGCCGCTGGCGCAACGACTCGAAGTAACATCTAAGCAGCGTCACGCACGTTCTCTTTGTTGAACAGCGTGGTTGTCATGCCCGCGCGCGGGATGTCGCGGCGCGAGCCGAAGTAGCGCCCAAGCCCTAACATAGGCTTCTCGATGATGTTCCAGGTAAGCAACGCGACGGCGATCGACGCCGCTGCTACGACCGTCACGCGAAAGGCCAGCGCCAGGAAGAGAGAATGGAAAACCCGGACCATTCGGTCTAAGGGAAATTTGTGAGAGAAAAATGTCTGAATCGGCACGTGAAAAACGTAGAGCGAATAGCTGTATTTACCGACGAACCGCAGTGGCCTGGAGCGGAAGATCGAGAGCCAGGGAGAGTGGTCATAGGTAGCGGCACAGGTGATGAGGCAGGTAAAGAAAACCGACAGGGCAGTGAGCCCAATCGTCGTCCACATGGCTGTCGAAATGGAATACGTCCACAGAAAGATGACGAGCGTCGGGGCTAGAGCGAATGGCGCAAACCGCATGAGGCGCCGGCGCCAGCGAGGACTGCCGAGGGCGAGACTCGCTGCGCCTCCGATCGCGAAGGAGTCCATTCTGCCAGGAGTGAAGGAAATAATTACCTCGAAGGAAGCTCCGCGATAGGCGAGAATCGCACGGACGATAAATGCGGCGACGCAAATCAGGCCTACCGCCTTGATGAGGTTCTTTCGATTCGTCCGGTAAACCAGAAATGGCCAGACGAGATAAAAGTGCTCCTCGACGGCAAGGCTCCAGAAGTGATTGAGTGACGCTATCACCCAGCCGCCGCGGAGTGCCACCAGCAGGTTGAGCGCGTAAAACCATGCCCACCCAAGTGCTTGAGTCGCGTCCCGTTGGGTATAAATACCCAGCTTGAGGAGGTGGAAATGGACAACCAGCAGCAAGAAAGCAGCCAGGTATAAGTAATAAAGGGGAGCGATCCTCAAGGTCCGGCGAATATAGAAATTCCTGAAGTATGCGCGATCCGTCTTAGTGGAATATAAAATTCCCGTGATAAGGAACCCCGAAAGACAGAAGAAAAGATCTACGCCGAATCGTCCTAATCCCAGCAAGCTAGCGACAAAGCTATGCTCTCGCCCTGCGGGAAGTGTAACCGTGTGCAAGACGAACACCATCAGAAGCGCGACCCCTCGGACGCCATCGAGCGCTGGAATATGTCTCAGCCCTTGCACTTTCGTCATTCTTATTCCTATCTCTCTTTGGGCCTCGTCAAAGCTTGTACGGCGATACGAGCAGGCGATGGTTGCAAATGGGATGCGCCAAACGGCCGGCTGCCGAAATCAAAAATGTGCCATACAGGGCTTGAATTGGCGTACAAGGTTGCACGTAGAGGGCACGACTTGGACTGCGCTCAATGGGGTTTGCCCGACTGGCATTCAAGCACAGCCGTGGGTGAAGTGCTGGAGCAGGAGAGCCTGCAAAAAAAAGAAAGCGCTAACCAGGTTTGTTGCGTATCTGCCAAAAACGCCGCACCGCATTAGTCAAAAGCAACGCGATGCTTTGCTACACCTTGGCACAGCCTGATGATAACCAATTGATTAACAACCGCAGCAATTTATCGAGAGGCCCTAATTTACTCTTTCGATACTGTGCCTACATTCAAGTGGCTTGCGGACTCTCTCGGCGCCGGATTTTCGTGGCGGCGTTCCAAAAGTTTCTGCTCCCGGAACGAGACCTTAGAGGCCGGCCTGCGGTAAGCCTTTGAATGCAACAGTGAGCGAGTAAGAACGGTACTTTAGGGTCGATCCTCTGCCCCACCGTAACCCGCGCCGGTGATGTTTCGCGGTCTCCTGGCGATAGATACGCTGAGACCACGATGCTGACAATCGCCGGTGGCCACGTGAAAGTCTCCAGCGTTTTTCTCGTATCCGTTGGCTTGCTCGCCCTTGTTGCTTTAGCAATCGCGATCGGCGTGCACGTATTTCTGGCGGCCGTTGGCCACTATGCTCCCTGGGAGCAAATTTGGGCCGGCTGACCTTCGCCAGCGGCCGCTTAAGGCCCACACCGTTGGTAATCGCGAAGCAATTTTGGGCGCTTTGAGCTCCCCTTTTTTGGGCGGAATCCTCATCATGCGATCCGATATTGTGCCCGGCGCGGCCTTTCCCGACTACGAACTCACCGATCATTCTGCAAAACGTCGAAAGCTCTCGGAACTGCAAGGTCCGCATCCCATGGTTTTGGTCCTCGTGTCATCGTTCTCGAACCGGGCCTCATCATATATAAGGTCTACAACGGCTATTGGTTCTTCGGCCGCCCGACGCTTGAGGATCTTCGTCAGGACCTCAGAGCCGTCACCCGAAAGTGCGGGCCAGATTGGGATATCACCACGCCGGAAATGAAGGCGGCCTGGAAGGAAGGTCGCAAAGAGCTCTTTTATCCTTATGGCAAGACCTACGCTCAGACGCTCGGCGAGCAGGACTAGGACCGGTCTGCTGCCGTCCTGGGGGTTGCAAGGCCTCTTGCGAGCAAAGAATTATCTCCCCGACTCACAGTCGAGACTGAGTTTACAGGCGCATGCAGCATCCCGCTCCGCCTGCAAAGCTAACAATATCCGATGCTGCCCTTAGTCGAACGCCTCCCAGGAGCGAATTGCGTGCTCAAACCGCTCCATGTCGACAAGCTTGCCGCGGAACTTAACCCCTTCCATCTTCAAGCGCGCTCTCTGTTCCATCGCGGCTTCGTGGCGAAGCTTGATCTCACCACCTGCCCCGAGTACCCGGTGCCATGGGAGATGATCTGGAGGATCGGTGCGCAGTAGCCGTGCGACTGCACGATGGTAGAGCGGATAACCTGCCGCCGCCGCAACCCGTCCATAGGTGCTGACTTTTCCTGCGGGAATCGAAAGTATGATCCGACGAAAGGCCTCGTCGCGCAGTTCATTGGCTCGAGCACCATCGCGCAGGATCTTGCGTTTCACCCGCGAAGTCGGGACGGTCCGCATGTCCGCCGGCGTGCGAAAGCGAATCGGTTTTTCGTTGCTGCTCCTCATTTGAAGAGCTTCCGGTCTTTGCCTTCCAGGCCCAGTAAATGAGCCTTGGCTTCGAGGCCGCCCGCGAAGCCCGTAAGCTTGCCGGAAAACCCAATCACGCGATGGCAGGGCACAACGATCGCGATGGGATTTCTCCCGTTCGCCGCACCGACCGCCCTCGTGGCCCTTGGATTTCCCAACTGATTCGCCAATTGCCCGTAGCTCCGTGTCTCTCCAAATGGAATTGCCAGGAGTGCTTCCCACACCTGGCTCTGAAAACGGGTACCTCTCATGTCCAGCGGAAGGGAGAACGATTGCCGGTGGCCCTCGAAGTATTCGTTCAGCTGACGTTCTGTTTCACGAAGCACAGGGTGATCAGCGTCCTCAACCAGTTCTTCCAACCGAACCCGGCGCGGATTTTCTGTCTCCCAAAGGACCGCAACGAGGCCGTTCTCGCTAGCGACGAGCTTCAACTTGCCTATCGGGGAATTGGCAAACTTATACGACAGACTCATAGGGTGTTCCTTTCGTGGCGGCAAAATTCTTCCAGAGAGCAGCGGCGGCATAGGCACGCCACGGACGTACCTGGTTTACCTGCATTTCAGGGTGGCGTTTGATCTCCTGCTTCAGTCCGTAGTCGGTCGCAGGAAACGCATCGTTATCATCGAAGGCACGCATCGCGATGTACTCGGCTGACCAGGCGCCAACGCCAGGAAGAGAAAGCAAGGTTCGGCGGAGTTCCCGCGGTTCAGGCTCGCCCAGTAGCGGCAAGCCTCCATCCGCGGCGAGCGCGGCGATCGTCCGAATGGCGGTACGCCTCATGTCAGAGGTGCGCACACCAGAAAGGTCAGCCGTACGGAGCGCCCTGGGGGTTGGAAAGAGATATACCTTCTGTTCTGTAACCGGATGCTTCACTCTGGCGCCGCTACTTTCCATGAGCTCCCGAATCAGAGTACGGCCAAAGCTGACAGAGACTAACTGGCCAAGAATGGTCGTGATGAGGGTCTCGAAGCGATCCCATGTGCGCGCGACGCGCAGGCCAGGATATCGCCTCCATAGATCGCCGAGATGGGGCTGCCCGGCCATGTGTTCTGCAATCACGGCGGGATTCACATCGAGGTCGAACATGCGCCGCACACGTTGCTCGATCGCGGGCACGCTGTCTCGAGCTGCTCCAAATATCTTCAGCGTGAGCGCATTCTTCCCGGGATCATCGTGCGATACGCGAAAGTATCCGATTCTGTCGTCACGGCAAAAGACCCGTTCGTAGTGTTGCGCGGTTACGGTCTCAAGCTCAGGCAGTTGGTGCGCGCGAAAAATCGACAGGAGCGTCTCCCCATCAAAAGGAGGGAGGTACTTCAGCTGAAGGACGATCGGGCTTGCGGTTTTGGTGTCGCCGTTCGCCGGTCGAACCGGCCGTGGCATTCTCTGCGTACTTTTCGCCATGCTGAACATGAGATGTCTGCACATATGCGCGCGCTTCAGTAACCGAATTGTGACGTTCTCAATCAGTGCATGTCGGGGTAAACAAAGTTCTCTCCGACTTTGGACCGGGACACAGGACCCGCACTCTTGCAGCTGGGTGGGACAGCTCCCTCAAGCGAGGTGAGTACCCCTTTTTTGGTGCATTTCTAGTGCATCAAGGGGATAACATCCCAGCGGAAGTCCCCATATTGTTGAATATGGACCTTCTCTCAAAATCGGCTCACATCGTGTGAGTTTACCTGGGGGTCATGCGAGGCCAAGACCAATGCGAGGCCAGGAGGCTATCGGTATTTATTCCTCGAAAGCAGGCTCACCGGCGGCCCCGCGGTGGCAGCGAATTTTTGAGCCGCTCATGATCGCCGTTGGAATTGTGCAGCCACTCGCCACGATACCTCTGCTCTTCGAGTTGTACATCTCGCATACGCAAGCTGCTTCCCGTCAGTCACTCACAATGTGGTTGATCTTTGTCATCGCGAGCCTATTGTTTTTCATATACGGATTGCGCAATCGGAGACCCGCGATTTACGCTGGCAACCTTGTCGGGGTGGTGACGGGTTTACTCATGATGAATGGCATCCTGATCTATGCCGGTTAGTTGATCCGCCGTGCATCCACACGTATCAATTGGAAGGCGAGGGGATCTCCGGTGATTGCCCGGCTGGTGCAGAGCCGGTCTCCGGGTCATAAAGCGGATTCTTCGGGTCGATCGGGTTTGGTTGTCCCGACGGTATAGCAAGCGCGCTCTCAAGCCACGCGCGATAGACCAGGTCGCGCAGCATGCTCGCCCCCGCAGCGGTACGACTGTAGACCATTTCTCGACCCTCCTGATCACGGGCATCGGCGAATGCATTCCGCTGATCAAGCTGGTAGATGGTCTCAACATGCGTACCGGCTTCGTTGAGGTACGCGAGGATCAAGTCAAAGACATCACCCTGCAAGTGCCCCGGCTTGCCAATTCGAGGAAGAATATCCTCTTCGGTAAGGGAAATGGCTTCGACATACTGCGATTCAAAGCGGCCGTGGATCGCATGGTCGCGCGTATATCCCTTTGGATCTGGACCTTGCCAGCCATCATGATGAATGGTGTCGTGCAGTGGCTGCGCGCCGTCGCCGATGTAATGCCCCATCCAGGCGACGTAGAAGGCGCAGGTCTGCTCCATGAAGCTCGTGTCCTTGCCTTGAGCGCGTAATTTTCGGAGATAACGCATGTCCGCAACGAGATGGCCGTAGACCTCAGCGGCTGCATACGGGAGCGTGCCCGTCCAGCGCACATTCATGCGGCGGGCATTCTCGGGATCGGACTTCTCGATGCGGAGATATTCCTTTTAAAGCTCCAGTACAAACTCATACCGAGAGCGCGGAACCTCCTTCATAAATACAAACTGTTCCCGGAACCAGCCGTGGTTCGGGTCTTCTTCAATTTTTGAGAACGGCTCCGACGCCCCACGCCAGGTATCGGGTATGCTGGCGGATCCGGCAATGTAGTCTCGACGATGCTGCCCTGCTTCCTTTCCTGAGGAAAGTGAGTAAATCGGACGGTACAGTTCCCTACTTCGAAGTGCTGATTGAGGCGAACAGCGTAAATGGGAGTGCCGGGCCTTTCCGCATTCTGGCATACCGCACTCATTCATAAGACACGCAAGGGTGTTCACACTCTATTTTTTAGAGCCTAGGATTTTTCGATCCCTCGAGACCCCGTGCGGTGTAGCGGGAAGGGGCAGATCGAACGCTCGCGCAGATTTTTTTTCGATCGGGCTTCTCCTCAAACACGATGAAGGCGCTCTCTCTAAGTCTTCTATCTTCTGTGGCTTAACATCCACGACAGAATGGGTCGTAGATATCTGAGCCTAAATGAGTCGCAATTTACACAAAACAAAAGACCTACTACGGTGGTTCTTGAAGGCAGTCAGATCAGGAGGTAAGGATATGGAAACAGTTCAGAATGGACAGTGCGGGCTCTGTACTCACTTTGGGGAACAGCACAAGACAGATGTTCTGGTCAGCATTGTGAGCAGCCATAAGGCAGACCTCAAGGTCATCGACGAATGCGGGCACCCGAAACATGCCGCCCTACACCTGAAGGTCACACCCATTAGCGGTTGTGACGGATTTGTTCCTGCTTCGGCAGCGTAACGAAACTAAACTCCCCTATCGTCAACGGCCCGATACTTCGGGCCGTTGTTGTTTAATGACCGTGCCTTGATGCGTTGTGTTCTGGTTGCAGTCTTGTCAATCTGCTGCTTCCGCCTGTAGCTGACCTTGCAATTACTCATTAGCTCACGCTGCAAATACTCCTAGTGCCATTACCGGGAATCAAGAAAATTTTCGTCGGGGAGATCCGGACTCCTGGGGCTCGGCATGCTACGGCCTCAATGATCCGTACCGCGTCCAGGCGCGGCTTAATCGCTGCCATTTTCACGGGTGTGGTTGTCGGCTTGTGAATTTGCGCCAACTCCAGTGTGGGCTAATAACTCAAGCCGAAATCGAGCGCCAAGCTGAGACGGCCATGTCCCGATTGCCGTCATGGTTGAACGCACCCGGGGCACCAACTTATACGATGGTATTGATCGACACCATCGTCTAATAGATTCACTTTCCTTCGTCTGGCTTAATGGCAACTGTACATCTGCTCGGAAAGAAATCGAACAGGTGCAAGCACACTTCGTCAGAAAGGAATTCACCGTGACTCAACTTGACCAGGTAAGAGATTCATCCAAAACCGATCTGGAGAAAGTTCAAGCTGTGCTGCGAGACGCGCAACTCGTCTCCGAGGCACTGGCGGGATCGTCCGATGCATTTGCAGAACTCCAGCGTCTTTACTCCGGAAATCTCTACTGCACAATCTTTCGCATCACCAGGAACCGGGAAGACGCCGAGGATGCGCTGCAAGATACGTTCCTGCGAGCGCACCTTGCGCTCGGCAAATTTGAGGGCAGATCAAGCTTCTATTCCTGGCTAACCCGGATTGCCATCAATTCTGCTCTGATGATTCTTCGCAAACGGCGTGCTCACCCTGAATTGACCTTTGATGCTCCCCGCGAACCCGAGAACGATATCCTTCCATTCGAGTTCAAGGATCCTGCTCCCAATCCCGAGCAAATCTACGACCAACGCCAACGCTGTGTGAACATCCACCGCGCGATCAAGAAACTTCATTCCAACTTACGAGGACCGATTCATGCGCGAATGGCCCATGGAACTTCGCTAAAAGAGATCGCACGATCGCTGGATATCTCTGAAGCTGCGGTCAAGTCCAGGCTCTCTCGGGCACGTGCGCGGATCAACGCAGCGGGAGTTGTGATCGGGGCGGAAGAGAAACGGTATGTGTCATCCGGCTCCCAACGTAAAGGGCTTATTCGAGCCCGTCAGAATCGAGACCAGCCATGCATGAACTCCCCTGCATACTCGTAAATGACCGGGCAAATGGTCACAATCGGGCTTGCAATAACCTGATGACCATAGCGGAACAGGAGTTCGTCGTGTTCACAAGAGCCGTGACTGAGTTGTTCGGGCCTGAGGAGTCTAAGCTATCGGCACGAGACTGGTTGGATGAGGTAGCGTCGATGGATTACCTGCCTGGTCCGATGAGTCGCGAGTGGCGCCTTATCACTGTTGCTGCATTGGCCCGATTGACAATTCGGATGACGCTCGCGCTTCAATATCCGAACCCACTCGCCACTGCATGAATGGCAGAACATCGACGATATCATCTTCAACTGCTTGGCCTTCATGATTTTGGTGTATTCGCTTGATACTGTCTCAATCGGAACGTATTGATCCTGGTGGCTAAAAGGCCGGCAGCCACCGATCGATCCAACTTCGCCTGGGCGTCTTCTAGCTCGAAATTTCTGTTGCCGGCGTGGGGAGGTTTGAGCTGATATCCGCGAATAACCGATACCAAAGTACACTAACGTTCGTCCGTCGAACAGCGCACCCTGTTGAGATGGGGCGGCACCAGGAAGAGATTGCCACCAACGACGAGCGAGTACGAAGATTACCACCGGGTGTTGCTCCCATTTGTTACGGACGGTAAGGGATTGGGCTATCCGACAGTCGCTTTCATTGTTGAAACTCATCACGGGCGTCTAGGCAAAGCTGAATGACGGTCCGGGAGCCACGTTCTCGTTCTCTATTCTTCGTGGACCCGTGGGCCCCCAGGTCCTGGGCGGCTCAAATATCGGATGCAGGCAATCCGAGGCAACTTATGAGGAATCTATGAAGAATAACCGTCCACTTGTATCGATCGTTGATGACGACGAGTCCATGCGAGAATCGCTACCCGACTTGCTGCAGGAGTTCGGATTTGCCGCTCGGGCGTTCTCGTCGGCAGAAGAGTTTCTCGCATCGGAGTGCATCGGTACGACCCAGTGCCTAATACTCGACATTGCGATGCCAGGCATGACCGGACCTGATCTTCAACGTGAATTGAAGCTTCGGCATCAGGACATCCCGATTGTATTCGTCACGGCCCACCGGGACGAGAGCATCCGTTCACGAATCCTTGAAGAGGGTGCTGTGGAATGTCTATTCAAGCCATTCAGCGACACGGCTCTGCTTGCGGCGCTCACTACCGCACTGCGATTAGGTTGAACGGATCCGCCACGGCAGGAGAGATATACAATGAATTCAGCGAGCGCACTGGGCCACGAACTGAGTTCATCACTCAGGCCGCAAGCCACGCCAACTATGTTCGTTGTCGACGACGTCTCTGTGTGCGAATCACTCGAATTGCTGATTCACTGCGAAGGTGGCGGCCGGAGACATCAGGAAGAAGTGCGCGGCGAGGCAAAAGTGAACAGGAGGAACAATGAAGGCGACTAAGGAACTCCATGAACTCGGGCAAAGCTTGTGGCTCGACAACATTACGCGTGACTTGCTGGACAACGGAACACTGAAGCGCTATATCGACGAGTTTTCTGTCACAGGGCTGACTTCGAACCCCACCATCTTTGAGCATGCCATTTCAAAGAGCAAATCCTACGACGCGGAGATTGGCCGTCTCCTTTCAAGCGGGCTTTCGGGCGAAGAGTTGTTCTTTGATCTGGCCTTGCAGGATCTGACTCGAGCTGCCGACCTCTTTGCCGCAGTTCACGAGCGAACGGCCGGCAATGATGGTTTCGTTTCCCTCGAGGTGTCACCACTTTTGGCCTATGACACCAAGGGATCGGTAGCCGCAGCAACCAGATTGCACAAGAAGGCTAATCGCCCCAACCTCTTCATCAAGATTCCTGGGACGAAGGAAGGAAATCCGGCGATTGAGGAAGCCATCGCAGCTGGTGTCGCCATCAACGTCACGCTTCTTTTTTCTCGAGAGCACTATCTGGCGTCAGCGGACGCATACATGCGTGGCCTCGAGCGGCGCATCGCCGCGGGTCTCAGCCCCGACGTTCGATCCGTAGCGTCTGTATTCCTGAGCCGATGGGACGGCGCAACGATGGACAAAGTACCCGACCAACTGCGGGACAAGCTTGGCATCGCCGTCGGACAACAGGTATACAAGGCCTACCGTGATGTCCTGGCGTCGGATCGCTGGCAGCGTTTGGCCAACTTTGGCGCTCGGCCCCAGAGACTCCTGTTTGCCAGTACAGGCACGAAGGACCCAAAGGCTTCCGACGTCCTGTATATCTCTGCTCTGGCTGCGCCGAACACGATCGACACAATGCCCGAGAAAACTCTTCTGGCCTTCGGTGACCACGGCAAGCTGGCTCGGACGCTCCCGCGTGACGGAGGAGACTGCGAGACTGTTCTAGACGGTTTTCGAAAGGCCGGAATCGATCTAGAACAGCTGGCGGCGGACCTGCAATCGAACGGCGCCAAGTCTTTCGATGAATCGTGGAAAAACCTACTCAGTGCAATCGAGTCTAAGGGCAAACAGTTGCAGCCGGCCTCGTAGTCAGCGCGACTCTGCAGGAGAACTCCACAGTTCTCCTGCAGACAGATCTCGATGGATGCTCCCGTCGTTGGCTGCCTCGGATCGGGCAGCAGCTCTTGATGAAAGGGACTGCCCCGCTGACGGAGGAGTTATGTGCCCACAGAGGCACACGCAGCAGGCGGACGCTTAAGACGAAGGCGTGAGGCCATGTTCACCAATTCAGCGAAAGAGTTGGCCTCCATTTTCCGCATCATGACACCACGATGGGCTTTAACCGTAATTTCACTGATGTGTAGTTCATCGGCAACCTGTTTATTCAGGAGTCCGACGACCACCAATCCCATAACTTCGCGCTCGCGAGCGGTCAGTCGAGCATACCGCGTCTGCAATGCTTGAAGCTCTTCGCGGCGCGCAAAGTGAGCTTTACTGCGATCAATCGCACTCCGGATTGCACTCAACAGCACGTGGTCAGCGAAGGGCTTGGTCAGGAATTCGACCGCGCCGGCTTTCATCGCCTGTACCGTCATTGGTATGTCGCCATAGCCCGTTATAAAAATGATCGGCATATCCTGCTGTTCCACCGAAATGCGCTTTTGCAGTTCGAGACCATTCAGGCCGGGAAGAGAAACATCCAGGATCAAGCAGCTTGGCACGGAAGCACGAGGTCGCGCGAGAAATTCTTGAGCGGATTTGAACGTCTCAACCTCAATGCCTTCGTGTCGAATCAGGAACTCGAGAGCTTCTCGAACAGAGATATCGTCATCGACGACGAACACAGTAGGTGAATTCTTCGAAACGAGGCGCGATGTCATTTGAGATCCATACTCACTGACGGTAATAATTCTACCTCCAAAAAACACCCGAACGCTGATGAGAATTCATTTCACTCGCAGGGCAGCATTCAGCGCGTTGAGTAGTGCCGTATCGCTGAAAGGCTTGGGCAGCCATTCCGCTGCACCCTGTTCCAGTAAGCGTCTCCGCACAGCCTCATCCGGGTGAGCGGTGATGAAGATGATCGGGATATTGATCCCGCGGCGTTTTAACTCCAGCTGCAGTTCCGGCCCGCCCATCCCCGGCATGGCGATATCCAGGATCAGGCATCCGGTCTCTAAAGCGGTAGGCGACGCCAGGAACTCTTCCGCCGAGGAGAACGTGCGCGCCGCAAACCCCAGCTCTTTCAGCAAATCGGGTAACGATTCGCGTACTGATTCATCATCATCAACCAGCGACACAAGTAAACGTGTATCCGTCATGGATTTCTCATTCCGTGTCTTCGGCAACACTGAGAACGCTTCATGCAACAGGGTGCCTGGGTGAATAGAGGCATTCCCGAAGTGCGCGGCGAATGCTGACGGCAGACGCACTGGCTCCCCAGCTGAACTTTCCATGAAGTCCCTCTTAACACTCACGATGTAAGATGCTCCACAGGGGCGAGAATATCTATTGTACTTTGGTATTGGTTTTACATGGACGTCATCGCAATCCGCCTCAGCCTCGACGATCACGATTCAGTACAGCCGGCCAAGGCAATGCAGTTTCGCCCTGGCCGGCGTAACGAATGACGCCCAGTGACGTCGGCTTTTTACGGCAATAAGAGGCTAGGCAGGAACCTGTGCAAACACGTTGAGAAGCGCCTGGGCTGCGGCGGTGGAAGACGCCGGGTTCTGCCCGGTAATCAAGCGGCCATCAACGACCGCGTAACTTTGCCAATCAGGAGCCTTCTCATAAAGACCGCCTACGCGCTTGAGTTCGTCCTCGACAAGGAACGGCACAACATGGGTGAGTTGTACCGCCGCCTCTTCGCCGTTGGTGAAACCGGTCACGCGTTTGCCTTTCACAAGCGGCTCACCCTGGTAGGTGACGCGGTGAAACACAGCCGGGGAATGACAAACCGCTGCCACCGGCTTGCCCGAATTGTAGAAGGACTCTATCAGTGCGATCGAAACAGGGTTGTCGACGAGATCCCACATGGGACCATGACCGCCCACATAGAAAATGGTATCGAAATCTTCCGCTCTTACATCGGATAGTTTAACGGTCTGGGACAGAGCCCTTTGCGCCGCCTGGTCCTTCTTGAACCGTGCCATCGCGTCTGTTTGATTTTCTGGCAGGTCGCTCTTGGGATCGATTGGCGGCTGGCCGCCTTTGGGTGAGGCGAGCGTTAACTCAACACCGGCGTCTCTGAAAACAAAATAGGGGGCTGCAAACTCTTCAAGCCAGAATCCGGTCTTGCGGCCTGTATTGCCGAGTTGATCGTGCGATGTTAGCACCATAAGTATCTTCATTTTTCTTCTCCCTTGTTCTTCGTTTACACACTCCGACTAAATCGAGTGGGCAGAAAACCATCAGACTCGAATCATGGGTGACAAGCAATTGGACGAAGGTATCGCCGATACCTTCGTATCAATCGGCCCAATGGGTTCCGCTCGATCCAGGTGCCCGCTTATCGAATCAACACAAGTGCCGCAGTATCGACCGATACTTTCGCACAATAGAAAAGTCCCCCGGTTCATGGCTTAATGGAAACATCGGTTTCGAAACTGAACGGGTTGCGAGTGTGCTGCGGCAGCAGAACTTAACCGATCAGCCATAACACCCCGAATCGCAGTAACAGCCCTCGTCACTACAGACCCTGTCGAATAACAACTGGAGATTGGTATGGCAAGCAAAGACACAATCATCGTAACGGGAGCCTCACAAGGCATCGGAGCTGCTGTTGTCCGAGCTTTTCTAGATCGCGGCTATAACGTTGTCGGAAACGCGCGCAGCTTTTCGAGCGCAAGCTTCACTCCATCACCGAACCTTGTGCTCGTCGAAGGAGACATCAGGCTTGCAACAACAGCGGAGAAGATCACGAAGGCGGCGATCGAAACGTTTGGCTCAATCGACCACGTTGTCAGCAGTGCGGGCATCTTCTCGAGCAAGCCATTCACGGATTACACTATCGACGAGTTTCGCGCATTTGTCTCTACCAACCTCGAAGGTTTCATCTTCATCACTCAGCTTGCGGTGAAGCAGATGCTTGCGCAGGGCACCGGCGGCAGCGTGACGTGCATCACGGCAGCGCTAACTGCCAACCCCATCGCCGGTGTTCCAGCTTCCATTCCAACCATCACCAAGGGGGGATTGGATGCGGTTGTCCTGAGCCTCGCGAGTGAATATGCGAAAAGCAACATCCGCTTTAACTCGGTAGCTCCTGGGGTGGTTGATACTCCTTTGCACAAGAGCGACCCAAAGGACGTTATGAAGACTCTGTCTCCCATGGGCGTGATCTCGGAGGCGAAGGACATTGCCGATGCCGTCGTTTATCTCACGGAAGCTCGTTACGTTACCGGAGAAGTGCTGCACGTGGACGGCGGTGCGCATGCGGGCCAGTGGTAGCCGGCAAAGGCCGCGCGGAATGGCCTCCCTTGGCATACGAAGGTATCGAACGATACCTTCGTCCAATAGGTTCCGTTTCGCCCTCGTGATGTCATAGCCCATATGCATCGGGTGTCGCATGACTCGATCCCGCGATGAAGATGGGTTTATCGGGCGATCGTGCGATTTGAGATCACGTCAAACTACATCGACCCTAAAGGAGATTAACGATGAGTATTATCGACAAGACGCTAGCAGCAAACCGCAACTATGCAAAGAACTATGATCCGGCGCTGGGAAAGCGTCCCGCCCCCAAACTTGCAGTGGTGACCTGCATGGATCCTCGCCTCTCAGATCTCCCTGGAATCCTGGGTTTGCCGCACAGCGATCTCGACGTTATCCGAACCGGTGGACCCGCAGTGACAGAGGATGTTCTCGGTGAGCTCGTTGTTTCCACCCGTGTACTCGGAACCACGGAGATACTGCTCCTGAACCATACCGGCTGCGGGTTTACGACGTTCACGGATGACGAACTGAACTCAAAGCTGAGCGCTTCAACCGGGGATGCTTCGCCGGCTCCGATGCGCTTCTTCTCTTATAAGGACCCCGAGGAAAATACCCGGGAACAGATTAAGAAAGTCACATCGCATCCCTGGATTGCCAAGAATGTTCCCGTGCGCGGCTTCATTTTCGACGTGGACACCGGTCTGCTGCGAGAAGTGCAGCAAGTTGCACAGCATGCTGCTGATTGAAGGAATAGAATCTTGCAAGACTTGAAACTCCAGAGCTTCGTTGAAGGGAGCCTTTGCGAGCAAGTCACTTGTAAAAGAAGTTTCCACCGCAGAGCGCGTTTCCGCTCACGAAGTTCGAGGGCTACCACGGGCCAGCTCGCCGAGTGATACGGCTGAGCTGGCCCGATATTCTTTAACCGGAAAACGCTCGTGGGTAAAGGCGTGCGAAACGGGATAACCGGTCGCATCGTCGAGCAACGAGAGGTGGGGAACGAACCCCGGGTAAGAGTACCAGCTAGCACTCGCTCCGCAGTATCAGGAGAGAAGAGACCATCTTCTGACAGATATCGGTGATAGCCTGCGAGTTCGGGGAACTGTGGTCCTCGAAGGATTGCTGCAGTAGCCGGAGGGAATCATCGGTGACGCGCGCGGGCGCGTCCTCTTCGTGAGTGATCCATGCGGCAATGTGCATGAGCTCATTGCTATATTCGCTTAGAAAATGATCCAGCGCCTGATTTTGGTTCTGGGTCAACTCGGAGTAGATCTCCCGTCGCCCACGACGTGAGAGAAGACTTAGTTCCAGCAGGTAGATCGAGCGCAACGCTGGCTGAGCCCTCTGAATCCGTTCAAATTCGGCAACCTCTTTCTCGCGCCGGCGGCGAAATTCAAATTCAAACCGCGCGGCATCCGACTGCGCTTCCAGACTGGCGAAGTTGTCATTGATCTGACTGCGGAGACGGCTGATCTGCGAAACAGCTATGCCTTTGTCACGTACCACCGGACAAAGGCCGAGTTGTGCCAGCATCCGTAGGTTACGGACCAGCAGCTTCGGCAGCTGCTCCGCATCGCTCTTGGTCCCGAAGCGGTCGAAGATAAAGCCCATGGCGAGAATGCCCAAGAACACGCCCGCTACCTTATCACGCGCGATCGTGAGGTCGGTCTCGATGCGGTAATCCTGCAGGTTGACGAAGAAAAAGGCGAGCGCTATCTGCACGCCAAAAAAGGACAGTTGAGGGCTGGAGGTCGCGAACCAGGCGGCGATCGCGGTCCCCGCCGCAAAGAAGAGAGCAAACCCGAAGATGCTGTCGATACCGGGTAGGATCAGGATCTGCGCAGAAATCCCCAGGACCAGCCCTCCGACAACAAATCCGGCAAGGCGGAGAACTTGCGCCTGGAGCGAAGTGCCGACGGTGCTCAGCGCGGTAACCATGCAAGTAAGGACGGCCGGGAAGATGCCGGGCCAGTCGAGCGCGTTGTAGAGTACGTAACAAATGCTTGCAGCCAGACATCCGGCAAAGGCGAAACGTTGATATTCCGGGTTCTGGAATGCATCAGGCACCAACAGAGTGCGCCACCAGTCCTGGCCTGGCTCGTTCCGGGAACCAACCAGAATCTCATCGCGTTGAAAGACTTCGGGGATGAGTGCGACGGTTTGTTCCATCTCTTGAAGCGTGGGGAAGCTGGAGGAGGGCGGCCCCTCGAGCACAGGAAAGGATGCGGAGATAACCGCTGACTCGCGGAGCTGCGTTCGGATTGCTCCGAGCCTCGCAGAAAGCGCGCGTAGACGGATCGCGTCGTCGTGGGTGGGCTGGGGGGGAGTGCTCGCAAGATTCGCGGCAAGACCAATGAGCCGGCCGGCCAGCGAAATCAGCGCGGCACGCTGCGCCCGCCGGGTCGGGTCCACACCTTGACGCAGCAACGTCGTTCTGAGCCGGCCAGTGCCGATCATGTGGTATTGCAGTACTCTGTCGAGGACCGGCTTGGGCGGGGCATGGTGAGCGGCAAGGCTTTCCGCAACCTGCTGCACCGCAAGCAACAGATCGTCGACGAATGTGAGGAACGGATCTGAGCGATCGAAGATACGGTATACCGCTTCGGTCAAGACAGTGGCGCCAGTACCTACGGCGATGATCACGATAGGCCAGAGAGTACCCTCTACCTGGAGTTCGCTGGGCACGGCGCGGTCCCACACCGGCAGGGCGACGCCAATAGGAATGACGAAGGCCAGTGCGGCTGCGTAGTTAGTCGTCGTGCGTATAACGAAAAAGATCAAATACAGGCTTCCGATTACCCAGAAGAAGTGAGTAATGGGGTAACCGCGGAACAGCATCATACCGAGCAGTGTGTAGAGGCTCGCGAGGACGAATCCGAGTACGATAAATCGCCCGCCGCGCCAGGTAGCGGTGAGATTTTCGCGAGCCAGGAGAATTGAAAATAAACCAGCCAAGGCCGCGTTCGGAATGCGGAAGGTCACGACGATGATCATGACCAGCGTAGCCGCGATCGTCATGCGGATGACGGTGTTCAATCGTCCTGGATACGGAGCAGTTTCCCATCGGATGAATTCGCGGAACCATGGCCAGGAGACAGCTCGGCCGGCCGGCTGGTGGGGGAGCTGAGCGGCTCGGGTCGCCATCTCAAGGCTTCCGTTTGTATCCGCGGATAACTACCACTGCAGATTCCCCCAGGCGGATGCCATCAGGGGGCGGAGACTGAATCCGGATACGGACCGGGTAGCGGCTGGCGAGGTGTACCCAGCTCAGAGTGCGTTGTACGTCGGGCAAGCCGGACGTAATTCGGCCCTGGAGCGAAGGATCGGGTATAACACCGTACCCGGTGCTCTCGACGATGCCAGTAAGTCGCAATCCCGAGTCAGACATCAGGTATACGTCAGCAGTCATACCCGGTTGGATATGCTTCAACTGCGTCTCGCGGAAATTTGCAACCACCCACCACACGCGCGTATCGATAAGCGTGAAAATCTCCTGTCCTATGTGAGCATAAGCACCTTCGGAAATGACAAGGCTGGTCACACGTGCGTCGAACGGAGCGTAGACGCGGCATTGGTTGTAGTTGTATTGGGCGTTGGCGATTGCGGCGGCACGTCCCTGCCTTTGCGCCACAAGAGGATCAAGGGTAAGTACGCTGGACTGCGATTGGTGAAACTGTGCCGTGCTCTGCTCTGCCGAGGCCTTGGCCTCCGCCAGGGCGGCCAGCATTGTGTTGAGGTGGGCCCGATTGAGAGCCAATTCCGACTCGGCTTCATGCACGGACTGCGCGCTGGCCTGCTCTGTCGTGCGTGCCTGGTCCACCTGGTCGACGGTAACGTACTTCTTTGCGAGCAGAGGCTCAACGCGGTGCAGGTTATTTTCGGCGTAGGCCGCCTCAGCCTTGGCTCGATCCAACGCAGCCTCGGAGTGGGCTACATCGGCCTCCGCCTCGCGGATCGAGGCCTGCGCCCGATCGACGTTGGCGCTGGCGCTGCGGGTTGCCGCCCCGGAGGCGGTCACGGCGTGCACTTCGGCTCCAATGCGCCGCTGTTCGTCGACAACCTGGCCTTCGAGGGAGGCCTGGTCCGACACTGCGCGGTCAAGGGCGTACTTATAGGGCCGATCATCGATTTCGAAAAGCAGATCGCCCCGTTTCACGTGCTGATTGTCAGCGACGTTCAGGTGCAGTATGGGCCCCTCGACAACGGGGGCAATTCCGATGTAGTTGGCAAAGATTTCGGCGTCATCGGTCTGGGGATGCCGCGTGGTGACCGCGTAAACGGCAATCAAGCCGGCTACCGCCAGCAGAACCATGGCCGCCGTGAGGACGCGACCGTACCGGTCAAGTTTTGCGCGGCGATCGTCTTGCTCGAGTTGGCCAGTATCTTCGGTCGGCATCGCGTTTACCTAGCTGTAGAACAGGAGCCACAACACACAAGAGAAGAAGGTCGCCGTGCCGAGATACAACAGCACAGGTGCAGCCTGGTGTTCGGCAAGAGCACTGCGAGCGATCAGGGCGCGTGCGCCCGTCGCCAGTACGAGACCACCGACGGAGCAGAAGATCCACACGGGGAAAAAAGAGCCGAAGATGCTGTATTCGGGCGCGTGCGAGCAACCAACCAACACCAGGGGCGCCGCGATCGATAAACCTGCGAGCGAGCCAAGCAACGTCAGCCGCCGTCGATCGCGCTCCGTCGATTCGGTATTCATGTCAGGCAGACCTCATATGTGTCGAACATTGGTCCTAATTACGACTACCACCTCGCCGCCGCGAGCAGAGAAGACAAGGCCCCAAGGTCGTCCCGAACCCCAGGATCATTTCGCGCTCGATATGGAACGGCAACGCAGCCACTTCCCGCCGTGCCCATCCCCGGATCTGGGCCATCCACGGACGGCGTCAATCTTACGTTTCGATTAAGCCACAGAGTTAAGGACCGAATCTATTGGACGAAAGTATCGATCAATGCCTTCGTATCGGATGATCACGCGGGCGCCACGCATTTTGATCGTGGACACATGGGATGGAAGTGAGCGATTGCGGCCGGTGAAAAGGCGCCGAGCCCCGTGAACTTGCCGAACAGAAATCTGGCCCATGCCGTCCATGAACAGGAGGTCCACCGACGCGTTGGGCTCGACCAATACGTTCGTCCAATAGACTCGGCCCCGCACTTCTGCCCTAATGGCTACTGGACGCGAAAGAATCGTTTTCCAGTTCTGCGGAAACGGACAACATACGCATGGCAGCAGGTTAAGTGATTTTGTCCACGCGGCGGAAGGGTTGTTCGGCCGAGCCTCAAACGGCAAACTCCTCTGAGGATTGGAAAGAAGCGAGGCGAGGTAATTCTTTTGGACGGCGCCCATTCGGGAGGGGCGTGGCTACTGATTGCTGGGAAGGAACCGAAAGAGGTTTCGATTGATCGACTACATCCCATCATTAAATGTTCTATTTTTGTCGCTACTTCTCGCTCTCTCCGCGGCGCGATGCCTGGGGCAATGTGCGGGCATGGTGTCTTCTCCGGGAGTTGTCGCGGATTGCGCCGCTCGCGAAGCCCCTCGCGATGGAGTAGCGATTCTCGATCCAGCTCACCCTTACACCCTGGCCGAACTGATCGACATTGCCGAGCATCACAATCCCAGCACGCGCACGATCTGGGAGCGCGCAAAACAGAAGGCACGCGAACTCGGTTTAGCGAAAGCCGCTTATTATCCCGAATTAGACGGTTTGGCGGTTTTCGGCGACGAGCGATTGATAAATCCGTTCCCGAAACCGCTGGCTCCTCGCGGGTACGTCATGGTCGAGGTGCCAGTCGTCCGGCCTGAAGTCACGCTCCAATACCTGATTTTTGACTTCGGTAAACGCGGAGCGAGTGTGGACTCCGCGAAAGAGGAGAAGCTAGCCGCGGGCGCAGACATCATTCAGGTAAATCAAGCACTGGCGTTTCGCGTCGCCAGTGCGTATTACCAACTGGTGACTGCACAGGAAAGACTGCAGGCCGCTCAGGAGACGTTGCGAACTGCACAAACCACGCAGGATGCGGCTGAAAACAGAATGAACAACGGACTTGCAACTCTTCCCGATGTTCTCAACGCCCGGGCCGAAACCTCACAGGCTGTGTTCGACGAGGAATCCGCGGATGGGGACGAAAAGATTGCGCGCGTGACGCTGACTGAAGCGGTCGGCGCTGATCCGTCTCCCGACATAGTGATTGACAGCCAGAGGAGCGCGCCATTGCCGGAGAGCCTCACAATGTCCATCGAGGCGCTGATCGATCGCGCGATGAAGAGTCGCCCCGAGCTCATGGCGCAAGCTCTGCGAATCCGCTCCGCCGAGGCTCGCATCCGTGCAGCCAGGGCAGAGTACAAACCGCAGATCGGTCTCTCGGGATGGGGGGCGCAGACCTCCATCTGGCCCACAGCAGATTACGGCCAGCTCGGTTCTGCCAGCGAGCCTACCTGGTCCGTCGAACTCGGCATCCATTGGCGCATCTTTGACGGAGGTGTGCGCAAGAACGAACTATTGATCGCCGAATCGAAACGCCGCGAGGCAGAGGACGCACTCACGACAAGAAATGATGAAACGACGCGCGAGGTTTGGACCGCTTACATAGCGTTCCGAACGGCGTTGCGAAAGCACGACGCGGCTGTGGCACTTCTCGAATCCGCCAATGAATCTTACTCGGCGTCGCTCGATGCATACAAATATGGAGTCAAGAATCTGGTCGATGTTGTTACCGCCGAGAATCAGCTGGCCCGAGCTCGGCTATCCAGTGTCTCGGCTCGATCAGAATTATTTCTGGAGGCAGTCAACCTTGAATTCGCCACCGGAAATCTGCTAAGGAATCAACCCCCGGCGACAAGACTTCAATCTCAGGCCGGACACCAATGATTGGCGGCTCTGTGATCCGTGCAAGGGGTCGCGCGGCGAGGCAGTCACTGCATCATTCGTTTTCTGAGCAGTTCGCTGTTCGTTCCATGCCATTCATAACACCGCGGCGAACCATATCGGCAAGAGCACTTTCGGGGAGACAGCCGATTCGATCGGCGGCCAAGGCATAGAATCTTCTCGCATCTTTCCAATTGCCTAGATCCTCATGAGACTTTCCCATATTCAAATAAAGTGAAGGATAAAAATCCTGGACGCGGTTGTCCCCGACCGCGTCAGCATTTATGAGCGATTCCTGATTCCAATGAAGTGTCTTTTCAGGCGTTGCCTGGTGCCTCGCGACATAGTGAGCAGCAATCGCTCGCTCAAATGCATCCTTACTCTGATTCCATGCAAGCATGAAGAGCCGCAATGCCTCTTCGCGTCGGCCCTCCTGCTCTCTCTCCATGCCCTCAACACAGTACCGGACCACTTGATTTTGCGGATCGATCGTATTTGCCATGCCCCCTCCCGTTACGGTGTAGCCGGCGCCAAACCTGGAAGCGCGACTCGTTGGGTTGTGATTCCCGAAATCACAGGATATCGAATCTCTCCGGCGGGAATCGATTCAGGTCCCATGTTTGCCTAGTACGTTTTCATTGCTGGAGCCACCAGGCGCGCCCATGCCACCTGAAGGCAGGGAGGGCATGCTCACTGGAGCTATCTTCGATGCCACCTATAAGGAAGCAGGGGAGGAGTTTCGTGTCGAGGTCACGGCCGAAGAAAGCTGCGGGACCTTGATGCCCGGCATATCGCAGGACGCGTTCCTGCGGGTCGCCAAGTTGCATATGGCGGATATATTGGGAGGACGGCAGCTTGCGACGGTGGAGCAAAAACACCGGCTTCAAAATCTGTTGTTTGAAGACGGATTGTTTCAAGAGAAAACTACCTCCCTTGAGTCCTGAGCGATCCGGTTCCGCATGATGGTAAATTTCCTGGCGCACGGAACCCCGTACGCCAGGGGGGAATTTCAGCGCGATGGCTTAGAAATAAATCTTCGCGCCGAGTTGGAAGACACGTGGATCAGCGATGGCGTTTATCTGTCCGGCAGTGGAGTTGTACGGGTTGGAAGAGTTACCGGTGAGGACACTCGTGTTAACCCCGGTGAACTGCGTATGGTTCCAGGTGTTGAAGGTCTCCGCCCGGAACTGGAACCCAAGACTTTCTTTGATCTTGAAGTCTTTGTATAGAGCCAGATTCCAGTTGTCGCGGCCAGGGCCTTTCACGATGTTCTTGGGCGAATTGCCCCACGTGAGCGGAGCAGGCTGGGCGAATGCGCTAGGACTGAACCACTGCTTAAAAGTATGTGGATAAGCGATCGTCCCCACCAGGTCCGAATGGTTGGTGGTGTTGCCGCCGAAGCCAAGGTTGTCGTTGGCTGCATTGACGCTCAGCGGATTTCCGGACGCCATCTGCGCCACACCGGAGAATGCCCATCCGCCCACCAAGGCCTTGGCAAGCCCGGGCGAATTCTGGAAGAGGGGCACCTTGTAGTCAAAGTTGACGACCGCGATATTCCGCCGGTCGAAGCCGGATGTTCCGTACTGGTAACCCGCGTTCATTGGATCGTCGAGATTGTTAAAGAGCTGGGCATCGATCACATCCCAGGTGTGCGAGAAGGTATACGCAGCGCCCATGGTGAGGTTATGCCACGCAGTGACCCGGAAAGTGGCCTGCAGTCCATCGTACTGGGCGTTGCCTTCATTCAGGACCAGATTGACGCCCGCAAAGCCCAGATACGGCCGATCATAGTTGGCGTTGTAGCCGCCGGTGGCGCCGCAATTGCCGCCGCAAATGTTAATACGGTTCGGATCGTCCACCGGCACGGTGTTAATGTCGGCTGTCTGGGACAAGTGAAACGAAGTATTGCCCACATAACCAATGCTAAACATCATGTTGTTTCGCACCTGTTGCTGCATTCCCAAGCTGAACTGATACACCGTCGTAAGCGGGTACCTCTGTTGTATGCCCGTGATGCCTTGCGGCGTTGTGGGTGACTGCCCGGCGCTCGTCCCGGTGGTCCATGACGTCGTCGCGGTGTCCAGGTAGGGGTAGATGGTGGCGCCACTGTTGCTGAACGGCACGTTGGTGCCCATGTTGTACTCTTCGTTGCCGCCATTGCGTTCATAGTAAGTCCCGAATCCGCCGCGCAGAATGGTCTTGCCGTCTCCAAACGTATCGTAGGCAAATCCGAGCCGCGGAGCGAAGGTAAGATAGTGGTTCTGCACCAGACCCTTTGGAATTCCGTTCCGTCCGGCGAGGCCAACTCCATTCATGTAGAACAGGACATTCGAGAGTGCAACCCCAGACACCGTGGTGAATCCCGGGCCGCTGGTGTTCAAAGCACCGCTGGTCAGGGAGGTGAACTCCGCCGCATCCGCCGGGTTATAGAGATTGGGGTAGAAATTCGATGCGCGGTTGTTGGTGTCATAAGCGTGGGGCAACCCTTCCCAACGGAGGCCCAGATTGAGCGTCAGCCGTTTGTTGACACGCCAATTGTCCAGGCCATAGACATCGATTGTATTGAAGGCGATGGAGACGAAATCCTGCAACTCTCCCTGGCTGAAATTGCTGGAATCACCCAGCAAGAAATCCGCGAGCCCGACGCCGGGCGTGCCTTGATGGCCGGTGCTGGCAGCGGTAGCTGTCCCATTGAACTGGTAGGTTCCGGCTGTGTCTTCGAAGATCTTCTGGTTCTTATGCCCGTGCAACCATGCAAAGCCAAACTTCACGTTATGCGAGCTATGGGTCCAGGAGAGATCGTCTTTGCCCTGGTAGCTGCGCCACGTATTCGTCCACGGCCAGTTTCCATTGTCCATGGTTACGTTGTACGGACTAGTGACTTCGATTCCTGGGATCTTATCGATCGAGTTGGCGCTAGGAAAGATCGGCGACGTAACAAAGTCACTAGGCGTCTTCCAAAGGCCGGTATTCGCAATGGTGATGTTGTTGCCGTTCGTGTTGAACGCAGCTTCGTTCAGCAGATTGGGGCGGAGGCTCATTGTGAAATGGACAACACCCGCCCAGGAAGGAACGCTTTCGAGTGATCCGACGGTGGGGAAAGTGTTCGAGGACCAGGCCACGATCGGTGCCTGCTGACTAAGCGAATCATAGATCAAGCTGCTGAATATGGTGTACTTCTGGTTGAACTGGTGGTCGACTCGGGCAACTTCCTCGTGGTAGTAGGTGTCGGTGTTGGCCGAGGAAAAATAGTGAACCCCATCCGAAGCGTTGGGCGGCAGGAAATAACCGGTTTTGATATAGTTGGCGGCATTCGCGTTGATCAGGTTCGCCGGAATCGTGTTGTTGGGAAAGGCCTGGCCCGGCGTCAACCCGTCGGCGGCGAATTTTGCGATCGCCACCGGGTCGGTCGTATTAGGCACGTAGATGGTGCCCAGCCCGGTCATGTTGCCGCCTAACTGTGCCGCGGTCGGCACCTGGTTGAAAATACTGCCCCCGTTGATCTCTCTCCGCCATTCCTGGTTGTAGAAGAAGAAGGTCCTCGGGTTACTGGACTTGAACTCCACCGGGCCGCCCAGGTTGAAGCCGAACGCGTTGTAGCGGAGCTCCGGTTTTGTCGGGTCTGCCACCTGTTTCGACAAGTAGGAGTAAGCGTCAAATGCATCGTTGCGGACATACTCCCAGGCGCCTCCGTGGAACCTTCGGGTGCCGCTTTTGACCGACATGCTAATCATGCCGCCGGATGAGTTGCCCATGTCAGCGGCATAGTTGCTGGTGGCTATTGTCATTTCTTGAAGCGCGTCCTGGGAGGGAGACACCAGCAGAATGCCGCCGCCGCCACGATCGTAGGCCTCGCCTCCGTCGATGAGCCAGTTGTTGGCATCTTGCCGCATGCCGTTAAAATAAATGTCCCGATTCTGGAACTGCGCTCCGGGGGAATCGAAGTCCGGCATGTTGGAGGACGCGCCGGGTACCAGGGTCGTGAGCTGAAGCACGTTGCGTCCGTTGGTGGCGAGATTTTCGATCTGGTTGCTGGTGATCGTCTGGCTGATTTCGCTGGTGTCCGCCTGCACCTGGATGGCGTTAGCCTCAACCGTAATGCTTTGTCCCACGGTACCGACTTCGAGGCCAGCATCTACCCGGACCGTGACCCCCACGTCCAGGGTGATGTCCTTCTGTTCCAAGGTTTTGAAGCCCTGAGCCTCGACCTTGACTTGGTAGCGTCCAGGGGGAAGTTCGGGGGCGTTGTAGTTGCCCGTGGTGTTGGACGTGTCGGCACGGACGAACCCGTTGTCCTGATCCGTAATCGTGATCTTGGCATTTGGGACAACGGCGCCGGTTTGATCCGTCACCGTACCCACGATGGTGGCGGTCCCCTGCCCGTATGCTACGGTGCCCAGCAAAACAACCCAAAGAACAAACAACAGGGGTGCTCGCAGCGTGGCATGGTTGCGTTTTCCAATAGCGGCTGATTTCACTGTGCCCTCCTAAAGAACCGTATTTCTGCTAGTTTTTTTTAGACAACATGCCTACGACCGCGCGCGGCCGTGGGATGGGCTTTGTTCAGTGCCCGTCTGACTGTGTATTCATGACCGGGAGGAATCTAAGCTGTCGTCGGAAACGCTGTGAAGGGGTGTCACGGTGTGACACGTAAAAATGTACCGTGACTCACGGGAAGATTAGGCGAAGGACCTGGCAGAGGCGCTGGCCTTGTAAGCCGCGCAACCATTTCTCCCAAATTTCATAATGCGGTTCGCTCGACAGCCACCGGCTCGCCTCGAAGATTGTTTCGATTGACGATCCAGATATTGACTTAGCGGGAAGACGACGCGAGAACGTAGAAGGTTATCTGTTCCTAGTAAGGCTCAGGCACATGCAGAAAGGTGTGACACCACCAAGTGAGGAGCTACACGGGAAGCCACGGACGCGTTCCCTACTTCGCCTCGTCAATAACTTCTATGGCTCTGACCTCTGCGTAATTTACTTTAGGCGAGAAAGAAAGCAGTAGTTTTCCCTGTCCGTTGGGATGCAATCCGTGAAATTCACGGACCACAGGCCGGAACGCCCCAGGCGCGGCCTGAACGATATCGAAATCCTGAAGCAGCATGATGCCATTGCAGGTGACATCGAAGACCCTGCAGCCTACACCCTGGCAATGTGCGGCTGGAATCAAAGGAGTAAAGAACGCCTCGAGGAAGTGGAGCTTGACGGTATAGCTCCCCGGCGGAACGGGGATCGAGTAGCTGAAATTACCGTGCCGCTCGCCAGTGTAGAGAGGTGGGATTTTCGGTCCGGAATCGGGATTTTCGTAAATGTAGGTACGCCCGTCAATAAAGTACCGGTCCCCGCTCCAGCGTGTGCCGTCGGTATCTACAAAATTCGCCTGATTGGCGCGAATCCGAATCGGCTCTAATTTTCCCGGGGTTCCCGGTGTCAGTTCCAACGCACTCACGAAGGCCCGCCCCCAATCTGACCGAAAGTCAAGGTGGACCTGGCCGTCCGCGGCCGGACGCACATTCTTAAATACCCGGACGTCCACAGCGGCCGAACCTCCATCCGTAACTGGATCGAAATCCATCAGCAACGGACGGCCATTCAGGTCTACTGCAAAGTGCCGGTAATTTTGTGCGTCTTCCTTCTGATCCGAGTTCGGTTGGCGTAGAGGATCGGCGAAATAGAGCCTCAACTCGTAGACGCCGGGAGAGAGAGGGATGTTGTAACGGAAGCCACGCTGCGATTGCGGCACCATTTTGTCATCCGAAACTGCCTCGCGGATGGAACTGTAGAGATCCTTGTCGACCACTGGGGGGAAGAGGTGCAAGGGTCCGGACCTGGAAACGCCTCCTTCGTAATAACGGTCCGATTCCCAGCTCCGGCCCGACAGATCCACATAACTGTTGCCGGTGTGACCGGCGGCAATACGCGTCTCTCCGACTCCGGAGGCCAACGGGACCCGTTGACTGCTCATCTGGGGCTCGGCCTGGTTCTGAGTTGGCTGGGAAACTGAGGCAGCGGGAACGACGGAGGATGGCGACGGGGTACGCCTCGACTCGAACCACAGGTAGCCAAACGATACAACTGCGAGTACAAACAGCGTAGCCCCGCCAATCAAAAGCCGCGTGAACCGGTAAGGCTTTCGATCTTCGGGAGCCAGGATCCTCGGCTGCGGCTGCGACGATTCTCCCATCGCTTCATTGGAGCGAGCCTCAAAGACGGGCAGGTATTGGCCTTTGGGGATAGTGATGATGAGGGGCTCGTGCTTACCCTCGTTGGCGAAATGATGCTCCAGTTTCATCCGGAGCACGCGAGCCTGGGAGCGAACAATGTTGTCTTCGTTTGGGTTGTAGCCCGGCTGCCGGCCATAGACGTAAATCGCAATCTGCGGTTCAGTGGCCTCTTCAGACTTGTTCTCTCGAGCACATCGGCAAACGTGGAGGAAGAACGCACGAAGGCGCGGCGATTTTTCGAAGGTGACGCTGGAGGCGACGCGACGCACCAATTCCTCTCGCTGCTTCGCAGCGTCGGCAGGGGTCTTCTCCGAATGCATTACCGTTAGAACTTCTAAACCCATTGGAGATACTCCTGCGGCTTCAGTTGCCCGCTATTCCGTAATGCAAGTGCCAAGCCCCCAGCAGATTGCAAGCATGTTTGGAAAGGAAGTTCATTGTCAACAGAAAACGATTACCGTAGGATTCCCTTTGAAAACAGAGGGGATAGGACGATCAGAATAGCCTCTGCGGCACACCACTTGGGGGTGCTCTCGGCCGATCGTTGATCACCGGGGTCCGATATCGGTATTTTGTGCCGCCGGCATGGCTTCGACCTGCTGCATCTGCTCTCTCAGTGATTGTTCCTTCGCTCGTTGCATGTTGAGCGTTTTATCAAATTCGGCCTTTGCTTCCGCTTTTTGATCGATGGATTGATAAAAGCGTCCCAGGCGCCAATGAATTGACGGGTCGTCGGGGCTGAGCTTTTCCGCCGTCTTAAGTTCCCTGACAGCATCATTCTTCCGTCCTTGGCCTTCGTAGATAACCCCCAGATCGACATGCGCGATAGCAATCGACGGTTGGATTCGCACAGCGTGCTCAAGGTATGGAACTGCCTCGCCGGAACGATGGAGTCGTATCTCCGTATCGCCGAGATAGGCTAACGCGAGAGGATGTTCCGGGTTGTTTGCGAGTTCAGACCGGAAGGCTTTTTCCGCTTCGTCGAATTTCAACGCCCTCCATAGCAGGTAGCCATATCCGAATTGCACATCCGGCCTTTTGGGATCAGCCTTCACCGCAGCCTGAAACTCCGCTATGGCTCCAGCATCGTTCTTCAACTCGTCGTATGCTTCGCCCGCGAGCATATCCGCTTCCGCCGACTCGGCATTCAAGGTGAGAATCTCACGGTAAACGTCGAGAACACACTGATACTGTTTCGTGCGCAGACAGCTTTGGGCAAGCGATAGCCGGAAGGGAAGGTTCCCGGGATCGGCGGCTGTAGCCTGCTTCAGGTACGGAACCGCAGCTGCGTATTCACCTATTCCGTAATGGGCGAGCCCAATCAGGGTCACCATGCGAAGCGCTTCCGGGGAGGACTCGGGCTCGCTTTTGAGCAAGGGTTCAAACGTCTGTATTGCCGCCTGGAGATCCCCAGCCTTGAAGTAAGCAAGACCAAGATTAAGGCGCAAGCTCGGCATGTTAGGGCTCAGGCTCAGAGCCCTATGGTAGAGAACGATCGCCTCCTTGTAACGCGCCTGGCGCGCCTCAAGAAGACCAAGATGGGCGTATGCTTCAGCGTCATCTGGTTGGCTGCTCAGGAGCGATCTCCAACCGGCCTCGGCTTCGACTACCTTGCCCTCCTGCTCGAACGCGAGTGCCGACTGCCTCTGGCTTTCGCGAGCAGGGGTAGGCTGCGCCCGGCCATAGACCATAGCCGCCGTCGTCAGCCACAACGCGCCCATCAACGTCCCAGACTTAGCCCACTTCACTCTTCTCTCCGTGCAGAATCTCGCGCCCCGGGAGCAGGGATGCGACTCCCCTAAAAGCCTTCTGTTCCTGCAAGGCTTGTCATTGGAACAGCCTGGGCGCAAAATCCTTCAGGTCGCGGCGCCACGTCTGCCATTCGTGCGAAGTGCCGGGCGATTCGTAAAAGACATGCTTCACGTTGGCCTCATTCAGCGAAGCATTCAGACGCTCCAGCCCCGTCTTCATCATCGCCGGCTCATCCGTACCAACCCCCAGCCACAGCAGGTGCACACGCTTGGCAAAAGCTGCCGGATCCGCAAGCTCCCCGTGAAGGTCCGTCTTCACGTCCAGCGACCGGTTGCCCAGCACCATGGGCCCCGCAGCACCACTGAATCCCCCGATGTACGAGAACAGTTCCAGATGATCGAAGGTCACCTGGAACGTCTGCATGCCACCCATCGATAGGCCAGCCATCGCGCGATGATCCCGATCCGCTACAGTTCTAAAATGTGAATCAACGAACGGAATAAGTGCCTCCGTCATATCGTCCTCAAATGCTGAGGCCATCTCCTGCATCGCCTTCATCATCTCCGGCGAACCGAACGGTTTCCCGGTCAGGTCCGGATCTGGATGGCCGGCGCGCTTCGCATAGCCGTAGGCCATCACGATGATCATCGGCTTGGTGTTTCCGCTCGCAATCAGGTTGTCGAGGATGAAGTTGGCGCGGCCCTGCCGGATCCAGCCTGTCTCATCTTCGCCCCCGCCGTGCTGCAAATACAGCACTGGATAACGCACCTTTGTCTGCTCGTCGTAGCCCGGCGGTAAATAGACGAGGGCGTGCCTCCAGCTACCGGTAACTTTGGACCAATACCAGATCTCGCGCACAGCGCCGTGGGGAACGTCCTGCGGCAGATAGTACGTTGATCCGGCTTCCGGGATCTCGATTCCGCTCGCATCTTTGCCGCCCCCGAAGAACGCATGGCTTGCGGGATCACTGAATTCCGCTCCGTCCACCAACACTGTGTAGTAATGGAAGCCGGGTACCAGCGGTCCGGATGTCACCGTCCAGAATCCATCGGGCTGCTTCGCCATGTCCAGTTTCGCCGCTCCCCAAAAGTTGATCTGGACCTTGCTTGCGTTCGGAGCCTTGACGCGGAATTCGGCTTTGCCAGTGGTGTCGACACGGGGATATGCTGCACCCCACACATTGGTGGACGCGGGCTCAAACCCGTCCTGGCTCTGTGCACAGCAGTAGCTCGAAAGCAGCAGGAATGCGATTGCGATTCGTTTCATCCAATCCTCTTTCCCTCGGGTCCCGTTCGCCCACCACCCGCTGGTGAAGCGGGTAATCGTTTTCCGATTCAGGAAACCCATCCCCGACCAAAGAGTTTTCGAACCGCGGCAATCCTACTTGAACGGGATTCTCGAAGAACAGTCGCAATTTTTCATCCAGTACATCGATTTATTCGATGTATTCTTGGCCCCATGGACACCACCCTCGACGCCTGGGAGATCCTTCAGACTGTGGTGCAGTTAGGAGGATTCGCCCCCGCTGCCGAAAAGCTCAACCGCTCCCAATCCACCATCAGCTATGCCATTGGGCGCTTGCAGTTGCAGCTGGGCGTCCGCCTGTTCGAGATCCAGGGCAGGAAAGCCCAGCTGACTGAGTTAGGAAGGGTACTTCTCGCCGATGCGGAGCCCCATTTGGCTGGCTTTCATCGACTTGAGCAGAACGCGCGTTTGATGGCGTCGGGCGGAGCCCCGGAGATACGGCTCTCCGTCGATAGTATCTTCCCCGACGATCGCCTGTTTGCTGCCTTGGCGAGCTTCTCGTCCAGCTTTCCCAATGCTAAACCGAAGCTTCGCCAAGGCTCGTTTCTTTCCGCAGATTCTGAGTTCTCGCTCCACAATGCCCAACTCTGCGTTACCGGCTTGATGTCCCGCGAACTCTTCATCAAGCCGATTCTCGTCATTGGAATGATTGCGGTCGCGCGCCGCGATCATCCTCTCCTCTCCATCCGGCGGAGGCCCTCGCGCTCAGACCTCATGCAACACACGATGGTGACCATCGAAAGCACGGCTTCCGGAAGCTTGAAGCACCAACCGAGGCTTCCCGCACAGCGGGTGCTTCCGGTGGGCACAATCGATTCGGCCATCGCGGCCGTTCGCAGCGGGCTTTGCTTTGGCTGGCTCCCTAAATATCGCATTCATTCCGAACTCAACAGCGGCGATTTCATACCCCTCCCTCTGCCCGCTGGTAAGACCCGCGATGTCCATCTGAATCTGGTCTGCCGAGACTTGAGCCTTGGCAACTGCGAAGCCAATTCTTTGGCGGAGTTGCTAGGTATCAACCGCGAACCAGAAATGATTTGACCAACTGCCCCGGCTTCAAGGAGAACCCGTCGCGGCAGAATTCATCCACAAAATCGATAAGAACAAGCGATTTATTTGACTTGTTGCCAAGGGCCGTCGTTCTGTATATTCCGAGTCCCAGAGAACGTTTTCTCCTCCAACCCGTCCCGGTGGCTGTTTGTTGCCATCAGGATTACACAAGAATTCTCCGCGGCTGCTCCGCGGCGCTCTGCGTTGGGAGTTTTCCATGAAGTTCCCCGCTGTTCGATACGTCCATTGGCTGTCTCTTTCGCTGTTGCTTTCGACCGGATCCCTCATGGCCGCGGAAAGTGCTCATTTTTCCATTGATACTTCCAAATCCGGAGCGAAGATTGATCGCAACCTCTTTGGGCAGTTTGCGGAGAACCTCGGACACGGGCTCTATGAGGGCATCTGGGTCGGACCGGATTCGCCCATCCCGAATACGCGGGGCATCCGAAACGATGTCGTTACCGCGCTTCGGACGCTCAAGGTGCCCAATGTCCGCTGGCCAGGCGGTTGCTTTGCCGACGAGTACCACTGGCGTAATGGAATCGGGCCGCCCGAGCAGCGGCCGGCAACGATCAACGCCGCATGGGGCGACGTGGTCGACACCAACGGCTTCGGCACTCATGAATTTATGGACTTCATGCAGCAGATCGGCAGCCAGGCGTACGTCTCGGTCAACGTCGGATCCGGAACTCCGCGGGAAGCCGCCGATTGGCTCGAGTACATGACGGCCGCGCAGCCTACGGCACTGGCTAAAGAACGCGCCGCCAATGGTCATCGCGATCCCTACAAGGTAGGCTTTCTGGGCATCGGAAACGAGAGCTGGGGCTGTGGCGGCAACATGACGGCGGACTACTATCTGAGCCAGCTTAAGATCTACAGCCACTTCGTCCGGAATGACAATCCTGGGCAGCAGGGTCCAGACCATATGCTCAAGATCGCTGTCGGCCCGGGCGTTCCGGAGACCGCGTGGACCGAGACCATCATGAAGGGATGGCAGGGGCACGACTGGAGCTGGAACATCGACGGCCTTTCGCTGCACTGGTATACGGTCCCCAACGGATGGCCACCCTCGACGCCTTCGACCGGCTTCGGGATTGAGGATTACGCCAAGACGCTCAAGTCCACTTTGTTCATGGATGAGTTTCTGCGCCGGCAGGAGATCGTAATGGACAAGTACGACCCGCAGAAGAAGGTAGCACTCGTAGTGGACGAATGGGGGGCATGGCATGTGCCGCTGCCGGGCACGAACCCGCACTTTCTCGTGCAGCAGAACAGCCTGAGAGACGCCATTCTGGCATCGCTGAACTTGAACATCTTCGCCCGCCACGCCGACCGCGTGCGCATGGCCAACATCGCCCAGATGGTCAACGTGCTGCAGTCGATGATCCTCACCGACAAGGAGAAAATGGTCCTCACTCCGACCTACTACGTCTACAAGATGTACGTTCCTTTCCACGACGCGACGTTTCTTCCCGTAGCCTTTAACGCCGGCACCTACCCGCAAGGCACGATCAACTTACCGCGTCTGGATGCCCTCGCCGCCAGGGACCCGGCGGGCAAGCTTTGGCTCGAAATCACCAACCTTGATCCGGAAAAGCCGGTTGACATCGATGCGGAGATTTCCGGCGAAACGGTCAAGTCGGCCAAGGCAGAGACTCTGACTGCTTCTGCCGTCGACAGCCTAAACACGTTTGCCGCACCGGACACCGTCGTCCCCAAGCCTATTTCCGCAAGAATAGAAGGCGGCAGGTTGACATTAACTGTTGGGCCAAAATCGGTGACGGTCATTTCGCTGGAGCCATGAAAGGAAAGTGCCGGAGTAGGGCCGGGACCAGTACCGAGAAGATGGTCGCGCGTCCATCCGGGATCAAACTCAATTCGTATCCGCTTCAGTATCTTCCCGTGTCATGAATGAAGACTTGGGGCGGATTCGAATGGGGATCGAGAAGCAGCGAGTGGGACGAGAGGCCGATTTGCCGGCCATCGGCCCGCGTTAGCAACCAATTTCAGGTGAGGACAGCGATGAAATCTACGAATTTGTTTTGCGGAGTGGTGTTGGTTATGGCCATGAGTACCGGCTCCTGGATGGCTGCCCAGGTGCAGACTGTGGTACCTCCGATTGTTGCCGGCGCAAAGCCCGTTATCGTAGAGCACATCAAGATTCACGGCACGGCCCTGGAGGGCAACCTGGAGGGAGACGCGGTCGACCGCGACTTGATCGTCTTCCTGCCGCCGGGCTACAAGAAGGACAAGCATCGCCACTACCCGGTGGTATATGCCTTGCATGGCTTCTCGATTGGGGCGGAGCAGTGGACCCACGAGATCCAAGTGCCGCAGACGATTGAGGGAGCCTTTGCCCTAGGCGCCAAAGACATGATCGTCGTGCTGCCGGATTCAAAGACAGTGCATAACGGCTCAATGTATTCGAGCTCCGTGACCACAGGAGATTTCGAGAAGTTCATTTCTCACGATGTGGTCACATACATCGACGCGCATTACCGCACCATTCCAAACCGCGTGAGCCGAGGGTTGGTGGGTCATTCGATGGGCGGCTACGGCGCTTCCCGCATCGGTATGAAACATCCGGATGTCTTTGGCAGCCTGTATATCATGAGCCCGTGTTGCATGTCTGCTCGACCGGCGGGACCAGTCAATCCTGAGGTCGAAAAAACTCTGGAAGCGGTGAAGACGCCGGAGGATTCTGCGAAGCTGCCGTTCTTTGCGCGAGCGCAGTTAGCCAGTGCGGCGGCATGGTCCCCCGATCCGAAGAATCCTCCGCTCTACCTCGACCTCCCGATGAAAGATGGCGTTTCCCAACCGGATATCCTGGCCAAATGGGCAGCAAACGCGCCGCTCGCCTTCGTGGATCAGTACATCGGAAATCTCAAGCAGTATCGCGCCATTGCCATGGACGTGGGCGATCAAGACGGGTTGCGAGTGGATGCCGGTAAACTGCATGAAGTTCTCGATAACTACGGCATCGCGAACAGCTTTGAGATCTATCCGGGTACCCACACCAGCGCGGTAGCAGACCGCTTTCAAAATCATGTCCTGCCTTTTTTCAGCAAAAATTTATGTTTTCAGGGCAAGTGCCAGTAGACCGTTCGGCCAGCCGTATCGTCATCTTTGAGCGGAATCGCACGATGGATGCCAAAGGCAAACGGTAACCGGGAAAAGCTTAAGTGCTCCGCGAATGCTCGCGAAACCTCACGATGGTCGGCTAGCTGCGATGACGTCGCCATCAGGCCTTGAACGGGTTCAATGGTTGAGGAATGCCGAAAACCTGAGCTAAACCAGACTGCCTAATCCACGTATAGACAAACTATAGTCTACAGTGAGACAATTATTTCGTGGGGAATGATCGTTATGGCTACTCAACCGACGTACGCTGCACCCGGCTACAAATTCGACGCTGCACCGGACCTCAGCCGGCTTGAAACAAGGGAACGTCTGAGCCAATCGGCTATCGATGGATTCTTCGCGATCATGGATAAGTGGCACGTGCCGCTCGAGAGGGCCGGGGATTTACTCGGGGGAGTGCCTCGGTCAACAGTCTACAAACTGAAAACAGCCGCAGGAACCCTTCGTCAGGACGAACTGACCCGGATTTCTTATGTTGTTGGGATCTATAAGGCCCTGCATATTCTTTTACCCGACCGGCAGGCCGATGAATGGGTCGTTCGACCAAACGACCATTTCTTGTTCGGCGGTCAGACCCCTCTCGACTACATGGTGCGAGCGGGCATCCCGGGATTGCAGCAGGTCCGCAGTCTGGTCGATGCAGCGCGAGGCGGCTATTGATTGGCTCACCTCGATTCGTTTGACCGTGCCGGCACTCATAGATTGATCCCTACGAAGTACAGCGGCGAGAGCGTTCTTGAGATGCTGTCGCTTCCACCAGGAGTCCTCGCCGATTTAAGCGAACTTGATGCCGCAACCAACGAACGTACAACGGCAGAGCGGGGTGGCAACAGTGCCATCGGCCCGGGCGAATTGCTGTACGGTGTTCCTGAAGCCCATATCGTCAATGCCGCGTTTACCCACCACGGTCCGCACGGAGGCCGCTTTCACGGTTCTCAGCGCGGTGCCTGGTATGCAGGTGTGGAACTTGAAACCTCAGTCGCAGAAGTGGCTTTTCACAAGCGACGTTTCCTCGAAGATGCACGACTGACCGGCCAGTACACTTTTGACTACAGGGATTTCCTCGCCGACTTCTCCGGTCAGTATCACTACCTTGACTCCAATGAATCTCAATCCTGCCTGCAGCCAGACCCCATCCCACAATGCTACTGGGCATCGCAGGCACTCGCTAACGCGCTTTTGCACGCAGGATCAAATGGGATTGTCTATCCGAGCGTCCGCCACACCTCCGGCACCTGCATTGCGTGCTTCCGGCCGGCTCTGGTCTTCCACCCTCGCCGCGGGCTGGAATACCTCATCACGCTGGGACCTGGGACACCGGAGATATCTTTTGAACCGCACGTCACTGACTCATCGCCGTTGGGCAGAATCAAGAGCGGCGGCGACATTTAACAATGCCGAAAAGGTATTGGCTGATATTTTGACGCCTGCCGCCGCAAACGAAACGAAATTGATTACACCGGCGCGACGATCGCCAGCGCAACCGAGGCAGACGAAATCGTCTTCCACGCGAAATCATTTCTCAAAACGGCGGAGGAATGGATCGAGACAACTCACCCTATGATGAAGGCTGATCAGGCAAGACCACTAATCATTGATTGGCGTCCCTAAAGTTGCGCGTTTGAAATCTTTTGCGTGATGCTTCTTGTGGGATTTTGGCTGCAACCGGTCCATGTACAGATAGATGACTGGCGTTGTGAAGAGGGTAAGCAATTGGCTGACGATCAGTCCGCCGACGATGGTGATCCCCAGCGGCCGCCGGAGCTCCGATCCTGTGCCGGCGCCGAAGGCCAGCGGCAAGGCGCCAAACATCGCCGCCGAGGTGGTCATGATGATCGGACGGAAGCGCAGCATGCAGGCATGAAGGATCGCATCTCTGGTGCTCATGCCCTCCTCACGCTCGGTGGCCAGGGCTAGGTCGATCATCATAATGGCATTCTTTATCACCAGGCCGATGAGCAGCACGATGCCGATGATCGAAATGACATTGAGGTCCAGATGGAACAGCATGAGCGCCAGCATGGCGCCGACGCTGGCGGGGGGCAGCGTGGAGATGATGGTCAGCGGATGGACCAGGCTCTCGTACAGCATTCCCAGAATGATAAAGACGGACAGGAGCGCGGTCGTAACCAGAATCGGCTCGGTCGAGAGGGATTGTTGATAGGCGCGCAGGGTGCCGGCAAAGAAGCCGCGAATGGTCTCCGGCATGCCCAGCCGGTTCTGCATTTCCGAGATCTCCTGCGTGGCGTCGCTTAACGAGACTCCCGGGGCCAGATTGAAGGAGACCGTGACGGAAGGGAACAAACCAGTGTGATTCACAACGATGGGAGTGGTGCTGTCCCGGGCGGTTGTGACCGCCTTCAACGGTAGGGCGCGATTGCTCGACGCCGCCGGGTAGGTGTAGTTGAGGCCGGCGGGTGATTGCCGGAACCGGGGAGCCACTTCCAGCACTACGTAGTACTGATTCAGATGGGTATAGATAATCGATACTTCCGCTTGGCCGAATGCGTCGTAGAGCGCGGTGTCCGTAGCCTGCGAAGTAAGGCCCGTTCTGGCCATCATGGTGCGGTCAAAAGTCAGCTTTTCATCCAGGCCTCCGTTTTGTTGATCCGTGTTCACATCCTGGAAGCCGGGTAGCGTTCGTATGTTTTTCAGAAGGATGGGGCCCCAATGCGAGAGGTCCTGAACATTGTCCGACTGGAGAGTGTATTGATACAGGGCATTGGTCGACCGGCCGCCGATGCGCAGATCCTGCGCTGACTGCAGAAAGACCGCGGCTACGGGAAGTCTGTTCAGTTTTGGGCGGAGCCGGTTGATGACCGCGTCGGCGCCGATTTTGCGCTCGTCGAGCGGCTTGAGGGCGACGTTAATACTACCGCTGTTGCCCTGGCTTACATAGCCTTCCACATTCTGCACCGCGGGATCCTTCCGAATTACTTCGATCACCGACTTCATGGACGCATTCATCATCGGGAAGGAGGCGTCTTGCGGGCCTTGCATTCCGCCTTGCAGCGCTCCCGTATCCTGCCGGGGGAAGAAGCCCTTGGGTATCTTCACGATGATGACGGCGTTGAGCGCGATTACCAACAGCAGAGCCATAAGCATCAAAGCGGAGTTGTCCAGAGCCCAGAGAAGCGAGTGACGGTAGAGCGCCAGCAGTTTGTCGAAGCCTCTCTCGTTCAAGCGAAAGAGCACGCCGTGTTTCTCCTCTCGTCGGTGCTTCATCAGATGGGCGCACATGCTGGGAGTGGCGCTTAGAGAAACCAGCAGCGAGAGCAGGATGGTGATGGAGAGCGTCACCGCGAACTCGCGGAAGAGCCGCCCGACGATCCCGCCCATCATCAGCAAGGGTATGAAGACGGCAATCAGCGAAATGCTCATCGTCAAAACCGTGAAGCCGATCTCCTGCGCGCCTTTCATCGCCGCGGCGAAGGGATCCATGCCGTGCTCGACATGGCGCGAGATGTTCTCCATGACCACGATGGCGTCGTCGACCACGAAGCCGGTGGAAATGGTCAGAGCCATGAGCGAAAGGTTATCCAGGCTATACCCGAGCAGATACATCACCGAGAGGGTGCCGATCAACGAGACGGGTACGGCGACGCTGGGAATCAGCGTGTCCCGCGCGCTGCGCAGAAAGACGAAAACCACCAGGATCACCAGCAAAACAGAGATCATCAAGGAAAACTGGACGTCCTTGAGTGACGCGAGGATGGTGATGGTGCGGTCGAGAACGACGGTCATGCGAATCCCTTGCGGGATCACTGCCTGAAGAAAGGGAAGCTGCGCGCGGATCCGGTTGTTGGTCTCGATGATGTTGGCGCCGGGCTGGCGGTGGATATGAATGGTGACCGAGGGCTGGTAGTTGAGATAGCCCGCGTTGAAAACGTTGGTGGCGCCGTTGGTGACCTGGGCGGTATCGGAAAGGTGGACGGCGATGCCGTTGTGATAGCCGAGGATCAGTGATTTGTAGAGAGCGGTGTTCCAGATCTGGCCGTTGTCGACGATGTCCGCGGTGGTGAGGCCGTTGGAAATTTGTCCCCGCGCCAACTGGGAGTTCTGCAGGCTCAGCCTGGATTGAACATTCGCCATGGTCAAGCCGTAGCTGTGCAGTTGGGTCGGCGATACGTCCACGCGCACTGCCGGGTAGGACGCTCCGCTCACGAACACTTCCCCCACGCCCTGAATCTGCGAGAGCTTCTGCGCGATGATCGTCGAGGCGGCGTCGTACATTGCCTCTTTGTCGTATTTCGTCGAGGTCAGGGCCATAATCATGATCGAAGAGTCGGCCGGATTGATCAGGCGATAGGTAGGGTTGCTGGGCAGGTTCGCCGGCAGATAGGTGCGCGACGCGTTGATCGCCGCCTCCACGTCCCGCGCCGCGCCATTGATATCGCGGTCCAAATCGAATTGGATGGTGACGCCGGTTTGCCCGAGCTGGCTCTGCGAGGTCATCTCCGTAATGCCGGCGATGTGGGCGAACTGCCGCTCCAGGGGGGTCGCGACGGAGGAGGCCATGATCTGGGCGCTTGCGCCGGGCAGACTCGCCGACACCGAGATGGTAGGAAAGTCGACCTGGGGCAGAGGAGCGACCGGCAATTGCTTGTAAGCGATGGACCCGGCCAGCGCCACCGCCGCCGTCAGCAGGCTGGTGGCCACCGGCCGCCGGATAAATGGCGCGCTGATGTTCATGCGAGCCCTCGTGGTTGAGATTCTTCGACTCTCTGCGGTTGCGCGAACGCAAGAAGGCGCCCAATGCGACAGGCGGTAGGGAATGCATCAGCCGCGCCAGGATGGAACGGGAATTGGCGCCATACAGCCGATCCGATGGTCATGAACGCATACTCCGAAGCTGAGGCTGAGTGGGAAGGCGAAGCTTCAGATCCGGGCCGCCGGACGATCCGGTAGCCGAATGGTTGAGTTGCGGCAAGGCGCGCCGCACAAGCGAGGAGCGGAGAGTACTCAGGCGTTTTGCGGCGGAGGCCGTGAGAGGAAGGCGAGCGGATAAGCGGCAATGGAAGCTGCGACCGGCCCGTGAGGCAGCGAGATTTTTGGCACAGCGAAGTGCGGAACAACGAAGGCGACAGCGATCCGGGCGGAAAGCAGGTGCGCGCTACCGCTGCTCGGCCGGAGCATGGAGAATTTCTTCGCGCCGGCCTCGTTGTCACCTCGTCAGTCCTGAACAAACTTTGCAAAGATCTTGTCGTGGACTTGTGCGCTCGAATATTGGGAGATCTTGACCTGCAGGCCCCACGCGAAGGCAGTCGCACAGAGAAAAAGCACAATTAACCTGGGTGCGGGAGAAGCTAGACGTCCTGTGCGCAAGGGTGGCACCAACCGGGCCCTGCAGACCTGCATATTCGGCTTAGACGTAAGTCTCGGGCCAAAAGTTGAACGGCACACGGGGAAATGGGCGGCAGAAATTCCAAGGGATCGCCGAAGAAATCGTTCCCCGCTATCCCCCGACGGAAGGCTGAATAACCTAGTCGCCACAATGGCGCTCTCGACCTCGGGGCTTCTGGCGGTCGGATTGAAGAGCGCCTCGGTCAGCTCTCATCGGTTTGCGCCGTGTGGGTAATCTGTACCGGATAGCGCGCCGAAATTGAACAGCAGCGGCCAAACGATTACCAAGCAGGGGAGAAGACAGAGTGGGAACCGCAATCCCCTTATCGGTTCTGGTCTCCAAAAGCGTTGGAATGCTGTCTGGCGTCCCCGACGGGATTTGAACCCGTGTTATCGCCGTGAA
>CAWGPA010000014.1:0-166951 GCA_963824325.1 uncultured Acidobacteriaceae bacterium | reverse complement strand
CCGCCGAGGGCAACCTCGTGGGGGTTCGACCCCCCCTCCCGGCACCACCTCTTTCTCTAAGTCATTTTCTTCAAGGGGCTTACGCCCATTTTGGCTGCCCTGGAGAAAGAGCGAGCTCCATGTACAAAAAATGAGTTTACGTTGAACGGCTTAGACGGATCGCCTTCCTCAACCAAGTGGGAGATGCTTCCGATTCTCTTGCCCAGTCTTGAATACGCGTATGCAGCGGGTAATGGGTTCTCGCGACACCGTGGACTGACCTCGATCGCTTGACCGTTCCAACAGACAGAAAAAGCGTGGAATCGACTCCCTCCGATGTAACGCTCACGTTCCACGTGACTACTAGCTATCTTCCGCAGTTCTTCATAGCAAAAGGTTTCTACCAACCCCATCGCATTCGCAGCCTTCCCTTGCGTCCGTCATTGACGATTACAAATACGCATCTTTTCAGAGGTATTCAAGGAAACGTAGGAAGCGAAGTGCCACATTTACGAATGGCTCCCACTTTCCAGCACGATAAAGTTTGCCTGAGGGGATGTCTGAGACGGCCACGATCAAATGGCGACGTGCAGAGAAGTATCGCTGACATCGTTGACGGTTAAAATTGCTCACGTCCGCTGCCTCAGGCGAAATAGAAGGCTCTCATCTACCCTTATCTGTTCGACGCCGAATGTCTGTGACTTTCGTTCCGATCTTTTTGGGACGTTTGGCGAAAATGGGGTACCATTTCTTTTTCATCGCGCACCGCGAATGCCTGCATCTCTTTTCTGCAGTTCGTGGCCTTTTGTATCACTGGCGGTTTTCGTTCCTGGTGAAGTTCGCACAAGATCAAAGAACAAGCCCCGGGCCCATCGCCGGTGATTCGACAGACTCGACCCAAGGACGAAAGGTTATGCCCGTTCGCAAGACGGAAACGCGCATCCCGGCGGGTTCCTCTGCCTCTGATCTCGGCGAATCAACAGTGGCTACCGATGGCCGTTGCGCCCTTGTGTCCTTTCTTTCCTCTTCCTTGGCTCCCAACCAGGAAAATACCTACGTGCTGTTTGTGACGGATGCCTCGCTGGCCTCTTCGATCGACTCTTACGATTGGCTTTTCGCAGAGGACGGCGCCTTTCCCCGGAACATGCAAACAACGGTTGGAGAAGCCTCATACACACCGAGCACCGTTGGAAATTTGACAGTGATTGTCAGCGCTCTAGATAGCAGCGGGACCAAAGTAGCAAGTCTGACGCTGATACAGGATGTCGGCCCACTGAATCCCGCCCTGGAGGATTTGATTGGGACCGCGGACAACAATCCAGGTCCCGGTGCGAACAATCCCGTGGTCCTCCGCGAGGTTGTAAACGCCTACTACTCCTACTATCAGAGTGTCGCTTTGAAAGTTCCTGAAAGCGGAGACGCTTTCAAACGCTATGTTTGCAGTTTTATTTTCGATGGCACGTTAAAGAAGACGCCGGAGGAGCGGGGGGCACTTCTCGACCAATTATCCGACGCCCTGGAAAATAATCCAGACGCGTTCGTCAACGTAGCGTTGGAAGGCGTCGGCGTCTGCGGCATCAGGTTGGCTTTACTCGCCATGACGTTTCCTCAGGCGTCCCCGCTGCTGCCCTGGACTGAACTCCCGCAGGATTCCAATCAAAATGCCGTCGCTGATGAGCAGCTTCGAGAGCAACTGGCGGCCCTTGGTGATGAGGACAAAATCGACATATTCAACATTGGCAGATTCCCGAAGACGAATATCACGCAGTGCGGCAGCATTGTCGAAGCTCTGCGCGACAAATACTTTCCGGGCACCAGTTTCGATGATGTTTTGACCGGTATGTCCGGCACGCGTGCGCACTGGATCACGATGCATTACTCAGAGGGGCCCCTCGCTACATGAACCGATAAGAAATGGGCAAGAAACAGCACAATTCGCCAAACGGTCCGCAAACCGCGGTTGGTACGGCTCCCACGCCTCCGGTGCCACAGGTGCGCGGCTACGTCTACACTTATCTTGAGTTTGACAACCCTCTAAACGACTCTTCCCAGGCCACCACGCTGCTACAGACCAATAGCCCCTCGATCGCTACGCCGGAGGAATTCAACAAGCAGCGGAGATTCCACATCTACATTCCGAAACAACTTGCCACCGATTTCGTAAATGCGCCGGCCGGCAGCAAGCCGAAGGCCCGGTTGAGCCTGTTTTTTGGGGTTGAGCCAGAAATGACTCTATTCCGATTGCGGCCGTTCTTTGCCGATGCAACCAGTAGCGTGTTGATCACCATTCCAGGCGTTGAACGCGGGTGGACGGGCGTCTTCAGCGGCTTCGGGTGGGGCATTTCGACACAGATGATCAACGACCTGATGACGTCAGCCGATCTGTCCGGGATTGACTTTTCAGTCGAAGTGATGGCGGGCTACAGCACGGGATATCGAGGGGTGAATCAGACCATCATCAACCAATTAGTCGACCTGTCGAATCTTACCCGGCTCATTTATCTGGACGCCTGGTATCACCACGATGATCATCCTCTGGTCGCTTCCGCTTCTCCGTACTACAAGAAAAACACGCGCTGGGCGATTGACACAGCCCTCGGAAAGAGCCCAAGCGCCAATGTCGTGATCTATGCGTTCACACATAGCAGCACAGGCCCGGGTGGTGGAGTGCCACGCAGCAATGCCGGCCAGACCAATCAAAGTATTCCGGACCCACCGAGTGAACCCGTCCAGCCCCTCATCACGCAGTATCCGAACAAGGTCCAATTTATCGATTTTGAGTTCAAATTCAATACGCGGCCAGCTATTGACGATTCATTGCAAAAGATCTGTTTGGCCAGGCTGATTCAGTTGGGATTTGGCTCCAGCGTGCAGCAATCCGCCGTGCCTCCTTCATTAATGACTTTGATCAATGCACTTCCTGACCGTGGTTCCCTTGGGACGTTGGGGTTCGCGGGATACACAGACTTGTACGGCTGGGTGTCGTCCCACACGTCGCAGCTGTCCGGTTTCTCATCCTCTCAAGCGATGGCCATCGTTGTCGCAAATAACTTACTGGGAGATTGGACAACCTCCAGTGTCTACGAAATGCGTCACAGGATGTTTGTGCTCGAGTTGGGGAAAGAACCGTTGTTGCCTTGAGAACTCCACGCCGAATCGGGGGATATAAGAGTTGGCTGATGCGCTCCAAACCGCTCTAACCGAGTTGGGACTCGCCATCGCTCCCTTCCGCGCAATCAAGACCGCGGACCAGGCAGTTGCATTCTTTCGCCAACTGGGCTACGAAATACCCGTTGGAGCGTTCGGGAGTGCCTTCAACACTCTCACCACACAGGCGAGCAGCCTCGTCACAGCAGTCCAACAGCTCGCCAACGCCAGCTCCGAGAGTGATGTCGCGACCGCTCTGACCAGCATCTACTCCAAACTGGTCGCCACCGTGAATGCGATCGAACAGCTTCATGCAGAGCTGTTGGCTAACGCAGGCGCGGTGCCCAACCTTGACGATCTTCCTCGACGGATTACCGACTTTCTGCTGCTTGACTACCTAAGTCGCGCGCGCGCTCAACTTCACGGGGCGTTGCATCTTGTCGGCCTCATCGAGTCCGTGCCCAATCCGCCTGCAGGCCAAAGCCAGCGCACAGTCAACTGGGATCGTTTCACGCAATTTATCAATAGCCCAGGCCAAATTGCGGACGATGTGTACAAGTGGAGCACAGCATTTGACGCACCGACTTTCCTGCAGCGGCTTGCGGAGCTGATGAAGGCCGGAGGCTTGCCCGGGGGTCTGTATCCTCAGACCGATGCAACAAAATCTGCTCTGGGTAATACGTCTTCCGGCTTGAACGAGCTGCGTGTTCCCATATTTCAACAGGGCCTTACGGCGGCGACATACAGCCAGTTCGGAATCACCTTCTCACCTGCCGAGGCGCAGGGCGGCGCAGCAGCGGGCATAGCTCTGCTGCCCTACATCATGGGCGCTTCCGCTTTCCAGTTTGATGTTTGCGATCAGGGGCAACTCACCTTCCAATCCTCTGCTGACATCACGGGAGTCGGTGTCGTGGTGCGGCCGCCGTTCAATGCACAGGGCATTCTCAACGCCGCCGGCGATTTCAGCGCTTCGATAACAATTGCCGAAAAGCCCGACAAGGCGCAGGAGATGATTCTCGTCGGATCGGCCGGCGGATCGCGTCTATCCGTTCAGGGTCTGGGCATCTCGTATTTTGCGAAGACAACAAGCGGGAAGCTCGACATGGGTTTCGAAGGCCAGATTCAAGCCATTCGCGTCGTCATCGGAGGTGGCGACGGTGACGGCTTCATCCAGCAGATTCTGTCGGGATTGAACGTGCAGGCGGAGGCGCAGCTTGGCCTCGGAATGAGCCTCCTCTCAGGCTTCATCATCACGGGCGGAGGAAAGCTCACCATCGAGCTAAGTGTGAGCATCGATCTGGGACCGGTAACAATCCAGGCGTTGCAACTGACTCTGCAGCCGGCCGCCGATCAATTCCAACTCGGCGCCGGCGTCAATCTCACCGCTAATCTTGGTCCTCTCGCGGCATCCGTGGAGGGCATCGGGATACAAGCCGCCCTGCAATTCAAGCATGGCAATCTCGGACCGGCACAACTTGACGTATCGTTTCTACCGCCCAAGGGAGTTGGTCTCTCCGTAAATGCCGGAGTCGTGCAAGGCGGTGGCTTCCTTTACATCGATACCGACCGCGGAGAGTACGCAGGCGCGTTGCAACTGGAGATTGCCGACTTCCTCACCGTCTCTGCAATCGGGCTCATCTCCACCAAGAATGCCCGACGGCTCAAGCGGCTTCTCGCTTCTCATCATCATTTCTGCCGACTTCGGCTCCGGAATCCAGCTTAGCTTCGGCTTCACGCTGCTCGCTGTCGGAGGGCTTCTCGGACTGAATCGCACGGTGCTCTTCCAGTCCCTGATGGACGGTATCCGCACGAACGCCGTGCAGAGCATCATGTTCCCGCAGGACATCATTGCGAACGCACCACGCATCATCAGCGACCTGCGCGCCATCTTTCCGCCACAGGATGGAACGTTCCTTATCGGCCCCATGGCGAAGATCGGCTGGGGAGAGCCGACCTTAATTAGCCTCTCACTGGGCGTTATCATCGAGATCCCGCCGGGTGATGCCGCCATTCTCGGCATCCTGCGCGCGGCTCTTCCGGCGGACGAGATTGCGATTCTCGTTCTCCAGGTCAACTTCGCCGGCGTGCTTGAGTTCGATAAGCAGCGTTTCTATTTCTACGCGACGCTTTTCGACTCGCACGTCCTCTTCATTACCATCTCCGGTTCGATGGGCGTTCTGTTCGCCTACGGAGACGACGCCAATTTCGTGTTGTCGGTCGGTGGCTTTCATCCTCAATTCAACCCGCCGCCACTGCCATTCCCCGCGCCCCAGCGCATCTCGATCGACCTCATCAATGAGTCATTCGCGCGCATTCACGCAGACGGATACTTTGCCGTCACCACCAACACCGTACAGTTCGGCACACATTCAGATTTCTTCTTCGGCTTCTCGGCGTGCTCGGTCTCCGGCTCGTCAGGCTTCGATGCGCTCATCCAGTTCTCGCCCTTTCACTTCATCGCTGAGATTTCCACGCAGTTTTCCGTGCAGGTATTCGGCGTCGGGGTCTACGGCGTTGGCATCGACGTCTCGCTATCAGGACCAACGCCGTGGCATGTGCACGGCACCGCGTCTCTGTCTTTCTTCTTTTTCTCTATCGATATCGGAATCGACTTTACCTGGGGCGACAATCCGAGCACGACGCTGCCTCCGATCCAGGTTATGCCGATTCTCGCCGCTGAGGCGCAGAAATCCTCGAATTGGAAAACTGCGCTGCCGCCCAATTTAAAGCTGCTCGTCGTGCTGCGCCAACTAGATCCCAGCGAGACCGGCCTGGTGCTGCATCCGGCGGGGACTCTGCAGGTCAGCCAGCGCACAATTCCCCTCGACCTGCAAATCGACAAAGTAGGAAGCCAGGCGCCCAGTGACGCCAACCAATTCGCCTTTTCTGTCGCAGGATCCGCGTTGACCATGGTACGTGAACTGCAGGAGCCGTTTGCGCCTTCGCAGTTCCGCAACTTCGACGATGCCACCAAGCTCTCGCAGCCGGCATTCGTCCCGCAGGATAGCGGCATTGAACTCGCAGGAAGCGCGACGCTCGCGACGGCAACGGCGATCACGCGGCCTCTGCGTTACGACCTCACGGTGATCGACAAAGAGTCCGAGCCTGTGCGCTTCCAGTTCTTCGCACACTCACGCGCGATGTTCACCAACTTCCTCGCTGGAAACAGCACGGGACAGTCGAAGCTCTCGGCAAATTTCCGCGGACTGACGCGGCCGCAGTCCGGATCAGTCGCGGTCTCGAACGAGACATTCGCGGTCGCACTTCAGTCCAGCAACCAGGTGTTTCATCCTGAGGCGAGCGCATTCCTGAACCAGGCACAGGCGCAGGACTACATCAGCAACGCGGTCGCTGCGAATCCCTCTCTTGAAGGCACCCTGCACGTTATTCCACGATTCGAGGTGGCAGCATGAGCGCTCCTCCCCCTCCGATTGCCGATCCTGAGGATCTGCTGGGAACCTATGCGTTTCTGCCCTGGCTGCGGCAGGGAATGGCGACCGCGATCGCTGCTCCTCCGGCCACGGGAATCCGCGCCTCGATCCATGTCGAAGTCGACATCACCGGCACGCCTGTCAACGGTGGAGCTCCCCTCACACAATCCGCCGCTCAGGACATCGCTCTCTACGGCCCCGGAGATATTCTCGGCATTGACGCAACCGCCGTCATCCGAACAGAACCGCGTGCTGGCGTTTCGAACTTCGAGTCCAATTACCTGGCGGCGATCGATTTTTATGACGAGGATTACCCATGGCGCTACACTCCCGCTCCCGCAGCCGGACTTCAATTCAGCCCATGGATCGCGCTCATCGTTTTGAAGCAGGGTGAGTACGCAGAGGGCAAGAACATCGCAAATCGACCGCTGCCCTTCATTACTTTCAACAGCACAAGCGTCCTGCCCAATGCCTCTGAGTTGTGGGCATGGGCGCACGTGCACTTCAATCAGGGGCTCTCGCCCAGCCCGTCCACTGAGCTAGTCTCGACGGACATGAGCGTCGTGGTTCCGCTTGTGCAGTCGATCCTCAACACCAATCCAGACCTCGCTTATTCGCGGCTGCTTTGCCCGCGCATGCTCGATGTCAACACCACCTACGACGCGTTTGTCATCCCGGTCTTTGAGAGCGGTCGCCTCGCCGGCCTCGGGCTCGATCCAACGAAAGCCCCTTCGGCGCTGGCCTCGGCGTGGGCCTCCTATGCCAATCAGCAGGAGTCACTGAACTTTCCTTACTACTATCGATGGCAGTTCACAACCGGAGATCGTGGCGACTTTCGCTATCTGGTCACACTGCTTACGCCGCAGCCGGTTGATCCGACGGTGGGCACGCGCGACTTCGATATGCAGGATCCGGGCTCGAATCTTCCCGGTATCGACAAAGCTGGCCTCAACGGCATTCTGCGACTCGGCGGAGCGCTCGAAGTGCCCGATGCCGATCTCAGTGCCGCCGACAAGGCCACCCGCGATATGTACGAGAACTGGGACCAGCCATATCCTGACCCCTTTGAGGTGGCGCTGGCGAAGTTCATCAATCTGCCAGACGACTACGCGAACCAGACACCGGCCGCTGCCAATGCTTCCAGCGGCATCACGCCAAGCGGCGCGGGAATCTCGCAGCCAATTGTTCCGGACATTGCCAACGATCCCGACCCGCTGATCACCTCGCCGCTCTATGGGCGGTGGCACGCGCTGACCCAGCGCGTTCTCTTCAACAGCGACGGGACAACTGCTCCCAACGCCACAAATTGGGTGCACCGCCTCAATCTCGATCCGCGCTTCCGCGTTCCCGCAAACTACGGAGTCGAGATCGTCGAAGCTAACGCCGAAGAGTATATGAACTATGCGTGGCAACAGATCGGCGATGTGCTCCAGGCCAATCAGAACATTCGCCGGTTACACTTCGCGACGGCCGCTTCATCGCGCCTCTACGCCCGTCACCTGATCACGGCTGCCTCCGATCCTGCACGGGTGCTGTCGATGACGGCGCCCGTTGCCAGCCGCGTGCTCTATTCCGGGGTGACCGTCGCAAGCCTGCGCGCCTCGGTCGCCGCTCCTACACTGGTCCCGCCGGTCCTGACATCCACCGTATTCCGCCGCGTTGTTCGTCCCGGCGGACGTCTCATGCGCACGTTGCCCTTCACTGCGACCGCGACGCGCACCAATCTCATCCAGCGCATCAACGCCGGCGAAGTGACCAGTGCGCCACCGAAAACCGTGCCCGCGGGTGTAGTCACCGTCGACCAGACCGTAAACCCAATCGTACCCACCGGAGCGCCCGCCAACATCCTCGACTTGCTCAAGAAATATCCGTGGCTGCCCTGGCTGGTGCTGGCGATCGCCATCCTGCTCGCGATCATTCTCTTCTTTGTGCTTGGCCCGGTTGCCGGGGGCATGGCTGCGGTGGTCATTGTCGGTGGAGGCATCTACGTGTTCCGTCTACTTCGTGGATGGGCTGCCGACGAGCAGGCTTCGCAGACCCTCTCGCAGGCAGGCCAGACTGCTGCGAGCGTCGCCACGTATCCGGCAAGCAGCAACTTTGTTCTCAGCACTCCCGGATCATCCTTTGTCCCCACGCTCGGTGGAGCGGACAGCGCGACGGCGACACGTTTCAACACCGCACTCACGCAGTCGCTCCAGTTGAACGCGGCCGGTAACATCGCAGCCCAACATCCCGCTCCCGTTGCCATCGACCTCACGTCCATTTCCAACACCGTGGTCACGGCAATCGATCCAAAGACAACGATCATCCGTCGCGGGCTCAGCATGATTGCATTGCCACCCTGGATCATTGCCGAGATTGGCGAAGACTTCAACGAGGTCATGGCCTATCCAAAGATTGACCTGCCGATGTATCAACCGCTTGAGGAGCGATCGGCCGACCGTCTTCTACCCAACATCAACAAGATCGCGCGCAACAGCATCACGCTGATGGAAACCAACCAGCGCTTCATCGAAGCCTACATGGTCGGGCTCAACTACGAATTCGCGCGCAAGCTGTTGTGGCGCGAGTACCCGACCGACCAGCGCGGCAGCTACTTCCGGCAATTCTGGTCTGTGGGCGACACCATCGACGGCGAGGGCCTGAGTGAAGATGCCCTGAAAGAGAAGCTCTATGACATTCCTGAGATCCACAGGTGGGCGCCGACCTCAGCGCTGGGAGACCACAACAACCGCATTCCGCCCGGTCAGCCCGCGGAACCGCAAGCCGTGCTCATCATTCGCGGTGAGCTGCTCAAGAAATATCCAAACACGGTGATCTTCGCCGAGCATGCCAAGATGACCGGGGGGCTGCGCGAACCAGATTGGCTGACGGCGGACGAAGAGAAGAATCCGCCGCGATCGAAGACCCGCACACCGCTCTACCAGGCCCACCCGACCGATGACATCTACTTCTTTGGCTTTGATCTCACCATCGACGAGGTGAAGGGGACGGGTGGCGATCCCGGCTGGTACTTCGTGCTGCAGGAGCGTCCGGGAGAAGCGCGCTTCGGCCTCGAGCTCTCGCCGGCTACGCCGATCGAAGCTTTCGATGATGTCTGCTGGAATGATGCGATGCCCGGCATCACGCCCGGCCAGTTTCTGGCTGCGGGGGCACTCAGCAGCGTCAATTTTACTGAGCCTTCCGACGTGACCGATCCGCCCAAACACGATCAGTGGAATGACGACAGGAGAGTGAACACGGCCAGCGTCAGCTCAGCGCGCTGGGCATACATGCTCCTTCGGCAACCGGTGATGGTCGCGATCCACGCCAGCGAAATGCTCGCGCAGAACAGGTCCTGAATATGGCAGATTTCATTTCCGCTCAAGCTCAACTTGCTGCCGCACGCGCCGCGCAGGAATCGGCGCAAACCGCTGCGCTGCAGGCCGCCGCACGCGCCAGTCAGGCGCAGGCGGCTCTGGATCTCGCGACGCGGCAAGTCAGTTCAGCCGGGGGCCAAAATCAGCAGCTGGCGCAACTCGCAGAGGCCGCAAAGAGCGCCGCGGCGGATCAGGCAGCCGCGACCCAGAAACTGCAAGGCGCGCGATCGATCGTAAGTCAGGCGACCGCAGGCTTTGGGCAATTCAGCACGCCGCAGCAGAACGTCAGCCAGTTGAGCGACGCCTCCCCATTTCTGCTTCTCCCAGTCCGCATTGAGACGCGCTTCCGGACGTCGACTTCGCAACGCGGCCAAGCCACACCTGCCGCTGCTGCGCCGCAGCATGAGCTTCTCGTGCGTATCTATCCTGACGATTGCTCCATCGATACTTTCGAGCCCATGCTTTCGGGCTCAGAGCTCATCAATATCAAGGCCTATTGGATGAACATCTGGCGCGCCGGGGAGGTGGAGAACGATCAGCGCGGCGCATGGAGCAGCCTGGTTGAGGCGCAAGGCTCGGGCCGCGCCGGCTGGCTGGCTGACAACTATCAGCCCGTCAACAGAGCGGCCGAACCGCACAAGGTCAATGCGACGGATGAGATTCTTGTTATTCCTACCGATGCGCCCCTGTCCTCTGCGGAAGGCGACGCCCTCTCCACCTACTGGCAGACCGTCTGGATTGCCGATGACGACCCGGGCAAGATCAGCGCAGCGAATACCGCCCTCAGCGCAGCCGTTGGTGACACCCGCGCCGCCCAGCTAATCGCTGCCTACGTTCCTTTCAACCTCGCAGACATCCCCTCCGCTCCTTTGACCAAACAATCCGTGGCGCTCTCGGTTGCCTTCGTGGTCTTCCCGCCCGATCCGGTGACAACGCAGCAATCGTGGACGCAAGCTCCACAGGTCCGCCAATTCCCCGATCGCTTCGTTGTACTCGGCTTCAACGGGACGTCGCAGACGCTCGAGGCCGTGGGCTCCCCGATCACGCTTCCGCTATATACGGGGCCGGATCCCTCCGCCGACCCGAATACCGATCCCACATCGAGCATTCATCCTGACGGTGCTGACCTGTTCGTGCCGGACCAATTGCAGTGGATGGTCGACTTCGATCGCGCAGTCGCTGCCGGCATGGCGCTTGCGATTCCGCTCTCGGCCGAGCAATACGCGAGCGGATTCACTCGCCTGCTCGTCCTGGGATTGCAACTCGGCACGGCCGAAAAAGATGGTCCCGCGGCTCTGCAGGAACTGCTCGCTCACCACCAGTGGAGCAGAAGTGGGCTCTTCGTGCTGCCGCAAGGCACCCCGGCGCACAACGCAAGCGGCGCCAGCGCCGCCACCACGCCCGAAGACGATGCGGATGCGAGCTTCGACGATCGCCTGAACCTGCCGCTCTTTGTTCCCGTCTCCGATCCGACCCAGAAGCGCGATGGCCAATGGCTCGCGGAGTTTCTCCACCTCGATCCCGCGTTCGTCGGCGGCATACACGCGAGCGATGGAGTGGACCAGATGCAGGCCCGCGCGATGCAGACGGTGCTCTGGCCCACGACGTTCGGCTATTGGATGGACACGCTCTTCACGCCAAATCCGGGGACGGCTTCGATCTTCTCGGACGCGGTCATTGAATCGACCCGGTCCTTCTTCACCAGCTATGTCTCCGGCCGCGGGCCACTGCCTGCGATTCGCATCGCCGCCCAGCCCTATGGCATTTTGCCGGTCACGGCGTTCTCGCGCATTCAGTGGTTTCCCGCAGACAAGCGGCTGCGCGATTCATTTTCGGCTTCGTTGTACAACTTGCTGCGACAGCTCGATACCGACTGGGCAAACATGAGCCAGAACGTGGCCTGGGTCGGCAAGGGCGGCGATCCTCATCAAACTCTTCTCGACATCGTCGGCCTCAATCCCTCTTCCGTCGAGTACTATTCGCGAAACGCGGAAAGCCTCGCGCAGCTCTTCAACATGTTCAACCGCTTTGCTCTCGGCCCCGCATGGATCAACCGGGTCACGAACCTGAACCTTCAGGCACCGCCGATTGCGCTGCTTAGCCGGTTGGGCTACAGTGGGGCAGCGCTCCCCGATCTGCTCAACCACTATTTCTTCACCGACAATCCTCAGATCACGACCATCATTGATGACCGCGCACTGTCGGAGACCACTTCCATTCGCGCCTACACGCCCGACAATCGCAATTACATTCAATGGCTCATTGATGCAGCAACGCAGTCGCTCGATGCTTTGCGTCAGGAGTCTGGATTCACCAACAATCAGACCCCGCAGGCGCTGCTCTATCTGATGTTGCGCCATGCCCTGATGCTTGGCTATTACAACACCAGCTATAACCTTCACAGCACCGCGGGAATCCTCTCCGCCCCGGAGCTGCTGGCGATGCGTGTCGAGCCGACATTCGTTCATATCGCCGAAACGTCCGGCACAACGGAGAGCCGCTTCGGCGCGCTCTACAAGACCGAAAGCCGTATTACGGGAAGTCCCACACAGCTCGTAACTGACTTCATCACGCAGCAACTCTTTGCCGCGCCTGAGGCTGCCGACTTCGCCGCACAGGTCGGCGCTTTGCAGATCCTTGTCAACGCCTCAACCGCGCAACTGGAACGTGCTTTCGCCGAGCACATTGACACTTGCTCCCACCGGTACGACGCATGGCTGCTGGGTCTGGTCAATCAGCATATCCAGACGCAACTCGCAGCAGGACAACAGAACCAGCAGCCCGGCGGGCTCTACCTCGGCGCGTACGCGTGGGTTGAAGATCTACATCCCTCCACCGATCAGCTGGCGGACGTACAGCTGCCACCCGACCTTGCAGCGCAATTTCCCGGCACGGCCAGCCTGATGACAGATGCTAAGAACGGTGGCTTCATCCATGCTCCATCCATCCCGCACGCGGATGCTGCTGCTATCCTTCGCGCCGGGTTTGTCGCAGCTCAAGCGGATGGGGACAACTCCGGAGAGCTTTCGGTCAATCTCTCTTCCGATCGCGTGCGCGTTGCCCTTGCGTTGATTGAAGGAATTCGAAACGGCCAGAGCCTCGGCGCGTTGCTGGGCTATCAGTTCGAACTGGGCCTGCACGATGCCTACAACCTCGCAGAAGTCGATAAATTTATCTACCCCCTGCGCAAGCAGTTTCCTCTGGTTGCCGACGCGCTGGCATCGACCCAGACCGGGCCGGACGTGCCAATCGAAGCGATTGAAGCGCGCAACGTGCTGGACGGCAAGAAGCTCGTCGATCAGATCACGCAGAGCAAGATCACCGCCTACCCCTGGGGCGTCGCAGGTCTGCCGCCGGCAGCGCCCAACGAGCAGACCGCACTGGACGGCGTGGCAGACACTTTGCTCAATTCCTACGACGCCATTGCGGACCTGGCGCTCGCCGAGGGCGTGTATCAAGCCGTGCAGGGCAACTACGATCGAGTGGCCAGCACGATCGCCGCGTACACTACTGGCAATTTCCCGCCCGAGCCCGGGATCGTCGACACGTCGCCTCCCGGCATAGGGCTGACACATCGGTTTGCTATCCAGTTTCGTCCGGGGCTCGCCGCGCCTGTCGGCACTACGCCGCGCGCGCAGGCTGAACCGGCCATCGATGACTGGCTGATCAACATGCTGCCGCCACTCGATCACATTGCCTGCACTGTGACGTGGACCGATCCGGTCACCGGCGTGCTGCAGCAGCACCCGGTCACGCTCGCAGACTTGGGATTACGCTGCATCGATGCCCTTTACCTGCTGAAACCGGACAACGTGCAGGCCATGGCCGAGATGGATGACCGCATCCAGCGCTACGTCCTCTCGACCTGGAACCCGAGGCCGGATGCTTCGATCCAGATCCAGTACATAAATGCGCCGGCGGGCCAGTTCAGCGTCTTCGAGAGCGGGCCTCTGCTGCGCAACCTGCGCTCGCTGCTTACTCAGTCGCGCCCCTTGCGCGCCAGCGATGTCTTGCGTGCCAACGATGCCACCCAGCAGGACAACTCCACCGTTTCCCTGGACCAGAATCGCGTCACGACTCCTCTGGCGGCTCTCACCACGCTCACGGGTGACATCGACAACTTCGTCAACACCTCGCTTGCCCCGCTGTTGCTCGACACGACGGCGAACCGTGCTCAGATCATCACGCAGGTGGATTCTTTCCTGGCACAGGGCGTGGCCCTGCTCGAGCGCGCCGCGAGTCTCACGCTGCCCTCCTCGGGTTGGGGTTTCATCTATGCTTGGCTGCATCAGGCATTCGTCGACCTGCTCGCGCAAATCGGAGAGCTGGTCGCACGGTGGACGCAGAAGCTAACCGACTTTAATAACGCCTTGACGGCGTACGATGCTCTCCCCGCCGCAACCAACGACGCGAATCGATTCGCCGCGTTGCAGGCAGCCGAACTCACGGTCAGCGCAGCACTTGATCCGCTGCCGGCAACTCCCGCGCTGATGCGCTCCGCGCTGCCTGCCAAGGCAACTGCCTTGCAGAACCGCCTAGCGCAATTTCAGGCAATACAAAACGGAACGGGCAGCACCTTCGCCACTGTCTTCTCCGCGACCACGGCACTCACGACGGCCGAGTTCGATTCTCAGCCATTCGACGTTTCTTCCATAGGCGATCAGGCAATCACGATTACTCAGGACATCTCGCGCGCTCTGACAAGTCAATCGTCCGTTGCCAAGACGCGCATAGCCACAGTCAACGCAAACCTCACCCAAGCGGCTTCGGCCACTTCTGCCACAGATCAGGTGACGGCACTCATCGCTGCAGGTAAAGCGCTTATGGGCGATGACTTCCAGATTATTCCCGAGTTCACGGTTTCCGCAGCGCAAGGCGGCGAGTGGGCCAATGCGATCAATGCTTCCAACTCCGGCGATCTCTTCACGTACCTCAAGACAACGCTCAATATCGACTTTCCCGTCGATGAATGGTTCTACGCGACAGCCAGGGTCCGCGAGCCACTTCGTTCGTGGGAATCGGCGCTGATGCTGGCTTCTGCATTCGGCCTTAACCCGCCCACTCTCACGCCGATTCAGTTGCCCTTTTCCGCTGGTGAGCCGTGGCGCGCGCTGCAGTTTCCTGATACACCAGCCATCACCAGCGATCGCCTTCTCTACACATGTCTCTATTCACAACCATTCAGTCCTGTCGCTCAACAATGCGGAATCATGATCGACGAATGGACAGAAGTAATTCCCGCAGCCACACGCGACACTGGAATCACCTTCAATTACGCGCGTCCGGATAACGAGCCGCCGCAGACGATGCTGCTGGTCGTCTCAGCTTCCAACACTGGCTCCTGGCAATGGGCGGATCTCGTCGGTGCGCTGAACGAAACGCTCGATCTCGCCAAGAAGCGTGCGGTCGAGCCGGCTTTTCTCGATCCGACGGTGTACTCTCGTTTCCTACCCGCCACCGTGACCGCGAGCACCACCTACGGTATCACCATCGCCACTCCACTTACTGCCGCCAACGGCGTCATAGCACGCATGCAAGGAGGAAGCTGAATGCCCACCCAGGTGGCGGTTGGAGACATCAAAGCCGCGTTAAGCCAACGGTTGTTCCCAGCGATTACCACCTGGAACCGCCTCGAATCACGTCCGCGCTCGCAAAACTTCGATCGCGCCCTCCGGGCCGAAGTCCGCGACGCGCTCTGGATGCTGACCAAGCAGTGGCAGATGGGCGAGTTTCGCGGCAGCGACGCAGGTTCACCCGTCTTCGCCAAACTGCTTTTGTCCACAACGCGGCTCACGAAGTATCGCGCTGCGGCCGGCACTCCCCAGCTTTTTGACTCTTCAATTCCTCTAGAGGCCAAGGTCGAACGTCGCCCCGTACCGCTCCACCGCCAACTGCAATCCCTTGCACTGGACCTGCGTCTCGTCATGGCGCGCCAGTGGTTCGCGCTCATTGCCGATGTGGCGGATTATCGCACCGCCTTCACCACGGCCTATCCGATCGCAAAGCCGGATCCAACGCAGAGCAAAGATGTCGAAGTCTGCTCTCATCCCGAGGTCTGGGAGAGCTATCAGGCACTAGCTGGCCGGGCCATGGACGGCGGCGCGCTGCTCGAATACCTGTTAGCCGATCCTGTGCATCACGCCTATGATGGTGTCGCGGGCATAGCACCCGGGGACTTGGGCGCTCTCGACAATCGAGCACAGCGATTCGTGGCATGGGCCGCCAGATTTCTCACCGTGCCGGCGTCGTCCACAGACGATGCGTGGGTGCCCGACCACCTCGATTATCAATTTGCGGCATCGGCTCCCCTGCCTGACGGAACCGAGAAAGTCTACGTCGCCAACGACTACTCATCAGGCCAACTTGATTGGTACAGCCTCGATCTGGATGCAAGCATCAAGACGTTGGGCAGCGTTCCCGGCTCTGAGACGACCGGCCTTCCACCCGACAAGCCGTTCACAACCATTCCAATCCCTGTCTCCTTTTCAGGAATGCCCAACACGCGTTGGTGGACATTCGAAGATCACGCGACCAACTTCGGCGACATCGACGCCAGCACGACGGATGTCGCAAAGCTGCTCTTCATTGAATTCGCTCTCGTGTACTCGAACGACTGGTTCGTGATACCGTGCACGCTGCCCTCGGGTTCGCTGGCCCAGGTCCGCGGCATGGCTGTAACAAACGTCTTCGGCGAGCGCCTCTGGATTCAGGCAGCCGATCAGGGTGTGGATGAGGCATGGGGTCGCTGGAGCATGTTCACCATCAACATGCTCAACGCTCCCGCAGGCAGCAGCTCGGCCGACACGACGCTTCTCATGCTGCCAACCCTGGCCTCGGCACAATACGGCCCGCTGCAGGAAGAGGTGTTCCTGGTTCGTGATGAGGTCGCCAACATGGCGTGGGGCGTAGAAAAGACGGTGCCGCTGGCAAGCGGCATCAGCCGCCCCGGAAGCGAGGTTGCAAAGCAAACCTTCAACTACCTGCAGTCGCTGATTCCCGGAGGTGGAACACCCCCGGCACTGGCTGCCGCCGTTCGATACCAGGCCATGAACTCGGTGCCGGAAAACTGGATTCCCTTCATCCCAGTTCATGTGCCCGACAACAACCGGCAGATCCAGTTACAGCGGGCAGCCATGCCGCGCATTCTGGTGGGCGATTCCAACCCGGCGCAGAAAGTGCAGCCGCTGACGTCGCTTTTGCGCCAGGGTCTCGACCTGATCCCGGCTCAGACATATTTTCTGCACGAGGAAGAGATCCCGCGAGCTGGCACCCGCGTCACCCAGTACTACGCACGCGCGCGCTGGACCCAAGGCCAGTTGTACACATGGCTGCGCGCGCAGAAGCAAACTGGGCGTGGAGAGGCGGCGAGTGGTCTCGCATTCGATCGCCTGGTCGACCAAAACCAGGCGGAAGGCTGACGAGGGGTTATTGTCAGCGCTCCGCCAACTCAGGGAACCGAACGAACTCCCCAAAACTGGCAACCCTGGCTGGGTGTCTTCCTCCGCGCATGGCAGCAACAAATGAAGCGGCTGGCAAAGAAGGGTCGAACCTGAAAGGATCGTTCTTGAGGCAGTTCCAGAATTGTCGCTGCGCATCTTAGAACAGTCCGCGGGTTCGAAGCGGCGGATTTTCAGGATCTTGCCGGGAATGGACGCTCGACGGACCCTTTTTCCAGACCCTTTGCCGCTACGATGAACAGAGAAAACATGTCCGACGCAAAGGTCCCCTCCCCTGAAATCCTCCTGCACATTGCAACGTGCCTTAAGCTCCCCCTCCAGTCGCTCGTCGCCGTCATCGGCCTGCTCAACGATGGCGGCACCGTTCCCTTCATCGCGCGCTACCGCAAGGAGGCCACCGGCAACCTCGACGAGGTTCAGATCCGCGACATCGAGGAGAAGTTAGCCTACTTCCTCGATCTCGTTAGCCGCCGCGAGAGCATTCTCGCCTCCATTCTCGAGCAGGGTAAGCTCACTGATGACCTTAAGGCTCGTATCGACGCCACCTTCGACAAGTCCGAGCTCGAGGATCTTTACCTTCCCTATCGCCCCAAGCGGCGCACCAAGGCCACCATCGCCCGCGACCGCGGCCTGGCGTCGCTCGCCGGCTACCTCTGGGCGCAGCTCCCAGCAGCGCTGCCCCTCGCCGAATTCGCAGCCACATTTGTCAGCCCCGAAAGGGAAGTGCCCACCGTCGAGGACGCTCTCGAAGGCGCCCGCCATATCGTCGCCGAAACCATCAGTGAGGACGCTGACCTCCGTAAGGCACTCCGCCAACTCCTGTTCGAGGAAGGCATCATCGTCAGCAAGAAATCTTTCGACGCGGTCGATGAGCAGGAAAAATTCAAGATGTACTATGACTATCGCGAGCCGGTAAAGACCATCCCCTCGCACCGCATGCTGGCCATTCGCCGCGGCGAGACTGAGTCCGTCCTCTACTTCCTCATCGAGATGGATCCGCTCCGCGCCACCTCGCTTGTCCGCACTCGTATCCTCCGCGAAACCGGGGACTGGACCCCGCACCTCGAGCTCGCCCTCGACGACTCCTGGAAGCGTCTCCTCAGCCCTTCCATCCAGGGCGAGCTACGCCTCGAGCTCAAAAAGCGCTCCGACGCCGACGCGATTCAGGTCTTTCGCGATAACCTCCAGAATCTTCTCCTCGCCGCGCCCGCCGGGCCTATCTCTGTCCTGGGCATCGACCCGGGCCTCCGTACCGGCTGCAAGATCGCCGTCGTCGACGAGACCGGAAAGTTCCTCGCAAGCGACGTCCTTTACCTTCATACTTCCAAGAACGCCGCCTCCGGAGCAGGCGACATCCTCGCTGCGCTGATCGCTAAATACAATGTCCGTGCCATCGCCATCGGCAACGGCACAGCCTCTCGCGAGACCGACGCTTTCGTCCGTGCCTTCCTTCGCGAGCGCGAGCTAAGCAATGTTTTCTCCGTCACCGTCTCCGAGTCCGGAGCCAGCATTTACTCCGCATCCGACATCGCCCGCCAGGAGTTTCCAGACCTCGACCTCACAGTCCGCGGCGCCATCTCTATCGCCCGTCGTCTCCAGGACCCGCTCTCCGAACTGGTCAAGGTCGATCCCAAATCCATCGGTGTCGGCCAGTACCAGCACGACGTCGATCAGCGTCAGCTCCAGCAGTCCCTTGAGACCGTCATCGAAAGTTGCGTCAATCGCGTCGGCGTCGACCTCAACACCTCCTCCTGGACCTTGCTCCGCTACGTTGCCGGCGTCACCGAACGAACCGCGCTCAACATCGTCGCTTACCGCGACGAGCACGGAAAGTTTCGCTCTCGCACCCAGCTCAATCAGGTTGCCGGTATCGGCGCCAAAACCTTCGAGCAGGCCGCCGGCTTCCTTCGCATCCGAGACGGCGAGAATCCCCTCGACCGCACCGCCGTCCATCCCGAGTCGTACCCGGTCGTCGAGCAGATTGCCCGATCCCTCAGCACCCCCATCGCCGAACTCATCCAGAGCCCTGAGCTCCTCAACAAAGTCGACGCAAAGCAGCTCTCCGCCGGGACCTTCACCGTCTCGGACATCCTTGAAGAACTCCGCAAGCCCGGTCGCGATCCACGGGACCAGTTCATCGCCCCCAACTTCTCCGAGGCCGTCCGCGAGTTCGCCGACGTTCAGTCCGGCATGGTCCTTGAGGGCGTCGTCACCAACGTCACCAAGTTTGGGGCCTTCGTGGACATCGGCGTCCACCAGGACGGTCTAGTCCACATCAGCGAGCTCTCCAACCGCTTTATCAAGGAGCCTTCTGAGGCCGTCAAAGCCGGTCAGATCGTTAAGGTCAAGGTCCTCAGCGCTGACCTTAAAACCAAACGCATCGCTCTCTCGATCAAGGCCCTCATGGGACCCGCTCAAGGCGGCCAGAGACCGAAGCAACAAGCGCACCAGGTGCCTCTGCAGCCCAGCATGACCGATAAGATCGCCATGCTTGCAACCAAGTGGAAGCTTTCCTGATTCTCTTTCAGGCATCGGTCCGAACGGCTGCGCCGGTAGCATAGCGTCGAATTGGTTGTGTCTAATCGCCGCCAGGGCAAGCGAACTTAAGCTGGACGGCCACTGCGCCGCTACCGCCGGCATTGGAGAGTCGAGCGGCTGGTTTGTCTGGCGGACGAACGACCGCCGTTTCTGCAGCTGCTGGGAACGCCATGCCGCCAACTTTCTCATGGGGAAACTATGAAATCCGATGATAAATGTACGCTACGGCCCGGCACTTCCAAGTTCGACAAGCTTCCGAAGACTCCATGCCGATTTAAGCTAAAAAGGCTCCTCCAGAGCGGAGGCGGCTTTTTAGTTGTGGTTGTGCCCGCGGCCAATCTTGCCGCGGAACCTCATTGGCGTGACGCCCACGATGCGACGGAAGACCTTCGTGAAATGACTTTGATCGGCGAAGCCGGCCGCTGCTCCTGCGCAGGCCAAGGTGATCTTCGGATCACGCAGGTATTGCTTCGCGCGTTCAATCCTGCACCTCAGGATGTACTTGTAAGGGGGCAGGCCTGTGCTTAGCTTGAATTGCTCGCAGAAGTAGTTAGGACTCATGCCGGCTATTTGTGCTAGCTCCCACAGGCGAAGATCCTGGGCCAGGTTCTGGTTGATAAACTCCAGAACGCGGTTCAAGCGCGTCGTAGGCATGCTGCCACGGTAATCAGGCTTAGCGCAATTACGGACCGAATAACGGCGAACCAGATAGATGCCGAGCGCCAGGCCGAGCGATTCGCCGTAGAGGGGACCGGCCGGTGAGCCGTCTTCCAGGTCGGCATGCATAGCGAGCATCAACGATTGAATGTGGCGGTCACGGAGATTCCAATGGGTGGTCAGTTCCACATCCTTCAGGTGCGCGGTGTCCTCAAGCGAACGCGCGAGGAACCGCGGTTCCATGATCAGGATGATACGAGTGGTCGGGCCAGACCACGTGAGGCGATCGCGGGTTCCTGCCGGCAACACGTAGATCGTTCCAGGGCCATTGTCTGCGCTGCGGCTCTTGCCCTCCGTGGTCCACTGCGCCTTGATATTTCCATGGGTAAGAAGATTCAGGAAGTGCGTCGGATGATCGTGATCCGGAATCGAGACTCCCGGCACATCACTGAACGATTCCAGGGCAATGCCGTCCCACCCCGCTCGTTTACTGCTTAGGGAAGATAGCGCAGGGATGGGACACACCGCGCACCCATTGCGCATCACCTCAACTGCCTTGACAGGAAGAACCCCGGAGATATCCATCGCTTTACCCCCGCCGGAGGAGAGAACTCAATAGCAGAATCATACCGCCGTTCACTCCGCCGCCTGTTTTTTAGACCAATTTTCCGGAAGAACAGACCAAAACCGGAACATTCGACCAATGTTCTCGCGGTATCGTTTGCTCGCAGGGTTAATAAGCGAAGAGAAAGGATGCGCTCATTGGTAAGAAAAGAGTAGCCAGAGTCATCGACTACATCCACGCGAACACAGGCGCAAACATTAGCCTGGTGGCCATGGCTCAGATTGCCGGGGTGTCGCCGAACCACTTCGTGTTGTTGTTTACCAAAGAGACTGGCCTGACCCCTCACCAATATGTTCTGCGGGCAAGGATCGACAGCGCAAAGCTGCACCTGAAGGATGAAGCGCTAAGCATCGCCGAGGTGAGCAGACTAACTGGCTTTCGTACCCAGGAGCATTTCACGAAGGTGTTTCGGAAGATCGTTGGCCTAACTCCACGCGAGTTCAGAAGCGCGATTTAATGCTGGCACCGTTCCAACTCAGCCACTCCGGACCTTGGGACTCACTGAGGCTCTCGCGGGCCGTACTCAAACCGCTTCAATTGGGACTCCGCGTTCTTGGGATGGGCATTTGAGGAGATCATGCGTTTGAGTGACCGCCTGCAGAACGAAAACGTGATCCTTCGTGAGCAAGTCGATCAGCCGATCGATCCTGCCCTGGAAATCAGACAGCTTCGGCGCTGCATGAATGATCTGGTCAGCGTGCTGGCACTCCCTGCTGCATGGAGGGGTCGCGAACCAGCTGGGATTATCGCCACCTTCGTGGACTCGCTCATGGGAATGCTCACCCTCGATTTCTTCTATGCGCGCGTCATAGTGGAAACCGATGAGAAGCCACTTGAGGTGCTCAGGGCCGGTCCGTCGCATAGGACGGGCGAGATTGCGGAGTCTCTTGGTGATTGGCTTAAGGAAGACCAGATCGATCGACCTTCAGAAACATGGCGCAAAATCGGAGGCAAGGAGATTTCGATTTTCACCATGCGCATGGGCGAAAAAGGCGACCACGGTTTTATTGTCGCGGGTTCACAGAGAGCCGGCTTTCCAGAGCAGACCGAGAGACTGGTTCTTAACGTTGCCGCAAATCAAACAGCCGCCGCACTGCAACAGGCGCTGTCTCCTGAGTGAACAGAAACGGGTTGCAAGTGAACTCGATCGGCGGGTCGCGGAACGAACCAGGGAGCTCGCCGAAACCAACGAAGAGCTGCAGCTCCAGGTTGGGCTGCTGCAGCATCTTCCTGTATCCGCCTGGACGCTCAAGCCTGATGGGACCCCAGATTTCGTGAATCAAGTTTGGCTTGACTACTCCGGTCAGACCCTCGATTTCGTCCGGTCACATCCGAGGCCTGGATGACCGCGGTCCACCCCGAGGATCGCGAAACAGCGTCGAGGGGCTTTTGGGACGGAGTGCGCTCGGGACAGGGTTTTGCGATGAAAACCCGGTCTCTCCGCGCTCAGGACGGAACCTATCGCTGGCATCTCAATCAAGCCGTGGTCTTGCGCGATGCCGAAGGAAAGGTTCTCAAATTCGTCGGTACAACCACCGATATCGACGACCAGATTCAGGCCGAAGAGGAGTTGCGGGCGAGTGAAATCAGTCTGTGTCAGGTCGTCGATAGCATTCCCGGACTCATCTGTACCATGAGTCCGACCGGTGAGATTGGACAGCTCAACCGGCCCCTCCTGGAATACTTCGGCAAGACCCCCCAGGAACTGAAGGGCTGGAGGATGACCGATGCTGTTCATCCGGATGACCTTCCTGACGTGATCAAGGCTTTTTCGTATTCGGTCACAACCGGAGTTCCTTACGCCATTGAACATCGTTGCCGACGGGCCGATGGTGTCTATCGATGGTTCCAGGTCCGCGCCTTGCCCGTGCATGATGCGGACAGCAAGATCTGCGGATGGTATGTGCTGCTGACCGACATTGAAGATCATAAGCGGGCTGAGAATGCATTGCGGGCGAACGAACGCAATCTTATCCAGATCATTAACACAATTCCTATGCTTGCCTGGTCTACTCGCCCAGACGGTTATGTCGACTTTCTCAACCAACGATGGCTCGATTTCACTGGCCTCTCGGCCAAACAGGCTGGCGGCTTTGGCTGGTCGGTTGCGGTGCATCCCGACGATGCGCACGAGCTTGTGGAATACTGGCAAACGGCCCTGGCATCCGGCATCGGGGTAGACGTAGAGGCCCGCCTGCGCCGTTTCGATGGCCAGTATCGATGGTTTCTGTTCCGCGCAGATCCGCTGCGCGACGAATCAGGCGCAATCGTCAAATGGTACGGCACGAATACCGATATCGATGATCGGAAACGAGCCGAAGAAGCGCTACGCATGCGAGAGTTAAACCTGCTCCAAATAACAGAAACAATTCCGGAGATGCTTTGGAGTGCTTCGCCGGAGGGAGCAATTGATTACTGCAACGGCCGGTTACTCGATTACACCGGCTTTAGTTCCAAACAAGTGATGAGCGATGGTTGGAGGAATCTTCTGCATCCCGATGATATCGGACCGACTGTGGAAGTCTGGAAATCATGTGTGAAAAGCGGCGCTCCCTATCGGGTTGAAGTTCGCACGTTTCATGCTGCCGACCAGACATACCGGTGGTGTGTGACGAGTGCGCTGCCATTGCTTGATCAAGAAGGGCGCATAGTGAAGTGGCACGGCACAGTTGTGGACATGCACGATTGGAAGCAGGCACAAGAAGAATTACGCAACACTCAGGCGGAACTTGCAAGAATGACGCGAGTCATGACGATCGGACAATTGACTGCTTCGATCGCACATGAGGTTAGCCAGCCGCTATCGGGCATCATTACGAATGCGAGCACTTGTCTTCGCATGTTGAAGAGCGATCCTCCGAATATTGATGGTGCGCTGGAGACTGCGCGGCGGACGATTCGCGATGGCAATCGTACTTCAGAGGTGATCACTCGACTGCGAACGCTTTTCAGCAAGAAGCAAATTGAAGTCGAGCTCGCTCGACCTCAATGAAGCGGCGCGCGAAGTCATTGCGCTGCTATCCGGGGAGCTACAGAGAAACAACGTAATTCTGAAACATGAATTCAGCGATCACTTGCCGACCGTGAAAGGTGACCGCATTCAACTTCAGCAGGTTATCCTGAATCTGATCCGCAATGGGTCAGACTCCATGGACACAGTCAGCGATCGGCCAAGACAGCTAATCATTAGGACCGAGACCGACGGCAATGACGTCACCGTTTCTATTCAAGATTGCGGCGTTGGCTTTAGCCGGGAAATCAGTGAACGGCTTTTCGAGTCATTTTTCACGACCAAACAAGAAGGTATGGGCATCGGGCTCTCAGTGAGCCGCTCAATTGTCGAGGCTCATCGTGGCCGCTTGTGGGCTGTTCGAAATGTTGGCCCGGGCGCGACGTTCGCATTCTCCATTCCTCAAGATGTTGGGAATCCTCCAGCCCGGACGGAAGGATGATTCGCGACACGCTTTGCGCTACGCCTCAGTAGCGATGCGATCGGTCACTGGTCGTCATAGGCAGTGGATATCGGCAGAAAAACGCGGACAGTCGTGCCATGATCTTCCGCCTTATTTCTACTTTCAATCGCAATTCGCCCACCGTGGCCTTCGATGAACTGTTTGGCAACGAACAGCCCAATTCCGGTGCCCACGGTGTTCCTGGTCGTGAAGAAGGCGTCGAACACTCTTGGCAGAACATCATCTGGAATCCCGACCCCGTTATCCTCGACGCTCAGAACGATGCCATCCGGTGAACCTTGCGTATCATCCACGGAGATGGAAAGAATGCCGCCCGTGGGCATCGCGTAAATCGAGTTCACGATCAAGTTCGAGATCACCTGCATCATTTCTCCGCGACGCAGCATAATTTCTCTTGATGAATTGATGGACTTCCTCATCTGAATGCTGGCTGCCAAACAGCGTGGCTCGTAGATCAGGATTGCGTGCAATACGATCTCCGAGAGGGAGGCTCTCTTTGCCGACGCGTGTTCACGGTAATAGCCAAGGGTCTGCTTGGCGATGTGCGACACGCGTCCGAGTTCGTCTTCGGCTGAGCTGAGGTAATCGATGCCCGCAGGGTCGGTGATCATTGGGCGCAATAAGTAGAGCAGGTTCGTTACCGCTTCAAGAGGATTGTTGATTTCATGCGCAATCGTCGCCGCCATGCGGCCAGTCGCGGCAATCTTTTCGGCCTGCAATAAAGACTGTTCGATTCGTCGCCGCCCGGAGATATCGCGGAGAATCTTGGACGCTCCGATAACTTTGCCTTGACCGTCTTTTACAGGAGATACGGTGAGTGAGACGTCGAGCAGCTGACCGCTTTTGGTCAGACGAAGAGTTTCGAAGTGTTCAACCCGCTTCCCGGCGCGAATGCTTTCAAGGATGGTCTTTTCGTCGGAACGAAGATGCTCCGGAATGAGCTTGAGAATCGACGAGCCAATCATCTCATCTGCTGAATAACCGAAAACGCGGGTTGCCGCCGAATTCCAGCTCGTAATGATGCCATTCAGGTCTTTGCTTAAGATCACATCATCAGAGGATTCGACAATCGCAGCAAGTTCACCAACGTGTTTGGAACTATCTTGTAACACGGCCTCGCCGTTCTTGATCTCCGTGATATCCCGGACAGTGCCGAGGATTTGTCCGGCCGCACCATCCCCCTCTGGCTGAAGCCGCCCGCAAACTTCAATCCAACGCAGAGATTTATTCGGAAGATAGATCTTCCCCTCGAATTGGAATGGCTCGCCGTTCTGGAGTGTCGCTTCCATGGCCTGTTGAAAGGATTCCCGATAATCGGGATGCACAACCTCGTTCATCAACGCCGCGCCATTCACCGGACCACTTTCGCGCGTCCGCCCGAAAATTTCGTACATCTGGTCGTTTTCCCAATTCCCGCGATCTTCGATCGTGTGCCACACGAACACGCCCAGCTTCGCGACTTCGGTTGCCAGCTGCAGCCTGGCCTGGCTCTCACGAAGCCTCCGCGCTCCTCTGACAATTTCCGTCGTGTTGCGATAGGCATCGTAAATGCCTGCGATTTTGCCGTTCTCATAGATCGGGATGAGTGAATAGCTCCAGTAATGGTCCTCAACGACACCATTCAGGAGGATGGGGATGAACATGTTGTCCCGCACCGGCGTCTCGCCCCGAAGAAGGCAGGCCTCAAGGTCATTGCGGACCAGATCCCAGGCTTCATGAAAGACCTCGTGGTAAAGGCCACCGAGCGCCTCCGGGTGCTTTCCCATCAATGTGGGAATTCCTGCGTCGTTGTACAAAAACACCATCTCCGGACCCCAGGAAAGGATGGTTGGAAACGGGGAATGCAGCATCAAATTAACGGTTGCAACCAGTGTCTCGGACCAGCTCTCGATGGGGCCAAGCGAGGTTTTGTTCCAGTTGTAAGCGCGAATGCGAGTAGCCATCTCGCCGTTCCCCTCAATCAGGGTGCGCATCCGCTGATCCGCTGTGTCGTTATCCGAAGGAATGAGAGGTTCTGCCATCTTAGGTTCTTGCACTCGTTAATTTCGGCACAGCACTGCATGAGCGGTCCGGGGCGTCCGATTCTCCACGGAAGAGGACTCTATCTTATGCTAAATAAAGGAAGAATTTCGAAGACGCCGCCAAGAGCCAGGCGCGAGGCTCACCTCACCGTGGGGGAACTGGCAGGCGCCACACCACTGCGCCCGTCAGGTTGGTCAGCCACACCGACCCGTGGGCGACGCGAATACTGTCGCCGCCGGCGCCGTGCCATTGCCCGGTCACTGCGTTCGTCGCGGGGTTTATGCGTGTGATGGGGTAGCCCATCACAGTAGCCCACACAGCACCCTCGCCGAATGTGATCTCTCCGCCCTGCCCGGGAATTCCTGCGGCGATCAGGGCCGTTCGCTTACCCGTCGACGCGTCCACTCGTGCAATGGTGCCGTCGCCCTGGTTCAGAACCCAGATGGATCCTGCACCCGCCGTGAGGAAACGCGGCATCGGCCCCACCGGAGTCTGGTCCACTACTTTGTCCTTCGCCGGGTCCACGCGCACCAGCGTGTCGCCAGTGTTCGAACTTACCCAGACGGAGCCATTCGCAAAGACCGGATTGAACGACCCGGCGGGAAGACGAATGTGCGCGCTGACTGCATTGGTGGTTGGATCGATGCGCGCAAGGTCGCTTTCTTTCGAAGTCACCATCCAGACACTGCCAGCGCCAACCGTAATTCCGCCTTCGTCATCGGCCGGTCCCACGCTGACCTTCGCCTGCATTGCGCCCGTTTCCGCATCCACGCGGACTATCGTGTGGTCCCCGCAGCTCGGAATCCAAAGGCTCTCGAAGCCCACGGCCAGCCCGGCGCAGGGCTGGGCGACAGTCACTATCACCCCCGGCTGGTTGGTCTTCGCATCCAGACGAACCACGTGATTGACATTTGAACTTGTCACCCATACGGCGTCCTGGGTAACCGCCATCCAGTCTGGGCGCCCGCTCACCGCAAACGTTGCGGCAGGAATCAATTCGGCCATCGCGTGCTGTGTACCCGGCGTCTGCACGCCCATCTTCCGCGGAAGCTTCGGCTCTGAGGTCTGCGCTACAAGCAAGGCCGCCGCCAGAATTCCGAAAGCACTCAGGGATGCCGTTGCCGCCTGCCGCCTGGCTTTCCTATTCATGACCGCTCCCAATTCCCGCGGAGCATGACTCTTGATCTCGATGTTCCAATGCCGATGTGCTCGAGACTAACGATCGAAGACGAGGACATATGGCGCGAGTGTACGCGAACGCACGCTCGTAGCAAGCGCAGCATCGAGCTAGCGGCGCAGCTGATCAGATTGGCTCGGGAATGGGCTCGTCATTAAGAAGTGCGATCAAGCGCTGCGTAGTCACCGGGTTCGAAGCGGCGGATTTTCATGAGTTGCAGGCCGAACATGGCCAGGAAGACGACGTTGTAAACCGTGTACCTCACCCATAGCCTGCGGAAATCCTGGCTTAATCGGTAGAGCCACTCGAAACCCGCATTGCGGATCCACTCGGGCGCCTGCCGAATCCTTCCACTGAAGAAGTCGAATGTAGCTCCCGACGCTATCAAGATGGAGCCACGAATCTTCTCCCGATGTTCGGCGATCCATACGTCTTGCTTTGGCGACCCGAGACCGACCCAAACAATATCCGGCTTAGCCGCATTGATCATGTCGCAGACTGCCTGGTCCTCTTCTTCCGTAAGGCGCCTCAGGGGCGGAGAGTACTTGCCCACCACCCGAAGGCCGTCACAGCGCTGCTGTAGATACTCTTCCATTTTCTCCGGAGCACCAGGGGAGCCGCCGTATAGAAAAAACGTGTAGCCGTACTCCTTTGCTTTCCGGGCCGCCTCCAGCATCAAATCCGGCGCATAGAAGCGGTCAGAGCTTTTATTGTGAAAGGCACGAGCCCAGTGCACGAATGGCATGCCATCGATGCCAACGATGTCCGCCGAGTTATAGAGATCGACCAAACGCTTGTCGAACAGAGCGGAAACGCAGCAATTGACGTTGATCAACGCCAGAGAATGCGAACGCGACGCCTTATCGGCGAGCCAGAGATTGAAGATCCGGTGCATCTCTCCGTAGGAGAGGCAGTCCATCTTGATCCCCAGGATGTTCATTTTGCTTTGCATGTTGGTTGCCGGCTAGCTCCTCGTATAGCGCGCTCAAAGTAGAGATGTAGGTATCGATGCTGAAGCGACTGATGGTGTCGCGCGCGGCAAGCCCCAACTGGAGCCTGTATTCGGGATCGCGCGCTAGGTTGGCGATGGCGTCCCGGATTCCGCCCACGTCTCCCGGGGTCACCAAAAGGCAGTTACGTCCCCGTTCCAGAAACTCACCGGCGCCGCCGACGCTCGTCGTCACAACGGGCAGACCCCAGCTCATCGCCTCGACCAGTGCCATCGCCATACCCTCAGCATAGCTCGGTAAAACCAGCATGTCTGAATCAATTAAGAGTTTTTCGACGGAAGCTTTCCCCACCCAACCCGGGATTGCCACCCGTTTCGCGCAACCCAACTCTTGGGCGAGTGTCTGCGCTTCATCAGTATCACCGTCGCCGGCAAGAGTTAGATGGCAGCACGCTCGGACATTTTCAGGAAGGGCGGCGAAGGCGCGGATCAAGTCGTACGCTCCCTTCCTGATCCCGATTCTGCCCAGGAACAGAACCCGCAGGCCTGTTCGTTGCGACCGGTCAGGGATAGACTTCGGCAGGTCAGCCGGGTTGGGAAGGAGGAGAACACGGTCGGGCGGCAAATTCAGGATGGTGGAGTAGTAGTCGTGCCAGAATTGGCTAAGGACGATCACTCGTGCCGCGCCACAAATACCCCATACGATCGGCCGCCTGCAGGCCATTGGTAGCCATGAGGGAAAGAGATTGGTATCTGCCGCATGCGAATGCACTAAGTATCGGCATCGCAGGGAGCGAAGCATCACGCAGATGACACCCTTGCGCAGGAGGCTGCCCCGGCCGGAGAAATGAATGTGGAATATCGTTTCGCGGGTGAGGGCGTGGATCAGTGTCTGGACAAAGGCCAGAAGAAAGACAAGCGCCTGGGCAAGCCTGCTGCCCCGCTCGGCCCGCGTAGCCCCTTTGTCACCGGTATAGCGGTTGAACGTGGCGATAAAGCGAACGCAAATGTGACCCGGAAGATGAGCACCGATTAACTCGGTCACTCGGGTGATGCCACCCTTCACACATAAAGCCGGCCCCACGCTGGCTACGTGTATTTTCTTCGGCAGTTGTTTCTCTCGACCTAACACGGACTCACCGCTAGCCGGAATCTCACGCCGGTAATCGTCCCGGCCATTTTCAACCTGGAAAGCAAACCAGGCGCAAGTCATTTCAATTCCGTCGCTCAAAAATCCGCTGGCCGCGAACCCCAACTTTTCGAATATTAGCTTGAACGATGTGACAAAGATAATCAGATTTGCAAAGGGGGATTTCGGCAGGACCTGATCTACACTCAAGCGATCTATGCACGAGCCTAATTGATATCACAGGCATCTTTTGGGTACTACCATGGCACTCAAATATGACGGTGCCCTATGCTGGTTGTAAAGAAAAATAAGGTAATGGTTACCAGACCGGACGCACTTCACGGAGAGTAAGACGCTCCATCGAAAAGCATGAAAGGGAGTCCACACAGAGCTTCCATGAATCATGGTTCCCTGGGCCGCTCACGCTGCATGGTTCTCGTCTGTTACCACCGAGGACTTTTGTTACCAGAGCGAACGTTACCATAAGGCCCAACCGATTTCCGTCGCGCGCCTACGCGATTGGTCTTAGAATGAGTTCGCGTTAAGGCAGCATTGCTGTAATTTCTGCATGGCTCCAGAACGGTATCTCCCGACGTGAACTTCCACCACGCCTCCGCCGCCTGCGATCCATCAATTGAAGCCGGCCTTCGGCTCGCCAGCTAAGATCGTGAATCACATATGCACCTGCTTGCAGTTGCCTTAGAAGTGTCGCCGAGTTTGTTTTCGCTGCCTTTGACAGACGATCCCTTTGTTTTCCGCAGGCACCCCTGACCTGCATCGCGCGTGGCGGCAGTTATGTTCTGCGCGCCCGAGAGAATCTATGGTCCAATTCACTCAGGTTCAGCAATATCCCGAGAGCGTGTTAGCGGAACGGGCCGGTTATTTCCCGGTTCCGGGCGCTCATCTTTACACGGTACTGCACGAGGTCCAGGCTCCTGTGGCCCGCGTTCTACTCATAGGTTCCTTCGCTTCAGAACGCCACGCTTCCTATCGGCCGTGGTTGCAATGGGCACGCTATTTGACGGCCCGGCGGATCGAAGTGCTCCGTTTTGACTACAGAGGAGTTGGAGAGAGCACCGGCGTATTTACGGAGATGAGCTTTCGTTCGTGGGTCGATGACGTTGAGCGTCTTTCCGCCTGGTTTCGGAAGCGCGAAGGAAATGCACCGCTGATTATGCATGGATTGGAAATGGGCGGAGTTTTAGCCGCGAAGGCTTTCCACAACGGCGAAGCCGACGCGTTAATGTTGTGGTCAGCGCCGGTGAATGCAAACAAAGTACTTCGATCAACTTTGCAGCGTTGGATTGGACCGCAACAACTCCTGAAGCCACAAGAAGACCGGCGCCCTGCGTCGCACTATTTCCGCCTGCTTGACGAGGGACAAAGCGTGGAGGTGGATGGCTATGAATGGACGCCAGAATTGTGGCGTGAATCGCTGAGTTTTGACTTGCCGGACACGATGATCCCTCCCAGCGATCCGGCAGCCTCTTATAGGAGGCCAGTTCGAATCGTTCAGCTGGGCAAGAGTGCCGCTCCCCTGGTTCTGGGTGGCTTATTGCAGGGCTTTGAAGAAGGTAAAGACTTTAGCTGGCTTTTTGCTCCTAACTACGAGTGGATCGCGTCAAGCCTGGACATCCCCTTGGAGGAAGCATGATCTGCGACACATTAGAGACGCGTCAACTTATCACGCTGGGCGCCGACGGGATTCTGGTGCGCGGTACCTACCATGACGTCCCGCGCAAAACGAACGAATCCACCAGTCCGGGCAAGAGGATCGGAGTGTTGTTTCTGAATCCTTTATCTACACCGCGAGCGTTGATAGGGGACTCCGCTGTTTACTGGGCCAACTCGTTCGCGGCTCAGGGTTATCCTTCTCTGCGAATCGACCTGCCCGGATTGGGTGACAGCTACGGTGAGACAGCGAAGGATCTTCTTACCTTCATCAACAACGCGGGTTTTGCGGCCATCACGGCTGCAAAAGTAAAAGAGTTTAGCGAGCGTTTTGGCCTCGCAGGCGTGGTGATTTATGGCCATTGTGCGGGAGGAACAACGGCTATCTATGCCGCATCCGCGTGCAAGGAGTGTAAAGGCCTTATCATTACGGACCCATACTTCAATGCTGCGAATATGCTGACTCCGAAACTGAGTCCAGGGATGGTGGACTGGGCGAGACGGACTAAGGTTGGCGAGGTAATTCGTGCAGCTTACTCGCGTCTTCGTGAGGCGCGGAAGAAGCGAGCCAATGGCGCATTGCCAGGTAACGCAAACGTCAATCTAGTCACGCACTGGAAGCAACTCGTATCCAGCGGCTTACCCATGCTGGTTGTAAAGTCAGGCGAGCCAGTGACTCTTGGCAGCAGCAAGCTGCGCGCGGGTGCGTTTGACTATCTTGAACATATAACCTCGTTTGCAGGCCAGACGGGTCGTCTCTCACTGTGCACGATCGAGGGCACCAATCACTCATTTGCAGATCGGCTGGGGCGCGAGGCGATTCGGGAGCAGGCCGAGTCCTGGCTGCGCGAGCACTTCCCCATTGAGGCGGCAGAGGCAGCGCTCCGCAATAGTTCAGTGATTGCGACTACGACCGCGGCGCCCGTTCCACACGGTGACTAGGGGATTTGCTTCGAGTAGCAATGCTCACCCCTGCACTTAATGGCGGTCGACGGAAGAGATTCGCCGATAGATGCCTAAGGCTGCCGTGGCCGTTTGCTGGACGGCGGCTCCTTTGTCGCCCCCAGATTTGGCCGGGTGCCCCGTGGCATCCGTGTCCACCAATGCGACGGTTTGCTGCTTGCCCGGGGCAGATGCATCACCCCGATGAAGCAGTCGCGGACCTGAACTACTTTGCTCGGCAGAATTCCCAGTTCTCAGATCTGCTTGCGAGTCTATGGAAGGTTGATACGTTTCGATCGGGCTCAGACTCGTGACTGACGAAGTTGGGAGAGGTGTCAAGGAGCGAACTCTTTTGCCTGGCCGTATTCCAGATCGCAGTTCGGTGCGAGGAGCATTGATGACCGAGGCGACGGCGCTCTCGGCTTGCGGCGGATGCGCGAAGGAGAGCAATACTACCAGCGAGGGCGCTATGCCAAGAAATAGGCCAAAGATCGCCACTCCCGAAGCGATACGCAGGTAAAGCATCCAGGCGGGAGACTTCTTCTTGTCGGCCAGAATGGAATGAACACGAAGCGTCAGATGGGATGCCGCAAAATCGATCCCCCAGCTACTGGATTCTTGCATCGAGTTCAAGCGCGCAAACCGTACCAGACACTCTGCGTATTTTCCCCGTCTCCCTGGGGAGTCTGAGATCACTGCATGGTCGCAGGCTAGCTCCCGGTCGACTTGCATCTTTCTCACCGCATACCATACCGCGGGGTGAAAAAAGAGCAGCGTTCGCGACGCAAGCGCAAATCCATTCCAGATAGCATCGCAGCGGCGAACATGGTGGAGTTCGTGGTTCAGAATATCTTCCAACTCGGAGCGATCATCCTCAAGACAGGAGGTTGGCAACAGAATGGTTGGCCGAATCCAGCCAAAGGTTGCAGGAGATGTAGCCCCCGATAGAATCAGCAACCTGGAACGTCCGGCGTGGAGCTTCTTCGCGAGGACTGCAAACCTCTCTGCGATGTCCACCGGCGGCTCACTGGTGAAATTGAGTACCCACCTGAGGTGGAGCCGTTTCCGCAGATGGAGGAAGACCAAATAGCATAGGGTCAGCAGGTATACGATTCCGATCACGCGCAACGTGGCCCCAAGAGGAAAGGCCCAAACTGCCGGAATCTGCCAAGCCCCAACGGTGGAGCTCGCCGATGGCAATAGAATCCCGGGAGCCGCCGTCGAATGTTGCCCGCCTGCCCAAACGGCGTTGGCCAGGAAGCACCAATACGCTGCGCCACCGTAGACGTACCCCGACCAGATGACGAATCGGAAGTTTGCCGAGACAACGAGCCGGCTTAGCGCCAGGCACACCCCAAAGGCTAGTGTTGTCTTTAACAAAAAAACCGCAATCGCAGCGACGATACTAAGGAAAAAGTCTGGGTTCATAGTCCCATCCCCCGTTACGATCGCCTAGCTTCTGCCTTTACGATACTCCCGGATATATGCCTCAAGCTCGTCCAGTTCTCGCTTTTTGATAGGAGTCGATTCCAGCAAGTTGAGGAGTAGACCGGCTGCGGATCCGCGAAAATTACGCGAAACCAGGTTGCGCACACATAAATGGTCAATTTTCTTGCGGGAAACCAGGGGCTTGAAAACGAAAACGCGCCCTCGTACCTCATGCGTGATGAAAAGCTTCTTCTCCATAATGCGCAGTAAGGTCTGCGTAGTCTTATAGTTAGGCCGTTCCTTTTGACTATGGGCGTTGACCACATCTTCGACCGTGCCCTCTTCGAGGTCCCATAAAATCTGCAGTAGGCGCAGCTCCCCCGCGGTCGGTACGGAAAGCTGTTTTGCCGGCCTGGCGCTCAAAGGTTTGTTTCCCATCGGTGCATCCCTATAAATCTTAATAGCCTAAGATAAGCTTGAGTTGCTTTTTTGTGGAGCACCAAGGATTTGCCCCGTCCACCCATCCCGGTTGCACGGCGACTGTAGCAAGGTTAAGAGCGATTTGGGCACCATGAACCTCTTGGGACAGCAAAGTTGTTTCTTAGGGTTACATTTTACAGCCCGGTTTTTGCCTCTGCTGTCTGCGGCCGTCTTTCTTGTCGGCTCTTTCCCTGGCCACGCGAAGACGATCGAGATCCCCTCCGGCAGCCCGTTATCAGTCGAATTGCTTCGCCATTCACCCATGAGGGCCGGTGAACCGTTAGAGGGGCGACTGCTTTATCCGGTCTTCATTGAGAATCAGATAGCAATACCGGCGGGCTCCATTCTGTACGGAAGGGTCATTCGGTTGGATCCTGACCGAAGCCGTCGGATCCATTCTCGCCTTCGCGGCGATTTCACGCCCTTTCGTACCCCGGTCGTGCAATTCGATCATGTAGTTATTGAGGGTGGCCCCCCCCAGGCAATTGTGTGCGAGAGCGCGAAAGATGGCGTGCTGATCTTGCGGCTGTCTCCCACGCCCGGTCAAAAAGGCTCTTTCATACGCCGTCAATTGGGTGAAGCAAAACGAGAGGTCATAGAGACGGCCGCCGTATTCACCGCGCCCGGCCGGGGCGACCGATTGGTTCGCTTTATTTATGACCAGCTTCCGTATCACCCTCAAAGAATCGAAACTGGAACGACATGGACAGCGGAATTGGCCCAACCGCTTCGCGTACAACGTAACGAGGATCCCTCGGTGGGCTTGGTAGATCCGCCTCTCGCCGGGGCTAAAGATCCGGTAACCGTTCAACCGCCGGATCTTGGCAAGCGTCCACAGAAACAGGCCCCCGAATGGCAGTTGCGCGCTTATTTGCAGCGAATGATCAGCTCCGCCAAAGACAAACCGGGAGACACCTTCGAGGCCTATGTTGCTGAACCTGTCTTTAACCCCGACCATGCTCTTGTAGTTCCCGAGGGGTCGATATTGGTGGGAGAAATTACCCAAGCCAAGCCGGCTCGCTCCTTCGGGCGCCAGGGAAAACTTCGTTTTCACTTCAAGGAACTGAGGTTCCCGACCGGCTTCTCGCAGCCCGTCGAAGGTTTGCTGGCCGGTGCGGACTCCGACAGGTCGGCTAACTTACAAATCGATCCCGAGGGCGGCATCGAAGCGCGGGTGCAAAACCGTGTGGTCGCGCCGCTGATTTTGGGCCTTCTCGCCGGGCGCGCTTTTGACACCGATGAAAATCAAATGTTGAATCATGCTGTCGCTTCGAACGGTTTTGGAATTGTCGGCAGGGTCGTCGGCATAGTCGTAAGCTCACGCAACGTTGCAGCCGGTATCGGCTTTTACGGTGCGGCGCTCTCCTTTTATGATCTTTGGCTGGCCCGCGGCCACAATGTCGTCTTTGCCAAAGACACACGCATTGAGATCACTACAATGCCGCGTGTCAGCCAATTGAAGTCATCGGGCGCTCGCGACTGATTTTCCTAAGACGACGTTCGCCTTAACTTTACCCTCCGTGTCATCCAACTCAAGCCGCTGGCTATTCAAACACGCTTCAGCGCTACAAGTCTTACCTTATTAAGAGTAAAATCGTCAGTACGTCTTAACGCGCTAAGAGAATTTCTTAAGGTGGCCATAAATTTAGACGATTTCCATTGCACGCCTGCACGTTTGACCTTAGAATGAATTCGCGTTAAGGCAGCAATTGCTTTAATTCCTGTTTGGTTCCTGCACGGCGTCTCCCGACGTGAACTCCCCCCGCGCCTCCGCCGTCTGCGATCCATCCATTGATGTCGGGCCTCAGCTCCTCAACTGTTCCTGGAGAGATGTGTGCCTCTGATTAACATCATTCGGTTTTCGTAAGAAGGAACTACATGCGTGCTCATTGCCACTGTCGATCCGCCGGAGCTGGAAGATCAACTCCTTCGGACCGTCGACATATTCGTATTTTTTTCTGGCTGTGAATTAGACGCTTCCCCCACCAGCTGGCAACAACCGATTGGAGGTGATGGAATGTGTCTTGGCAAACGATGCACCTTATTCGTTGCAGATCGACCCTTTTCTGTCGCCCGTTCAAGTGACAATCTGGTGACTTTTTCATGACACGAGGAACGACCGTGCTTGATCTACTAGGGTCCTCCCCACGTTTAAATTGCAAGGTTGATGCTTCCCCCGCACTCACCGTGCGACCCGGGCCCTGAACTTACTCACAATGATCTTCGGATCCATCACCCAGCTTCTAAACACAGAGGGATCATCATATGACTACTTCACTCGTAGCCCCCGAAATCCAGAACCTATCGCCAATCAAGCCGCGGATTGATGGCGAAATTGACAGCCTGGTCGCTGCACTTCCAAATCCCAAAGACCTTACTCCCGAACAACGGCGCGGGATCATCGCACGATACAGCGCTGTCCTTGAAGGCAACTTCATTTATTGGATGACGGCAGCCTACCTGTCTGTTCAGTCGGAGGAGGCACGCCCCATCCTGATCGACAACCTGAGGGAAGAAATTGTCGATTGCCATCCCGAGATGCTACGCAGATTCGCGATTGCCGCTCATGCTTACCCCACCGATACAGACGCCATGGCGGTGCGTGACGGGTTGACCAAGGTTCGTATGTTCCTGGGCCGTCTGCAAGGAGTGCAGAACGTACTCACCATGGGCTTCTTTGAAAGCTATATCCAGAGATTCATGTCGTACCTGGCGGATCTTGCGATGGCCCAAGGTTCCACGGATTTTGAATATACGGATGTGCACGGTGTTTGCGACATTGCTCATTCCGAAGGTCTTTTGACGGCGCTTTCGGCAGAGGCAGCGGTCAATCCACCCGATTCGTCGGCGGATCTTTTTGAAGGCGTTAACGAGCTTCGCGCTTTGATCCAGACCATCAACGGAAATGGGCATGCCACGGTACCTGCTGCCTAGTCGAAGCAAGAGAGACCGTGGTTGCACCAATTGTTGTTCTAAAGAGAAGTCGAGAGCAGGCAGGCTTCTAAACGGCTTTGGGCGAAGGAATCCTATACCGGTGTAATGTTGGTGGGGCCATTTTTTCGGTAAGGGTAAAGTTCTCTGGACCCTAAGTTGCCCGGGGTTGGCTGCCCGGGCACAAGGGGATTGAGGTTCTCCGGTGCGATGACCAGATGACAGGAGAACAAGGACGTTGACGAGAGGACGTCACTTGTTCGCCTGGAAGGTTTGGTCACCGCGCTATTGCAGGCTGCCAAGCCCCCAACTTTAGACACTACCCGGCGGGAGTGAGCGGTTGTTCGATTTCGCATTGCCGCTCATTCATTCTCAGCCTGGTACAGAGAGGCTTAAAGGGAAAACACTGACAATGAATGTTCGATCGGAAATCGTAAGCCAATTCAGGCAAGTCGCTCAGGAGCAAGACAAACGGCTGGCTCCCTTGACGGACGGATTGGAACTTTTGAACTCAGGGCTCGATTCACTTTCTATGGCTATCCTTGTGACCCGGCTTGAGGAGTCTCTTGGAATCGACCCGTTTACGGCTTCGGAAGATGCCCAGTTTCCGGTGACGTTCGGAGATTTTGTCAAGCTATATGAACATGCTGCAAAATAAGTCGGCCTCCCTATGCGAAGCGGTCAGCAGCGCCGTCGACGCATGCGATCCCTTTGTCTCCAATGCGGAGACGAGCCTCGCTCTACGTGATTTGCTGGCGGGCTCTGTGCTCGGCGGCCGATGCCAGGAGCTGAGCGGATCGTCCGTTCTCGTTGCGACCGAGGACCAGCTGATCGCCGCGGCAGCGCTCATCGAGCTCGATGGGGTCGCCCGCCGCATAGTTTTATGCCCACCCGCTTTACCGGCGGAATCTCTTCGCTCAATTGCCAGGTCTGCGGAGGCAGATGCAATTGTCTCCGACCGGATCATCGATGGCCTTGGAACTACTCCCAGGGTCAGATCTTTGATTCATTGCGATGGGAAAATCGTTCCTCGAGGTCATGGCTGCTCCGAGCGCTACGAGACGGAATGGGTCCTGCTGACATCAGGCACCACCGGAGTGCCGAAGCTTGTGGTCCACACACTAGCCAGTTTGGCTGGAGCGATCGACACAGGCAGGCCGGGAAATGGCCAAGTGGTCTGGAGCACGTTCTACGATATTCGCCGTTATGGAGGTTTGCAGATATTTCTGCGCGCCGTGCTGACCGGTAGCTCGCTGCTGTTGTCGAGCGCGCGACTGTCGACTGCCGGCTTCCTGGCCTATGCCGGGGCACATGGAGTGACCCACATCTCCGGAACGCCGTCGCATTGGCGACGCGCGTTGATGAGCTCTTCCGCTCACCTGATTGCGCCCGAATACATTCGTTTATCGGGGGAGATTGCCGATCAGGCGATCCTCAATCATCTGGCGCAGGTTTATCCGAAGGCACGTATCGCTCACGCCTTTGCCACCACCGAGGCTGGAGTAGCTTTCGCGGTGGACGATATGATCACCGGCTTTCCCGCGAGCGTGCTCACGCGTACGCCTGGGGTTGAGATGAAGGTGGAGAATGGGTCCCTTCGCATCCGGTCCGCGCGCACCGCGAGCCATTATCTGGACAAAGAACACGGCCCACTTAAGGATGCGGACGGATTTGTTGACACGACAGACCTGCTCGAACTACGAAACGAGCGCTACTACTTCGTCGGCCGGCGCGATGGAGTGATTAATGTTGGCGGCCTGAAGGTGCATCCGGAAGAAGTGGAAGAGGTGATCAATCGTCATCCTGAGGTTCGGATGTCGCTGGTCAGGACCAGGAAGAATCCGATTACCGGCGCGCTGGTGGTCGCGGATGTTGTCTTACGGTCGCCACCCGGGCCGGAGGAGGTCGATGGTCAGATTCGGCAGGACATTCTTCTCCTGTGCCGCGAGGAGCTTGCCTCCCACAAAGTTCCAACCACGATTAATTTCGTAGCTACGTTAGGGGTGGCGGAGTCCGGAAAGCTTATTCGACGCCATGCGTAATGTAATTGTCACCGGAGGCAGCAGGGGATTGGGCCTGGGAATCGCGGGCAAGCTCGCGAAGGAGGGTTATCGGGCGATCGCAATCGCACGGAACGAAAGCCCGGAACTTACGGCTTTGATGCAGCCGAGCGCGGAGTCCGGGTGCGTTCAGTTCGTACCATTCGACCTGGCGGATCTTGAGGGCATTGCGTGCCTGGTGAAGAGACTGCGCAAAGACTACGGGCCGATCCATGGTTTGGTGAACAATGCGGGTACCAGCGTCGAAGGAACCCTGGCGATGATGCACATTTCTCAGATGGAGCGGGTAGTGCGGATGAATACGCTGTCACCCATGGTGATGACGAAATCCGTAGTGCGCTCCATGATGGCGGATGGTAGCGGCCGCATCGTCAATATTGCGTCGGTGGTTGCCTTTACCGGCTACAGCGGGCTCGCAGTTTACAGCGCTTCCAAGGCCGCGCTGGTTGGCTTTACCCGTTCACTCGCCCGGGAAGTAGGGAAGTTGGGCATCACGGTAAATGCCGTTGCTCCAGGTTTTGTCGATACCGAAATGACGCGGGGCATGACGGATCAGCAGCGCGAACAGATTGTGCGCCGTAGCGCGCTCAAACGACTGGTCGAGGTGGAAGACGTAGCCAATGCAGTGGAATTTCTGCTCGGTCACCGAGCGAAGGGCATCACCGGCACGGTGATGACCGTGGACGCGGGGAGCACAGCTTGAGCCCACTCGAAACAATTACGCCGGCACCCAGCAACGTTTCGCCGGGAAGAGCGTGGCTGCGCGCCCTGGAGCTGACCGCGCCCATTGCGCGCAATCGCCATCGCATCCTCTCCACCGTGATTGAGGAGCATGCCGAGCAACTAGGCGATACACCAGCTCTGCTCTCGGACCGCGAGTGTATGACCTACGGCCAACTCTCGGAGCGAATCAATCAGTACGCGCGATGGGCGCTTGACGAGGGCGTTGGTCAGGGCGAGGTAGTCGGCCTGATGATGACAAATCGACCGGAATACCTGGCCATATGGCTCGGTATCAGCAGCGTCGGCGGCGTGGTCTCGCTGCTGAATGTAAATTTGACAGGTTCCTCACTTGCCCACTGCATCAATGTCGTTTCACCCAAACATCTCATTGCCGCTTCAGAGTTCGCCGGCCAGCTCGTCTCGGCGCTCCCGGCGGTTTCGCTGCCGCCCACAATGTGGATTCATGGCAACGAGCCAAGCTCGTGGCCGCGTCTCGATCTGGAGATCGAAGCAAAGTCGGGCGAAGCGCTCAGCGAGCACGAAAAGCGCCCCCCGGCCATAGAAGATAAAGCGCTCTACATCTATACCTCCGGCACAACCGGGATGCCCAAAGCGGCCAACATCAGTCACGCCCGGATCATGCAATGGGGCCACTGGTTTGCGGGGATGATGGGTACGCAGGCAACCGACCGGATGTATAACTGCCTGCCCATGTACCACAGTGTCGGCGGAGTGCAGGTGCCAGGCACGATCCTGGTGGCCGGCGGCACGGTCATCCTGCGGGAGAAATTCTCCGCCAGCCAGTTCTGGAATGACATTGTGCGGTGGGATTGTACGTTATTGCAATACATCGGCGAGCTTTGCCGGTACCTGCTGCACGCTCCACTGGCGCCGAACGAAACGGCCCATCGCATCCGGATGGCTTGCGGGAACGGCCTGGCGCCCGAAGTGTGGGATGGCTTTAAGAACCGCTTTTCCATTCCTCAAATCTTTGAGTTTTATGCTTCCACCGAGGGTGGGGTTTCGCTCTTCAACATTCAGGGCAAGCGGGGGGCCATCGGTCATATCCCCGGCTACCTGACGCATCGGTTCTCGCCTGCGCTGGTGGTGTTCGATGTGGAGAAGGGTGAGCCCGTGCGGGATGCGCAGGGCTTCTGCATTCGCTGCGCTCCCAACGAAGTCGGCGAAGCGATCGGCAAGGGGTCGGACGATCCGTCTAATATAGGCAGCCGGTTTGAGGGCTACACCAACAGAGAGGCCTCAGAACGCAAGATCCTGCGCAACGTGTTTGCGCTGGGAGACGTGTGGATTCGTACCGGCGACCTGATGCGCAAGGATGAACAAGGCTATTTTTATTTTGTCGATCGTATTGGCGATACCTTCCGCTGGAAAGGCGAGAACGTTGCGACGTGCGAGGTTTCGGAAGCGATCTGTGCGTTCCCCGGAGTGAAGCACGCAAATGTATACGGCGTAACCGTTCGCGCGGCCGAGGGCCGCGCCGGTATGGCTACGCTGGTCACCGAAGTTGAACTGGACCTGGCGGAATTCCGCAAGCACCTGATAAACCGCCTACCCCCCTACGCGCGGCCTTTGTTCCTGCGGGTCCGAAAGAACATGGATCTGACAGGGACTTTCAAATACTCGAAGACCGACCTGGTTCGCCAGGGATTTAACCCGGCCTCGAGCGATGATGCGATTTATTTCAACGACCTGGAATTGGGCGCATTCACCCGGCTCGACCAGGAGTTGTATGAGCGCATTGAAAAGGGCGCCATTCGCTTTTAGGCACGCAGTTGGCGGGGGGAGGTACTGATGTTCATCGACGAAATCCGGTCTGATTTCACGCAATTACAAGCTGATATTGCGGACGGCCCGATCCTGCCCACGGTAACGGCGGAAGAGGTGCGAACGTACCTTGGTTCCCGTTACGACTTCCATCAGACGATGCCGCTGGAGGAAGTGGTTGACGATGTTGAAAAGATGCTGCGCGCCTGGCAGGTCCAGGTTACGCATCCCCGCTACTTTGGTCTGTTTAACCCCAGCGTTACGCTGGCTTCCGTGGTCGCCGACACGCTGGTCGCGATGTATAACTCGCAGTTGGCGAATTGGCGTACCTCACCCGCGGCCAATGAGATCGAACGGCATACGCTTGGTTGGCTTGCAGAGAAGTTCGGTCTGCCGCGCAACTCGATTGCGACGTTCACCAGTGGCGGAACGGAGGCGAACCTCTCTGCAGTGGTGGTCGCTCTTACCCGGGCGTTCCCGGATTATGGCGAGCACGGTGTTCGCCACCTGAATGCCACGCCCTCGATCTATCTGACCGCCGAGGCGCATAACGGCTACAACAAAATCGCTCACATGACGGGGCTGGGGCGGAGAGCGCTGCGAATCCTACCCACTGACAGCGATCTCAAGATGAATCTCGGCGAACTGCAACGATGTGTCGCCGAGGATCGAAACAATGGCTTCCTCCCTTTCATGGTTATCGGTACCGCTGGGACGACGGCGACGGGAGTGATCGATCCATTGCCAGGAATGGGACAATTCTGCCGTGAGGAAGGGCTCTGGTTTCACGTCGACGCCGCCTGGGGCGGCAGTGCCATTCTTGCTCCCAGCCTGAAGCATTGCCTGGATGGTATCGGCGACTCGGATTCCATTACCTGCGACGCGCACAAGTGGCTTTCGGTTTCGATGGGCTGCGGAATGTTCTTCTGCCGTCATCCCGATACGGTCGCGGAGGCTTTTCGCGCAGATGTCTCCTACATGCCCGGCAAGAAGACCGGCCCGGTGTTCGACCCGTACACCAACTCAGCGCAGTGGTCGCGGCGGTTTATTGGCTTGAAGCTTTTCATGGCGCTTGCGCACCAGGGCGAAGCCGGCTACGCCGCGATGATCGAGCACCAGACGCGCATGGGCAATGTTCTGCGAGGCGCGCTGAGGGCTTCGGGATGGTCGATCCTGAACTCGACGCCACTGCCGCTGGTTTGCTTTACCCGGGCCGGGCTTGTGCCAGGAGAATTTCTGGCATCTCTGCATAAGCGCCAAATCGCATGGATGTCAGAGGCGCGGGTGGGAAATATTCCCTCGGTGCGCGCGTGCATTACCAGTTTTCGAACGACAGAAAGAGACATCTACTGGGTGGTCAGCGAGATGAATCGCCTGGCTGGAGTTACAGATGAGAAACAATACGCCGGAACGGGCCAAGGAAGGGTGAACGCATGAAACGGGAAACCATTGCTATCCACAGCGGTTACGACATTGATCCCACGACCAAGGCCGTCGCGGTGCCGATTTACCAAACGGTCGCTTATGCATTCGACAGCACCGAACACGCAGCGGCGCTGTTCAATCTGGAGGTGGACGGGTACCGATATACCCGGATCAGCAACCCGACCACTGCTGTGCTGGAGCGGCGCGTCGCGGCGCTCGAAGGAGGCCGGGACGCAATGTGCGTTGCCAGCGGCCAGGCAGCGGTGACCTACGCGGTGCAAAATGTAACCGAGCTGGGATGCAATATCATCTCCACTCCGCAACTCTACGGCACCACCCACACTTTGTTCGCTCACCTTCTGCCCAGCCAGGGCGTCGGCGTCCGCTTCGCGGAGACGGATCAACCGGAGTCGGTAGAAAGGTTGATAGACCACAATACGCGGGCTGTGTTCTGCGAAAGCGTAGGCAACCCGGCGGGGAATGTGTGCGACATTGAAGGTTTGGCTCGGGTGGCCCATCGACATGGAGTGCCGCTGATCGTGGATAACACGGTGGCTACCCCCATCCTGCTGCGGCCGATCGAATTCGGCGCCGACATCGTAGTGCAATCGCTTACCAAGTTTATGGGCGGTCACGGCACCACCCTTGGCGGAGCAATCATAGATAGCGGCAATTTTCCCTGGCAAGAACACGTCGATCGTTTCCCAATTTTCAATCAGCCGGACCCCTCCTATCATGGCTTGATCTACAGCGAACATTTCGGCAAGGGCGCCTACCTGGGACGATGCCGAGCTGTTTACCAGCGGACGACAGGGGCTGTGCTGTCTCCGTTGAGCGCATTTCTACTTCTGCAAGGCATCGAGACAGTCGCGTTGCGGGTGGAGCGCCACGTGGAGAATGGCAGAAAGGTTGCCGAGTTCCTGCGCGATGACGATCGGATCGCATGGATCACGTATGCAGGTTTTCCCCAGAGCCCTTACTACGACTTGGCACAGAAATATCTGGGTAACAACGCGTGCTCACTGATGGCTGTAGGCCTTAGGGGCGGCTACGAGGCTGCGGTCAAGTTCTATGACGCACTCAAGTTGATCAAGCGCCTGGTCAATCTCGGCGATGCCAAGTCGTTATCCTGCCACCCCGCCTCCACCACCCACCGGCAGATGTCGCCGGAAGAGCAACGCCAGGCCGGCGTTGTGCCGGAAATGATTCGCCTCAGCATAGGGATCGAGCACAGCGACGACATAATCGCAGACTTGAAGCAGGCTCTCGACGCCAGCACGACCCTGGTGACTGCGAAGGGAGATCCTAATGCCAGTTTTGTTTGACTCCGAGCGTGGCAACTGCCTCAAGATCGGCCTGATCAACAACATGTCTGACGAGGCGCTCAAGGCAACGGAATGCCAATTTATTTCGTTGCTCGACTCGGCGTCAGACAACATGCCGGTTCATTTGTCGTTCTACACGTTGCCGGGAGTTCCCCGCAGTGGCTTGACCGCCAGCTATATCAGCAGTCGCTACTCGAATATCGAAGACCTGTGGGAGGGGCATCTCGACGGGCTCATTGTGACCGGCAGAGAGCCCATGACGGCGAACCTGGCCGATGAGCCCTACTGGGACAGCTTTACCAAGGTGCTCGCCTGGGCACAGGAGAATTGTCATGCGACTGTTTTCTCGTGCCTGGCGGCGCATGCTGCGATTCTCTCCATGGATGGCATTCGGCGGGTGAAAGGGAATGACAAGGTCTTCGGCATCTTCGAGTGCGCTCGTGTGTCCGAGCATCCGTTGACGGCTGGAACGGCGTCGCAATTCAGGCTGCCGCATTCGCGTTGGAATGGCGTGCCCGAAGAACAGCTAGTGGATTGCGGATACAAGGTGCTGACGCACTCGGCGATCGCAGGCGTGGATACCTTTATTAAGCAGAACAAAAGGCTCTTCGTCTTTTTCCAAGGTCACCCGGAGTATGAATCCGATACCCTACTTCGCGAATACCGCCGCGACGTCGGGCGCTACATCAAAGGCGAGGCGCCCAGGTATCCGTTGATGCCCAGGAGCTATTTCGACGAGACTACGGTCGAGGAATTGGCGGCGTTTGAGAAGAAGGCAGTCTCTCGAAGGAGTGAGGAATTGCTACCGGAGCTCAACGTTATCCTGGGTGCTAAAAGGATCGCTCATACATGGCAGGCCAGTGCCGCAGGTATTTATAGAAATTTGCTGGGTCATATTTGCGCCCAGAAAAACACTGCGCTGGTGTCAAAGAGGCTGAAAGCAATGGCAGATAGCGAACAGGTACTGGGGCACCCATATGTGCCAACGCTCCTGTTGGAAGATGTGGGTTAAGAGCCGGAGGAACGATGATTTCTACGCTGCCTATGCCAACGGAGTCGCAAACGAGTCCGACGGCTACGAAGCTTTTGATCAACAACCGTTGGGTTCCGAGTGAATCGGGCAAGACTTTTGCGACCGTGAATCCCTCGACTGGCGAGGAGATCTGCCAGGTTGCCGAAGCCGATGAAGCCGATGTCAACAAAGCGGTTCATGCGGCGCGTAGGGCCTTTGATCACGGGCCCTGGAAAAAGATGCGTGCGTCGGAGCGGGGACGGATGCTTCACCGCCTGGCCGACCTGATCGAGCAAAATGCGGAGCAACTCGCTCGCCTGGAAACGCTCGATAACGGTAAGCCGCTTTCCATCGCCAAGGCTGTGGATGTTAGCCAAGACCATCGCCTGCTATCGCTATTTCGCCGGCTGGGCAGATAAGGTTCAAGGCAAGACGATCCCGATTGACGGGGACTTCTTCTGCTACACGCGCCATGAGCCTATCGGGGTGATAGGGCAAATTATTCCCTGGAATTATCCGCTGCTGATGCAAGCCTGGAAGCTTGCGCCGGCGCTGGCAACGGGCAATACCATTGTGATGAAGCCGGCAGAGCAGACGCCGCTATCCGCGCTGCGGCTGGGTGAGCTGATTCTGGAAGCAGGCTTTCCGGAGGGGGTGGTGAATCTGCTGCCGGGCTTTGGCCCAACCGCGGGCGCAGCCATTGCCCACCATATGGACGTGGACAAGGTAGCGTTCACTGGCTCTACCGAAGTTGGCCGACTGATCATGGAGGCCGCGGCAAAATCTAATCTAAAGCGAATTTCTCTAGAACTGGGCGGCAAGAGCCCAAACATCATTTTTGCGGATAGCGGCCTCGATGACGCGGTGGAAGGCGCGCACCTGGGGCTGTTCGTTAACCAGGGGCAATCCTGTTGCGCTGGATCGAGAGTGTTTGTGGAAGAGGCGATCTACGACGAATTTGTTGAAAAGAGCATTGCCCGGGCTCGCAAGAGGAGGGTAGGAGATCCGCTCGATCCGCTCACGGACCAGGGCCCTCAGGTGAGCGAAGCGCAGTTCGACAGAATTATGGGTTACATCGAATCTGGAAAGCGTGAGGGGGCGACGCTAGCCTGCGGTGGCGACCGCGTTGGCGACCGTGGCTACTTCATCCAACCTACGGTCTTCTCTGACGTACAGGATGAAATGAAAATTGCCCGGGAAGAGATTTTTGGTCCGGTGATGAGCATCATCGCGTTCAAGGATATGGACGAGGTCATCAGTCGCGCTAACCGCACCACCTATGGACTAGCCGCGGGGGTATGGACACGCGATATCAAGAAGGCTCACGCAGTGGCGAACGGTGTGCGGGCGGGAACGGTCTGGGTGAATTGCTATCACGTGCTGGATACAAGGGCGCCCTTCGGTGGATTCAAGCAGTCGGGAATGGGACGGGAGTTGGGCGAATATGGACTGCAGCAATATACGGAAGTGAAGACGGTCACACTCAAGTTGTGAACTGCTTGTTCCTCACCCGTGCCTGCGGAGCAATTTATCTCCCTTTACCCCTAAACGCAAGGATCCATACATGGAGGTTTTATGACGGACAAAACGAGCTTGGAGTCAGTTCTTACAGGGGTATGGGAGGATACGTTCGGGTTCTCACCCATCGGACCGCAGGATGACTTCTTTGAGCTTGGCGGTAACTCGCTTCATGCCGCCGGCCTGATTGCGAAGATTCGCACGCTGACCGGTTGCGACCTGCCGATCGCGAGCTTTCTCCAGGCGCCCACCATCGATCGGTTGGCGCGAATGATCCGAGCGTGCGAAGCTGACAATTCTTCCAGCCTGGTCGTTCTTCGCGAGGGCAACCGTGAGCGGCCGCTGTTTATCGCTCATAGTGTCGGCGGTACCGTGTTGGAGCTGTGGGCACTGGCCCGCGAAATGGATTGCGATTCCGCCGTCTATGGAATACAGGCCCGCGGACTCCGTGAAGGCGAAGTCGCTAATTCTCGCGTGGAGGATATGGCTGCGGACTATGTCAAGCAAATCCGCTCGGTACAGCCCCGCGGACCCTACACTCTGGCGGGGTTTTCTCTTGGCGGCCTGATTGCGTTTGAAATGGCACAACAGTTGTTGCAATGTGGCGATAAAGTTGAGATGGTGGCGCTCGTGGACAGCCAGGTGGACCAGCAATGCCTGACGTTCCCAGAATGGCTCGCTCACCAACGGAGCCGCGCTGCGTTAGAACTTCAAGAGATTCGTGCTCGTTCCTGGCGACAGGGCGCCAGCTACGCTTTTGCCAAAGCTACTCATTTCGCGGACAGGCTTCGTATCGTCGCCGGAAAAGCGCCAAAGCGCTCCGGTTTCGATGAGCAGACGTTTGGTGAACTCACTCTGCCGCCATACCTGCGGCGAATCGTTGCAGGTTTGCGGGTCGCCATGGCCGCATATCGTCCGAAGCCGTATGCTGGGAGAGTTACGTTCTTTCGGTCAGCCGTCCGCAATCCGCGTTGGCCGAACCCGCTTGGAGTATGGAAGAGGGTCTGCCAAGGTGAATTGGAGGTGGTCGAAATCACGTGGAGCCACAACGATCTGCTGCTGCCTCCAAAGGTTGCGTATTTGGCGCACGCCCTTGATCGATTGCACGATGCCAAGAATCCCAGGCGTGGAGCAGAGTTACAGCGTAAGGCGAATGTTGGAGAAGAACGTACTCAGGACTTGAGCCAGTGCTCAGCTGGGACGCCCCAGTAGCAATCAGCAAGACCCGTTCCTCCTCATCGGGCAACTGAGGGACCACTACGGCCGGGCAGGAGCCCCGGCTAGAGCAGCGATCTTCGACCCGTGCAAATCGCTTGCAGAATGAGTTGGCTAATTGAAGAGACTCTGCAAATCTCGGTTGGGGCGATGACCGGGGTCCCTAGTGTGCAAACGTCAGAGTAGACTTGAGAAATATTCATACAGGTGCGGGTTGGCCCAGTAACCCGTGTGAGCAGTTGCGGGTTCGAAGCCCTGGCGTACTGTTTCATTATCGTCGGCTTGATAGAAGAGCATTGGACCGCTGATCATATCGAGCTTGCACCAGACATTCAGCCACTTGAACGTTGAGCAAAAGGGCTTGTTGCCAGGAGGTTCTGGCGGTAGCATCCCGACGGGTGGGGGCACCCGGAGGCGGAAGTTGTGCAGGCTGTAGAGCACCTGGCTGAGGATCGTAGCCTTCTCTCCGATACGGGCGCGAAAGAAGTAGTACACCTTGTTGAGCGGACAGCCAAAGGTAAACAGCGCGCTGATGCGGGAGAGCCCCGGTGCGGATGGCGCCTGGATCCGGGCAACATGCTGCTCATCAAATTCAGCGGCATCCTTGACGCGGAGATCGTTTAACGTGTCATAGGCGATCACAGTGCCCAGGGAGTGAGCGGCAAGGATGACCCGGTCGTACTGAGCAACCTGGCCGGGAGCCGCGGGCACGTCGGGATGCACCGCGAGCAGGTTCTGAACAGCCGCGGTACATTCACTGAGAATCTGAGAGCGCGCAGCGAAATTCTTACTGAGAGTGTCGGAGCCGAGATAGACAGCCAGGCCTCCAATCGCGGTGGTAAGGAACAGTCGTATGGCGTAGATGAGTACGCCAAGCATCAGGTACGCCGTCAGATGGACCAGGCGGAGACAAAATGGAGCGAATACCAGATAGCGGTGCGCGAATTGGCGGAACTGCGAGAACCTGATCGCCGCGCCGTGAAAAGTATGACGGTTCACTAGTCCGTCCAAGAGGGGTGGGATGCACAGCAGAATCTGGTAGATCCAGTGCCAGACGAACGGCACGGCTAATAAACAGAGGAGCAAGATGAGAACGACGGCGTCGTAGACTCTGACCTTTTCCCTTACATCCGGCTTGGGCTTAGGATGGCCGGCTGCATCGACGAAATAAAGAACCGCCATCACGATCAGTAGCCAACGAAAGGCGACTAAGGTCAGAACGAGGATCGACGGCCACGTGATATTGGAACAGGCCCAAAAGTAGGCAATCCATTGCGATGCAGTGTGTTGGCCGGACGTGCGGTCGACCGCGTTGAGCAGGGGTTGCGCCAGGAGTCCGTAGAGCGCAGCCAATAGCACGATAAATGGGAAAAAAATGAAGCAGCTTCGGGCCAGCTCCCGGACAATGACCAGCAAAGGTGATTCTTGAGAGGCCCAATCGATGATGAGTGCGTTCGCACGCAGGTACTGGAATGGGCTGAAGGCGGATCTTAGAAGAAACCGCAACGATTGAAGAGCGCTGACACGATCGTTAATGATGGGTGCCCAGTAGTATTCCGAAACGTCGATTAAGGATGGGTGGGAAGCAGCGGCGGCCGCGACGGGATCAGTTGGGGAGAGGCGGACGTACGTCTGTGTCCATGCCTGTTGTTGATGAGCGGGATCGTCGCCATACTGCCGGAAGCGGAGCTCGTGGTGATAGGCGCCCGCTCCGCGAGGGGTAAGATTGGCTTCTATCCCACGGGCGAACTGGTCGAGCGTCTCGTAGGGCTTCTGCGAGCCCATGCCGTGGATAACCAAAACAGCGAGGCGATCATTCATGATGCGTGTCTGAGTGGCAGCGAATATAGCCTCATCGATCGAAAATTGCCAGGCAATAAATTGCTAATGAAAAGTAACGTCGCCCAGTATCCACAAAAATAATAGATGGGCTGGTAATCGGATGATGGGATGGCTGGTAAGCGTCAAGCGCTCCAAATGCAATAGAGTTGCCATCGTGTACAGAGAAAGTTGGGAGGCATCCGCAGGCGATTTCTCGCTGCGAGCTCGCGTCGTTACTTCCGTGGTGCGAGCACAAACATATTGGTTCGAATCAATCGCCCATGTCAGAAGTGGCAGTTTCCAGGATCTGCAACGTCAATCCGGCGCACCGCATCCGCCGGAATGAGCTGAATAGCGATGGTTTTTGCCTCGACATCGCCTTCGTTCCGGAGAATGTGTACGTGGTCACCGCCGGCATCGACAAACCCCATCCCGGTCTTGTACGCATGAGGCTTGCAGTCGGGATCGTGCCCTTCATAATCCGTGACCGTTCCGGCCGTGACGATGATCAGGCTATGCCCCGGGTGCGAGTGCCAGCCCGTGCTTCCACCAGGCGCCCAGGTATTGCTCTGCACATAGACGTCTGACAGTCCCTTTGCCTGTTGCTGTGACTGCCGGGCTCGCTCATCCCCGGCTGTCTGCCCGCCGCGTGGAAAGCTACTGGCGACTTCAATTTCGCGAAAGTGGCCCAGAGCGAGCGAGGTGCTCTTGTACCCTTCAGCCTCTGTCGCCAGAGCCTTTCCTGAATCATAGAGAGCCGCGGCCGCGATTGTGACGCTAAGCATAACGAGGCATACCGGTCTCTTTCGCATTCAGGCCCCCTTTTCCTGGAGATCAGTGAGTGAAACTGCAATCTCGGAGAGAACCATAATCGGTTTGAGCACCTTCTCCTTTATTGTGCGAAACGGAGTCCAGGGAAGCGAGCCTAAGAGGGACCATGCCGACCCTCCCAGAACCGCACTTCCCGTCCAGCTATTTTTCATCTTTTGACGCTTCGAACTACCCCCGAAAGACTGCACTTCCAGTGCAATCATCCCAGCGGTCGTTCGTCGACCGACCTAGCGATGGCCGTACGAGCTGTCTGATATTGGACGCACCACGCCATGGATGGCCTGCTGCCCGAAATGTGTAGTCGCAGGACCCCCGAACACCAGCGTCATGTTCGCAATCGGGAGCGAGTACTTGACTACATCTCCCCCGGTGACGCAGACCTGCAGCGTGGATGAAGGCGGATTGGTCTCGAAGGGGGCGATGTTTCCATTCCCTGTCATAAGGCTGACCGTGCCGTTCAGCTGAAAGCCCATTTTGGGGGGAGAAGTGCTGTAGGTAGGGCAGCCGGTCATGTTCCAGGTGATCTTAGCGTTCGTCAATGCGATGTGGTGCGTATGAGCGCCTGCACCGCCCTTCGTCGCATCGAGGACACCTGCTGTGGTTCCATAATCGGACATCGTCATATCCGCTGAGAAGTCGGCGGTGCCCCCCTTCGCGTTGACGTCCATCGACCATTGCCCGTGCATTTCGTATGGGCTGCCTTTGATAGTGGGATCCAAGGGTGAGTAGTCGTTGAGCAAGCCGGTCAAGTGCACTGGCCGGCCCTCCTGGGCCAAAGCACAGGTGCCTGAAACCAACAAGAGCAGTGAAAGCACCCGTACCGCCGAAGCCAGGGTTTTGCTTTTCATAAAAGACCTCCAGTGTGAGATTCGCTTGGAACGCACGGAAACAATCGGTCATCTGTCGGGCGCCTTCAAACAGTAAGGTGCAGCGGTACAGGGTTTTCCTGGTTTGCCGTCGAATGCTGTCCTTTGCCGTGCCGTTGCAGTGCAGGGGTACAATTTCGTTCTCGGGTTCGTGACGTTTGCGGGCCATCCAGGAGAGTGCGATGGGCGAACCACCCCTTCGAACACCGCAAGCCGAAGACCGGCTGGATTCGTGGAAGGAAATTGCGGCCTACCTAAAACGCGACGTGACGACGGTTCAGCGCTGGGAGAAGCGGGAGGAGATGCCCGTTCACCGGCACCTCCACGACAAAATGGGCTCGGTCTACGCCTCCCGGGCAGAGTTGGATGCCTGGACGCGCAGCCGTAATCTTCCAGCAGCTCAGGAGAATGGGAATGACGCCGTTGCGCCCCAGCCCCCCGCGCCGCCGCCAAGCTCGGCGATACGCATCTTTCCCACCCGATGGACTTTGGTCTTGCCGCTGGCGGCGGCGGTGGGTGTGCTCGCGATGGGCGCAATCTTCTGGCTTCACAGGACGGAGTACTTCTGGCGAAACCCTATCGCGGACGCACGATTTCAGACGGTCACCGAATTCGATGGATTGGAGCAGGGCGCTGCGGTGTCACGCGACGGGCATCTCGTAGCATTTCTGTCAGACCGGGACGGATACACAGACGTCTGGGTCACGCAGGTCGGATCGGGTGAGTTCCACAATCTGACCCATGGAAGTGCTCCGGGGCTGGCCAATCCGTCGATCCGAACCTTGGGGTTCTCGCCGGATGGATCTCTGGTCACGTTCTGGCTCCGCAGGCCAGGCGGGGCGAACGGCGGCGACATCAGCATCTGGGCGGTGCCTACACTGGGCGGCGAGCCGAGGCCTTACCTGGAAGGGGTGGCCGAGTTTGATTGGACACACGACGGCTCACGCCTCGCATACCACACACCCGGCCCTGGAGATCCGTTGTTTGTATCAGACGGCAACTTGCGACCGGAGAGCCGCCCCATCTTTATTTCGTCTGCGGGGCTTCACAGCCACTTTCCGCTTTGGGCGCCGGACGGGGCATTCATTTACTTCGTCCAAGGGAGGCTCCCGGACAAATTGGATATCTGGCGCATCCGTCCGGCCGGCGGGACTCCGGAGCGGATCACATCGCACATGGGGCGCGTGAGTTATCCGGTCCTATTGGATCAGCGGACGCTGATGTACCTCGCGGGCGATCCCGATGGTTCCGGGCCCTGGCTTTATAGCATGGACGTCGAGCACCGCATTCCCCACCGGCTGACCTCTGGCCTTGACCGGTACACGTCGCTGGCGGCCAGCGGGGACGGTCGCCGTCTCGTTGCCACTCTCGCCACTCCGCGGAGAACACTCTGGCGCTTGCGGCTCGATGATTCCCCTACGGGGGTATCGGCTCCTGCTCAGATCTCGCTGACCACGAGTACGGGGTTCGCCCCACGACAGGGTCCAAATTACCTTCTGTACGTTTCTGCCGCCGGCACGGGCGAGAGTATCTGGAAGCTAGCCAACGGAACGGCCACAGAGCTGTGGAGTGGACAGGAGGCGCAAGTGTTTGGCGGCCCGGCGATTGCCCCCGATGGACGGAACATCGCGTTTTCCATCCGGCAACACGGGCAAACGCTCTTATACGTGATGCAGGCCGACGGCACGAATGCGCGCGTCGTGGCCGATTCGCTCGACCTGCAAGGCGCTCCGGCATGGGCGCCCGACGGTCAATCGATCACCACGGCGGCCGACGATCACGGCGTCCCACACCTCTTCCGTGTGCCCATCGATGGCCGCTCCCCCGCTGTTTTTGTCGGGGAATACTCGCTTGATCCCGCGTGGGCGCCCGACGGCCGATTCCTTGTCTACTCGGGACCCGATATCGGCACCACATTTTCTGTGAAAGCCGTCACCGCCGAGGCCGCATCGCATACCCTGCCGGCCCTGACCCTCACTCGGGGTGCTCGACATCTGGCCTTCCTGCCCGGAGGAGAAGCACTCGTGTTTCTGCGAGGAGAGATTCAACATAAGAATCTCTGGCTCATCGATCTCCAGACGGGCGCCCAGCGGCAGTTGACCAACCTCTCTCCCAACTTCGACATTCGCGACTTCGACATCTCTCCAGACGGTCGTGAGGTGGTTCTTGAACGGGTGCAGGAGCGCGCGGACGTGGTCCTATTGGATCTCCCCCGGCGGTAAGCCAGTTTCAACCTGGCGGTCAATGTGCTCTCGATGTCGGCCCACACGAGCCGTCGCGCAAAATATACGATACGATCGCATATTTTGCGCGCTAGGCTCAATGGGCACACTGCCGCCAGCGAGCTATACTCCCGAGCATGAAGAAAATCACCGTGACCCAGCTGCGGGCCGCCGTAGAGCGGGCTGGTCTGCCGGCCGGAACATGGGAAAAGATCGAGGCGGCCCTTGCCGCTGAACCCGAGAGTGCGGCCTCGTTTGAAGCGGCCCATGTCAGCTACTATCTCGGGGCTCTCCTCATTATTGGGGCGATGGGATGGTTCGTGACCAGCGCCTGGGACCGGCTTTCGGGTCCGGCGATCGCGGGGATTGCGATTGCGTATGCGCTCCTATTCGGAGCACTGGGGTTGCGGCTATTCCGCTCCGCATCCACCAGAATCCCTGGCGGCTTATTGGTCACAGTCGCTGTCTGCATGACCCCGCTGGCGGTGTACGGTGTCGAACGTGCCCTCGGTTGGTGGCCCGCGACGGATCCAGGCTCCTACACCCGTTTCCATCCCTTGATCAACGGGAGCTGGGTCGTGATGGAGATCGCCACAGTGATTGTTTCTGCCGCGGCCCTGATGAGGATTAAGTTCCCGTTCCTCACCGCGCCGGCGGCTTATGCGTTGTGGTTCCTCTCTATGGATGCCACAGCCCTGCTCTTCGGCAAGCGCTGGACTATCCACCAGGAGTGCTGGATCTCGGTGATATTCGGCCTACTCATGATCATTGCCGGATACCTCATGGATGGCGCGCGCGAGTTGGATTTCGCCTTCTGGTTCTATCTCTTCGGCGTGCTCACATTCAGCGGCGGACTTACCCTGATGGGTAGCGGCGGTCAGTTCTCAAAGGCCATGTACTGCCTGGTGCACTTGTTCATGATGGTTGTTGCTGTCATTCTCAGGCGCAAGGTATTCCTCATCTTCGGAGGTATTGGCGTGTTCTTCTATCTTGCGAGTGAAGCCGAGACCTACTTCAGAAACTCGCTCGGATTTACCTTTTCGCTGACGCTCATAGGATTTCTGTTCATCTTGGCAGGCATTGCCTACAGGCGGAACGAGGCCGCGCTGGAGTCCTGGATTTCTCCCTTGATGCCGGGACGCGTGCGAAACCGGGCTGCATAGACTCGACGGCCGGCGCTCTGTTGCTCACTCATCGTGTAGCGGAGTATTGAGGGGAGCCACGGCTCCAGTGCCTGAACCGAATGCCTCGCCCTGAAGCCGGGACAGAAGGAAACCGATCAGCGAGCATACAACGATGCTGATGATGGCGTCAGCTGCGAAACTGCCGCGTACTCCCCCGAAAGAGTACGCCCTGCCGTCCAGGTACAACATATAAGCGACCGGAACGTTGGTGGCAGCGATCAGAAACGTGAACGTGGTTGCTGCCAGCGGATTGTTCTGCCCTATCGTCTCAAAGGAAAGCGCAACTGTGCCGGTGTAGGAGATCGCCTGGAAAAGGAATTCGCCCAGGAGGGCAAGCGAGAACGTCCATGGAGCATGGGGCAGCACTACCAGGCTTAACGTAAAAAGCCCGCCTAAGATTCCATTGGCCAGGTAGAGAAAACGCAGGGGCATCCGTTTGGCGAGAAGAGGAAAGAGCACGCAGCCGAGGATGCCGGGAACGATTGCCCCCGCCCCACCGGCCACGCTCACCATCCTCGGCGAGGCGTTGAAGTCATTGCCGACTCCCCCGAGCAGGTTGGTCAACGCGAATGAACCGCAAGGGGTAATGAAGAGCAGCAGCGTAATCAGCACTTCGCGGCGGCGCAAAAGTGCGAAGATCTCGCGGCTGAACTGGGTGAAGCTTTCCCCTGCCAGCCGCCGGTCCGGACCGGGAGCAGGAATAATCAGGAAGATGGTGGCGGGAAGAAAAACGAGCATTCCCAGAACCCCTGCCGCAAGCCCGAGCGGCAAATGGCGAACTAATTCGCCCCCGACAACCATCGTGAAGCCTGAAGAACAAATGTAGGCGAGGTTATACCACGCGCTGAGCTTGTTCTCCTCGGATTTAGGGCAAACGGTAGAAAGCCATCCGCCGAGCGCGGTCGTCGAGAGTATGGCTGCAACTGAGCCCGCGACCAGAGCGACTTCAAGCACAACGAGATGATTCAGGTTGATGACCGCGATGAAGACCAGGATGGATGCCAGGGCAGCGAAAGAAGTAGCATACCAACGGCGGCTGAATCGTACGTCGAGCATAGGGCCAAACACGACGGCCCAGAAATTAGGAGACAAGGCCATCGCGGTGATTCCGGCGATTCTCGCCTCTGAAACATGGCGCGTGGCCAGCAGCTGGGGTATCGCGAAAAATGCGATGCCGCCGTAGAGGCCAAAGGAAGCATTCGAGAGGCCCATGAGCCAGACCGGTGGAACACGGCGATTGGGTTTCATGCGAGCCTCCAGGGTCTTTTCATGCTATAGGGCTTCTCCCAGGGTGGCTACCGATCCCCAAATCTCGCGTGTCAGCTGCAGTCCGTTGCCAGTGGGTAACGGTTGCCGTTCGGGCTTGCTTTTCCGCCAAAAGTACACGACGGAACAGACTCGGCGGTCCCGGTTCTGCTAGGTGACCTATCGAAACAACAGGTTACGTCGGTTGATGCGGAGGGCCACCTACATGCACTGGGTAGGGAGAGTGAGATGCTTCTCCTCTTTCAGATTCCCTGAACTAAGTCAGCTCATCTGAAGTTCCCCCTAATCTTAGCGAATGACAACCTTAAGGAGGTTGACATATGTTTGCTCGTAACGTCTCGTTTCATCTGAAATCGAATATGCTCTCTGATTACACCCGGACATTTGACAAGGAAATTCTTCCATTGCTTCGCAAGCAGAACGGCTTTAAGGACGAAATTACATTCTCCGGTCCCGGCGGAACCGATGTGACTGCCATCAGTCTGTGGGACAACAAAGCCAGCGCAGAAACGTACAGCACCAATTCTTATCCCGAAGTGTTGAAGACAATAGGAAGGTTCATCGAAGGGACGCCCACGGTTCAGACCTCTGAGATTGTCAACTCGACCTTCCACAAGATCGCCGTTCCGCAGTAGCGTAGAATTTGCCATCCTTTTTTGAAACCGGAAGGCGGTTAATCCCGCCTTCTCGGAGTGATGATTAAGGGGTACCTGATGGTGTCTGAACAGGGTTCATATGGTTCCGCATAACCGAAAATTCGCGGAGAGATTCCCGGCCGGCGAATAATGTCCTGGTGCAGTTTCTCCTTAGCGATTCAAATAGGCTGGCTTAGTTTCAGTGGCCTTGACAGAGTGTCCGCAAGAGATCCTTCCTCGCCTGCTCCAGCCGAGCACCAGGTCTAGGTATGCAACGGCACTAATGGAGTATCTATGAGTTTGCGAAAGGAATGTGATATCCGCTATCCCTTGTCCAACGAACCAGGTGTTGTGGGGAACGAGCGCAACTTGGCCATGCGGTGCGCAAATCCGCGATGTTCTAAGGAGTTGCTCTATCTTCGGGAGGGAAGGCTCGAGTTGTTCGACTTGGAATCGCATGCCGGCGATCAGTTCCGGCCGGACGATGGCGCATTCGCGATGAAGTCTTTACCCAGTAAGTTTTTTTGGCTTTGCGGGGATTGCGCCAAGACGCACATCGTAAAGCGATGGACAACCTCCGGCATTGTTCTGGTGCTTCGCAAGCGGAACACAGCTGAGAGCGGCCCCGATCGGGCTGCTCGTCCAGGCGCCGTCAAAGCGACGCGGCCACTTCCGGCGTTACTGATTGGCCCCCCCGTGGCGCCGATGGGCCATCTTTTGACGTCAAGGTGAACCTTCAGCGTGTTCATCGCCGTAAGAACGATTTTTCCTTCCAGCCAAAAGAGACTGTAAATTCACTACCATATAAAACGGGATTAGGGTGCGCAATGAACACGACATCAGCATTGCCAGAGACCATGAAGGCAGCGGTCGTAGAGACCGCCGGACCACCCAGCACGCTCCACATCAAGGATGTGCCTGTCCCCAGACTGGCCCGCGGTCACGTAATCATCGCCCTGGAATATGCCGGGCTTGGCATGTGGGACGCGGCGAAGCGAGCGGGCTCCTACGGGCACGTTGAGACGGGAACGATCTTAGGCGCCGACGGCAGCGGAACGATTGCAGCCGTTGCAGCGGACGTTAGCAAGTTTAAAGTAGGCGATCGTGTGTACTCCTACAGCTACGGCAACCCGCCTGGAGGGTTTCATGCGGAGTATGTGAGCGTTCTGGCTGATCGGGTGGCGCATCTCCCAACCCAACTCGAAATGCTGGTTGCCGGTGCGATGCCCTGCGTCGCATTGACCGCCTTAGCCGGGCTCGAGGCATTGAAAGTGAAGAGTGGTCAAACTGTATTCGTGTTTGGCGCCAGTGGTGGCGTTGGTTCCCTGGCAGTTTGGCTCGCAAGCGTTGCCGGCGCAACGGTCCTCGGCTCGGCACAGCCTGACGCGCAGGAGTACGTTCGTTCTCTAGGAGCGGCCCACACCATCAATCAAAATTCTTCGCAGCGCGAGAGTCTCCTGAAGCGCATAGCGCCGTCAGGATTCGATCACAGCTTTTGTCACTGCCAACGGTGATGCACTTCCTGTTTTTCTGTCGCACTTGAAAGCAGGGGCGCCGTTCGGTTATCCCAACGGCGTCGAGCCCAAGCCACACTTCAGCGGCCATTCCGCTGTGACATTTGATGGTGGGATGTCGCATGAAGCGTTCGATCGCCTGAATGCTGCCATTGGGTCGCGAACCATTCCGCTAAGGACCAAGGTATTTCCCCTGAAAGACGTTGTCGAGGCACATCGCCGGATTGAACACGGGCACGTCCTAGGAAAGATCGTGCTGCGCATCCGTTCCTGACGAACCCTGCCGTCCATGAGCTAAACACAGCCTCCGAAGCCCAAACCATCCCGTCTTGACAATTGAAACGATACCGTTCAGTATCGTTATGAAGAGGCTGGCATGATCACGGTTCAGCACCTGGTAAAAACCTTTGGAGATTTCACCGCCGTCCGCGATATCTCCTTTGACGTAGCTCAAGGTGAGATCTTCGCCTTCCTGGGACCGAACGGCGCGGGCAAGACCACCACCATCAAAATGCTCACCACTCTCCTGCAGCCGACCAGCGGAAGCATCGAGCTGGATGGCCTCAATCCACGAACAAGTCAGAAAGAAGCACGCAAGCGCTTCGGCATTGTTTTTCAGGATCCCAGCCTCGATAACGAACAAACCGCTTACGAGAACATGACCCTCCACGGCGTCCTCTATCACGTCCCTCGCCAGCTGCGGGAGACGCGAACCGAGCAGCTGCTCAAATTATTCGAGTTATGGGACCGCCGAGACAGCTATGTAAAGAGCTTCTCCGGAGGCATGAAGCGCCGCCTCGAAATTGCCCGGGGCCTATTGCACACCCCGCGCATCCTCTTTCTTGATGAACCGACGCTCGGGCTTGACCCGCAGAGCCGTAACCTGCTCTGGAATCATGTGAAGCACTTGAATGAGACGGAGCGGACGACCGTTTTTCTTACCACCCACTACATGGATGAGGCGGAACGGGTGGCCCACCGCATCGCCATTATCGACCATGGCGCGATTGTCGCCCAGGGGACGCCCGCGGAGCTGAAGCAGCAGACCGCAACTGATTCTCTCGAAGGCGCATTTCTCGCGCTGACTGGCTCAACCCTGCGCGATGAGGCCGCAAACTCCGCCGATGCGCTGCGACAAGTCGCAAAGATGTGGAGGAGATAAATGGGCGCGATATACATCCTCTGGCTACGGGAATTGAAGCGGTACGTGCGCTCACGCGTGCAGATAGTCGTCTCTCTCGGGCAACCATGCCTTTATCTGCTTGCCCTGGGCTTCGGGCTGGGCCCGGTCTTCCGCCAAGCCGGCCATGGCAGCTACCTGCAATTCATGGCGCCGGGAGTGATCGGGATGACCGTGCTCTTTAGCTCGGTCTTCTCCGGCATTGCCATGCTCTGGGACCGTCAATTCGGGTTCCTCAAGGAAACCCTGGTCGCTCCCGTGCCGCGCATACAAATCATGCTCGGCCGCACGCTCGGCGGGGCCACGGTCGCTATCATTCAGGGTTCGCTCATTCTGCTCATCTGCCTCATTGCCGGCTTCCGCCCTCACAGCTGGCTGGCCATTCCGGCTGCCTTTCTGTTCGTAGTCATGATTGCCGTTGTCTTCGCGGCCTTGGGCACAGCGATCGGATCCGTCATTAAGGACATGCAGGGTTTTCAGCTGGTGATGAACTTCCTGGTCATGCCAATCTTCTTCCTTTCTGGCGCGCTATTTCCGCTGGCGAATCTCCCGGCGTTCATGGCGATCATCACGCGCCTTGACCCGTTGACCTACGGCGTCGATGGCCTTCGCGGCGCGTTGATCAATGCATGGCATTTCAACGCTGCCTTCGATCTCTCGATTTTGGCCATGATCGCCGCCGTCTTTGTCACCGCCGGCGCGTATCTCTTCTCTAAAATCGAAGTCTAGATTTCCCTAACGATGGCCAAACAGAAAAGCGCACGAGCACACAGTCAGGTCATCGAGTCGGCGGTGACCCTCTTTGCCGAGCGCGGCCTTGAGGCCACCAGCATGGACGCGATCGCCAAGGCTTCGGGAGTCAGCAAGGCGACCATCTACCGCCACTGGCCGGCCAAGGACTCATTGTGCCTTGAGGTGCTTGCCTACCTGCACGGCCTCGACAAGGAGCCGCCCGTCTTCGACTCAGGCGACTTTCGCGCGGATTTGATAGCGCAGTTGCAGCATGACCCGGCGGCCGACCGCAAGGTCATGCGCGAACGGATCATGCCGCATCTGATTGCCTACGCTTCCCACAATCGGGTCTTCGGAGATGCCTGGCGTACCCGCGTGATCGAGCCGGCCCGCAAGGCTCTCGGCAACATGATGGCGCGCGGTAAGCAGCGCGGTATCCTAAAGACCGATCTGGATCCCGAAGTAGGATTTGCCCTTCTGCTCGGCCCACTCATTTACCGCAACGTCTTCCTGCGCAAGCTTGGCGGGAAAGCTCCCAAGGACCTTGAAGTAGCAGTCGCGGACTCATTCCTAAGTGCGCTCGGTACCAAGCAGGCCCGCAAATCCAGCAAGTGAGCTCATCGCTGAGGCAAAGAAGAATTGCGCTCAGCGATGAACGATGTATTTCCGCTTTCTGCGCTTGCGCGTTGCAATCACGCCGGACGAATCAGCCCCAATTGCTGAAGGGCAGTCACACCATCATCGAGGCCGATTTCCTCCGCGATCTTGCCGTCCTCGATGCGCAGCACTGTTGTTCCAGTGAAATGCATCTTGCGGCCCGTTGCCTCCGCTAGAGATCCGGCCAGGAAGTCGGCAAAGGCCGGCCCGGTGTGTGTACCGCCGCCTTCCCAGCGGCCGACTACATACTCACCCTCGGCAATGAGATCTGCGGCGCCCCAGAATTTGAGGTCCGGAAACGCTTCACGGAAACCGGACATGAAGGCCTTGATGTCTTCGCGTCCGCGCCGCGGCTCGTGCAGCGAATACTGCAGGAGCATGTCCGGCGCGGCGAGCTCGTCGACGATGCCGAGATTACAGGTTGGACCCCAGAACTCCGTGAACCAACGGCCCACGATGGCTTTATTCTCTTTTTCCTTCGACATGGTGATCTCCTCTTGATAGTTTTCGTTCGCCAGGGACTGATGTGACTTACGCCGCTGCATTTCGAAAGCTACCGGAGGCTCTGGAGCGCACACACTCCGTATCTTGCTTTCGAAATCTGATCTCTTCGTCGGGAGCGCTCCGCCCCGACGCCCGACTAGTTTGTGGAATTCGGAAGCAAGCTTCGGAGTGAGCGTACGCAGTCGTCTGATTAGCATCGACGGAGTGCCGCACACTGTGCGAATGAGAGCAACGTATGAATCGGAAGGAGATAAGGCACCCGGAGGGCGCAGCATCCGCAACCATCGCGGTGCTAAAGGAGACCTCCGCGGAATTTGCGAAATCCTGGGCCGCATCGCCTGCCATCCGGCGAGCGATGCAGGGAAACAAATCGCGAGACACCAAGCCGGAGATGGCCGTGAGGCGTGCGGTCCACGCGATGGGCCTGCGTTATCGCATAGCAGCCCGCCCGCTTGCCGGTCTTAGTCGCACCGCAGACCTCGTCTTCCGGCGCGCGCGCATCGCGGTCTTTGTGGACGGCTGTTTCTGGCACGGATGCCCGGCTCACCATGTCCCGCCGAAGACGAACGCGAACTATTGGGCTGTGAAGATAGGGAGCAATAAGGCGCGCGATCGAGACACGACGGTCCTTCTGCGGGCGGCCGGATGGACCGTCATGCGGTTCTGGTCGCATGAAGATCCGAGCGCCGTGGCTGGCAAGATATCTCAGGTCGTTCGAGATATACGTGCGAACCGAAACAAACAAATGCAGAAGCGCATCACTTGAAAGAGAGGCACAACCATGAATAACTTTTTGGCTGAGGACGCCGCGACAACGAAAAGCGAGCTCACCAGCTCCATCGCCGCTGATGAGGCGATCGCCCGCGCCAACGCACTTGATTGGCAGCAGATCGGTAAGAATCTGGACGTGCAGGGAAGTGCTTTGCTCCAGGGCATCCTCTCCGCCCGTGAATGCGAAACACTCGCTGCCCTGTACGCGAATGAGTTCATATTCCGCAGCCGCGTTGTCATGGCACGGCACGGCTTCGGGCGCGGCGAGTACAAGTACTTTAGCTATCCATTGCCCAACCTGATTCAAGGTCTCCGCACAGAGCTCTACCTGCGCCTTGCGCCGGTGGCGAATCGCTGGAACGGTGCCATGGGGATCGAGGTCCGCTATCCGGAAGATCACCAGGAGTTTATCCGGCGATGCCACGATGCGGGGCAACAACGCCCGACGCCTTTGCTCCTCGAGTACGGCGAGGGCGATTTCAACTGCCTGCATCAGGATCTTTATGGGGAGCACGTCTTCCCGATACAGGTAGCAATCCTGCTTTCCGAACCGCAGAGAGATTTCACCGGCGGCGAATTCGTACTCACCGAGCAACGGCCCCGCATGCAGTCAAGGCCGGAGGTAGTTCCACTTCGCCAGGGCGACGCGGTGGCGTTCGCGGTGCACCATCGCCCGGTTCGGGGAACGCGAGGAACATATCGGGTCAATCTTCGCCACGGTGTAAGCCGCGTTCGGTCAGGGCAACGGTACACAGTTGGCATCATCTTCCACGATGCCAACTAGGAGGCCGACATCACCTAGCTTTTAAGATGTGGATGGTGCATTTGCCCGCCTGGTTGGAGTCTGCTTCTAGCCAGACAGTAGAATCTATCTCATGAGCAGCAGCCGTCGCCGCTTCCTGCGTAATGCAGCCGTCATCGGTGGCGCCGCCTCCACTGCACGGCACCTTGTCATGGCCGCTGCTGACGAATTAGCACCCTTTCGTACCCCCTATAAATACCCCAAGCTCATCCTCTCAGCCACCGGCCGCAAAGGCGATTTTGACCAGCGCAGCATTGATGACCCAATCGTTTTCTACGCCAACGGATCCTTCCAGATGCTGTACATCGGTTGGGACGGCATCGGCTACCAGACCGGACTGGCCACCTCTACTGACTTGCTCCACTGGACGCGCACCGCTCTCGTAGCGCCGCGCGACCCGGCGTCGAAGTACACAAAGTACAACCTTGCTCTAAGCTCCATACTTCGCGACAAGCAACTCCGGTCCCGTGGCGAAGCCATCAAGGTCAACGGCAGATACATCGGAGCCTGGAACGCTTATCCGAGTGCCGGTTACGAAGAAGGCGCGGCCGTTATCGGCCTTGCCACCTCGGACGACCTTCTCCATTGGCAGCTCGGCGATCCTATCCTCACCCCGCAGGGCGGAGCTCCATGGGAGCACGGCGGTCTCTATCGTCCTGACCTGATGCTCGACCATGGAACTTACTACCTCTATTACAACGCAAAGACCGACACCCTTCCACCGAGCGAAGGCGGAGGTTGGCGCGAACAGACCGGGGTCGCGACATCGAGCGATCTCAAGACCTGGACCCGTTACAAACAAAATCCCATCTTACCCAACGGTCCCCGCGGTAGCGCGACCTACCCTGCCGCCAACCCCATCTCCGCAACCCAGCCGCCCACGCAGGACGCCCGCGATAGCCGCTTCGCCTCCAATCCCTTCGTGGTGCAAAACGGTCGTGACTACGCCATGTTCTACTACGGCTTCCGCTATCAACGCCCCGGCCGAGCCTGCGAGATGCTCGCTCTTGGTATCAATCCCTATTCGTTCGACAAGGTCCCGGAAGTCCTCATCGATACCGGCCCTCCCGGCACCATCGATGAAACCTTCGCCCATAAGCCCTCCGTCATTACCCACGAAGGTGTTCTCTATCATTTCTACTGCGCCGTTAGCGGCCAATATCCCAACGAAGTGCGTGGTATTGCCGTAGCTCGTTCCAGGCCCTGGTAGTTCGCTTACTTGGAATAAGAATCACGCTATTCGGAACGAAGAGCGATGGCGGGATCGACTTTCATCGCCGCGCGTCCCGGCAGCAACGAAGCAACGAGAGCGACCAAAGGCAATAGCATAGCGACCGCGAGAAAGCTGAACGGATCATGCGGTCCGACGTTGAATAGCAAGCTCTTGAGCAGCTGCGATATTCCCAGGGCGACGCAGACTCCAATCAAGCCGCCCAACACCGTGAGCCGTGCTCCCTCCCACGTGATCAGCCATAGTATGTCGACGCTGGTCGCGCCCAGAGCCATGCGCAGGCCAATCTCCTGCGTCCGTTGGGCAGCCGCAAACGAAATGATGCCGTACAGGCCGATGACCGCAAGCAGCAGTCCGGAGGCCGCGAAAAACAATACTAGCGCTGTAACGAACCTTGGGCCCTGTGCCAGCTCGTCGACCCGCTGGCGCATGGTTTCAAGGGTGAACGGTGTGGTCGCATCGACTGCAGAAATCTCCGCGCGCATCCATTGCGACGCTATTTGCGGCGGCAGCGAAGTCTTCAAAAGAATGGCGGACGTGCCATCCCAATCTTCAGCCCGGTTACGTCTCAGGCGGTAATATTCAGGCTCGTCTTCACCCGCGAGACCGCCATTCTTCACATTCTGCGCAACGCCGACGACGGTATACAAAGGCCCAGTGAGTTTCGGTACCTGGATCTGCCGCCCGATGGGGTCTTCTCCGGGAAACATGCGATCCGCAAGCAACTTACTCAAGACGACAAAGTGCCCGGGGGAACGAAGCTCTTCTTCGCTGAAGCTTCGGCCTTTGATGATGGGAATGTTCAAGGCGCGAAAATACTCTGGAGAAACCCAGCGCCAGGTAACCCGGCCGCCAGTCGGTCCCGAGGGTGCCGGTTTTCCTGCGACCGCCATCGCTGCAAAAATGTTGTCCTGATGATTGCCGCCGGGCGGCAGCGTATCGCTTAACGCGACTACGCCGCCGCCGGGTAGCTGCCGCAAGCGCGCTTCGACCTGGTGAAAGAAAGCCATCTGACGTTCCGGCGAGGGATAGTTCTTCTGGCCTAATGTAATGCTGGTGGTTAGCAGGCTTTGCGTCTGTATGCCGAGCGATTGCGATTCAAGATTCAAGAAGCTGCGGCAGAGGAGCATGGCTGCCGCAAGTAGAACCGTGCTGATGGAGAGTTGGGAAACCACCAGCCATCGCCGCAAAGTAGTTTTTGCGACAGCCATGGGTGAGCGCCCAACGAGCGCCTGTGAGCGGGGACGTTGCCATGCCGACGCGACACCGAAAAAGATTCCGCAGAAGAATGAGACCAGGACGGTGACCAGGATAATGCGAAAATCAAGATGGACCGTCCTGAGAAAAGGAAGATCTTGAGGGGCCATCGCAAGGAAGAAGCGCAACAGCACTTCCGCGACTGCGCATCCCACCAGCGCTCCGGCCGCGGAGAGAACCAACGCTTCGGTCAAGAACTGACGCGTTAGCCGGGCGCCGCTGGCCCCTAGCGCCGAACGGACAGCTAACTCACGTTCCCGGCTTGCACCGCGGACCAGCAACAAACCAGCTACGTTCGCGCATGAGATCAACAGCACGGCCAGAACAGCCCCCAACAAGACCCATGCCATGAGTCGAACGTCATGCATTTGGCGATCGCGCAGGGAACGGACTTGGAGGTGAACCTCATTGCGAAACGCGGCAGGAGCCAAACTGAGGGAGTAATTGAACAACGGTTGCAAAGCAGACTTGGCCTGCTCGATAGACATTCCCGGCTTGAGGCGGGCAAAGGCGTACAACACGCTCCCAGAACCTACTTTGCGTTCTTGCGCTTCGTTGAGCGCTTGGGGAATGACGACATCCGCGGCCTCAAGGGTTGGCATCTCGAAATCGGCGGGCAGTACGCCGATCACCCGCGTTTCGCGGCCGTCGATGGTAATCGTTTTATCCAGGATGCCGGTACTCGCGCCGAAGCGGCGTTTCCATAATCCGTAAGAGATGAGGGCAACTCTAGGAGCATTCGGGCGGTCTTCAGCGGTGGTGAAGTTGCGTCCTAACACCGGGCTGATGCCGAGTGTTGGCAGGAAAGTCGATTCGACGCTGGCGCAACTCAACCGGAGCGGCTGCTCCTGGGTCAGGTCGCAGGAGTTGGTGCCGATCTCAGATGTCAGCGAACTAAAGGGCGTCTGCTGCTCCCGCCAGTCGTAGTAGGAGCCGCCAAGCATGAATTCCTGCTGAATGATCGGCGCCACGAGGCCAACTGAAACCAGGCGATCGGCGTGCGCATACGGGAGGCTGCGGAAGAGAATCGGATCCACCACGCTGAAGACGGCGGTTGTTACCCCGATGCCGAGGCCAAGGGTCGCGATGACAGTCGCAGTGAACAGGGGATTGCGCCGAAAACCGCGCAATGCATAACGCAGGTCCTGAAGCAGCGTCCCCATCCACCATCGAGGATGCTGCTCGTGGCATTGCTCGCGAGTGCGCTCGACCCCGCCAAATTCTATTAACGCCTTTCGCCGTGCCTCATCGGGTGTGATCCCGTCCGCGACCGCCGCCTGGATGGACTGCTCAATGTGGAACTGCAGTTCCGCGTCCAGCTCACCGCCTCGCTGACGTGACAGGAGAAAGCGTAAGCGAGTCAGAAACTCGTTGATCATGAAGACACCTCTGGAGCGCGCCCAGCACTAGTGCCGCAGCCGCAGATCTGCTTGACAAGAGACTTAATCACCCTCTTGTCGAATGTCAAGGGGAAACTTATTCGTCGTAAACTTATGGATCGCTATATCCATGCCGCGAGAACGGTAGCCAATAGGAGTAAACTTCGAGCGAGGGTTGGCCATGAGACACCTTCGAGCGCTACTCTGCGCGGCTGTCCTTTTGGTAATGGCGTTCTTCCACGATTCATCTGCTCAAGGTCAACAAGGACCTTCCGACACACCAACCATCCAGGTGACGTCGCGACTGGTCTTTCTGGATGTGACGGTGCTGGACAAGAAAGGCCGCCCGGTGGTCAACGGGCTGACCAAAGACGACTTCACCATCACAGAAGACAAGAGACCGCAGGCTATCTTTTCTTTTGAAGCGCCCCAGACCCACACGATCAGTGCGCTTGCCGGTGACGAGAATCCGGAAGGGAAGGCGCCCGTGACCATCTTCGTGCTCGATCTGCTGAATTCGAGCTTTGAGGATTTTGCCTTCATCCGCTATTCCGTCCGAAAGTACTTAGCTGCGCAGCCGCCCGTGTTGAACTCCCCCGCTGAGATGATGGTGATCGGGAACAAATCACTGGAACTGATGCAGGGCCCCACACGAAATAAGGCGGACCTGCTCTACGCCCTTGATCATTTGCCGCCTGTGATCCCATACAAGTGGATGGCCGACAGCTTCGACACGGAACGGTTTTACCAATCACTCGACGCACTGCAACAGATTTCGCTCCAGAACAAAGGAGTGCCCGGACGAAAAAACATTGTGTGGGTGGGTCATGGAAGCCCTAGCTTCAGCACCTGGCATTGGACTCAGCCAATGGTCCACGAAGTCCAGCAATATATGCACGCCACAACCAACATGCTGGTAGATGCCCGGATAACCCTATTCGTTATTTATCCCGGCTTGAAGGTGGGGCACTTTGTAAACCTGACCGGTAGGTCGCCAGTGCCAATCAGTGCGGCGGACGCAGCAGTGAATATCGACAACGATCATCCTTTTGCGGAAAACATCAACTTCGGCGTCTTTGTGAACGAGACCGGGGGCCAGCTCTTCTATAACCGCAACGATGTCGACGCCGAGATGGGGCGATCGCAGCAACTGGGTTCGGAGTATTACACGCTCACTTACCAGCCTCGCGGCGGGGACGCGAACGGAAAATTTCGTCAGATCCGCGTCACCCTGCGCGACCCCAATCTGCGCGCCGTGACCAAAACCGGCTACTACGCGCCGGATAGAAACGCGCCTGTCGATCCTCGCTGGCAGACAAAGATCAACCTTGCCGAGGCCTCCCGAGCCACCGTACCTTATGCGGCGCTGGATCTCAAGGTCTCCGGCATCGTACGGCACCCGGAGAACCACACGGCCGACATAAACTTGCTTCTGCAATCGAAAGGCATCCAGTGGCAGGCAATCGACAACGGAAGGAGCAGCGCCGAGATCACCCTGGCCGCGGCGAGCGTCACGGGTAACCAGGACATTGTGGCTTCCAAGGTGCAGACGTTATACCTATCCGCCCCAACGCAGGACCCATCGCATCTGGCCAAACTGGTGACCCATTTGCAGATCACGGTACGAGTCCCGTCCAAGACACGAAGCATTCGCGTGTTGACCGAGACCGCAAACGGAGGCCGGATCGGCGCCGCCGATCTTGACCGCGAAGCCATCCTAGCTGCGCCTGCTTTGCCCGTTCCGGAACCGCAATTGCTTTGCCACCAGCCCTGCCAGGTAAACCCTTCGCGCCCGCCGGCCCCATAGGCGTCGTCAGGTGAGCGCCCTTCCGACTCCTAAATTCTTAGTTGACAAGTCGCACCGGACCGGCATATTGTCCTAAGCAATTAGGAGACAAGGATGGCAAAGGCGTCGAACAAAGCCGGCTTGACCAAACTTGAACTCAGGATCATGCAGGTCGTCTGGAAGTGCGGCCGCTGCACGGTTAGTGCCGTGCAGGAAGGACTGGAGCCTTCCCTGGCCTACACCACGGTGCAAACCATGTTGAACATTCTCGAGCGTAAGGGAAAGCTCAAACGTGAACTGCAAGGTCGCGCCTATATCTACAGCGCAACCATCACTGAGGCCAAGGCATTGGGTCAGGGGGTTCGAGATCTTATCGATCGCATGTTCGGCGGCTCCAGCGAAGAACTTGTGATGAGCCTCCTTAAGAGCGGTCAAATCGATGCCAAAAAGTTGGCGGAGCTCACCGATCGATTCAATCAGAAAGCCAGGAAGCCATGAGAAGCCTCGAGTTCTGGATTTTGGCCTATCTTCTTAATTCCTTGTGGCAGGTTCCGCTGTTATTTGCCGCAGGATGGCTCGCGGCGCGAGCACTCCGTTCCGCGGGCCCTGTGGTTGAGCACCGCGTCTGGGTGCTGGTCTTGCTGCTCCAGAGCCTGCTTCCAGCCTGCTCCATTTTCCCCTGGGCGTGGTTGCGTACGCTCTCCTTTTGGAGTTGGCACGCAAATAGCGTGGCCGACGCACATGTATCCGTAGTGATGGGTGAGGGAACTGGAATCAGTGTGTTTCACCTGCGGGATGCACTGCTTGTAACCATCGCGATCTTGTACGCCGCGGTAAGCACCTATTTCGTCGCCAGATTTCTATGGAGAAGCATGAACCTCTCTGCCCTGCGGAGGGAAGCGGTCGCCGTGCTGCTTACGGGGGACGCAGCATTTTTCTGGGCTCGATGCTCGCAGAGGTTTGAGATGAACGATGTATCGATCGCGGCCTCGTCTCGAATCTTCTCCCCCGTCACCATGGGGTTGCGCAGAAAACTCCTCTTGCTGCCAGTTACCATGGTCGACGTCTTACCGGAGTTGGACCTCCACACGGTCATTGCCCATGAGTTTGCGCACATGCGGCGAAAAGACTTCATGAAGAACCTGCTATATGAATTGCTCTCGCTGCCCGTGACCTATCATCCCCTGCTCTGGCTTACCCGTGCGCGCATCATGGAAAGCCGCGAAATTGTTTGCGACCAGATGGCGGCCGCAATGACCGGACGAAATGAGTACGCACGATCGCTTTTGCGGCTGGCGTCCCTGATGGTAGCGGGAACGCTGGGCAGCATTCCTCATACCATCGGAATCTTCGATGCCAACGCGTTTGAAAGGAGACTTATGAACCTCACAGAGAAACACAATGAGATACGAGGTATGCGCCGCGTGGCCGTGCTAGCTGCTTGTACGGCACTGGGCTTGGCAACTTGCGGATCGGCGCTGGCGTTGGGCATGCATGTAGATGCCGGCTCAACCATCGACAACAACAACGCGTCAAAACCACCCAAGCAGCTTTCCGTCTCTGCTGACGTGATGGCTGAGAATCTCTTAAACAAGGTCGTGCCCGTATATCCGCCGGAGGCAAAGAAAGCAAGGATTCAAGGAACGGTCGTGCTCGATGCCGTGATTGGCAAAGATGGAAAGGTAGAAAACCTCAGAGTGGTTTCCGGCCCGAGTCAGCTTCAGGAATCGTCGATCGACGCCGTGCGGCAGTGGACCTACAAACCCTATCTGCTCAATGGCGATCCAATCGAGGTTGAGACGACTGTGAACGTGGTCTACTTGCTCGGGAAGTAGCGTCTTAAAAGGCGGGGGGGTGAGGAAATCTCGTTCGCCCTCCGCTGAGTTTGTGGAATCACGGCTAAACCCCGTCGCTCACCACGCGAAAGCCATAATCGGCGTATTTGAATTCCGGCGGAATGCTGGAACGCGCCGAACACCGAGAGATCTTGATCTGATGCCGCCAGGATCCTCCACGCGATGCTTTTCGGCTGCCCTCATCAGGTCCCCGCGGATTCCGATCAGGGGAAGTCGCATAGTAGCCGGCCGCGAACCAATCGCTGCACCACTCATGAACGTTCTCGCACATCTCAAATAAGCCGTAAGCGTTCGGCTCCGATTCTCCCACCCGCTCAGGGCCGTTCTGCCAGCGACCATCGTAGCCAGGGCGCGACATCGGCGGATCATTACCCCAGGGAAAGGCCATGCCCTCGATGCCGCCGCGCGCCGCCCGTTCCCACTCAGCTTCTGTGGGTAGACGATAATGCGAGCCCGTCATCGTCGAAAGCCACGCGCAATAGGCAACGCAGTCAAACCACGAAACTGCTACCACCGGCTGCAGAGGATGACAGAAGTTGGCGTCTCCCCAGTAAGGAGGCGGCTCGTTCCCAGTGGCGTTCAGAAACCGCGCGTATTCCCCAACCGTGACTTGCGTTGCCGCCATGGCAAAGGAATCTACCCAGACACGATGAACCGGCCCTTCCACATCCTGACCGGCGTCGGACCCCATGGAAAACCAGCCGGCAGCGATCTGAATGCGCGGTGGTTCAGTGTGCTCTCGACTCATGGCGGCGTGTGGGAACATCTCTCCGTTACGATGTTAGCGTGTGGCATGGGGGACGCAAGGGATGGAATTCGATTGGACCCAGGGCGCATTGGCTGACGGTCTGCGACTCTATCATGCTGGGGAGTTCTTTGCCGCCCACGAGGCGTGGGAGAGTGTGTGGCTGCGAGCGCAGGAGCCGGAGAAGATGTTCCTGCAAGGGTTGATTCAGATCACAGCGGCGTTCCATCACCTTCAACGTCATAATCCGCAGGGAACGGCTCTCTTGCTACAAGCCGCCCTAGGCAGGTTCGAGCGTTATCCAGAATGCTTCGGAGGCATCTCCGTTACCTTGGTTTGCAGTGATATACGCGAATGGTTACAAACGCTGGAGGTGGGTGTACCGGAGCCCCAACCTGGCCCCGTCCGAATCCACGATTAATCGCGGAACAATCGAACCGGAGCCTACAAACCGGAACACAGGAGTCTTTGGAGAAGGCAATCTCGTATATCGTTATGTTTGCCCCGCAAGAAGAACTTCAATTTTGCATTTGAATGGATCGAGCTCCCATGTCCGGAATGCGATTTCTTATCCGCACCATGCGTCTGCTGGCCCCCGTCTTCCTGGCTGCCAATCTCTTCGTTTTGACCTGCTCCGCTGCCGCGGATGATCCGGAAGTGGGCTCGCTGAATAAGCAGGAGCGGCTGGAGTGGTTCCGCGATCAGGGTTTCGGCCTCTTCATCCACTGGAGCGTGGACAGCCAGCTTGGCGTGGTCATCAGCCACTCACTGGTCGGCGCATCGCCCGAATACACGAACCGCTTCTTCGAGGACCTGCCCAAAACCTTCGATCCGCACGAGTTTCATCCAGTCGACTGGGCACGGTTAGCGCGTCTGGCTGGTATCCGCTACGTCATGTTCACCACCAAGCACCATTCCGGATTCGCCATGTTCGACACCAAGACGACGCCCTTCGGCATCATGAACACGCCGTTTCATCGCGATATCACCAAGGAGGTCTTCGACGCTTTCCGTTCCCAAGGCATTGCCACCGGCGTTTATTATTCACCCGACGATTTCTGGTGGCTTCACCAGAACGGCAAGACCATCGAGCGCTCGGTTCCCGAGGTTCAGCCGCGCAACAACCCTGGCCTGATGGAATACGACCAGACCCAGCTCCGCGAGTTGCTGACGCACTACGGCAAAGTCGATGCACTCTTTCTTGATGGGGAAGCCGTCGGTCTGCGCGACCTTGCCTGGAAGCTCGATCCTGACATCATCGTCACCCGGGGGGCCATCAAAACCCCGGAGCTCACTGTTCCCGGAATGCCGATGCCAGGCGCGTGGGAAACCTGTATGACCATGGGCACCGCGTGGCAATACCAGCCGCAGAATGAACACTACAAGTCAGGAGGCGAGCTGATTCGCATCCTGATCGAGACGCGCGCCAAAGGAGGCAACCTCTTACTCAATGTGGGTCCTAAACCGAATGGAGAGCTGCCGATTGAAGAAGAAGAGCGCCTGCGCGAAATAGCCCTCTGGATGTTCGTCAACTCCGACGCGATTTATGCAGTGAGGCCCTGGGTCATCACCAATGAAGGCGACATCTGGTTCACCAAGAAGAAAGACAGCCAAGCGCTCTACGCGATCGTCGAGTCAGACAAACCGTGGCCACGCGCGACCTGGAAGGAATTCACGCTGCATTCGGTTCGCGCGACCTCTAAGACGGAAGTGAGTGTGCTTGGCCAGAACGACCAGGTAGTCGAGTATCACCCTGAAATCAAGCCCCAGTCCACGTGGCATCAGGAAAAGGACGGTCTCCATGTGCGCGTGATGCAGACCCAACGCCTGCAGGACAACTTTCACTGGCCAAACCCGGCAGTGCTGAAGATTACCAACGCCGAGCCGGCGCTCACGCCACCGCATGTGCAAACCACCGGGTCAGCCTCCGAATCATCGGGTCTTCAGGAGACGCTACGCGGCGAAGTCATCGATATGGGTGACAGCTCATCACTACAAGTCGGATTTGAGTACCGTCCGATCGTCGGCGAAGATGCCAACTCCCGTTCCGCCGCCTGGACCGCGACGCCTGTACAAACCATCTCCAAGCCTGGCCCTTTTACAACTCGTATCGACGGCCTCTCCCCGAACGGTAAGTACGAGTTTCGCGCCGTCATTCATCATCCGTTGCTGGCGCTCTACGGTGCGGAGATCACCATGCAGCGCTAGCGGGCTCTTGAGGAAAGAGAGGCATTTCGGTTCGAGCCGGCCAACAAACGCTCGTCGAAGCGGAGTGGATCGGTAGTAACCGTGCCCCCTGAACCGAGCGGGCAGCTATTGCGCAACACCACCGGAACTAACGGCTTCAACGTTCAGTTCCGCTAGACGGGGTTCATACGCGAAGGGCAAGCAGAGTACAGGACACTTGACCTTCGAGATTACTTGTAACACTGTGCTGGTGGCGAAATCCTTCTCCCCAAGCTCGTTTTCGGGGGAGCCGAGGACAACCAGATCCGCTCCGAATCTCTCCGCATATTCTGCGATTAATTTGCCCGCGGGACCGGAGGCGACAATGTGCTCGACCGGAACTGTATGGGATTCATTGAAGGGAGCGAGAAAACGCAGTCTCTCCCGGCAGTACGAATCCTCCGTATCCCACTCACCCTGCCGCACATGAAGCAATACCAATTGCCGCAAGGCCACCTGGTGCGCGCATTGCAGGGCGCGAACCGATGCGGGAGAAAAGTCTGTTGCCGCGAGTACATGCCGCCAACATCCAGCCCACGGCAAAGAACTGAGCGCATCCGGCGAGATCGTCATGATGGGGCACCGGGACCTGGCCAGAAGCTGCCGGGCGACCGTCCCTAGAGCAATTCGGCCGGCCTCCGTCTTCGCGCGTGTTCCCAACAAAAGCAGGTCCGCATGATGCTCACTCAGCGCCTGCAAAATGCGCTCGCAGACGATCCCACTTTCAATGACGGAATGAACCGGAATGCCCAGGGCGCTGGTCTCCTCCTCCATCCTCTTCAGTTCCGCAGCCGCCGCAGCATTTGCGCGAAGCAGAGAAGGCGCTCCATTGGGGAATGCGTAGGCGAGGGGGTCGATCACATGCACCAATACCAAGGTCGAGTCATACATGCGGGCCATCGCTTGCGCGTAGCGCAACGCCGGAGACGCCGGGCCGGTCAGGTCTACCGCTACAGCGATCGTTTTGAATTGCAGTGTGCCGGGATTCATCGCATCTTCTCCTGTGGAACTGAGCTGCTTCTTAGCTATCGAAACAATATGCGAGGAGGTCCCTGCTCGACAGTGATCCCCGTCACAGTCGTGAGAGCGAGAGACTACGGCGCCTGCCAGGAAATGACTTGTGATGTCGATCACAGACGTGATGGTGTTCCTTCGCGATCCTCATAGCAATGAACCTCGCGGCGGCAATGCGGACGGCGTGCCGGAGGAAAGAGGTCTACCGTGATAACTGCTTCTAATAGCTCAACAAACCAGCAGCACGTGAGTTCTCGCTTGGGGCCAGTGGGGCTTCGCTTTCAATCCATTCTGGTCGCAACCGATTATTCTTCGGCAAGTACAACCGCGGTAAAGTTGGCCGCACGGCTCGCCAAAGAATCTCACGCCCGGCTTTATGTGCTGCATGCGGTTGAGCCGGACCTCTATGCGAGCAACATGGCAGGAGGTCCCGTTCCAGAGCTCCAATTGATGAACCTGCGGGCTGAGCGCGAGAGCCTCCACAAATATGCTGAGCGCATTGCCGATCTGCGGACCGTGAAGCATAAAGAAATAGCATTTCTGGGTTCGCCCAGTGATGCGATTCAATCGGCCGGCCAAGCCAATAACATCGACCTCCTGGTACTTGGCTCCCACGGGCGCCATGGATTGGCAAAGCTGGCTCTTGGATCTGTCGCCGAATGGGCAATCCGTCGCCTTGGGTATCCCGTTCTCGTGGCCGGGCCCATGTGCGTAAAGACCTTTCGCCCCATCCGGTCCATCGTGCTGGCGACGGACTTTTCCCAGGAGGGTATGCGTTCTGTTCAATATGCCAGTTCGTTGGCCCAGGACTATAACGCCACATTGACGGTGATGAATGTGCTGTCTCACGCGAGCACCCCGGAGGAGCAGTTACGAAACGAGCTGAGCTCCATGAGAAAACTTAGAGAACTATTGCCCAGCAGCTGTGGAGACGACTGCACCCTGCAATATCAGGTGAGAAACGGCGATATCGCCCCGGCGATCATTGACGCGGCGCGGGAAGGCAAAGCGAGTTTAATTGTCCTGGGCGCGCGCCATCGATCCGCCCTGGCAGACCATGCGCCGCGGAACAAACTATCGGCCATCATTCGAAGTGCCCGCTGCCCCGTACTCGTAGTCCCAGCCCACCGCTCTTAAACCTACCGTCCACTGCAAGGAGCGCGCGATGGATTCGATACATCTGTCCTCGATTGCCAGACCAAAGTCCATTTTGGTAGCTACAGATTTGAATGATTTGGATTTCCTGCTTCCCGTGGCCATAGACCAAGCCAAAGCAACGGGAGCCATGCTTTGGCTACTCCACGTAATCCCTCCGGACGCCTATGTTTCCATGGAATCCGGTGCCTTTCCTTTCACCAAGAAGGAGAAGGCGTTCCGCGATGCTGAGGCTGCCCTGGTCAAAGTGACCAAGGAATTGAAAGCACAAAACCTGGCGTGTGCGTATGACGTGCGTCGCTGGTACCCGGTCGACCGGGTCACCGAGTTCATTCATGAGCGCGGGATCAAGCGCTTGATTCTTGGAACCTCTAGTAAAGGGAAGTTAGGTAAGCTGCTGCTCGGATCTGTGGCGGAGACGCTGATACGCAGCTTAGATATTCCGGTTTGCACCGTGGGCCCGCACTTCAAGCCAATACCACAAAGCACCCCCCGCCGGGTTGTCTTTGCTACCTCTCTGCGCCATGATACCGAGAAGACCTTCCAGTTCGCTGTCGAGCTTGCCGCCGGAATGGCCGCCGAGCTCACGGTGCTTTATGTTCTGGAACAAGATCGTCTGCACGATGGGATCTATACCGAAGCCATGTCCACCATCGACGAGATGCTGAAAGGGGCAAGGCAAAAGAATCTGGTCTCCTGCATTCGCATTCGCTGTGGTGAGCCGGCAGAAGAGATCGTTTCGGAGTGCTCGGCTCTTCGGGCTGAGTTGCTGATCCTGGGCGTGCTTCCAGCATCGCCCATGACCGCAGCCTTCCGCACCGGCGTCGCCTATCGAGTGATAGCCCAGGCGCCGTGCCCCACATTCACACTCCGGGCCGGGGCCACGACAAAGCAATTCCAGAATGCCTGCGAATCCTCTGCGGTGCAGGGTCTTTCCTAGCCGATTCTGGCAAGTAAGTCTCAACTGTGACGCACGTCACCGCCTGCTCGTCGCGAATACTGAAACACTGCAAGCTGGCAGGTGACGCAAATGATTCTGTTAACAGAAAGCACGCGTTTTAAACTGATGGCAATCCACGGCTGGACAATGTTGGGGCTGGGGTTGGCGCTCTTCTATATTCGCGCGACGATGACAAACTTATTGTTTTACGTCCTAGGAGGCGCTTTCGCGCTGTTATTGGTCGCGGCGTCTCTGCTTTTCATTGCCGGCGTAGATTGGATCTGCGCTGCCGGCCTCGGTTGCCACCGGGTGAGCAGGTTCCGGGGTTTTCTCATCGTGAGCACCGCCGCGGCCGCGTGCAGCGTATTTCTGATCCTCTACCCGGGCGCAACCATCCGCATGCTCTGCTATGTTCTTACCGTCTATGCCCTTTCCCTAAGTGTGGGCAAAATCACTTTTGCCAGGTCCTGGAAAGGCACGCCGCGGGAGCAGACAGTCACGTATATCCTGGCGGGAATCGGGTTTGCCTTTGCGGGCGCTTTGCTTGTGGTCGCGGGCCACGACGAACGAGAGTCTTTGGCTGTAGTGGCTGGCTATTCATTGTTCATGGGACTACAGATGCTGCTCTCGATGTACTTCCTGCAAGCGCAGGCTCTGAGGTGGATAGAGCCGGCATCAGGGCTTCAACCGGCACCGGTGAATACTCTCCGATAGTTTGTGGCATAGGCAAAAGTTCCGCTAGAGCAACGCCACTCTCAAGGTAGCGAGAGTGGCGTTGCTTTTGGAAGTTTCCGATGCAGGCTTAGACCTCAAGCATGGTCATCACCGGGCAGGGAGCCTCGATCAGCACCTTCGCTGCGGTTCCAGGCGACATATGGGTGGCCATCGAAGAGGCTGGGTGAGCGCCCATGACAATGAGATCGCAGCCACGTTCCTTGGCTAGATCGACGATGCTGGTTCCGGGGGGCGTCTTGGCCAGCCTCGTACGCAAACATATGCAGCTTCCGGAACCTTCAGGAACGTAGTGATGGAAGGCCTCTTCAAACGAAGCCCAATCTGCGTCCGGACTATCCGGATCCTGCGCATGAAAGAGAACCAGTTCTGCCCCATGTTGGGTGGCGAGCTTGTGCGCGAAGGCGGCCACATGAGCCGAGCGCGGATCGAGCGTTGTGGCACAGGCTACTTCGCGCACATGCCACGCGTTATCTTTCAGAGCCGGCGTTGCTGGGCCCACGATAAGAACCGGGCAATGCGCCTGCCTCAGGATCGCTTCCGCGTCCGAGCCAAGCAGAAGCCGGTCGTAGCCCTTTCTGCCGTGGGTTCCTAATACGATCAAGTCAACCCCGTTCTGCTTGACCACGGAGAGAAGCTCATCGTAGAGCGCTCCTGTGGGTGAGAGCGTTCGTGCTCGATACCCTTCGGAACGCAATGCGGCGCCGCTCTGTTGCAGGCGTTCTTCCTCTGCCGACTGGATCTCAGCTACGTCAATCCAGGCAGCTTCGGGAGGGTCGATCAAGGCGACTGGTGGATTTACATGAACCAGCAGTAACTGAGAGTTATCCTGCCTGGCAATCGCTTTGGCGTACTCTAGCGCACGTTCTGAGGTTTCAGAGAAATCTGTCGGAACGAGGATCCGTTCAAATGTAACGGCGGTGGTATTCATGGTGGCCATAAGAGCTCCTCCTGCTAAGACTGTCGACCCGCCCGGGTCTCTTCAGGCGGCTCTAGGAGAAACCTTAGCGGATGACAAACCTTCTGGCTGTGACAGCAGTCACACCGGCCGTGGTCGACGACGGAGACGAGAACCTCGTCCCGGCGACGATATTTCGTCTCGATCGTCGTCATTCAACTCCGGGCCGATCTTGTTCGCAGCGAGGTTGCCGTCCCTAAGTCGCATGCTTTCTATAAGGCTCAACCCGGCGCGGTATTCTCGGCGTTTGGTAACCGGATTGCTCTATACACGGACAGGAAAGGGAGAACCAATGCTGAGAATCTCAATGAACGACGACACAGCCCTGGCAACACTCAAGGTCGAGGGCAGGGTCGTGGGCCCTTGGGCGGCCGAGTTGGGAAAGACATGGCGTCTCTTGTGGGCCTTGAACAAACAGTCAAACTTGCAACTGGACCTGCGTGGAGTCACCTATGTTGATTCAATCGGCGCCCGCATTCTCCGCGAGATTGTCAAAGCAACGGGTGCGGAGGTTTGCGCCGACTCGCCCTTAACTCAATATTTTGCCAATCAGGCTAAGCGAGATCTAGCGCTGGAGCCGGCCGAGGAGAACTGATATGCCGCATACAAGTGAACCAATGCCCACTTCCTCCTGCGAAAATTGCAAGCTCAAGCAGAACGAATTTCTCTGCCATCTGGCGCCCGAAGCAGCCAAGGAGTTTGAGTCGATCAAGCTTTCCTCCCAGTATCCCGCGGGCTCCATCTTGTTTATGGAGAACGAAGCGGCGCGGGGGATCTTTCTCGTCTGCTCGGGAAAGGTCAAGCTCTCCGTAAGCTCAAAAGGTGGTAGGACGCTTATCCTGCAAATGGCGAAGCCCGGCGAAATGATCGGCCTGACCGCATCGATGTCCGGCGTGCCCTACGAGGTTACGGCGGAGGTTCTTTATCCTTCGCAGGTAGTGTTTATCCGCAGGGAGGATTTCCTGCGCTTCCTTCACCGCTTCCCTGAAGTGTACGCAGCAGTCATTCGCCAGCTGAATTTGCAGTATGGGCGCGCTTGTGAGCAACTGCGCACCATTGGTCTCTCCACCACCGCTCATGAGAAGCTGGCCCGCCTGTTTCTGCACTGGCCTTCGGATGAAAAGCAGGCAGCGGGTGCAGGTCAAATCAAAGTGCCACTGACCCATGAGCAGATCGCTGCTTGCCTTGGATCCACACGAGAAACGGTTACACGGACGCTCAGCGATTTCAAAAACAAACATCTCGTCACCCTCAGAGGAGCCACCGTAATGATTCCGAATCGCCCGGCCCTGGTGGCAGTCAGCGGGGAATGACAGAATCGCTCGGCAGCCCTGGTTCCGTTACCATGCTGCTATACTCCACGGTATTGTGAAGTCGTTGGCATTCGAAGTGCACCATGGAGCATCCGGCAAGTAAGCTCGAGCCACTCGCACCCATCGACGTTTCTGAGCATGCTCATGCCCTGTTCGAAAAGCTATTTCTCGCCTCCCCGGATGCAATTATCGTTACCACCGTTGATGGCCGTATCTCTGCCGCCAGCCCGGCGACAGAACGGCTTTTCGGCTACAGCCAAAGCGAGCTGATTGGCCAGCTCGTAGAAATTCTCATCCCTGCGCGATTCCGCGGCCGGCATCCTCATCGTCGCGACTCTTATCTGGCCGCGCCTGTCGTGCGTCCCATGGGGACCGGTCTCGAACTCTATGGCCTCCGGAAAGACGGAACTGAGTTTACCGTCGACATCATGCTCAGCCCTGTCGATGCCGGCGCCGGCCACTCCGTCTTGACCGTGGTGCGGGACATCACAGAACGCAAGCAGGCCGAGACCGACTTGCGCCAAAGCGAAGAGCGATTTCGTCTATTGGTGGATGGCGCCATTGACTATGCCATCTTCATGCTCGACCCGGAAGGCAGAGTCGCCACCTGGAACTCCGGCGCACAGCGTATTAAAGGGTACACAGCAGGCGAAATCCTGGGCCAGCACTTCTCCAAATTCTATCCCCAGGAAAGTATCGAGCGCGGCAAGCCTCAGCACGAATTAGAAGTAGCTGCCACCCAAGGTAGATTCGAAGACGAAGGGTGGAGGATCCGCAAAGATGGCTCGCGCTTCTGGGCGAATGTGATCATCACCGCGTTGCGCGGTCAGAATGGTCAGCTCATTGGATTTTCTAAAGTCACGCGTGACTTCACGGACCGCAAGCGAGCCGAAGAGTCGCTGGTACTCGAACTCGGCAAAGCGGTACTGGCCAATCCCGATATCCGGCAGATGTTGTCTGCGATTGAAGCCAGCCTTCAGCGGTTGATCCCCCACGACTACGCAGCCATTGCGCTGTGCGACGTGAGCAACGCTCACGAGCTGCACATGCAGGAGCTACCCTCCGCCAGCGGTTCAACCTCCCATCAGGAGGGCGTCCTTCCCGTTAAAGGGACGCCGGAAGGCTGGGTCGTCATCAACCAGGAACCACTGCTGATGAGCCAACTCGACGGCAAGGCCGCGGGTCGACCCACCTACCAACTGACGGCGGGGGTCAAGTCGGGATGCTGGGTTCCTCTGGATTGCGCAGGGGAAGTCCTCGGCACCCTGTTCATAGGTAGCCGGCAACAAGCCGCGTTCGATCAACGCCATATTGAAATGCTCGTTCAGGCGGCTAGCCAGATCGCCGGGACTATCAAGATCGACCATAGCTACCGCCGGATTGTTCAGCTGAGCAGCAAGCTGAAAGAGGAAAAACGTTATCTGGAAGAGGAGCTGCGCACAGAGTACAACTTCGAAGAAATCGTCGGTGAAAGTCAGGGCTTGAAGACCGTTTTGAAGCAGGTGGAAACCGTCGCCTCGACAGACGCAACGGTGCTCATCCTGGGCGAAACCGGAACTGGCAAGGAGCTGATCGCAAGGTCGATTCATACCATCAGTCCGCGACGTGACCGCACCTTCGTCAAGCTAAATTGCTCGGCCATTCCTCTTGGCCTGTTGGAGAGTGAGCTTTTTGGCCATGAGAAGGGCGCCTTCACCGGCGCTATCTCGCAACGAATCGGACGCTTGGAGCTGGCCCACATGGGTACTCTCTTCCTGGACGAGATCGGGGACTTGCCGCTGGAACTCCAGCCCAAACTCTTGCGTGCTCTGCAGGAGAAGGAAATCGAACGGCTCGGGGGAAGAAAAACGATTCCGGTGGATGTCCGTCTGATCGCCGCTACGAACCGCGATCTCGCCAGGATGGTCAAAACCGGCGAATTTCGCAGCGATCTCTACTACCGTTTGCGAGTTTTCCCCATTACCATCCCGCCGCTACGAGCACGAATCTCAGATATCCCGCTGCTTGTCCGCTACTTTGTCAATAAGCATGCGCGGCGCATGAACAAGCCCATTCACGAAATTCCCGAGCAAACCATGGCCGTTCTGTCCGCCTGGTCATGGCCCGGCAACGTAAGAGAGTTGGAGAACTTCCTGGAGCGTGCCGTAATACTTACCACCGGCTCAATCCTGCGCGCTCCCCTCGCTGAACTGGAAAAGCCAGAGGAGGAAAGCGCAGCTGTCTCTGCCTTGAATTTTCATGCCGCAGAGCGGGAACACATCCTGCGTGTTCTCAGGGAGGCGAAGGGAATGATCGGCGGAACTGGGGGAGCTGCGGAGAGACTCGGACTTAAGCGAACCACCCTGAATTCCAAGCTAAGGAAGTTGGGCATAGAAAGAAGTGACTACGCTTAAAGCATTTTCCTAATACCACGCAAAGACCGCGTGCCCGGGGGCCCCGGTCTGACGGAATGGCCGCGTCGAGTGCAGTTTTCCGGTCTACACCATTAGGAAAAATGCTTAGCCCGCCAAACTATTCCCGGATAGTGAGTACCGGGCAAGTGCTGCTGCTGATCACCTGGAACGCTACGCCGCTTTTGAAATTTTCAAACCAGGGCGATGTCCTGCGCGTTCCCAGCACAATGAGATCGGCTTTCACCCGCTGGGCGAGCAACAGGATGCCGTCTGCCGCAAAGCCGTGCTCCAGAACACACTCTGGCTCGCACCATTCGCGGGCCACGTCGGGAACCAGTCTCTCCAACACGCTCACAAACTGATCGTTCAGTTCCTGGTCGTTCATTTGACCCGTGCTCCCCCGCTCGGGCAGCACATGACACAAGTAGAGATGGGCGCCGTAGTCCTGGGCAAACGATAAGGCGAAGACACATGCCTTTGCTGCCTCAGGAGAAAAATCCGTCGCGTAGACGATTCTCTGAAAGCTTACCGGCTGCTTTGGCGATGGCACCGCGGGCCCGATGGTGAGAATCGGACACCTGGCTAGATGAATCAGCTCTTCCGCTGTCGATCCGAGAACAAGCCTGGCCATGCCTCTATGACCGCTTGTGCCAATCACTAACAGGCCGATTCGCTTGTCGTCCGCTGCCTGCAAAATCTCGCTGGCCGGATCCGTCCCTGCGCAGAGAACAGTCTCGGCGCGCAATCCCTCAGGGTCCAACTCTTTTTTTAGGCGGTCCAGTGATTGAGCTCCAAACCTGCGAAAGATGTCCATGCTCGCCCCCGCATCCGAGGTCTTGAAAGCTGCTCCAAGATCGACAACATGCATCAGGCGAAGCCGCGATTGATAGCGCTCTGCAAGGGCTTGCACATATATTTTGGCGATTTCTGCATTGGCTGAAAAGTCTGTTGCAAACAGAATGTTGTCCAGCGTCACCGCAATCGGATTTCCTATGATTGTCATCATGAGCCTCCTTCGGATCCAAACTCTTCGTGTTCTATCGCCATCAGCCCGAGACGTTGGAAGGCACCGTCATTACTGGACAGTGCGCCTCACGAATGGTGGCGCTCACCACGCCGTCGGCGCAGTCCGTGGCCTGATTACCACTGCGGTGCAGGCCAAAGAGGATGAGGGAGGACTTCGACTTTGCGGCCCGAGCGGCGATTGCCTCGTCGGCTCTTCCGTGGAGAGTGGTCCAGGTCACGGTGATACCGCGATCGAGCAACCTGCTGGCCCACTCCTTGCACCGTTCCTCGTCATCCTTGTCCGACACATGCCTATGCTTAGGATCGATGACATGTATAAGCTCAAGGCTCGCGCCCAATTGGGCGGCAAAGTGGCCGGCAAACGCCAGAATATCGTCAGGAGACTCGGTCGATGTCGTGGCACAAAGAATGCGCCGGATAGGAGTAGCCTCCCGATTGCAGAGAAGTGCATGCGGCCCCAGCACCATTACCGGGCAGCGGACGGTTCGAAGCAGATGCTCCGCGGTTGAGCCAAGACGCGGCCGGTCGATAGGGCCGTAGCCAAAGGCGCCAAGAAGCAGAAGATCAGGCGTACGTTCAAGGATGGCTCCCTCGATCGTGTCTGAGACGTTACCAATCCTGCGCACGGAATCGCTCCATATCCCCTCTCCCCGCAGGCGCTCTTCTATACGTTTGAGACCAGACTGAAGATCGCGCTGGGACATTTGCATCGCCAGTGGGCCGGCCTCGAGAGCGCTTGCGTATTCGGCGGGGCTCTGCACGCCTATGAGATGAACGAACGACCCAAACTTCTTCGACAACATTACCGCGTACTTCAGCGAGGACTCTGCCGCTTCAGAGAAGTCATAGGCGACGAGCAGCTCTTTGAGTTCGTAGTGGATGGATTCTGCGTAAACAGGGAACGGAATAGTTTGCGTCATAAAGCCACTCGCTGCGCGTCCTGGGTTTCCGGTAGTTGGGCGACCACTACATCCCTCAGCACTCTCCGAATGCGAGAATTCCTCTGGCCCTGCTCGTCCCTGAGCGCGGCAGGGGCGAGCGAGGGTTCCCCGTCATGGTCGGAAGTTACCTTGAAGAGAGGAGAGCAGGCCGGGCATAACCAGAAAAATTCTGAGCGGAAGCTTTGCGCTACGCCGGTCTCCCATTGATAGACCGAGCCTTGCCGTAGGTAGCGCAGCTCCTCGTTGCATTCTGGATTGAAGCAATGTCCGATCATAGAAGCCTCTTTCACGGGGTCCTGTTTGTGTACCCCTCCCAGAAAGATCGTAGGGCCTGGCGGGCATTTGATTCTGTGATGGATGTCACACAGTGGGTCGTCCTGCTGTCATTTACCGGGTGGTGGGGCGTGGCCATCTCTCGCGCGTAGCGCATGGCAATCACGATCAGCGGTGGGCACGGACGTCCTGACCTGCAATTCAGGCAGCCCTTTTCGATGCTCTTGTAGATACAGGTGTAGTGCTTCTCAAGATGGTCGTATGTCATTCCGGTCGGCTCCGATGCTTATTCTGCATTCGGCTGGAGAACCGGTCTGTGATCGTTGTCACCGTATGGGGTTTACGATTGCGGCCGTCTCGAGGTTACGATCAGCACATCTTGATGCCACTTTCCCCGATGTCGGCGAACACTTTCATCAGACCAGTGGTGCCGAGAAGCTGCCGAACCTGTTTGCCAAGATTGATGAGTTCTAAACTGCAGCCCGCCGCACGGGCAGAAACATAAAGACGAACCAGTGTGCCCAGGCCCATGCTGTCTACACGGGTCAGGTTGGTCAAGTCCAGGACAATTCTCTTGTTATCGGGCATCAACTGGCTGACTCTGACGTAGAGAATATCGTTTACCCCGGCCACCAACTTGCCGTTGCAGTGCACAACCGATGCGTTGCCCGCACGGACAACGTCAAGCGTAAGAGGACAAGCCGTTGCTTTGTCAGACATAAGACCTTGCCTTGTCGGAAATTTTCGTGAATTTGGACGGAAACCGATTTTCGCATATTGGGGCAGCGATTGACACCGCGAATCAGGTCGAAGTTGGTCCCGTGGGATCATGGGTTCATGGATGGCCGCCTGCCCCTGTCTACCCTGCTGTCGCACGCGGTGGTTGCATTTACCATCGAGTTCGACAATGAGTTCGAACACCAGGTGCCGCACCGCACGACGAACCACGGCTCGGCCACTGGCTCGCACCCAGTCCCCTGGCTGGTATCGAGGGTCATGTGGTCGAACTTCATGCGCTTTATCGATGAACAGGGAACGACTGTTCGTGAGCTGCAGCATCGGCTGCGGATGCCCCCGAAAGACATACGTACCTGGTTGACGCGCCTGGGGGAGTGGTGGGGTTACGTCGTCGTCAAGCCCGACGGAACGGTCCAGCTTACTCGCGGTGGACGAAAGGCTATGGAGATCTGGCGAATGCTGGATAGGTTCATAGAGAAGCGTTGGCGGGAACGCTTTGGCCACGAAACCATCGACTATCTTCGCGAAGCCTTGGTCACCATAGTCAACCAGATTGAAGTTGCGTTGCCCGACGGTCTCCCGATCCTGGGGTACGGGCTTTTCAGCAAGGGGCCGGAGGCCGCGCAGAGGGCGTTGGCGGAGACAGCGAAGATCACCAGTCTTCCTCTGGCTTCACTTCTCTCGAAGGTCCTGCTGTTCTTCGCCATTGACTTCGAGCGGGAGTCGGAGCTGTCGCTTGCCATCAGTGCCAACGTCTTGCGCCTCGCGTGTGAAGAAGGGTTCGAGGTGAGGGATCTCGCGCGCCTGTCCGGAGTTTCAAAGGAGGCGATCGCGATGTCACTGAGCTTTCTTGGCAAGCGCGGATACGCCGTAATCCAGCGCAGTTCGAACGCCAGCCGAAAGAAGGTACTGCTGCTTACTCCCAAAGGCCGGAAGGCACAAGACAAGTACCGTCACCTGCTTTTGGCCATTGAAGAGCGTTGGCAGGCACGCTTTGGCGAGCAGGCCATCGGGCGGTTACGGGAGTTGCTTGAGCAAGTGGCCGTCGGGCCTGTTGACCAGCAATCCCCACTTTTTCGGGGATTGGAACCCTACCCCGAGGGATGGCGCGCATCGGTTCCTAGGCCGGAGGTGCTGCCGCATTACCCCATGATCTTGCACCGCGGCGGGTTTCCCGATGGCAGTTAGCTCTCAGCCGACAGAGCTGGTGCATCAGTTGCGCGAGGAATTGCATTAAAGCAGTTTCTCATCGAGATCAATGTCCTCATTGCGTCGATAGCCCGGTGCTATCCCTCATCACGCGATTGAAACTTCGAACGCCGCTCGGCGCCGCTCGAGGAAACGGCGGACCGCGGGATCGCGTTCCAAACCGATAGCGATCTCGTACGCATGTCGGGCTTCACAAACCGCGCCCGTACTAGCCAATAGCTCCGCGCGCGCCGCCCAGTAGGGTTGGTACTCGACCAAACGAGCATCGCCGGCGGGGTCGGGCATGGCCTCGAGCGCTGCGTGCGCGCCCCGTAGCTCCGCCACGACCAGCGCGCGGTTGATGGCCACGACCGGTGAACCGGTAATGGTGAAGAGCGCGTCGTAGATCTGCAATACCGCTTCCCAATTCGCGTAACCCGTGCAGCGGCGATGTACGTGCGCCGACTGGACTGCGGCTTCGAGTTGATAGCGGCCGATCACACCGAAAGCTTGTGCGCGCAACAGCAGCGCTTCGGCCTCATCGATCATGCGCAAATCCCAGCGCGCAACATCCTGATCAGCCAGGGGAACATAGTCTCCCTCATCGCTGCGCCGCGCGCGGCGCCGGGCTTCCGCGTGCAGCATCAGGGCAAGCAGTCCGAGCCCTTCCGGCTCCGTAGGCAGGAGCTCGGTGACCAACCGGGCCAGAAAGAACGCTTCACCAGTAAGATCTCGCCGCGAGCTGTCGGTCCCCGCCGCATCGCTCCACCCCTCAGAGAAAGCGGCGTAGATGGCCTCAAGCACTGTATCGAGGCGTCCGGGTAATTCTTCGCGCCCAGGAATGCAAAACGGAATCGCTGCCTCCCGGATCTTGCTTTTGGCGCGCACCAGCCGCTTGCCCATGGCCGTCGGAGACATGAGGAACGCCGATGCAATGGTTGCCGCATCGAGTCCCAGAATGACCTGCAAAATCAAAGGCGCTCGAATAGCGACGTCAATGGCGGGATGCGCGCAGGCAAACATCAGGGCCAGCCGGCGATCGGGAATCTCTGCCGGATCAGCGTCCAGATGGGCGTCCACTGCGGCGATCTGCTCCAGGTCTTCGTCGACACGGTTGCTGCTATGCTGTCGCCGTGCCGCATCGATAAGTTTGCGCCGCGCGACGGTGAGCAGCCATGCTTCCGGATTTGCCGGGCAGCCCTTGCCTGGCCAGTCTGCCAGGGCCGAGGCGAAGGCCTCGGAGAGGGCGTCCTCCGCAGCGGCTACGTCATGTGTGCGTGCGGAAAGAAAGGCGACGAGCTTGCCGTAGCTCCGGCGGGCAACTGCTTCCGCCGTGCTGCGTGCCTGCTCCTCGCCTTCAAGTAAATGCATGAAAGGTTTCTCAAGCCGTAGCGTGTTGCAGATTTTGTGCTCGGCCGGTCTCCGCCATGGCCCAGATCGGGCGAACCTCGACCACTCCATGGCCAGAGCCGGGGCAGCGCGCGGCCCACGAGAGTGCGGCATCCAGATCGGGCACGTCGATCAAATAATAGCCGCCCAGCTGCTCCTTCGAATCAACGTAGGGGCCATCCAGCACCTGCGCCTTGCCGTTGATAGTGCGCACCGTGGTGGCTGTTGCGATTGGCTGCAGGCGGTTCGAACCCACAAAGGCGCCCGCCGCCCTCAATGCTTCGCCATACGCCATGTAAGCCGCCACTGCCTGTTCATGGTCACTCGTCGACATTTTGGACCAGCCAGACTCGTCTGCATAGAGCGTCAATAGATATTGCATAGAAAACCTCCGTCATCGATTTTAGGCGGATGTTGTCATCCGCTACTACCATGACGTGCGAGCGGAGGTAATTTGGACACCTTCCGCCAGATGGCGAAAATTATTAGCGCAGAGCGGCAACCCGCTTGCTTACTTCGGCTCTCTCCTTAACCATGTCCTGCTTCAGCATCGCTCCGTTCTGCACCAGCAAATCGCCGCCCACGTAAACCCGTTCCAGGTCGCGTTCCGCGGCCACAAAGACCAGGGAAGCATAAGGATCGAAAATTGTCCGGAAGCGGGTTGGATCGATCACCAGGAAGTCGGCAAACTTTCCCGGTTCCAGGCTGCCCAGCCGGTCGGCCACGCCGAGCACGTCCGCGCTGCCCATGGTGTGCAGCCGCAGCACGTCGTAGGGACTCATGATGGTTGCATTCTCATACTTGTCGCGGATCGCATAGAGCCCGGTGCGCATGTTTTCAAAGGGGTCTGCCAGGTCGGCGCTGGCTTCTCCATCGACGCCCATACCCACCCGGATCCCCGCCTTCAAATATGCGGGAATATCCGCCACTCCCGAGGCCAGCCGCCCATTCGAGAGCGGATTCCAGGACATCGCCACGCCCGCCTTCGCGCTCTCCGCGATGATGAAGCTGTTGGTATGAATGAAGTGCCCGAATATCAGCTGTTTCGAAAGCAGCCCGCTATCCATAAACCAGCGAAACTTGCTTTGCTGCTCATACTGCGTCTCCGGCGGCTCCAGGTAATGGGTTTCGTTGCCCAGGTGGAACTCGTCGCCCAGCTGTTTTTCCATCAAAGTCTGTTGATAGGTATTGTTGAACGCCGTCCCACCGCTGATCATCACAGAGAGAAAATTGCTCGACTTCGGCTGCTGCGCTGTCCAGTCCAGAAAGGCCTTCAAGGGCACGCGAGCTTGCTCGTATCCATAGCTGGGCTGCACACCCAAAGCGGTCGCCCGGCCGACAGACATGCTATGGACGAAGCGAATCCCCGAGTCCATCTCCGCACGAAATCCATTCTTGTCATACTCATCCGCGGTGGCTACCGTCCGCCCTCTGGTCCGCGCTTCGAAGTTGAAGTTATAGGCCGCGGTGATGCCGTGCTCCAGATGGTCGAGCGCGCCATCCAGGGTGAACCAGTACATATCCTCCGGGCTGGATTTGACCGCGGGTTTGTACAGCGCGTCGATCCATCCCATCAGCGTCTGGTCCCCGCCAAGCCCGCGGAAGGCGCTCTGCCATAAGTGGCTATGGGCAGAGATAAAGCCGGGGATTACCCAATGGCCGCCGGCATCGAGGGTTTGCGGGGCCTTCAGTCCAGCTGGAGGATCGCCCGCCGCCACCGTCAGCAGACGGCCATCCTCTCCAACCACCAGGTAGCCCTTCACCGGCTCGCGCTGGCCCGGTGCCATAGTCAGAATGAAGGCGTTCCTAACCACCAACTTAGCTGGAGTGGCTGGAGCCTGCGCGAAGAGCAGAGATGCGCTGGCCAGCGCTGCCAAGAAGCAAAATACCCTCAGCCTTGGGGCGAGACGGCGGAATTCAGGAGTCATGCGCCATTACTAAATGAGACCGCATCGCAGAACAACAAGAAACTGATCGGCCAGTCTTCCGGTTCGGGCACCTGTCCAGAACAGACGGTGATTTGGTAGATGAGGCCTGCTAGCCCTTCCCCAACCTAATTTGGATAAGTCTGGCCACTGACGCGCCTCACATCCACGCTATTATGTAACCTCCAATGACAGCCTCAGCCGACCCCAAGGTGAGCATGGGCCCTCGCAACCCGGTGCCCGGGTCTAGCGGTATGGCGGCCTCTCCCGACGCGATCGATACGGTTGAGGGGCTTCCCCGGTTGCTCTTGTTCGGACTGCAGCATGTGCTGGTAATGTACGCCGGCACGGTGGCTGTGCCGCTAATTCTAGGCAGCGCGCTCCAGTTCACGCCCAGGCAAGTGATTGCGCTGATCAGCGCCGATCTGTTTACCTCTGGCCTGGCAACGTTGCTACAGACCCTTGGCTGGTGGAAGTTTGGAGCGCGTCTTCCTCTCATCCAGGGCTGTTCCTTCATTTGCGTTGCGCCCATGATCCTGATCGGTAGCCATTACGGCATCCCGACGTTGTATGGGGCCGTGATCAGCTGCGGGCTCTTTACCATGCTGGTGGGTCCGTGGTTCAGCCGCATGCTGCGATTTTTTCCTCCGGTAGTCATAGGCTCAGTGATCACGGTGATCGGATTATCGCTGCTCCCAGTAGCTGGTGGATGGTTGGGCGGCGGCGATCCCTCGGCGGCCGACTTCGGCAACTTCGCCCACCTTGGATTGGGCCTGGCAACGATCGTGATGATTGTGGCCATCCAGCGCTTCGGCCGCGGCATGATCGCCAACCTCAGCGTACTGCTGGGGCTGATAAGTGGAACCGCCCTGGCCGCCCTGGCTGGCCAAGCCAGCTTTACACAGGTTCCGGCATCGCCGTGGTTTGCCTTGGCGCATCCGCTGCTCTTTGGCCCACCGCATTTCGCGCTGCTGCCCGCTTTGGTAATGAGCCTTTCCATGCTGGTGGTGATGACCGAGACGACCGGCAACTGCCTCGCGATCGGTGAGATCACCGGCCGCCCCATCGGCCCGGCAACGTTGACCGCGGCCTTCCGCGCAGACGGCCTTTCCACCGTGTTGGGTGGGTTCTTTAACAGCTTTCCTTACAACGTGTATTCGCAAAACACTGGCCTGCTAGCGCTCTCTAAAATCAAGAGCCGCTTTGCCGTCGCGGCGGGCGGCGGCTTGCTGGTCGTCCTAGGATTCCTGCCTAAACTGGCCGCTGTCATCGCCGCTATTCCCCGCCCGGTCTTAGGCGGCGCGTCGATCGTGATGTTCGGCATGACGACCATGGCAGGCATTGAGGAATTGACCCGGGTTCGCTATCAAGGAACCAACAATGCGATCATCGTGGCTGTCTCCCTGAGTATGGGTGTGCTGCCCATCGCATCTCCCCAGCTCTTTGCCCACGCTCCGGATGCAGCGCGGCTCTTCCTGAACAGCGGTATCTTTCTGGCCGCCGCGACCGCCGTGCTACTCAACCTTTTCTTTTCCTCGAAAACGGAGAGCTGAACCGTGGAACAAGTAACTGAGCAGGACCTGGTTTTCTTAAGGCAGGCGATCGAGTTGGCGCGTAAGGCGCGCAACGACGGCCGCCATCCGTTTGGCGCGCTGATCGTGAATGAGCGCGGCGAGACGGTAGTTGCCGCACGCAACAATGCAGTGCGGCCCAACGGCGACCCGACCCAACACGCCGAGATGTTGGCCTGCAGCCAGGCTGCCCAGCTTCTGACCGAAGCTGAGCTTGCCAAGTGCACTCTGTACAGCAGCACCGAGCCCTGCGCCATGTGTGCCGGTGCGATTTACTGGATCGGCATCGGCCGTGTTGTCTTTGCGTTGGCGGAAACCGGCTTGTCGCGGTACACCGGCAGCCATACGGAAAATCCCACCCTCGATCTGCCTTGCCGCGAAGTCTTTGCCCGGGGCCAGAAGCCGATTGACGTGGCTGGACCTTTACTGGAAGACGAGGCGGGCCAGGTGCACGAAGGTTTTTGGGTTTCCTGAGGGTCCATTTACACTGGCAGAATGACCAAGCCGTCCAAGGTTGACCTTGTCGGGGTGGGCCTGAACGCGACAGACACGCTCATCGCCCTCGCAGATTATCCGGAACGCGGTTCCAAAGTGGAATACCGTTCTGCCAACGTGCTGCCTGGCGGCCAGGTCGCTACCGCCGTGGTGGCTTGTCAGCACTGGGGCATGTCGACGCGATACGTCGGAATCCTGGGCGATGACGCTGCGGCGACGCTTCATCAAGAAGCCTTTGCTCGCGCGGGCGTAGAGACCCAGATCGTTACAGTTCAGGGAGGAGCGAGCCCGCAGTCGCTCATACTGGTCGACGGTGGGGGCGAGCGGACCGTGCTTTGCCGGCGCGATGAGCGGGTCACCCTGAAGCCGGCCCATCTGGATCGCCAATGGATTGTGAATGCCCAAGCCTTGCACGTGGATGGCTACGACACTGAGGCCGCGACTGTGGCCGCCGGTTGGGCCCGCACCGCCGGCACACCCGTCATCGCCGACCTGGATGAGCTCTATCCAGGGTTGGAAAATCTTCTGCGGAACGTCGACTATCTCATCGTGAGCCGGGACATCCCCTCCCGCCTCACCGGCGAGCCCGATCTGGAAATGGCCTTGCGTCTTATGCAACATCAGTATGGTTGCCGCCTTACGGCAGCAACGCTGGGTCACGATGGCGTGCTGGCCTGGGATGGGAAGCACTTACTCCACGCTCCCGCCTATCGTGTTCCGGTGGTCGACACCACGGGCGCCGGAGACATCTTCCACGCCGGGTTTATCTACGGACTGCTTCAGGATTGGCCCCTGGAACGGCAACTTGATTTCGGTTGCGCCGCCGCCGCCATGAATTGCATGGCCGTCGGAGCCAGGGGTGGTATTCAATCAGTCGAGATGATCGAAGAGTTCATGAAAACAGGCGTTCGGCACGACCCCGCCTATTGCGTTTCGAGTTCGGACTAACCGATTTGGTTTTGTATCAGGGCACGACTGTAGTTGCGCCGTAAACGATTGAGATTACGACGGGCTTCAGAATCTGCGTGAGAGCTCGACTTACAAATATCAGTCCCGAAGGGACGGCTGAGAGTAGCCCAGGACGTGAGTCCTGGGTAGGGTTTGGCAAAACGGACCAGTCCCGTCAGGGACGGCTGAGAATATCCCAGGATGTAGTCCTGGGAGTCCCTTTCCAATTCCGCAAGATTCAGCAAACTTGAGGAAAGGCCTCCTTCGGCCGTGCCTCAAGGACCCAATTCTGGCCCTTCGGTTCTCACGCAGACTCTTTCGCCCCTGAGGTGTTCCATCTCTGCTAGGTGTGGACCTTCGCGCCTCCTGCATCAAACCTGCAAGACGTCGCCATCCCGGGCGACCATCTCGTACAACACAGGGTTGACAAAGAAACCAAGGAAGAGCCGCGAGATTAACCCGGCGACGATCACAATCGCAAAGGGCCTCTGTGTGTCAGAACCGATGCCGGTGGAAAGCGCCGCGGGCAGCAGTCCCAGGCAAGCGACCAGGGCAGTCATCACAATGGGCCGCAGTCGCAAGAGTGAAGCCTCGCGGGTCGCCGTGCGAATGTCTTTATTCTCCAGACGCAGCTTATTGATGTAGGAGACGAGGATCACGGCTGTTTCAACTGATACGCCCATTAAGGCCAACAAGCCGAGAGCCGATGAGACGCTGAACGGCGTGTGCGTTAGCTTGAGCGCGATCAAAGCGCCCACAGGTTCAGTAAGGATGACGCCCAGAGCAATGGTCACCGGAAATTTGAAGTTGCCGTACAGCGCAAACAGAATCATGAAAATGATCAGCAACGCAAGCGGCCCGATAAATTCAATCTGATGCTTGGCCTCAAGAAATTCGCCGTACTCACCACCCCACTCCAGCCGATAGCCGGCAGGCAGGGACTTGTTAATATCCGCGATGGCTCGCTGTCCCGCGAGCACCCCACCCTGCAAGTCGCGCCCCTCGATGCTGTATTGCACGCCAATATAGCGTGAGTTGTTTTCGCGATAAATGAAGGACGCTCCACCTGCCTCGTGGATATTCGAAAGATCACGCAGGGGAATTTGCTGTCCTGTCGGTGTACCCACCAGCAAGTTGCCAATCTCCTGCGCATTCTCACGGAATTCAGGCCTCATGCGCACCACCAGGTCAAACAATTTCTCTCCCTGGATGACCTGTGTAGCCGCCTGCCCGCCCACGGCCGCTTGTACCACGGCTTCTACGTCGGCAACGTTAATGCCGTAGCGGGCAATCTTGTCGCGATCCACGTCGATCAGCAGGCTGGGCTGGCCCAGCTCCCGCACCACCGTCAGCTCCGTAAATCCCGGTACTTGTGCGAGCCGGCGTTTGATTTCCAGCGCCTTGCTTTGCAAAACATTCAGGTCGGGACCATAAATCTTTACCGCGAGTGCGCTCTTGAGTCCCGTCAAGGCTTCGTCGACCGCGTCTTCGGCGGGCTGCGTGTAATTGAAGATCACTCCCGGAAATGCACTGAGCTGCCGCTGAATGTCCTCTTCCAGTTCCGCCTTGTTGTGGATGGAGCCCCTCTTCCACGAAGCATCGTTGTATGGCATCAGGCCCACATAGAACTCATCGTTGAAAAATCCGGTGGGGTCTGTGCCGTCGTCGGGACGGCCAAGCTCGGAGCCAACGTCAGTCACCATCGGATACTTCATCAGGATGTTGCGCACCTGGGGCGAGAACTTGCTCGCTTCCTCAAACGAGACCGTGTACGGCATGGTCGCCCGCACCCACAGCGCACCTTCGTCGAGGTGGGGCATAAACTCTCCGCCGATGAAAGGGATAAGCAGGAGGGTGGCAGCGAAGATCAAGGTGGCTACGATGATCGTTGTCTTCGGATGGTCGAGACACCAGTCGAGCTCTCCCGCATACTTTTTGCGCAACCATTCAAACGGCTTGTTCTCGCGCTCGTGTACGCCCCGTTTGAACCAGTACGCACACATGACGGGAACAAACGTCAGGGTTAGGATCAGGGCGCCGATCAGTGCGATCGACACCGTATCCGCCATGGGCTTAAACAGCTTTCCCGAAGGTCCGCCGAGGGCATAGATCGGCAGATAGCCCGCGATAATCACCGCCACCGAATAGAAGATAGGGCGATCGACGTCCTTGGCTGCCGCCAGGATTACCTCTTGCAGATCGTAGCTCTGCCCCTCACGCTCGCCCAGTTCGCGGAAAATGTTCTCCACCATCACCAGGGTCCCGTCGATGAGAATCCCGAAATCGATGGCGCCAATCGAAAGCAGGTTCGCTGCCACTCCTCGCGCATGCAGGAAGACGAATGAAAATAGCAGAGCCAGGGGGATGGTGAGGGCGACGATGACGGCGGCGCGAATGCTTACCAGGAAAGCCATCAGAACGATGAGCACCAGCGCCATGCCCACCAGCATGTTGTGCTCGACGGTATCGATGGTCAGTTGCACCAGGTCGCTGCGGTCGTAGTAAGGCTTCACCTTTATGTCGGCGGGCAGAATGTTCTCGTTCAGGTGCTGCGTTTTTGCTTCGACACCCTTCAGCACGGTCTGCGTCTGCTCCCCGCGCCTCATCATGATGACGCCTTCGACGGCATCATCCTTTTTATTGAAGCCGAACTCGCCCAGGCGCGGCGCGTTGCCGATAGTCACGTCGCCAATGTCGCGGATACGCGTCGGTACACCGTTCTGCGAGCCCACGATCACATTGCCAATGTCGCCCGTATCGCGGACCAGGCCCAGGCCGCGAACATAATAAAATTGGCCGCCTTGCGAATAGAATCCACCGCCGGCATTGGAATTGTTGACGGAGAGCTGCTGCAGCACAGTCGGCACCGTGATGTGATACGCGTAGAGTTTCGCCGGGTCGAGAAGGACCTGGTACTGCATCACCGTGCCGCCGAAACCGGAATCGTCCGCAACCCCGGGAACCTGTTTGTATTCCCGCTCGATGACCCAGTCTTCGTAGACCTTCAGCTCTTGCGGTGTGCGGTCGGGACTCTCGATGACGTAGCGATAGACCAGCCCTGACGGGCTCGCGAGCGGCGCCAGCGTGGGCGTTACGCCGGTTGGGTAGGTCACCTCACTTAACCGCTGAAAAACTACCTGGCGGGCGAAATAGTCGTCTGTCCCTTCCTCAAACGTCATGATGACGTCGGAAAGCCCATACAGGGAAATCGAGCGCATCACCGCCATCTTGGGCACGCCGTTCATTTCCACTTCCGTCGGCACCGTAACCAGGCGTTCGATCTCCTCGGCCGCGTGTCCAGGCCATTGGGTAATGACCTCAACCATCGGCGGAGAAAGGTCGGGGTAGGCGTCTACCGGCATGTGCTGGAACGAGATCGCTCCACCGATGGCAATGAAGGCCACCAGCAGCAGAACCAGGAGCCGTTGCCGCAGCGCAAATCGGACCAGGTGATGAATCATGCCAAGCCGCCTCCTCAGTGTTGCAGCGAATTAGCAAACTGAAGAAACAAGCTGCCGTCGCCTACAATCTTCTCTCCAGGGGAAAGACCCCTTAGAATTTGCGTCTGTCCATTCAGGCTTTGGCCAATCTCCACGTCGCGCCGTCCAAACTGATTCGCGCCGGTGGCCAGGTACACGAAGGGCTGGTTGTTGTCGTCACGCAGAACCGACGCGTCGGGTACGACGATGGCGTTGGCTATAGATCCTGCCGTCACCGTGACCGTGCAATACATGTCCCTCTTCAGTTTCTCGCCGGGGTTGTCCACGACAATGCGCGCTTGCAGCGTTCTGGTGTTTGGGTCGAGTGCGGGTGAGACGTAAGAAATCCTTCCGTGGAAGTTGTCCGGATAGGCGTCCGTCTGCACCACAACATCGTCTCCGGTGCGCACGGCGGCGAGATCCGCCTGGTACACGTTGGCCAGGACCCATACCGTGCTTAGGTCCGAAATCGTAAAGGCCTGGGTTTGACCCGCCTGCACCACCTGGCCCGGTGAGACCAGGCGCTCGACGACCTCACCGCCAATGGGAGCAAGGACGGGAATGAGCGCTGAACTCGGCGCCTTCGCCAGATCGGCTGGACTTTTGATGCCCAGAATCTTCATTCCCTGGTCAGCCGCGTTCAGGTCCGCCTGCGCCTGGTTACGATCCGATTCCGCTTGCTCCAGATCGCGTTGGGCGATGGCCTGGTGCTGGTAAAGGTCTTGTGCGCGGACATAATTCTTGTCCGCGAGGCGGTAGGAATCCGCCGCCTTCAAATAGGCGTCCAGCAACTGAGAATAATCGGGACTGCTCACATCGAGCATTGGCTGGCCGGTTTTGACATGTTGTCCCGGCACTACCAGGATGCGGCTGACGGGCCCGCCGACCTGGGTGATGACCGGTGTGGTGTTGAACGCGTTGTAAGCCACGGCTCCCGTAAGCCGAAGCGTGCGCGTCAACCGGCTCGGCTGAACGGTGACTACTTGTACGTGCGACATCTGATCTTGCGGCAGGGTGAAGAGCTGGGCTTTTGCCGAGCTGTTCGCAGAGAAGGAAGTCATTTCGCCTGCTCCTCTGCGATCGTTCGCGCTGCAGCTCGTGAGCGTCCATGCGAACGCCAGGGCCATCGCACTTGCGAACACCCGGTTGCGGTGCGTGATTGGTCCCATGGTCATGGCAAGCTCCTGGTTCCTACAGCTTCGCGAAGCTGTTCGAGCGCCAGCAGGTACGAAGCGAGCGCCTGGCGATACGCAAGTTGTGTAGCCCGATAGCTGCGCTCCGAGTCGAGAAAATCAAGCAGGCTGGCTGCACCGTGCCGATAGGCATACTCGCTGATGTCGCGGGACTGTTGCGCCTCGCTGATGTAACCCGAGCGATAGAGGCCAACGATCTGGTCGTTGGTGCGCAAATTCTCAAACGCGTCCCTTACGTCCGTGAGTACCTGTCCGTTAGCAAATCTCTCCTGCTCCTGCGCTTGCGTGATGGCGAAGGCAGCGCGCGCGATTTCCCCTTGGTTGCGATCGAAAACCGGCATCTGCATTTGCCCGAACAGGGAAACGTCGTTCAGATAACCAATGTGGGTGTAATTGATTTCACCGGTGATGTCTCTCTTGCCGATCGCCTGTTGCAACGCGTGTTGGCTGTTCGCGGCAGTGACTCCTTGCTGCGCTGCCCGCAGGTCTGGCCTGCTCTGCAGGGCTCTTGCTTGAAAGTCATCCAGGTTGCCCTTGACGGGCTGATAATCGAATGCCCCGGCCACGTCATAGTCCGCTGCTATCGACTCGTATCCCAGCAATTGCCGCAAGTCGGAAAGCCCTTGAACCCTGGCGAGCTGCGCGGCGGATACATCGGTCTCGAACTGAAGCATCTGCAATTTGATCTTCAGCACGTCGCCTTCGCCGATATCTCCTGCTTTGTAACGCGCTTCGCTAATATCCACCGTGTTCTGGAAGCTCTTGAGATCCTGCTGGGCTAGCTCAAGCGTGGATTCGGCCAGTTCTACGTTGATGAATTCGCTGGCAACACCGAAGGCAAGACTGCGCTCGTTGTCGGCGACCAGCGACCGTGTCTGGGCGGTCAGATCTTTTGCGGCGCGCAGGCGGTGCTGGCGCTTCTTGCCTCGCTCAAACAAATAGCTGACGCCCAGGTCGAACTGCGCAATGTTATCCAGGTAGTCAGCACTGAACTGACTTGGCTGAAAAATCGGCAAGAACTGCCAATCGCTCAAAATCACTGGATTCGGGCGCAGATTTGCCGTGGTTTCTTCTGCTTCGTTCTGCTGGATCGTGGTGCGCGCAGCCAGGATGTTGTGGTTGTGCTGGAGCGCCATCTGAATGGCATCGTCGAGCGAAATGGTTACGGCGCTCCGATTCTGGGCGAGCGCTTGCGCCGGGGGTGACGGCGACTGCACCGGTGGGGATTGCGCCCCGGCAGCACCGGAAACAAATACGGTGACCAGCAGAAATGGAAAACGCAAACGTAATACACGCATGGGAGCTCAGCCTCTGAGGGAGGACGGTACACAGATTGGCGGGCCACGAACGGCCCGTACAGAAGAGGCAAGCTAAGCGGGAGGTCCACGCGCGGGAATGCGCCGGACGGCAGGATTTGCGGCGAAGGAATCACGTTGAGGTTCCGGCCCAGGCCAGGTCGGAACTGGAATGCATACACGTATGCCCGAAGGCGTCGATTCGATGGCTTGATGGGTAAGATGGCAGATGGGACAGGTGTCCGCGGGAGCGTTGGCATGATGATGCCAGATTCCACCAAGCGTAGTGCCCAGCACGAGCGCGAGGAGCGCTATCGGCAGCACGAGACGGAAAATTTGCTTTTTATCGGACACGTTTAAGTTGCATCGCAAAACCAGCAGAGAGAGTGCGATAAGTTTAGACCCAAACTTACAATCTTAGATATCTTGCTCTTTCTTCGGGTACTCAGGGGTTGATAACTATGTGGTTATCGGCTTGGCGGTCCGGCGGCTTTACTCATCGGGTCGTGAGGGTCTGCCAGCGCACTATAGGGCCGCGTTATGCAAGAAAGGTCAGGGGGCCCGTGAAGACAAGAAGCCCGCTGCGCGGCCGTCCTCAAGGTTGGCTTCCTGAAATTAACCGTCGACCGGGTATGATTCTGGAATCATGATTAGACCGATTTTGCCCGGTAAGTTATTGCTTGCCTGTGCCTTTGTTGTGTTTGGCTCCCTGGGTGCGCGAGCTGCGGCCGCCCCTTCCGCGGCTCCTTTGAACATTGAGGGCCTGGGCAAAGGGACCGTCGCTCTGGACGGCGATTGGCAATTTCGTTTGGGCGATAACCCAGACTGGGCTTCGCCGACACTGGATGACTCTGGCTGGGAGCGGATCGGGGTAGACAAACCCTGGGGCGACCAGGCGCACTTCGGCTACACGGGTTTTGCCTGGTACCGCCGCCATGTGAACTTTCTTCCAGTAGCCGGAGCCGAATCGGATTTAGCGCTCCTGCTGCCGCCGATCGATGACGCCTATGAGGTTTACTGGAATGGCAAACTGATCGGTCAGCAGGGCAAGTTGCCGCCGCACCCGTTCTATTACGCGAATCTTCCGGCTCAGATCATCGGGCTGGGACGGCCAGGGGTCGGCGTGCTTGCCTTCAGAGTGTGGAAAGCGCCGTATCTCTCTTCTGATACCGGCGAAGCCGGAGGTCTGAATGCACCGCCCCTCGCCGGGCCTGCCGATGCCATCGCCACCTACAAGGGCAATCTCAACTATCGGTTCGTCCGAGGCCGGCTGTTCGGCTCCGCAATCCAGGTCATCTATGGGCTGATCGCCATCCTCGGCTTCCTCTCCTGGTTCCGCAATCGTAAGCAGCGGGTGCTGCTATGGATGTCCGTATGGGCTTCCGCTCTTTTGACCTCAGCCGTAATCGGCAGCTTCCGCTTGCCCATTACCGCTGGTGTCGTTAGTGGCATCACCCAGCCGCTTCTCTCTTTTGCAGACATTGCTATCTGGTATCTGTTGCTGTATCTGCTGGAGCTCGATCGTCATCCTTTTCTGCCCCGATGGACCCGCATTCTGGCCTGCATCTCCATCTTCTGCGGAGCTGGCGACGGGATACTGAGCCTGCTGGATTGGAGCGGACCTTACGTGAAGCTTCTTCAAATAGGCGACGCCGTGCTCACGTTACCGACCATGCTGATTGAAGCCTATCCGCTGGTACTGCTGGGCTTTGCCATTGGCAAGCGGCTGGACCGTTCTCGCTGGTTGATGGCTATCCTTGCCGCGCTCACGCAGTTAACGCTGGCCTTTCAGAACTTCACAGGCCAAGGCGTTCGCTTCACCCACTGGACTATCTCGCAAAAGACGGGATCGCCGTTGTTTACCCTGGGTGGTAATCGATTTAATTTGTCGTCGTTGGAATTTACCTTTCTGCTGATCTCCATTGTGTACGCGGTCTACCGCTATTCGATTGAGCAGAGTGAGCGCCAGGGTGCCCTTGAGCAGGAGTTCAAGAGCGCGCAGGAGCTACAACAGGTGCTCATCCCGGAGACACTTCCATCTCTCGAGGGCTATGCAGTGACCAGTGCCTACCGGCCGGCTCAACAGGTGGGCGGTGATTTCTTTCAACTTATCGCCCTGCCGGATGGCTCCGCCTTGCTGGTGTTAGGCGATGTGAGCGGTAAGGGGCTGAAAGCAGCCATGACCGTCTCACTGATCGTTGGCACCATTCGCACCGTCGCGGATACCGTGGACGATCCTTCGGAAGTTCTCTCTATCCTCAACCGCCGTCTGTACGGCCGTCTGAAAGATGGGTTCGTGACCTGCCTGGCATTGCGGCTGGACCCGGACGGAGAATGCATCCTGGCGAATGCCGGGCATCCTCCTGCCTTCCTCAACAAGACCGAACTCAGCTCGCCGGGTGCCCTTCCGCTGGGTCTGGATCCAGCCTCTAGGTACGAGAAGACAAAGCTTCATCTGGCTATCGGAGACCGCCTCACCCTCTATACCGATGGCCTGCTTGAGGCACGCAATTCCGTAGGCGATATCTTCAGCTTCGAACGCCTCCGGGCGCTGATTGCAACTCAACCCGACGCCAGGCAAGCGACCGACGCGGCCGTCGCTTTCGGACAGGACGATGACATTACAGTGATTACCCTTACGCGTTTGGCGCCTGGGGTCGAAGCCACCACTTCGCTGCTGACTCCCGATATGGTGTCCTCCAGTGCCTAGTCCTTACGGTCTAATAATTCGTCAGGCCCGTAGGGCCGCCGGCCAAACGTAGCCCAGCCCGGAAGGGCTGGGTATCGATGGACGATTATCCCGAGCGTCGTAGATGCGGCACTCGATCGGTTACCCCAACCTGATTTCATCCAGCAAACTCTCTAGCCCATAGGCACCGCTGAAGGATCGCGCATGATTCAAGTAAGACGCCACGCAGCACATTTCATTCCCATCCTCACCCTGTCCTTTCTCGCGCTCGGATGCCATTCCCAAATCGCGCCCACTCCACCGCAGGCGGGCCCGACACTGAATGCAGAGGCGGTTGCCGGGCAGCTGCGCACCATTGCCGCTGCGGGCACGCTCGCCGACCTGACATTTCCAAACTTTCCCGACTACCGTCAGCAGGTTCAGGCGCTGTATCAGTCGGTGAACTACGCGCCGGTATGGATCCGTGACGGACAAGCAATACCCCAGGCCCTGGCGATGGTTACCGCCTTCCAGAGCAGCCGGCAGAAAGGACTTAACCCGGAAGACTACGACGCATCGCGTTGGCCTCAGCGCGTGGCCGCGTTGAAAAATTCACCGATAGATGCAAACACAGTTGCGCATTTCGATGCCGCTCTCACCGTGAGCGCGATGCGCTACATCTCTGACCTGCACATGGGACGAGTGAATCCGAAGCAATTCAAAGTTGGCTTCGATGTGGAGCAGAAGAAGTACGATCTGCCACAGTTTCTGGCACAGAAGATCCTCGTAGCAAGCAACGTGCCCGAGGTATTGAACGGAGTAGAGCCGCCTTACTTCGGATATCAACGTACCGAGTTGGCCCTCCAGACCTACCTGGCGCATGCGGATAAGGATCACAGCCCGCCACTGCCTGAGGTGCAAAAGACGCTCGCGCCCGGCGATGCCTACCCGGGGGCGGAGGCACTGGCCCTGCGTTTGCAATTAACAGGTGATCTACCGCAAGGCCCGGTCACCGATGCAAAACCGGGAATCTACGAGGGCGCGTTGGTCGATGGGGTCAAGCATTTTCAAACCCGCCACGGACTAGGAGCAGACGGTAGGCTCGGCAAAGACACGCTGGTTCAACTGAATACCCCTTTCAGCGTCCGCGTTCAGCAGTTGGACGACGCATTGGAGCGGTGGAGGTGGCTGCCCTCGAACTTTCCCGTGCTGCCCGTCGCGGTGAATATCCCTGAGTTCGTCTTGCGCGTATTTACCCCCGATCACCGCATTGCCATGCGCATGAATGTCGTGGTCGGCAAAGCGGTACGCCACGAGACTCCTGTCTTTGCCCAGGACATGAAGTACATCATCTTCCGGCCGTACTGGAATGTTCCCCTCAGCATTACGCGCGCCGAGATTATTCCCTCGATCGAGAAAGACGGCGGCTATCTGGCGAAAAAAGGCTTTGAAGTGACCGACCAGAGCGGCAACATCGTCACCAGCGGAGCGGTGAGTGCGGACGTGCTGGCGCAATTGCGTTCAGGCAAGCTCCTGGTGCGCCAGAAGCCGGGACCGTCGAACTCGCTCGGGCTCATCAAGTTCATTTTTCCCAACGAGCACAACGTGTATCTGCACAGCACTCCGGCTCAGTCTCTGTTTTCTCAATCCAGGCGCGATTTTAGCCATGGCTGCATACGCCTGGAGAAGCCGGCTGAGCTGGCGGCGTGGCTGCTTCGAGACCAGCCCAAATGGACATTGGACACGGTAAAGGCGGCGATGCAATCAGGCCCGGATAATCAGCAGGTGAACCTGACCCCGCCAATTCCGGTAGTGATCATCTATCTGACTGCGGTTGTCGAGGAGAATGGCGAAGTTTATTTCTTTAACGACATCTACGGCCACGACCAGAGGCTCAATGCGGTGCTAGCCAAGGGGCCGCCGTACTCCTAAAAGAGAAGTGCTACCAGCGGCGAACGCGGCCTACGTCTACGTGGACAAAGTTGGACTGCGCGTAATAGCCCACTCCGCCACGGGCCAAAGACAACGCCGCATCGCGAACTTCCGCGGTGGAAACTCCGGGTATGCGTATGTCGATGGCCTTTGCTTCCATATGCTGGCTATGCTCGGCAACCCCGTGCCCGTGTTGCCGCAGGTAGTTGTTGCTCCAGGGGGTGCGGTAACCGCAGACAATATCTATTTCCCCGTCGGGGTCTCCCAGCTTGACCAGCAGATCGTGCAGCAGATCGAACTCTTTGAGGTCATAATCCTTTACATCGCCGGTGCGGTGGTCGCGAAGAAAATGGTCCAACTGCGCAACACCATCGGGCTGGTACTGCTCACCGATCCGATAGACCACATCGATATGTTCGCCGGTATGCAGGTGATAGAGGCGCAGCCGGTAGGAACGAGCAGTCGCCTGGGTACCAATATTTGCAGCGCTGGATGGGAGCACACCCAGCAACGTAAAGAAAATAAACAGTTTAACGATGCCGGAATCTTTAAGCGCCATGCGTCTTTCACCCTTGGAAGATACTCTTCCATTATAAAGGGTTACCGAAGGGCCGCCCGGCGCGCTAGATTTGCAGCTCAGGAGCTAGTTTGCGCAATCGACTGAACTTACCAGCTGGACCACCGCGCCGCCGCCGTCGATTTGGATTGCTGACCCAGCTAATCATCCTTCTCGTCTGCGGGAGCGCCTTTATGCTCCTGGTGACGGCGGTGTTCGCCCCATGGGGGTTTTATCTGGGAGGACACTTTCACCCGCTTCCATACTGGCAGGGCTGGGGCAAGATGAATGTTGCTTCTGCCGGGGGCGAATATCTTCTCTTTGCGCGCGTGGAGCCGACATCACGCGGCAGCAAGATGTACCTGTCGACAAACCTATCGGGCATCGCTTATCTGTGTACGCCAACAGGGGAGCGTTATCGCCTTTCCCTTGGCGGCAGCATGCCACGGCATCTTCCCCTGGATACGCTGGGTCAACCGATTCACCTCTACATGTCAAATGCACCGGGATGGAAAACCCAGTTCCTCACCGATCGCAGGCCGTATCTTGATTTCTACGGAAAGTGGGGCGACCGCCAGCTGGTGCTGGACGATCACAAGGCCGTTTCCAGAGCGTTTTTACCCAACGGAACGCTCTACAAGGCACACGACCCGAATCACCCGGCCGGCAGCGAGATCGCGCACGTAACGCTTCAGGAAGGCAGCTACGATGAGTTTGAGGCGGCTTGCCCGCCGGAAGTGAAATGAGGCAGTGTCGCAATGGGCTTAGAATCGCCTGTAACTTCCGTAGCGTAAGTTCGTCTCATTACCTGATGGAGATTTCTATGTTCGGTTCCTTTGCAATGCGTAACACCATGGCTGCTCTTTTGATCGCCTTTGCCGCCTCGACCGGTTGCAGCGCGGCCGCCAGAGCACCGATACCCCCTCCGGCAAGCGATGCTGCGCTTGCCCAGGTTCCGGGGAAGCAGACCGCGGTTTTTGCCGGCGGCTGTTTCTGGGGTACTCAGTCGGTCTTTGAGCGTGTCAAAGGGGTCCTTTCCACAACGGCGGGGTACTCGGGGGGGTCGTCATTCAACGCGACCTACGACCAGGTGTCCCAGGAGAATACCGGGCACGCGGAGTCGGTGAAGGTCGTCTTCGATCCTTCGCAGATCACCTATGGTCAACTCCTGCGCATCTTCTTTTCCGTCGCGCACGACCCCACCCAGCTCAATCGCCAGGGGCCGGACGTGGGCTCGTCTTACCGTTCGGTTATTTTCTATACCAGCGACGAGCAGCAGAAGATCAGCAAAGAGTACATCGCGCAATTGGACGCGGCCCATGTCTTTCCCAAACCGATCGTGACCCAGCTTGTTCCTTTAAAGGGCTTTTATGATGCTGAGTCCTACCATCAGGACTACGCGCTACACAATCCGACCAACCCTTACATCCTGGTGTGTGACCGCCCCAAGATCGAAGCCCTCAAAGAGGAGTTTCCGGAGCTCTTCAAGGATTACAAGGGTAAGTGACCGCTCAAGTGTTTCTGCGCTTCGCGGGCCTTTGCGCGGCAATGCGTCCTACTCATAGCCGCAGAGATCCCGCCCTGGTTTCCTGGCCAAGAACGGGTATGAGCGACGCAAGACCCTGACCCCTGGACGGGTGCCCCATGTTCGCCTCAGCGTACATGGGCCGAATAGGATGGGCGGAGCCCTGCAAAAGCTCTCGCCCCATCTATTTACACCGTGGCAGATGGAGTTAAAAGCATTCGAAGAAGATCGTATCTTGCCCATGTACGCTGAGGCGAGGGGCCCCCGCCCAGCGGTTAGGGTCCAGTGGAGTTCACCGACGGCTTATTGGCCCTTGCCGAGGCGGCGGAAATATTCGGCCACTGCATCCTCGTATCCGGGCGGCACCGGCGGCTCTTTCGTCGTCCGCACCTGGCCCGTCTGATCCTCTGAATCGTGGCGCAGTTGCAACTCCAGTTTGTCGACTCCGCTGAGCACTTCAGTGTGAAGTTGTTCTACCATCGCCGGATTGCCCGGGAAACGCTTCGGGTCAAGGCGCTGCATCTCACGCACCAAGTCTTGAATCTCCTTGAGCGCCGTGGGGTCATTCTGTGCCAGGTGGTGCAGCTGATTCAACTCCTCCAACCCCTGCCGGTAAGTAGCTTCCGGATCGGCAGGTATTGGCGAATTATCAGGAGCGGCTTTGCCAGATCTGTCGAATCGGTTGTTCCCTGTATTGATATTGTTCCAGGCGGTGCCGACAGCTCCGCCGCCGGAGCGCCAATTGCCAACGTCACCGCTTAAGTTATCCTGAGCGACTTGGTTGCCCCCACGTTGATTGCCGCCGCTCTGAGCAATCTGAGCGCCTGGGCCACCGCGACTGCTCGAACTCCCCTGACGTTGACCAAACTGTCCATTCTGGCCTGATTGCTGCCCCGGCTGTTGGCCGGGCTGTCCGCCCTGCCCTTGTTGCTGTCCCGGTTGCCCCGGTTGCTGTCCGCCCTGTCCCGGTTGCGCCTTTCCAGACTGCCCCTGTTGTTGTCCACCCTGCCCTTGTTGCTGCCCAGGTTGGCGGCCCAATGGATTTTGCCCGCGCCCCGTCAGAGACTCAATCTGGCTGCGAAACCGTTCGACGTGGTCGAGTGCAGCGGTCTGCTCACCCTGCCCTTGTCCGGGTCTGCCCGGGCCCAGACCTTGTTGCGCCTGGTGTACCTCTTGGCTCAACTGATCGAGGCCTTTGCTGATGCCCTCTTCCGTTCCATTCGAGTTGGGATTAATTCCGCGGCGGAGCCAGTCGGCAGTCCGCTGCACGCGGTTCGTCAGATCGGTCTGGTCCATGCCGCCCAGCGCATCGCGCAATTTCGAAGCCGCTTGTGGCTGCGTCGGCGCCAACTCCCGGGCCGTGTTGCGCATATTCTTTTCCAGCTGAGAAAGATCGTCAGAGAGTTGCTGACGATCCTCAGCCAATTTGTTGCGCTGCTGCAGCCTTGCTGTGTAGTCAGCCTGGCTCGATGCCTCCGGACGACCAGCCAAGCCGCGAACCCGATCCGCTTGGGCGTGCTGTTCCTTGCTCAGACGATCGGCTTCCCGGGAGAGCGAATCGAGTCTGCCCGTGGCCTGTTGTTGTTGCGTACCGCTCATGAGGTTTTCAGCCTGGCGGAGTTGGTCAGCCGCCTGCCGCGCTGCCTCTGCGCCTTGCTGTTGACCCGCGCTACGCTTCATCTCTTGATCCGCCTCGCGCAGCCGATTCAATGCCTGGGTCACACGAGGGTCGCTCGCACCTCCGTCAGCATTCGACTGAGCTCTCGACCCTCCGGCGCGAGACTGGGAAGACTGCCCACCGGAAGACGATCCGCTGGATGAGCCACCGGCGCTTTGCTGCCCTTGTTGCCCTTGTTCGCTCGCCTGACCCTGTTGCCCTTGTTGTCCCTGTTGCTGCTGACCACTCTGCTGCCCCTGCTGATCGCTTTTGGGCTGACTGTTCTGCGCCAGCTGTTCCATCTGCTTCTGCAGTTGCTCCGCCTCGCGGCGCAGCATCTCCTGCTGCCACCGCTCCTGCATGGTCTGCGCGCTGTTGCGCTGCTGCTGCGCCAACTCCTCCTGGCGATGAGCGAGGGCGTCCAGTTTTTGCAGTGCATCGTCAATCGCTTTGGCGCGCTGTTCTGCCGCAGAGCCGGTCTGCGCCGTCTCGTACTGATTTTTCTCCGTGTCCAGTTCAAGATCGAAGAGGCTGGCAAGATCACGACCCGAGCCGCCTCCTCCTCCGCCGCCACCGCCGCGCTGCTGGCTGAACGCAACCTCTATCTTGCGGAAGGTCGCCTCGGCACGCAGCAGGTATTGCAGCGCTTTCTGTTCCGCTGGGATCGCGTCGTGCCATTGCATCTGCTTCAGCTTGTCAGACGATGGCGTCATCGCTGCGGCCGCGGCCTGCATGTCATGCCCAAAGCTGTTAAATTCCTCATTCGCGGAGGACAAGTCCCTGCTGTCCATGCGCGCTGCCAATGACAACGCCTGCTCTTGCAGTTTGGTCTGCACCTCGGAGAGGAATTTCCCCGCCTCTGCCGAGTCCTTAGGCGTGGTTGCCTTTGCATTCTGGCGCTTCCAGGTCGCGGCGATCAGCTCCTTCTCGCGTTTGGAAATGTCCGTCTGGCTTCCTGCGCCACCACCTCCGCCGCCACCTCCACCCATCTGCTGCGACTGCGAAAACTCCCGCTCAAACGGATCGGCCTGGATAAACGACATATCGGTGCGCGCTTCCGCGTGTCCATCTTTTGCCGTGGCGTACAGGCTGACCACATCACCGGGAATCAACTTGAAATCTTCCAGGCTCAACGTCGCCGTACCGTCCGCGCTCTTGGCCCCTGCCTTCTGCAACAGGTCAACGGTTTTCTCCGGTCCACCGTTGACCGAATAATGAAGGCTCATTTTGTTCAGGCCAAAATCATCCGAGGCCTTCACGCCGACCGTGACTTCTTCAATAGGACTGGCGCGGTAGTCGCTCATTGGCCGATCGATCGCGATCTGCGGCGGGTTCGCTTTGTCGGTGGCGATGAAATAGTCCTCCGAAAGGCGCACCGGCTGGCCCTGATCGAGCGCGGCAACGTGGTAGGCGCCATCTTTTTGCATGAGGATGGCACCCTTGTACAGATTGCCCTCCCCGCCGCTGAGCGTAATCTGCTTTCCGTCATCGAGCGTAAGTTGCCCGTTGCGCAAAGGGTGATCCATCTGCACGGTCAACTCTGCGTTCGTTCCCTCGATGGCGCGCAAATCGCCACCGTGCTCTTCCGTAACTTCAGGCATACCCGTCCATTTGGGGTAATGGTAGGTCACCTTCATTTGCTTGACCGTGGGCAAATCCACCACGCGGACCTTGAAATGACGCGAGGTCAGATGATCGGCCTGGACGTAGTATTCGACGTTTTCAGGAAGGCCGGCGAAGAGGAACTGGAAGTTCGAGCTTCCAGGAGCCGCGCCTGCATCGCTTTGCGGCTGCATCGCGACCGGTTCCCAGGCTTTATTGCGCGCGCTCTGGTAGTGCGCAAACAGCCGCACCTTCTCCGGTTTAAGCCCGATCACCTGTGCCGTCACCAGTTGATCGCTGTTGCGCCGCACGGCCACGTCGCCCGGGGTCACTCGTATGTCGTAAAGAGGGGCAGCCTTGGGCCCGGTCCAGAGCAGCGATGCCCCATAGCCCAGGTAGCCAGGACCCGCGGCGACAAGCCACGCAAGCACGGCCAGGCACGCGAAGCCCGCACCCGCCAGAAAATAAAGCTGGTTGTTTGGCGCCAGGTTCGCTGGTGGCACGTCTTTAGCTACGGCAAGCGTGTCCGCCGCAAGCAATTCAAGGAAAGGATCGTTTCCCCGTTTTTCCCGGTCATCGAAGGTGAGCAGCCGCTGCTGAAATTCAGGGTAGGCGGACTCAGCAACCGCCGCGGCCCGTCCACGCGTAAGACGCCGCATGGGGAGCGCGATACCGAAGGCCGCAGCCAGTGCAAGGACGACCAACAGCAGAGTGCGAGCGCCGGTGAGGCCGCGCACAGGAAAAGCGAACGCATTCAGAATGAGAACAAGAAATATGGTTGTGATCAGTGCCGTGGCCAAGAGTACGGCCACACCACGCAGCGATACACCCAGACGCAACCGCTGGTGCAATTGCCGGATATAGAGGTTGAGCTTGTCCTGATTGCTCATGCCTCCTCCCTCTGTGTGCCGAGGTAGCGGCTGGCAACGATGGACTCGGCAACCGCCGCCACCAATACAAGCAGCATAACGTACCACCAGACGCTATGGGCGGTATATTTTTCCTGCACGTAACCCGCAGTGGCGGGCTCAAATGACGTCGAACCTTTACCCCAGAGTTGCAGCAGATCGTTCGCGATGGGCTGTAGGTCGGATTCTCGGGCGTCTGGATTCACGCCAATCAACGCGGTGTGGCCATTCGCAAAGCGGATCTGGTAGAAGCCCGCGCGCGCCAACTGGAAAGACTGTGCTGAGGCCGCCTCCGCCAGCGACAAAGCGCGGTGGCCATCAGGATCGATGATCTCGACCCCTGCCGAGGGATTGCCGCTTCGAGCCGCAGCGGTCCGCAGGGGAACAAACGAATCCACCAGTCTGCTGCCGCTGACGCTTTCACTTCCCGCAAGATAGCGTGCTGTGCGATCAACAAACGCTACAAACGCAGGACGCACCGGCAGGTCGTTGGTCAGGTTGTCCAATCCTGAGGCGAACAGCAGCACATGGCCCTCTCCAATCTGCTTCTCCATCAGCAGTGGTGTTTGATCCGTGAGCCGCACGATTACGCGCGCACCATCCGCATCCACACCCGCGACGTAATAAATCTTCAGATCGCTCCATCCCGCCGCATCATTCATTGCCGGATGCGTAAGGTCGGTCTGCCCGACCACGGCGGCGCCATTGCGCGAATAAGAGTGCGCGTCCGAGGTGGTTCCACCGAAAATGGGGAGGCGCGCATGGTGCGCGGCCGACGTCCCGGCTGCAATCAGGACGCTACCGCCGCCGCGCACATACCGCATCAGGGCATTCTCAAAGATGGACGGCAGCGAGACCGCATCGGAGAGCACCACAAATGCGTACTTTGCGGGATCAATGTCGGCCGACTTCTCGCTTTCGATGGATTGCAGAGTGAAGGATGCCTGGCTCGCCGCCGCCAGTGCCGCGCCAAAGTAAAGAGGAGAGCGCGCATCGCTGGCCTGGTGTACGAACAACACCCGCTCCGGATCAGCCCGTTTGACTGAGAACACGCTTACATCGTCCGCTGGAAAGCCGTCTGAGGAATCGATCTTGATTGCACAATGGTTTAAGCCATAGGGCACATCGAGCGATGGAAACTCAACCGTTGCCCGGCCATCCGCCGCAATATCCACTTTGCGGGTCGCGACGGTTTTCCCATTGACGACCAGCGAGACCGTTCTTGAGGCAGCGGGAGTTCCATAACCGGCAATCACAGCCTGCACGCGCGATTTTTTCGGGTCTTTCGCGTCGGCTAGTTGAGTCGGCGCGTTCACACCTTCGACCGTCCAGTTAGGTGTGGCGGTAGCACCAACTGGATGCGGAACGACCGTTACATTCGCGGGCAACTCAATGTCAGCGAAGTTCGCCGGCATGCCGGTCTTTTGCATGTCGCTGAACAGGTGCAGCTCCACTGGCGTGCGCACCGTCTCGACCAGGGCGCGGACTCCGTGTGCAAGCTCACCTAAATTCGCGCGTGAATCTCCAGGCTGAATACTCTCGACAGCGGAGCGCAAAGCCCCCGCGTCCTCGATCGGTTGGGTCAACACCGCCACCCGGCCGCCCAGAGCCATCACTTCGGCACGTTGTGGTCGCGGCCGCGATGCCAGTAACTGCAACGCGCCTTGTTTGGCATCCGCGAACCGCGACCCAGCCTTCATGCTGAAAGAGTTGTCGACCACCACCAGCAGCAGTTTGTCGTCCACCCTACTGCTAGCCCGCCGGATAAAGGGATTGGCGAACGCCAGTATCAGCAGCAGCAGCAATGCAGTGCGCAACGAAAACAGCAGCAAATAGCGCAGCCGCCGGTGGCGTGTAGAGCTTTGCGTGCCGCGCTCAAAAAACATGAGGGAACTGAAGGGTTGCGGAGGAACGATGTGGCGGCGCAGCAGGTGAATGTAAATGGGCAAGCCGATCGCCGCCACGGCAGCCAAAAACCATGGATTGAGAAATCCCATCATTGCCCTCCCTGGCGAATGGCGAGGTACTCGCGCAGCGTGGTATCGAGCGGCTGGTCGGTCACCAGCAGGTGGTAATCCATGCCCGCGCCGCGCGTGCGGTTGCGCAGCTGCTCGATATGGTCGTCGATCTTTCTGCTGTACTCGGTGCGCGTGTACTCCGGAATCACTTCCATCCGCTGATCCGTCTCCAGGTCTACGAGAATGGCCGGCCCATGCAGATCGGGACGTATTTCCTTCGGATCGAGCACATGAAACAGCACCACCTCATTGCCGTGGTAGCGCAACGGCTCAATGGTGCGCACGACGCTGGCCGGATCTTCATAGAAATCGGAGAACATGATCACAATGCCGCGCCGATGCAGAAGATTCTGGAAGTGAAGCAGCGGCTTGTTGAAGTCCGTGCGGGCACGCGGCTCCGCTTGCTCCAGTCCGGCCAACAGCCGGTGCAGCTGGCCCTGGCGTGTGGAGGGCCGGATATAGTTGCGTACCTCATCATCAAAAACGATGAGGCCGGCCGCATCGCGCTGATTGTGGATGGCGAGATAGAACAGCGAGGCGGCCGCGAAGCGAGCATAATCCATCTTGCTTGGTCTGGCTTGGCTTGCGGTGTAATCCATCGAATTGCTGGCGTCGAGCAGGATTGTGAGCTGGCTGTTGGTATCTCCGCGATAACGCTTGAGGTAGCAGCGCTCAGTGCGGGCAAATAAATTCCAATCGACATGGCGCAAATCGTCCCCGGGCGTATACGCGCGGTACTCAGCGAACTCCGAACTGAAGCCAAAATCCGGAGAGCGATGGAGGCCCGCGACAAAGCCATCCACTACTGTCCTGGCGAGCAGGTCGAGGCTGCTGATACTGGCCAGCACGCTGGGATCGAGAAAGCGCTGCAGCATCAGGCCTCCTTTGGCGGCGGCATATGTTCGATCAGGCGGCGGAGAATTTCATCGGCATCCACGCGTTCCGACTCAGCATGAAAGTTGAGCAGGATGCGATGGCGCAACACTGGGATGGCGAGCGAAGTGACGTCGTCGTAAGTGACGTGGTAGCGGCGGCGTGAGAGCGCCCGCGCTTTGGCCGCCAGCACAATAAATTGCGCGGCGCGAATACTGCCACCGTAGTTGACATACTTCTTCACGAAATCGGGTGCATTCTCGTTCTTGTATCTTGTTGCGCGCACCAGGCTCACGACGTACTTCGCCACCGGCTCGCCGATCGGCACCATGCGGACCAGTTGCTGGAAGTCGAGCAACTCCTGGGCGGTGGTCACCGGCTCCACTTTGGCCACACGGGTCGTCGTGGTAAGGTCGACTACCTTGAGTTCGTCGCTCGCGCTAAGGTAATCGAGGATGGTGTTGAAGAGGAACCGGTCGAGCTGCGCCTCAGGCAGTGGATAGGTGCCTTCGAGCTCGATCGGGTTCTGGGTGGCCAGTACGAAGAAGGGAGCGGGCAGCGGGTAAACGTGCCCGCGCACGGTGCAGGAGCGCTCTTGCATGGCTTCGAGCAATGCCGCCTGGGTCTTGGGTGGCGTGCGATTAATTTCGTCGGCCAGCACGATGTTGCCAAAAATCGGGCCCTGGACAAAGGTCCACTTACGGTGGCCGGTGGTGAGGTCTTCTTCAATAATGTCCGTGCCGGTAATGTCTGAAGGCATCAGGTCCGGGGTGAATTGGATCCGCCGGAACGTCAAGCCGAGCGTCTCGGCGATGGTGCGCACCATCAGCGTCTTGGCGGTGCCAGGCAGTCCGGTGATCAGGCAATGTCCGCCGACAAAGAGCGCTGTAAGGATCTGGTCCAAGACCTCTTCCTGGCCGACGATTACCTGCCGCACCTGGGCGAGGATGCCATCACGGACCGCATAAAACCTTTCGATGCGCTGTTGCAGTTGGGCTGCGTCCTGGCTAAGTTCAGGGATCGTGACCATCGGCAATTTCCTTCCTCTCGACTACACGGTTTTAATAAAATCTGACATCCGCCGATCTCTTTCTAAACCCGCAACAAATCTCCGGGTGCCCCATACCCCGGATTTCCTGTGAAGTTTGTCGGCGTCGATAAACTTCCTGCGGCTTTCCTCGATGAAAGCCGCACACGGCGCTGTTGCTTGGTGCCGCATACAGGAAATCCGGGTATCTCGCTCGTTTTTTGCGAGATGTGGGATACCACAAACCTCGATTCCAACTCTTTTTGTGCACCACTCCACTCCATCAATTCGTTTTAGTGCCGTCCGTCTGTTCCGGGTGTTCAATCTCCAACAGCAACTTCTGCGCCGGGCGATACCCCGGCGCGGCTTCCAGCGCGGCGAGCACGCTTTCCTCTGCTTTGTCGCGCTGTCCTGATGCGTAGTACGCCTGAGCGAGTTTGAACTGTGCGCCGGCTTTGTCGAGTGGGCTTAGCGCCACCACAGCCGTGTATTCGCGGATCGAGCCGGGGTAGTTGGCTTGTGCAAACCACAAGTCGCCCAGGTGGCGATGCAAATCCTCATCGTGGACCGGGTAAATATAGTTGATGCGCTCCAGCGTCGCAGCGGCTTCCTTCGGTTGTCCGAGTTCTTCTTCGAGCGCAGCGAGCTTCTTGAGTATCGAAGGGTCCTCACCGCCCATCTTCTCGTAATCTGTCAGCACAGCAGCGCCGGTTTTCTTGTCACCCTTAGCCAAATAGGCAACGGCAAGAAATTCATAAGCGTTCGCGTTCCCGATGTATTCGGGGTACATGCGTCGAACCACTTCCCCCTCGCGCAACACCTCGTCGTACTGATTCTGTTTCGCCACGGCGACCAGATGTTCCAACAGCTTCTTCCATTCATCGAAGTTCGCGGCCGTTTTCCCATAGCGCTCGTTCACCCACGCAAGGTACTGCTTATCGAACGCCTCTGGAGAGAGTCCAAGATCATCTTGAATCACCTGGGGAGTAGTTTTGCGTTGTGCATACGAATGGACCATGTCCAGCAGCTTGCCCTCGCCCCACTGGCTGTGGATGTAGTCGCAGATGCTTCCCGCCTCAAAATAAGAGACAACCACCTGCGCCGGATAATCCGGGAAGATGAAACCGCGGTCCAGCTTCGCCACCGGCAGCAACTTCTTATCACGAATGGCGACCAGGATCTCCGGCGACACGCGATCCCCCCACTCCGGCGATACTTGTGTCTCCTCGTGCACCGCCAGGCCTTCCGTAAACCAGCGTGGCACCCGGCGGTTGGTGGCCGAGAGAATGTAGACGTGACTCATCTCGTGCCACAAAGTACTGCCCCAGTTGAAGTCCCCCGGCTTGCGCGCGGACGGGCTATCCATCGCCACCACCTGGCCAAACGTGACGCCGAGAGCGCCCAGGCCGGGCATTCCCATGGTGCGCACAGCGAAGTCCTCGTGGTCGGGATAGACCTCAACCTGGACCGGGCCGGAGAGCTTCATCTGATATTTCTTGTCGTAGGTGGCGATGATACGTTGCAACTCCGCTTCAAAGTAAGGGTGCAATAGCTCCGCTTCACTCTTGCGCAGCCGCAGGATGGTTCCGTTCTCTTTATAGGTGATGAAGTTTTTGTAGCTATCCAGAAGACGCAAGCTGTTTACCGTTTGAGCGTCACGGTAACCGTTGTTGTAGCACATCTCCAGTTGCTGGAAGGGCTCATCTTCCTGACCAAGCCGCATCAGTCCGACACCGAGCTGCGAACGCGCGGGCCAATACTTGGGATCCGCATCAATAGCCTTGCGATCGTAGACGATGGCGTCTTCAAAGCGGTAGTTGAGCTCAAGATAATGAGCCACGTGGACGTAGCCCTCAGCATAGCCGGGGTTCACCTTCTGTATCCTGCCCAACCACACGTCGGCGGAACGATCCGCCAGCAACTCAACCGCTGCATGAATGGCCATCGCGTTCAGCGCATCGGGAGACAATCGGAGTGCCTCATCCGCCTCAGCGAGCGCATGTTCTGTGTCCGCGTCTTCCAGCGCGAGATTGGCGGCGAATTCGTGCGCCTCCACCAACTTGGGATCAAGTACCAGGGCCCGGCTGACATAATCCGTGGCTTTACCGTCAAAGCCGTCTGCGCTGACGATCGCGAGCCCTAAATATGCTTGCGCATTCTTGGGATCTTTTTGCAGCGCCTCCTGGAAGAGGTTGACGGCATCGGTGTTGTTAAACCGCTGGTGCAGCAGCATTCCCCACCGGACCTTATAGAGAGGGTCGCTGTCAGCCGAGGCGGTTGCAATGCGGAACTGCTCGTTCGCCTGGTCATATTGTCCCAATCCCCAGAAGCCTTCCGCGCGGTAGTAGGCACTATTGCTGCCGGCCAGCGACTCGTAGCAGGTATGTGCCTCTGCCTTCTGTCCATGCTTGCGCAGAGTTTGGCAGCTATCCGGGGTCGCGGCCATGCAATGGCTCATCGTCACGATCGCCATCGCCAACAAAGCAGCGTATTTTCTTGCCCAGTTCATTTGTCTAGTTCCTGTTGCACTTGCGCCAGCTGCACCAACGCCGCTGTCAGTTGCTGTTTATAGTCGGCAGGATCCATAGCGGCTTTCTGATACTTGAGCGCATCAATTTTCTGTTCCAGATCCTCTTTCTTTGCCAGCAGCGCTTGCTTCGCGGGATCATTCGCTTGCTTCTGAGCCGCCCCAATACGCAGCACAGGGAAACTTGCCAGCAGCATCCCTTCGCTCCTTGACGCTTCGCGGACAGGTTCGTTCCTGCCCGTGTCCTCAAACACAGGATGCTCCGTCGCCAATCGCTTTTGCGATTCATAGAACGCCGCCGTCTTCCGCTGCGCGTAGGCGAATGCCTCCATCGCGCTGATGGAGTCGCTCTTATCCAGATCGGCGGTGGGATCCTGCAAAGCCTCAACCCAGTAGCGCGCGAAGACCGTAGCGTTTTTCTCGGTGCCGTTTTTGGTCGCGGCAATCACCCCGCGTCCTGGTTTTTCCAGCGCCGCCACCGATCCGCCGCTCGAACTGGTCGTGTTGACAATCAGTTGCCGCCTGGCAGCAATACGATCGCAGAAGCCGGCGAGATCTTTCGCACTAATGTCCGGGCCAACCAGGTTGAACTTGTAGTCGTTGCCATCGTACGATCCGTGCCCGATCAGGATAAGGACGAAATCATCTTCGGGCTGCGCATCATGCGCGATCGAGGTAAGCGTCTGCGTCAGCAGCGCTCGCGTAGCCTGGCTACCGGTCAGTGTGTACACATGCGCGCTGCTGCCGGAGTCCTTGAACAATTTATCCAGGTCCTTGGCGTTGGCCGTAAATCGCTGCTCGTAGTCTGGTTCACCACCAAGTCCGGAGACGGTCACGTAGTAGACGCTCGCATGCGCGGAGAGAGTGGTCATCAGCAGCCAAAACAGGCTTACCCTGATAACAAATCTTCGGGTGCCCCATCCTTCGCGTTTTTTGCGAAGGGTGGGATAAGAAAATGCTCCGGGTCGAGACTTGTGAGCCGGAATGGAACCGTCGAGGATGGGGCACCCGCAGGTTTGTTGCACCCGGTGGGAAGTTAGTCTCATACCACACCCCACTTGCGCCGCAGCAGCCATTCCGCCGCCATAAGCAGCAGCAGCCACAAGAACACCACCGGCATGTTCCACAGCTCTTTGATGTCTCGCGTTGAGATGCCGGCATCCGAGTACGAGATTTCGCTGGGTAACCGGCCCAACTCGTCAGCCTTCCAATAGCGTCCGCCGGTTTCTGTAGCCAACTTTTCCAGCAGTTCGCGATTCTGCAGCGTGTGGAAGTTCTCCGCAACTCCGTCGATTCGTTCAAAGGGAAAGGTGTCGCTGCCCAACGCCTCCGATCCTTTTTGCGCGGTGACCTCCGCCAAATAGGAGCCGGGCTTGTCCGCAGTCCACGCAGCGTGAAAGACTCCGGGGTTGTCTGCCGCCGGTGTCATGTCCAACATCACCGAGATGCCGTTCGGTCCGATGAGGTGCGCCGTCACCTTGGCATCGGGAGCAGGCATGTAGTCTTTATCGCGCACATTGGCCGAAAGCTCTATGTGGCCATCATCCATCAGGGTGTGGTTGGCAGCGGTCACCACTACTTGTCCCGGCGAATCCAGCACCAGCCAGCGCAGCAGTTGCTGCCAGAAAAGGTTATGCGCCGGATCCCCCAGCGGCTGGCTCATCTGCCAGCGCCATGTGCCCGAAGTGGCCATCACCGCGGTGCGGCCGCGCCCGTAATTCTGCGTCACCAGCAGCGGCAGTTTGCGCGCACCAGTCATCTGGATTAACACCGCGGCCCCAGGCTTGGCTGTGCCGGCGTCCTGGTAATCCATCAGGTAGGTCAGCTTCTTCCAGCGGTCGATGTTCTTTGCCGGATCATCCATGAGACGCGTGATCGGACTATCCGCCCCCGCGGCCGTAAGTTCGACCGTCGCCGGATCACGGTGGAACGTACTCCTGCTGCTGGGAAGATACGTCGGTAGCAAATCCACCAGGCTTGAGCCGCCCCACCCTCCATCCCCGAGCGCGAAGCGCCCTCCAAGGAAGAGCAAACCACCGCCGCGGCGGTCAACGAACTCGCGCAGCAATTCCTGTTGCAATGGCGTAAAGTATCCGGCTTCTACGGAGCCCACGATGATGCCCTGGTAGCCAAAGAGATCTTCCGGGCGCACAGGGAAGCCATTCTCCAACTCCTTGGGATCGCTGATACCTTGCCGGTAAATCTTGTTCTCGGTCGTGCGTAGCATAGAGGCCACTTGCACGATCTTGTCGTCGTCCTCAGCCCGGCGGATGAACTTGTATTCCCAGCGCGGCTCGCCTTCGACATAGAGAATCCGCCGCTTGTCATCGGTCACGCCCACCAACCGGGTGACAGCGTTGTTGGCCGTATTCTCTTCGTTAGCCAGCGGCCCAAGCGAGAAATGCAAACTCTTGACTCCGGCATCTCCTGGGCTGAAAAAGACCGTTTCCACCTGGGTCGCACCGTCGGCGCCCAGCGTGATCTCACGGGAATCAAGCGTCTTGTCTCCATCCCGAATCGCCAGAATCGCTTTGCTTCCGGCATAGCCTCGTTGATGGAAGGTAACGGTAGCCGGGACCCGCGAACCGGCCATCGCGCGTGAGGTCACTCTCACGTCATTCAACTCCACATCGTGCGTCGCCTGCTCTTTGCCGAAGCCGACGGTATGCACCGGTAAGCGGCGATTGCGCAGCGCATGGATGGTTTCGAGGTCCAGGTCGCCCGAGCCATCGAGCGAGTTCTCTGAGCCATCGCTAAGCAGCACCACCGCGCCCACCGGCAAATCGGAAGTCTCGGTTACCAGTTGTCTCAGGCCCTCGTTGATGTGGGTGGCGGGTGCAGTGGGCTGTATTTCCGCGGGCGTCGCAGCCCGAGCCACCCGGCTGTCAAGCCGGTAGAGCCGGACCTGAAATTTCTTTTGCAATCCTGCCAGCACACCGTCCTCGAGGGCTTTTTCTGCCGCAGCCTCCCGCGTAACCTTGCCGTCGCTATCGGCAATCGCCATGCTGCGTGAATCATCGAGTACAACGGCGATTACGTTCTGTTGCGGCGCCAGCTCGGCCACCGTAATCGCGGGCTGCCAAAGTAGTACCAGCACCGTTGCGATGAGCAAAGACTGTAGCAGCCAAACCGTTCCGGCACGCCACTTGCTGATGTTCGGCGCCGCCTGCGGCAACCGCGACCAGATCAGCAGCCCCAACCCGGCCGTGGACGCGACCATTAGCAGCAGCAGCACCCAGCCCGGCCATGCGCCAAGCAGGACAAACTGGCCTTTGGAAAACACCGGGATCGGGTACTTGAAGAAAAATTGGAACATGGTCCGAAGTTTCCCGCGGTCGGTCGATCAATCATTTTTCAGAACTGCTGCTCGTGCTACGCGACACGCGGCGAAAGCTTCAATGCGTCATGCCGTAAACGATGTAATTCAACGCCACCCGGAAAGCCATGGAAGCGAAGGGTTCGGGGTAATCCGGATCGTCCGCCCATTCCCAGGCGTCGCCCAGGTGCATGTTGTGACAGATGGCAACCATGATACGGCCCTTGTCATCACGAATGGCGCGCCACTTGGGCACGTAGCCATCCTTTTCGTACGTCCTGCCGGTCTGTATATATTGTTCCCCGGGGATCTGCATGCGCTCATCCAGATCGTAAAGCACGTGGAAGATCTCGTCCTTGCCTTCCAGGTCTTCGACCGGCCGGTCAGGAAAGACCTCACGCATGCCGTTCATAAAATCTTCCCAATCGGTACTTCCGTGAAAGTCGTCCACCATCAGGAAGCCGCCTTTCAACAAGTATTCCCGCAGACGCTTGGCTTCCTCGTCGGTAAACGACCACGTTTGTACTTGGACTGCGTAGATCCACGGATAGTTAAAGATTTCGTCGGAATCGAGGTTGACCACCTGCTCCGTAGATCGGCCCTGGATGCGTGTCAGGCGTTTCATGGCCAGCAGAACCTGGCGGTCCGCCTTGGGGTAATCGCGGGACCAGGAGTGGCGCCAGCCGTAGCCCCCGAAACCACCATAACCTCCGTAACCACCGGTGAAGCTGCTGCCGACGGCTGCGTTGTAGCTGAGGCGGGACCAGTAAAACTCCGCCTTTACATTGGTCTCCGCATCATCCCCGAAGCCGAAGTCCGCCGTCCGCTGATAAGCGTAGAGCGCGGAGCACAGCGCCATCCCGACGAGCGCTGCCGAACTGGCTTGCAGGAGCTTCATGAGCGGAAATCCTACGGGCGCGTACGTTGAGACTACCAGAATGTCTGGGGCTCTCGTCTGATAGACGCAGCCAGAGAGCCAGTAGTTTGTTGCCCTCACGCAAATGTCCAGCGGCCCGCTTCGCTTGCATGCCATCTTGCCCCGTGAGACGATTTCCTCAGGTCAGGCCGAGGGGGCAGTTTTTTGAAGCGGCGCGACTTCATGAAGATTGGCGGCGCGGCCATAGCCCATGCGGGAACCGCCAGGCTGCTCGCCCAAGCCTCTCAAATGCAGATGGGCCCACCTGCGCCCACCAATGAGACCAGCAAAGCGGATTACACCCTGCGCATCGCTCCCGTTACCGTAGAGCTCGCACCCGACCACATTCTCAGCACCATCGGATACAACGATACCTCTCCTGGACCAGTGCTGCGGATGCGCGAAGGCAAAACCGTAAGCGTGGACGTAATTAACGATACGGATGTACCAGAGTTGGTGCATTGGCACGGCATGTTGATCCCTTCTGATGTCGACGGAGTGGAGGAGCAGGGCACGCCTCCGGTGCCTGCCCGTGGACGCCGCCGCTATCAGTTGACGCCGCGACCTGCCGGATCGCGCTGGTACCACTCGCACGCCATGGCCGAAGCCGACTTGCATCGCGGCAGCTATACCGGCCAATTTGGCTTCGTCTACGTCGATGGGGGAAACGATCCCGGGCAGTATGATCAGGAGCTCTTTCTCTCGCTCCGTGACTGGGAGCCGTTCTTCACCAGCGGTATGGAAGACGACGATGATGACGGACACGGCGGCCCTCAGCCCGAGAAGCCGGCCGTTCTGAATACCGATCCCAACGGCCTTGAAGTCAACTCAATGACTTACTCGATCAATGACAAGTCGCTCGGCGCAGGGGAACCGATTCGGGTGAAGCAGGGCCAGCGGGTGCTGATGCACTTGCTCAACGCCAGCGCGATTGAGAACCGCCGCATCGCGTTGGCGGGTCATCAATTTCAAGTGATTGCGTTGGATGGCAATCCCGTGCCGTCTCCGCAGAAGGTCGATGGAATCCTGATCGGTGCCGGCGAACGCGTAGATGCAATCGTCGAAATGAACCAGCCGGGAGTGTGGATCCTGGGCGCGACCGAGGAGAGAATTCGCAACACCGGCCTGGGCATCATCGTGGAATACGAGAATCAGCATCGCCAGCCGCAATGGGCAGCACCGCGCACCCCATGGGACTACACCATTTTCGGCAAGATCAGCGCGAATCCAATTCCGCCGGACCAGACCATCGACATGATTTTCGAAAAGATCCCCGGAGGCTCAGGAAAGTTCAACACCTGGCTGGTGAACGGAAAGCCCTACCCGCACGAAAAAGAGTTTGTGCTCAAGCAGGGAACTCGCTACCGTCTCGTATTTCGCAACCGCACGGATGACGCACACCCTCTCCATCTGCATCGCCACCAGTTCGAGCTGGTAGAAATGAACGGCACGAAAACGGGCGGCATCATAAAAGACACGGTAGTGGTTCCGTATTATGGCCGCGCAGTAGTGGACTTTGTTGCCGATCAGCCTGGCCTGTCCTTGTTCCATTGCCACATTCAGCAGCACATGGACTACGGTTTCAAGGCCTTGTTTCGCTACGCATAAGGATGAATCAAACTGGGTCAACAGGAACCAGACTAAAACAGGACCGGATTAAAACAGGGACGGGTGCCCCAGGTTCGCGAAAGCGTACCTGGGCCGAAAATGATTTGTTTCGACTGCTTTTAGCATCCCGTTCAACGATTTCCCGCATGCACCCTACCAGGAAACCGGCGGGTTCGTTTGCTGATCCACCACCTGGTAACCTTCGGGAACGGCAAAGAGCTGCGGATCAGGCTCTGCCGTCTCCAACTCCGTGATGGTGAAGGTCTGCGTTCCGATGCGTGGATCAGAGCGAATGGACTGCAGATTGAATCCCAGCCGCGGCGAGTGCCAGAACTCCAACACAATCTGGAAAGGACGATCGTTTCCAACGACGCCGCTCTTGATCGTAGTTGTCTGCCGGGTGCCAACCGTATCCACGCCCAGCAGATTCTTCGTGCCCAGATCCTCCACCGTTTGCGAGGCGTCCTTAGTTTGAAATGACCATGCTGCCGGTTCATCACCCTCAAACGTGGCAGACTGTGGGGGCCGGTACTGAGTGAGATCGCAGATTTTTTTTAACGTATTGCAAGTGTAGAGCGTGTGATTGTTCGGATCGGCTATCTGGATGAAGTTCATCGACGATTGGACATCGCTTCCCTTGGGAACCAGCATCCACCGTTCTTCATAAATACGCCCTGCGCTGTCGCGCACGATGCGGCGTTTGTTGGCAAGAGTATAAGTCCCGCCGTCCGCCATAGGACGCGCCCATTCCGTCGCCAGAGTGCCGGAAAAAGGTGCGTTAGCCAACGGTGGAATGGCGATGCTCTCCAAAACCTCGCGCGTGCCCCCGTCCTGAGACCGCGCCGGTCGCGTCGGCGGCTGCACCTGTTGCTGCGCCATTCCGATTCCGATAGCAGCCGTGCAACTCAAGAGGATGAGGATGCGCATTCCGCACTCCTTCAAGGCTGTGCGTCAGACTATCCCACCGAAAATCCTGATGCAATCCGTTACTTGAGCCGTTCCGCCAGCAAGTGGTCCGCGACCCTAATAGCATTGGCAATAATCGTCAGCGAGGGATTTACCGCGCTGGCCGAAACGAAGCACGAAGCATCCACGACATAAAGATTGTCGAGATCATGGGTCTTGCAATGCACGTCAAGCACGCTCGTGGCAGGATCAGTACCCATGCGGCAAGTGCCGTTCTGATGGCCGACACCCTCCAGCGGAATACGCTTCTTGAAATAAGCGTGCAGCGGAACAGAAGTCGTCGCATGTCCTGCCCGCTTAAGCACGTCGACCCACCGGTCCTTAAGGCGATTAAACGACTCAACGTTGTTCGGCGTGTACGAAAGCTGAATCCGCATGGGCGCGGAATCCGAAACACGCTCGGACTCGTTCGTGTGCCCAGTGTCTCCGGCGGGATGGGCTCCGCCGACGCCTGGCTGCCAATTCTCGACCGCGAGCGGTGTCGCGTTGTGTAGGGTGACCCGATTGTTCGGATCAGGAAGATCTTCCGTCGTAAGCCACCACGGCACAGCGTGCTGCTTCAACTCTTCCAGCACAAAGCCCGGCGTCAGCGGAGGCGCATCGCCTTTCATCATTTCGTAATGGAAGCTGCCCACCGGCTGCACCTGCCCCAGGGGAAAAGGATAAGCGGGGTCGGAGTCCTTGAAATAAAAATCATTGGTGCCCCACGTCTTGGTGTAGCTGTCCTCGTTGCCGTCCGTTCCCAGCGCGAGCAGGGCATCCGCCTGGTGGTACATGAAGTTCCGTCCGACCTGGTCGGAGCGGTTGGCGAGCCCAGTGGGATACTTGTCGTTCGCCGAAGCGAGCAGAATCACCGCGGAGTTGATCGCCCCCGCACATACGGCAAATATGCCGGCACTATAAGTGGCGGCGTTACCGTCTTTGGAAGCAGCGTCCGATCCGGAGTGGATGACCTCAACCCCGGTTACCGCAGTACCGCTGCTATTGGTGAGCAACCGGGTTACGCGGGAGTTCGTCATCAGGGTGACGTTAGGCCAATGCATGATCTGCCGGACGCAATTGATGTCCGCATCGGACTTGGCATGGATCAGGCAAGGGTATCCGTCACAGGTATCGCAGCGAACGCACTTCGACGCCAACGGGTTTGTTTCATTTCGCTTGAGCCCCAGCGGGATGGGGAAGGTGTGGATGCCGAGCTTGCGCACGTCGTCCTCGATGGTCTGCATGCGAGGCTCGTTGCTGAACGAGGGATAAGGGTACTTGATGGAGTGAAACGGCTCCGTCGGATCAAAGGATGACCCGTATCCACCCGGGACGGTCGGTGCCGTGCCCAGGTCGCCGTGGACGTGAAAAAGATCCTCCGCGCGGCAATAAAAAGGCTCCATATCGGCGTACGTGATGGGCCACGCAGGAGAAATGCCCCCCTGGTGCTGGATGACTCCAAAGTCTTCTGCGCGCATGCGGAACATCGCTGCGCCGTATACCTTGGTCTGCCCTCCCACGAAATACGCCTGTTGGGGGTGGAGCGGCTTGCCATCCTTATCCTGCCAGGTCTCCTTGGTGTGATAGCGGTTGTCCAGGAAGACAGCGGATGTATCCCAGTTAAGCTTCTCCTGCGGCATAAAGGGGCCACGCTCCAGGATAAGGATCTTCTTGCCGGCTTGGGCGAGGTGCAGGGCCAGCGTTCCGCCGCCCGCCCCGGTTCCTATGACAATCGCGTCAAATTCGCTTTGCGTGCTCATCTACAGCACGGTATCAGGTTTACCGACTCGAAAATACGAATTCATTGCCGTCGGGGTCCTTGAATTTTGCCATCGTTCCCCAGATCTCCTTCTTCGGCTCGGCAGCCAATTCCACACCCCTGGATTTGAAAATTTTCGCCGTAGCAAAGACGTCATCGCACCAGAAGGTTACCGGTTGGAAACCACCGATTCTGTTTTCATGGCCTGCGGGAGTAAATAGCGCAAGCGCCGTATCCGCTCCTGGGATGAGAAGCTCAATCCAGCGTTGCCCAGGTCCAAAGGGCTGGTCGGTTGCCACCTTAAAACCAATCTTTTCGGTATAGAACTTCAACGCAACATCCTGGTTGCGCACGGGAATACTGACGATCTTGACGCCGCGAATCATGTTGCTTCCTCCAGGCTGCTGGCAACATAACTTGCGCTGCTTACAGATGCAATCAGGTACTCGATGCTATATTGATGGTCGGTATAGCGATGCTGATGGTGGATGAGTACGTCGTGGATGTGTTGATGCGCGATCTCGTCGGGCACGATCGCAGGCCGGTGAGCTTTCTGGTGTACTTGTGGCTTGCTGCGGAGCAGCAGCGCCTGGGCGGTGTCGTTACCATCAGCTATCAGCAGCTGGCAGAGTCGGTGGGGATATCCAAGAGCTCAGCGCAGGCAGCCGCGGGGTGGCTCGCCCGGCGAAAGCTTCTAACTGTCAGCAAAGCCGGCTCTACAGCCACTCCCAGCTACTTAGTGCAAAGGCCCTGGTTGTCCAGGTAACAAGTTGAGGAGAAAAGAAGCGCTTGTCCTTCGCCGATTGGTTTTTCTCTGATCTCGAACAACCCGAGAGTGCTCACGCTCACGGGGAACCGAGCAAACACCCGTGGTGGCGCGTCATGTGCCTCACCGGGGTCGATTACTTCTCCACCCTCGGTTATCAGTCAGGTATCGCCTTCCTCGCTGCCGGTCTCCTTTCGCCGGTCGCCACGCTTGTCCTCGTCCTGGTAACCCTCTTCGCGGCGTTGCCGGTTTACAACCGTGTCGCAGCCGCCAGTCCCTACGGCCAGGGCAGCATTTCGATGCTGGAAAAACTGTTTCCCGGGTGGACCGGCAAAGTCTTCGTGCTCGTCCTTCTCGGCTTCGCCACCACCGATTTCGTCATTACCATGACGCTCTCCGCCGCCGACGCAGCAGCCCACTTTGTCCACAATCCCTACACGCCCCCTTCCCTGCAGAACCAGATGAGCGTCACTCTCGTCCTGCTCGCCATCCTGGGCGTCATTTTCCTCAAAGGCTTTAAGGAAGCGATCGACATCGCCGTCGTTCTTGTGGGCATCTATCTCGCGCTTAACCTAATCGTCACGCTCGTGGCTTTCGTTCATGTCCTCCTGCACGCTCACATGATCGTCGACTGGAAAAACGCCATGTTCACTCGACACGGTAGCCTGCTTTCAATCATCGGCATATCGGTGCTGCTCTTCCCTCGTCTGGCTCTCGGCCTCTCCGGCTTCGAGACCGGCGTTGCCGTTATGCCGCTCATCGATTGCGAAAACCTCGACGCCCGCATAGCCAATACCAGGCGCCTGCTCAAGACCGCCGCCATCATCATGAGTGTCTTTCTGATGGCCACCAGTATCGTTACCACGCTGCTCATCCCGGCTGCCGACTTTAAAGAGGGCGGCCCAGCCAACGGCAGAGCTATGGCCTTCCTGGCCCACCGGTATCTCGGCAACGGCTTCGGTACTCTCTACGACGCGAGTACCATCCTTATTCTCGCCTTCGCCGGCGCGTCCGCCATGGCCGGCCTTCTCAACCTCATCCCGCGCTATCTTCCCGGCTTTGGTATGGCGCCCGAGTGGGCCCGAGCCTCGCGTCCACTCGTTCTCGTCTTCCTGTCGGTCGCATTCATGGTTACGCGTCTCTTTCACGCCAATGTGGATGCCCAGGGCGGTGCCTACGCCACCGGCGTGCTCGTCCTTATCACTTCCGCCTCTTGCGCGGTCACCATCGCGGCGCGGACGATACTCTCTCGCCTCGCTCTCGGCATTGTGTCCCTCGTCTTCATCTACACCACCCTGGTGAATATCTACGAGCGTCCCGAGGGACTGAAGATCTCCTGCATTTTCATCTTCACCATGGTCTTCTTGTCGCTAGTTTCCCGGGCTTTTCGCTCCACCGAGCTGCGCATTACGGTTCAACTCGATCCGCAGGCCGAGGCCCTTGTTGCCGAAAGTGCAAACAAGACCATCCGGCTCATCGCCTGGAATCCCCGTCATACCGCCGACAAAGACCGCGAGCAGGCCAAGATGGAACTGCGCGAACTTCACGGGCTCGTGCACGACGAATTCATCTACTTTATTGAGGTAGAGCGCGGAGACACCTCCGAGTTCACCGAAACGATTGCCTTCCAGGGATTCCGCGAAGGGTCCAATCGTGTGCTCCGTGCCAGAAGTGCCGCAGTGGCTAACGCCATCGCCGCGCTCCTCATCCAGGTAAAACAAACGACGGAATGCATTCCCCACGTCTACTTTCACTGGACTGACGTTGACCCCATCGTCAACCTGACGCGGTTTATCTTCCTGGGAGAAGGCGATACCGCCCCACTGACTCACGAGATCCTACGCCGCGCCATCAAAGACCCCGGCCAGCGCCCCGTCGTCCACGTAAGCTGACTTGCAACAGACGTTCTCAGTACCCTGGCGAATCCACGAATGCACTAAAAAGGGGGCAATCTGATCGTCTGCGGAAACTAAAATCGGTAAAACCGCATCGACTCTACAGAGACAACTCTTGGACACTGAAAAGAACGACGTGGGGGAAGACCGGGCGAAGCTGAGCCCGCGAGAGCGCAAACGCTGGCGATGGGTGATCTGGATCGCGTTGATCGCCGTCATTGTGCTCCTGGTGGTGGGCGAAGTGATGCTAAAGAGAGCGGAGCCGATCCTCAAGGGGCGGGTGATCGAAACCCTCAGCACCCGCTTCAATAGCCGCGTGGAGCTGGATGACCTCCAGGTATCCATCATCAAAGGCCTGGCAGTCACCGGCAAGGGACTGCGGATATACGCTCCGGACGACGTTGTCGCCGCCGGCGCCAAGGATCCGCTCTTTGTCATCCAGCAATTCGACTTTCATGCCCGGCTGATGGGTTTGTTTCTCAAGCCCACGCACGTAGGCGCCGTGCACGTGCAGGGCCTGGTCATCAACATCCCGCCCAAATCTGTCCGGCAACAGAACACGGCGAAGTCCCGGCATCAAGGCAAAATCAAGATCATCGTGGATGAGATCGTATGCGACGATTCCCGTCTGGTGATTGGCACCGACAAACCGGATAAGGATCCCAAGGTATTCGAGCTGAGCCACATTGTCATGCATGACGTAGGCCCGAATGCTCCGTGGCCCTACGACGCGAGCCTGATCAACGCTGTACCGAAGGGGGACATTCACGCCGTGGGCACCTTTGGACCCTGGAATGGTGAGACTCCGGGCGAATCAAGCGTGAGCGGCAAGTACACTTTCCAGAATGCTGACTTGAACACCATCAAGGGCATCGGGGGTATGTTGCACTCGGTCGGTGACTTCAACGGCCGGCTCGACCGGATCGAGGTGCATGGAACAGCCGACGTGCCGAATTTCTCGCTGGATACTGCAAACCATCCTGTTCCTCTGCACACGCAATTCTCGGCGATCGTCGATGGGACGACGGGCGACACCTATCTGCAACCGGTCGACGCGAAACTGGGCCAGTCGGAGTTTTCCTGCAGCGGCGAAGTGGTCAATGTGAAAGGAAAGGGGCACATCATCGACCTGGACGTCGATGTCCCCGCCGGCCGCATACAGGACTTCCTGCAATTGGCCGTTAAAACACAGCCGGTGGTAATGACGGGTGTCCTGGCCATGAAAACCAAGCTGCACATCCGTCCTGGCAAGGAAAGCGTGACCCAGAAGCTGGGCCTCAATGGAACCTTCAACCTAAAGCGTATGCACTTTACGAATCCCGAGTTGCAGGACAAGGTGGACATGCTGAGCCTGCGGGCGCAAGGCGATCCAAAGGACGCCAAGCCCGGCGCTGAGGATGTGAACTCTCAGATGACGGGAAAATTCCAGATGGGCGACGGAAAGCTGACTTTGCAGAATCTGAACTACACCATGCCTGGGGCGACGGTACAACTGGCCGGGGTCTACACCCTGGACGGCAAGAAATTCGACTTTGATGGCAAGGTGAGGACAAACGCGAAGCTATCGCAAATGGTCGCCTCGCGCTGGAAGAGCTGGGCCTTGAAAGTAGTCGATCCCTTCTTTCACAAGAATGGCGCCGGCGCCGAAATCCCAGTCAAAGTAACCGGCACAAACACGGCTCCCAAATTCGGCCTCGACATAGGCCACAAAGACAAAACCCCCCAATAAGGTCGCGCGAAGTTCTTAAACGATTGTTGATGCGAAATAACCGGATGAGGCGCGCAATCAACTTGCCTATGGCAATTTGAGAAAGAAAAAGACACTGCAAAATCGCCATGAATGTAAGGCCTGGAGGGCCGACCGCTAAACGTCAGCCCAGCCCGAAGGGCTGGGGCTCAATCCCGAAGATGATCGGAGCGCCGTAGGTGCGGCACTAAACATGGCCCGCTCGCACCTGTTCATTAGGACTCAATCTTCCGGAATACGAGTCAATCACTGCGTGCGCTGGAAGGGAGACGGCCATCAGGGCAGAGTAACCGATGGTTGACCACAACTTTTCAGCGGTTCAAGTCCTTGGGGATGGCGCTGTCGAGAGCGGTTCAGTCATTGTAGATCAGGCCGTGAAGGGCAACTAGAAGTACACTCGCCCCCGGCAATACGCCCGCCGCAATCGGCAGATGCCAGAAGAGCCAGCCGGTCAGCACGGCCGACAGAAAATACGCCGACAACACTGCAGCCTGCAGTCCCAGCCGCTTCTCCAGCTCGACTTCCTGTCCCGGCGCCGGGTGCTTCTCACCTCTCGCCAGGCGCACCAAGCCGCCTAGCATCGTCGTCCAGGTACCCGTGATGTACGTGGTGACAATGCCGGGGATTTTTAACTGCACCATAGCGCTGCTTTGCATCCCGATCCCGAGCGCCACCGTGGCCAGCAAAACCTCGAGGCTCGGCGCGTGGCTGATGTGGAGGTGAAGCCCTATCCAACCAGCCTCAGCCGCCAGCAACAGAAGTGCTTCCAGCATCAAGGTCCATGAGATCGCCTTCGACCAAATCGTTGCTGGTTGAACCTTGCCTGTTAAAAACGAACCGATCATCGCGCCGGTTGCATAGCTTCCGAGAGCGACGGCAGGATGAACCAGATCGCCATGCGGCTGAAACACTGCAAGACCCAGCAGTACCGTGTTGCCGGTCATATTTGCCACAAAGGCATGACCGAATCCGAAATAGCTCCACCCATCCGCCGATCCCGCCGAAGCGGCCAGCATAAGCAGACGCACGTCTCGCTCGACTGAGGCCATTCGTCGCTACCCTCTCCAAATCGGAAGCGGATTCTCGGAAGGTACGCGCAGAAGTTTCAGCAGCCCGTGATCTGGGCTGTATTGGCAAACCGGGTCGATGGCCTCGGCATCGCCGGTAAGCAGGAACGCCTGGCAGCGGCAGCCTCCGAAGTCACGTTCCTTACGCGGACAGGCGAGACAGGTATCCGACATCCAGGCATCTCCCCGGAAGCGGTTAAATGCCGGTGAAGACTGCCAGATCCACGCGAGATCATGGTCGCGTACGTTGTCGAAGTGCAGGTCGGGAATGACCGCCGCTGCGTGGCACGGCATCGCCTGGCCAATGGGATCGATGAGCATCATCTGCCGTCCCCACCCACCCACACAAGCCTTCGGGAAGCTGCCAAAGTAATCGGGGAAGACGGCTTCCAGATGGATCCTGCCCTTCAGCCGTTCTTTGGCTGCTTCGATGATCGGTAGCGATCGATCCACTTGTTCTTGTGTCGGCATGAGGAGAGAGCGGTTCTTCAGCGCCCAGCCATAGTACTGTACGTGGGCAATCTCCAGCCGGTCGGGAGCGAGATCCTCCGCCAGCGCGATAAATGCCTCCAGCCGGTCCAGATTCATGCGGTGGACGACCAAATTCACCGTGAATGCCAGCGGAAATTTCTTGAGGATGGGAATCAGCGCCAGCTTAAGCGCATGGGCTCGAGTTCCTGCGATGTGGTTCGCGGTGGTCTCGTCCAGGTCTTGAAAGCTCAGTTGCAAGTGCTCCAGGCCGGCACTGACTAGTGCAGCCAGGCGTTCTTCGCTAAGTCCCACGCCGGACGTAATCATATTCACGTACAGTCCCGCATCCCGTGCTGTCCGTATCAGCTCGGGCAAGTCTTTGCGGGCCAGCGGTTCGCCTCCGGTGAGATGCAAATGCAAAATACCCAGTTGAGCCGCCTGCTGAAAAACCCGCTTCCAGTCGCCGGTCGAAAGCTCCTCTTCTGCTCGTTGCAGCTCCAGCGGATTAGAACAGTACAGGCAATGCAACGGGCAGCGATGCGTAATCTCGGCGATGAGCGAGAATGGCTTGGCAGGCTGCGGTGACTGGCTGTTGGCTGGCATCAGGTTTAGACCCGCACTACACCACGTTGCTCCATGCGATCTAGCAGGCTGAGAACGTCCTGCTGGATATCGTCCTTATCCACGCCTTCGTATTGTTTGCTGAGCTCGTCCACAATAGCCGCGACGCTCTGCTTTCCATCCAGGTGGGCGAGGATGTCGCGCGCCGGGCCCTGGAGTTTCAGCGTTCCCTCCGGGATCAGCATGACCGTTTCCGTCGGGTGCAGGCGGCACCCAGGCGCGAGCCGTGGGGTGGCATTCAAGTCCATCTCAGCCTTTCTCCGCCTTCGGCACGAAGCATCCTGGCGGTATGTTGCCGGGAATCACATAAGCGTAGTCGATCGCATCGAGCTGCGCCCACAGGATCGCGCATTTCCGTTCCAATGCCCCGATCACCTGTTCCTGCTCCGTGCGCGTCGCGGCGTGGGTACAGACATAGTCCAGGGCGAACGCGGCGTCTTCCGGCGCCTGCGTCAGGCGACCCTCAAAATAGCTCAAGCCATGAACGAGATAGGGATAGTGCAGCCGAAGCTGATCCATGCGCAGAGAGATGAGGCTGCGCGAGAATAGCTCTGTCAGTGAGGAGGCGACTGCTATCAGCAAGGGACTGTCGCGCACTAACGCAAGATAGGCATCTACAGCAAAGATCACGCCCGGCAAAACGCCGGTGCAGGGAATTACCTGGTCACGCGAGAGCCCGGTAGCCTCAGCCAGCTGGATCCATTTCTCCACGCCGCCATAGCCACTCTGGTCCCCATCGTGATCGATGATCCGCTTTCTCCACGCGCGGCGAAACGCGGGGTCGTCGCTTTTCGCAAGCAGAAGGGAATCTTTGATCGGGATGCGGCTCTGATAGTAGTAGCGATTGAGCGCCCAGGCCTGCAACTGGCCGCGTGTCAACTCGCCGGCGTGCATGCGCAGGTGGAAAGGATGGAGATGATGGTACCGGCTTTCTCCTACCGCCTGGAGACGGGCGCGTAGCTCTTCCGGGGAAAGAAGGCTTTCGTGTGCCTTGGCTGTTAGTTGAGTTGCCATCCGTCGTGTCCTATTTTCCAACCCGCATCGCTCACGTACTTGTACTCCGGACCTCGGGTATCAAGTACCGGGTTCGTGTTATTGATGTGGACGAAGATTCGTTGCCGTGCGCTTGTGCCGGCCAATAGGGCGATTGTGCCATCATCCCCACTCATTGGTACATGACCGATTGAGCGCGCCAGGGGCGTTCCGGAATGTGTGCGGCTGAGTTCTGCATCGCTCCAAAACGTGCCATCCACCAGGATCACGTCGCAGGAGTCATACATCTCGCGAATGGTATCCGTGACTTCGGGTAGCGAAGGCGTATAGGCGAGACGGCGGCCATCCGCTTCCAGCAAGAGACCGAGCGACGCCTCACCTTGTCCCTCGGCAGCCAACGCACGAGCATAATGCGGAAGAGATCCGGAGAGGGCCATGGGAGTGCATGTCACGTGGTCGTCCAACATAAACGCTTTTCCAGGATGTATTTCCACCCAGGTTAGCTGGTCGGGCACCCGCTCCAGCATGCGGAAAAAACTGTTTGCTTCAAGCACGCGCCGGACCACACCAGTGGAGTAAATCGTGAGCGGTTGAAATTCCCGTAGCAGAAGCAGCCCAAGCACCTGGTCTAGATCTGCGCTGGTGAGGATGATTCCTTGAATGGGGGTATTACGCTTGCCGTGCAGAGCCTTGGGCTGGATTTCCGGGTTTGACTCAATCTGGAACCTGAGATCCGGCGAGGCATTGATCAGGAACCACTTTTCAGCGTCCGTGGAGAACGCTGCTTGCAATTGCAAGCGAGGCCGCACGACTTCAGGGGAATTCCTGCAAAGATCGCACAGAGTGCAGGCACAGTTCCACTGGGGAAAACCGCCGCCTGCGGCGGTCCCCAGCAGCTTGAAGTTCATTAAAGGTTATTCTGCGGGTGCGTAGCAGTTGATCTCGCAGCCAAGGCTTACTTCTTCGAAATCAGGGCGGGTCCAGACCTTCATTTTCATATCAATCTCCCTTTGACAGAAAGCTGAAAGGCCTTCTGCTCATCTGCTATTTATTATATCCGATCCCTGTCAAGAGCTACTTCACTGGTAGTAACCGAGTCCGAGTGGTTACCGTCCGAAGGAGTAGGTCACCTTAATTACGCCCGAATCGATGCCCGGGTTTTCGGCCGCACCGGTGTTTGCCAGGTGATGGTAACGGTATTCGAAGCGGCAGGAGCGCGTATGCGTCTGAAACCACTCCACCCCGCCCCCGAATTCGAAGGTGTAGTTGAAGGCTGAGCTATTGAATACTGGTATGTCTCGAGTGGCTACCGCAAAGCCACCCAGCCCGGTCACGAAGGGCTGTATCCGCCGGCCCGGGAAGGCACTGAGCTTGTATCCCAGCGGGCTGAAGGCGGTCACATAGGTCGATCGCGTTCCGCCCATGTAGGTTGCGGTTCCTGCATAGACCTGGTTCTGGGTCACCAGAATCACATTCTCGGGTGTGCTGCTCACTGGCTTATCCACGGGAACCGGCGAAGTGAAACTAACGATCCCTGAATAGCTCGGCTGTTGCGGAAATTCGAGCGCGAAGCCCTTCATCGTGGGATCGGTTACGGACATAAAGGGCCGCACCTCGGCCATATACGCGCCCGACAGGTGATTGCTGAGGAAACTCCGTCTTTCCATGCCCAACCCGACGGCGCTTATCTGGCGTCCTTCGGCGTATCCCAGCAGCATGTGACTGGAATCGTTGGAGTACTCCACAAATCCATTAAAAGCCCTGCGATTGGAGTAATACCCGCCGACATCCTGTGCCCAGGTCACGGCGCAAGCGGCCGACGCCATCAGCAGGCAGCAGCCCGTCTTACGTAACCATCCTTGGCGATACTTGATTTGCAACATCCAACCCTTCTCCGCGCGGTGGGGGGACCGGGCATTCTCCTGTTTTGGACCCGTACAGAGAGGACGGTATGGCAATCAATTCCTGAAACTTCTCGATCGGCCCTCCGGGGGGGAAGGGAACTCATATCGAGAGAAAAGCTACAGTGGCAGTTCTTATATCGAATCTTGACCGGGGTGGAGGACCTCAACGGATCCCTTCGTACCCACGATTCAAGGCCATCCTAGCATCGAGGGCATACCCTTTTGTGCCGCGAACCGCTGGACCTGCGGGAAATAGTCACCTTGTTTTTTAAACTTTGGTGTGGTTGGTCGATCCGGGCTTCACTTTGGTTGTAGAGGCAGCATCGGGGCTGCCGCGATTGGGTAGGTCCGCACTACACAGGTTGCGGGATTAGGCAGTTTGGCACATCTGGCAACCCCAAACTTTGTGACTGCCCGGCTTGCCGTGGGACGGAGGAGAGACCTGTTGTTTCTACTCTGTCCATCCGAGCCGACGGCTTCTGATAAAAGTCACCGCCCTCCCTTTGTCATCCCGACCGGAGCGCAGCGGAGTGGAGGGACCTGCTGTGCGCCCTTCTCCCTCGCAACTCTAAAATTTCTTCCCTGCTAGAGCACCGCTTTGTAAAGAGCGCACACTTCTGCCTGGTTAGGAAAGGCCCACGCCTCATAGTCCTCTTCGCTCATCGTGAACTCCTCCCGCCAAACCCTGTTCAGCCAGGGAACTCCAGCGAGCATCGATTCCAATTCCGGATGGATATACACCAGGTACAACTCACGCGGCTCCTCTTTGAGCGAAGCTTGCAGGTTCTGAAAGACCCGCTCCATAACCGGCCCGGTAAACGCATTCCACATGTAGACGATCAACGGTCCCGCTGGCCAGGAGAACTCGGTCGCATCGCCCGCCACGGAGATTACCGGTGGTCGAGGAAGCAGCCCACCCTTCGCCAGGTCGTAACGCGCGATATTGGTCCTGGCAACGCGGTCCAGCTTAGGAGAGAGTTCAACACCAATGACCTCGCGAAAGGGATAATCGGAAGCCAGCATCAGCGCGCGCCCTTTGCCTGATCCCAGATCGACGAAGCGGAAGCGCTCATAGTCCACCTGCAGCCGCTCCCGCATCGCGCGCATGATCGCGTGAAACACCGAAGGTGCGACAGCAAAGTAACCGTTGTTGTACAGATCATGCTGATGGCCGGAAGGCAGCTCGTAGATCAGCCCGCTGGTCTCGACGTCGAAGCGTTCATCGAAGGGATGCACCGCGCGAAAGCTGCGGTACTGGCCCTGCTCCATGCGCGGCCACGCGGCCTTCTTCCTCCGGCCCAGCTCCCGCCACAGTCGCCCGATCTCTTCTCTCATCTGGTACCGCTTCTAATCCAGTCCCAGCTTCTTCCAGATTTCATCCACGCGCGCCTTGGTCGCTCCATCCATGGCGATCATTGGCGGCCACGGCCGGGTAAAACCTTCCGCCTTCCATTTGCGGGTAGCGTCAATGCCCATCTTGCTGCCGTAGTTGGGCAGGCGCGAGGCATGATCGAGTGAATCAACCGGGCCCAGCGTGAACTGGATGTCCCGCTCGGGGTCGATGTTGTTGGCTACGCGCAGCGTCACTTCGCCCAGATCCTGCACGTCGCAATCCTCGTCCACCACGATCACGCACTTGGTAAACATCGCCTGGCCCAGCGACCAGATGCCGTGCATCACCTTGCGTGCCTGGCCGGCGTAGCTCTTGCGGATGGCCACGATCATCAAGTTGTGAAACACGCCTTCCACCGGCAGGTTCACGTCCACAATCTCCGGGATGGTCAGCTTCATCAGGGGCAGAAAAATACGTTCCACCGCTTTGCCCATCCATGCATCTTCCATCGGCGGCTTGCCCACAATCGTCGCGGAATAGACCGGCTCCTTGCGATGCGTAATGCAGGTGATGTGAAAAACCGGGTACTCCTCCTCCATGGTGTAGAAGCCGGTGTGATCGCCAAACGGACCTTCCATGCGCAGTTCGTCCAGTTCCACGTAGCCTTCGAGAACGATCTCGGCGTGCGCCGGCACTTCCAAATCGACGGTTTCGCATTTGACCAGCTCGACTGCCTGCTGGCGCAGAAATCCCGCGATGACGAACTCTTCGACTTCTGGTGGCGCGGGCACAATGGCGGAAAAGGTGAGTGCTGGATCGGTGCCGATGGCGACCGCAACCTCGAGTCGCCGGTCCTTGCTTTGGGCCACGCTGATCGTGGATAGACCGGCAGTAGTTCCGCCGGCCGTCTCCGCCATCACCCGTACCCGAGCGGCGCTTGCGTCGCCTGAAGCGTCCGCGACCGCGGTCGCTCGCAGCCGCTCGCGCAGGTGCTCCGCGGCCACCTTCTGTCGCTGCCAGTGCATCCCCGTGGTTTGTCCGTCGTAGACCTGCATGCGATACATGCCCACATTCCGCTTTCCGCTTTTGGGGTCGCGGGTGATGACGCAGGGCAGGGTAACGAAGCGGCCGCCATCCAGGGGCCAACACTGCAGCACGGGAAAGTCCAGGATGCTGAAATTTTCCCGCAGGATTACCTCCTTGCAGGGCGCGTCTTTGGCCGCAATGGTTCGTGGAAAAAACCGGCCCACTTCTGCCAGCATGGGAAGCATCTTCAACTTGCCCAAAAGGCCTTCGGGCGATTTGAGCTGGAGCAGTCCCTCGATGCGTTCCGCAATATCATCCAGGCTATCCACGTTGAGCGCCAGCTTCATGCGCCGCTCGCTGCCGAACTGATTCATCAGCACCCGGCTGCCCGGATACCCTTTTACGTTCTCAAACAGCAGCGCCGGCCCGCCTGGGGCACCCTTCTTCCCCTGACTCACGCTCCCCGGCCTGCCCGACTTGGACACCCGGTCGGCAATCTCGGCCATCTCCAGAATGGGGTCCACGGGCTCGTGGATGTGTTTTAACTCGCCTGCTTTATCGAGCGCCTTGATCCAACTCCTGAGGTCGTCGTATGCCAATGCGGTCTCCACGCCCCCGAATCCTGCGGGCGCCTCATCACCATACTATCGGGAGAGGAAAACCGCCTGGCTTAAGGGTCTCCCTGGAACAACCTGATCCGAGAAACCAGCCCCGAAGGGGCTGGGCCGAGAACAGCTGAGGTTGTGGCGAGGGTACGATTTGACATCACGAACTAGTCCCGCAGGGACGGCTGAAAGTCAGACTTGTCCAAATTAGCTTTTTTTCGACTCTGTCCATCCGCATCCAACCATGCCAAGGTGCGCCACCACCCTCAACTTTTGTCATCCCGAGCGTAGCCGAGGGACCTGCTGTGCGCCCTTCCCCCTAACAACTCCCTGCGTGCTGTCTATCCCCTCCACGAATGCCAAGGTGATGGACGAAACCACTGCCACCGCAACCAACTCCATTTCGCTTGTCCACGTTCTCTTCCACGCATTCAGCAAGTTGTGCCCGTCCAGAACGCCATTTGCGCGCTAACTTAGACAGCTCTGGCTGAAAGTAGCCCAGGACGGACCAGGATTTCCTGTAGGGCTTGGTGGAATCAAGGAACCTCGTGCGGCTTTCCGTAAAGAAAGCCGCATACGCAGATCTAACTAGAGCAGCGTGCAGGAAATCCTGGGCTAGTCCCGGGTAGACATGTGAGCGAGGAACAGTCCCGCCAGGGACGGCTGAGAATATCCCCAGGACATGGTCCTGGGCTTCGTTTATCTACTCCCCGCGCATCCACCGGTCCATGAGTGTCTGCGCGCAGCGCGCGCCACATAAGTGCCGGACCTTTGCAGCATGGGAGAGCAGGACGTTCCATGGCGTCAGTTTCAGCATCGGCTGCTCAGGAGCCTTGGGAATGAGGGCTGCCGGCTCGGTCAACGCCAGCCACCAATCCTCCGCCTCGCCCCTTGGGTTACCGCAAACATCGCAGTGGTAAGTCTCTGTAAACGCCATACAAACATCTCCCCATCTTGTCCGGTCCGCATCGGAGGGTTGGGCTCCTGGGCGATACCTCGAAGCAAAGGCAAACTACCACGAGCGTCTCCCAGGGGCCAATCCCCGGAAGTGGTCATCTTGCTTTTCGTTCATGCGCGCCCTTATCCGAGCTGGCTTGGCGGTGGCTTTTCCTGCCTCCGGATCCCATTTCAGACACTCCATCCGCGGTTCTGGGGCAACGTGCGTCCTGGCCGAATTGTCATCGATCCAATGCGCAAATTGCCCAACTTGGCAGGAGTTCTCTTTACGGGCGTATCGACTTCGTTACATCGATCGGGTGAAAACGGCGCCAGCAGGACGCCAGAGGATGGAATCCGGAGTGTTTTCGGACGGCGAAATCAGGCGATACTTGCCGGCTGATCCTCGTACTGCTCCAACGGATAGCCGAGCTTCTTCCACTGATCGAAGCCTCCGAGCAGCGGACGGACGCGATAGATTCCGTTCTGCCGGAGCTTCATCGCCATCTTGGCGGCCGTGGCTTCGCTCGGGCAAGTGCAATAAAGGATTACGTCGCGGTCACGCGGGATTTCCCCGCTGCGCTGCATCAGGGTCTCGGGAGAGAGCCGGATTGCGCCCGGAAGCACCCGGGGATCCGGTAGATAGTCGAGCGGATGACGCAAGTCAACGATATATGGGCTCTGCCCGCCGTCCAACATCCGCTTTAGTTCTTCCGGATCCAGGCGTGAGGTCCGGACCTGCTTCAAAAATGCCTGCTGCTTCCACACCCGGTAACCCAGCAACCCGATCACGGCGAGCAAGAACAGCGCACCCGCGAAATGCTCCATCCAGGACAGCGCTTCGGGGTGGACGCGCAGAACATCGCCGAAGAAACGCCCGGCCAGCGTGATGGTTGTGGCCCAGAACAGGGCGCCTGCCAGATCGTAAGCCAGAAAGACGCGATACTTCATTCCCGTCTGGCCGGCGATTGGTGCTGCCACCGTCCCCAACCCCGGCACAAACTTGGCCACCAGCAACGCTTGCTCGCCGTACTTGGTGAAATAGTCTTCGGTTTTACGGACGCAGGTTGACCTCTCAAAAGAAAGCCGGCACACCAGCTTCACCATAGTGCCGCCAAAACGCTTGCCCAACATGTACCAGAGCGTATCGCTGACAAAGCAGCCCAAAACCACGGCAAAAAGCACCAGCGGAAACGATAGCTTGTGAGTCGCCGTCAAGGTTCCTGCAGCCAACAGCAAGGGTATGCTCGGCACGGGTACGCCAAGCTGCTCCCCCATCACCCAAAGAAAAAGGATGGCGTAAGCGTAATGCAGGAAAAAATCGTACGCTAACGGCATAACGCGTCTGCCTCTGAAAGTGCTTCCTATACTTTCCCTATAGATGTCGGCAAGCAGGGAAACGGTGCGATGGTAAGCAATCGTTCTAAACTTAGCGCGAGTACCTGCAGATCCCGGTCCGCAGAGCGTGGGGCGCTTGCGGTCAGTGTAACTGAACAAGAGCACCCGTTTGGTCTGGAATTTGTCTGGAGACGGTATCCCTGGTCAGAGTGCAACCCCGCCAGTGCGTTGCTCGATTGCACTGCACCCCCCACCAGTAACGCGATGCAAATCAGCAACTTGTACCGTTAGAACACGGCGGAACGCTATCCTGGCCGCGGCACCAGCCAAAGTGCGTCCCGGGCCGGCCGCGCCGAACACAGAGACGCAACCTAGTAAAATTCCCGAAATAGTAAAAGTCGGGTCGCCTCGTGAATGGTTCCTCCGGATCGCCGCGTTTGTATGAAAGCCTTCGATCCCTTCTCGCTGGTGTGGCGCTGCTGATGAGCGTGTCCACCTCAGGCGTGGTGGCCCAGCAAGCCTCTTCTCATCCGACAAAACGAGCGACCACCCAATGCACAATCACGGGTACTGTACTTGACTCAGCCGGAAAGCCAGTAGCGGACGCTTCGGTTCGGCTCGAAGCCAGAGACGCCCCAGGCTTGGTGGAGACAAGGACCAGCCCAACGGGCGGCTACACGTTCTCCGCCCTTCCGGCGGGGAGTTATACCCTGAGCGCGGAGAAGTTAGGGCTACGCACTCTCGCCACCATCGTTGTTACCTCTCCCGCCGGGAACCAAAAACAAGTCGATTTGGTCCTCGATGCACATGCCTCTTCCTCAACGCCGCCTGCCGCTCCCGCCATGGAATTCGCCGATAAGCCGAATTTCACCGTCGCGGGGGTGACTGATTGGACTGCCGTGGGCGGCCACGGGTCGGATGCCACCCTGCGGACCAGCGAAGCTTTGGCACGGGAAACCGTCACCCTCAAACCCCAGGGCCTGGGACCCAGCGATGCCAAGGTGAATGAATCGGAGAGCAACCTACGTGCAGCTCTCGCCGCAGCTCCGGGGAGTTTTGCGGCCAACCACCAGCTGGGCGAACTCTATCTCCAGGCCGGCCACTATAGGGAGTCGGTTCCGTTCTTGCAGGCCGCCTACCAACTTGATCCGGCGAACCGTGGCAACGAGTTCGATCTGGCCCGGGCCGAGGAAGAGACCGGCGATTTCTCGCACTCCCGCGATCACGTCGAGAAATTGCTAAGGCATCAGGATGATGCCGGCTTGCATCGCCTGTTGGGCGAGCTGGACGAGAAAATGGGCGACCCTTTGGCTGCTGTTCACGAAGATGAGCAAGCGGTCCGCCTTGATCCCAGCGAACAAAATTATTTTGCCTGGGGCTCGGAGCTATTACTTCACCGGGCAGTGTGGCAAGCCGCTGAGGTTTTTAGGAATGGAACCAAAGCCTATCCCAAGTCGGCTCGCATGTTAGCTGCTCTGGGCGCGGCGCTCTTTGCCGGAGCCCTCTACGACCAGGCGGCCGATAGCCTCTGCCAGGCTTCGGACTTGCATCCAGCAGACACCGAGCCCTACATCTTCATGGGCAAGATAGAGCTGGCAGCACCCAAGCCCTTGCCATGCATCGAGCCGAGACTGGCGCGGTTTGTAGAGCAGCAACCTGGAAACTCGCTCGCCAACTACTTTTACGCCATGGCCATCTGGAAACGGCAGCAACAGCCGATGGATCAGGGCGCCTTGCGGCAGGTGGAAACCCTGCTCACCAAAGCCGTGGACATCGATCCGAAATGCGGCGACGCTTACCTCCAGCTTGGGATCCTCTCGTCTTCCCAACATAATTTTCAAAAGGCGATTGGCTTTTACACCAGGGCAATCGAGGTGGATCCACAGCTTGGCGAAGCGCATTATCGGCTAGGCGTGGCTTATGATCACATCGGATCGCCGGAAAAGGCCAGGCAGGAATTTCAGCTGCATGACGAGATCGAAAAGCAGCAGGCTGCTGCGGTCGAACGCCAGCGGCGTGAGGTCAAGCAGTTTCTCGTCGTTCTGCAAGGGCAGCCGGCCGCTCCGCCGGCCCGCTAAAGAGGAGGAGCCTTCGAAATGTTCAAGCTATTGGCTGTGATGCTGCTTCCGGTGTTGACCATGTATGGCAGCGACCTGCCCAGCCGGAAATATTTGAACCTGGCCGCCATCAAGACGATGGTTGCCGCGTCGGAGGCGAAAGCTCAGGAGCTGAACGTGCAAGTGACCATCTGCATCGTGGATGAAAGCGGCAACCTGCTCTTTCTGGAAAAGGAAGACGGCGCCTCACTCAACACCTTGCAGTTTGCTCAGAAGAAGGCCCGGCATGCTGCCGCCTATGGAGCCCCTTCAAGAGAAGGAGCCGAGGCCGTCAAGAATGGCCACGTGGAAGACCTCGCATTTCCCAATTTCTTTCCCAACCAGGGAGGCTTACCCATTCGCGTCGACGGTCAGCTTCTCGGCGGCATTGCAGCCAGCGGTGCGAAGTCTGAGATTGACGAGCAAATTGCGCAAGCGGGGATCGATGCACTGCTAAAGAAATAATGGTACGTCCTTTGTGTTAGTCTCCGGTTATCCCGGTCATCGCGTACTCCGAAACGCGCGGTGTATTCTAAACACGAAAAAATAGATCGCGATCCAAGCGACAGCTTCAAGGTCAACGGCAGCAGGCGGGTTGGGCCGACCCGTTCGTTCACCCCAAATGAAGCGCAGCGCATGAACATCAGGGAAGTCGCAAAGAGAGCCGGTGTTTCCACAGCCACGGTGTCACGTGTGGTGAACGGCACGGCGCCTGTAGACGCGCGCACGGAAAAGCGTGTCCGCGCGGCGATCCAACGAAGTGGCTATTACCCCAACACTCATGCGCGCACACTGGGTACAGGCAAAAGCCATATCTACGGCCTCATCATCTCCGACATTGAGAACCCCTTTTTCCCTGAGCTGGTGAAATGCTTTGAGCGCATGGCGGTAGAGCATGGCCACGAAGTGCTGATTGCCAATACCGACTACCAGGCAGACCGCATGGAGGTTTGCGTGCGACGGATGCTGGAGCGAAAGGTGGATGGGGTTTCCATCATGACCTCGGAAATGGATCCCGCGCTGATCCAGATGCTGAACGGCCGGGGCATCCCCATCGTTTTTCTGGACACCGGCGCAGTCGCCGACGGAATCAGCAACATCTCGCTCGACTATGACAGTGGCGTCGATCAGGCGATGGACCACCTGACCTCGTTAGGCCACCGCAGGATCGCTTTCGTCAGTGGACCGGACAATCTCGCTTCCGCCAGAACGCGGCGCGAAGCTTTTTTAGCGTCGCTAAAGCGAAAGAATCTCGAGTGCAGCGACGACTACATTCGTCCTGGCAACCATCGCTTCGATGGAGGCTACGCGGCGATGCTTGAGATATTGAAGCTGCGGGTGCGGCCGACAGCCGTGTTGGCTTCCAATGACCTTACTGCCATAGGAATCATGGGCGCCGCCTACGCGGCAGGGGTGCATGTACCCCATGACATTTCAGTGGTGGGCTTCGACGACATCGCCCTCAGCAGTTTTATGCCACCGCCCCTGACGACGATCCGCGTGTCGCGGGCGGAGATTGCGGAGTTCGCCTTCACCTCGCTCTACGCCGCAAGCCAGCGCGGAGAAACTCAGGGCGTAACTCACATCGTTCGCGCGGAACTGGTAATTCGCCAATCCACCGCCGCCATTCGACCCGAAGCCTACAGCAGAGTGAAGTCTCTGCATAAAGCCCCTAAAAGCCGAGTCCCGGCAGAGTAAACAAATCAGCCATCAGGGCGCATCGCGATCAGTCCCGAAGGGACGACTGAGAGTAGCCCAGGACGGTAGTCCTGGGTATACATGTCCACCGAGACCAGTCCCGTAGGGACGGCTGAGAATGCCCAGGATTAAGTCCTGGGTGTCCCTACCCATCATTCACAATCCACCAAACCTGAGTCGGGGCCAACCTAGCGGGCCTTCGATCCCGAAACGATCCCACCCCCCTCGCGGATGGTGATGATCTGGTTCGCTTTAATCTGCGAAAATTTTTCGATCTTCTGCGTAGTCGGCCATTTCACTTCGATTAAATCCACCATCTCAACCTTACCCAACCCGAAGTGAAGCCGCAGATCCGACTGCGACATGACGCTGGTGCCGCTGTGGACCTCATCCATCTGCACATGCTTTCCCGTGATGACCCGCACCCGCGCTCCAATGGCCGTGCGATTGCACTTGGTTCCCACCAGCTTGATCTTGATCCAGTTCTGTTTGTTGCCTCCCTCATTGCGGAGCAACGAAGGGGGATCGTTCAGATTCAAAATCAGTACATCCATGTCACCATCGTTGTCGTAGTCTCCGAACGCCGCACCCCGGCTGGAGAAATGCTCGCTGATGCCAGGCCCCATCTCCGAGGACACGTCTTTGAACCGGCCATTACCAAGATTTCTGTAAACCAGTCGCGGATTCTTGAAAGTCTGGTCGAAATTATATTTATCGATCTCCGGATACACGTGTCCGTTGACCTGGATGATGTCTGCCCAGCCGTCATTGTCGTAGTCGACAAATGCGCAGCCCCACGCCACGTATTGGTTGTTGACCCCGACGCCGGACTCAAACGTGACATCGGTAAAAGTTCCATCGCCGTTATTGTGGTACAGGTTGCACGTGTCATCGGCGAAATTGGTCTTGAAGATGTCGAACCATCCGTCACAGTCATAGTCCGCTACGCCTACCCCCATGCCCGCCTGCTCGTGCCCATTGTCGCTGTAAGCGCAGCCGGCCATGACCGCGATATCGGTGAACGTGCCATCGTGGTTGTTTTTGAACAGGATGCTGGGTGCGGAGTCCACGGCGACATAAATGTCCGGCCAGCCGTCGTTATCGAAATCGTAAGAGACCGCGGTGATGGAGTATCGCGGACCCGGTTTCAGAATCCCCGATTTTTCAGAAACATCGGTAAACGTGCCATCCCCATTGTTGTGGTAAAGGAGGTTCGTGTCGCCCGGAAGGCCGCGCGGGCCGCACATGATGGGAACGCCCTTCCACTGGCAATTGTTTGGGCTGCCGGGCGCAGGAATCGTTGCCGGATCCAACTTGAGGTAGTTGCAAACGAAGAGATCGAGGTGGCTGTCACGGTCGTAATCGAAAAATGTACAACCGGCTCCCCAGCGAACCTGCGCCTGAGTCAGCCCAGCTTTTTGTGTGACATCGGTAAAGGTACCGTCTCCATTGTTATGAAAGAGGATGTTATGTCCCCAGAAACAGCAAAACAGGTCGTCCCAGCCGTCGTTGTTGTAGTCGCCTACACAGACTCCCGTCTGCCAACCCGTGCGGCCCAGGCCTGACTTCAGCGTGACATCGGTAAATGTGCCATCGCGGTTGTTCTTGTACAGTTGCGAAGTCGGCGCCTTGCCGGGTGGCCAATGGGAGTCGAGCCGGTCTCCATTGGTAAGGTAGATGTCCAACCAGCCGTCGTTGTCGTAGTCAAAAAAAGCCAGTCCGCTGCCCTTGGCTTCAATGATGGACCGTTTGTGATCGACGCCTCCCCACACGTTGGGGCTGGTCAGCCCGGCTTGCTGCGCGACATCGACAAGCTGGACCGGTGACGTTGAGGGGCCCGCCACCGCGGCTTCGACCAGGGCCGGGTCTCTCCACTTCCACAGAGGAGTCGTAAGAGCGTCAGTCAGCGTGCCGCCGAGCACGAAGAGAGATGAGCCAAGAAAGCGCCTTCGCCGAAAAATCATAGATTGCGATGATTATAGAGACTCATCGGGCTGGCACTTTGGGGAACGGATGAGGGACAACGCCCGTGCCTTCCTTGACCGCGATGATGGTATCGATGGGCAGGTTCGCCAGCTTGTCAACCTGGCCGCTAGGCCAGGTGATCACCAGCGATTCGATTTTGACTCGCTTGCCCAGGCCAAAATGAATGCGCGGATCGCTGGCCGACATATAGCTCGTTCCACCCTCTGCCTGCTGCACCTGCACAAACCCTCCCGAGGTGAGCTTCAGCGCCGCGCCGGTGCCGTCCCGGTTGGACTTTGTCCCGATCAACGAAACCTCGAGCCAGTGATTGGCATTGCCTCCATCATTACGCAGAAGTTCCGGATACTCGCCGCGGTTGTTGACGGCAATATCGAGATCACCATCGTTGTCGAAATCCGCGGTAGCCAGACCACGCCCCGCCACTGGACGAAGAAAGTCCGGGCCAAGTTGAGAGGACGTCATTTCGAAACGGCCCTGCCCAAGGTTGCGGAACATCAGCAGCGGTTCTTTGTAGGAGACCTCGCTATGGTAGAGGCTCACATTGTCCAACATAGCGCCATTCAATTGCAGGATGTCCACCCAGCCGTCGTTGTCGTAGTCCAGGAACTTGGCTGCCACCCCGCTAAGCAGCCTCGCCTTGGCGCCGATTCCAGAGGCATAGGTATCGTCAGTAAAAGTCGTGTCACCGTTGTTGAGGTACAGCCGGTTTAGTTCGAAATCTAGATGGGTAATGTACACGTCCAGCAAGCCGTCGCCGTTTACATCGGCAGCGTCGATGCCCATGCCTGCTTCGTACTTGCCATCCTCGCTAACCGCCAGCCCGGATACCAGGGAGACATCCTTGAACGTGCCATCGTGATTATTCAGAAACAGGAAAGTTCGGCCAGGTGTCATTCGCAATCGCAATATCAGGCCAGCCGTCGTTATCGAAGTCGGCTAGCACCACTCCCATCCCTTTTGATTCGGGCAAGCCTACCCCTGACTTGTCGCTTACATCGGTGAAAGTGCCATCGTGGTTGTTATGATAGAGCTTGGTCTTCTGTCCCTTGTAGTTGCCTGGATTGCAATAAGAGCGATAACCAGGAGTGCGTTCTCCACACCAGAGATTGTTCTTCGAGGTCCACTCAATGTAATTGGTGACCACCAGGTCGAGCCATCCGTCTTTGTCGTAGTCAAACCATCCCGCACTCGTTGACCATCCCCCCTCGTCGGCGACCCCAGCCTTGGAAGTGACGTCGGTGAAGGTTCCGTTGTGATTATTGTGGTAAAGGATGGCACCTCCATAGCCGGTTACGTAGAGATCTGGCCAGCCGTCATTATCGAAGTCTCCCACAGCCACTCCCTGCCCATAATGTCCTTCGCCGCCCACTCCGGCCTTTTCGGTGACGTCAGTAAACGTACCGTCCCCGTTGTTGCGATAAAGCGCGGAACGCAAGGGCGCCGGAGGTTTGTAAATGTCGGTGGCGGCGGACTGAACGAAGTAGAGGTCCATGAGCCCATCCTGGTCGTAATCGATCCATCCGACACCGGTGCCCATGGTTTCGAGATAGTACTTCTGGTCAGTTTGCGTGGAGTCCTGCAAAAATGTGATCCCGGCTGCCTTGCGAATGTCCGTATAGCGAACGGTGATAGGAGTGTCTGGCGTTTTTGCCGCCTGTTGACCTTGGGCCACGCAGGTTGCGGCAACGATGGCAATCAGTGCGAGAGAAGTCTGCGCCACGTCTCAGAGTGTCCTGTCCGCAAGCGACAGCGCGAGTCCTAGCAGTTGCTGCCGGTTGGCCATGGTCATGGGCTCATTGGCTGCCGGGGTGGTCGCCGGCGCCGCTGCCAGGACCTGTTCAATCCGGTTGATGTCCAGGGCGCCGTGTTCGCTGCTGTTCTTAAAACGGTTCAGTACTTCTTTGGCTTTATCGATCTGTCCGGTTTCAAAATAGAAAACACCCAGGGTTGAATAACTGCCAGGCCATTCCGGAAGCAAATCCACCACTCGCTCGAAATGCCGGCCGGCTTCTGCGGTGTTTCCTTCCAGGGCTGAAGCAAGACCCAGGCCCCAGAGAATCTTTCCCGAACCTGGGACGCGGGCCTGCCCTTGCAGCAGTGTCTGCTTTGCGCCGGCGATGTTATGCTCCCGCAACTGCAGCAGCGCAAGCGCGAGGTAGTCCTGATCGTTGTCTGGATTACGCGTGATGGCATCGCGGTAAATTTCTTCAGCGTGGGCGGCGTCACCCAGGTGCGCGTAGATATCTCCCAGCAGAGCCAGGTAGGGATCGTCTTTGCGGCCCTGCTCTGAAACCTGCCCGGCGGCATCGAGTGCTTCGGCATACTTGCCTTTTCGGAAGTAAGCGTCGGCGATGTTGAATATTACTTCGTCCGAGCCTGGGTTCGCCTGCAGCGCAACGTGGAAGTGCTGGATGGCATCGTCATACAGGTGGTAACGGGCGAGCAGCACGCCCACTCCATTTTGTGTGCGGTAGTCGCCTGCGCTTAACTTGTCCAGCTGGGCGATGGTGTCTTTCGCATCCGCCGTCTTTCCGGATTTGAGATAAGCCTCGGCCAGCAAGTAAAGATCCTCCGGCTGATCCGGATGCTTGCTGATCTCGTCGTGCAGTTGCGTGATATCGAATTGATTCTGCGCCTGGGGAGCGAGCTTCGAGCGATTGTCCAGATAGTCGAAAAGGTGCTCATACGGATATGGACCGGTTGGAGCGTCTTTGGAGAGTGTTTGAAATACCTTTAGATCGCGATCGGCGGCTTCAGTCTGATGCTGGCTTCGCTCCACCATCGCGAGCTTGTAATATCCGGTCGCCGGGTTACGGCTAACCTCTACGTATTTCCTGAGCAGGTCGGCGGCTTCTGCATATTTCTTGCTCCCGATGCGCAGGTTGGCTAGCTCCAGCAGCGCAGCGGCAGAATCCGGATTGGAGTGGAGCGCCTGCTGAAACATCGCTTCGGCTTGGGCGTTGTCTCCCTGACGCTCTGCGATCAAACCGAGATTGAATAGGCACGCGCTGCTGTGAGGATCGAGCTTGAGACCGTCCTGAAAATATTGTTTTGCCTCGTCGAATCGTCCCAGATGCCGGTAAGAAATGCCAAGGTACGCGTACGAGCGTGTCGATGGATCGAGTTTGATCAGTTTCTGGAATTCTTCGATGGCCTTGTCCACCTTGCCTGCCATGAAATAGCTTTCGCCCAGCGCGGCCAGCAGATCGGCGCGCTGGGGGGCGATCGCCAGGCCTGATTCCAGAAGCGGTATCGCATCTTCGAAGTAATTCTGAGTCATGCTGACCCGGGCCATCAGAAGGATAACGTCCGTATTCTCCGGCGCAAGTTTGTGAGCGCGCACCAGCAGATCGAGTGCGTCCAGTGGGCGCGATTCATTCGAATAGACCTGCGCAAGCAGGTAGAGCGTCTCAGGCGAGTCGGGTTTCAACTTAAGTGCGCGGTTTACTGCGATTTCCGCTTTGGAGCTCGCGCCGTCGCGAAGGTAGGCTTGTCCAAGGTTGTAGAGGATCTCGAAGGTCCCCGGCCGCAATGCATCGGCCTTTTCCAGTTCTAACTCCGCGGGTTTGTATTCTTTTGCCGCGGCCAGCATGATTCCAAGTGAGAAATGAAGCTGGATATTATCCTTGTTCTGGGCCGAAAGTTCGGTTGCCAGCCGCAAACCCTCCGCGGTGCGGTTGCTTGCCAAATAGGCATGAATCAAATTGAACTGTGTTGCAACATTCGCCGGACGCACGCGTTCAAAGTGCGGAATTGCTTCACCGGGCGATCCCTTGCTCATCAGCAAGAGGCCGAGGTTGTAGTTCGCATCGCGGTTGCCGGGATCAGTCCGCAAAACGGTTCGAAATTCATTCTCGGCCAAATCAGGCTTCTGCTCAGACATGTAGACATTTCCCAGGTTGTTGCGAGTCTTTGCTGAGCCAGGTGCGAGTTTCAAGGCATGCTGGAATGCTTCGACAGCGTTGCTCGCGTCCTTTTCGTCGATGTAGATAAAGCCCAGCATGTTGTAGGCTTCAACGCTGGCAGGATTAAGCTGCAGCTCCTCTTGCACCTTTCCCCTCGCCTGATCGAATAGGCCCTGCCGGCGCAGCTCTTCAGCTTCCTGGAGATTTGGGGAGAGTTTAGAAGATGGTTCTACCTCACGGGAGGTAGTGGAATGATGAGGCTGCTGGGCAGCGAGCGTCAGGCTGCTAAGAAGAAGCAGAAAGAGACTTCCCACCCGGCATAAGCTCGACGCGGTGGACCATGCGATCGCGATTCTGGTTGCTTGCTGCATGAATACGCGGCTCACCATCCACACATACCGTTGCCGAGTGCCCATCAAGGCTGCGATTTTAGCATTTCCAGGGCCCGCTGCGCCCCCGGATGTTGAGGCTGCACCCGCAGCAGTTCCTGCAGCACTTCTCTTGCCTTCTCCTTATCGTTCTGCATCACGTAGAGACGGGCAAGATTCAGATACGGCTGATCGAAGTTGGGAGCGACTCGGATGCACGTCTTGAATTGCGCTTCCGCACTTGCATAGTTCTTGGCTCGCACATATAGAACGCCGAGGTTGCTCAATGCCTCGGGATAACCTGGACGCAGATCGATTGCTTTCTGCAGATAGTCCGCCGCCGATTGCATTTGGTCTTGCTGAGCGTAAAACATCCCGAGGCTGTAGTTAGTCTCAGGATCATCGGGTTGAATTTCGAGCGCGCGAACCAAAAGAGTTTGTGCCTTATCAAACGCGCCCTGCCGGCGATAAAAATTTCCCAGGTTGAGCAAGGCGATCGCGTAGTTCGGTCTCTGGCTGAGTGACTGTTCGAAGTCCCGTACTGCTTCATCTGGTTGCCCTTGTTGGGCCGCGATCATACCAAGATTGTTCCATGCTTCTGGATAGTTCGCGCGCAGCTTCAATGTTTGTTCCATGTATTGACGCGCTTGCTGAAGATCATTTCGCCTCAGGTGGAGCGTGCCAAGGTTGTAATAGGCTTCCGCATCGTCCGGTTTCTGCGCGATAACCTGCTCGAAAGAGGCGGCCGCCGCGTCTAGGTAGCCATGCTGGAAGAGCGCCACTCCGTAGGTGAAGTCATTGCGCAGGAACGCATCGTGATAGCGCACCCCACCAAACGGAAGCGCCTTTCCTATGCGATCGGCTGCGGTGGTGGGGATCGCCTTGACATCCTCCAACAATCGCTGAGGATCGATAGGCCCCTGATACATCTTGACGATCATGCCCTCTCTGTCGAGCAGGAAGGAGCTGGGAATGGCGAGGTCCCTACGACGGTCGAACAGGTAACGGTAGATGATGTTATAAATGCCCGCCACATCTTGCGTCGCGAAAAGGACAGGAAAGGAGAACCTTTCTCGCGCCGCAAACGACCGTGCCGTTCCTATATCGCCCGCGTCGTCAACGTTGACAGCTAAAATCTCCAGCTGGCTTTTGGCCAGTACCGGCTGGGTCTGATGGAGAAGCCTTAGTTGGTCAGTGCAGAGCGGTGCCGTAGTGGCCCAGAAATTGAGAAGCAGGTAGCCACCCCGCGAACTTTCCAGTTCTCGCATGTTGCTCGCGAGGTCGGGTAGGGAAAACGCCGGTGCTTTCAAGGGTTCAATCAGCCACGTGCCTATCTGCGAGGGCAGCGGTTCTAACTTTAGCGGTGGTCCAGCTTGCGCATACGCCGGAGGTGGTGCGGCGAATGGCTTGGCCACAAATTCGGCGGAACCCTCCTCAATTGCGATCCGATGGTTGACCGGGATTCTTTCAAATTCCTGAGAAAGCCCACTTGGCCAACGGACCGTGGCTCGAATCGTGCCTTCCGGCTTTCCAACGCCAAAGAATATCTCTTTAGAGTGTTGGGCAATAAACCCCGATCCTGCCTGCAAATACTTCGTCTGGCGCAGGGTGCCCACTTCGATTGTGATCGCGGTTCCGATCGCATCGCGGTTGCTCTTTTTTCCTTGCAGTCGGAACGCGATCGATTGACCAAGTTCCTTCATCACGTTGTGCAAGATCCGCAATTGCGGGGCATTCCGGTTTTTGAGGATGACCTCTAATCGTCCATCATGGTCGATATCGGCGAGAACAAAGGAGCGGCTGTCCTCAGGAAAGTCCAAGCCCACTGCGCCTGAAACCTCGGTGAATGTGCCATTGTGGTTGTTCGCGAACATGACATTTCGTTCATAGCCGCTCCAGGAGCGGTCTGACCGGATCAATTCATTAATTGCATTCCATCCATGCTCGTAAGCCAATGTGGGGGTAGCATCCTCAGGCGATTTCGCTACCACCTGCCGCCAGAAAAAACTTGCCAGGTCATTTCGTTCGGGCGCGGAGATGTATCCATTGGCGACGTAGAGATCAGGGAAGCCATCGTGATCGAAATCCCAGAAATCCGATGACCACGACCAACGGCCCATCTCGACTCCGGCTTGCTGGCTGATGTTTTGAAACCTTCCGTCCCCCAGGTTTCGATAGAGCGCATTGCCGCGCGCGTGCCGCCGGTAGAGTGCGCGAATTTCTTCCGGCGCTTTTTCGTGAAAGCGCTTTTGCTCGGAAACCCTCTGGCCCGCGGACGACCACATGTCGGCAACGTATACATCTTGTTTGCCGTCGTTATCGAAATCAGACCAGCACGCGCTCATTCCAGCCCCGGCATCCTCGACGCGGGCTTCGCTTGAGACAGCGGTGAACGTCCCATCACCGTTGTTGCGGTACAGGTTGCTGCGCCCGAAATCGTTGGCCACATAAAGATCGGGCAATCCGTTGGCAGCGTAGTCGCCCCAGGCGCAAGCGAAACTATAGCGGTCGTTCTCGGCATTCAATCCCGCCGCCTCGGTCCTGTCTACAAAGGTTGCGTTTCCTTCGTTGTGCAGCAGAAAATTCGGTGGACCATTGCGGGCGTCGAAATAGGGCACTGGATAGTGATACTGATCCAGCCCCAGGTAGTAGCTGTAAAGGCAGAAGTAAACATCGAGACGTCCGTCACGATCGTAGTCGGCTACCGCCGCATGGGTAAACGTTCCCTGCGGAGGACGCTCAAACTTGAAGGCGTCGCGCTTGATCGAGAAGGTCCCATCCCCTTGGTTCAGAAAGAGCAGGGGACCGCTGCCGCAAACCACAAGAAGGTCCTGGCGTCCCTTGTTTTCAAAGTCGGCGAATAGGGCGCACGCAGTATTGTCGAGCACTCCGACCCCGGATTTCTCTGTTACGTCTTCCAGTGTCCCGTCGCCCCGGTTGCGGTAAAGCCGGTTTGGCAGCCCCGACGGCTGGCAAACATAGAGATCATCGAAACCGTCATTGTCGAAGTCACCCGCCGCCACACCATTGTTGCCGTAGACGTCTATGCCGCATGCACCATCCAGAACAGTACGCCAATAGTCGGAGCCACGGAGCATCTGGTTTGTATACGATTCCGCTCGGCCGAGAGCTTGCGCGGTTACGTCAATAAACATCGGCCCGTGCGTAACGCTGAGTGTTTCTTCGCGGGCCTCCCACCTCCGCGCCTTCCACCCCTCTGATGCATCGCGTGACCACTCGGTGCGCCATGATCCAACCCGCTCTTCGCGCCGCTCATCGTTCCGCTTGGCCACAATGTCATAGCGGATATCCAGGCGAACCGTCAGCGGGGCGCTGGCGATTTCTTCAATACTGGTAATTTCGAATTCCGCCGTCTCCACCCCTGACACCTGCCCCAGCCACGCCCGGATCTCCTGGAGAAACCGCTCCCGCCCGGGAACAACCTTGCCGTCAAACAGTCTTCTCGCGATGTTGATTTCGTTCCCCGTCCGCAGCGTGATTTCCTTGGCCGGAACGAGCGCGGAGGCTTCAATCGATGGGTCCAGTGACTTTGCCAGGACCGAAAGGTCGCGGACCGATGCTGTGAGGGCTAGGCTCCACTGTTTGAGAAGTGACTCAATTTCCCAGGCATATTTCTCAGTAACGTAATCATCGGAACCGGGAGCGACAAGACGAAGGACATCTTCCAAAGGGGAGGCTGCAGGATAGTGCGGCGTCAGACGAACATCGGAGAAAGGCAAACCGGCATTCCGATTCGGGAGGCTCTTTCCAGGGCCAAACAAAAACGCGTATCCATGGAAGGGAGCCGGACGGAGGAGTAGAGGCGCCAACCCCATGCTCTTAAGGACTGCTCGCCGGGAAGGGAACTGGATCTCGTTTTTGTGACGCGACATCCTTAAGGTTCCGCCTGGAGCACTCTTACGCTTGGTGTAAACGTAAAGACTGGATTGAACACGGCCATTCCGTTGAAACCCGGGGTTCCCGGCACGCGATCGTTTGCGTGGTCGCCGATCCCATCCCATCACAGTAACAGCAAAGATGCTCCTGTCAGCAGGGTGTCTGCGTGGTGCCAGTGTGAGACCACATCCAGCCTGAATCAACTCAGCCCAACGCTGGGATTCACCACTTGGTGAGACCTCATCGCCCCAAAAGGGGACGATCTCCACCGTCACCCGGCAAGATTTCCACCTTTTAGCTGAAACGATCTCAACCTTTTGGTTGACAAAGGTTATTGGTCTGGACTAGCTTTCTTTCGGCAACCATGTAACCGGTTACTGAGGCAATGCGGAAAACGGTTACTGGGCCTTTGTTCACAAAGATTACGCAATCGAGTCAGCGCCCAACAGCGCAAAAATGACCGTAGTTTCAATGACTTGGAGGTTTTTCGGATGGGCCATGATCGCAGTTTCTCCCGCCGGTTTAAATTCTTTGGCTACATAACCCTTGCGACCTTTTGCATGCTTCTGATGCCGTGTGCATTCAGCCAGGTCGATGAAGGATCAATTACTGGGTTGGTTCAGGACGCCACGGGCGCAGTGATTCCCAACGCAAAAGTGACACTCTTGAATACCGACCAGGGTTTGTCCGTGGTGACGACTACGGACAGCTCCGGTGTATACACCTTCTCGCCCGTCAGAATCGGGAACTACTCCGTGTCCGCCACTGCTGCTGGCTTCTCAGTGACCACCCAGCAGAATGTGAAGGTGGCTGTGAGTCAGAATGCGCGTGTCAATATTGAGCTTAAGACCGGAGCCGCGACGGAAACTGTTGAGGTCACCACCGCACCGCCTGAGTTGCAGACCGAGGATGCGTCGGTCGGGCAAGTCGTCGACGAGCGGAGTGTGAATAACCTGCCTCTGAATGGCCGCAACTTTACCTTCCTGGCCCAACTGGCAGCCGGCGTGAACACTCCGCAGGCGGACACGCGCGGCAACGCAGCCAACGGAGCTTTCTCCGCCAACGGTCTGCGCCCCTCGCAGAACAACTACTTGCTGGACGGCATCGACAACAATTCCGACAACGTGGATTTCCTCAACGGAACAAACTTTGTTGTTCTTCCTCCGCCCGACGCGATCGCGGAATTTAAAGTCCAGACTTCGGACTTCAGTGCCGAGCTGGGCCGTGCTGCGGGTGCCGTTCTCAACGCTACGGTCAAGTCCGGCACCAACCAATTTCATGGCGCGGCCTGGGAATTTTTTCGCAACGATGTGCTCGACGCCGCGGACTGGTTTGAAAATAGCAACGGAATCAAAAAGGGAGAGTTGCGCTGGAACCAGTTCGGAGGTTCCATCGGCGGCCCCGTCATAAAGAACAAGATCTTCTTTTTTGGTGATTATCAAGGTTTCCGGCATGTACAGGGCAACACCCAATCTGGAATCTCAGTGCCGACCGTATTGCAACGCAACAGCGGCTACTCCAACCTCTCCGAGTTGGTCTCCGCCAATGCCTCGAGCGCGGCGCGAGCCGATGCCCTGGGACGTTTGATACCCGTCGGCACCGTCCTCGACCCGGCAACCACCCGGTCGGTCACTGCCGGCACGGTCGATCCCGTAACCGGCATCGCGGCAGCGTCTACTGGTTATGTTCGCGATCCGTTCGGCCTCGGCACGTGTGTAGGGGGGACGATTTCGCTCGCCGCCTGCACGGGTTTGAATCAGATCCCTGCCGGCCGCATCGATCCCAACGCCGTCACGCTGTTGAATCTTTTCCCACTACCAACCGCCGGTGGAGTCAGTTCAAATTTTGCTACCAGTCCCAACCTCTACCAGCACAACAACCAATTCGACGTCCGGGGCGACTTCGATGTGTCAGACAAAGACCAGATATTTGCCCGCGCCAGTTATTGGGACAACCCTCAATTTATTCCGGGGCCCTTTGGCGGCGTAGCGGATGGCGGCGGCTTCCAGCAGGGCGTCCAGACGGCCAAGTCTTTTCAGGGTGTGGCAGCCTATACCCATCTGTTCTCGCCGACCACGGTCAACGTAGCGAGGGTTGGATGGGACCACCTGCACACCTCACGATTCGGGCCAGAAGGCTCTACGTACGGCATTCCCGCGCAATACGGAATCCCGGGTATCCCACAGGTGGATAACAACGGCGGTCTCCCCGCCTTCGGATTTGGCGGGCTGCAGACTTTGGGCGCCAACAACTTCCTGCCTTCCGACGAAACCACCCAGACGACTCAGGTCGTCGACGACTTTTCCAAAGTTTACGGCGCTCACGGCTTCAAGATGGGCATTGAATACCAGCACGTTGTGTTCAATACCCTCCAGCCAGCCTGGGCGCACGGACAATTCGACTACAACGGTAGCTTCACAGATATTCCGGGCAATAACGGCAGTACCACCGGTATCGCGCAATTTATTCTGCCCCCGACAGCGGCGACAGTTCCCAATGGAGTGGATTACTCCGGAGGCTCTGACGATGTCCGCTCCTCCAACATCAACAAAACCTACGATGAACGAGTCTATTTCGCGACCTACTTCCAGGACGACTGGAAGGTCACTCCTACCCTGACTCTCAATCTCGGCTTGCGTTGGGAATACTTTGGACCCATTAACGAGACAAATGGCGGCCAAGCCAACTTCGTTCCCAATTACAATGGGACTCCGACATTCATCATCCCGGCTTCGGGCAAGGACAACAGGGCTTTGTCTTCGACGGCCAATAATCCGTCCCTGGCCGGCAACGGCTTTGTCGATGTGCTGGCCAAGGATGGAATTGCGATTTTGTCGACCAACAAGTACGGCCAGGGATTGCTCAAGCCACAATACAATAATTTTGCGCCGCGCTTCGGCTTTGCCTATCAAGTAGACCCGAGGCTAGTGGTGCGCGGCGGGGTGGGTCTCTTTTGGAACGCCTTCGAGAATCAGGGTTACGGACCGAATATTGGTGAGAATTATCCCTTCGTATACAACTTCGAGTACAACCCCAAAGTTCCTAACGGCTCCCCTGCCGGCTTATCTAACGTCGCACCTGTTAGTTACAACACGCCATACGCTACCTGCCCGACCGCAGGTCCGGGTCAAACCGCGACCTTTGAGTCCGGCTTCTCCTGCCATTCATTTACCCCTCTTGATGTGAACGCATCTGGCTTGGGGCTGCAGGGGCTTCAGTTCAATTTCGTTGATCCCAAAACCTTGGCTGCTAACCTATCTTTCCAGTATGCGATCACTCACTCGATGTCGGCGCAGATCGCTTATGTACTCACAAAGGCCGACAATCTTCAGATGAATCTTGGCGCGAATAACGTAACCGCACTCCTGCCGTACAACGCCAGTACTACGGGCCCGGTCGGTGGTGGAGCCCTGGGTCAAGAGCCGTTTCCAGATCTCGGAGGTGGTTCCACTGGGCGAATGATTGGATCCAGTGTTTACAACGGATTACAAACCAAGCTCGAACAGCAGTTCTCGAACGGACTGAATTTCCTCGTCACGTACACATTTTCAAGAACCTTTACTGACGCCGGCGACTTGCTGAATGGCGGTAGTCTGAATGGCTCTCGCGCACCAGACGTGCCCGGCTTTGGTGTTCGTGGAGATTGGTCACTGGCCTCTTTTAACATCACCAACGTATTCCATTTCAGCGGCGGGTACGAACTACCGTTCGGCAAAGACAAGCACTATCTGGCCAACTCTGGCAAGCTCGGGAATGCGTTCGTCGGAGGGTGGAGCATCAACTGGATCACTACCCTTCAGGGCGGCCAGCCTCTCTCCCTCAGTTGCCCGACTGCAACGACAAAGGGCACCAACTGCAACGATGTGACCGTACCCGGGCAGAGCCCGAACCTCGGCATAAAGGTCAGTAAAAATTCAAGCGGCAAATCGATACCCTATTGGTTGGGAAACCCGAAAGCCTTCCAACAGCCTTGCCTGTTGGGCGGAGATGCAACATCGAATCCAGCCGGATGCGTACCTGCGACTGGTTTCGGTTATCTGGGCAACCGTCCGGGGACGACTACCGGGCCAAGCTACCATCGGTTCGACTTCTCCACATTCAAAAACATTCCCATCAATGAGCGCTTCCGGATGGAGTTCCGGGCTGAGTTCTTCAACATCATCAACCATCCGAACTTCAATGCTCCCGGATTCGGCGGCAACGGTGTTGTCGCGATTGCGAACTCAACCAACTTCAACAACGCTAACTTCGGCGCCGTCGGATCTACCCGCGATGCGCCCAACGCTCCCAGGCAAATACAATTCTCCTTGAAGTTGTATTACTAGGCTAAGATCAAAACACCCCGAAAGGCCGCTTTCTGCGGCCTTTCGGGGTGTTTCTGCGTAGGCTACGCTCACGCGGTAACAACAAAGGTGGGCTGTGAGCAAAATGTACTGGTCGCGGGGGATGGTTCTCAATTCTCTTTTGTTTTGTGCGGCGCTTGCCGCTGGCCAGGACCATCAAAATCAGACCCAGGCGCATCCGAACGAAGTTTTGGACCGTCAGTTTCAAGCGGCAGTCGCTCAGTATGACGCGGGCCGGTTTGCCGAGGCTGCGTCGCAGCTCGAAGCCCTGTTGCCCTATGCGCCCAGGACCTTTGAGGTTCATGAGCTTTTGGGCTTGGTTTATGCTGCACAGTCTCACGATGCTAAGGCCGTAGAGCAACTCCAAATTGCGGTTCGATTGAAGCCGGATTCGGCAGCCGCCCGAACGAATCTGGCAGCCAGTCTCTTCCACTCAGGCAAAACGGAGTTGGCAGAGGCGCAGTTTCGTAAGGCTCTTGAACTGGAACCTCGCAACTACGATGCCAATCACAATCTGGGTGAGCTCTACATACAGTCCAAAAGGATTGCGGATGCGGTGCCATTGCTTGAAAAGGCGCAGGAGATTCATCCGTCTTACGACAATGGATATGATCTCGCGCTCGCGTATTTTGTAACTGGAAAGCTTAGCCAGGCCAGGCAACTCGTTCAAAATCTTGAGCAGGTTAAGAACACCGGAGAGTTACATAACCTGTTGGCTCAAATCGACGAAAAGAGCGGAGAGTTTGTGCCCGCGGTGAACGAATACGAAATCGCCGCACACATGGATCCGAGCGAGGGCAACCTGTTTGACTGGGGGAGCGAGCTGCTTATCCACCGCACGTATGAGCCCGCGATCGAGGTTTTCCAACAAGCTGCGCTGCGCTATCCCAATTCACCTCGGGTGCTGATCGGGCTGGGGATGGCTCTATACTCGCGGGGTAAATATGACGAGGCGGTCAAGGCCCTGCTGGCCGCGGCTGACTTGAATCCGGCCGATCCTCGCTGTTATCTATTCCTCTCCAAGGCCTATTACAGCTCCCCGAATCAGGCGGACGACGTGATCCAGCGCTTTCGTCGTTTTGCTGAGTTGCAGCCCCATAATGCGCTGGCAATTTACTACTACGCGATGAGTTTGTGGAAGGGCAAGCGGGCCGAAGATCCCAGCTTCGATTGGCGGCAAATTGAAGCTCTGTTGCAAAAGGCAGTAACGCTCAACCCGGCGTTTCCCGACGCGCATCTTCAGCTGGGCAATCTATATGCCGACCAGCATGAGTATGCTAAGTCGATCCCGGAATATCAGCGAGCGCTGGAGTTGAATTCGAATCTTCCTGACGCCCACTACCGCCTCGGCCAGGACTATGTGCACACCGGGCAGAAGGATCGTGCCCAGGAAGAATTCGCAGTCTATCAGCGGCTCCGAGCGCAGTACATGGCTGAGGTTGATAAGGAAAGTGCAGAGGTGCAGCAGTTTGTCTCCGCAGCCAAAGACGCTTCCTCCACCAAGCAATAAAACCCATATGAGGGAGGGTACGTGCTTCACAGCCTCCGGAAAAAACCCATGCTTGTATCAGTGCAGGGTTCAAGTATCTCTCGCTAAAACTCTTGCGGGTACAACAGAATTGTCATCCCGACCGGAGCGAAGCGCAGTGGAGGGACCTGATGTTTCTTTCAACAGTTCTCACATGCACTCTGAACCCCACCCAACAGAGGCCCTTTCCTGCTCTTTGCCCACTCAGTGGTGAAGCCCCGCTAATCCTTAACCCGAACCGTAGGTTCCACCGACAACCCAGGCCTCAACAAGTGGTCCTTATCCTCGTTCCGGTCCGTCAAATCGATCCGAACGGGAATCCGCTGCACCACCTTGACGTAATTCCCCGTCGCATTCTCCGGAGGAAACAGGCTAAGCATCGACCCCGTAGCGCCACCGATCTGCGTCACCTTCCCGTCGTAGTCACGCCCATAAGCATCCACGTGGATTTTGACCGTCTGTCCGGGACGCATCAACCGTAGCTGGGTCTCCTTGAAGTTAGCCGTGATCCAGATATCATCCAGCGAAACCAGGGTCATCAAGTTCTGCCCCACACTGACGTTCTGCATCACTTCCAAACTCTTCTTGGTAATGATGCCGTTCGCCGGAGCAACAATCTTCGTGTAGCTCAGGTTCAATTTAGCCTGTGCCAGCTGGGCGCGCGACTGTTCCACCTGTGCCGCTGCCTGGTCTGCCTTGGCCTTCTGAATCTTCACCTGGTCCGGCGCAGTTTGCGCAGTCTTTAACTCCGCCTGGGACTGCACCACCCGATCGCGTGCAATGCGCACCGCGTCCTCCGCCGCTATCTCGCTGGCCTTCGCGCCCAGCAGGGCCGCTTTGGACGCATCTGCAGTGGCTACAGTCGCGTCGAATTGCTGCTTCGATATGACGTCTTTTTCCACCAGCGGCGTGTACCGCTTCAGATCCAGCTGCGCTTTGGTGTTGTTCGCCTCCGCCTGCTGCACCTGCGCCTGCGCCGCTTCCAACTGACGCTGGGCCTGCTGCACCGTCGCGTCGGAACTTCGCACACCGGAAGAGGCCGACGCCAGTGTGGAACTGGTGTTAATCCCAATGACGGGTACGTTCACCCGCACCGCTTCATAATTGGCCTCGGCACTCTCCAGGCTGGCCTCATCCTGCTGCACCGCGACCTCAAAGTCCTTGGGATCGATCTCGGCAATCAAGGTCCCGGCCTGCACATACTGATTCTGATCCACATTGACCTTGATGACTTGTCCGGCAACTCGGGCGCTGATCTGTATTAGGTGACCATCCACCTGTGCGTCGTCGGTGTCTTCGTAATACGTGGAGTGCCACCAGAACAGCAGGGCGCCCACAATAAGAACCGCGACCACGCCGATGACGATGAACCGGCGCTGTCCCTTTTTCCGCGGAGGACTGTCCAGATCCTGCTGGTCGTTGTTGCCAGCCTCGGGACCCTCTTCGACGGTACTTGCACGGCCTGATTCCGCATTTTGTTCCGCCACTGCTACTTTCCTCCCACGTAATCCTTGTAATTCGTTTGCGCAATCCCCAACGCTCGAGCAAGAGACAGCTTCGCCACGTTGTGCTGGTAGAGGCTGGAGACATACTGGTCATCCGCCTGCGCCATCGATGCCTGCGCTTGCGACACCGCAAGATTGTCGGACACGCCTGCCGCGTAGCGCTGTTGCGCCTCGCTCAAAGCCTCGGTGGCTAATTCTACGTTGCTGCGCGACACGGCAACCTGCTTCGCCGCTGCCTGTATGTCGAGAATGCTGTCGCGCACGTCGGCGCTGATCTGACCCTGCAGGTCGTTCAGCTGTGCCTGCTTCTGTTCCAGTTGGGCTTGCGCATTCTGCGCATCGCCTCGCAACTTGTACTCTTCAAAGAGCGGCACCGTCGCCGTGCCTACTGCGTCGAAGGTGCCATTCGAATGGCCCAGGGTCGGCCCGATCACCCCGTAGTCGCCTGAGAAGCTTATGGTCGGGTAACGTTCGGCGGTAGCTGCGGACCGCGTCGCCTTCGCGCTTTCCACCTGCTGCTGCAACGCCTGCAAATCCCGACGGTGGGCTATCCCTTGCTGGACCGCGGCATTTGGGTCCGGGTCGTCCAGCGCTTTAAAGGGCGCCAGGTCCGTCAATTCGTAGCTTTGTTCCAGTGGCAACCCAATGGCGCGCGCCAAAGCAATCTTGTCTTTTTCATATTGATTTTGCGCCGTGATCAAGGTCTGCTGTTGCGTCTGGTAATCCACCCGCGCCCGCAGCTCGTCCAGCAGCGGAGCCGTACCCGCCTGGTGGTTCGCCACCGCCTGGTCGAGCGATACCTTCGAAGTGCTTACCTGGGCCTGCGCCGATTGCACGCGCGACGCGTCGGCGATGCATAGCAGATACGCATTGCCCACCGTCAGCACAACCATGTCCTTGGCATCCTCAATCGAAAGTTTGGAGCCTTCGAAGTTATGTTTAGAGGCCATATAGCTCCGCAGCGACGACACGTTCAGGAGTGACCATTGCATCGATCCCCGGATGTCGGTATACGCATACGGCCCGATCACCGCTGGAAAGCCAGGAATGTTGAGCCCCTCTGCCCGCAGGTTTGTCTGCTGCACCGATTCCTTAAAAGAACCATTCACGGTAGGCAGCAATGCCTGCAATTGCTGCAGCCGCTGGGCGCTGGCCGAACCCGCGTTTACCCCCGACAGCACCAGGCCCAGGTTGTATTTGAGCCCCATGCTAATCGCCTGTTCGAGCGAAAGCGGAAGAACCCCGGGAACCGGCCCTTGCTTAACGATGCTGCTCTGGTAGGTGCCGCTATTCACCTGCGCCGGCATCGCTTGAACGGAGGGCGCAGTGGAGCTGCCGGACGACCCGCTGCCCCCAGACGTCCCAAATTGCCCCAGCGAGACGACCGGGCTCAAGCTGAGGAGGAGTACGAGTGATCGCCACCCCATACCCCGCAATGCACCCCGGTAACGTCTCATCCTTAAGTCAACCTCGGCACGCAACCTGTAGCCCGCAAAACCAATAGCCTGCAATTCGATGCAAAATGACCTGTTGATTATTCAAAAAGAAGGCCCACCGGCGATCGTGAACACACCGGTCCCGTGACCGGTTTTTGGAGGGACGCTGCTATGACCGGCTCCGTGGTCATACTGCCAGCCCCCGGGAGCAGTTTTGCAATTGGGGTAGACCGAAGGGAGAGGCCTTTTCGTGGTTTTCTTCCCAGGAAAACCACACCTCGCGATCTTTGTCGGGCCCAAGTAATTGTGAAACTGCTTTAAGTCCGGACCTGTGGCCTGGCTTGCTCCCGTTCAGGCCGGCATGAGCGCGATACGCGAACTAACCAGGCAGCTGGCTAGCGAGCACAACGCCTGGCGATATACGGTACCGACCTGATCTCGCCGCCAAGCCTGGGCACCCCGCGCTCCGCTCTGGCGAAGGCTCTCTGCGGTCTGTTCACCGTCTTGTCCAGCGACGGCGCGCAACACAAATACTGCTCGCAAGGCGGGCGCCAGCCGATCCAGCCATTCCCGCATTCCCGCCCGGCCGGTGCCCGAAAGGAGCGCCCCGAACTGTTCGCCGGTCAAACCTGCCGCTCCAAGGTCATCGGTTTCAATGCAGGACGCGGCGTCGGCCGGCTCCGGAACTGGTACCGCAAACGCTTCCGGGTATAGCCCTGCCATCCGCTGCATGGCGGTGCGCACCAGCAAAGAGCGGGCCTCCGCGTAGGCCACGGTGGCTTCGGCACAAGGATCGGTTTCCACCTTGGCCACGGTCTCCTCTACCAGGGAAACTGCCGCTTGCTCGTCCCCCAGCATCAGGGCGGCGATCTGAAAAAGCTGCACAGCCGTATCCTCGGCCATCAGCAGGCTGCTCCCTGGCGCCTGGCTACAATCCTGATCGATCATGCGCTTCTCCTTGAGAACCGTCGGTCATTTGATAGTTTGTCATCTTCCATCCTCCCGCAACCCGTCTCCGGGCGTCAAATCGAGTGCGCGCCGGTCAACATTTCCTGCGTAAAATGGCAATTTCATCGCCGATTCATTTTGCTTCACCCCTTTAGTAAGGTAGACAGAGACAACGAGTGTCCCAACCCTCACTATGGATATCGTGAGCAATGATCCGCAGAGTCTCTTTATCGGCCGCGACGAGTCGTGGCTGAGCTTTAATCGTCGTGTCCTCGAAGAAGCCCAGGATGCAACCAATCCCTTGCTGGAAAGGGTTAAATTCCTGGCCATTACCGCCAGTAACCTGGACGAGTTTGTCGAAATTCGCGTGGCCGGCATCATGCAGCGCATTGAAGACGGGTACACCGAACCGGGTTTTGATGGCCTGACCCCCCGGCAAACCTTGGATAATGTCGTCCGCGATATGCACACCTTCGTCCGCGATCAGTACCGCTGCTGGACGGAAGACCTGCGTCCATCGCTTTACGGGAATGGCGTTCGCGTGCTGGAGTGGCGCGAGGTCGATGAAGCCGCCCGCGCGCATGCCCTGGACTACTATCAGCGCGAAGTCGATCCGCTGTTGACGCCTATCACCATTGACCCGGCCCATCCTTTCCCCCGGGTCTTGAACAAGGCGCTTTGCCTGGCCCTCCTGCTCCGACGCAAACGTAAAGGCGCCACCGGCGCATTGCTGGGCGTGCTCACCGTTCCCCGTGCCCTCCCCCGGCTTGTGCCCGTACCCTCCAGTTCCGGAACCCACGATTTCATCTTTCTCGCCGACCTGATTGAGCACAACGCTGCCGGCATGTACCGCGGCTACGAAATCCTGTCGACTGCCGCCTTTCGCGTCACTCGGAACAGCAACCTCTATTTCCAGGAGGAAGAATCACGCAGTCTGTTGGACAGTGTGCGTTCGGAGTTGCACAATCGCCGTAAAGGCGACGCGGTGCGCCTGGAAATCGAAGAAGGCGCGGACACCGAGGTTGTCGACCGGCTGCGCATGAATTTCGAGCTCGAGGATTCCCAGGTCTTCCCCACCAACGGGCCGGTTAACCTGTCGCGCCTGATGAATTTGTACAGCGACACGCCCCGTGTGGACCTCAAATTCAAAGACTTCATCCCCCGCGAGCTACGCCTGAACCGCCGTTCCGAGGATCTGTTCGACGAACTCCGTCACCATGACCTGCTGCTCCACCACCCCTACGATTCCTATGACGCCGTAGTCAACTTCGTGCAGTTGGGCTCGCAGGATCCGCGCGTAGTCTCCATGAAGCAGACGCTCTATCGCACCAGTTCCGACTCACCCATGTTCCACGCCCTTACCGAGGCGGCGCAGACTAAAGAGGTAACAGTCGTGGTGGAGTTGATGGCGCGCTTTGATGAGGCCTCGAATATCCGCTGGGCGCGCAATCTTGAAGACGCGGGTGTGCAGGTCTTTCATGGCATCGTCGGGCTCAAGACGCATTGCAAACTGGCCATGCTCATTCGCCGCGACCCGGACGGCATAACCCGCCGCTATGTGCACCTCGGCACCGGCAACTACAATCCCAATACGGCGCGCTTCTACACCGACATCAGCCTGTTGACGGCCGACCCGGAGATTACGGCCAGCGTGCACAGTGTCTTCAATTACCTCACTGCGCATTCTGAATCGGACGATTACGCTCCTTTGCTGGTGGCGCCGCTGACCCTGGCGGAGAGCACCATCAGCATGATCCATCGCGAGGCGGAACACGCTTTGGCTGGCCGGCCGGCGCACATCATCGCCAAAATGAATTCGCTGCTCGAGCAGGCAGTCATTGAAGCGCTCTACGAAGCTTCCAAGGCCGGGGTGCAAATCGACCTGATCGTGCGCGGAATCAGCTCCATTCGCCCGGGGATGCCCGGCATCAGCGAAAATATTCGTGTGCGCTCGGTGGTCGGCCGTTTCCTCGAGCACAGCCGCATCTTTTACTTTGCCAACGGGGGCGAGGACGAAATCTATTGCGGCAGCGCCGACTGGATGCCGCGCAACCTCTTTGAACGGTGTGAAGTCGTCTTCCCCATACGGGATGCGCAGATTCGCAATCGCATCCGCCACGAGATCCTGGCCGCTTATCTGGCCGACACCGCGAAGTCCCGCATGGAGACGGCTGCCGGGGGTTACCCGCGCGTCCGCGCACCCGAGGGTAAGTGTTTCAGCGCTCAGGACTTCTTCATCCGCCTAGCCGAAGGGCGGGACAGCATTGACAGCATTCCCGAGCCGGCCTGGGAGCCGGAACCCGTCGACGCCCCAATCCTGGCGCCCGCAGCCTCGGCCAAGCCACATCGCCGCAAAGCACCCCGAAAGCAGCCCGAGCCCGCCGCCTGACCCAAAAGCTCATTAATCTTCGTGACCACTGCGCTAAATCTGCGGCTCCGTCCGTCCCACTAAAGAATCTTCAGGTAAGTAGCCATCCTCAATTTTGTCATCCCCCCGCCCCGCCCGTCCTGACATGCCGTGGAGCGTGCCGTGGGCAGGGGCTTACTTGCCTATGGCAACTCGCGAAAGAAAAGACACTGCAAAATCCCCATGGATGCCAGGCCTGGACGGGCTAGGTATCGATACCGACGATGATCCGAGCGCCGGAGGCGCGGCACTAAACACGACCCTTTCCTTGTAATGATTGCGACAGAGCAGCATCCCAAGCTTTTCTCCGAAGTAAACTGAAGCTTGGCTCCCCGTCTCTCCAATCTTGCAAAATGGTGGCATCTTCTGAGCCTCGATGCGCCCACCGTCGCCGCTCTCTGGTCATGGTTCTTTGCCCGCGCCATGCATCTTCACTTGCCCTTTTTCCAGGCGCCGCTGCTTCTCGCCCTTGGCACCTGGTTGCTCTATGTCGCCGACCGCATTCTCGATGGACTCCGCCAGCGGCAAGGCGACTTGCGGGAGCGCCATCACTTTCACGCCCGTCATCGCACCGCCTTTCTGTGGGCAGCCTCGCTGCTCCTGGTGGTCCTTGCCTGGTTTGTCCTAACCCGCATGCGCCCCGAAGCGCTCCGTGACGATTCCTGGATCGGAGTCTTTGCGCTTCTTTATCTCTTCGCCGTTCACCGCAGGACCAACCACGCCACTGCACCCTGGCTGCCTAAGGAACTCGCCGTCGCCATTCTCTTCGCCGCTGCCACCGCCGTACCCGCCTGGTCGCGCCTCGGGGCAAGGGACGGGATCGGATTGGGAAAAGAGCAGCTGGCGCCCGCCGTCGCCTTCTTCGCCGTGCTTTGCTGGATCAATTGTGTGAGCATCGAGAAGTGGGAGGCCGGCGATCCTCACTCCACCACCCGCTGGGCCAGCCTGCACCTGCGTCCAATCGTAACCATGATTGCGCTGTTTTCTCTGGCTGCGGCCCTGCTTGCGCCCTCGCGCGGGCTGATGGCGGTTTATCTCGCGGCCCTGCTCAGCAGTGGATTGCTCTTTGCACTCGACGCCCGCAGTTCACGCCTTTCCCCGCTGCACCTGCGCATCGCCGCCGACGCAGCCCTGCTGACGCCATTGGCCTTCTTCCCCCTGGCCCGCTAAACATCTTCATTTCTGGTGTAATGATGTTCTTGGAATATGCCGGCCGTTAATTTCGATCCCATTGCCCGCCCTTACCGATGGCTCGAATACCTGAGCTTTGGGCCTTGGCTAGGGCGCTGCCGTAGCGCCCAACTTGTACATCTCACCGCGGCGCGGCGCGCTCTCTTCTTAGGTGATGGGGATGGACGCTTTTCTGGATCGCCTGTTGGCAGCGAATACCACCCTCACCGCCG
>CAWGPA010000013.1:0-145155 GCA_963824325.1 uncultured Acidobacteriaceae bacterium | reverse complement strand
AGGGGGAAGCGTGCAAAATGACGAACCGGTACGCCAACCTCTCCCGTCTCCTCGGCAATACCCCCGTCTCGTAAGGCCCGGGCTCGCAACCCATGCACCTTGAGCCACGCCACGCGTGCCGCCCTCTTGCGATCGGGGAACTGGCACGGGGAATCGAAGCAGATCTCGGCCGCTAGCCCCCGGACACACAGGGTGCGGAACAGGTGCGGCAAGAAGACCATCTCGCCCCAATAAGTCACCTGGCTCTCGGCTGCCTCCCGCGCATGGTAGCGAATCGCCGCCGCCGTGACGCTGGAGCCGGCGCGAATCGCAGGTTCAAAGAGCGGCGATCGGAAGGGCAGTACCTCGCGGCCGTCGGAGCTGGTGCCCTCGGGAAAAAGCAGCACGGCCAATCCATCGCGCAAGCCCTGTTCAATCTGCAGGCTCGCCGCGGCAACCTGCAAACTGCGCTCGCGGTCAACGAAGATCGTGCCCCCAAGGCTCGCCAGCGTGCCGAGAAGCGGCCACTGCCGCACCTCGGACTTGGCCACAAAGACAAACGGACGAACCGCGCCGTAGACGCACCCGGTAGCGCCCGAAACTTCCCGTGACGACCGGGTCGGTATCGCGCCACAGCTGGGAAACTGCGGTGGAAGGCGGAGGCGCCAGAGTGGAGGCCACCCCGCCAAAAGACTGTGCGGCTACGCCGGGCCCCCCAACATCAACATGGTTGGTCATTGCTGCCGCAATCATGAGGCAGACGCCCGTTGGAAAGTTTAATGCTCCGAGAATTGTGCAAGAACGAAAGATGAATATCGAGGCTTGTCCGCCCTGTTGTAACCTGCACCCGATATCTGGCGTAGCAGCAGGAGTAACTTTTGCCGCGCGGCTGGGTTAACACCTGTGACGGACTGTGCGATAGGCCGTCTATGCAGTATGTCCTGGCTGGCGGATCGGGCGTCTTGCCTGGGCAAGGGGGTTACAAAGAAATGACTTTAATGAGCACAAATCGTTTGCCGTGGCTGCTTTCCGGGGCGTTAGGTGCAAGTCTTGCGCTGGCTCCTGCCTTGGTGGCGCAGCAGCAAGGTGGATCGACCGCCCAACAGACTCCGACTCCAGGCCAACAGGGTGACTGGGGTCAGGCAGGCCCGCCGCCCGATGCGCAGAATGGACAGATCCCCCCGCCGGACGCTGCCGCGCAGGATGCGAACCAGAGTGCGGACCAGGGTCCAAGCCAAACCAACCAGGCTCCGAGTCAGGACCAGGGACCACCCCAATATCCCAACCAGGCGCCACCTGCCCCGGCGGGCGCACCAGGCGTGGGCTACGGACAGCCGCCGCGTCCTGCCTATCAGCCTGGCCAAACCCAATCCAATGGTTACAACGGATACCAGGCTCCTCAGGGAGCAGCGCAAGCACCGCCGCCGCCCTCCGGCCCCGTCACCTTGAATAAGGGTATGCTGCTCGCGATCCGCACCGGTGAACCCCTGGATTCGAAGAAAGTGAAACCAGGAGACTACTTCCAGGGTACGGTCGCGCAGAGCGTGTATGTCGGCAGTGTGCTGGCGATTCCTCGTGGCGCCCAGGTCACCGGACGAGTCGTGGACGTCAAGAAGCCGGGCGAGTTGAAGGGTGGAGCGAGTATCGCGCTCCAACTGACCAATCTGAGTCTGGGCGGCAATTCCTATGCTCTGGCTACGGATATCTTTGACACCAGTAGCCCAGGCAAGGGCGGTTACACCGCCGCCAATACGGTCGGCGCCACCGCGTTGGGTGCCGCCATCGGAGCCATCGCCGGTGGCGGCCCTGGTGCTGCCATAGGCGCGGTCGCCGGCGCCGGTGTTGGACTAGGTGCTTCGGCAGCCACCCCGGGGCCGCGCAGTGTGGTTCCTCCGGAGTCGGTGCTCACCTTCCATCTGGCAAGTCCGGCAACCCTGCAGCCTGTCTCCTACCAGGAGGCTAGTCAGCTCGAAGCGAGTTCCGCCCCGCAGGCACGCCGCTATCCGCCGGGACCTGGACCCTACGGCTATGGTCCGCCGGCAGGTTACGCGCCGCCGCCCCCGGGTTACGCGCCTTATCCCTACGGCTACCCGGTCGCCTATCCGTACCCGTATGTCTACGCTTATCCGCGTCCCTACGTGTACGGCTATCCCTACTACCGCCGTTGGAGATAGACGCTCCAGCCCAAACGACCCCTCACCGGCCCCATTTCTGGCGCACTCAATGCCTCAGAAATAGGGTCGGTTCGTTTTGAAGGATACGGGCTACCGCGCCGCAGCGAGCATCACCGCAGCGAGCATCACCGCAGCGAGCATCAGCCCCTACATCCCTGCGGTAAACGTGTCCGGCTTTCGTCGCTGAGGGATACCGTCCCCCAAGCTGATCTATACTTACAGAGTCCCGGCAATTCGCCTGAGAAAGCCCCCGCTACCCCATGATCCGTTTTCTGCAAAAAGACAATCGCGTCGTCAAAATCATCTTCATCGTTATCATTGCCGTTGCTGTAGTCACCATGGTCATCACCCTGGTGCCCGGCATTTTTGCCGACGAAGCAACCTCGTCCGATAGCTACGCCACCGTCCACAGCGGAGGCTTCTTCGGCCGCTACTTCGGCACTACTACGACCATCACCACCCCCGAAGTGCAGCAGGTGGCAGAACGAATCCTGCAGCAAAAGCACTACCCGGACATGGTTTTGCCCTACATCATGCCGCAAGCAGCGCAGGCCTTGATCCAGCGCGAAGTGCTGCTCCAGGAAGCAAATCGCCTCGGCCTCCAGGTAGGCGATGCGGATCTCCGCCGCGCCATGCAAACCGGGCCCTTCGCCCAGGCGATCTTCCCCGGCGGCCAGTTCATTGGCGAGGATCATTACGCCGACTTCGTGTCGAACTACTTCCACACCTCGATCCAGGACTTCGAATCTCAGGTCAAAAAGGAAATTGAAATTCAGCGCCTAGAGGCCATGGTCACTGGCGGCATCACCGTCTCCGATCAGGAAGTCCGCGACGCCTATCGCCAGCAGGCAACCAAGATCAAGTTCGACTACGCGGTGCTGAATGCCGAGGACCTGCGCAAGCAGATCAACCCCACCGACGCCGAGCTGCAGGCGTTTTTCAAACAGAACACCGCGCGCTACAAGGATGCCGTCCCGGAGACACGCAAGCTGGCCTACATCGCCCTCAACCAGACCGACGTACCGAATGGCGCGCCGCCGGTGACCAACCAGCAAGTGGAGCAGTATTACCAGGGCCATCAAAAGGATTTCCAGGTGCCCGAGGAAGTTAAGGTCCGCCACATCCTCATCAAGGTGGACCCCAAAGCCGACGCCAAGACCGACGCGGCGGCCAAGCAAAAAGCTGAGGACCTGCTCAAGCAGATCAAGGGTGGAGCCGACTTCGCGGCGTTGGCCAAGGCCAACTCCGATGATCCAGGCAGCAAGGATGCGGGTGGCGAGTTGGGCATGATTCAACGTGGCGTCACAGTGCCCGCGTTTGAATCAGCCGCCTTTTCACTGCAACCCGGCCAGATCTCCGATGTGGTCAAGACCCAGTTCGGCTACCACATCCTGAAGGTCGAAGAGAAACAGACAGCGCACTTGAAACCTCTGGAAGAGGTGAAGGCCCAGATCCTCGCGACCCTGACCCGCCAGCAGGAGGCAGACCAACAAGCCCGCTACGCCCAGCAAATAGCCACGGAAGCTGCCAAGTCAGGCTTAGCCAAGACTGCGGAAGCGCATCACCTGCAACTGGTGACCACTGACTACGTGCAGCAGAGTTCAGTGCTCAACGGCCTTCCGGACGCAGCCAAAATGCTCGGCCTGGCCTTCACCGCCAAGGCGGGAGGCGCTCCGCAGGTGAGTGGAACCGGCGAAGGCTTTGCTGTATTTCAAGTGGAAGACGTAAAGCCCGCGCATGCCCCGGTATTCGAGGAATACAAGTCGCACCTGCAGGACGATTTCCGCGAGCAGCAGTTGCCCCAGTTGCTGGCGCGCAAGACCAACGAGCTGGCTGACAAAGCGCACGCGGAAAACAGTCTGGCTCAGGCTGCCAAGGAGCTTAGTGCAACCATCAAGACCAGCGACCTGGTACCCCGCACCGCGCAGGTGCCCGATATCGGCGAGCTGGCCACTGCAGCGGCTGACTTGTTTGACCTGAATGTTGGCCAGTTTAGCAAGGCAATCAACACCGGCCACGCCGGAATCGTGGCCAAGATCGACGAAAAGCAGGAGCCAACTTCCGCTGAGATAGCCAAGAACGTGGACGCCACCCGTGACCAACTCCTCAACGAGAAGCGAGAGCAGATGTTTGCCGTCTTCGTTACCTCGCTCACCGATCGCTACGAAAAGCAGGGAGGCATCCGCATGAACAAGCGCGCCCAAACCGGCTTACCCTTGGGACAAAGCTAAGCCACTCGCCTCTAAAACCAGGCAGCCATCTGCCTGGTTTTTTACACTCTCAAACTCACAGCAAAGCGTCATCCTGAGAGCCTGTGACTTTATAGATCTTTCGTGTGAAACCCTCGACCTTAAACAAAATCGTCATCCTTGCAAATTTATCGCGCACACAGCGCTTGAGGCGCGGAGTCGAAGGACCCCGGCAATGCTTATCTAACCTATCGTGCTCGGAGCTTTTCGGCCACCGAACCTCAAGAACAGGATCTGTTGCCGTACGCGCTTGATGATTACGGCTACCTCTCTACATGCTCTGTAATCACGTTCCATCCCCTGGTCTGTGTAGATCCGTCTCGGCCCCAGGAAAGACCTCAGCGGGTCCGCCAGTTTTGGGGCTTCGGTGGTTGAAAGCTTCGAGCACCATAGGTTAGATAAGCATTGCCGGGGCGCTCGTTTTCCGACGTCGCTCCGGAGCTTTTCAACACCAAAACCCGCACCGGGCGGCCCCGCGTACGCGGACCCGTCCAGAGCGTGCAGCAAACCCCGAAAAATTCTCCAGAACTCCATCCCAACTACTGCTCTATTGACTAAAAATAGTCCCAACCAAAAAGCACAACGCTTTCCAACCCACGCACCCCTGCCTCTCGGGTTACGCTCAATCGTCTAACGATAGAACGGATCGCTCAGCTCAGCTCCCGGAGTCGATAACCGCAAGCAACCGGAGCCGCCACTTTGGAATCTTTCTCAAACGAAGGCCATGCTTTTTCTCGCCCTCCCACACAGGTATTAAATGGCCCTCGAACGATCCTCTGGACTCCTCCTACACATCACCTCCTTACCCTCGTACGGCGGCATTGGAGACTTCGGGCCCGCCGCCTATGCCTTTGCTGATTTCCTCGCCGCCGCCAAGCAGCGGCTATGGCAGGTACTGCCCCTCAGCCCAACAGGCTACGGCAATTCACCCTACGCCGCTCTTTCCGCCTTCGCCGGCAACCCGTTCCTGATCAGTCTGGAAAAGCTGGTAGAAGCCGGATGGATTGCCGCCGACCGCATCGCCGGATTGCCGGGCCACTTCGGAAACGTGCACTTTGAAGAAGTGGAGCAGCGTAAATGGCCGCTTCTCGTGGAGGCCGCGAAAAACTTTCTCTCCCACCACGACGACCAGCAATGGGTCCGCTTCCAGCGCTTTCGTGAAGAGAACGCCTTCTGGCTACTCGACTACGCGCGCTACAGCGTCTTGCGTCATAGATTCCACTCTGGTTCCTGGGCCTCGTGGCCCAAGGACCTCGCGCATCGTGAGGCCAAGGCGCTCCTCCAGTTGCAACAGGAGAGCCGCGACGATCTCGAAATCCAGCAGGCCATCCAATTCGCGTTCGACGAGCAGTGGAAGGCCCTGCGTGCCTACTGCGCCGAGCGCGACATACGCTTCATCGGAGACGTGGCCATCTTCGTCAATTACGACAGCGCCGACGTGTGGACCCACCCGGAGATCTTCGAGTTCAACGAGGACCTCACGCCCATCCGCGTTGCCGGCGTGCCCCCGGACTATTTCAGCGAGACTGGCCAGCGCTGGGGCAATCCGATTTACAACTGGGAGGCGCTGGAAAAACGGGGCTTCGACTGGTGGGTAGATCGCATGCGCCGGGCGCACACGCTTTACGACATTATCCGTCTCGATCACTTCCGCGGCTTTGAAGCCTTCTGGGCTATTCCCGCCGAGGACGAGACCGCCATTCACGGCGAGTGGGTCAAGGCTCCGGGCGCCGCGCTCTTCGCTGCACTCAACGACCAGTTGGGTCCACTACCCTTGATCGCTGAGGACCTGGGCCTGATCACTCGCGAAGTCGATGCGTTGCGCGAGCAATTCGATCTCCCCGGTATGCGCGTGCTGCAATTCGCCTTCAGCGGCCGCGGTGCGCACAACTACCTGCCCCACCGTTATGTAACCAACACGGTCGTCTATACCGGCACCCACGATAACGACACCACGCTGGGCTGGTGGCAACACGGCACTTCGGAGAGCGAGAAAAACGCGGTCTACGCCTATCTCAACCCCGCGCCCAACGATGTGGTGTGGACCATGATTCGTGCGGCCTCCTCTTCCGTGGCCGATGTTTGCCTCTTTCCCGTGCAGGACATCCTGGTGCTCGGTTCCGAAGCACGCATGAACACCCCCGCGACCCCAGAAAACAACTGGACCTGGCGCATGGCCCCCGACGCCCTCAACCCCGATCAAGCCAAGGGCCTGGCGCACCTCGCCGAACTAACCGACCGCGACGGTTGGGTTGAGCCCCCAAAACCCTAGGCAAACGGATCGTCAGGCTTTTGAGCAGCTTCTCCGTCGTTCTCCAACCAAGTCGATGGCTCTGGACGGGTGCCCCATGTTCGCATGAGCGTACATGGGCCGAAAATGGATTTTTTCCAATGCTCTTTGCTGAATTCACGAGGATTCTGCCCTGTGCAACCGTCCTTCGCCCGCATGCTGGTTCCATTCGATAATTTGCGGTGGGCGCGACTTTTCTCACGAGCCACTGCTCTCACGCTTTGTATCAGGGCACGACTTCAGTCGGGCCGTAAACGACTGGAAAATGTCGGACTAAAAGAGTCTGCGTGAAAGCTACCCTCTCCAAATTCAGTCCCGTAGGGACGGCTGAGAGTAGCCCAGGACGTAGTCCTGGGGATAGATTCGCCAGAGTAACCAGTCCCGCAGGGACGACTGAGAATGCCCCAGGATGCAATCCTGGGGTACCTCTCCCTTTCAAATGGACTGTTCGCGATTCGAGGCAGCCAGCCCATGTTGCCAGCAAGCTGTTTAGCCGGGCCGTCAATATTGACAATACATTGGGCTTTCGATGTCTGCGGTTTCTTTCCCAGAGCGTCTCCGCGCCTCTTTAATCCCTGAGGTACGCCCTCCTGTACAGATTCCGCTAATCTTCACTCACAAACAACGCCACCGGATAACTCGCAAACACCGTACTCAACGCCAACCCCTCTTCTGCCACAGTCACTGATTCATCCGTAAACACATTGCGAAAGCGAGTGCCCACGGATCCCGGAACCAGAAGCTGATCCTTCCCCCAGGCCTCCCCCAGCGGCAATTGCACCTTGCCACGCATGAGCGTGCACGCGAACCTCGGCAGCACGGCCACAACGCTTCGCCCGGTCGCCGCGTCACGCCGCTGAAAGGCAATCACGTGTTCTTTCCGCTCCCCTGAAACATCCAGAGCAACGTACTCGCCCCGGCGGAAAAGCGCATGTTCCTGACGTCGCAACTCAAGCGCGCGATGGGTGGTCCACAGCTTCAACCTCCCGTCCGCGAGGTTGCCGAGCAGCTCACGGCACACTGCGCCTGGGCCCTCCTTTGCTGCCTGCTCCTGCAGTGCATCGAGATAGCCCGCGCGCAGATCGTAGTCCACCGGCCGCCGGTTATCCGGGTCGACCAGAGTCAGGTCCCACAACTCGCTGCCCTGATAAAAGTCGGGAACCCCGGGAGAGGCAATCTTGAGCACCACCTGCGCCAGCGAATTTACCGCCCCAAACAACCGCAATTGCGGCATCAACCCATCCAGCGAGGCCACGAATGGGTTCTCTTTACCCTTGGGAGAGGGCATGAGAATGGAATCGAGGAACGCGTGTACCGCGGCTATATAGTCCGGATCAGGATTGATCCAGCTAAGGTTGACTTTGGCTTCGCTCAACGCCTTCGACGCGTACTGCTTCAGCCGTTCCGCGTAATTTTCGCGATCCTGGCCGCTCTCCATCTGCCACGGCCACGCGCCCAAAATCGTTTGATACAGCAGGTATTCCTCGTTGTTATCCGGGACCGTGCGCCCATCTTCCAGTGTCCGCTTGAATTTGCCATTCATGCGTTGCCAGTGGCGCACCGCTTTCGACCACTGCTGGGGAAGTTCGGAGAGCACGTTCAGCCGGTTGCGCACATCTTCGCTGCGCTTGGTGTCATGAGTCGAAGTAGTGAGCATCGAGTCCGGCGAGTGCTTCAGCCGTCCCTGGTTGCTCTGGTGCAGCGCATCCAGCGAGATGCCAAATGATTTTGCCGATCCCCCCACCTCGTTGGAGGAAAGGAATCGGGTGTAGACATAGAACGCCGTGTCCTCAACCCCCTTAGCCATCACCGGTCCTGTGAGCTGCTGGAACTTGAGCGCAAAGTAAAGCATCTCCGGGTCCGGCCTTTGCTGCCTGGCGCTTGCCTGAGAGCCGCTCTTAAGTAGCAGAGTCTCGCGTAGAAAATCAAAGGCCGAGGTATTGATATCCGGATTCAGGCGCTTGGCCCGAGCGATAGCACTGCGCAGGAACGCCACATCCCGCTCACCGTACTCTCCGCGATCGTCGATGTAAGTGCGGTAGACAGGAAAGCTGGCGATGGTTTCGCGGATCACCGTCTCCAGAATATTGTCGGTGAAATCCCGCGCTCGCCGATTCGAAGCCGCAATCCGGCTGAGCAGGTTCGTGAGCACGTAGACCTCGCTGGCCAGCGCTGTCTGCATCACCTGCAGCTTGGATCGGTAAATAATCTCATCCGGATCGGCGGGATGCCCGAGCACCTGCGCGTAGAGCGTATTAAAGTGCTTTTCGTTCGCGCTTTGGATAAAGATGCCGTTCGCGAGGTATACGAAGTCATAGCCCGAAGTGCCGCGCACCGGCCACTCGGGGGGTAGAAATTCGCGCGGCTCGAGGATTTTCTCCACCACCGTGTAGAGCGGTCCCTGGCTCTGCGACCAGTCGTATCCGCGTACAGGATCAAGAACGCTGCGTTCGATTCCGTTGGCCGCCGCCTCCTGTTCTGGCGTTGGTCCGGCGCACTGGCTGGCGAGATACAAAAGCTGCAGCCGGATCAGGTATTGGCGCGGATTGAACATGCCATCGCAGTGGTCGATGCGCACCCCGGTCACCTGGTGCGAGGCGATCAGTGAACGGATCAGGCAATGGGTCTCGGCGAAGACCGCTGGGTTTTCCATGCGCAGGCCAACCAGGTCGTTCACATCGAAGAAACGGCGGTAGTTGATCTCCTCGGCGGAAGTACGCCACGAGGCCAGCCGATAAGGTTGCGCGTCCAGCAGCAGGTGCAACCGGTCAAAACTGCGAGGATCCCCTTCAATACCATTGACGGCGGTCAGCGCCTGCTTGATGAGGGGCTCCATCTCCGGGGAACGGAGCGCCTCCCGCAGCTGCGGCAGCACCTCCGCCAACTGTGCCCGGCGCTGTTCCCGCAGAGCCTCATCGCTGGTCTCATGCGGTGGAATGTCGCGCAGTCTTGTCAGCAGTTCACTCACAAATTCCGGTAGTAGCTCCGCAGGGTTGAGCTGGTCGAAAATGATGGGCAGCGTACGCGGCGCCACCGGCATGGTGTGGTCGTAATAGTGAATCAGCGGGCGCCCATCCTCTATCGACACCTGGATATGCTTGGCTTCCAGTTCAGCGCCATATTGGTCACCCAGAATCGGCAGCAGAAGCTTGTTGCGCATGGCTGCCTTGAGCGGCTTCCAATCGATGTCGAAATATTCTGAGTACCGTGACGCGTGGCCGTTTTCCAGCACGTCCTGCCACCAAACAGAGTCGTTGCCTACTCCCATGTGGTTGGGAACGATGTCCAGCAGAAGACCCAGGCCCTGTCGCTGCAGCTCCGCTGAGAAATCGGCAAAGCCCTCGGCTCCTCCCAGCTCGGGATTCAGACGATCATGGCGCGTCACGTCATAGCCGTGCGTACTGCCCGGGCGCGCTTCAAAGATGGGCGAGGAGTAGAAGTCCCCGATGCCCAGCTGCTTGAGGTAGCCCACAATGGCCTGGGCGCGGGCAAACGCAAAATCTTTGTGCATTTGCACCCGGTAGGTCGAAACCGGGACCCGGGCGCCGGTGTGCAGCACCCGATCAACGCATTCCTTCATGTCGTTGGAGGCTTCCTGGCGCGGGTTGGATTTGACCGGGGCCTGCTCAGGCACGGCTATGCTCGCGGACGTAGGGCTGGCGATGGACATTAACCATTGGATGCGCTCCTCGGCAGTTGGCCCGCCAAATTCCAGCCCGCCGCTTTACGAATCCGGCCACAGCACGGAAAATGGAGTACAGAGACTCTATTGTAACGAGGAAGAACCATGCCACTGTCCGGCGAAGCCATCCGAATGATGAACTACATCGACGACATTTCGACCACGCTGCGGCGTATTCTCGCCCTAAGCCCTACGCTTTCAGCAGAAGAGCGCAAGCGGGTCGGCGAGTACCTGAAGGCCAGCTCACCCAGCGCCGACGAGGCCATGACCGCCCTGAACCTCAAATAACCCTTTTCTGGAACAAGCAGGCCGGAGGACCCGTATCCAAGGGTAGCCATGCAACAATCCCCGGCTGACATCTTCGGCGAAGTCTTTCGTGCCATTTGGGCGCACAAACTGCGCGCTTTCCTGACCATGTTCGGTATCGCCTGGGGAGTGGGCTCGATGCTCTTGCTCATCGGCTTTGGCGAGGGCTTCCGCTCCGGGCAGCGCCGCCAAATGGCCTCGCTGGGCAACAACGTCATCATGATGTGGGGCGGCAACATCCCCGCCGTCCCCAGCCAGCACACCGGCATGCGTCCTTACAAGCTCACTCTCGCGGACGAGGCGGCAGTTCGCGCCGAAGCCCCGCGGGTGCGCAACATTACCGCCATGCTCCAAAACACGACCATCAAGGAAGTGAGCGACCTATCGAGCAGCAGCGGAGAAGTAACCGGGGTCGAGCCCAACTACAGCGAAATCCGCTTTGTGCCTGTCGCCGAAGGTCGTTTTCTCCGTGCTGACGATCTCGAGCAGCGCCGCCGTGTGGTGGTGATGGGCAAGAAGACCGCGGCGCTGCTCTTTCCCGGCCGTCCCTCGCTCGGGGAGTGGGTGCTCCTGAACGGTGTGCGCTTCCAGGTCATCGGGGTGGCCGGCAGCATCGCCCGCGGCAACAATGACAGTGACAATCAACGGGTCTACATCCCCTTGACCACTATGCTCGAGCTCTTCCCGCTAACCGGGGAAAACATCCCCCGCGATGCGGTCACCTCGCTGCAATACCAACCCACAACCAAGAACGACAACCTGCCTGCGATCGCCGAAGTGCACGCCATCGTCGCCCGGCAGCACGGCTTTGATCCCCACGCACCGGATGCCTTCGAGGAGTGGGACTCGATCAATTCGCAGCGCATGGTGAGCAAGATCTTCGATGCCATGGACTTGTTCCTGGGCGGGGTGGGCATCGTCACCCTTGGCTTGGGCGCATTGGGAGTGGTGAACATCATGCTCGTCTCGGTGGCCGAGCGCACGCGCGAGATTGGCCTGCGCAAGGCATTGGGCGCTACCCAGCGCAACATCATGACCCAGTTCCTGCTCGAAGGCATGTTTCTCACCGGCGTCAGCGGGGCAATCGGCATCGCCGCCGCCGGGCCTGCTCATGTTTGTGCTGAATCAAGCGTTGGGCACCAGTCTGCCCGGCTTCGATGCGCCCCGGCTCGTGCCGTGGTCGGCAGCGCTGGCTTTGTGCGCGCTCTCCCTCAGTGGCATAGTGGCCGGCGTCTATCCCGCCGGGCAGGCCGCAAAACTCGATCCTGTTGAAGCGCTGAGAAGGGAATAGCCAACATGTTGCGCGACCTGTTCTCTCAGGCCTACCAAGCCATGCTGCACAACCGCCGCCGCACCCTGATCACCATGATCGGCATGGCTTGGGGCATCGCCACGGTTGTACTGCTCATGGCCTATGGTGCCGGCTTCAGTCGCGCCATCGCAGCCATTTTTTCCCAGTTCGGCACCAACATGATGGGCGTCTTTCCTGGAACCACCAGTGAGCAGGCAGGGGGCAAGAAGGCTGGTGTCCAGGTGAAGCTCCAGCTCGTCGACCTCGATCGCATCGAGAGCACTGTCCCTGGCCTGCTTCACGTCGTGCCTGAAGCGTCCAAGGACGTCACGGTGCAGAACGATACCCACAGCTACACCTGGTCGGTGGCGGGATCCTATCCGCCGGTTGCCGACATACAAAAACTGGACCTCGATTATGGCCGCTTCTATTCCGCCAAGGACCTGGAGCAGCGCAATCACGTCGCGGTGATCGGTTCGGAAGCCAAGACCAAGCTTTATTCAGGCTTGTATCCCATCGGGCAGCGCATTCGCATCAAGGGCGTCAGCTTTACTGTGATCGGTGTATTGCGGCCCAAGATGCAGGAGGGCGATGACAATATAAACCGGGTCATCTACATACCGTTCACCACCATGAGCGATGTGAAAGACACCAAGTATCTTGACGCGATCTGGTTCAACTACCAGGGCAACTACCAAACCACCGAATCGGCCTTGCGGGCCACGCTCGGCCAGGCGCATGGATTTCCCCCATCCGATCACAACGCCATTTTTGTCGCCAACCTCATGGAGCAGCTCACCCAATTCCGTTTGATCTCAACCGGTCTGCAAGTTCTGATGGCCTTTATCGGAACGCTGACGCTAGGCATTGCCGGCATTGGCTTGATGAACATAATGCTGGTGGCGGTACAGCAGCGCACGCGCGAGATCGGCATCGAGAAGGCGCTGGGTGCGCGTCGTAGCCACATCCTGGTTCAGTTTTTGACGGAAGCGTTAGCCATCACCGGTGTAGGAGGGGTTTGCGGCATCGGGCTCGCTTATCTGGTCTCGATCGTCGTCGGCCGCATCACCTTATACAGCGCCATAGCATCGAACGGGCAAGCCGCAGACATCCAACTGTTGATTTCCCCCACCACCGTCCTGGTAGCCACCATAATCCTGGTAGCGGTCGGACTGGTAAGCGGAATGTTGCCCGCCATCCGTGCCGCCAACCTCAACCCAGTAGAAGCTCTCCGCTACGAATAAGAACCAATATCAAATATTGCTTATATTGATGGACGCGACTCCGGTAACGTGCGTTATTGTTCTAGCCTTTCATTTAAAGGGGAGTTAACCTTACCAGGAGTAGCGGCGATGACTATCAAGGTTGAACTCAACCCGGAGACGGAAGCGCGGCTGGCAGCTGAAGCGCGGGCGTTTGGTATGGGGTTGGAAGAGTACGCCCAGCGGTTACTTCAGAAAGCGGTCGGCTCCCCATTGCAACCCCGTTCCCGGGCGAGCCAGGACGAATTTCGGAGCTTCCTGGATGCGCTGGCTAGTAAAGCTCCCAATGTTCCGCAGCTTCGCTCAGACACCTTCTCTCGCGAGATGATTTACTGGGAGCATGACTGAGCCACGCGCTTCCTACCTCGTGGACACCAATATCCTCTTGCGGCTTGTTCAACTAGATAGCCCTGAACACAAAAGCATTCGAAACTGCACGGATTTTTTGTGGGCGCAGGGTGCAGACCTTTTCTATACCTCTCAGAATCTGGCGGAGTTTTGGAATGTATGCACCCGGCCTGCAGACCGGAATGGATTCGGATTTTCCATTTCCGAAGCAGATGACCGTGCAAGTCTGATTGAAGCTAAGCTCAATTTTGCCGCCGACAGCGAAGCGACTCATCGGGAGTGGCGGAGGATCGTGGTCACGGAACGGGTATCGGGCGTTCAGGTGCATGACGCAAGACTCGTTGCGGCGATGTACGTCCATCGGATCGGCAATCTACTAACGCTTAACGTGAATGACTTTCGCCGATACGGCGATATCGTTGTCGTCTCGCCTCAGGACCTGCTTCCCACACGCGTTGACGGATGAGGAGTAGTCCAACGCGTCGATTCCGCTGATTACCGGCCCGAAACGACATTAGCTTTGTATCAGGACCCCTAATCCGTATCCGGCCGCTTATAAGGCTGTTGCAAATACTTGCGCGCCTCGTTGACCGCTCCCTGCGTATTGTCGTTCGTCTGCACCGCCTGCCGGTACTCGTTTACCGCCCGATCCCGCTGCCCGGTGACATCAAATATCTTCCCCAGAGCGATGTGGCTCCAAACCTCAGTCCACTTGGGCTCATCATCCCCTCGTAGCGCATCCCTATACGCATTCGCCGCCGCCTGGTAGTTCTTCTGATTGAACAAAACCTCACCGACGCGGTAACTAGCCAGCGAGCTGTTGGGATTAGCTGTGAGCGCCTTCTGATACTCCGCCAGCGCACCCGGAGTGTCGCCTTCCGCCACTAGCTGCTGGCCGCGCAAAATCGCAACCCGCACCTGCATATCCGGAGTATTTTTGAGTACCCAATTATCCGGGTCGATCGAAATATGACGCGGCCGGCCGAAGGTGTCCACGACATACTGCGAGTTGGTGCCCACCACATCCACTCGTTTGACTTCCGTCTTGCCTTCCGTCTCTACCCGCAACTCGACCGGCATATTGAAGAGGTCGAGGTCCTGGCCAATCTCCCCGATCGTACGAAAGCCCTTGTTGTTGCCCAGCCGGTACACGGTGTACTTATCCACGAATGCCGGGGCGCCCGTTCCATCCAGCCATTGCGCAAAGAAGGCCGTGAGCTGCTGTTGCGATTGCTCCTCGGCAACCTTCTCTACGTCTCTCGTGCGCGTAGGCTTGTCGCCGTATTGCGTGATCAGGGCGCGCAGGAACTTGGAGAAGTTATCGTCGCCGATCTCCCAGCGCAGCATGTGGAAGACCATCGCTCCCTTCTCCAGCGTCATGGACTGGAATTGTGTCGAAAAGGGATCCAGGCGCCCTGCCGACGTCAGCGGGATCGTGTCGTAGGCCAGCGCGCCTGCGGAGATATCGATGACCGCCGCCTGCAACGCCGTCTGCCCCGCCACATGCTCCACGTACATGAGCTCCCCATAACGGGCCATGCCATTGGTGATCCAGGCGTCATTCAGCGTGGCTGGGCTGACCATGCAGCCCCACCATTGGTGCGCCATGGTGTTGGCCAGCAGGCGATAGTTGTTGCGGTCCGCGATCCGGGCGCCGGCAATCGCCGCGATCTCCGGAGCCCAGTAGGCAGGCACCGTGTCGTCCGGTAGTTCGACTACGTTCAGCAGACGGGTAGAAGATTCCCCAAACGTCTCGCTAAAGAATTGAAATTCCTTCTCCACGGTTTGCGCGTACTCCGGGCCGCTCTGCTTGTGCGCCTCGGTCAGGTACACGCGCAAATTAGGGGAACCGGCGACCACCATGGGCTCAAGGAACTTGCCCGCGATGATAGTCCCGGGAAAGCTCGGCCTGGTCCAGTTGAAAGTGTATTCGGTGCCGCCTGAAACCTGTTTGGGACTACCCGTGTTGCCGCTGCCCACCACCCGGTAACCGGTCGGCATCTGTATGTGGATCTCCGCCGTAAACCGGTCCGTCAGATAGCCCACCATGGGGAACCACCGGCCGGCATACAGCAGGTAAGTGATGGGATCGCCGATCGATGCCACCTTGAGTCCTTCCACCGGACTTTCCTCGCTGCCGCTGAGCGTCCCCTCGTACACAAACGTGAAGGTGGCGCTCGCTCCCTTCCTCATGGGACCCGGCAGGGCGATGCTAATGGTTGCATTCGGGCCCCGCTCTCCGTTGAGCGGATGGTTCTGGCCGTCCGTCACACTATCCACCTTGAGCGCATTGTGCAATTCGAAGACCGCGGCGCTAATGGTGTCGGTAGCGGTAAAGGTCACCCGCGCGGTAGCTTTCAGAGTGTGGTCGGAAGGATCGAGCTGGGCATTGATCACGTAGCCCGTGATGTTGATCGTGGGCCGCTCAGCCGCGAAGAGATGCGACGTCACCACGAGCAGCGAAAGGGTCAGGACTTTGGTGCGGAAACAAACCTTCATCGGAGTCATTCAACGGGCCATGGTGAAAGCAAAGCAGATTGCAGCCGCGGCTGCATCGCTGCGGGCATCAGTTGCAACGCAATCCGGGCGGCACGCTCAATCGCAGTCTGTTTTGTCCCCCCGTCGTTGCTCACTTCGTCGCTGCCTAATCTAAGTGCCGCCCCAACCGTGCGCAAGTCTGACTGCATTGTTGCACGAGCCTCCTCGTTTTCGAGCAGGGGGCGCACCTGCTCCACCACTTTGGATGCGGTGAAATCATGTTGGATCAACTCTGGCACAATACGGCGTCCGGCGATCAGGTTGACCATGGCCACATGGGGTACGCGGATGACCCTCTGCGCCACGGCATAGGTGATGCGAGACACCCGGTAGACCACGACGAAGGGATTACCGATCAGAGCCGCCTCCACGGTGGCCGTACCGCTGGCTACGATGCTGCCGCGTGCGTGCAGCAGCACTGCACGCGCATCGTGAACCACGCGTACGGTCGCGCCTTTGGCCTGGCCGGCCAAAGCCTGCACTTGCGCGTCCTTAAGCGTGGGAGCCACGGGCAGGAGATATTCGTATTGCGGGCCCAGCAATCGAGCGGATTCGAGCATTGGCGGTAAGTTGGCGAGCAACTCCCTGGTGCGGCTTCCAGGCAGCAAGCCAACCCAAAATTTTGACGCATCCAGGCCATTTTCGCTAGCAAACGCCTCCCGGGTCACTGTGGGCCGGTCAAGATCCGCCAGCGGATGGCCAACAAAATCCGCCGCGATCCCATGGCTGCGGTAGAAGGCTTCTTCGAACGGGAAGATCACCAGCATCCGGGTGACGTTGCGTTTTACCCCCCGAATTCTCCACTTCTTCCAGGCCCATATTTGCGGGCTCACGAAAAAGACCACGGGGATATGCAAACGGCGAAGCTCCGCGGCCAGGCTCAGGTTTACGTCAGGGAAGTCAATCAGGATAGCGATATCCGGCCGTTCCGCTCGCAGACTGGCCTTCAACTTCCGGTATTCGCCATAAATATGGGGCATATGCAGGATGACCTCTGTAATACCCATCACCGCCACATCTTCGGCGCGCACCACCCGGCGCAATCCCAGGCTAGCCATTCGTGTGCCGCCCAGTCCAAAAAACTCCGCCTCCGGAGCCAACCGCCGGATCTCCGTCATCAGCAGCGCGCCATACTGTTCGCCGCTAGCCTCGCCGGCTGACAGGAAAATCTTCGGGCTATGGCTTATTGCCGACATACGCACTGAACCGCAGATCTCTCCACTAAAGGCTACGGGCCTCAGCCCATACGTAAAGCTTGCAAAAACGTTGGGCCTGACAGGCTGCGGAAAAACTCCTGTTTTGTATCAGGGCACGACTTTAGTCGGGCCGTACCGGTTGAGAATACGACGGGCTTTAGCCCCTGGGGGCCGCTCATTCGAGATGACAATTCTGCTTGTGCAACAAATTTGTCATCCCGACCGGAGCGTAAGCGTAGTGGAGGGACCTGCTGTTTTCTCTTCCCTCCAAGAAGCCCGTGCCCGTCGCACTAATTCTTTCCTGTCCCAGCAACAAATCGACGGGTGCCCCATATCTGAGCGCGTACTTTGCGCCAGATGTGGGATCGAACAAATCCTGACCTCTAAAGCCCGAAGGGCCACCGCCTCTAATCCGTGCCCACCGCCAATTTAGCGTCCAGCAACCCATCCGCTGCTCGCAAACTCTGCACTTCCTGATCCTTGTACTGCAGCTGATACAGCCTCCAGTAAATCCCCCGCACCCCAAGCAGCTCCTGGTGCGTCCCCAACTCCCTCAACTGGCCCTTGTGCATCACCAGGATCCTATCCGCCTGCTGCACCGTAGACAGCCGATGCGCAACGATCACCGAAGTGCGCCCCTGGATCATGCGCTCCAAAGCCGATCGCACCCGCATCTCCGTATCGGTATCCACGCTCGAGGTAGCCTCATCGAGCACCAGGATGCGCGGATCGTGGGCCAGTGCCCGGGCGAAATTGATCAGCTGCTTCTGCCCCGTGGAAAGACTATTCCCCCGCTCGCGCAGAGGCTCATCGAATCCTTGTGGCAATGCGCGGATAAAATCCCCCACGTTCACCTCGTCCGCCGCCGCCTTCATCCGCTCGTCGGTGATCCACTCCGATCCCAGGCGAATATTCTCCGCGATGGTCCCGGTGAACAGGAACGGATCCTGCAGCACCACTCCGAAATGCCGCCGCAGCTCCGTCACATCCTGTTCGCGCACGTCCACGCCATTGATCAACACACTGCCGCTTTGGATCTCGTAGAACCGCATCATCAGGCCAATGATGGTGGTCTTCCCGGCGCCCGTATGGCCCACGATTGCCGCCGTCTGATCGGGCTCGATCACGAACGACACATCTCTAAGAATCCACTCCACATCCTGGGAGGCGGCGGCGATCTGCTCTGCCCCGTCCGCTTTCTGAATGCCGGCCAGCTGCTGCGCATCCAGCTTTTGATACGTGAACCAGACATGGCGGAATTCGATCCGGCCGGAACCGTCACAGGCCCGCGGCGTAGCCGGGCTTTGCAACTCCGCCGGCGTGTCCAGCAGCTTGAAAACACGTTCGCTCGCTGCCATCGCCGCTTGCAAAATGTTGTACTTCTCGCTCAAGTCCTGAATAGGCCGGAAGAAGCGCTGCGAGTACTGGATAAACGCCACCAGCACGCCGATCGAAACCGCATTCCGCAGTACGCCGAACCCACCCAGCCAGATCACCAGCGCAATCGCCACCGAACTTAGCAGCTCCACCGCCGGGTAATACAGGGCATAGGCCAGGATGGCGTCCTTAAAGGCCACCATATGCTGCCGGTTCACCTCTTCGAACTCCTCATAGGAGCGCTGCTCGCGGTTGAACAGCTGCACTACACTCATGCCGCTCACATGCTCCTGGGTAGAGGCGTTGATGCGCGCAATCGCAGAACGGATACGCCGGTAGGAGTCGCGCACATGCTTGCGAAACACCCGCGTCACAACCAGGATCAGCGGCAGCACGCCGAAGGCGATCAGCGCCAGCCACCAGTTCATTCGCAGCATGATGGCGACAATCAATGCCAGAACAAAAACGTCCTCGAAGATGGCAAAAACCCCCGACGTAAACATCTCGTTCAGCGCGTCCACATCGCTGGTCAGCCGGGTCACCAGGCGCCCCACAGGATTGCGATCAAAAAAGCTGACGTGCATCCTCTGGATGTGGCGGAAGATCTGGCTCCGCATGTCGAACATGACCTTCTGTCCGGTCCACTGCATCAGGTAGGTCTGTACGAACTCAAGCAGGTAGCTGAACACCAGCGCGGCCAGGTAGATGCTTGCAATCTGGGTAATGCCCACCGCGGCATTGGAGCTCAGCCACCGGGTCAGCAACGCCGGATGAGGCGCCGGCCGCGCAGTCATATAGCGATCCACTGCCACTTTGGTCAGATAGGGGCCGAGCACATCTGAGCCGGCCTTCAGCAGGATCGCCACCAGCGAAATAATCGCCTGCAGCTTATATGGCCGAAGGTAGGTCAGCAATCGCCCCATCAGCCGGCTGTCGTAAGCCTTGCCTACAACGTCTTCGTCGTGCTGCTGGGGTTTCCGGTCCTTCTCCGTCTTTTGCTCGGCCATGGGCAGTTTCATTTTACGTGGATACGCCGAATGCGGTCGTCAAAGGAGGATGTCAGAATAGATAGCAGGGCGGTGCAGCCGGCGGATGAATCTCGGTATTTACATTTCGGTCCCTTTTTGCCGCGCCAAATGCACCTACTGCAACTTCGCCTCCGGCGTTTCGTCAGTCAGCGCTCATGAACAATATCTAGCCCGTGTTTGCAGCGAAATCCGCAGCGTACGTCAACGCCTGGGCGAAGCCAACATTCCCCAGCAGGTCGACAGCATCTACTTGGGGGGCGGCACTCCTGGCGTTCTTTCCCCGGCCCTACTGGGGGAGCTTGCCCACACCCTTCGCCAGCAGTTCGCGGTTACATCCGGAGCCGAGATCACCCTCGAATGTGCTCCCGGCCAGCTGGATGACCCTACGCTCGCCGCCATGCTCGAACTGGGCGTCAACCGTCTCAGCTTCGGTGTGCAATCCCTCGTCGATCGAGAGGCGGCTGCGACGGGACGGTTTCATACCCGCGCAGTGGTGCTCAAAGACCTCGAACGGGTCCGCTCCGCCGGCCTGGCCAATTTGAGTATCGATTTGATCGCCGGCATGCCCCACCAGACCGCAGCCAGTTGGCAGGAGTCGCTCGATGCGCTCGTTGCCACCGGCGTAGAGCACGCAAGTATTTACATGCTGGAGATTGATGAGGATTCCCGCCTCGGCCGCGAGCTCTTGGCGGGCGGTTCCCGCTACCACGCCGGCACTGTGCCCAGCGAAGAGCTGACCGCAGATCTTTACCTGAGCGCCATCGCCTTTCTTGAGCAAAATGGGCTGCGGCAATATGAGATCTCAAACTTCGCCCGCACCGGGTTCCAGTCCCGCCACAACTTGAAGTACTGGCGCCGCTACCCGTATCTCGGTTTCGGACTCGACGCCCACTCCATGCTCCGCACCCCGACTGGCGCCGCCTTGCGATTCAGCAACACCGCGGCCCTGTCCGGATACCTCAGCCGCCCTGAAGCCGCAGAGGAAGTACACCATCTCAACCAGCCCGAGGAGCTGGAAGAGGCCTGGTTCCTGGGCCTTCGCTTGCAGGAAGGAGTCGCCTGGCGCGCTCTGGCAGCGGAGTTTGGCCGTGACCAAGTAGAGGCCTTTCTTCCCGTGGTCCGCGAGCTGGGCGACCTCGAGTTGCTCACCGATGCAGCGGGCGTCGTGCGTCTTACCCCGCGCGGAGTGCTATTTTCCAACGAAGTTTTTGCCCGCTTCCTCGGAGTGAAAGAAGAATTCCAAATCCAATGACCCAGCCCAATCATGATTGACCTGCGCAGCGACACCGTCACTCGCCCCACCCCTGCTATGCGCGCCGCCATGGCTGAAGCCGAAGTGGGAGATGACGTCTACGGAGAAGACCCCACCGTCAACCGCCTGGAAGCGCGAGCCGCGGAGATCTTTGGCCGTGAGGCGGCGTTGTTTGTGCCTACCGGCACCATGGGCAACCAGATTGCCGTCCGCATGCACACCGAGCACGGCCAGGAAGTCATCTGCGAATCCCGCGGCCACCTGGTGGACTGGGAAATGTCCATGGTCTCCGCCTTCTCCGGCTGCCAGTTGCGCACCGTCTATGCCGATCGCGGGCTCCTCACCTGGCCGCTCATCCAGAAAGTGATCTCGCCCGGCCTTCATTTCCGTTCGCGCACCGGCCTGATCTCGCTCGAGAACACGCACAATCTGGCTGGCGGAACGGTGATGCCGCTCGAAGTAGCGCAGGAGATCTGGGCCGGTGCAGCCAACGCGGGTTTGCCCGTGCATCTCGATGGCGCACGCATCTTCAATGCCGCGACAGCGCTGGATACGCCCGTCGATCGTCTGACCAGCGGTTGCGCCTCGGTCATGTTTTGTCTCTCCAAGGGCCTGTGCGCACCGGTCGGTTCCATGCTGGTCAGCAGCCACGCTCACATCGAGCGGGCGCGCAATTTTCGTAAGGCGCTCGGTGGAGGAATGCGCCAGGCAGGTGTCCTCGCCGCCGCCGGATTAATCGCCCTCAACGAGATGACCGGCCGGCTGCAAGAGGACCATCACAACGCCAGGCTACTGGCCAATGCATTGGCAGAACTCCCTCAGGTGTTGATCGATCCATTGCTGGTCCAGACCAACATCCTGATCTTCTCTCTGCGCGGCGACGGAGACGCCAAGCCATTAGTAGGCGCTCTTGCCCGGCGCGGCGTGCTCGTCTCAACCGTGGGTCCCAATTCCGTACGCCTGGTGACCCACCACGACGTGGATCGTGCCGCTTGCGAGAGCGCTGCCGTCATCCTTGCCGAGGAGATACACAAGACAAGTTAAAAAGACATAAATCCCGTCCAAAGATCCCTTTTTGCGGATTTATACTGGTGGAATGCCGAAGTATTCGATAGTCGTGCCCTTCCATAACGAGGAAGAGAACGTTACGGCTCTGTACGATCGCCTGAAGGCGGTGATGGAGCAAATTGGTGACAGCTTTGAACTTGTGCTGGTAGACGACGGGTCGAGTGACCGCACCTACAAGCTCCTGGAAGAGATTGCAGCCGTCGACAGCCGCGTCCTGGTAGTCAAGCTGAGGCGCAATTTTGGCCAGACCTCCGCCTTGGCCGCTGGCTTCGACCATTCCCAGGGCGACTACATCCTCGCCATGGACGGCGACCTGCAGCACGACCCCTCCGAGATCCCCGAGTTTGTCGCCAAGCTCGAAGAGGGCTATGACGTGGTCAGCGGATGGCGCAAGGAGCGCATCGACAACTTCGTCATGCGCCGCATCCCGTCGCGTTGTGCCAACTGGCTTATGGCCAAGCTCTCCGGCGTCGACATTCACGACTTCGGCACCACCTTCAAGGCCTATCGCCGCGAGGTGATCCACAACATTCCGCTTTACGGCGAGATGCATCGTTTTATCCCCGCGTTAGCCTCCTGGTATGGCGCCAGCATTTGCGAGATACCCATCCGCAATGTGAACCGTGAGCGGGGCAAATCCCACTACGGAATTTCGCGCACCGTGCGTGTCTTCTTCGACCTGCTGACCATTCGCTTCCTGTTGAAGTACATGACGCGTCCGCTGCATTTCTTCGGCACCTTTGGCGCGCTCGGCATCGTCTTGGGCTCCGGGATTTCCTTGTTTTTAGCCGGCCTGAAAGTCTTTACCCGCCAGGACGTGATGGACACCCATGGACCGCTCTTCGTCGTTGCCGGTGTCTTGATCCTGGCCGGCATTCAGATGCTCGCCATAGGCCTGCTGGGAGAACTGCAAGTCCGGCATTATCACACTGCCTCGCATAGAGCGCCATACGCCATCGATCGTCTGGTCCGCCTCCGCGCCCCCGAAGAGCCCAGCATGCTGCAAGAAGGCTAAGCGTCGGTAGGACCCACTCTGCGAAACGTAACCCCAAGGCATAGCTTCAATCGCTGTCCTGGGGTTTACGCATTTCCGGGCAGAAAGCTGCGACTCGCGACCCTAGGCCGTCTTCTCCAAATCTGCTTTTTCGATTGACGCTCCGAAACGGCACTCGCTGAAGACAAATCAGCTGTCCAGGGTGTATCGGACAAGTCCCGAAGGGACGACTGAGAGTAGCCCAGGACGTCAGTCCTGGGTTACATTGCCACCGAGACTAGCTAGTCCCGAAGGGGACGGCTGAGAATGCCCCAGGACGTCAGTCCTGGGTGGGCCGGGGCCGCACGCGCATGCTGACGGATATCACCAAACCCAAACCGATTCTTAGGGCTTTAGCCTCTCGGGGAACGCTGCCCCCGCTAAAGCGCCATTGATCGTTAAAAAATACAAGTAATTGATTCTAAACTAGATGCACTTTTGGACTGTTTCCCCAGACCCCTTATAGCGCTTATGGCGCTTTTAACGCTCAATTTTTGAAAACCAAAGTCCAGGGCAAACCGCTCTATCGGCCCCCGGACGGGTCCGGAGACGAAGACACATTCAAGTCCAAAAAAGTCTGCGGACTATGTGGAGTGCCAGGCGCGTAACAGTTGTTATCGGCTGCGTAGGTCACCGCACATTGGCGGGCAAACTGCCTGCGCGGCGATTGGGCGTACTGCCAAACCAGCGCGTCCTTTACCCCGCCTGAAGCAGTCGCCAGTGGCTTCTTGGGAATCACGCAGCCCGGAGCCGGCGGGCACGCGTCATTAGCCACCCACAGGGCCAGCGTCCGGCCACCCTCGTGGCTCAAAATATCGCGCGCCGTGCTGATCGTGCTCGATCCCTCCGGAACCAGAATCCCGGAACAATAAACCCCCGGCTTATACTGCGACGCTCGGACCGCCTCAACCCACGCAAACAGGTAAGCGCTCTGTTCCGGCAACAGCCGCCCGCCCTCCTCCTGATCGAGAAACAGAATCGCCCCTGGGGCAAAACCCTCCCTCTTAGCTGCGGAAATGGCATCTGCGGCGTCGGACCGCCCGAGCGCCGCTGCATCCTTGCCGGCAAGCTGCGCATCCAGCCGCCCGTTGAAAAGGATCATGAAGCCGAAGCCGTGAGCCTTGAGGATGGTGCGCTTGCCTATCCAGCCATTGCTCCTGGCGTCGGGCGGGGTGTTCAGCCAATAACCGGCATAGGAAAAGCTGCGGCGCAGCGCCGGCAGCAGGTTGTCGCCGGGATACTCATTCCTGTCGAAGCCGAAGTAGGTCTTACTGGCCTGTGAAGTCTGCCCAAAACCCGGCATCCAGCACAGCATTGCCACGCACAGCAGGGCCGCCCCGGGGAAGGGGCTTAGTCCGCGCCGCCGCCGCCAGTGATGGTGGGCGGGGGGGCGGACGTCGGTGCAGGCGTAGGCGTAGATGGGGTGCTCGCTAGTTGCCGCGTGGCGGCATGAAGATACTTGGACGGATTAACCGGGGTATCGTGAATCCGGACCTCGTAGTGCAAGTGAGGACCGGTGCTGTGTCCCGAAGAACCGACGTAGCCAAGGATATCCCCGCGGCTGACATCCTGTCCTTCAGTGACCGCGAATCCGGAGAGGTGAGCGTAAATGGTTTGGATGCCGTGGCCGTGGTCGATCACCACCTCGCGTCCGTACCCATTGCCCATCCCAGCCTTCAGAACGGTACCGTCTGCCGGCGCGCGAACCGCCTCGCCCTTGCCGGTGGCGATATCAATTCCGGTGTGGAATGCGCCTTCTCCGTTAAAAGGGTCTAGCCGGGCGCCGAACGAACTGGTTACGATCCCCTGCACCGGCCATTGTGATGGCGCGTTCGCCATATTCACGATCCCGCTGAAAGCAGCCGGAAAATGGTGCGTGAAGTCGAGCCCGTGCGTAATCTCGCCCGACATGGCCGAGGAACGGAGTTGGAGAAGCTGATCCAGTGATTGACCGTATTGCTGATCACTGATGCCGTCGCTGACGGGACCAGTAGTCGCCGAAAGGCGACGCATAGAGGACTTTATCAACTTGTTTTGCCGCAGCCCGTAAAGCGCACTCACTTCGCTGGCCAGAGAGCCCAGCGAAGCCGCCTGAACATCCTTCTCGTGGGCTACTTGCTCCATTTGCAGGTAGTCGTGCCGTATCGTCTCCCGCTCCGTCCTGACCTGGTTAAAGCGCGCCGTCTTCAGCAGCATGCGGCTGTACGAACCGGCCATCCCAGTGACGGTGAAGAGGCCGATAACCGCTGCCGCAACAAAGATATAGGCGTAATGGAGAGGGATTGGGATCTTGCGCAAATCGCCGTTTTCCTGGCGGGCTACAAAGATAATGTAGTAGCGTTTGCGCAAAATACTCACTCTAAAAGGGGATTTGGCCTAAACCGCACTATCCCTGCCGCAGCTTCCTGGCGGGGCGTAGCATTCTTATACAGGGCCGAACCTTGACCCTAACAGAGTGAATCTATAGGGTCAAACGCGGAAGTGGTATTACCAACTCGCCATTTGGGCTAGTCAGCAGACCTCCAAGGTATGCTGGCGCCATGGCTGCTAAGCCCAAGAGACCTCGGTCAAAGACACCCGGTGAACGGGAACTGATCGCTGCTATTCGGAAACGCGCCGGCCAGCTACAGGCGGGCGGGATTCTACATCTCGGCATCGGCGACGATTGTGCCGTCTTGAGACCCCGGCGCGGAGAAGAACTGGTCGTCACCACGGACCTCTCGCTCGAAAATGTCCACTTCCGACGTGATTGGCATCCGCCGCAGAGCGTTGGCCATCGCTGCCTGGCGCGCGGCTTGAGCGATTTGGCGGCGATGGGAGCTCGTCCGGAGGCGGCCTTTCTTTCCCTTGCTCTCCCTGCGGAGCTGACCGCATACCAAAATGGCTCCTCATACCCATCTTGGATGCAGGCCTTTTTCGAGGGGTTGATGGCCTTGGCTGACCGGTACCGGGTTCCTTTGGCGGGTGGCGATCTGGCCAAGTCGCCGCCGGGATTGCGCCACGCCGGCGGCCTGGTGGTTGCCGACATCGTTCTGTTGGGCAGCGTGCCGAAAGGGAGGTCGCTGCTGCGCTCCGGCGCTCGTCCCGGGGACCTGATTTATGTCACCGGAGCCCTGGGGGGATCTGCCGCCGAGCTGCTCGCTCTTGAACGCCGGCCGGCCGCATTTCGCGGAGAGGACACGGGAGGCCAGGGGCATCCCCATTTGTATCCAGAACCTCGCTTGGCTGCCGGTCGCAAGCTCATGCGCGACCGCCTGGCCACCGCTGCGATTGACCTTAGTGACGGACTCTCGACCGACCTTGCTCACCTATGCGAAGAGAGCGGGTTGGCCGCAGAGATCGACGCCGAGTCGCTGCCAGTCGACGCCCGTGCCACGCTCGAGCAGGCACTCCACGGCGGAGAAGATTACGAGCTCCTCTTCACCGCCGCCCCAAAAACAGCGGTGCCCACCTCGTTGGGCGGTGTGCTGGTGCACACCATCGGCAGGATGAAGAAACGCGGACGAGGGCCGCTGGTGGAGTTAACTCACCCCCGCGGCAAGCGCACAGCGCTGGTGGCCGGCGGCTGGGAACACTTTCGTTGATAGCATCAGACGTAGACCTATGCCGAACCCAACCACACGGGTGCGCTTTGCCCCCTCCCCCACCGGAATGTTGCATGTGGGCAATGCCCGCACCGCTCTTTACAACTGGCTCTTCGCCCGCCACACCGGCGGAGAGTTCGTGCTGCGTATAGAAGACACCGACGTAGAGCGAAGCGAGGCCCGCTACGAAACCCAGCTAATCGAAGATCTACGCTGGCTGGGGCTGGACTGGAGCGAAGGCCCGCTGGTCGGCGGTCCCTACGCCCCCTACCGGCAAAGCGAGCGCATGGAGATCTATCAGCAGCACACAGATCAGCTTCTGCTGGAAGGCAAAGCCTATCGCTGTTTCTGCACCGCGGAGGAGCTCGAGCAGGAGCGCGAGCTGGCTGTGCAGGAGCACCGCATCCCGATGTATTCGGGCAAATGCCGTAAGCTGGCAGCGAGCGAAGCCGAAACCCTGGCCGCCGCCGGCGAGAGCTTTGCCGTGCGTCTGGCAGTGCCCGACGCCCCCCTGCGCTTCCACGACATTGTGCGCGGAGACGTGGAGTTCGCCAGCGATACCGTGAGTGACTTCATCCTCGTCCGTTCTACCGGCATCCCGGTCTACAACTACGTCGTCACCATCGACGATGCGCTCATGCAGATCACTCATGTGATTCGAGGCGACGACCACATCTCAAACACACCCCGGCAAGTCGCCATTTACCAGGCCTTCGGTTGGCGTCTGCCGGAGTTTGCCCACCTTTCAACCATCCTGGGGAGCGATCGCGAGCGGCTGTCGAAGCGTCATGGTGCGACCTCGGTGGCCAGCTTCAGAGAAATGGGGATTCTGCCCCAGGCGCTGGCCAACTACCTCGCCCTGCTCGGTTGGGGTGCTGAGGGTGGAACCCGCGAGACCTTCACCAGCGAAGAGCTGATAGCAGAGTTCAAGCTGGAGCGAGTCACGCCCTCACCCGCGGTCTTCGATTGGGACAAGCTGCATTGGCTCAACCGGCATGTCATCAAGCAAACTCCGCTGCCGGATCTGAGAGCACTCTCCTGGCCCTATTTCGTAGCCCTGAATAGGCTGCCGCTGCTTCCTGCTTCGGCTATCGAAGCTTGGTTCGACCGGGTGTTGGAGCTGTTTCTCCCCGCCGTGGACCAGCTCCAGCAGCTTCCGGAAAAGGCTGCGGCGCTTTGGAGTCTTCCCCCGGTAAACCAGGAAGATGCAGCCCTGCTGGCCGGGGAAGCAGGAGAGCGCGTAGTGCGCGCCTTTACCGCAAAGATCCTGGCCGAAGCCGGCGCTTTGACGCCCCAGCGCTTCAAGGAATTGATGAACGAGGTGAAGGTCGAGACCGGCGTCAAGGGCAAAGATCTCTTCCACCCCGTCCGCATCATCCTGACCGGAGCCCACTCCGGCCCGGAGTTCGACAAACTGATTCCCCTGTTCGAAGACGGCAGCCGGCTCGATTTGCCGACCCATGTTTCGAGCGTGCGGGAGCGCGTCGAAGCCTTTATCGCATCAAGCGTCAGTAGATGATTGACTCCACCTTTGCTCACATGTGGCAAGCGGAAGTCCTCGCGTCGCGGCCATTGATCCTGCCCGGCCGCCAATTCGTCTACCCCGCGCAAGTAGAGGAAGTGGAGCGGGGAGCCCTCGAAGTCATGATCCGCCCGCCCAGCAACACAGGGCAGTTCCTCGCCACTTGCGCCCTGGGTTTCGCCGGCTCCGGCGTGCCCACCGGTGTATGGGCCTGTCCTGACCCGGCGTGGATTTGCATTGCGGCGGGCGGCTACGCATACCTCATTGACACCCGCAATCCGACCCGCTGGGAACAGGTGGAGTACCGGCCAGTCACCGAAATCCGCGCCCTCGCAGAACAGGATCTCCTTCTGTTTTCGAGCTTTCATTCGCTGCTCGCCTGGGACCGGGAAGGGAAGGCCTGGCAAACTGCCCGGCTCAGTTGGGATGGGTTGCGCATCACTGCTGTCCGGGGCGCGACGCTCTACGGGCTGGGTTGGGAGATGAGAACGGATAGGGAACTGGAATTCGAGGTCAATCTCCAGACTGGCGAGCACAAGGGCGGAGGTTACCTGCCATAGAAGGTCAGTCCCGCGTCGCCTTGCTCGAGCACGCGGTAGCGCTGCAGTGGGCCATAGCCCTCCGCCAGCGGCGGCTTCATTTTGCGGCCATGCTCGGCGATCACAATGCCATTCGGTGTCAGCAGGGAATCCGCGCCTTCGCCGATGCTGGTGAGGGTGTGGCTATAGTCGTCAGTGGCCGCGTACGGCGGATCCAGAAACACAATCGTGCAGCGCTCTTCCGGCATGGCGTCAGAAAGCTTGCGCAGCCCAGCAGAGACGCTGCGGGACTCAATCTCGAAGCCAGAGCGAATGCCGAGCGCAGCGAGGTTTTCGCGGATTGCGGTCACTGCCGGCGCAGCATTATCCACAAAGTAGACCAGGCGTGCGCCGCGGCTCAGAGCCTCGATGCCGACCGCTCCTGAGCCGGCGTAAAGGTCCGCAAAGACAGCGCCCTCGATGCGAGGAGCCAGGATATTGAAGAGCGTCTCGCGCAGGCGATCGCTGGTAGGTCGGGTGGCCAGCCCCCGCGGCGCGATCAGCCGCCGCGAACGGTATGTGCCGGCAATCACACGCATCGGGTTTGATGGTAAATGAATCCATTGCTGCGGAATGAATCGGCAGCCTGGCCTGCGGGGGAAGGCTCTACAATGCAGGTAGTAGCAAACCGGTAGGGCGAAGGGCAGATGCAATGCGTGGATGGTCGTTCCCTCTAGGACGATGGATGGGTGTCGAGTTGCGCATTCACACCTTCTTCATCCTGCTGCTCGGCATCTGTATGGCCTACACCGAGAGCGTCCACCTCTCCATGTTTCGCGGCATTGGCCTGTGGCTGGTCTTGCTGGGCGCGGTCGGCGTGCGCGAAGTGGCGCGCATGATCGTAGCCGCCTACCACGGCTTGCAGCTTAGAAATATCCTGCTTCTGCCCATTGGCGGCCTGGTGGCCTACGCCAACGCGGAGAGCGCAGAGAACGCCGGAGCCCCCAAAGTCCAGTGGCGCATGGCGCTCACCGGGCCGCTCGCAAACCTGACTTTCGCTCTCGTAGTGGCCATGCTGGTGCTCGGCATGTCGCCCACGCTGAATCTGTTGGAGCGGCCGTGGATCACCCCCGCGCACCTGCTCCGCAGCATTGTGTGGCTGAATGTATTTCTCGGCGTATTGAATCTGCTGCCCGCCTATCCCCTGGATGGCGGCAGGGTGGTGCGCGGAGGCGTTGCCCGGGCGCAGGGCAGGGCGCAAGGTTCCCGCGTGGCCACTGGGCTGGGTCAGATTCTTGCCATGACGGCCATCATCGCCGGCCTGGTGCTGATGAACCCCTGGTTGCTGATGGCGGGCTTTTTTATCCTCATCGGCGCTCAGCTCGAAGATCAGGGCGTCCTCTTCCAGAGCGTAGTTGATACCGTCAACATGCAAGACATTATGCTGACCGAGTTCTCCATGCTGGCTCCGTCGGACACCCTGGAAGATGCACTACACAAGTCGATTCACAGCTTGCAGGACGACTTTCCCGTGGTGCGCGGCGACAGCCTGGTGGGTATTATTTCCCGCCAGAGTATTCTTTCCGCGCTACGCAGTGAAGGCAACGGCTATGTGCAGGCGGTGATGTCGCGCAGCTTTCATGTGGCCCAACCGGAGGACTCACTGGGGACCACGATCAGCCGCTTTGCCGGGCGAGGGCTGTCCTTGGTGCCCGTGACAGAAGGGGAACGCATCGTCGGCATTGTGACCCTGCAGAACCTTATGCACTCCATGAGCCTGCTGGCGGAGAGCCGGAAGCTTCGTCGCCAGAGCCAGGAATAAACGTTGTCCCTCGAGCCCGGCCTCTATCTGGTCGCCACGCCGATTGGCAATCTTGAAGACATCACACTCCGTGCGCTACGCGTCCTGAAGGAAGTCGACCGCATTGCGTGCGAGGACACACGCCAGACGCAGAAGCTGCTGAATCACTTTGACATCCCCACCTCGACCATCAGTTACCACGAACACAACGAGCAATCGCGAACCCTGGAGCTGATAGCCCTTTTGCAGCAGGGCGGCCGGATCGCAGTGGTCAGCGATGCGGGTACGCCCGCCTTCTCAGATCCGGGGCTCGACTTGGTGCGCGCAGCGGTGGCCGCAGGAGTGCCCGTCATTCCAATCCCCGGGGCCAATGCCGCACTCGCCGCCCTGGTCGCCTCCGGCTTTGATACGGACCGATTTCTCTATGTGGGCTTTCTAGCGGCGAAGCCAGGCACGCGGCGGACGGAACTGGAAGCCTTGGCCGCTAGCACGGCTGGCCTTACCCTGGTCGTCTATGAAGCGCCGCATCGCATCTTGGAGACGTTGGCCGACGTCGAGGCGGTGTGGGGAGAGTCCGTGCGCGTAGTGGTAGCCCGCGAGCTGACAAAACTCCACGAGGAGTTTCTGCGCGGTACCGCGCGAGAAGTCCGGTTAATGCTGGCGGCCCGCGAGCGTGTACGGGGTGAGATAGTACTTTTGATCGACGCTGCTCCGATGGCTCAGCCAGCCAACCGCGGCGGCAGCGTACTGCAGCACGTGTCGCAGCTGATGGAGGCCGAGGGTTTGGATGAGAAAGACGCCCTCAAGCGGGTCGCGCGCGAGCGAGGCGTCTCTAAAAGTGAGGTTTACCGCGAACTGCAGCGAGAGCGCTCCAAAAAATAACGCCCAATTTAGGGCCGGGTTCCTCTAGCTTGTTTTCGGAGGCAATTCCCAGGCCGGCGTGGGGCGCTGGGCAATCGGCAACTCGCGGCCCTTTAAGCGGTCGTAGTGGTAGCTATCGCTGGTTGTGCCCAGGGACTCGTTGTACAGGCTCGGCTCGCCGATGACCTGCCGCAACTCCTCGGCAAAGCGGTGCACCCCCTGCAGAGATTCCGCTGTTGCCGGAACCTCGAGGCGGGTAGACTTCCAGAATTTCTGAAATCCGCGATCAAGCAGCGTGGCCACTTCTCCACCCACCAGGTGGCCGGGTCGCTGCCTCCACCTTACGCCAACGTGCGGAAGCTTCTTATCCGGACCGGTCGGCTCCCCCGCTGGGGCCAGGATCGCCCCGGCGCCATATTTGCGCACCAGAAACTGGTTTGCGACCCCGGGCACGAGCTGAACATCAAAGTCTAATGTGCGCAGGGTACTCAGGACTTCGTCGAAACTCAGGAAGTGCACTTTGGTTCGCATGGCTGGCGACGGACTACGAATTGCCTCAATTTTCCAGTGGACGCTACACTAAGAGTGCTTCACAGTAACTTTCGCACACTCGCGCTCCTGGCTGCAACGAGCGGATACCATCGCAAGCAAGGACTTTGAACGGGAAAATGCCAACCGAAGTACAAATCGATTTGAAATCGACCGGCGCTCTGGGCAGTAGCATCCTGGAACGGATAGGAAACACTCCGCTCCTACGCCTCGACCGCCTTACGGCACATCTGCCTGGCGTGACCTTGCTGGGCAAGGCCGAATGGGCCAACCCCGGCGGCTCGGTCAAGGATCGCGCGGCTTCCTCGATTGTGGCGGCAGCCCAGGCCAAGGGGCTGCTTGCTGGAAAGCACTTGCTGGACGCGACCAGCGGAAATACCGGCATCGCTTATGCCATGCTGGGTGCGGCCGGTGGGTTTGGGGTTACGCTGTGCATGCCATCGAATGTCTCTCCTGAGCGCAAGCGGATTCTGGCGGCCTACGGGGCGAACATAGTCTGGACCGATCCGGCGGATGGGTCAGATGGCGCAATCCTGAAGGCGCGTGAGCTGGCACAGGACAAGAGCCGGTACTATTACGCTGACCAATATGGCAACGAAGCCAACTGGAAAGCGCATTACCACGGTACGGCCAACGAGATTTGGCAGCAGACTGAAGGCCGGATTACGCACTTCGTTGCCGGGCTGGGCACCAGCGGTACGTTTATGGGGACCACCCGACGTCTAAAGGAGCTGAATCCCGCGATTGAGTGCATTGCCATGCAGCCCGATTCTCCGTTTCATGGGCTGGAAGGCCTGAAGTACATGGCCACTGCGATCGTGCCTCCGATCTATGATGCCCGCCTGGCAGACCGTCACCTGGAGCAGTCAACCGAAGGGGCCTACGAGATGGCCAAGCATCTGGGACGGACCGAGGGTTTGCTGCTCGGCATTTCCGCGGCCGCAGCAGTGGCGGCAAGTCTCAGGGTGGGGGAAGAAGTATCGCGCGCAGGCAAAAATGCTGTTATTGTCACCATCCTGTGCGATTCGGCCGACAAGTACCTGAGTGAACGTTTTTGGGAGCAATGATGGCCAGTACGACTGAGAGTGTCGAGCAGAAGAAGCTGATGCTCCGTATCAGCGATACGATCTACCGCCAGCTGCGCCAACACGGCGAAGAGACCTATCCCCATGAGTGTTGCGGAGTGCTCCTGGGCCAGGCGCTCGACGGCATTAATCAAGTCGAGGCGGCCATACGCGCGGGCAACACGCGCACTGATTCCGCGCACAACCGCTATCACATCGCTCCCCAGGAACTGATCAGCATTCAACGCCAGGCGCGGGAGCGCAGCCTCGACATCGTGGGCTTCTACCACTCGCATCCCGACCACCCCGCGCGCTGGTCGTCGACTGATTTCAACGAAGCCCACTGGCTGGGTTGCTCCTACGTCATCACTAGCGTCGAAAAGGGTGTAGCGGCACAGACCAACTCGTTCTTCCTGGCCGGTACGGGGGAGGACGACAAGCGATTCGATGACGAAGAGATTCAGGTTCTCTCTGAGCGTTGTTGACCGCCGGCCCCGATAGACTCTGCGCCACCCGCGAAAAGAAAGAGAGTGCGACGAATGAAGATTCACATCCCTACCCCCTTGCGCCAATTTGCCGCCAAGCAGGCCACGGTGACGGTTTCAGCCACGACGGTAGGCCAGGCGCTGGATGAACTGACCATCACGCATCCGGAGTTGAAGAAGCATCTGTATTCGGAGGAAGGCAAGCTGCGGGCCTTCGTGAACGTTTATCTCAATGACGAAGACATTCGCTACCTGAGCGACAAGGAAAACACGGCGGTCAAAGATAGCGACAGCCTGTCGATTATTCCTTCCATTGCAGGCGGCATATAGAAAATCGAAAGAGGTTCAAGAATGGCGACAGTTACTGAAACACCTACGGCGGCGATGCCGTCGCTTAGCAACGAAGAGATCGCGCGCTACTCCCGTCACCTGCTCTTGCCTGAGGTCGGCATCGAGGGGCAGCAGAAACTCAAAGCGGCCAAAGTGCTCTGTGTGGGCACCGGCGGCTTGGGTTCGCCCTTAGCCTTCTATCTGGCTGCGGCGGGCGTTGGGACGCTGGGACTGGTCGACTTCGATGTAGTGGACTCGAGCAATCTGCAGCGCCAGATCATTCACAGCACCAAAGACGTGGGCCGGTCGAAGTTGGATTCGGCTGAAGAGAAGCTGAAGGCCCTGAACCCATTCATGAAGATCGTGAAGTTCAACACCATGCTGTTGAGCGAAAACGCCATGGAGATCTTCAAGGATTTTGACATCGTGGCCGACGGCACCGATAACTTTCCCACCCGCTACCTGGTGAACGACGCCTGCGTGTTGAGCAAGAAGCCCAACGTCTACGGCTCGATCTTCCGTTTCGAAGGGCAGGCCAGCGTCTTTGCCACAGAGCAGGGGCCCTGCTACCGCTGCCTCTATCCGGAGCCGCCGCCGCCCGGTTTGGTCCCTTCCTGCGCGGAAGGCGGAGTGCTCGGGATCCTGCCCGGACTCGTCGGTGTGATCCAGGCGACCGAGGTCATCAAGCTGATCCTGGGCCAGGGCGAGCCGTTGATCGGGCGTCTGCTGCTGGTCGATTCGTTAAGCATGCGCTTCCGCGAGCTTAAGCTGCGCAAGAATCCCGATTGCCCGGCTTGCGGCACGCATCCGACCGTAACCAAGTTGATCGACTACGAGCAGTTTTGCGGTATCCAACCGGCAGCAGCGCCTGATGCGCCCCTGGTCAACGGCATCGAGCAGATTCCGGTGACCACCTTCAAGCAGCAACGCGATGCCGGCAAGGATTACTTTCTCCTCGATGTGCGCGAACCGCACGAGTACAAAATCGCGGAGATCGGCGGATATCTCATTCCTCTGGGCGACTTGCCCAAGCGCGTAGGTGAACTGGATCGCAGCCGCGAGATCGTGGCCCACTGCAAGATGGGCGGCCGCAGCCAGAAAGCAGCGGAGTTCCTGCAGCAAGCCGGCTTCAAGGTCAAGAACCTGGCCGGCGGTATTCAAGCCTGGAGCGAGCAGATCGATCCCCGCGTACCCAAATACTAGTAGGAATTCCTCCCCGGAACGAATGATCCCGAAGCCGCTTTAGCGGCTTCGGGATTTCTTTTTGCCCCGAGACCTGTGGCGTCGGTATACTCCGGGGGTTTGCATTTTGCACTTTTTTCTGTCGTGCTGTGCTGCCTCTTGGCATCAGGCATGGAGCCCGCATGGACCTCGTCATTATCCGAGTACTATTCATCCTTGTTCTGACCGCGGCCTGTTTTTTTCTCCGCCCCTTTGACCTGCAGCCCTGGGCTGCGGCGGTTTTGGGCGCCGTCGCCGCCGCCGCTGTAATCGTCTTTGAAGTGCGTGTTCGCGCACTGAGCATCAAGCGGCTCCTGGGCGCGGTGTTGGGCAGCGTCCTGGGCATCGCGGGCGCGGCGCTTTTCGGTATGGTGCTCAGCGGAAGCTTGCCGCCAGGGGGAACCCGGGCGCTCCTGCAGCTTTTTGTGCTCATGCTTATGTCGTACATAGGGCTGATGGTGGGCGCCAGCAAGGGAGACCTGCTGAACTTTACCGGGGGCTTGGCTGAGCTCTTTGCCGGCGAGCGGGCCGCGGCCGGCAAGCGCAGCCTTAAGATTCTCGACACCAGCGCCATTATCGATGGCCGCATCGCCGACGTAGTGGAGACCGGCTTCCTGGAAGGGACGCTGGTGGTTCCAGAGTTCGTTTTGCGCGAGCTGCAGAGTGTCGCCGACTCTTCTGACAGCTCTCGGCGGCAGCGGGGCCGGCGGGGGCTCGATATTCTGCAGAAGATGCAGGCCCATCCATTGCTCGGCGTACAAATCGTGGAGGATGACTTTCCCCAACTGCGCGAGGTCGACCTGAAGCTGATTGAGCTGGCCAAGAAGATGGGCGCTCCTATCCTGACCAACGATTTCAACCTCAGTAAAGTGGCGCAACTGCACCACGTCCGCGTGCTCAATCTCAACGATCTCGCCAACTCATTGAAGCCACTGGTGTTGCCCGGCGAAAAAATGAATATCGTGGTGCTGAAAGAGGGCAAGGAATACAACCAGGGAGTCGGTTACCTGGATGACGGAACCATGGTGGTGGTGGACCACGCCCGGCGTATGATCGGCCGCGCGGTAGAAATCACGGTTACCAGCGTTTTGCAGACCGCATCGGGCAAGATGATTTTCGGGAAGCTGGAGGAGGTCGCCCTCAAACCGGAGCAGGTGCGCAGTATCAGCGAACTCTCCAGCTAAGGCTGTCAACCTGAACCGAGGCGGCCGCATCCCTTAAAAGAGTCGTCAAGGCGTTCCCGGAAGCCTTAAATTCGGTTAAATTCTGAGAACCGGCATGGAAAGCGCAGAAACAGATTTGACAGGCTGAATCCGGCGGGTACAATCTTGCCCAGAAGAATAGGTTACGTCACTTAAATCTCCCGATGGACACCACCTGCAAACACCCAAAAGTCCGCGTGGTAGCGCGTGAAGAGGACGTTGAATACGTCGAATGTCTGGACTGTGGTCAGGTATTCGACTCCAACGAGTTCCGAGACATGGAAATCGAGGAAGAAGTGCTGCAGGATCCGGACGAAGATTAAATAACGGCCACTGAGCAATCGTGCGACGCTGGCCACTCCTTTACGGGGTGACGATCCCTGACTGTTTCTTGTGCCGAGAACATGCACGCCGCTTCTAGGAGTTGGATACCCTCACTTCGACGCTCCTGGCTCCGTCAAGCTCCATAAATATTGGTGTCTACGAAGCGATTGCGGAATTTACCCTGCGGGTCGTAGTGTGCCAAAAGCCCCTGGTAGCTCGACAATTTTGGGTAGAGGGGCTTTATCTGCGAGGGCGACATTGTAAACAGCTTTCCCCAGTGGGGGCGGGCATGGAAGGGAGCCAATTTCTCTTCGATCATCGGGAGCACATTCTTGACCGCCGGCCACTCCGGTTTCCAGGTGAAGTGAATAGCCATCGTAGGCCGTTGGTAAGCCGTGCTCATCCAAAGATCGTCCTGCTCGACGGTCCGCACCTCCGAGATAAACAGGTGGGGAGTTATATGGTCTCGAAGCTGTTCGACCGCCAGAATGGCTTCGTATCCCCGATCCCGGGGGATCAGATACTCAGACTGCAATTCAGCTCCGCTGCTGGGAGTGAAGTTTATGCGGAAGTGGGGCAGCCGTTCATACCAAGGACCCGGGACACCTAGTTGTTCGGTACAACTTTCTGCCGAATGCGAGGGAATCGGGTGGAGCTTCCTGGTTGCCAGGGTTGCCCCGAATAGTTCCGGGGCGAACTGAGTTGCCTTTCCCGCGACCACGCGCCGCTTAACCCATACCTGGCCGATCCTGTGATTCTGCCAGTCTGTGAACAGGCTAACGCTGTAGCCGCTGGCGAAGACTTCCTCCAGGTGGTGCTCAAGTTGGTCCATCGACAGGTTCTCGTAAACCACCTGGCTTACCTGAAAGGCCGGTTGCACTGCCAGTGTCACTTTGGTGACAACGCCGATCGCACCCAGATTCACCACAGCCCCATGAAATCGTTCGCCATCCTGCTCTCGGGAAAGAACCAACACCTTGCCGTCCGCGGTGACGACTTCCAGCCCGGTGACAGCCGTGGCCAGGTTGCCATTCTTGTTGCCCGATCCGTGGGTGGCTGTGGCGATGGCGCCGGCGACCGAAATCTGGGGTAGGGAGGCGAGGTTGTGAAGCGCGTAACCCTGACCGTCAAGATAGGGAGCCAACCGGCTATAGGTGATACCTGCTCCTACGGTGACAGTGGAGGCCTCACGATTCAGGGCCATCTGGTCGAGATGGGTCAGTGAGATCTGATTTTCTGTGCTGTCGGCGATCCCGTTGAAGGAGTGGCGAGCCCCCAGGGCCCTGAGCTTGCTGCAGCTCTTTACCACCTGCTCGACTTGCTCGATGGTTTGCGGCTGGTGCAGCCTGTCAGTGCTGTAGGTGTAGTTTCCCGACCAATTGGTGCGCCCGGCAGTTTGCTCGCCCGGAGCCAAGGGTGACAGCATGGTGCCCGCAAGGAAGGCACCGGAGGTTTTCAAAAACTCTCTCTTATCCATCTACATTCGTCCCGTTTGAGCTATCTCACGCAGCCAAACACGCTCTGGGAAGAGCCGCACCTGACCCCATGAGAAGAATACAGCAGGGCGAGAAATGCGCCTCAGGTTGCTCCGTAAGTCCATCCATTAGGTATTCCTGGACTTGAATCGGTATGAAAGGCCAGTTATTTCGGCGGGGTTATCTAAGTGGCTTTGAGGGATTCCGAAGCGGCCTTTTTCTTGTTGAAGAAAGTTGAGCGCGCTAGCTACGCGTGCTAGCGCAGTCCTATTTCTGCTTTGGCCCGCTGAGAAAGCAGTGAAGTATCCACGCGAACCCACTTAGTAACTCGCCTTGAAATATCCTTTGGCCAGCGCGCATTGCCGAACCAGACCCCTAACTCCCCCGTAGGAGTAATAACAATGTGACATCGTGAACGTTATCCTCCAGCAGTTGATGGAATCTGATACATCCATTACCGCAGGTCCGCCACTAAAGCAATCGCGGTGAATTGCTGCCTTGTTTGCCGGGCGCTTGTTTCTCCAGGTCACGCTTGCGATCTTGACCGTACGAATTGGAGTTTTGAACCCATGAGCCAGTCCACCATTGTTGCGCTTAGGCGACGTGTGCCTTCCACGAAGGTTTTTCGTGGCAGATGGATGCCAGTGCTGTTAAGCGCTCTTGCGTTGGCGGCTGGTGGGCCCGCCGCATGGGCATCCGCGGCAACTACTACCTCCCTTTTCACGACCCCCGATAGCCCGTCGAGCGGCGCAGTGATCACCATGACGGCCCAGGTCTCGGCTACGGAGTTTACGGTTGCCGGCGGTACGGTGACTTTCACTGATACGTACAACAGCGTCACAGAAGTGCTGGGTACGGTGCAGGTTCAATCGACCAACGGCAATCCTGGCACCGCGATATTGGAGATTGCGGTCGGCGGAGTAGGGGTTCATCAATTCACCGCCAACTATGGTGGTACCGCGGTCTTCGCTACCAGTTCGTCTTCTCCACAATCAGTGACCTTTTCGGGACCCTATTTGACCTCGACCGCGCTGGCAAGCGCTGGTGTAGCGGGGAATTACACGCTTACCGGGACGGTGTCGGCATTCGGTCCGGTAACTCCGACCGGTAGCGTCACCTTTACGGATACAACCTCAAATTTCACCCTGGGCACTGCCACACTGAACGCCTCAACGTTGCAGACAGGCTTCACTCCCTACACCCTCTATCCCATCGCCAATATGAACAACGGCCAAACCGGAAGCACGATTGGACCCGCGATTGGCGACTTCAATGGTGATGGGCGACCCGACTATGCAGTGCCCACCAACACCGGTCCCATAGTTATTCTGCTGGGCGCTGGCAACGGCACCTTCACCAATGGCACAGCGATTACCACCACGGCTCCGTTCGAGCCAACTTCCGTCGTTGTGGGAGATTTCAACGGCGACGGTAAGCAGGACTTAGCGGTCCTTAGCGCCGCTGGAACCGGCTCAGTCAATATCTATTTGGGCAATGGGAACGGAACGTTCCAGGCAGCCAGGAACTATCCGGTAGCGGCGTCTACTTCAGCATCGAGGCTTCTCGCCGTCGGCGACTTTAACCGCGATGGCATTCAAGATCTGGTGGCCACCAATTCCGGCCTGAATAATGTGGCCGTGATTTTGGGCAACGGCGATGGCTCATTTCAAGCGCCGTCGTATTACGCAGTCGGCAATGCTCCGTGGAACGTGGTTGTGGGTGATCTGAACCAGGATGGTTTCCTGGACCTGGTAGTGGCCTCGGACGGTAGCAGCTCGGCCAGCATCCTTCAGGGTAACGGGGACGGTACGTTCAAGGCGTTTACCACCGCTAACACCGGAGCCAGCCAGGTAGGTTCGGTGGCCATCGGCGACTTCAACGGGGATGGATTCCCGGACATTGCCACTACCAGTGCGCCTGACACTTCTATCTACATTCTGCTCAACAAAGGAACGACGGCGACCCCCACCTTCCAGGCGCCAGTGCCCTACGTCCAGACCGACGGCACCCCGACCCCCGCCCCCTACTACCTGACGATTGGAGATTTCAATCGTGATGGCAATCTCGACATCATCTCGGCCAATAACGGCAATGCCACGGTAGGTGTTCTGCTGGGCACGGGCACGGGTACTTTTGGCACCGCGACCTATTATCCAGTAGGTAGCGGCGACATCTTCGCCAACGTAGGAGATATCAACGGCGATGATCGAGTAGACATAACCGCCGTAACTGGCACGGGCCTCGCTGTGCTGCTGTCGGGCCAGTCGGAGTCGGCTGCCATTTCCAACGTGGCCTTCTTTGGATGCGGTACGCAATCCGTCACCGCCACCTACGGCAGCGATGGGAACTATGGATCAAGCACTTCATCGGCTTCGACCTTCACCGCGGCGAAAAAGACAACCGCTCTGGCGCTGACTGCCAACCCGACGAATGGTGCCGTTGGTCAACAGGTCACCCTGGTGGCCACGCTCACTCCCTACAATTATGGTTCGACGACGACGAACGGAGAGACCGTCACTTTTACTAATAATGGAGTGATCATCGGCACCGCGCCACTGTCCAGCGGTGTCGCGACACTCGTGTACACGCCGCCCGGCGGCACTGACAGTTACCAGGCGACCTATCCCGGCGACTGCGGGTTCACTACCAGCACCAGCACCGCGATGGGCGGTACGACACTGAAAGCCTCAAATCTTCAGTGGGCTACGCCAGCGTCCATTACCTACGGCACTCCGCTCAGCGGCACACAACTGGATGCGACGGATAATAAGAACGGAACCTTCGTCTACACTCCGGCTGCCGGCACTGTTCTGAACGCCGGCACAAATACGCTCTCTGTCACGTTTACTCCGGACAACTCGAACTACGCAGTGGAGACGACGACGGTACAGCTCACCGTGACCCAGGATCCAACGGTCATTACCTGGCCGACACCGACGCCAATTACTTACGGAACGGCGCTGAGCGGGTTTCAGCTGAATGCAACGTCGTCCTCAGGCACCGTTTCTGTCCCGTTGTCCAGCTACTACAACGTCAGCGGTATCTACTCGCCTGGCACTTCGTTCAGCTCGGGCGGTTTCGATAACGATGGGAGCGCCTACTCCACCAATTCGATCGGCTCGACAATAGTCTGGAATGGTCTGACTTTCAACATAGGTCCGGCGAATGCGCAAGATGCCGTCGCCAACCAGACGGTTACCCTGCCTGCGGGAAAATATACAAACCTGTATCTGCTCGGGGCGATGGTCAATAACATCGCGGCAAGTCAGACTTTCACCGTGACTTACACCGATAACACTACCACCCAGGTGACTCAGAATATGAGCGATTGGGTCTATGCGGCGGGGTGGCCAGGCGAGTCTGTTGTCAACTGCAACTATGACCGTAACCTATCCAACGGCACCACCCAGGCAGATTCAGTATGCGTTTATGGATATCAAATAGCCCTTAACTCGGCCAAAACGGTAAAGAGCGTTACCCTGCCGGCCACACGGAACATTGTGTTTCTCTCCATGGATCTCACCACGCCTGCGATTCAGGGAACATTTGTTTACAACCCTCCGGCGGGCACGATCGAACCGGTTGGGACAGATACGTTGTCGGTCACATTCACTCCAACCGACAGTACGGACTACACAACGTCCACAGCCACTGTGCAATTGGTGGTCGATACTCCCAACAATCCGATCGAAACACCCACGATCCAGTGGCCGACGCCAGCGGCCATCACCTACGGCACGCCTTTGAGCTCGGTGCAATTGGATGCCGTAGCTACGGCACTCTCGCGACCGACTCCGGTAATTCCGCAGAGTCAATTACAGGTGCTTTCCACTTCTAGCAACGGTACCGGCTATTTGTTGTCGGGCTTCGACGGCGCCGGCAATACGTATTCTTACAACCAGTTGAACAATGGGTCGGTCATTTACCAGGGAACGACGTTTACCCTAGGGCAGCCGACAGTTCCCAACGCCATCACCAACGGAGCGGTCTACACGCTTCCGGCGCCGGGCAACTATTCGAATGTCTATTTGATTGGAGCCGCGACCACGACCGGGCAGACAAACGAGCCCTTCGTCCTCACCTATAACGATGCCAATGGCACCGTGAGCGAGACCGTGAACATGAGCTCGTGGAGCGCGTCGGCCGGCTATGCGGGTGAAACGATCGTCGCTTCCACCACCCGCGCGAACACCCAGGGTGGCGGCAGTAACTCGGGAACCTATGACCTCTACGGATATCAAATTCCCGCCGATCCGACCAGAACGCTGTTGAGCGTCACTCTGCCGAGTACGCGGAGTGTAGTGATCATGGCGCTCGGCTTCGGCACCAATACCCAAGCAGTCGTGCCTGGCACCTATGTCTACACTCCTCCTTCCGGCACCGTTTTGCCGGTCGGAACCGACCCGCTGTCGGTAACATTCACGCCAAGCAACACCGCGGCTTATACGACCGTGTCCGCAACCAACTCGATTGTTGTGACGAAGGCGACGCCAGTCATTAACTGGCCAACCCCGGCAGCGATTTCGGTTGGGACTGCGTTGAGCGGCACCCAACTCGATGCCACGGCCACGTTCCAGGGCGCGAGCCTTCCCGGGACCTACAACTACACTGTTTTACCCGCCAACACCCCGGCGTCGGGCGCAGTACTCGCTGCCGGCACATGGACCTTGCAGGTGGTCTTTACACCTACCGATACCACGGACTTCACCACGGCTACAGCAACGGTACAAATAGTGGTCGGGACTACAGGCTCTACCGGTGTCAGCGGATCGCCCTTGTTCCCCAGCGGCGACTGCTGCTTCTTTAGCCAACCAACCCCTTATGCCATAACGGTGTCAGGATCGACCGCAGCTCCGACCGGCACGGTGAACGTGGTCTTCAATGGTCAGACCCTCGCGACCGGTACGCTTACGGCTGTATCGGGTACGACCTCGAGCGCGACCCTGAACCTGATCAGCAGCTACTTTACGCCGGGAAACAACACCGTGACGTTGAACTACCTTGGGGACGGCAACTACGTCCCGAACAGTAGCTCTGCAGTCGTTCCATTGCGCAATCCGGCGATCGGGGCAAACCCTGCAACCGTGAACGGTGGTAGCAGCACCATTCAGGTGCCCTACGCCTTCCCAGTGGCCGGAGCTATCACCTTCAACTTCAACCCTTCGGGCGGAGGAATCACTGACTTCAGCAACACAGGCGCGACCACCTGCGCGTCTGGAGTGCAGCAAACCGCTGGTGCGGTTTGCATCTTCAGCATTGCTTTCAAGCCCGGCTTGCCCGGCATCCGCAAAGGAGTAGTGCAGATCAACTTCACTTCCTCCGGAGGGCAGGCCGAACCTATCCTCTACCTGTTTTTGTCGGGCTTGGGTTCCGCGGCGCAGATTTCGCTGAGCAGCGCTACGCAGCAGATACTGAACTCCAGCCTCAACCAGCCACAGAGCCTGACCTTTAATCCCTCGGACCTCACGAGCTCTACTTTGTACGTTGCCAACAGCAACGCGGCGCAGATTGATACGCTACCTTCGTCGGGCGGCGCCTTGACGCAATGGAACGCCGCTAACACGAACAACCTGATTTATCCCAGCGATCTGGCTTTTGACGCTTTCGGCGACCTCGTCGTGCCCGATGCGAATGCCGCAATGGTGGTCAGTTTCAACCCTGCATTAGCCGAATCGACGGTGGGTACGGGGACATATACACTCGGACTTCCTACAGCAGCCAGGATTGACCTTGGTGGCAACCTTTATATCGCCGATGCGGGCAGTACTCCGCGAATCGTCGAGGTTCCCGGGGAAACGTACGCGCTATATACCCCCAGCTTGCTGAGCCTCGGCAGCCAGAGCGTAAGCTTCCCGCAAGCGCTCGCTGTCGATAATGCCGGCGCCAATCTTTATGTCGGCGACGGAAATCTCAACCAAATCCTGCAGATCGCGCTTAACGGCACAGGCGCATCGCCGGTAGCCATGGCGCCCTGCGCCGCCACCGTTACCACCTGCGCGTTAAACTCGCCCTGCGGGCATCGCCTTTGACCCCAACGGAGATATGTTCATCACCGATAGCGGTCAACGGGTCCTCATGGTGCCGGCCGCCCATTCGGCCAGCGCTCCCACAACCCAGGTACCGCTGACGGGGCTCAACAACCCCACCGGTATCACCCTCGACGGTTCCGGCAACATCTATGTGAGCGATCTCAACACCAACGTAACCGAGTTGCTGGTCAACAAGGGAGCTCTCAAGTTGACCACTCTTAACTCGTCACTCACCACCACACTCACCAACACTGGCAACTTGAACCTGACCATTTCTGGGCTGACGTTCGCCAACGGATCGAGTAGCGCCTTCTCACAAACCAACACCTGCTCCGGGTCAATTGCTCCGGGCGGTAGTTGCACCATCACCGTCACATACTCCCAAGCGGGGCCTGCGACCGACACGCTTACGATTACGAGCAACGCGTTCTCCGCCAGCGGCGTCACGGTTGCACTTACTCACAACTAGCAGCACGACACAACCGGCCCTACTAACCAAACGAGCCGTGCTCGACCAGAGCACGGCTCGTATCTAATAGATACGGCGAGATACAAAACCCTAGTTCGCACCGGCGGTACCTAGATCGTTAACAGGTTGTTCTCTCTCTACGGATTCCGAGCCCATCGTTGAATCCCCCATAAGGGTAATAACAATGTGTCGAAGTGGGCGTTATTCTCCAGGCGCTGATGGAATTTGATGCGACCCATTACCGCAGGTGCGTCAACAGAGCACTGCGATGCCTTACTGCCTTATTGACAGGCGTTCGTTTCCCAAAGATCACGCTTGCGAACTAAACCGTACCAATCGGAGCCTTGAAACCCATGATGCACTCCCCCGTCCTTCCATTTAGACGCCCTACGACTTCCAGACAGGTATCCCGTGGCCGATGGATGCCAGTGCTGTTAAGCGCTCTCGCGTTGGTGGCTGGTGGGTCCGCCGCATGGGCACAGGGGGTCGGCGCCGGAACCACGACTTCACTGTTCACCACCCCCCAGAACCCATCGAGTGGTGCGGTCATCACCATGACAGCCCAAGTCTCGGCTACGGAATTTACGGTTGCCGGCGGTACGGTGACCTTTACTGATACGTACAACGGTGTCACCGAGGCGCTGGGTACAGTCCAGGTTCAATCGACCAATGGCAATCCGGGAACCGCTGTCCTGGAAGTTGAGGTGGGTGGGGTCGGACTCCATCAATTCGTCGCCAATTATGGCGGCACCGCAGTGTTTACGACCAGTTCGTCATCCTCGCAATCAGTGACCTTTTCGGGGCCCTATTTGACCTCTACCGCGCTGGCAAGCACGGGTGTAGCGGGGAATTACACGCTTACCGGGACGGTGTCGGCATTCGGTCCGGTAACTCCGACCGGTAGTGTCACCTTTACGGATACAACCTCGAATTTCACCCTGGGCACTGCCACACTGAACGCCTCAACGTTGCAGACAGGCTTCACTCCCTACACCCTCTATCCCATCGCCAATATGAACAACGGCCAAACCGGAAGCACGATTGGACCCGCGATTGGCGACTTCAATGGTGATGGGCGACCCGACTATGCAGTGCCCACCAACACCGGTCCCATAGTTATTCTGCTGGGCGCCGGCAACGGCACCTTCACCAATGGCACAGCGATTACCACTACGGCTCCGTTCGAGCCAACTTCCGTCGTTGTGGGAGATTTCAACGGCGACGGTAAGCAGGACTTAGCGGTCCTCAGCGCCGCTGGAACCGGCTCAGTCAATATCTACTTGGGCAATGGGAACGGAACGTTCCAGGCAGCCAGGAACTATCCGGTAGCGGCGTCTACTTCAGCATCGAGGCTTCTCGCCGTCGGCGACTTTAACCGCGATGGCATTCAGGATCTGGTGGCCACCAATTCCGGCCTGAATAATGTGGCCGTGATTTTGGGCAATGGCGATGGCTCATTTCAAGCGCCTTCGTATTACGCAGTCGGCGATGCTCCGTGGAATGTGGTTGTGGGTGATCTGAACCAGGATGGGTTTCCTGGACCTGGTAGTGGCCTCGGACGGTAGCGGCTCGGCCAGCATCCTTCAGGGTAACGGCGACGGTACGTTCAAGGCGTTTACCACCGCCAACACCGGAGCCAGCCAGGTAGGTTCGGTAGCCATCGGCGACTTCAACGGGGATGGATTCCCGGACATCGCCACCACCAGTGCGACTGACGACTTCAATCTACATTCTGCTCAACAAAGCGAACGACGGCGACCCCCACCTTCCAGGCGCCAGTGCCCTATGTCCAGACTGACGGCACCCCGGCCCCCGCCCCCTACTACCTGACGATTGGAGATTTCAATCGCGACGGCAAGCTCGACATCATTTCGGCCAATAACGGCAATGCCACCGTAGGCATTCTGTTGGGTACGGGCACGGGCACTTTTGGCACGGCGACCTATTATCCAGTAGGCAGTGGCGACATCTTCGCCAACGTGGGAGATATCAACGGCGATGATCGAGTGGATATAACGGCTGTTACCGGCACCGGCCTCGCGGTGCTACTGTCGGGCCAGTCGGAGTCGGCTTCCATTTCCAATGTCGCCTTCTTTGGATGCGGTACGCAATCCGTCACCGCCACCTACGGCAGCGATGGGAACTATGGATCAAGCACTTCATCGGCTTCGACCTTCACCGCGGCGAAAAAGACAACTGCTCTGGCGCTGACTGCCAACCCAACAAATGGTGCCGTTGGCCAACAGGTCACCCTGGTGGCCACGCTCGCTCCCTACAATTACGGCACGACCACAACGAATGGAGAGGTCGTCACGTTTACGAATAAAGGGGTGATCATCGGCACGGCGCCGCTGGCCAGCGGTGTCGCAACGCTGGTGTACACACCGCCCGGCGGTACTGACAGCTACCAGGCTGCTTATGCCGGCGATTGCGCCTTCACTGCCGGTTCCAGCAACATCGTGGCCGGTACGACCTTGTTAGCCTCAGATCTCGAGTGGGCGACGCCCGCGCCAATTTCCTATGGAACTCCGCTGAGCGCCACACAGTTAAATGCGACAGATAATAAGCGCGGAACCTTTGTCTATACTCCAGCCGCAGGCACGATTCTTGCTGCGGGGGTACATACTCTCTCGGTAACCTTTACTCCGCGTAGCGCTTTATACGCAGTGGAGACGGCAACGGTACAACTTACCGTGACCCAGGATCAAACCGTCATTACCTGGCCGACGCCTACACCGATCACCTACGGTACGCCGTTGAGCGGTTTCCAGTTGGATGCAACCGCTTCGACCGGCGTCGTGTCCGTTAACCTTGCTCCCTACTACAACGTATCGGGTATCTATACTCCAGGCTCGCATTATGGCAGCGGCGGGTTCGATAACGATGGCTACTCCTATTCCACCGCTACGCTCGGTTCCACCGTAGCGTGGAACGGCATGACCTTCGACATAGGTCCCGCCAACCAACAAGACGCCGTCTCGGGCGGCACGATTACCCTTCCTGCTGGTAAGTTCACTGACCTGTTTATGCTGGGCGCGATGGTCAATAACATCCCGCCGGCTGAGACCTTTACCGTGACTTACACCGACGGCACGACGACGGTGCTGAATCAGAATATGAGCGACTGGTTCAACGCCGCGGGTTGGCCGGGCGAGTCGGTTGTTAACTGCAGTGAGAAGCGCAACTATCAGGACGGTACTTCACAGCCGGACTCAGTGTGCGTTTACGGATACGATATTCCCCTTGACGCTACCAAGACGGTGAAGAGCGTCAAGCTGCCGAATACCCGGAACATCGTGATGCTGTCCATGGACCTCGCCACCCCGGAGGTACCGGGAACGTTCGTCTACAATCCTCCGGCTGGTACGATCGAGCCGGTCGGCACGGATACTCTATCTGTAACCTTCACTCCGACCGATACCACCGATTACTCAACCGCCACGGGCACCGTGCAGCTAGTGGTGACAAACCCGGTCACGCCCATCGTCACGCCAACCATTTCATGGCCGACGCCGGCGCCGATCACCTACGGTACGCCGTTGAGCTCCGTCCAACTCAATGCCGTAGCTATGGGCGCGCCCAGGCCCACGCCGGTTATCCCGACCGATCAGTTGCAGGTGATTGCCACCTCTACCGACGGTACTCCGTACAACCAGCCGGGCTTCGACAATGCCGGCGGAACCTTCTCGTACAATAAGCTGAACAACGGTTCGGTCGTCTTCGCGGGCACGACCTTCACCCTCGGACAGCCAACTGTTCCCAACGCGATTACCAATGGAGCCGTGTACACCCTGCCGGTGCCGGGCAACTACTCCGCTCTTTACCTGATCGGCGCTGCGACCACCACCGGTCAGATCAACCAGCCCTTCGTTCTCAATTATTCCACCGGGAACCCGGTGACCCAGACGATCAACATGAGCTCATGGGCTCAGTCCGCGGGCTATGCGGGTGAGACGATCGTGGCCACCACCCCGTACAAAAACACCCAGGCCGGCGGAGAGGTAGCGGGAACCTTTGACCTCTACGGATATCAAATTCCTGTTGATCCCACCCGGACGCTGGTGAGCATCAGCGTTCCCAATAACCGGAATGTAGTTACCCTGGCGCTCGGCTTTGGCACCAATACTTCGGTGATTGTGCCGGGTACGTATGCCTATACTCCGCCTGCAGGCACAATACTGCCGGTGGGGACGGATCCTCTGTCGGTCGTATTCACCCCAACCAATCCACTGGGTTATACAGGCGCGTCCGCGAACAACTCCATTGTCGTCACCAAGGCAACGCCGGTTATCACCTGGCCGACGCCGGCGGCAATTGCAGTCGGGACCGCGCTGAGCAGCACCCAACTCGATGCCACGGCAACGTTCCAAGGTGGGCCTCTTGCCGGGACGTATACCTACACCGTGTTACCTGCCAACACGCCCGCGCCGGGCGCTGTACTCGCTGCCGGCACGTGGACCTTGCAGGTGGTCTTCGCGCCTACGGATACCACTGACTTCACCAATGCGACGGCAACGGTGCAGATCGTGGTTGGCACCACAGGCTCTACCGGCGTCGGCGGAGGGCTCGTATTCCCCAGCGGCGACTGCTGCTTCTTCAGCCAGCCAACCCCGTACATAGTTACGGTGTCGGGATCCACAGCACCTCCGACTGGCACGGTGAACGTGGTCTTCAATGGTCAGACTCTCGCCACCGGTACGCTCACACCTGGATCAGGGGCGAGCTCGAACGTGACCCTGTTCCTGATCAGCAGCTACTTTGTCCCGGGTAACAACACCGTAAGCATCAACTATCTGGGAGATACCAACTACGTTCCCACCAGCAACTCGGCTGTGATTCCTTTGCGTAATCCGGCAATTGGGGCGGATCCTGCGGCGGTCGCCGGTGGTACCAGTACGATTCAGGTGCCCTACGCCTTCCCTGTGGCCGGAGCCATGACCTTCAACTTCAACCCCGGAGGCGGAGGCGCCTCTGACTTCAGCAACACCGGCGCGACTACCTGCGTATCTGGAGCGCAGGAACCAGCCGGCACGGTTTGTATCTTGAGCATTGCGTTCAAACCAGGCCTGCCTGGTATTCGCAAAGGAGCGGTGCAGGTTAACTTCACTCCCACCACGGGCGCGGCCGAACCTATCCTCTACCTGTTCCTGTCGGGCTTGGGCTCCGCGGCACAGATTTCGTTGAGCAGTGCCACGCAGCAGATACTGAACTCCAGCCTCAACCAACCGCAGAGCCTTACCTTTAACCCGACGGATCTCACTAACTCCACGCTGTATGTGGCCAACAGCAACGCAGCGCAGATTGATACGCTCCCCTCATCGGGTGGTGCGTTGACTCGATGGAATGCGGCCAACACCAATAACCTGGTTTACCCCAGCGACCTGGTCTTTGACGCCTTCGGAAACCTCGTCGTCTCCGACGCCAACGCAGCCATGGTAGTAAGCTTCAACCCTGCATTGGCCGAATCGACGGTGAACACTGGGACGTTCACTCTCGGACTTCCCACCGCAGCCAGGATCGACTTTGGCGGCAACATCTACATTGCCGATGCAGGCAATACCCCGCGGATCATCGAGGTTCCCGGCGAGACCTATGCGTTGTATACGCCCAGTCTGGTGAGCCTCGGCAGCCAGAGCGTAAGCTTCCCGCAATCGCTCGCTGTCGATAACACCGGCGCCAATCTGTACGTCGGCGACGGAAATAGTAACCAGATCCTGCAGATCGCGCTCAACGGCACCGGGGCTACGCCAGTACCCATTGCGCCCTGCGACGCCACCGTTACAACCTGCGCGCTCAACTCGCCTGCGGGCATCGCCTTTGACCCCTACGGTGATATGTTCGTCACCGATAGCAGTCAACGTGTCCTCATGGTGCCGGCTGGACACTCGGCCAGCAACCCAACCACCCAGGTACCGCTGACGGGGCTGATCAACCCCACGGGTATCACTCTGGACGGTTCCGGCAACATCTATGTAAGCGACCTGAACACTAACACCACCAAGTTACTGGTCAACAAGGGAGCACTCAAGTTGACCACTCTTAACTCGTCACTCACCACCAAGCTCACCAACACGGGCAACTTGAATCTGACCATTTCCGGGCTAACGTTCGCCAATGGAGCGAGCAGCGCCTTCTCCCAAGCCAACACCTGCTCCGGGTCCATTGCTCCGGGCGGTAGCTGCACGATCACCGTTACATACTCCCAAGCGGGACCTGCAACCGACACGCTTACGATTACGAGCAATGCGTTCTCTTCCAGCGGCGTCACGATTGCACTTACCCACAACTAGCAAACGTCAATCCAAGGTGCCAATCCTTGCCGTGCTCCCACGGCAAGGATTGGACACCACAAACCTTGAAGGCACACAGCGGCCCGGAGAAAAACCGCAGGATCGCTAACAAAGTTGTTGGGTCAGGGAAGCTGGAATTTATTCTCAGCCATGCCCGTCACGTTGGTTTCCAGGGCGAAGAAGCAACCCCCAAATCGCTCCCACTGTCCAGCTTCGGGCGAAGCCGAGGTAATGTAAAGCACATTGCCGCCTGGACCACCGAACGTGCAGTTGGTCGGCCTGCTCACTGGCAGATCAATCACGCGATCAATCTTGCCGTCGGGCGCAATCCGGACGATACACGCCCCCATCGTAACGGCAATTCCAAACATATCCTTCTGTATCAATGGCGGAGCCATCAGGGCTGCCGCGCTCGAAGCCCTGGAAGAAGGGTTGCTCCCCACGAATGGATCGGCCGGCCAGGTCATATTCGTAGGACCAGATGCAATTTTTCAGAGTATCGCCAAAGTAGAACCTGGACTGATCCGGACTCCAAAGCAGGGTATTCGAAATGCCCAGGTCACGCCGCCATTCCGTGGACGTGCCGGTTCCGTCGACGCGGTAGAGCACTCCGTCTGTCCCGCCCGCCGGCTCGGCGTCGCCATTCGCTTTCACATTGTTTCGCATCGATCCCACCCACAACGCACCGCCTGGATCTACGGCCGCATCATTGCAGCGGACAAAGGGCCAGCCGGGAAGAGCGAAAAGCGGAGTGGGCGGCGCATCGCTGCCCGGTTTCCACAGTGTGATTCCGGAGCCGAGGGATAAGGCCAGCGTATCCTTGCGGCTGGTTTCCATGACGCAGGTTACGGGTTCAGAAAAGAACCAGGTCTTAAGCGTGCCGTCCTTCAACTCGTACCGATGGACGAGAAATCGATTAATGTCCGTCCAATAGATGCTTTGGGTATCCCGATCCCACAGCACTCCTTCGCCGCACACATCTCTGGTGGCGGCGATACATATCGGCTCTTCGATCTTCAGGGGCATGGTCATCGTTCGCTGCGCGCCCATAATAACAGGGCCCAGGCGGATGACATTTATTAGATCGTTACGGTTGGTGGGTATATGCGGGCCTGAGGAGCCCGCGTGAGAACGCAACCCGGCAGGAGTCAGGTCCCTAACAGGACCCATTAAGAACTGGACGGGTGCCCCACCTTCGCCCCAGCGTACGTGGGCCGAAAATGATATGTTTCGATTGCTTTTTCCAGCAATCGCAAAAGCTATGGAGGGCTTCGCCCATCGTATTCGGCCCACGTACGCTAAGGCGAACGGGGGCACCCGTCCAGCTCCTACCGCGTTCGCTTAGACTACGAAGTCCGGCGAGAGCCAACTTTGAAAGCGCTACAGTTCCATTCTTAGGCGTGTGTTTTATAAGTGGGCACGCTACAACTACCGGGGCCTACCCCAGGCCAAGAGCAACCTGCCAGAATGGGCCATGACAACCAACCTGGCAGCTTCCCGCACGCAGGAGCACACAGCGCTGCAACGCTGGCTTGGCCGGGGAAGGTTTCTGTCACTTCTCGTTCTATTTGGCGTGCTGGTCCTGTGTATCGCTCTTTCCTGGACAACGCGCGATGCGATGGCCCACCTGCCCTTCCTTCAAGGCCAAAAGGCACAGCGCAATCTGGGGGCCTCGAGGCAGAGCACCATCGTAGACCTGCACCCCTGGCAAATTGCGCAAGCCCTGGCCCCCCTTGCCGTCAGCAAAGAAGAGGGGGAGTTTGCACGCGAGGCCGAACGCCTGGCCGATCACGAGGTGAACCAGGCCTTCGCCGCATCGCTGCGCCAAGCGAGCGAACAGCACCTCGCCCCCACGGGTCAAGCCCTCGAGCTTTCCCAAAAGGTGGCGCAGCTGCAGCAGACGGCCAAAGAGGATCAGGCCCAGGTGCGGAGTTTGACTCCGGCCCCCGGGAACGCCGCAAACGGTGGCAATGAAGACGACCTGAAAATTGCCCAGGCACAGCTGGACCTCGACCAGGATGAGCTGAAGGATGCCCAGCAAGACCTGGCCCGGGCATCGGGCGACGAGCGCACACAGATCCAGCAGGAGCTTGCCGCGCACGAGGCAGCCGTTAGTAAGACCAATGCCCAGTCTGAGAGCGACAGCCAGCTGGCCGTCCTTTCTACCCGGCAATATGGCACGCTTGCCGGACGCATCGGGGCGTGGAGCAGCCAACGCAGCCGGTATGAATTGATCGAGCAGGCCAGGCAGCAGGCGCTAGCCGATGCGGCCAGTCTGACCCAGCAGCACAATGCCCTCGAAGCCAAGGCCAATGCCAGTTCGACGGCCGCGGCCGCCAATCCGTCGAAGGCGTTAGTTGTTTCCTCTGAAGCGGCCAAGCTCGCCAACTTGCAGCAGAGAAGAGAGCAGCGTCAGCTTCTCAGTCTCTACGATGACCGCATTCAGGCGCAGCAGCAACTGGCAGGGGTTTACACCAAGTGGGCAGCCCAGGTGCAGCTGCAGCATCGCATCGTGACCCACATGACGGTGCGGTCGCTGGCTTCGGTAGCGGTCATTCTGATTTGCGCCATTCTCTTTGAAGCGATTGGAACAAACCTGCTGGAACGCCGGAAGCTGGATCGGCGCCGCATGCAAACGCTGCGCACCATCCTGCGTCTCAGCGTGCAGCTAGTGGGTATCCTCGGTGTCCTACTGGTTACATTTGGAGTACCCAGTGAGATCTCGACCATCCTCGGTCTCGCCACCGCCGGCCTCACGGTAGCTCTGCAAAGTTTTATCCTCGCCTTCTTCGGCTGGTTCATTCTCATGGGCAAGAGCGGAATCCGTGTCGGGGACTGGGTACAGATCAATGGCGTGGCAGGCGAAGTGGTTGAGATCAATCTTTTCCGCACCACTATCCTCGAAAACAGCGACTGGGCAGACAAAGGGCATCCGACGGGACGCCGCGCAACCTTTATCAACAACTTCGCTGTCACTGGCCAGTTCTTCAACTTCTCGACGGTCGGCCAATGGATGTGGGATGAAATGTCGATCAGCATTCCTGCGTCGGCAGAAACCTATGCCAAGGTGGCACTCATTAACCAGGCGGTTCTGGAAGAGACGCAACAGGATGCCAGACTTGCCGAGGAGGAGTGGAAGCGCGTTCCCCGGAAAAACGGCCTGAACCACGCCAGCGCCAGCTCATCTGTGAATATGCGTCCTGCTGGCTCGGGAGTGGACATCCTGGTACGTTATGTCACCCGGGCGTCAGATCGCCTCGAGGTTCGCAACCGGTTGTACGAGCGCGTAATTGATGTGCTACACAAGCCCCAGGTTGTTATCGCAACCTCCCAGCCGTCGAAGTTGACGGCCGCGGTATTGGCGGCAAACGACACCCATGACCACCACGATGCAAGAGATAAGCGCGCCAGCATGTACACCTAGGCAGCCCCGGAGATTTGTGCCGGGCGTGAAAATCTCCACCTAGTGCGCTGAGTCATATTCGAAAGTCCGCGCAAAGTACAAATCCACAACATCGACCAAAAGGGGAGTGCAATGCGCTCCCCCATTTTATTTATTGGTGAATCTGCTCAGTGCGCGCCCGGGGCGACTGAGTAGGTTGCGGTTTTCAGCAGGCCAACAGAAATGTTCCAACCCAGAAAGCCTTCACGAACATCTTCGCATCACAATTTTCTAGCGGCACCCTGGCCGTCCGTTTACGCGCAATCTCATCGGTCAGCCAGCCCTATCGATAGAGTGTTCCGCGAATATTGGTCGACAACCACAAGGAGGGGTCGACTACTTCATCACATATCAATCATTCATACGTTGTGAACCAGGCGTGATGGCATCTTCTTGCGCCGGCGCAGCCGCGGGTGAGGACTGCAAAAATCTATTGCGAGGCCAGTATGTACCAGAGTCTGTTGCATATCAAGAAAAGTTCACGGCAATTAGCGTTTCAGACAGCTAGCAGGGTCGCCGGCAGCTTGTTTCTGCTAGCGACTGTTGTCTCCCTGTTCACTGAGGTAGCGCATGCGCAGTTTCGCGCATCCATCCAGGGAACCGTGTCTGATCCATCCGGCGCGGTCATTCCCGGAGCGACCGTTACCTTGACAGATCTCGGCACCGCCAAGGTGTTTACAACTACGAGCGACGGCAACGGCCTTTACAACTTCAACGCCTTACCGCCCGATCAATTCTCTCTGGTTGTCAATAAGAGTGGTTTCAGGCAAAAGGCCCTCGATCATCTGCAGTTGATCCCAGAGCAAGCAAATGCTATCAACGTGCAGTTAGAGCTTGGAGATGCCACGCAGACTGTCACTGTTTCAGGAGATGAACAACCGGCACTCGATACCGAAACCGCTTCCATCAGTGGTGTCGTAAGCAGCAATGAGATACAACACATGCCTTCCTTTGGACGAGACGTCTTCCAGTTAAGCCAGCTTGCTCCAGGCTCCTTTGGCGATGGGGCCCAGGCGGCTGGCGGCGGCACCAACAGCCTGCCGGGCTCGCAGATTGGCGGCAGCGGTGCGACCGACGGGATCTTCAAGACGGAAAACGGCCCGCAGATCATCGCCAACGGTGGACAGAACAATGCCAATGGCGTTTCCATTGACGGCATCAGCACCGCCAGTGCGGTGTGGGGCGGTACCACAGTCATTACGCCAAGTGAAGATTCTGTCGGTGACGTCAAAATAGTCTCAAATAGTTATGATGCGGAGACCGGCCGATTTAGCGGAGCGCAGATTCAGGTGACATCAAAGGCCGGTACGAACGATTTTCACGGCAGCGCTTTCATCAAAATAGACAGGCCGGGCCTGAATGCGTATCAGCGTTACAACGGCCCCAACTCCGCTGAACCCGGCACTGTAGGGAAGCGGGGTTTGCTGCGCGATGAGAGCCGCTTCAACCAGATCGGTGGCAGTCTAGGCGGCCCCATTTGGAAGAACAAGATCTTCGCCTTCTTTGCCTACGAAACCATCCGTAACAACACCTCCAACACTGCAGTGAGTTGGTATGACACCGCTGCATTCGACAAGCAAGCGCCCAGCGGCAGTATCGCTTCCACGTTTCTCACCTTTCCCGGCGCCGGTGTAAGCGCGCAAGGCCAAATCAATGCCACCTGCGCGAACATAGGCCTGGTGGAGGGCTCTAATTGCGCCACCATTGCAGGCCAGGGCCTCGACATCGGTTCACCACTCAAGACCGGCTTGCACACGCAGGATCTGACCTACCAGAGCAGTGGCACTCCAGGAGTCGGTTCTGGTCTTGATGGGGTCGCGGACATTGGCGAATACACGACTCTGAACCCAAGCCAGATCACGGAGCAGCAATACAACGGACGTCTGGACGCGGATGCTACCAGGAACGACCGACTTACCTTCACTATTTATTGGGTACCGGTAAGCTCCACCACTTACAACGGGCCGGTGCGTCCTTACAATCTCTACCACCATTCGGCTATCAACGATGCATTCGCCGGCATCTGGAACCACACTTTCTCGCCCAGCTTGCTCAATGAAGCCCGCGTCAACGCCGCGGGCTGGCGCTGGAACGAAATTAACAGCAATCCTCAGGAGCCGTTTGGACTTCCACAGGACAACATTACATCCATCGGCAATCTGAACGCATCGGCTACGGCGACTACCTTCAATTTCTTCGGCGCACCAGGACCAAGTGTCTACAATCAATGGACCTACAGTTATCAGGACGTCGCAACGAAGGTAGCCGGCCGGCACACGATTAAGTTTGGTGGAGGCGTCACCAGGCTCTACTACTTGAACGAAAACCCCTCTGCGGCCAGGCCGCAGTTCACCTTCTTTAACGTGTGGGACTTTCTCAACGACGCGCCTGAAAAAGAGGTGGGAACCTTCGACCCTCTCACTGGCATTCCGACCTTAAATCGGGAGGATATCCGCACAGACTTGTACGGATTTTTTGTACAGGACGATTTCAAACTCCGCCCTAATCTCACCCTCAACCTGGGAGTGCGCTATTCGTATTTTGGGCCCCTATCCTCCAAGCAGAACAACCTGAATGTCGTGGAGCTGGGTAGCGGCGCCAATGTGTTTACCGATCTGCGGGTTCGCCGGGGTGGCAATCTATATCAGGCTCAAAAAGGAAATTTCGGACCGCAGGTGGGGTTTGCCTGGAGCCCGATGCGCGATCAGGGAAAGCTTGTGCTCCGCGGCGGCTTCGGCATGAACTACAACCAGGAAGAGATCGCCATTGCTGCCAATGGCGGAAACAACCCGCCCTCCGTTACCAGCCCTAATTTCACCAGCGTTTCGCCGACACAGATCAATGGCGCCATCCAATACTCCATACCCAGCGACGCGAAGTCGCTCTTTGGCTATCCGGCCAATCCAAATACGATCGTCAGTTTCAACGCGAACAATTTGCCGACGACTGGCTCAATCAGCGTGACGGGTTATCCCGCGAATGTTCCCACCGCCTACGTGTATCACTATTCGCTGGATACGCAATACGATGTCGGCAGGCAATGGGTAGCAACCCTCGGTTACCAGGGAAGCAAGGGATATCACATCATCCACCAATACAATGCGAACGTGCTCGGCGCAGTGAATGGACAGGCGCTGAATCCGACCGTCAACAGCGTGGACTTCTATAACAACGAGGGCTATTCGAATTACAGCGCGATGCTGGCGGGTCTGAAACACCAGTTTTCGCATTCCTTCCTTCTCGATGCCCAGTACACGTGGTCGAAGAGTATGGATGACGGTTCGCAGCCGTACTATGAAGACCCATACCCTTACAATCCACGCCTCGCCTACGGCCGGTCAGACTACAACGTGGGCCAGGCCTTCAAAATATACGGCTTGTGGCAGCCCGTGCTCTTCCACGGCAACAGCTTGCTCGAGAAGGTTGTGGGTGGCTGGTCGATCAGCGGCATCTTCAACCTGCACAGTGGCTTTCCCTGGACACCGAATTACACCAACATCGCCAATGGAAGCCTCTATTACCAGGGTAGCGGCTATACCACTTTGCGTCCCGCCGCTTATAAGGGAGGTGCGGGCGGCAGCCAAAGTAATAATTCATTTAAGACCGGTGCGGGTGTCGGAGGTACTTACAACAAGAACTTTCCTCTCGGGGCGCTCCAATACTTCACCGTTCCTACTTACACGCCGGTCACGGGGCCGATACCACAGGTCTTTGCTCCTCCGCAGAACCCGGGTGTGGCACGGAATTTCTTAACCGGACCGAATTACAGAGACGTGGACGCGACCCTTAGCAAAGCATTCGGCATTCCCAAGCTTCCGATACTGGGTGAGAATGCGAAGTTCGAGATTCGCGCCGATGCCTTCAACCTCTTCAACAATCTGAATTTCGCCGTTGGCAGCATCAATACTTCGATTAGCAACGACGGCATAACCAGCAATCCGAACTTTGGTCAGGCCACGGCTGCCTTGGGTTCACGAACAATCGATCTTCAGGCACGCTTTAGCTTCTGACCTTGTACGGGTGCGTCTACCAACGCACCCGACGCCTCAGTTCGGCATAAAGTCTTATCATGCGGCTATCGAAGTGCATCGTTTCACGCGTTGGCGTCACCCTACTACTGATCGCTAGCGTGGCAGGTGCTACTGCCGCGTATGCTCAAGAGCAGGTCCGAATCGATGCGCACGCACAGACCACTGCTTTTCCCCATTTCTGGGAACAGATGTTTGGCTCCGGTCGCGCCATCCTGACCTTGCGCGAGAGCTATCGAGACGACCTGCGCGCGGTAAAGCAGATAACCGAGTTTAAGTACGTTCGCTTTCACGCCATCCTGCACGACGAGGTCGGGGTTTATAACGAAGACCAACACGGGAATCCGGTTTATAACTTTTCCTATGTCGATCAGATCTACGATGGCTTGCTGAAGAACGGTGTCCGTCCCGTCGTGGAGATCAGCTTCATGCCCAAGAAGCTGGCTTTCAATCCCGACGCGCTCCACCCCTTCTGGTACAAGCCGAATGTGTCTCCGCCCAGGAGTCTCGAAGCGTGGGACGCGTTGATGACACACTTCGCGCAGCACCTGGTGGAGCGCTACGGCATCGATGAAGTGTCGCAATGGTATTTCGAAGTCTGGAACGAACCCAATATTGACTTCTGGGACGGCATTCCGCGACAGCAATCCTACTTTGAGCTCTACGCCCACACCGCGCGCGCTTTAAAGGCGGTCAGCCCACGTCTGCGTGTGGGAGGCCCGGCAACCGCAGCTGCAGACTGGGTGGCGGATTTTCTTGCGTACAACGCCGCCCACCATGTGCCGGTCGATTTCGTGTCGTCGCACGGCTACGCGGATGACACGGTTGAGAACCTTTTTGGCGCCGATGAAAACGTTCCCATGGATGACCGTGTTTGCCGCGCCATCGCGAAAGTGCACGGGCAGATCAAGGCCTCTTCCATTCCGGATCTGCCGCTGTTGTGGACTGAGTGGAACGTCCAGGGCATGGATGAATCTCGCGACACCACCTTTGTTGGACCGGCGCTTGCCAACACGGTGCGACAGTGCGACGGCAACGTAGCGTTGATGTCGTTCTGGACGTTTTCTGATGTCTTTGAAGAGGGCGGGCCCATCCCCAAACCCTTCGAGGGTCAATTCGGTTTGCGCGCCAAAGGCGGCATCAACAAACCGAGCTACTACGCCTTTGCACTGCTGCACCAGCTCGGCGATCAGCGCCTGGCCAACCCGTCAAAGAACGTGATCGTCACCAAAACCGAAGCCGGCGGCCTGGTCATCGCCGCATGGAATTTGGTCGACCCCGGTCAGCACGGGACAGCGCGGACAATGGAGCTTGTCTTTCAAGGCGTGCCGGGCAAGGCAAGCGTTACCTTGCAGCGCGTCGATAGCAAACACGGAAACGTCTTACCCCGGTACGCGGCGATGGGCAAGCCACTCGATCCAACACCGGCTCAAGTGGAGCAGTTGAATCGTGAAACCGCGCTTTCCGGCGGCGGAGCAGACTCATCTTAGCGATGGAGAGCTGAAGCTCGAACTGGAACCAAATGCGCTGGTGCTGGTGAAGCTGGAATCGCTGACTACTTTGTTGTCCAACCGCCATCGATGATGAGGTCGCTGCCGGTCATGAAGCCTGCGAAGTCCGAGCAGAGATAACACGCCAGGGCGCCGATCTCTTCCACCTTGCCCCATCGTCCCACCGGCAGGTTGGCCAGGAAGGTTTTATTTGTCTCCGGATTGTTAAAGAGAACCGCGTTCATGTCCGTGGCAAACGGGCCCGGGCTGATGGTGTTGACGGTAATTCCTTCCGGAGCCAGTTCCAGCGCCAGGGATCGCGAAAGCCCGAGCAGCGCGGCTTTGCCGGAGGAATAGGGTGTGCGTCCCGGGAGTGAGACGTGACCCATGATGGATGCCATATTCAAAACGCGCCCGTATCCCGTGCCCTTCATACCCGGAACGAAGGCGCGGCACATGAGAAAAGTGGAAATCAAACTGGAGTCCACGACGCCACGAAACTCCTCCAGCGAAAAATCAACCAGGTCCTTACGAAGATTCGTTCCCGCATTGTTGATCAGGATTTGCGGATGGCCAAAGCGCTCCTGTACGGCTTTCGCCACCGCAGCGACGTCGTCTTCTCGCGTTACGTCGCCGGTAAAGAAGGCTGCTGTCCCACCCCGCTCTGCGATCGCATCGCGCACCGACTCCAGCCGCTTAACATCGCGCGCCACCAGGGCGACCTGGGCTCCCGCCTCCGCTAGCGTCTTGGCCATCGCCTCGCCGAGTCCACGGCTTGCTCCGGTGACCACCGCCGTCCTGCCAGAAAGATCAATTTTTATAGCCACATCCAAGATCATACCTCTCGCCCTGCATGGCTCGTTGCTGGTACCCTGACCGGGCGGATTCCGCCGCGACCCGGGGGCCTGGAGATGAAGGCAAGCCGAACACGGTACAGCATTGTTGCGCTGGCAATCGGGCTGGCCATCCTCTCCTACGTGCAGCGGGTTGCTATTTCGCAAGCCGCCGGGCCCATCTCCCACGACCTCCACCTCAATAAGGCGCAGATGGGGCTGGTCTTCGGTGCCTTCGGCCTCTCTTACGCTTTGTTCGAGATTCCGATTGGCCTGCTGGGCGATAAGATCGGGGTGCGGCGCGTCCTGCTGCAGATCGTTCTGGGCTGGTCGTTCTTTACCGCGGTGACCGGAGCAGCCTGGAGCTTCATCTCTCTCTGGGTCATTCGTTTTCTCTTCGGAGCCGGCGAGGCAGGTTGTTTTCCCATCCTTACGCGCATGCTCAGCATGTGGCTGCCGGCGCGCGAACGCGTCACTGCCCAGGGAATGCTGTGGGCTTTCGCGCGCTGGGGCGGAGCCTTCACCCCGCCACTGGTGCTGGCCGCGATCGGGCTCATCGGCTGGAGATATTCCTTCGTTGCCTTCGCCGGCCTGGGCTTAGTGTGGTGCGTCATCTTCTGGTTTTGGTTCAAGGACAATCCCAGGCAGCACACCTCCGTGAACGACGCCGAAAGGGAACTGCTTGAAACCTCGCGGGTGCTGATGACGCACCACGCCGGGCAGAAGAAATGGCTATCGTTGCTGCTTACGCCAGAAGTGATGATTCTTTGCCTGCAGTACTTTTGTGTTTCCTTTACCTGGTACTTCTACATCACCTGGCTACCAACGTATCTGCGTGAGGGGCGAGGCCAGACAGCAGGGCATGCGGCAGCTCTGTCAGTCTTACCCCTGCTCTTCGGCGGCTTCGGCGCGATGCTCACCGGCCTCGCTCCGGTACGCTTGCCGCGCCGCCGCATCGCTTTCTTTGGTCTTCTTTGCACTTCGCTACTGCTGTTCGTCTTCCTCCACACGCAGACGGTGTTAATCGCCATGCTGTGTATGGGAGGGGCCAGCCTATGCAGCGACCTCACCATGCCCATCTCGTGGGACGCTTGCGTTGAGATCGGCGGCTCCTACACGGCGACGGTCGCAGCAACGATGAACATGTTGGGCAACCTGGCCGGCTTTGTCATGCCCGTCGTTGGCGGAATGATCCTGCAAAAGACCGCCGGCAACTGGACGGCCTTGATCCATTTGATGATCGGCTCCGACGTAATTGCAGCCCTATGCTGGCTTTATCTCAACCCCGAGCGGGCAGGCCGCCAGCGCGAACGGGAGCGGGGAATAGAAAGGCTGAATGCCCAGCTCAACATAGAAGGTGCATCGCTTTGAACAAGAACCCCACCCTGGCTATTGCGTGCTGTTTCCTTGCTCTTCTGTTGCTGTTGCCGCTTCTCACTTTCGCCTTTGCCGACCCCGCAGCGGCGGGGAACTGGCCTATGCCCGGCCGCGACCCTGGGGGCACGCGCTACTCTACTCTGACAGAAATTACTCCAGCCAATGTGAACCAATTGAAGGTGGCGTGGGTCTACCATATGAAGCCGCCTGGGGCCGTTACCGCCTTTCACCCATCGGAGGACCAACCGCTGGTGATTGGGTCCACCATGTACGTGGTTACTCCTTACAGCCGGGTGGTTGCCCTGGACTCTTCCACTGGCCACGAACAATGGATGTTTCAAATTCCCGATGGCGATCAGGCTTCCCTCCGTGGCGCAGCCTACTGGCCGGGCGGAGGGGGCGCAGGGCCGGCCATCATCTTCGGCACCCGCCGCGGGCGCATGTATTCCATCAGCGCCGCGACCGGCCAGCTGAACCAGGAGTTTGGCGACCATGGCATGGTCGACCTCAAGACGCCGGAAGTAATGACGACCGGCAAAGATAAGAGCTATATCCTGCCCACCCCGCCCACCGTCTACAAGAACCTGGTGATCACGGGCTCCGGACCAGGGGAAGGGCCAGGCGGCTTGAACGGCGGTGTTGGGCCCTCCGGCGATACCCGTGCCTGGGATGCGCGCACCGGCAAGCTGGTGTGGACGTTTCACTCCGTACCTCGCCCAGGTGAAGTGGGACACGAGACGTGGGCCGGCGACAGCTGGAAAGATCGTTCGGGAGTGAACATATGGGGCTACATGACTGTCGACGTGGCGCGGGGCATTCTCTACATGCCTTTCGGAGCTCCCAATAACGACCGTGTCGGCGTCGACCGTCCGGGCAACAATCTCTTTGCTAATTCTCTGGTCGCGGTCAACGCAGACACCGGCAAACTGCTGTGGTACTTCCAGGTAGTTCACCACGATATCTGGGATCTCGACCTGGAAACGCCACCAATACTGTTCGACGTAAAACATGAGGGCAAGACTATTCCGGCAGTGGCCACCGTGAACAAGAATGCGCTCATGTTCATTCTCAATCGGGTGACCGGAAAACCGATCTATCCCGTGGAGGAGCGGCCTGTGCCCCAGAGTAATGTTCCCGGGGAGCAGACCTCGCCAACGCAGCCCTTCCCCGTTTTGACTGAGCCGCTGTCGCAAAACACTCTTAGCCGCGACAACCTCTATCAAGACACTCCTGAGCACAAGGCCTGGTGCGAGCAATACGTCGACAGCAACAACATGCTGCTGGGTGAAGTGCCGTATACCCCAACTGCGCTTGACCGCTACACGGTGGGATTGCCGGGCACACAGGGTGGGGTCAACTACTACGGCGGCGCCTTCGATCCTGGACTTGGTTTGTTCGTTGTGAATGTGAACAACCTGGGCCAGCCGATGCGCATAGTTCGTAACCCAGACGGTAGCTATTCCAACTCCGGGCCGCTCGCCGGTATTGTGCGCTTCTGGAATCCCAATGATCACTTGCCCTGCACGCCGACGCCGTGGGGCCAGCTCGTGGCAGTCAATGTGAATACCGGCAAGGTTGCCTGGCGATCGACGTTGGGCGTGACCGACAGTCTGCCTGTGGGCAAGCAGAATACGGGCCGCCCCGGTCTTGGTGGGGCCATTGTCACCGCGAGCGGGTTGACGTTTGTCGGCGCCACCGACGATGCTCGCTTCCGCGCCTTCGAAACTAAGACCGGCAAGGAACTTTGGACGGTGAAACTTCCGGCCTCGGCCGAGTCCACCCCCATCACTTACGCGAACGCCAAGGGCCAGCAGTTTATCGCCGTAGTGGCTACCGGTGGTTTGGGCATCGGTGCGGCGCTTTCCGGCGACTCTCTCGTGGTCTTCAGCTTATCGGGTGAGAACACCAGCACGTTGACTGCGTCACTGCCGAAGCCACAGAGCGCTGCGACTGCGGTGAACGCCGCTGCCGCTGTACCTTCCACGCAAACTACTTTGCCGCCAGGCCCGGGGCATGATCTTACCGTGAGAGTTTGTTCTGGTTGCCACTCACCAGATTTAGCCGCCAGCCAACACTTGAGCGCGCAGGAATGGAACAGCCTGGTGCAATCGATGTCCGCACGCGGAGCCGAGGCTACCGACGACGAATTCAATCAGATCACGGACTACTTAGCCAAGTCGTTTCCGCGTAGTACAACCCCTCCCCAATAGTTAAGTAAAATCACCCACTCCGAGAGTGCAAAACGCCCGCGAATCCCGCGGGCGTTTTGCACTGCATCTACATGACCTTAGTTTTGGGAAGACTTTTTTAAAACGGGTCACTTGATAGTTAACAAATATTAAGAAACCCTAATAAAAACCATATGTTTGAAAAATATGTTGACAGTCGTCTTGTAGCGGAGATAGATTGGTGACGGGCACCTCTAACTAGGAGATCTATTTATATGCGTAAACTAATAGTGGCCATACTCTCCCTGTCCTCTTTTATGCTTCACGCCCAGGCAAACACGCCTGCCCAAACCCAGGTCGCCTCCAATGGATCTGCGCCGCAAGTCAAGCGTATTTCGACCGGAGTAATCGCTCCCAAGTTGATCTATAAAGTGGATGTCGTAGCCGATTCAACCGGAACGGCGCGTCTGATCAATGACGACACCAAGGTTGTTGTGGGAATGATCGTCGATAAGAATGGCAGGCCGTCTGACCTCAAGATCATCAAGTCGGCTGGTGCGGGCGTGGACGCGAGCGTCCTCGCTGCCGTGAGCCAGTACCGCTTCACGCCAGGCATGGTAAGCAACGAGCCCATTGCCTCCCCTCTCAATCTGGAAGTAGTGATCTCGACCTCGTACCGCTAAATCACGCCCTCGAGGCCAACGGCAAACGAAACGGGCGGAATCAAAAAACTCCGCCCGTTTGCTTTTTCTTCCACCTGCAATTTTCCCCAACTATCTTTCCGCACTTTGACGCGGCGCAGAATTTGCCGTCGCCCGTGTCCTCGCTCGCTCCGGCGCAACCGGAATGCTATCATCCGGTTGCTCAGGCCAAATTTCCTATGGGTGTGCACGACCGTCTCCTGCGGTATACATCTATAAGAAATCCCGTCTGACTGCGGGCGCGTCGCGAATGAATCGATCTCTTAGAAAATCGGCCACCATGCTCATGGCGTTGCTGGGAGGAATCGCCTACGCCCAACATGCGCCGATTTCTCCGCAGCAGCCCTGGCAAGGCACGACGAGTCTGCAGTCGCCTCCGCCTCGATCTGCTCCTGCTTTCGTTCCCGATCCGGCCAAGATTTATACTCTGCCCGAATTGGTAAACCTGGCCGAGCAAAACAATCCCGAAACCCGCGTGGCATGGGAAAATGCCAAGGCGCGAGCCGCCGACCTGGGCATTAGTAAATCAACTCTGTATCCGACCATGGCTGCGATGGTGCTTGCGCAGACCGATCGCTACAATCTTCTGTTCGCACCCAACTACATCCGGCAAACCTTATTCACATTCTCCCCCACGCTGGAGGTGGATTACACCATCTTCGATTTCGGCAGACGGCTGGATGAGATTGCCATCCGCCGCAACAACCTCCTCGCCGCCAACCTCCTCTTCAATGACACCCATCGCAAGATCATCTTCCAGGTGATGTCGGCGTATTATCGGGTGCTCAACGCCAAAGGACAGGAGGATGCCGCGGAAGCGAACCTCAAAAATGCGCAGACAGTGCAGCAAGCCGCAGAGGCGCGCCTTGAACTCGGGCTGGCTACATTGCCCGATGTGCTTGAGGCGCGCAGTGCTGCTGCGCAAGCCGACTATGATCTGCAGGCGGCAGTGGGAGCATCGGAGATTGCGCATGGCGATTTGGTGACAGCCCTGGGCGTTTCGCCCACTCGCCAATTGCAGGTGGAGAGCATTCAATCGTTGACGATTCCACAGGACTTGACGGTCACGGTCGAAACTTCGATCGATCGGGCGTTAGCGCAGCGGCCCGACCTGATGCAGCGTGTGGCGGAGTTGCGCGCCGCGGGTTCCGCGGTGAAATCAGCCAAGACAGCGTATTTGCCGACCCTTAGTTTTGAAGGAGTAGGCGGTATCGCCAAGAGCTATGGCTTGCAGGATCAGGCGCCAGGGGTTTACTCCCCCAACCAGGAGCTCTGGAATGCGCACTTGAGCCTGACCTGGGATTTGTTTGACGGCTTTGCACGCGAACAGCGGCTGGCCCGAGCGAAGGCTGAGCAAAAGCAGGCCGCCGCTGAAGTGGATGCGATGCGCGATCAGGTGGAAAACGAAGTATGGTCGGCCTACTCCACTGCGCGCACTGCGCTCCGCCAACAGAAGGCCGCCGCCGCCTTGCTGGAAGCGGCGTCCTCTTCCTACAACGCGGCGCTGCAGTCCTACACTTACGGTGTGCGCAGCCAGATCGATGTGGTGTCAGCCCAGCGTACGCTTGCTGCCGCGCGCACCGCGGATGTGAGTGCGCGCACACAATTGTTGACCGGTGTAGCCGCGTTAGCTTATCAGACGGGCGACCTGTTGCATACGAAAGGGCCATAGAACAATGTCCCCAAAACTCACCGTGAGCGGGGTGGAAAAATTGACGGGAAATTCGCGAACGCCGCTTGGCCGAGGCACGAAGCGGACCGCTGCTGTCGGGGTATCATTCGCTTCGGCGCTCTTGGCCGCCGGATGTTCGCGCGCCCCCTCGTTCAATATCCTGGGATCGTTTTTCCCCGCCTGGATCGGCTGCGGGATCGCCGGCATTCTGCTTGCCGTAGGCGTCCGCTTGTTTTTTCTGCACATCAAGCTCGAGGAGAAGCTGCTGCTGCCGCTCGTCTTGGTGTATCCGTGCTTGACCTTGTTTTTTACCTTTACCCTTTGGCTTTTGTTCTTCAGTTAATCCGGAAGGAGATGCGATGCCCGAAAACGACACAGATGTGCAGAGCCAGCGTCTCGGCAGGATTGTTAGCATTGCCATCATTGCAGCCGCCGTGATTACGGGCGCAATGGTGATCATCCGCACCAACGACCACCCGCGTACCGATGATGCTGAAGTATTCGCCAACTTCATCGGCATCGCTCCGCAGGTAGACGGCCCCATCACCGACCTTGCGGTCGAAGACAACCAATTCCGCAAGCAAGGGGAGTTGCTCTTCCAGATTGATCCACGGCCTTATGAATACGCGTTGGAGAAGGCGAGGTCTGATCGGAGCACGCTGGAGGGCCAGATTGTCGACCAGCGAAGGACGATCGCCTCCCAAGTGAGCGCAGTAGGTGCTGCCCGGGCGAATACGGATAGCGCCGCCGCGAACGTCGATCGCGCTGCAGCTTCGGTTAACGAGGCCAAAGCAAATGTTGCGGCTGCGCAAGCGGCCCTTGACAGCGCCAACGCCGAACTTGCTTACCAGACCAACAATTTTCATCGCATTGAGCCGCTACTGGCTAAGCAATTCGTCACCGTCGACCAGGTGGACCAGGTGAGAACCGCGGTGACCGCAAGACAGCAGGCCGTGCAACAACTCCGTTCACAATTGCTTTTGGCCCAGGCGCAAGTCGTATCCGCGCAAGCTGTATACACGCAGACAAGGGCTGCGATGGAGCAAAGCCACGCGCAATTCGACCAATCGCAACACAGCGTGCTGACGCTCGATCCGCTGACCGCCCAACGTGAGGGCAGAGACTCAGCGATTCGTACCGCGGAGTACAACCTGAACAACTGCAGGGTGTATGCGCCCTTTGATGCGCGCGTGACCAACTTGACCATCTCCCGCGGCGCCTACGCCCATACCGGGCAGCAGGTTTTTACCCTCATCGACACTCGCGTGTGGTGGGCAGTGGCAAACTTCCGCGAGACGCAATTGCACCACATTCATCCGGGGATGCATGCCGACGTTTATGTGCTCTCCCGGCCTTCGGTGCGCTATGACGGCATAGTCGACAGTGTTGGCTTCGGTGTGCGGCCGGACTCCACGTTGGTGGGGACGTTTACGCAAACCGGGTTGCCGGATGTGCAGCGTTCGTTGAATTGGGTGCATCTGGCGACACGGTATCCGGTCCGGGTGCGCATTGTTGCCCCGGAGACCGAACCCTTTCGCCTGAGCGAGTCTGCAGTGGTCGTGATCCGCGGAGAGAAATAGCCATGGCGGCCCAGGGCAAAGCGTTGCCCAATGCTATCGATGATGCATGGAATTGGTTTTGGGATTTCCTGAAGAGCGAGCTCACGCCTTATCCGGGAAGGGCTTGGGTCGTGGCCCGGGTCACCATCGCCGGGACACTGGTGATGTGGATCATCATGACGTTTCAGATTCCCAACGGTTTTCTGGGCGCAATTTTCGTTTTATTCCTAAGCCGTGAAAATCCCACAGCGACGCTGGTTGCCGGGTTGAAGGGAATCGCGGCTTTCGGGTTGGCCACGATCTACACCTTGATTGGGGCCGCCATGCTGGTCGATGATCCGCTGACCCACTTCCTGGGCGTTGGCATCAGCCTCTTTGTGTCCTTTTTCCTTATCAGTATCATGAACGATTACGGAACGGCGGTAGCCTTTGGCTTCACCGTCGCCGGCGCTATTCCGCTTTGGGATCGAACCACTATTCCTGTAGAGGCCCGGGTCGAGAACACACTATGGCTGGGCGGAGTGGTCGCCATCGGGATCGTAGTGGCGATTGTGGTTGAGTATGTTTTCCGCAGCGTTCATCCCACCACTGACCTCACCGAGGGAATCGAGACCCGGCTCCAGACCGTGGAGAATGTCTTGCGCAGCGCAGCGGCGGAGCAGCCTCTGGATAGTGTGTCGGAGAAAAGACTTTCGCTTTTTGGAACGGTCGGCACTTCGAGGCTGCGACGGCTCATCATTCGATCGCAATACAGCGCCCATTTCAAGGCGCAGTTGGGCACGGCGGTCGCCCTGGTGGGGCAATTAGTAGACGTGGCTGCGAGTTTTCGGCTCGCGGTTACCGAACACGCGCAACCGGTGCAAGGGGATGCGCGGCACATCGACGCGGCAGACAAGGCCCGTTGCCTGCGTCTGGCAGACGAAATTGAAATGCTTTCCCAAGATCTAATGCAGAGGCGGCCTCCGGCAAAGATCCAGCGTAGGCAGGAGGAGCCGTCGAAGCTGCCTTTTTTGTCGTCGATGGAAAGAACTGTCGCGCTCATTCCGGAAGCATTTTCGGGGTCTGCCGTTGTGGGAGAGTTCGTTGTAGCGCCCCTGGACGAAGAACAACCCACGCGTTTTTTTGCCCGCGACGCCTTTTCCAACCCAACGCACGTGCAATTTGCCTTGCGTGGCACGCTCGCGTCCATGGCTAGTTACATCATCTACACGGCGGTTGACTGGCCAGGGCTCAGCACTTCGATGGCGACTTGTATCATCACCGCGCTTTCTACCATCGGCTCATCCAGGCAAAAACAATTTCTGCGCTTTGTGGGAGCATTTATTGGCGGCATTATCTTTGGCTTCGGGGCCCAGATCTTTGTGTTGCCATACCTTGACTCGATTACCGGCTTTACCCTCGTCTTCATGGCCGTGACCGCCATCTCCTCCTGGATCGCAACCTCTTCGGCAAGGCTTTCCTATCTGGGCGTGCAGCTTGCCCTGGCCTTTTACCTCATTAATCTACAGGAGTTCACCATCCAGACTTCGCTCTCGATTGCGCGCGACCGCGTCTTCGGTGTCCTGCTGGGTTTGATGTGCATGTGGCTCATTTACGATCGCCTTTGGGTGAAGGATGCGCTTGAGGAAATGCAAACCGTCTTTGCCCGCAATATGGAGATGTTTGCCGAGTTGGCCGAGCAGCTGCTGGAGAAGGATCAGGTGAAGGCAATCCAGCGAATTCGCCAGTTACGTGATCAGCTCAATGCCGGTTTCCAGGCGGTAAGTGCGCAAGCCGACGCGGTCTTGTTCGAGTTTGGCTCTTCGCGTCAGCGAAAGCTGCAGATCCGCGAAGACCTCCGGCGCTGGCAACCTTCGATACGCGCATTGCTGCAAGTACAAATCACTTCTGCGCAGTATCTCTTGCAGAAGCCGCTCAGTAGTTTGCCTGAGCCCATCGCCCAGGCTGGCGTCCAGTATGAAAAAGACATTGCCATGGTAATGCGTGCGATGGCGAGTGAGGTCGTCGGGAAACCTATTGAGGGTGTCCCGGATATCCGGCAATCTGCGGCCCGCATGCGGCAGGAAACCGAGCAGTACTACGGCGGCCTCCGCGTTCCGGTTCCTGACACAGCTTCCGACGTGGTGGGGCTGGCCGATCGCCTGGCAACGATCCTTGCTCCTTTGTATGAAGATATTCGCGCGACCTTCGCTGTTAAGCCCGATGGGCTGGGAGGCCATGCTCAGCTTCAGCCCGGCGAGGCTTGATGCTACGTCTTAGGCGTAAAGGGATTGAAAACCTCTACTGCCAGGCCCCTGAAGTCACGAACGTTGCGTGTGGCTACGATGAAGCCGCGGATCCGTGCTGTGGCTGCAATCATCGCGTCCTCAACCAGATGGTCAGATCTTCCCTCCATGAGGCGAGCCCACTCGCGAAACATGCTTCCGTCCATAGAGATTACTTCGTAGGCTTTGGAAAGCTGGTCGATCCAGGCTTCGATCGCTTCCGCCTTTTCCTGGTCTTGCCTTCGAGTGCGCTCCGCACCTGCTTGTAGTTCTCCCAACGTCAAGGCCGAAACGAAAAGTTGATCGTCGGGAATGGCTCGGATCCAAGCGATCACCGCACCGTGTGGTTTGGGCTTACGGAGCTCTGACACGACATTCGTGTCTAACAAATACATCTATGCAGACTCACGAGGCTGTCGGCGGCGCAGCCCGCCGCGCTTAGGAACCGGAATATCGAACCGGGCACCAGGGGCGAGCAGGATCTGTTTGAGGGTAGGACGGGCTGCCTGCTTTAAGCGGAGCCACTCCTCGATCGGCACCAGCACAGCAGCTTCGACGCCGCGTCGGGTAACGACCTGTGGCCCATCCCGGAGGCTTGCATCAAGAAACTCACTGAATCGCGCTTTCGCGTCCTGCACCTGCCAGGCCATGGAGAGAAACCTCTGACTAGTCATATCACTAGTCAGGACAATTTTCCAGTCCAGGGACCCCACATGCCCCTAGGGTCACCTTGACGATGCCGCTGTGGGCAGCTCTGTGCGATTCAGCATGTCGTAGAGCGGTTGTGCCTGGCTTAGCTGTGGGCTTTCTTCTGCCACCGAGACGGCGAGAATTCGGATTTTTTCGTTGTCAGGCAAAGTAAGCATTCTTGCACCTTGCGGCATCGGGATCGAGTACGCGAAGAGGTATGAGTATTGGTACGGCTGGTTGAGGCCGTCGGCTGTGTGACGATGGGATGCGTACCAAGCCACACCAGCGGGCTTAACGTAGCCGGGCTCGAGACCCACGTAATCCTGCGGATAGCGAGGTGATGGGACTCGTTGCTCCCGCTGTTGCTCATCGGTGGGAGGCCACGGTGCGTGATGAGCTGAGATGTCCCAATTGCGGTCGTCCTGGTTCTTAAAGATGCGGGTATCCCACTGGCCGATGAAGCCACCCCAATCTTCAATCGTAAGATTCGCTGTCTTGGCGCCCACCCGGAATGCCGCCGTCTGGTCTCCATCCGCGGATGCAGCCAGAATGTAAACCTGGTTGTAGTGCCCGGAAGGCAGAGCAATCTCTTGACCTTTGGCAACAACGGCATTAGGCGCTCCGGTTTTTGCGGGCGCTAACTTGAACTCGACGTCGTGATAAGCGATTGCAGCAGGAAGCATTTCCGCCGCGAGCGCGTGGCCTTTGCCGTCGAAGCCGCCGCCGGCAGTCTTGGTGTCGTCGTTGCTGGCTGCGGCAAGGTCGTACTTGAGTGCAACAGGCTGCGAACGGATGGCGGTCAGCTTTGCAGCCGGTGGACCGATGCGCAAGGCAAAGGTGCGCGGTTCATAAGCCGTAAAGGACGTGACCAACGCCCCGCCGCTGAGGTTCGCCGGTTCTTGTTGCTCCTGGAGTTCTTGAGCATTGACTTCGCGTGCGGCGACGATAGGCCCGGCGAACGAGGCGCGCACATCTTGCGCCGGATGACCGTCGAGCTCGACCATGCGGAGAATGATTTCGTCGTCTGCCTCCGCTTTCTTGAGTGCGAGCACGCGGATTCTGGAGTTATTGAGCTGTAGCAGGGAGAAGCTCTTACCCAAAGATCCGGGGTGCTCTGTGGCTTGAAAGGCGATGAGCGGATCGCTGAGACGATAGGCCTGCCAATCGGTTTGCGCTTGCTGCCAGGTCCCGGCGTGTCCCGCCAAGCCGAATACGAATTCGTGATGACCCCAGTCCTGGTTTGCCTGGTCGCTGTATCCTTGCGGACGTCCATTGGTCGGCGGTTGCATTCCGGGCGAGCGTAGAAGCGTCAACCGGATGGTATGGTCATTCGGCTTGTCGGAGCCGTTCTTGTATTCCGTCAGGATAGTCGCACCGAAACTGCCGCTCTTGTCCGTAAGATCGATCCAGCGATGGGAAGCGACCTCGAACTGGCGCTCTTGCGCGTTGGGCCGCTCAATGGTGCCCACGTCCCAGTTGTAGGTAGCGTCTTCATTCGCCGGGCTGAGTGGAAAAGCCACTTTGAGGTTTGCGGCCAGGGTTCGCCAATCGATGGCGTTGGCAAATTCCACCCGGTTGCCCGCGTCGCCGGCTGAAAGGCGAATCGTCTGCATGAATTTGGAATTTTCTGTTTGCCGCGTTACCTCCAATGCCACTCGAACCGGACCACGCTCAACCACCCGGATCTGCGCCGGGCCGCTCACATAGGCGCGGGGCGCTGCTTGCTCCTGATCGAAATCCATATTCCAGGCCGGATATTGTTTCGGTGTATCCGTGGAGATGGCCAGCCGAATGGGCGCGGAGAGCAACTCCTTGTTCAGGCTTTTGTCGTAGATGCTGGAAACGTCTCCATCCTGGTTGAGCTGCACGCGATACCGCGCATTCTCGAGCGATGATTCCGTCACTTTAACGGTTGCATTGGCCGCGGCATTCTGTGCCGGCAACACGCGATACACCGTATATCCCACAGACGGCGCCTTGGCCAAGAAAAGTACCCTTCCGTCTTCCAGCTGGGCCGGCGTCTCCGTACCGTCGGAAGCATAGACGCGGACAGCTTTTGGAACCCCGCCAGGAAACTCGATGGTGGCCTCGACCACGTCTTCGCGAGCGATGTTGAGCGGGTTGAACACCACGACTGGCGTTCCCTTGCCCTCTGTGTCCATCCCGGAGGCAATCGATTCGCTGGCGCTGGTCAGCACACCGGCGAATTGGTTGGCGGCGATATTGTCGTCGTTCCAGGAGTACTGGTAGGCGCGCGGGGTCGCGGTGCCGGCAGCCAGGTCGTGAAAATGTCCAGCGAGTTCCAACGTCCAGGCATCGTTCAACGGTTGCTGGGGGTAAGGCCGACCGTCCATCCATGCGGCCGCCACGGAGGCTTTTTCTGCGGCGTCGGCGAGCACCTCATTCTTGAGGATCATGCGCTTGTGGTAAGCCTGAGAGGTCAGTGATCCAGCGGAGTGGTTGATCAATTCCAGATCGCCTTTGTATTGCGGCATGCGCGCGGTCATGTCGGGCTTGATGTCGTTGAACATCTGATCCGCTGTTGACTCGATCACGTGGACCGGGCCCTCTCCGACGCCGACCGTCGGACCCTGTTGCGAGCCTGGTTGATCCTGCTGACCGAATCCGCCAGGCGGAGGAGGCAGCACCGTCTCGCTCTTATCAACGATGGCTTCCAACAGTTTGACCGTCGATTCCCGCGCGGCGCCGCCAACGTCTCCAGTGCCGACATAGTGGTAGTCGGCAAAGACGCCGGTGACTTTGCCGTCCAGGCCGATGCGCTTGACCCAGTCCTGTTCCCACTCTCGCGGCCGTTCCAGGGCACGCAACTGCGCTGGAGTGAGCTTCGCCTTTTCCGCACTCGTCAATTGGGGCCGTGGCGGCGCTTGCCCGGGATCCTGACTGAGATCGGTGTAGACGCTGCTGCCATATCCGCCGGGGTTCAAGGCTGCGATGACGCTCTTTCCGTCAGGGCCTATCCATAGGCCAACGTTGAACGGTATCCCTTCGGGCGTTTGTTCGGGCGAATCAGGGCCCCCGATTTTCGGCGCCGGCTGCCAGGCTGCACTGAGCTTCTGGGTGGAGAATCCCTTGAGACCGGCGTGCGCGAGGATGCTGGGCAGCGAGGCGGGAAAGCCAAAGCAGTCCGGCAGCATGAACTCCGTGCTCGCCTTGCCAAAATCCTTGCGGTAGTAATCGTTGCCGTAAAGGATCTGGCGAAAAATCCCTTCGGCACTGGGGAGATTCACATCGCCTTCTTCCACCGATGAGCCGGCGGGAAACCAACGGCCCGCTGCGACATATTGCGTCAGCCTGGCGTAATCGTCGGGGAAGTACTCCTTCATCAGGCGGTAGCGGTTCGAGCCAGTCCAATTGAAGACGTAGTGGGGATACTTATCGATGTAGTCGAAGTTCACCCGCATCGTCTTCAGCAGATATTCGCTGATGGTCTGCGGCATTTCCCAGCGCCACTGCGTATCGAGGTGAGCGTAGGGCACGACAAACAGGGTGGGGTCTTTAGTGATATCCGGGGCCTTCATCGTTTGGCCATTGAGCGAGGGCAGCAACGGGTAGGCGGCGAGAACCGGCAGAAGGCATCCAGTCAGGGTTCGCAGTCGAACGGAGCCCATCATGGTTACGAGTAAATTGCGATGGCGCGTAGCTCCGATTCGCTTGCCCAATTCAGTGATGGTTTGTAACATTTGGCGCCCCCGGGTTTTGGCCAACATGATTTCACCAGCCCGGAAGTGAGACCTACTGAGGCTGGACGATTCTACAAAGTCATTGCGTGGGACGTTCTCTACCCTCCCTGAGTTTCACTGGCAGGCGCTAGTACCGCTTGCGCAAAAGTAAAAGGGAACTCCCGTGTGGGAGTTCCCTTAAATTCGCTACGCAGCTAGAAGCGATAACGCAAGCCGACTTGCAGAGTCCGCGGATTGGTGGTGGTCTTCTGGGTCACTTCCCCGAACTGGGCTGAAGTGGGAGTGTAGTTCGGCGAAGACCAGTTGGGATGATTCGGGAAGTTGTACGCCTCCGCGCGGAACTCGAAGCCATTCTCCCTGAAAATTGGGAAGGCCTTGATCATCGCGATATTCCAGTTCACCAGGCCAGGTGCAAAAACATTGTCGCGAATGCCATGCTGCAGATTAAACGTCCCGGCGGGGGGCGCAGTCCAGAGAGGAGTTCCGTCTTGCGCTGTCGTTGCAAACCACTTCGGGCTGCTGGCGCTACCAGTAGAACCGGCAAATTTGCCTATATGCCTCACACCGCCGTGCTGCACCCAGAACTGGCCCACAGACCCTGTTGGAATGTTGGGCGGTTGGCAGTTGAAACTGCCCGACTCGCCAACGCCGGCGTAGTCGTTGGCAACCCCAACGGAACAGGGGAGGCCGGTTTGGAATTGGGTGCTGCCGCTGATCTGCCAGCCACCCGCTACCTTGCCTAACAGGGTGTGCTGTCCCTTAAAGAAAGGCAGCACGTAGAGGTAGTTCGCGATGAAAACCTTGCTTATATCGTACTCTGCAGGCCCCCAAAGATTGGATGTGTCGTAGGTATCGGGGACGATCGTATGGTAATTGGAACCGTTATCCATGTCCTTGGCCCAGGTGTAGGCAACTCCGAACATGGAACCGTCGCCGAATTGCCAATTCCATGCGGCTTGTAACGAATGGTAAGTCTCGCTCACCCCGCTTTGCGCTTGCTGAATGGAGGCGAAACCCCTGTAGGGCCGGAGATAGTTCGGGTTGATGCCCGGGTTCCTGGTCAGCGAACCAACCGTGGGTTGGTTGATGTCAAACACATCCCAATTATGCAGACCGCGGGCGCCCACATAGGCGATCGAGAGTGACGAGTGGCGCCCAGGAAGCTGCTGCTGGACGGTCACGTTCCAATTCCACCTTGTCGGGGGCACCAGGTTGGCGTTCATCGTAGTGAGCTGGATGGGAGGTTCTACTGTGGGAGTTAACCCCGCACCTGGATCGTCGACCGAAATGTTATTGACCGAAACCGTCGGCTGGAACGGAGAATTGCCACCGGGGAAAATGTTGTCGATGATCCCCTTATTCTCTACAAATCTCCCACCCCCCATGCGAACCACGGTAGTTGGAAATAGCTGATAAGCGATGCCGACACGTGGCAGAACCGCGGTCTTGGTGTGCACGTACCCTTTCGGCAGGTTGGGGGCAAACAAGCCGTTGCAGGGTTGGCCGGCGCAGGCGTTATTTGCCGGATTCGCGGCAGGGACTCGATTGCCTGCAAGTGCAGAGCTGGGGAATTTACTAAGCCCGGGAATCACGATGCCGTTATAAGGATTGCCGGTACCCAGGGTGATAAGGCCCGTGGTTGGACTTTGCACTGGAACACTGGCCGGATTGAATGCGGCAGGATCGAAGTAGTCCGCATTGCCATCCTGCGCGTTCGGAGCAATGATGGTCGTGATGCGAAGACCATAATCCAGATTGAGTTTGTGAGTGACCTGCCAGTTGTCCTGGATAAACTCCTCAAACATCCTTCCGCGCCAGGTAGTGAATGCCTTGGTCCCAATCTCGGTATAGGTGTCTGCCAGGCCGAGTGCCAGGTTGGCCAAGCCTACGCCAGAAGTGCCGCCCAGGCCGGTCCGTGTGTCCGTGAAAAGGAACGTGCCGTTCTGGTTGCTGGCCCCCCCGGGAACCGTCGAGACATTGATCTGGTCGTTGTCGTTTTCGCCCATTCGGTCGAAGAAAAAGCCCCCTTTGATGGTGTGGTTCGCCCATACCTTGGTCAAGCTGTCGGATGCCGTATAAATGATCCCGGATGAGTGGGACGGATACGGCCCACCGGCGATGCTGGAGAAAGTGGGCAGGGTGGCGGTAGGAATTTTCTGCTCAGACGCTTTCGGGCCAGGCACGATATAGGCAAAATCGATGCCGAATGCTCCCCGATCATAGCCAGCTCCTCCAGGCGCGGCCTGGATATAGACGTCGTCGACGCTGACGCTGGTGTGGGCCTCATTGATCATAGTGGGGCTGATCGTCCACACCCAACCCACAGAGATTGTTTGGTTCGGGCGCTCGAAAATGATCGGAACCTGGGGGTTGCTCTGGTTGTAAGGGGAGAGCTGGTAGAACGAGTTGTCAGAGCGCCGAAACAAAAGGTGATTGTTTTGCGTGACCAGAAAGTCGCCGTTGATTTGTCCTTTACGCTGATTTTCCGGGTTGGGGAGCGAGCCGGCATAGTTTTGCGAGCCCTGTTGGAATCCGGGAGTTGGATCAGGGTAGGAGTTCATGATCCCCACGCCGTTAGGACTCAATTGCGCCGCTGGAATGACGTTACCAGGGTAAGGCACACAGGTTGCTGCACCGTAAACTGGGCATGTACCCGGCACGTAGAGCTGTTTGCCACCCGCATAGTACGGATTACTCGGATTCAGCAGTTCACTAAAGTTGCCCTGGCGCATCAATGCGGTAGGCACCGTCATGTTTTGCGTGGCTGCAAAGCGGTAGCGAACCCAATCCTCGTTGACGAAGAAGAAGGCCTTGTCCCGCAATTTATCTAAGAAGGGGACCTTTGGGGCCCAGATAGGGCCGCCCACAAGGAATCCAAAATTGTTGTAAACAAAGGGGGAAGGAAAACGGGTTGCGGGGTTCAGGTTGCGCGACCAGGTGTTGGCGTTCATCGCCGAATTGCGCAGGTATTCGTACGCACCACCGTGAAAATTGGTGGTTCCACTCTTGCTTACGATGCGCACCTGGGCGCCGGATGCACCGCCATACTCCGCCGAGTAAGCGGCTGTGATCACTTGCATTTCCTGCACCGCGTCGACATTCACGCCGGCGATGATCTCTCCGTCGTCTCGGGTGCGAACCGCGGGAGCGCCATCGATGGTGTACAACGTATCCTGCGTCCGAGCCCCATTGATGTTGAAACTGTCCCCGCTATTGAAGGCGAAGTTAAAGTCGCCCAAGGTTGCCGTACTGGAGACGCCAGGCAGAAATTGTGTCATGTAGATGGGATTGCGGCCGTTCAACTCCATCTTCTGGATCTGCTCTCCGTTGATCTCGCTCTGTACCGCTGCAGACTGAGTCTGTAAGAGCGCGGCAGTGGCCGTCACTTCGACCGTCTGGGTAGCTGCTCCAAGCGTAAGCACCGCGTCGATCGAGATGGTGCTATTGGACGCCAGCGTATTGTGTGTACTCTCGAACCTCTGAAAGCCAGTGGCCTCAGCCGTCATGGTGTACACAGTGGGCGGCAGGTTCGGGACCGCGTAATGGCCTGACGCATCCGTGGAGACCGTACGGCTTTCGCCGGTTCCCTCGTTCTTGATGGTTACTTTTGCATTGGGCACGACCGCCCCGGAGGAGTCTGTCACGAATCCGACGATGGAACCCACGTCATTTTGCGCCAACGCGGTTGCAGAACAGAATATCCAGAAGACAATCGTTAGTGCGGCAACAGAATAGGAGATGCGTGCGCCGATGCCACCCCAACATCTGGCCACCGACGACCTGCTGACCATCCAACCTGGGGTGGGTACATTAGTCGAACTTGGTGTGGATACTTTGTCTGTTACCGGATGAATAGACTGTGACGCGGTGGAAGGACGCGCATCGATAGCGGGTATGATCCTAATAGTTGACATGACAGGCCTCTCAAAAAAACTGCAGTGGCCAATGTTGGCGCTTCCACAACGCGATTTGGAAGGGGTCTACCCTGTGTTTACACCGAGAGTTGACGGGAGAAGTCGACACGATTTCTACTTCTTCCGGAATGTGTAGCGCAGTTCGAAAATTCCGTAGACTTTCAATAAATTTTGCCAGGACAACAACTTAGTAAGTTTTACCGTTTCTTCTCGTGGATCTGTTACCCTTCCGTGCGTGGACGCTATGAACCAGAGCGACGTCTCACAACCAGATTTTGAGTCAGTTTCAAAAGATGCCGCCGTCAACGGTGACTTGCCGGCCGCCGCGGGATGGAAATCTGTTTCTAATCTGGCCACTGAACCGCGCTGGCAGTTGGCTCAGCGCATCGTTGCCAGCCGCAGCTTTGCCAAGTCGGCTCTCCTCTCCCGCTTCCTTCTCTATGTGTGCGAACGCGAGATTACCGGTAAGACCGCCGAGATCAGCGAACATCAGATCGGTGTTCACGTCTTCTCGCGGCGGCCTGGCTACCATCCCGGCGAAGACAACATCGTAAGAAACTACGCCCGGCAGCTGCGCAATCGTCTGGACCAATATTTCCTGGAAGAGGGCCGGGCCGAGGAGCTTCGCCTCAGCATTCCCCGAGGAAAATACGTTCCGGTCTTTTCCCCTAATCACTTTCAGGAGCGCCCGTTGCTGGTGGTGACGGAGCGCGAAACGGATATGGGCAGCGTCTTGGAAACCGTGGCGCCTGCCGCACCCTCCATGGTCTCTGTACAGCCCGGGCGCCGTCGCTGGCTTGTCCCTGGGTTGGGGGTCTTGGTGTTGCTCGCCTGCTTAGCAATTGGGTGGGCGGTCGCGCATCGCGTGTCCACAAATTCCGCGGATCCATCAGATCGATTGTGGGCTGGCCTCTTCGACAAAAGCCGCCCCACCCTGATTGTTCCGTCCGACGATGGAATCGTCATGATTCAAAACCTGACGGGTCATCTGGTTCCGTTGTCGGAATACATCGATCGCGACTATCTGTCTCTCAAGAGCCCCTACAATATCGATGAGCAGAACATGAGAGACCTGGACGCGCAGCGCTACACCAATGTTACAGATCTGAACGCGGTGGTGAGATTCTCGCGTTTGCCGGAGGCGGAGCACGGTCAGCTCACGGTGCGCTACTCGCGCGATCTTCGCATGGACGATCTAAAGGATGCGAACGTCATTCTTCTGGGGTCCAGTTTTTCCAATCCTTGGGCTGAGCTGTTCGAGAAAACGCTCAATTTTAAATTCGAATATCAGCCCCATCCGAATGCCTCGCACATCGTGAACAGGCACCCTCAGGCCGGAGAGCTCCCGGTCTACGAGAATGATGCGAACGGCCCCTCGCATCGCACCTATGCGGTCATCGGATTCGTTCCTAATCTCGACAATACGGGATGGGTCCTTCTGGCGGAAGGGCTGACGATGGCCGGAACCGAGGCGGCGATCGACACGCTCTTCGACCAGGAGGTGATGCAACCGCTTCTGGGGAAGTTCGGCAATGCAGACGGCTCTCTTAACCCGTTCGAGATATTAATTGAGACCAGGAGCTTCGGTTCGGATTCGCCCCAAGCCAATGTGGTGGCGACCCGGGTCTACAGAAAGCATTCCTGACGCTGCCTTGCCGGCGACCCGCCTTAGCGATTCATCCGTGTAAGATTCTTGCCAGTCGCAGGAACCGGCAAGTGGTATGCCGTGACCGTGCGACCTGGAGCCCCAACCCACTATGCGGCGTCGTGAATTTATCAAATCTGTGATTGCGCTGGGCGGCGGGCTCGCTGCCGGACAAGCCTTCTCCCAGCAGGCGCCAGCGCCGGATGGGGAGGTTAAACGTGTCCTGGTCATGTTCAAGTGTCATTTCGACGCCGGCTTCATTGACACGCAGGCGGCGGTAGTTCACCGGTACTTCACGGAGTTCTTTCCCCAGGCGATCCACGTGGCGGATGAAATGCGCCAGTCTGGTTCATGCCGCTACGTCTGGACGACCGGCTCGTGGCTGCTCTACGAATATCTCGAGCAGGCCAACGCAGACGATCGCCACCGAATGGAGCAGGCCATCTCCAGAGGAGATATCGCGTGGCATGCTCTTCCCTTTAGTTGGCAAACCGAGCTGATGGATGAGTCAATGATCTCCGGAAGCATCGCTTTGTCGAAGAGCCTGGACCGTCGATTTGGCCGAACCACGACCGGAGCCAAGATGAGCGATGTGCCTGGTCATACGCGGGGGCTCATTGGTCCGCTGGCAGCCCAGGGCGTGAAGTTTCTTGACATCGGCATAAACGGAGCGAGCACGCCGGCCGAGGTGCCCCCCTTGTTTGTGTGGACAGATCTCAAAGGGGCCTCCATCGTAGTCATGTACCACCGCGAGTATGGCGCTGTTGCCCGTGTGCCACGCTCCGATCTGGCAATCGCAATCGTGATGAGAGATGACAACACTGGCCCCCACAAACCCGAAGAAATCGTAAAGATCTGCGCCGATTTACACCGCCAATTTCCCAATGCTCAGGTGATCCCCACCAACCTTACTGAAATTGCGGATGCGGTCGAAGCATATCGGGGTAACTTGCCCGTGGTGAAGCAGGAGATTGGGGATACCTGGATTCACGGCATTGCCAGTGATCCGCTTAAGGTCGCAAGGTATCGTGAGGTCGCCCGGCTCCGTCAGATCTGGCTCGCGCAACAGAGCTTCCACATCGGCGACGCGACAGATCTGGCATTGCTTCGCCACGTTCTTCTTGAGCCCGAGCACACCTGGGGCACCGACACCAAAACCTGGCTCGACTTCGACCACTACACCCCGCACGATTTGACCGAGATGTTGCACACCAAGAACTACGAGGTGGTGCAGCACAGCTGGGTGGAAAAGCGCCAGGATCTCTTTGATGGAATAGCCACCCTGCCTGCGCCGCTACGCGAACAGGCGGTAGCCGCCTTGAGCCAACTCGAAGCCAAGCCGCCGCAGTTGTCGCATCCCTCCACTCATCAGGGCAAGGAACTGGAAACGGCGCACTTCGTACTTGCGCTGGATCCGGGTACGGGAGCGATCAGTCGTCTGCGCAGCAAAAAATCGGGGCGGGAATGGGCCTCGAAGGATCACCCTCTGGCTCTCTTTTCGTACCAAACGCTTTCCCAGCAGGATTACGCGCGATTCTTTTCCAATTATGTGATCAGCGACGCCGATTGGGCGAAGAAGGATTTCGGAAAGCCCAACATTGAGCGTTTTGGAGCGGAGAGCCGCGACTGGGTGCCATCTTTGGCAGAGCTGCAGGTGGAGGAAGATGCACAAGCGCATCATGTGCTCGCTCGTCTGGAGATCCGGGACCTTGAAGCATTGAAGTCAGGAAGAGCTGCCTTTCCCCAGACGATGTATTTGGAACTGCTGCTCCCTAAAGCAGAACCCGTAATCCACCTGAATTTCTACTGGTTTCAGAAGCCGGCCACGCGTCTGCCCGAAGCGCTCTGGCTAAGCTTTCATCCGATCGTCCGCAGCCAACAGGGCTGGATGATGGATAAATCAGGTGAGCAGGTGTCGCCCTTTGACGTGGTGTCCTCGGGCAATCGGCATATGCACGCCGTTTCCACGGGATTCGGCTACCGGGATGAGCAGCAGTCCTTCTTTGTAGAGACGATGGATTCGCCGCTCATTGCGCTGGGAGAAAAATCGCCGCTAAATTTTTCCCGGGTACAACCCGATCTCTCCGGTGGCGTTCATTGCAATCTCTTCAACAACGCCTGGGGAACAAACTACATCATGTGGTTCGGCGAAGATATGCGCTTCCGCTTCGTTCTCCGGGCCTGACTGTGGTCAGAGTTGTCTAAATTAGCTTCTTCCCCGTGGCCGATTCGGACAGCGCTTGCTGAAAAACAAATCTGCCATCTGGATTTTGCATCTCTTCGACTCCGCGCTACAAACGCTTCTGTCACATGATAAATCTGCGCGGCGCTCCGCTCAGAGCCTGTGACTTTATAGATCTTTCGTGTGAAACTCGACCTCAAACAAGATCGTCATCCTGAGAGCTTGTGACTTTATAGATCTTTCGTGTGAAACCCTCGACTTTAAACAAAAACGTCATCCTGAGAGCCTGTGACTTTATAGATCTCTCGTGTGAAACCCTCGACCTCAAACAAAATCGTCATCCTGAGCGCAGCGCCTCACAGATCTATAGCGTGACCCGGCGGCGGTAGCGCGGAGTCGAAGGACCCCGGCCGCGCTTATCTTACCCACTGCTGCTCGGGCCTTTCAACCACGGAACCTCGAGAAGCCGGATCGACTGCGGTACGCGCTTGATGGTCACGTCCATCTCTTCATGCACGGTAATCATCTTCTAGACTAGGCCGCAGCGCGTCGGCACGGTGCGGGCTTCAGTGGTTGAAAAGCTCCAAGCGGCAGTGGGTAAAATGGGCTCTGCCGGGGTCCTTCGACTCCGCGCTACCGGCGCAGGGTCACGCTACAGATCTGTGAGGCGCTGCGCTCAGAGCCTGTGACTTTTTTGGCTACTTTAGACAATTTCTAACTCTAACCCGTTTGATTTGAGAACCGGATTTTTCAAAAATCAATAAAGTTACAGACTCTCAGGATGACGATTTTGTTTGAGGTCGAGAGTTTCACACGAAAGATCTATAAAGTCCGTCAGCCCGGGGGCACTTGGACGGGTGAGTACGAGCTGTGAATGTGCCGTATTCACGCCCGCATCGCGTTATGGAGTAGCCGGTGCGTATTGAGCTTCTCCGTTGCCGAAGGACCAATTTTCTTTTGTCACTTCCACCAGGCTGATAAAGATATCTTCCCGGCGCAGCTCCATGCTCTCGTGCAGGCCATCGGCCACTGCTTTATAAAAACGCTGCTTCATCTCCACGGTTCGACCGCTATTCAGCGTGATCTGCACAAAGATGCATTCGTCGGATCGATGGACGCCAAGAAATTCCCGGTCAAACTGCAAGCCGAATTGGGGATGCTCGGTGATGATCTGGAAGAGGTCGTCCTTGGGGGCGTTCATCACATCCGTCAACGCGCGGTTGATGATCTGGCCAACCTGTTTGCCGTACTGGAGTGACTTACCTTCAGCAAGATCGATTCGAACGAGAGGCATCCTGGCTCCTTTGGTAACTACATTAGTCCCAAAAACAGATTGTTCGCCTTATTCGGCATCGCTGACGCAGCGAAACCCGACAGTCCCGGAGCGATCGTAACTCGGCGCCATCAGCAACAGCTTGCCGTGCTGGTCGTTGCGGTAGGCTTGAGGGAAATACCAGATCGAGCCCTGCGGCTGATAGTAGCTTCCGCCTCTTAGAATGCCGCCCCGCGTATGATCATCGACAAATTCGTCTGTCCATTGCCATACGTTGCCCACCATGTCCATCACCCCGAAAGCACTCGCGCCTGCGGGGTGCGCATCCATGTTGTCCGGCTGCGTTAGCGCGCGGCCCTTCACCGGAACCGGCACAGCGTTCGCCTCCCAGGCGTCACCCCAGGGGTAGATGCGCGATGGATTGCCGCCTTGGGCCGCATACTGCCATTCCCATTCGTGGGGCAGCCGTTTGCCGGCCCACCTGGCATACGCGCGCGCATCTTCGAGCGAGACCCAGGTCACCGGCTTGTTGGCCCAACCCTGGGGATATCCGCCATCCTTCCAATCGCGGAGAAAGTTCAGAGCGTCGGCTGGTTGGTAATGCGTCGCGTCTATAAATTTTTTAAACTCCGCATTCGTTACCGGATACTTGTCCATGTAGAAGCGCGGGACCGTCATGCGATGCTCATGAAAACGGCGCGGCATATCTTCCCACGGATATTGCACATCGACGCCTATGTCGTTGACGCCTTCAATTTCGATTCCCTGCACTTTGAAGACATAGTCGCCGCCGGGAATCACGACCATGCCCTCCGGGGCAGACCCTACCGCCTTGGCGGGCGCAATCGCAACCATTTGCTGGCCCAGAGTCTTCCACTGGTCGGCATATGACGACAGCGGTGTCGCCGTCATGGTCTTCATGTGCGACATCAGATCCTGCATCTTTGCATCGGGAGCAGCGCGGGTGGCAAGGACCGCCGCGAAGCCATGTGCTTCGATAGCGAAGGACAGCACCGCCTCGCCCCCCTCCTTTTCCGGCGTGAGCTCAACGCCGTGGTAGAGGTCGAAGTAGCGAACCCCGTCCTCCGCCGGAACAGAGATCTCGTGTCCGCTCACGTCATACTCGTTGCGGTTCACCATGGTCCACACCGTCTGACCACTCAGCGGCCAGCGGCTGGCAAAGACGCCGTAGCGATGGGTGGGGTAATAGGGTTCCCAGCCGGGGCTGGTAAGAAAGGGGGCTACACCGCGCTCCAGCGTGGCCACACGGCGTGTCGCTTCCCCGTCGCGTTCCGTGATGCCGTTCCAAATCCCCCAGACGTTCTCCCAGCTCTCCCAGCCCACTCCGTTGAAGAAGGCGAACTGCAGGTCGTCGGTTTTGTTCCGCGCCCAGCGATGGGAGATGTTCACCATGTGCCGGGTCTCCAGCCATTTATATTTATCGACCTCAGGGACAAAGGGGAATTGATATTGCCCCCACGTCATCACGTTCCAGGCCAGAGCCTCGTCGGCGGGTCCCCCCTCGGGCTCGAAGGCCAGGGTGTGGCCTACGCGATCCGCGGCCAGCGAGAACGCCAGCGGCACGCCATCCTGCGTATCGCCGTTGACGCCGTCAGCATCGATGGCTTTCATGGTTTCCGCAATGGCCTGCGGCCAGGGCTTCCCAGGATCACGGGTACCTTGATCCCACATCATCATGGGGAACAGGACGCGCACGCCGCGGCGATGAAAGTCGCCCACCATCTTGCGCACGCCTTCCAGGCCGCCCGGCATGGAGCGAATCATGTCGTGCTGGTTGCGGTCATCAATGCCCATGTTCGGGTACGTGGGCCAGATGAGGACGGCATCGATGCCTCCATAGCGCTTCTCCAGGTCGTCGAGATAGCGATCCACCGTGTATTTGCCCGCGACAGGATCGTAGAAATAGCGGTCCTGCACCATCATCTGCGGTTGCATGAAACTCGATTGCGTCCACAGTAGCTGCGGCATCTGGTAGCGCGCACCGTCATAGCCGATGCGGATACGGCGCTCCGCACGCCAGTGGGTAACATCATTCAACCATTCCTGGTGCGCGCTCTCGGTGCATGGCGTGTATCCACCCAGCCCCCGCATCGTAAGACATTCCGGAGAGGGGATCTGTTGGCTTTTGGGTGCGTACTTCGTGTCTTGCGCCCCCGCTGCCAGCAAGGCGATTGCGAATGCCGCGGTCAGACCGACATCTCTCGTCTTCACCGGTTTCTCCTTTAGGGACTTAGGGTCTCCTGGCGAAGTTAATCACAAGCGTGACCGAGCAGCAAACCGGGCTAACGCCCTCGCGCAATTTTGCCAGCCATACAAGGGGTTCCTCGCTTCCACTGCCCGCCGCCAGGCGTAAGGCACTTTGCGTGATATCGAACACGATATCGGAACTCTCAAAATCCGCTGTTGATAATACCGTCTCCCTGACCTCGAGATCGACGAAGCCTGTCTCCACTAAGAGTTTTCTCAGATCACCCCCGATGCGGGGGTTGCGAATATCTTTGCTCCAGAGTTGAGCGACTTGCCGGGCGACGGGGTGCTCGGCGCCTCCCAGAGAGGACGCCTCGATGTCGAATGTCCCCCAGTCAGGATCGGCACAGACCACCGTGCCGCCAGGCCTTACCGTGCGGAAGATCTCGCTGAGGACAGCTTCCGGCCGCTCCACGTGCTGTAGCGTGCGGTCTACCTTGCAAGAGTGGAGAAGGCCGCTCGAAAAAGGCAGCTTCTGGATATCCGCTTGCAGGAACTCGATGGCCGGAAAGCCCTCGCTCGCAGCTCGCGCGGATTCAATCAGCGTCAGGCTCGCATCTACGCCGATGGCCCGCCCCTCCGGTCCCACCAGCTTAGACAGACGCCGGACATCAAAGCCCAGTCCGCAACCAAGATCGGCGACGAGGGAGCCGCACTGGGGGTTCATCATCTCCAGGATGGTGGTCTTGTATTGCTGAAATTCGGGTAGCCCATCCATGTACGCCAGGCAGCGTGCCATCTTGCTTACGGCGGCGGCGTCCACGTTGCGGAAACCTCGCGCCAGGTAAGCTTCGGCTTGTTCATTGGCACGCTTCATGCGCGGGAGTCCTTATCGGTCTTTCATTTCCCTGGCACGCACAAGCAACTGCTGCATCGTGCTTGGAGGGTCACCCGCCTCCAGCATGGCGCGAAAAACGCGATAGGGGTCAGTCTTTGAACCGGACTTACGCAAAGTGCGTTCATCATTCACCCACGCGTAAATGATGACCTTCTCCTTACTCGAGAAGCGATAAAAGAGCCTGTACCGCTCGTGGAACTTTGCCCGGAACCAGTGCCGGTTGTCCGAGCCAAGGGTATTTCCCTGACGAAACTCAGCTGCACCGGGATTTCTTGGAATCGTCTCACGGATCAGCCGATTAATTGTGGCCAACAGCTTCGCGGCGGGTAGTTCCCTATAGGCCGCGGGATCCTTTGCGGCGAGAGCTTCCACCTGTTCCACGAGTTGCCGGAACTGCTGCTCGAACAGCGGGTGGACATACAGCCTCCAGCCATTTACGACCATCTACAAGGACACTCCATCGCCAAGATCTTCGTCGGGCGACCCAGAAATCCCTTTGGTCAATTTGTCCGCGCGTTTGGCTAGCTTCGTATCCAGCGGCCGGATGTCCTGAGGAGTGCGCGCGATGTCTTGAGCGAGAAACGCGAGAAACGACGTCATCACCGGATCCGTTGTTTCTTGTCCCTCAGTCTCTGCCAAAACCAACATCCGTCCTGGAGCAATGACGTGAGCCCTCACTTCGCCATTGAACTCCGGATGACTCTTGAACAGAGCACCTTCGAAACGAAATCCGGATGAATTTCCCGTCTTGGTTTGTTTCCCTCGATATTCCGTTCCGGCAGGTTGGCTGGCGAGGGCCGGCTTCTTCTTCCTCGGTGTCGGCATTTGTTCCTCGATACGGATGTTAGCACAATTGTAAGCACGTCGGGCGTCTCAATGGAACGCAGAGGGGAGCGCGGCAGCAATCCGGTTCATCAGCAAGTCCGGCAAACAGCCCAGGACCACCACCAGCGCGGCCGTCACCCACAAAGCGATCCGAGCGGTTGCCGGCACGCGGATGACTTCCGCTCCCGCCATCGGTTCGATGACGTAGGCCTGTTTGAGAATCCTAAGATAGTAGTAAAACGAAACCACGCTCATAGCCAGCGCCAACAGCACCAGCCACAACAAAGCAAAGTGATCCGCTATGTCCAGAGCCGAGATAAAGACATAGAACTTGCCAAAGAAACCCGCCAGCGGAGGAATGCCTGCCAAAGAGAGCAGGAAGATCAGCAGGCAAAACGCCACGTCTGGAGCACGCTTACCCAGGCCGGCGAAGTCCGCGATGGTGTCCACCTTCTCACCCTCCAACGCAGCGAGCACGCCAAACGCACCCACGGTCGCCAAGGCGTACGTGATGACGTAATACACCATCGCCACCAGACTTTGCCGGCTGTGTGCCACCAGCGCGATCAACATGTATCCCGCATGTCCGATCGCGGAATAAGCCAGCAGCCGCCTGACACTGGTTTGGGCAATGGCCGCCAGGTTGCCCCAGAGCATCGATGCCGCGGCGATAATCGCGATCACGGGCGCCCATCCCGCGCTGTAATCTCGCCAGGCCGCACTACCCGCCGCTCCCATGAGTCCCAGATGGAAGAACACAAACAAGGCCAGGAAACTGGCAACCTTTGAACTCGATGCGACCAGCGCGGCGCTCTCTGTAGGCGCTCCCTGGTAGACCTCTGGAGCCCACATGTGGAAGGGGGCGGCGGCAATCTTGAAGCCCAGTCCCGCCACAACCATGACGATGCCAATCGTCAACAGCGGATCTCCCGGCGCAGCGTTGACTGCCGCAGCGACGCCCTGCAGTGTGAGCGAGCCAGAGAGGCCGTAGAGCAGGCTGAAGCCGAAGAGCAGGATCCCAGCCGACATGCCGCCAAAAAGAAAGTACTTGAGCCCAGCCTCCGCGGATGGCTGGCTCTCCTTATCAAACGCGGTGAGGATGTAAAGCGAAAGACTCAGGAACTCAATGCTGATGAAGATCACCAATAGGTTCTGCGTGCTGACCAACAACATCATCGCGGTGGTGGCAAACAAGATCAGCGCACAATACTCGCCCACGTGGGTGGTGAAGCGCGCAGAGGCGACCAGGAGAAGAACAAGAATTGCCAGTACGAGGAGGGCTATCTGGACCAGCTGCGTCAAAGGATTGACCACCAGCATTCCCGCCGGCAAGCTGCCCTGTGCCGGGAATTTCACGACCACCCCCAGTGCGATCGCGCATCCGATGCCGGAAGAGACAGCCGCGAAACGGAAGCGGATCGCCAGCGCGGCCCGGCGCAGGAAGCCGAGATCCAGAATCAGGACCAGGAGCCCCGCCAGAGCAACCACGATCTCAGGCGCCGTCAAGCGCAGAAGTTCTGTCATCTCCATGCACCCTGGCGAAGCTGCTCGAACAACGGCCCATTGAGGCTGGGCACAATCAGGTCCATCAGCAGTCTGGGATAGAGACCAAGCACAATCGTGCTGGCTAGCAGCAGGCATGCTCCCAGCCGTTCGGGCATAGTGATCGGAGGCAGCGCTTGCTCCTTAGTTTCCTCGCTGCCGCCAAAGAAAGTAGCCTGCAGCGCACGCCATGAAAAGGCGATGCCGATCAGGATGCCCAACCCTGCGACGCAGCACATCCACGGAAATGCACGCCAGCTCCCGATCAGCACTTGCAGCTCAGCAATAAAGCCGCTGAAACCAGGGAGGCCGACGGAGGCCATGAAGGCAAGAACGAACGTCACTGCCGCAAAGGGAATCAGGCGAGCGAGCAGGATACGCGACAGCTCCGCCAGGTCACGCGTGTGCGTGCGGTCATAGACCATGCGACCCACCACCGCAAACAGCAGGCCGGCGATGATGCCGTGGGAGAACATCTGGTAAACGGCGCCCGAGAGGCCAATCTGGTTCAGCGTCATTAGGCCCAGCAAGACAAAACCCATGTGGCTGACACTGGAGTAGCCCACAACAAACTTGAGGTCCTTTTGTACCAGGGCAATAGTAGCGCCGTAGACGATGCCGATCAGCGCGAGCACCGCGAAGACCTGCTGCCAAGACCCAAAGCCGAGCACATGAAAACCCCACGGATCAAGGCCGCGCGGGAACAGCATCATCGCGACCCGCAGGCATCCGTAGGCGCCGAGCTTCATCACCACGCCGGCCAGCAACATCGAAGCGGCGGTTGGGGCGGCTGCGTGACCGGTGGGCGCCCAGGTATGGAAGGGCCACATACCCGCGAGCACAGCGAAGCCCACAAAGACCAGTGGGAAGGCCCACATCTGAAAATGTACCGGGAATGCGGTGTGCGCCAGCGCCTCAAGGTTCAGGGTGCGCTGGCCGGCGACCACGTAGGCAGCAGCCATTCCGCCCAGCACCAGGGCGCTGCCGGCGAAGGAGTAGAGCACCAGCTTCATGGCGGCATATTCCCGGCGCGTCGATCCCCAGATGGCGATCAAAAAATACTTGGGAATAATCGCGATCTCGTAAAAGACAAATAGCTGAAAGAGATCGAAGCTGAGAAAGACTCCATACACAGCGCCAATCAACACCAGGTAGAGCGCGAAGAAATCCTTCACGCGGCGCTCGATATTCCATGAAAAAAGTATGCCTGCGACCGCTGCAATCCCGGTCAGCAAAACCAGTGTCAGGCTGATGCCATCGGCGGCCAGGTGATATTCAATGCCCAGTTGCGGGATCCACGGCCTTTTCACAATCGTGATCAGTTGGCCCGATCGATCCTGCTGTACAGCCATGATCCCAATCCCCAGCCCTGCCAGCCCCGTGAGCAGGGCGGTGCAGCGGGTAACGACCGGGCGTTTCGCCGGCGTGAGTGTAACCGCAACTGCGCCAAGAAAAGAGAGGTAGATCGTCCAGGCGAGCATGGTCAATACCTCACCTGCGCGACAAACTGCATCACCGTGCCTTGCAGCATGCCGCTGATCAATTGCGGGTACAGCCCGACCACGAACATCAGCACAATGGCGGGAGCGAGCATGCACCGTTCGCCCAGCGTAAGGTCCGGCATCGCCGCCCAACGCTCACCCAGCGGACCTGAGAACACACGCTGCAGAAGGGTGAGCAGGAAAACGGCCGTCATCAACAGGCCAAGCAACGCCAGTGCTGCCGCCCACCAGGTCAACGGGAACACTCCTTTAAAGATGAGGAATTCTCCCGGGAAGCCGATCAGACCGGGTAAGCCCAAGGACGCGAAGAGAGCGATGCCCATCAGTCCGCTGAATACCGGCATGGCGCGGCGCAGCCCACCGAAATCGTTCAGTCCGAGCAGGCCGCCGCTGCGCCTTTCGAGTAGCGCCAGGAACCAGAAGAGAGCCGCTGCCGTGAGGCCGTGGCTGAATAGCTGCAGCATCACCCCGGTGAGCGCAGCAGCCTTCGCGCTCACCAGGCCCGGCTCCGCGCCGGTGGAGCCGGCTGCGGCCACGATGCCAAGGATGCAGTATCCCAGGTGGTTGATCGAGGAGTAGGCAAACATCCTCCGCAAGTCCGTTTGCACCCATGCGGTAAACGCGGGCAATACGACGGTGGCGATCGCCAGCCATAGAAGAATCGTGCGCGCGCGCCACATCTGCTCGGGGAAGATGGGGAGCAGGATCCGGAGGAAGCCGTATACGCCCATCTTCGACAGCGCGCCGGTCAGCACCATGGTCGTTTCTGGCGGCGCTTCCGCATAGGCCGAAGGCAGCCAACCGTGAAAGGGAACGATCGGTGTCTTGACCGCGAAGCCCAGGAAGGCTCCGCAAAACAGGAACATGGTGATATGGCCGCTGTCCCATTGATACCAGTGCAGGTTTTGCGCTATGTCGGCCGCGAGCTGGCCGGTCTGCGCCATCTGGGTCAGCTCGATAAAGTCGAAGCTGCCACTCGCCAGAAATATGGCCAGGAACGCCAGCAGCAAAGTGATGCTGCCTACCATGGTGTACACAAAGAACTGGGTCGCTGCGCGCGCGCGTCCTGAGCCGCCCCATAGACGAATCAGGAAGAACGCCGGAATCAGGCTCAGCTCCCAGTACAGGAACCAGTGAAGAAAATTAAGCGCAGTATAAGTGCCGAATAGACCCGTCTCCAGGAAGAGCAGCAGAGAAAAGTAGAGGGGCCCTTGTTTAGGATTCGTCCACGAAGCCGCGATCGACATGAGCACGACAATCGAGGAGACAGCCAGCATCACCAGGCTAAGACCGTCGAGGCCGACGTGGTACTGAAGCCCAATTGAGGGTTCCCACCCATGCCATTCCTGAAGCTGCATCCCTTGCACTGCAGGCCGGAAGAGTCGCCACAGCACACAGGTATATGCAACCGCTGCGGTGGCGAAGGTCGCTGCTACCAGCCGCGCTGCAGAACGGCTCGCTCGTCCCAGCAGGAGCACGGCGAGCGCTCCTGCCAAGGGAAGCAGGGTCAGTAGGCTGATGAAAGGGAAGTGAGTGGGGTGGAAGCTGTTCATCCCCTGTGTCCCAGCAGTAGAAAGAGGGCCAGTGCAGCCACAGCGGCCCCTAAGAGCCGCAGATAATTCTGAACGCGTCCATCCTGCAATCGAGCCAGCAGCCGGCCGCCATCGGCCACGCCGTTGCATCCCTCATCAAATCCCTTGTTCACTACCCAGCGGTCAAGGGAGAAATCGATCCATCCGAGCCCCTTGGTCAAGCCTGCAACAGCGATCGGGATGCCGCTCCAAACCCATCGATCGAGCCAATCCGCGACCTTTGCGATCCACCAGGCCAGCCGTTGAATCGTCAACGCGTACAGCTGGTCGATGTACAGAGCTTGGCGCAACGCATGAAAGACCGCCGGTTGCAGCCGCTCCAAAGCATCCGCATCGGCAGCTCGCTTGATCGGCCTGCGCCCGTACATCCACCAACCCAGCCCTAAGCCCGAGAAGACCAGCAAGGACGACACCAGCATCAGCTGCGGCAATCCGTTCTCCGTCAGCTGTCGGAAGTCCAGGCCAGCAGATCTAAGCTCCAGAAAGGCTTGTAACCACGGCCAAGCCGGTGTTCCGATGAAGCCCAGCAGAACCGCGAAGAGCGCCAGCAGCGCCAGCGGTATCGTCATGGCCGCCGGGCTTTCGTGAGCGGCATCATGAGGATCCGACACCGCAGCCTCGGATGGGGGAATGTGATCGGGCGTTGGATCCTTGCGCCGCTTGCCGAAAAAGACATAGCAGACCTGGCGGGTCATATAGAACGCGGTGAGCAATGCACCGATCGAGCCAAGATAAAAGGGCACGCGTGAGCCGTTCCACTCATAAGCGGCGTGCAGAATCGCGTCTTTGCTCCAAAACCCGGAGAAGAATAATGGAAATCCGCACAGTGCCAAAGTGCCCACCGCGTAAGTGGCAAAGGTCACCGGCATCCACTTCCGCAGGCCGCCCATTTCGCGAATGTCCTGCTCTCCCATGCAACCGTGGATCACCGACCCGGCGCCAAGAAAGAGGAGCGCTTTGAAGAACGCATGGGCAATCAGGTGGAAGACACCGACCGCGACCCCACCGACGCCAAGCCCGATCATCATGTAGCCAAGCTGCGAGACGGTGGAGTATGCCAGAATGCGTTTAATATCGTCCTGAGCCACGGCGACTACAGCGGCAAAGATGGCGGTCAGGGCGCCCACCCAGGCGACCACCTGCAACGCCGTGCTTCCTGGCGCGCTCATCAGCGGATACACCCGCGCCACCAAATAGACGCCCGCCGCGACCATGGTGGCAGCGTGAATCAGGGCGCTCACCGGAGTCGGGCCCTCCATCGCGTCCGGTAGCCAGACATGCAGCGGCAACTGGCCCGATTTGCCTACCGCTCCGCAGAAGATCAGGAGCGCAATGCCGGTTGCATGCATTGCCAGCAACGACAGCGCGGGGTGCTCCATGCATCCTGCGCCGTGATCGTAAAAAAGCAGCGTGCCCGTTTGCCCGTAGAGCCACACCATGCCGAGCAATAGACCCAGGTCACCGATCCGGGTGGTGATGAAAGCCTTCTTGGCTGCTGCAGCGGCTGCGGGTCTCTCGTACCAGAAACCGATCAGCAAGTACGATGTGAGCCCCACTACCTCCCAGCACATAAACAACAGCAGCAGGCTGTTGGCGATTAGCAGGCCCAGCATGGCCCCGGCAAAGAGGGAAAGGAAGCAGAAGAACCGGGTGAAGTTTTCGTCGTGGTGCATATACGCCACGCTGTAAATGAAGATCAGCAGGCCGACGAAGGTCACCATCACCAGCATGACCGCTGCCAGCGGGTCCAACATCCATCCCAACTTCACCCATTCCGACCCGAATTGCATCCAGGGAAAGTTGAAGAATAGCCGCTCCGGCTGCCCCAGCAGATGAACAAAGGCAACCATGGCAAGCACAAACGAAAAACTCATGGAGGTGATCGCGATGCCGGCAGCGAATCTGCGCTGTTGCTGTTTCAGCAACGCGCCGACCCCCGCGGCCAGCAGGGGTAGCACGGGAATCAACCAAAGATAGCGAAGGATCCAGACGGAGGAGTCCATAGGCAGACTTACCGCTCCCTCCACTCTGGATTCTCTCCCCACCGCAGACCCTGGGTGCCCCATATCTCGCTCGTTTTTCGCGAGATGTGGGATACCACGAACCTAAACGTACGTTGCTGATTGAGGGGAAGAGCTGAAGGTTGAGAGCAGTGGCATTCCACACCCCCGGATTTCCTGTAAAGTTTGTCCGTGTTGATGAACTTCATGCGGCTTTCCTCGATGAAAGTCGCACACGTGGCCGTTGCTCGGTGCCGCTTACAGCAAATCCGGGCGTCTCGCGAAAAACGAGCGAGATATGGGGCACCCAGGGTCTGCGGTGGGGAAATCGTCACCGGCCGCTCCCGGTAAGCTGACTTAGATCCGTAGTTTTCGCGTGCCGGTAAACAGCAAGAATAAGTGCGAGGCCAACCGCCGCTTCCGCTGCCGCAACGCCGATCGAGAAGAGCACGAAAATCATGCCCGTCATCGCTCCAGCGTGAGGGCCGAAGCGCCAGAAGGCAACGAAGTTGATGTTGGCCGCGTTCAGCATCAGCTCAATGCCAACCAGCACCAGAATGGTGTTCCTCCGCGTTAATGCTCCAGCAAGACCCACCGCGAACAACATGGAGGAAACCAGCAAACACGCAGCCAAGCCCGTCATCGCTGATTCTCCTTCATAGCAACAATCACTGCTCCTATAAGAGCGGCCGTAAGCATCAGGCCTATGATTTCCAGCGGCAGCACATAGCTTTCCATAAGATCCGTTCCCAACTGCCGAATGGTGGCTTGGGGTGCGGGCGCCCCGCTCCACTGGATTGCAGCGCTATGCAAGACTGCCCAGGCAAGAATGGCAAACACGGCTATAGCTACCATCACGCCGGTGATCGGCCACCGGGCTGCGGACAATGGCGGCGAGTCGCTATCACCGCCGCGGGTGAGCAAGATGACAAAGACGATCAGCACGGCAATCGCCCCTACATAGACCAGCAACTGGGCGAGACCCAGGAATTGGGCTCCAAGGCTTAGGTACAGTGCGCCGATGCCGGCGAACGCCACCGCCAGCGCCAGTGCGCAATGCACCAGGCCGCGGAATAGCATTGCGGCGGATGCCCCCACCAAGGTCACTGCGGCAAGAATAAGGAACGGTACGTTCATTTCCCTCATTCGGCAAAACGATAGGTCCGTTTCGCGATCTTGTTTCTGGTCTCCACGCCACGGGCCAACAATATATAAGCAACTGCAATAAACACCACGCTCACCAACCAACGGATCACGCCCTGGGGAAGAAAACGCCACGCCCCGGCCGAAACCACGACCACCAGCGCCATGGGCAACATAAACTTCCAGGCAAAGTTCATCAACTGGTCCATGCGCAAGCGCGGCAGAGTGCCGCGCACCCAGATGAACCCGATGATGAGGCCCAGCAGCTTGGCGAAGAACCATATCCAGGAAGGCACCCAGGTCAGAAAAGGCAGGGGGGCCGACCATCCACCCAGAAACAGGGTGATGCCCAGACCGCTGATGGCAAACATGCCCAGGTATTCCCCCAGAAAGAAGAGCGCGAATTTGAAACCGGAGTACTCAAGGTAATATCCGGCAATGATTTCGGACTCTCCCTCCGGCAGGTCGAAGGGAGACCGATTGGTCTCAGCGGTAGCCGCGATCATAAAGAGGATGAATCCGGCGAAGCCCCACGGCGTAAGCACATACCAGTGGGGAAAAATTCCTGAAAAGCCCGCTTGCTTCTCCACAATCTCCACCGTCGACAGAGACCCCGCCGCCATAATGACGGCAATAGAGGAAAGCAGCAGCGGCACCTCGTAGCTGATCATCTGGGCCACTGCCCGCATGGCGCCAAGCAGGGAATACTTGTTGCGGCTCGACCAACCCGCCATAAAAACCGACAGCTCGGAAATCGCTCCAATGGCGAAGAAGAACAAGACCCCTGAATCCAGGTTGGCGGCGATCATATTCCGGCCGATGGGCAGAACCGCATAGGGCAGAAAGGCAACCGCTAGCAAGACGAGGGGAGCTAGAAAATGAACCGTATGGTCCGCCGAAGCGGGAACAATGTCTTCCTTGGTCAGCGACTTCAGGGCATCGGCCATAGGCTGCATAATGCCGAAAAATCCCACCCGGTTGGGGCCGTAACGGTTCTGAATTCTGCCCAGGCCTTTTCGTTCCAGAACCGTGGTCAAGGCAAACAGGACGGGAAAGACGAGCAGGATGGGGATGATGGTAAGCAGAATCGATACCCCCGGCCGAATCACTGCCGGTGAGTAGCCCAGGAGCCATTGCTTGAGCAGGACAAAGACCTGGTCCAGCATTATTTGGTCACCGCGGTTTGCTGCTTCTTGGCCTCGGCCAGCGCTTTCTCTTCCGCCCTCCTGGCCTCGACCTCAGCCGCTTCGGTCGGGTGGATAGCCAGGTAGTGCTCATTGGGCCGCGCCAGTTTTTCCTTGGTCCACAACAGCCCGCCAAAGCGATCGGCTGTGCTTAGCTCGAATTCGTTGTCCATGCGGATGGCGTCGAAGGGGCATACCTCTACGCAGATCTGGCAGCTCATGCAAACCGATACGTCGATATCGAAGACCGCGGGATAGAACTGTTGCTTGCCGATAAAGTCAGGCTTTTTGTCTTTGCTCTTTTCTATGGTGATGCATCTTGGCGGGCACTCTTTCTCGCAAATCTGGCAGGCCACGCAGCGCAGCCCCTCTTCCGCGTCCGTGCCATCGTAAATGAGAAAAGGGAAGTTGCGTGCCGCCTCTGCTACCGGCAGCCGCTCTTCAGGAAACTGCACCGTTACCAGCCGCTCTTTATCGACAAAGCTGCCGAGAAAGTTCCGCGCGGTTTCCGCTAACCCTTTAACAATCCCTACGCCCAACATATTCTTGTGCCCCTCGCTCTGCATAGTGAAGGCATGCTCAACGGTCGACTTCTCCCATAACGATGTCAATGCTCCCCAGAATCACCACCACATCCGCGATGTTGTGACCCAGGCACATATCCTCGAGCACCGTGAGGTTGATCAAACTCGGCGGCCGCACCCGGTAACGATAGGGATTGGGCGTGCCGTCGCTGATTAAATAAAAACCGAGCTCTCCCTTGGGCGATTCAATCCGCGCATAGGCTTCACCCACCTTGGGTCTTAGGCCGCGCACCTTGCTCTTAGGATCCATAATTGGCCCTGCCGGGATGTCGCGTAGAGCCTGCTCCAGAATCTTGAGCGACTCGCGAATTTCCAGCACCCGCATCATGTAGCGGTCGAAGACGTCTCCATGCTCTCCCAGCGGCACGCGAAATGCGAAGCGGTCGTAAATACCGTAGCGGTCCACTTTGCGAATGTCATAATTCACTCCGCTGGCGCGTAGTCCCGGGCCGGTAACGCCCGCATTGATTGCCAACTCGCGGGGCAGCACCCCCACTCCCTGGGTGCGCGCCATGAGGATTTCATTTCCCGTCAGCAGCGCTTCGAACTCATCCAGAAAGCCGTTAAACCCGGCCACCAACTTCGCCGCCTGGTTAAGCCACTCGGCGGAACAATCCACGCGCACTCCACCAAAGCGCATGTAGTTGCACATCATGCGCGCGCCGCTTAAGGCTTCGAACAGGTCCAACACCTTTTCGCGCTCGCGGAAGGCATACATTAGCGGCGTGCCGCTGGCTCCCATATCCTGCAACAGAAAACCCGCCATGCCGGCGTGATTCTGTAGCCGGGTCAGCTCGGCGACGATCACCCGGATATACTCGGCGCGTTCCGGCACCGTGATCCCCGCCAGCTGCTCCACCGCCAGGGCATATCCCCAGTTGTTGGTCATGGAGCAGAGATAGTCCAGCCGATCAGTGTAAGGAATAGCGGCCAGGTAGCTGGCTGCCTCGGCGATCTTTTCGTGGTTCCGGTGCAGGTAGCCGAAGACCGGCTTCAAGCGCACGACGCGCTCGCCATCCAGGCGAACATCCATACGGAAGACGCCGTGGGTCGATGGGTGCTGCGGCCCCATCGATATCTCCATTAGCTCGCTCTGCTCGGCCTCGGAGGACACTGCCTGGGTCATCGCTCCCTCAGTATTTCCAAATCATCGTCATCGGGCGGAGGAACATAGTCCTTACGCATGGGGTGGTCCGTAAAGCCCTCCCACATGAGGATGCGGCGCAGATCCGGATGCCCATCGAAGACCACGCCGTACAGGTCGAAAGCCTCTCGCTCCTGGAATTCGGCGCTCCTCCAAACCGGTGTTAGCGACGGTAGTCTTACGTCGTCCGTCCGGTTGGCCGTGCGCATCCGCATCACCACAGGCCCTTCCTTCCTGGCCATGGAAAAGAGGTGGTAGACCACTTCCAGGTAGCCCGGAATGGTGGTCTTTCTTGTCTCCTCTATCTCCTTTTCGACGCCGTCGACCACTTGCTTAGTCTTGATCTTTTCCGTCTTATCGCGATCCGGCCAATCCACCGCAGTGACGTTGGAGCAAAAATCGAGTTGAAGCTCGTCGCGTAGCAGCATCGCAGCTTCCAGACCGTGCTGGCGATCGATGAGCAGCGAGTTCTGGGCGGAGGGGCTGCCATTGATCACGATCTCCGCCTGGCAACCCGGAACGGCCGCTTGTAACTGGCTGCTAATTGCTTCCAATGTCATCCCTGCAGCACCTTGAATGGATTACGAAATACCTCGTCGTTCTGCGCCGGCTCGAGTCCATGCTCGCCAAACTCCGGCACCGGAAACTCGCTGGGCAGGTCTTGCTGCAGATGCCTTGGTCTCGACTCTCCCGTAAGGTGTTGGCCGCTGATCTTCTCTTGCAAGGTCATGAAGGCGTGAATCAGGGCCTCGGGCCGCGGCGGACAACCGGGAATGTGCACATCGACCGGGATGAAACGGTCGATCCCCTTGAGCACGTTGTAGCCATCGCGAAAAGGTCCGCCGGAAATGGCGCATGCCCCCATTGCGATCACGTATTTCGGTTCCGGCATCTGGTTGTAGAGACGAACTACCTGGGGAGCCATTTTCTTGGTCACCGTTCCCGACACGATCATCAGGTCCGCCTGGCGGGGCGACGGCCGAAAGACCTCGGCGCCAAAGCGAGCCAGATCGTAGCGTGCCATGGTGGTCGCGATCATCTCGATGGCGCAGCAGGCCAGGCCGAAGGTGAGCGGCCAAACAGAATTCTTGCGGCCCCAGTTATAGAGCTCTTCGAAAGAGGTGGCGAAGATCCCGTGCTTGCTTAACTCGGTCTTTAGATCCTGGTCCATAGAAACCTCATCAGCTCCACGTCAACACCCCTTTTTGGCAGGCCCAGACCAGACCCTCCACCAGCAAGAGCAGGAAAACCAGCATAGCCAGGCAAGCCGTCAGCGAAAGTCCCGAAAAGGCCGCGGCGAACGGCAGCAGAAAGACGGCTTCCACATCGAAGATCAAGAAAACAATGGCGTACAGATAATAGGAGACGTCCAACTGCATCCACGCATCGCCCTTGGCTTCAAGTCCGCATTCATAGGTGGCATTTTTCTGTAGACCGGGCTTGGCCGGGGATACAAACTTCGCCCACAACCAGGCCAGCGACAGCGGGATTGCTCCAAAAACAATCGCCGCGGCCAGCAGCACGACGATAGTGGCCCAGGGGTGCTCGACCGGAGCTATCGGAAGACTCTTACCCATTCCTCACCGTGGTTATTGGTTGAAATCCGCAGTAAGCCAAATCCCCTCCGTGCTTTACCGCTAACATTTCGACGTTTCCCAGGAAGATTTATTCTCGCAAATTTTCCCCGGTCTGGCGCCGGAGTGTTTGAGCGACATCGCCTTACATGGCGATGTTTACTAGATATTCCAGACTACGCCTTCTTAGCTCGGATGCATGATCCTATCCCAGCGTCGAGCCGGCGGACGAACCATCTTCTCAACCACGACGAGGCCACATCCCGCATGGAATCAAAAGATTGGGGCGACCTACCGCTTTTGGGTGATGACTTCCGGAGCAGGTTGCGTGGAGTAAAAACAAGGCAGATGCCAGACCACAGGGGCTAGGTGTATTCTTATCCGCATTCGAAAGATGGCGCCATCAAAAGCGTCCTGATTTTGTTCGATGCAATGAGATCCGGAGGCCCGCCGAAGCATGTCCAGCGCAGACGGAAGCGCACAAAGTTTCATGGCGGGCGCCTCCCGTAGCCTGGAGATGAATCTATGAGGCAGTCCTTCGCTATCGGTATTGGTGGCGCCGCCGGTCAGGGTGTTGCTACCCCCGGTGACATTTTCGCGAAAATCTTCAGTCGGCGTGGGCTGCACCTGAACGTCTACAACGCCTACCAATCCATCATTCGTGGCGGCCATACTTTCCTTACTATCCGCACCGGTCCGGACAAGATCACCAACATGGGCGATCGCATGGATCTGCTGATCCCCCTCAACCAGGACACGATGAATCGGCACCTCAGCTTACTGACCAGCGGAGGCGCCTGTATTTACAACTCCGACACTATTAAGCCGGGCCAGCCAGCCGATGGAGTGCAGTTGTGCCCCCTGCCGGTCTCCAAGCTGGCTGATATCAGCCGCAACAAGATCGCACAGAATACCCTGGCGATCGGCGCCGCACTCAGCATGACCGGCGTCGGCTTTCAAGCCCTGGAGAGTGTGCTCGCCGAGCAATTCCGTAAGAAGGAACAGGCCGTCATTGACGAGAATGTGAGCCTGGCACGCACGGGTTACGACTACGCTACGCAAAACTTCAAAGCCTTCGCCAACCCGCTGCCGATGACAGACACCCGCTATGCCGTACTGGGCGGCAATGCCGCAATGGCCATGGGCGGAGCGGCGGCCGGCGTCAAGTTCTACTGCGCCTATCCCATGAGCCCATCGACCGGGGTGTTGCACTGGATGGCCGACCACGCCCGCAAAGCCAACATCATGGTCCGCCAGGTGGAAGACGAGATCGGCGTCATCAATATGGCGATCGGCGCTGCGCATGCCGGCGTTCGCGCCATGTGCGCCACCTCCGGAGGCGGCTTTGCTCTGATGAGCGAAGCGCTGGGGCTGTCTGCCCAGGCCGAGATTCCGGTTGTCGTGATTGACTGTCAGCGCGCGGGTCCGTCCACCGGGGTTCCCACCAAGACTGAGCAGGGCGATCTTTGGCAGATGCTGGGCGCGGCCTTTGGGGATTATCCCCGGGTAATCGCCGCTCCACTGGATATTGGCGACTGCTTCACTCTCATCCCCGAAATCTTCAACATCGCGGAACGCTTCCAATGTCCCGGCATCGTGCTTTGCGATCTGCTACTGGCCGAGGGCCGGCTCAGCGTCGACCCCGCGATTCTGGACTTCAACCCCAAGGTCGATCGCGGCGAGATGATTACCTCCGCCAACGGCAACGGCCACGGGTCTTACAAGCGCTACCTGATTACCGAGAGCGGAGTTTCCCCCCGCGCGATTCCCGGAATTCCCGGCCACACCCACGTGGTCTCGAGCGACGAGCACGATGAAGACGGCGTCCTCATCAGCGACGAATACACCAACACGGTGAAGCGGCGCGCCATGATGGAAAAGCGCATGCGCAAGGTCGCGGGGATTGAAGCCTCCGTTCCGCCGCCCGCCATGCAGGGGCCGGCGGATGCCGACGTAACCCTGATCGGCTGGGGATCGACCCAGGGCGTGATCGAGGAAGCGCGCGAACTGCTTGCCGAGCAGGGGATTATTGCCAATCAACTGCAGATCCGCTGGTTGGTGCCGCTGCACGGCGACGCCATAGTCGACCTGCTGAAGCACTCAACCCACACCATCATCATCGAAAACAATTTCAGCGGCCAGTTCGCCCGCTACCTGCGCAGCGAAACAAGCTTTGTAGCCAATGGCCACATCCGCAAATACGATGGCGAACCCTTTATGCCGCACCACATTGTGGAAGCAGTCAAAGAACAGCTGAACGGAAGCACCACCCTTTCCGTCCCAACTCACGAGATCATGGTCTAAACCGGTTTCACAATGACTATGGGCTCATCGAGTATCGCGAGGTGTGGTTTTTCTTGGGAAAAAACCACGTAAAGTTCATTGGCTTCCATCTACACCAATTGTGAAACCGGTAAGGAGAACTCAACGATGGCAACAGATACAGTAGCTCCAAAACTGACCACCATGGCAGACCTGAAGGGCAAGGTCGATCCAGACTGGTGCCCCGGGTGCGGTGATTTTGGCGTGCTCGCCGCCGTGCAGAAGGCGTTGGTTGAGCTGCAGATCCCGAATCACGAGGTTGCCACCATCAGCGGTATTGGCTGCTCCTCCAACTTTCCCGGGTTCATCAACACCTATGGAATGCATACCCTTCATGGGCGCTCCCTGGCCGTGGCCACCGGCTTCAAGATGGCGAACCATGGCATGACCGTGCTGGTCACCGGCGGCGATGGAGACGGCTTTGGCATCGGCGGCAACCATTTCATGCACACCATGCGCCGTAATGTCGATCTGCTCTACATCGTCATGGACAATCAGATCTACGGCCTTACCACCGGGCAAACCTCACCCACCAGCCGCAAAGGCATGAAGACTAAGAGCATGCCATTTGGCAACGTGGAAGGGCCGATCAATCCCATCTCCCTGGCGCTGTCTGCGGGAGCCACCTTCATCGCCCGTGGTTTCAGTGCGGAGCAGAAGCACCTTACCGAGCTGATCAAACAGGGAATTCAGCACAAGGGCTTCTCTTTCATCGATGTCTTCAGCCCCTGTGTGACCTATAACCACGACAACACTTTCCAGTGGTTCCGGCCGCGGGTGAAGAAGCTCGAGGATAATCCCGAGTACGACTCGACCAACTGGATGGCCGCGATGGAGAAGTCGCTGCTTTGGGGCGATGAAATTCCCATCGGCAAATTCTTCGAGCGTACGGACGTGCCGACCCTGAATGAGTCGGAACCTGTATTGGCCAAGGAACCGCTGGTCAAGCAGAGTTCCCGCATTCCTCCCGATGTGGCGCGAGCGTTTATCGAAGAATTGATGTAGCCTGGCACGGCTGCATGAAAAATTACCACCACGGAGGGCTCGGCTACAGCCGGGCCCTTCCTGTCAGTTTTTGTTAAGCCGGCTCCTGCCCGCAAGCGATGATGTCACCGCTTAACCGCGGAGAAGGCGCTCTTCGTGGGATCGGAAAGTTCCTGCCGATGACGATTCTCCACGGGTGTATCACTCCGCCCCGTCACCGTTTTTTCGATCTCAGAGTTCATTTCGCCGCCGATCAAGATCGCTCCATTGCTGACATAAAGCCACAGCAGGAGCATGACCACGCCGCTCAGGTGACCATAACTACGAGCGTAGTTCACGTGTTCGAAATAGACCCGGGCGGCGAAGGTAGATGCAATCCAGAGGAGGAGCGCACAGAATGCGCCCGGCGTGCTCCACCGCCATGCACAATCGCGAAGATTGGGACCGAAGCGATAGAGGACCGCGAACGAGAAGGAAAGCGTCGTAGCCAGCACCAACCATTCCAGGCACCGTAAGGCGATGGCGCCGCCATGAAACTGCGCCTGAAGGTACGCACTGCAGAAAATCAGCGCTACCGCGATGGAACCGGTGACGGCCAGTGACAGCGTCAAGCCAACAATAGTGATCGTCAGTTCCAACCACGAGCGATTCTCTTCCACTTCATAGGCCTTATTGAGCCCATAGATCATTGCCCAGGTACCGTTAAAAGCAGCCCATAAAGCCCCGGCACAAACGGAAATAAGTTGCACGCCCAACGGAGCTCGCTGGTTGACCTCATCCATGACTTTCTGTAAGAGTTGCGAGACCTGATCGGGCAGCACTTGACTGGACATTTCCTGGAGCGCATTCCTCATGTGATCGCCAAGATGAGGAACCCGCGCACTGACGAGGAAAAAAAGGAGGAGAGATGGAAAGATTGCCAGGAAGTGATAGAAAGCCATTCGACCACCCTGACCAAAAACCTCATCCTGCCAGGATTCGCGAGCTGTGCGACGAAGCAGGTCGGGCAGCGAGAGACCGCCGAACGTCCAAAGATTGACCATGCGGTTGCGCATCGAAGGGTCGCCCAACGACCTGATCTTCATGATTGCACATGCAACCATGCCGGGCTACGCCTGATCCGCCCAAGCACGGCATGGCGGGCGTTAGAGTGTTCCTTGAACCTTAGTGCGGCGATACCAGCGTCTTTACGTTCGTTTCCTTCTCGTACAGTAATCCTTGATAACCCTTCCCCACTAAATCGTCCAAGGGAATGCGGGCGGTAATCAGTTCCTCACCTTTAAATCTTGGATCGGTCATGAGGCGAATCGTTTCGTCATAGAGTCCATAACCGCTCATGCTTCCAGTCACGGTCTTTTCGCGGAACACCAGGTCGGTGAAATCAAGCGGCGCTGGTTTTTCAAACACTCCCATCACGACCAACCGGCCCCGTGTCCTGGTCAATTTCCCGGCGAGTTGCGCAGTCATCGGCTGCCCGGCGCATTCAAGCACCACATCGAAGCCCTGTCCGCCGGTGATCTCAAGTGCTCGTTTTTCCGCATCTTCTCTGGCTGGATCAATGATGTCGGTTGCTCCCAGCCTCATTGCGGTTTCCTTACGCCGCTGGGCGACTTCCACGGCAACAACCTGCTTTGCCCCGCTGAGAGTCGCGGCCAGCAGCGCCATCAAACCGATCGGCCCCGCGCCCACAATCGCGACACTGTCATCGGGTCCAACGTGCCCCGCTGCGACGGCGCGCACGGTAGCTGAAAACGGCTCAACCAGGGCCCCCACCTCGTCAGAGATGGAATCCGGCAAGTGATAGCACTGGTACGCATACAAGTTCAAACATTCTGACAGCGCTCCTCCCCACCAACTCGATCCCAAAAACGCAACCTTATCGCATTGCGCCATCGAGCCGGTCCGGCACCAACGGCAATGTTGACAACCGATGATGGGGCAGGCGACCACTCGATCGCCCACAGCAAAGTTCTCCACCCCGTCGCCCACAGCGATCACCCGTCCCGACATCTCGTGTCCGATGAGGACCGGCGCGCGTACCGAGGTGAGGGGATGAGGGGCGGCCATGGGGATATAGACAGGACCGCCAGTATATTCGTGAAGATCAGTGCCGCAGATGCCGCACCACGCGACCTCAACCTGAACCTGTCCAGGAGGCGGTTGAGGTGGATTGGCCACATCCTCAACGCGAACATCCTGCCTGCCATGCCAGACCGCAGCTTTCATGAGCAACTCCATTCACGCAGAACCACACCCGCAGGGGGCGGCCTTCTGCGCTATGAATCCTACGTTGTGCGGGGCGTATCTGTCTGTGAAATCGCAGGCGAATCTTTCTCAAGAAACTACGGCTATCAAGCGACGCTGGTTTTTCGCATCTCCAACTCGCCACAAAACCGTCATCCTTGAGAGCCTGTGACTTTATAGATCTTTTCGTGTGAAGTCCTCGACTTTAAACAAAACCGTCATCCTGAGAGCCTGTGACTTTATAGATCTTGCGTGTGAAACTCTGGACCTCAAACAAAATCGTCATGCTTGAGAGCCTGTGACTTTATAGATCTTGCGTGTGAAACTCTGGACCTCAAACAAAATCGTCATCCTTGAGAGCCTGTGACTTTATAGATCTTGCGTGTGAAACTCTGGACCTCAAACAAAATCGTCATCCCTGAGAGCCTGTGACTTTATAGATCTTTTCGTGTGAAACTCTGGACCTCAAACAAAATCGTCATCCTGAGAGCCTGTGACTTTATAGATCTTGCGTGTGAAACTCTGGACCTCAAACAAAATCGTCATCCCTGAGAGCCTGTGACTTTATAGATCTTTTCGTGTGAAACTCTGGACCTCAAACAAAATCGTCATCCTGAGAGCCTGTGACTTTATAGATCTTGCGTGTGAAACTCTGGACCTCAAACAAAATCGTCATCCCTGAGAGCCTGTGACTTTATAGATCTTTTCGTGTGAAACTCTGGACCTCAAACAAAATCGTCATCCTGAGAGCCTGTGACTTTATAGATCTTGCGTGTGAAACTCTGGACCTCAAACAAAATCGTCATCCTGAGCGAAGCGCCTCACAGATTTATCGCGTGATACAGCCTTTGGTGCGCGGAGTCGAAGGACCCCGGCGATGCTAATCTCAACCATGCTGCTCGGAGCTTTTTGACCACCTAAGCCAGACAGCAGGATCTTCTGCGGTAGGCACGTGATGCTCACGGTTGCCGAGAATGTAGCTGTGGCCGCCGGGCATAGCAAGATGCTAACAAGTTCTTGGTTCGGAGCCCAGTGAAAGACAGTAGCGGGACCGCCCGGTGCGGGCTTCGGTGGCTGAAAACTCTGAGCAGCATCGCTAAGACAAGCACCGCCGGGGTCCTTCGACTGCCCACCGAGCGTTTCTGTCACGTGATAACTCTGTGAGGCGCTTCGCTCAGGATGACGATTTTGTTTGAGGTCAGAGTTTCACACGAAAGATCTATAAAGTCACAGGCTCTCAGGATGGGCGGTTTTGTGGCGAGTTGGAGATGCTAAAAACTAAGCGTCCTCTCGAATGTTTATTGTCTGCCACACGAGTTAGCTTTGGCGAAAAGGATGTTCCTTAGCGAACAAATCTGCATTTTTCTGCCTGTTTAGCGTATGGGCTGAACAGATTGCTGTGCCTCACGGGTACCAAGTGATTTGCGCACCCGCACTGACGTCGCTTTGTTTATTTGGCTCGTAAACCGGTGCTTTCCAACCTTCATACTGAATCGCTCCCTGCACTTCAAAGTTATTGTGGATGCGCTTCGTGACGGAAATCTGGTAGTCATTCTGCGTGGTGCCGCCGGGAATGAAATCTTTGGCAGCCTTTGCGTTTCTGTAGGAAAACTGTATCTGTTCTCTTGGGGAAAGGTGATACGTTAGCCACGCTTGGCCGCCTTTGGATTCACGGCCAATCCAATCTCCCATAATGAAGCCTTTGTTGGTGTAACCCTGCTTCTGAATTTGTTCCCAGTAGAGAAAGTAGCCACCATTACTTCGACTTGTCGGAGGATCCGTGTAGGCCGCCTCCACCCGAAGATCAAGCGGATGAAGCTTAGGGAACTGTGACAGATACAGCCCTGGACGAATACCCGCGCGGCGCGGCGCACTGATCGGACTGGTATCGTCGTGTGCCAGGGAATCCGTATACAGTGTCAGCCACTGGCGCATATACGGCAGACGATACGAAAAATCAAAGGTGGCGAAGCGCGCCCCGGGATCGTCGCGCGACAGCTTCTCCGCTGCAGAAACATCCTGAAAGCTGAAGAAGCTTTTTAGAAAGCTATGAACGGTGATGGGGACATGACCCTTCCCACCCCAGATCACGGTGCGCTCGAAGCCAAACTCGAGGTTCTCGGTCGGCTTGAAACTTATCTTCTCCGCATGCACCCATGGGGCGTTTGGGTCGGTATGGCCCTGCAGGCTGCCGACGAAGAACTGATAGCGGAATGGCCCAGTAAGCTGTGAAAGGAGGGGAATGCGCAAAGGCTCAACCCGGTCGATTTGAAAAGCATAGATATTCTCCGCGTTATTGCTCCAGGCGAAGCTGCCTCCATGGGCCGGCCCAAGCCAGTGGTCATTTTTTCCAAAGGAGATTTCGTTGTTGAGGATCAGATAGGAGACATTCGCCTCGATCGCTCTTACTTGGTTGGCCGCCGGGATGGGACCCAAAGGAATCGTGTCCTGTTTGGGATTCGTCGCGAAGGGAATGCCGTCGTTCTCTGATAGCAACTCAGCAAGCACGGGGGAATAGCCCGCGGCAGCCGGAGCGTGCTGATACTCGCCGCGCAGATAGAAGGCGAAACGGCGGGCGCTCATGCGAGTACTGAAGCCACTGATGGTGTCGAACCCCTCCTGATAAGGGCGGCCGTAATCGTTGATGATGCTCTGGCCTAGATGATAGCTGTCGCGTAACGGCGTGCCCGAGATACCGCCCAGGCGGGTATAGACGCTCGCGACCTTCGCCTCCGGCCGCGCTGGATCTTTCAGGCTGTCGATATCCGGTTGCAACTCTTGCTGAAGGGAGTGATAGATACCGCAGGCCTCACTGTCGTCGGCGGTGTTACCCATCTTAAGTTCCGCAGCTTCGAGCATGTGAACGATGCTCAATCGCGTCCAGGGCCGCATGTCAATATAGGCGATATCGACTTGTCCCAGCGCATGCAGACGATCCATGGCTGGGTAAATCCAGCTATCCATGGGAACGTAGGTGGAGCCTCGGGCTTCGTCGTATTGGCCGCCGCCGGAAAGCAGATTTCCGCAAGCCGTAAATGGCTCGGCGAACGCAGTAGGCAACAGCAGGCCGAATAGGGCAAGGCAAAAAGCCCTCTTAATCATTTGCGATCACCTTAGAGGTCTGTCTGCCGGTTCTGCAGGTTGATTAGCGATAGAGGCTGCAGAGGGGTGCATACATCGCACCCCCTTGCGGGCAAGCGGGCTCCCGTAGGCTCGCCCACCATGCTCGTCCGCTCTACCAGCAAGCTGATCAGGACAATCGACCACAGGGGGAGCAACAGGTCAAAGGCTTCCGCCTCGGCCAGACCGCGCACAACCACAAAAAGCAGGAGACTGAGCAAGACGATCCTGAGTGGACCTCGCGGAAGCCTGCGCATCTGCCGATAAAGACTGCCGTATATGCCGATCAGGAGGCAGATGCCTACCGCGCCGTAAGCGTAGAACTGCGTGAGCAGTTCATTCTCCGCATGCCGCGCCTCGAACTTCTCGGGGCCGAAAGGAGGGATTACCTTCCACATGGCATCAAACCCGTGTCCGATGAGCGGTTGCTGCAGCGCTGCGTCCAGGGAGTAGGCCCAGATGGCGGTACGGCCGGTCAACGTTTCCGCCTGGTTGCCGGCATTGGTGTAGATGTCGTAGTACGCCTCGAACAGTCCCCAGAAGACGAGGATCACCAGGATGACCGCGATGGTAAGGAGCACTTTGGTCTTCCGGCTTATCGACCTGTCCGCAATGATCAGGAAGCTCTCGCTGATCAGGAAGGCAACGATCGTAGTCTTGCTCAAACTGCGCAGAAGCGTCAGCGCCAGCAACAGGATAGCGAAACCCCATCGCCCTGTTTTGCAGCGGCTGAGATACTGAGCCAGAAAAATGGCTGTCGCACAAAGATTGCCGATCTGGTTGGTATTGAAAAACTCCTCATCCCCCAGCCGGAGATCCGCCTGAGCGGGCATGATCCACGCGACCAGCGCCAGGCAGCACGCGCTCACCACAAAGCCCTTCATTACGGCATGAGATATCTCCGTCACTGATCCGGCGCGAAGCAGGAGGACAACCATGGCAACATCTACGGCCAGGCCGCACCAGTAAGCAGCGGACGTTGGCAGCGATACTGTGGCGCTCCACGCCAGGCTGCAAAACGAAAAAAGAAGGAAGGCAAGCACCCAGCGGACGGTTGACAACCGCAGCATGGAACCGAAGCTGCGTTGCGCATATCCGAGCGAATGAAAGCAAACCAGAAGCAGCAGGAGCAGGTCTAAGACAAGACCCAACTCCGCGCCCGCCCGTGGCGCTGTACCCAGCACGCGCACCGAAAGAAGAACAAGGATGATGCGGAAGGCAAAAAAGAAACCAACGGCAAACGCGAGCCCGGTCGCTTGTGCCCCTTTGCCGTTTGCTGTTCCTTCTGTGCCAGTGATTGTGTTCATAATTTATCGCTTGTCAAGTTCAATGGGTATACATCTCCGGGATACCCTGGCTCTCGGCCGGAGGAAGATGACGCAGAAAAACCACGATCGACCAGAGCTCATCGTCATTCAGAACTCCCTTTGAGCCGGGCATTCCGGACGGCCGAATTCCATAATCGAGAATCCACTTCAGTTGGCCATCCGTATACCGCTGCACGTCAGGAGACTTGAGCGATGGAATCGGGGGCGAGACGTGCTCGATGAAAGGAACACCTGTGTTCTGGCCATCGTTGCCGTGGCAAGCAACGCAATAATGCGAGAAAGCCTCCTTGCCGTCGGCCCGGGTTTGCGGCGTGTCCGGCAACGGATTCTTCTGGTCTCTGTTGCCAATGAAAATTTCGTGCTCAGCGGAGCTAATGATCTTTGTCTCCAGCTTTCCCGGGGGATCGGCCTTACAACCCGCCAGTCCCATGACCATGGCTAACGTTACGATGAGGTAGCGCATCGCTAGTCCACGACATGCAGCGTGATTTTCATCGTGCCGTGGCCGGAACCACAGAATACGGAGCATTGGCCGACAAAATCCCCTGTCTTATCCGGAGTGAACTGCGCTTGAGCTGTGCCGTGCGCGGGTATCTTCATGTCAATGTTCAGTTCCTTGACGCGCAGCCCGTGCGGCACATCTTGGCTCTTTATCACCAGCAACACCGGCTCGCCTTTTTTCAAAGTGATTTCTGCCGGATCATAGGTAAAGCGATGGGCGGTAAGGTTGATCGTCTTGGGCGCGGCCTGCCCCCCGACCGTAGACGCAGAGAAGGTTTCCATCAACACCCCACCCAACAAAATCATCAGCATCAACTTCTTCTTCATGAATTTCTCTCCCCCAAATTGTTTTAGGAAATTGTTTTAGCGGCACTCTTTCCATCTCACCTTAACGAGTTAGATGAGATGAGTTGTCGTGCGTTGGTTAGTCAATTGTCATCACCTTGTCGCGCAGACCCGAGCCTCATCGGCGCAAACTATCCCAATTTCCGCGAAGGCGGCGGTTTCAGTGCATCAACACCACGGAAGCCGCTACCTGCAAGCATTTATTGGAGAGTTAAAGCAAAAGAGGCGAGGCTTCTCCGCATGGAGATGACAATTCGCTGACATTTCGGGGACCCATCTCTGACAACTCAGGCCTCCACTAGCTGGTAGCCTCGCCTCATGTCGATTCGATCCGCCCTGTCTCCTGTCGATGTAGCGGAGGTGAGACGGTCCTTCAGCTTTAGCGAAATTTTCCGGCTGGCGTTTCGCCTCACACAAAGGCGGCAGAGCCTGTTATTTACCTGGCTGGTGGTAGTGAGAATTGCTGTGGGGGTCTGCGATCTGTTGGTCGCCGGGGCGATGTATCTTTTATTTCTGCTCTTGCAGGGCGGCTCTCCGTCACATCATTTCTGGTGGACACCAAAGACCACACTGGCGGCCGCTTTGGTCACCGCGGGGATGGTTGTTCTTAGGTCGGCGCATGGACCTGCGTGGCCACCCGCCGCACGGTTGGATATATCCAAAATCTGTATAAGGATTTCCTGCTTCGGCTGACCCACGGCTACAGTGAAATGCGCTGGGCCCGCTTCGTCGAGTGCAATCGCAGCGAACTCCTGAACCATACGGTCAATACGGCACGCGAAGCTGCGACTTTCTATCATCATCTAATTGAGATGACCGCCGCCGTGGCCGTGGTCCTTATCATGACCATTGCGCTCGTATATCAGAGCCCGGCAGCCGCATGTGGACTAGGCACCGCTGTGTTGCTCTTCTATGGTGTCCACCGGTTTCTGATTCGCGGGAGGCTGCAACGCGCTGCCTCGGAGCGCGAGCAGTCGCTGCGCATGCTGCAGAGAAGACTGGCAGACGTTTTCGCCTCCGGGAAGGAGATTCGTACTTACCAGAACCAGGATTTCTTTCATGGCCGGATTAGCGAGCAGGCTGGACTCCTGGCCATAAGCAATCGGCAAGTCGCTCTTCTTCCACTGGTAGCGCGCATCCTGTCCGATCAAGGTGTGGTGCTGCTCTTTCTTGGTGTTGTGGTCGCGGTTCAACTGCGCCATGGAGACGTGCGGCAAATGTTGTCGCTGCTCGTATTTTATTTCGTTCTCTCTCGACGCTTGCTTCCACTGATCAGCCAGATATCGTTCACGGCCGGTCAAGTGGAGAGCGCTTGCGAGAACGTTCGGATTGTCGATTCCGAACTGACTAGATGTCGTCTGCAGCGGACGCCTGCGCGGGCGCTACAACTCCCGCCCGCAGGCTTCGTCCTGGAACTTGACGGTGTGAGTTTTTCATTCGATGAAGAAGTGCCGGTCCTGCGCAGCATCCATCTGCGTCTGCGCGCCGGCGAGAGTGTTGTGCTTCGCGGTGTTTCGGGTAGCGGCAAAAGCTCGCTCCTGAATCTCATGGCCGGCGTCTCTCAACCGGACGCCGGGGTGGTGCGCGTGGATCGAACCGGCGTCGCGTACGTGCCCCAGGAGATCATGCTGCTGGACGATTCGATACGGAATAACCTGCTCTTTGGGTTGGCGAAGAAAAGTGACGCTGAGCTGATGGATGCCCTGGCCACTGCCAGGCTGAGTGAATTTGTAGATGCTCTGCCCCTCGGGCTCGAGACCGGCGTCGGCGATAACGGAGTCTTGTTCTCTGGAGGACAGCGGCAGAGGCTGGCTCTCGCTCGTGCGATCCTTCGCGGCGTCAAATTGCTCCTATTGGACGAAGCCACGTCCGCGTTGGACGACGAAAACGAAGGGCAAGTCCTTGAGAACCTCAGCGCTGCGGGCATAGCTGTGGTGCTCGCAACCCATCGCGTTCACAAGCACTTTTGCGCCGAGCGTGTATTTCGCCTGCAGCAAGGCCAGTTGATCGAAGAAACCAGGGCTTCCTGGATTTCTTCTCCATATAAACCCAGCCTGGCATACATCGGGACAAAGGAATGACAAGCCGGTAACAAATCGCGCTCGCGACCTCTTCATACTCAAGCTCTATGGAACGTGGTTATTCGAGCAAGACAGCGAGAGATAAATCTGTAAAGACCCCTTCAGTGAGAACCTCTCTTGCTGCGTACACGATGGCTATCCTTCTACTGGTGAGCCCAGGCTTCGGTCAGACGCCGGGTACAGGTGCAATCTCAGGTACTGTCTATGACCCAGCAACCAGGGCGGTGGCAAACGCCGAGGTGAGCGCAATCAACGAGGCAACCGGTGTTTCTCGCTCGGTGACAACCTCCTCCGAGGGCGTCTTCCGCGTGCCGCTACTGCTGCCGGGAAGCTACACGCTGACGGTGAGCAAGGGGGGCTTTGCGGCCAACACTTCGCGTTCGATTCAGGTGACGGTGAGCCAGACTAGTTCTGTCAACGTGACGCTGGCAGTTGCAGGCACGAACACAGACGTGCTGGTGAATGAAAAATCGGAGATAGCGGACTTGGAGAGTTCGACACTGGGTGGTCTGGTGGACCAGACCGCGATCCAGGCGTTGCCCCTGTCGAACCGCAACTACACGCAAATTCTCGGGCTCTCCCCCGGCGTGGTGGTGGACCTGCCGAACGCGACCAGCCTGGGTAGCGGAACACAGAACGTGGCCTCTGATGGCGCGGCGCCCACTTCGAATAACATCCAGTTCAATGGCATAGACGCTAACAACCTGTCGGAGAACTCAGCTGCTGCCGCCGAAACAGACGCCGGCACGGCGATTCCGGCCCCGGATACGATCCAGGAATTCCGCGTGCAGACGGCCAACTTCGACGCCGCGTACGGACGCGGAACCGGAGCCAACGTTGACCTGGTCAGCAAGAGCGGTACCAACAAATTCCACGGCAGCGCCTGGGAATTTGTGCGCAACAACATCTTCAACGCGAATGATTTCTTTTCCAATCTTGACGGCCAGCCACGCGCAGATCTGAAGCACAACCAGTTCGGCGCTGCGATCGGTGGCCCGATCGTGCGCGACAAAACGTTCTTCTTTGCTTCGTATCAGGGACTAACGGAAGTGAACGGCTTGGGGGACGAGCAGCATCCCATCTTGCCCATGCTAACCTCCGACCGATCGGCGGCAACTCTGGGAGCGCAGTTCTGCCCCGCGGGTCACCTGGACAACGCCGGAAATCAAGCGACGGGTTATCTGACCCAAGCGGGCGGGGCCCAGGTAGCATGCGACGGATCGAACATCAATCCGGTCGCGGTGGCGATCCTGAATGCAAAGTTACCTAACGGGCAGTTCGCCGTGCCCAGCCCGCAGGTCGCATTGCCGAACGCAGGGCAGGATGCTTCCGATCAAGTGCCGATGGGGCAATCGACCTACGCCATCCCGGCGCACTTCCGCGAAGACCAGTTCACCGTGGATATCGACCAGGTTCTGAACCAGAAAAATACGCTGGGGGGAAAGTTCTTTTACTCGCGTGCGCCCACCACCGAGCCGTTCTCGCCCAACGCGGCCAACGTCCCGGGTTGGGGAACGAATGAACTGAATCGGAACACCATGTTTGTGCTTTCAGATACTCACGTCTTCAACGCGAATCTGGTAAACATTGCGCGCTTTGGTTATATGCGCTACGACGGATTTTCGACCGTGCAGAATCCGCTCACGGCAGCTGCCATCGGAGAAGGTACACCGACCGGAACCACAACTAACGCTCCGGGACTAACCGTCGGTGGATTTACCATCGGCGACGCAGGCACTCCTTCGGCGTGGCAGGTGACCAACTCCTTCATCTGGCAAGACACGGTGGCCCTTACCAGGAGACGGAACAACATCCGCTTCGGAGCGGAGTTCAAGCGGCACCAGGTCGATCAGAATGATCCCGAGGAGACCGACGGGCTGCTGCAAATCGGCGGCTTCGACGACTTCCTCGTGGGCGAGAGTGCAGCGCAGAACGGCAGTCCCTTTGGCCTGAGCAATATCGGCGTCAGCTTTGCGGGGGCAGGCAATTTCCGCAAGAACGAACGCTACACGGACTTTGCTGTCTTTGCCCAGGACGATCATCAAGCTCACGCCGCGGTTAACGATCAATGCGGGCCTGCGCTACGAAATCTTCGGCGCGCCGACGGAAATAGATGGGCGGCTGTCGAACTTCAATCCCAATATCGCCTCCATGGGGCCTGTTCCCGCAGCAGGAACCCTGACCGGATATACGCTGCCCTCGAACTTCCCCGGCTCGGTGCCGGCGGGCGTAGTCAAGACATCGTACCCAAGCCTGTACAGAACTCCGTATGGCGACGTTTCACCGCGGCTTGGCTTTGCCTGGCAAGTTCTTGAGAAGCCGGTGCTCGTGTTGCGGGGAGGTTACGGTATCTACTACGACCGGCACTCAGCCACCATTGCTGAGCAAACCATCAACGATCCTCCTTTCACGCTGTCGCAAATTGTTGCCGGGGCTCCCAACGGGCCGGCTACGCTGCAGAATCCGTTCGTTCCGCTGGTGCCGCCTAGTTCGAGCTTTCCCGTCTTCACGCCGCGCACGCCCGCTTCGGCTCCGTTCATCGAGGCCACCAACCCAGCCCTCCTCGACGGCATGACGCAGGAATACAACCTGAATCTGCAATATGAAGTGGGACGCGGCTATCTGGTCCAGGTGGGTTATGTCGGAACGCAATCGATGCACCGCTCGGGCCAGGTTGAGTTCGATCAGGCGCTGCTGGCGAGCCCCGAGAACCCGGTCTTCGGGCAAACGAACAACTCGATCGGTAATGTGACAGCTCGCATGCCGGTCCAGGGAGTAAGCGAAGGATCGCTCTACACCGACTCGCCCTTTGTCGCCAACTACAACGCGCTCCAAACCAGCATTACCAAGAGGATGACGCGTGACTTCCAGCTACAGGCGAGTTATACGTGGTCAAAGAACTTGGATGAAGTCAATGGAGAGGTCGGCACCGATCTCTTTGAGCTGCAATTGCCGACCAACAACCAACATGATCTAAGGCATTCCTCCTACGGGCCGGCGGGGACTGACCGCGATCAAAGATTCGTTGCCAGCTTTGCCTGGATGGCGCCGAGGTTTGCCTCCTTCCCAGCACTACCGCGCCGTCTGCTTACGGACTGGGAATTTTCCGGTATCGCCGTGATCCAATCGGGTGTTCCACTCAGCGTCTTTGATAGCAATGCGGGCTCTGTATACGGTCTGCTTGGTGGCGAGGTGAGAGCGCAGCGCGCAAGCGGCAATCCAGAAACGCACGGCTCGATGTTCTCACGCGTGACCAATAGCTATCTCAACCCGGGCGCCTTCACCCGCGCACCCGAAGCGCCCAATGGAACCAGCCTCGCGGACCAGGACTTCGGCGACAGCGGTGTCGGCTTCATTCGCGGCCCGGGGCAGCACAACCTGGATATGGCGGTGGAGCGAGTCTTTCCGGTGAGGGAATCCACCAGCTTCCGCTTACGCGCGGAGTTCTTCAACGTGACCAATACCCCGCAGTTCGGCAACCCCAGCACAAGCCTGGGCTATTCCGATCCGACACTGCTGAACCCGTCGGCCAGCCCCACCTTCGGCAAAATTACCGGAACCGTGACCAACCCACGCATTATTCAATTCGCAGCGAAGTTTGTGTTCTGAGAGAAGGACCGGCAAACGGGACCGAACCAAGTACATAGATCCATGGAGACGGATGATGCTATCGATTGAAGACCTCGAATCCGCGTGCAATGCCGCTCAGCGGGTTGAGCCTGCCAGGCACCTCGTGGAACCACCGGAGCTCCCTTTCCACGCGACGTATTATCCGCTTGGCTTCCCAGCCGTGATAAGGACCAACTCGGAGGGCGTACTCAAGCAGTACGAGGAGATGTGGGGAAAATTCACCAAGCAGCACGACATCGAGCCCCTCCGGGCGGAAGTGCAAGTGGTGGAGAACAATACGACGGCGTGTCCTCCGGAGCCGACCCACCGTTATATGCAACCGCTTCTGATGTGTGTCGCTGATGCAGACAACTACAGCGTGGTCGATCTGGAATGTTGCCAGACGAAGATTGTCATGTCGCGCGCTGCGCTGCGGCATCGCCTCTACGCGCAGTATTTCCTGCTGGGAACGCCCGCGTGTTGTGTTGCCACCCGGTATACAACGCCGGTGCATGCCGGATGTGTTGCCCTGGATGGACGAGGTGTGCTGTTGTGTGGCGACTCGGGAGCGGGTAAATCGACGCTAGCGTATGCCTGCGCCCGCACCGGATGGACCTATGTGAGCGACGACGGAAGCTTTCTACTGAACGGAGGAACCAAGCGGCTAGTGACGGGAGACTGCCATAAGGTGCGCTTTCGGCCCTCCGCTGCGGAGCTGTTTCCAGAGATTACAGGGCTCGAGAACACACCGCGTGCGGCGGGCAAACCATCGATCGAACTGCCGACGGCAAACATGACGCATATCTCCAGCGCGCAGACAACGCGGGTGGACTTCATCGTCTTTCTGAACCGGCGTACCAGTTCTCCACCTCAGCTTGTGCCTTATCGCAGAGATGTGGCTCGTCACTTCATGCGCCAGGTGCTTTACGGACCGGCGGAGCTTCTTTCCGTGCAGTACAGGGCGATCGAGCGGCTCCTGACTGCGGAGGTTTTCGAACTGCGATACACCGACCTGGATTGGGCCGTCGATCGGCTGCGGACACTGACGAGGGAGGGGCACTGATGGAACTGCTGCTCGATCCGGCGCCGGACGCGGCAGCAGTCTCGTTCTGGAAGCATCCTGCCGCGTGGCTGCAGGAGAAGAATCTCAGTCGTAGCTATTGGGTGTTTTTCTCCGCCGCTTTCTTCTTCGACGCCGGTTTCTCGATCTACTTTTTTCTATTCAACCTGTACCTGCTGGACTACCGCTTCAATGAGCGGGCCATGGGATGGATAGGCGGCGCGTTGACGCTGGGCTCGGTGGTAGGAACCTTACCGGCCGGTGTACTCGCGCAAAGAATCGGCATTCGTCCTTTGCTGATTGCATTGTTCGTGACCGCTCCCCTGGTGAACGCAATGCGCGCGGTGTGGGTTTGGGAGCCTGCCCAGATCGGGCTGGCATTCATGGCAGGTTTAGCGATGAGCAGTTGGGGTGTTTGCTTTCTTCCCGGGGTGGCCCGGCTTACAACGGAGAAGAATCGCGCTGCCGGGTTCAGCCTGATCTTCTCGGCCAGCGTGGGCACCAGCATGTTGGGTGGCATTGTTTGCGGCTATCTGCGTCAGTGGCTGGGAATGGCCGGGTTCGCAATGCAGCCCGCCGAGGTCAAGCGTTTCATCCTCCTTTTCTCTTGCGCTATCGCCTTCTTAGGACTGATTCCGGTGTTGCGTCTCCGCATACCATTGCAGCCCAAGGAAGAGACCGGACTCGATCTCCAGTCCAACCGCTGGAGTTGGTTGCGTGCCTGGAAGCTCAGTCCATTCCTGTGGCGATTCCTTCCGCTGATGGCTCTGTGGTCAGCGGTATTGGCTGCGTTCAACCCATTTGCCAACGTTTATCTGTCGCGGCAACTGCATGTTCAGATGGCGCGGATCGGACTGATCTTCTCCACCGTGCAGGTGCTGCAGCTCGTCATGGGACTTCTGACCCCATTTGTTCTCCGCACACTGGGGTTAGTAAGAGGCATCGTTGCTACGCAGATCCTAGCCGCCGTTGCGCTCGGCTTGATGGCGGGGGCAAAAAACGGACAAGTGGCCGTGCCGCTTTATCTGACCTTTTCCGCGGCCCAATGGATGAGTTCTCCCGGACTTTACAACCTGCTGATGAATGAGACACCGGACGCAGGGCGCAACACAGCTGCGGCCATGACGCTGTTCTGCAATGCGCTGGTCGCATCCATTGCCACAGCGGGCGCCGGCATTCTTTTGACCAGGTTCGGATATCCTCCCGTGATATTTTCGCTTGCGGCCGTTGCTCTCGCCATCGCGCTGCTCTTCCGGTTACTGCTCTCGTCGCCCCAACAAACTCGAGGAGCAACGAGATGAGAGCCACGATGGTCATGTTGCTGGCATTATTCGCCGCGCGATTTGCGCCCGCGGGAGTGTTGCAGCCGGGAGGTGTGCAGTTGCTGTGCCATCGGACGGCGAACGAGGACGTGCCTGAAAATACATTGGAGTCGCTGGATCAAGCTGCGCTGCTCGGGTGCAACGTGGTGGAGATCGATCTTCGCCGCACGCTGGACGGAAAAATCGTGCTCAACCATGACGGCATCATGGAGCGGCTGACCGACGGCGTGGGAGAGGCCGAGACCAGCTATTACGGCGACCTGCAATTGCGCGACGCGGGCTCCTGGATGGGCCGGCGATTCGAGAATATGCATATGACTCTCTTTGAGGATGCACTGCGGTTGGCGCGTGAGCGAGACATTCGCCTCGTCCTGGACATGAAGGACAAGGGCCTGGGGGCGGATGTGCTGCAGATACTTGAACGCGAAGGCATGCTGCAGCGGGTGCAGTTCAATGGCGAATGGGATGATGTGAAGAAGTTATATCCGGCGGCGACCGATGTCGGCGACGGAACCGTATGGGTGCAGCCGGGAGTCACAGAGGATCATGTGAGGCAGTATCACGTTCAGGGCAAAGCCGTGGTGGCAAACTTTTCCGCCAACGATCATGAGCTGGACCTGGCCGGAATGAAAGCCGCGGTCGCTGCGGGAGTGGACGGCATCAACGTGGACTATCCGCGGCTGGGCGCGGACGCAGTGGGCAGGCCGGTGGAGCGCAGGCTGCACCAGCTGATACTCAAGGCCGACTCCGGTGACAGTGGCGCCCGCGTTGCGGCCATCCTGGAGTTGTCCCGGTATAGCGGATTTCCACTGCAAGGAAATTTTGCCCATTGGTTACTGGATACGGACGACCATGTTTCGCGGGCCGCTGCCCTGGCTCTAGTGACAGCACGTCCACGGACGCCTGCATCCGCATTCACTTCAGCTGTCCAGTCCGGCAATGCGGATTCGCGCGCCAATGCGGCGTGGGCGCTGGGCATGATGCGCGCTCCCGCGAGTGTCTTGCTGCCGCTGCTGCGAGACCAAGACCGCCAGGTGCTGCGATCGGCTCTACAGGCCCTGGCACGCGCACCGGGTGACGTGAGCGCTGCCACGTTGCTGCCGCTGCTGTCGTATGACGATGCCGCCGTGCGCGGCGCGGCTGCGGTGGCGCTTGCGCGTCATCAGCCTGAAGTTGCCATCAAGGCCATTCCAGCGCAATTGCAAAGAGAGGTAGTCCTCGAGCAGGCGATCCACAAAGATCATCAGGGTCAAGGCCGGCCAAAATACACCCAGCCGGAGATCGATGCCATCACGAAGTCGTTCAAGTGCCAGATGGAAATGATGCGTGCCCTCGATATGCTTCAGGGGAATGATGCCACTCGAGAACTGGCGGCACTGGCCTTCCGGCCCGACAAAGGTCTGTCGTCTTACGATGGCATCGTGGCCGGGTTCCAATTGTGGGACCGCATCGGAGCAGACGCCGCGCCCGCCGTACAGGCGCTGGGGTCAAGCGATCAACAAGTAGCGGATCGGGCGGAGTGGATACTGGTGAAAGCCAGTCCCGCAGTTCTACCCGATGTGCGGAAGGCCCTCGATAGTGAGAACCAAGGGGTCCGCCAGCGCGCCATGCGCATCGTGGCCTGGCATGGAGACACGAAATCCCTCGCCACGCTGCAAGCGATTCAGAAAACCAGCACAGAGGATGCGGCCCTCGCCGCCTGGGCCATAGAAAAAATCCAAACCCTTCATCCAGACGCGAGATAACGCCGCTTAACAGAACCCAATAAAACTGGACGGGTGCCCCATGTTCGCCTTAGCGTACATGGGCCGAAAATGGCAGGCGAAGCCCGACGAAAGCTTTTACTTCTTCGACTACGAATTCGCGGGCAACAAAGGGAAAGCAATCGAAACGTATCATTTTTCGGCCCACGTACGCTGAGGCGAACGTGGGGCACCCGTCCCACTTCTATGGGGTTTCTGCTAGGGGATTGAGTGCCTTAATAATTCGTCGCACGTTACGGGTTGAAGAAATGCAGCAGCTCTTCCTCGTCATGCTTGCTGAGCGAAGCGCGCACGCGCATGTGCCGCACAATGGTGCCGGAGATTCGAGGCGAGAAGCCTTCCGGTGCGTTATGGCAGCGCGAGCAGTTCTGTTCGAAGATACGTTGCCCGTCGTCCTCATGCTGTGGAGTTGCCTGGGCGACAGTCGGCTTCTTAGATGCAGGCGTAGCAGGCGGTTGATCCTGCGCCATAACCGGCGGGAGCAAAGGCGCCGCAGTCAGAGCAATCAAGCTGAGCAGTTGTTTATCTTCTTCTGCACGCTGCTGCGATGCAAGGGTGACTGCGGCCGGCGTTTTGTCCGTCTGCGCAGCCTGGGGAACCGCGGGCGTCGCGGTCAGGATGGTAAGGGCAACGAGAAGATGCTTTGCACTCATGGTCATTTGCCTTTCCAGGCCGGGAAGAGGAACCGGTAGACGATTCCTGTCTCCCAAACGTTGTGGTTGCCGGTGGAGGAGAACTGGCGCGCGTAGCTGGTAAGAATTCTGGTGTTGTGCGGCAGGTTGTAGTCGAGACCAAAGTCCGCGCGTTGCGTGTTCACCAGCGGCACGCCATCGCTGATATTGGAGTTGTCGAGCCGGAAGGTTTGCTGCATACGGAACAGCGGTTCAAACCGGCCGATAAAACTGTTGAGGCCTCCAAAGGCCTGCGTGCGGTAGTCGAACTCGACCCAATAGCCCTGCGCGTGCTGGCCGCGGTTGAATTCCGAGCGCAAGCGGAAGGCGGTATTCTTCGGTTCCCACCAAGCGTAAGTGCCGAAAAAGTTCTCGTGCGTTCCTTGAAGCAGGCGACTGTAAGAGAAGCCCACCTCCAGGCGCTTCTCTGGGAGGTAGAGGCTAGTGCGGCCTCCGGAGGAGCGCTCGGAGGTGAACTGTGAATTCGTCGAGAGCGCAGAGAAATAGGCTGCATAGGCGAGCGAGTACTTACGCCGGGAGATAGCAGAACCGCGCACTTGGCCACCGACGCCGAGACCGGTGGACATGAGACCGATATTGGAGCTGATCGGGCCGTCCTGGAAATTGCCGATCCAGATGGGCGATAACCGCTCGTTATAGGTTTGCCAGGGAAGCAGAAAGCTGCCGCCCACAACGGTGAGGTGCGGCGAAGCGATGTAGTCTCCCTGCAAATACGTGAGACCGATGAAGCGCATGTGGTCGTAGCCGGAGCTAGTGCCGCTGGGAGCCCAGGTCTCGAGTAGGGCCGCCCGCGACTCGACGAGAATATGCTGGCCAATAGGCGCCGCCAGCAAGGGCTCGATGATCGGGGTGTAACTCGTGTTACCAGTATTAGTGTTGGTAAGGAAGCCTACACCGCCGGACAGAAGCGGCGTGTTCTGTGCGGCTCCGGAAAGCGCGGAGCAGAGCAAGGCCAAGGCGAAGCCTATGGGTCTCGCTGACCGTGCCATTTTCGAGAGAGGACAATTCGGGATCGGACGCGGCATAAGAGCCACAGTAGCGATACGCGCCCTGCGATGTGTCTCGCGATGGTCTGCGTTTTGTCAATTGATTGTCACTTGCAGAAAACAACGGGTTCCCGACTGGCGGGGGAGCTCTTCGCGACAAGGCAATGACAATCGCCTTACGGCGACATGACAATCCTTCATCGACAAGCCGCTAAAGTCGGGACAGTTGTTCTCCTCCAGGGCATTTGCTATCCGCTTGCAGAATTGGCGATCCCCAGGGTGCAACCAGGTCGTCTATGTCCACACTACATACGAGCACGTCGCCCAAACCCCTGGCTAAGCCATTGCAAGCGCGCGAGGCCGTGCTGCTGATCTTCTGCGACCCTTTGCCCGAGCAGTACGCGCGGCTGTGGCACTTGTCAGACCATGAGTGGCAGCAACTACTGCACTGGCTGGATACCAGCGGCCTGGCGTTGTATTTCCTCGATAGAGTGCTTGAGCTGCAACTAAACGACCTATTGCCCCGAGCGGTGATGGCCCGCCTGCAGCAGAATTTGATCGACAATACTGAACGGCTGCGCGGCATGGTCGACGAATCGATCGAGATCCAGCGTGAGTTTCAGAAGGCCAACCTTTCCTATGCCGTTCTGAAAGGATTCTCGTTCTGGCCACATTCGGTACCAAAGCTGCAATTGCGATCGCAGCTTGACCTCGATTTTCTGATAGCGGAAGACAGCTTTTCGCAAGCGCGGCAGATGCTTGAGCGCCGGGGCTACCGCCTGCACTTGTCCAGCGGCAGAAGTTGGGAGTTCAAAACGGACCAAGTCCCTGAAGCTTCCATGAAAGATCTATACAAGAATGTGCCTCACCGCTGCGTCGAGTTGCACGTGGAGACCGACCCCGGCGATGGCTCTTCATTGCTGGCTCGCACCGTGAAGCGTCGTTTTCACGGCATCTGTATGCCGGCGCTTTCCCCCGCCGACCTTCTTCTGGGACAGGCACTGCACGTGTTCAAGCATGTGTGCAGCGACTTTTCACGCACTGCGCATTTGCTCGAGTTTCGCCGCCATGTGCTCGCTCACAGCGAAGAGGATGCTTTTTGGCGCGACCTTCAGTGCCTTGCCGAAGAGAATTCGAGGGCGAGGCTGGCGCTTGGCGTGGTAACGCTGTTGATTACTCACGTGATGGGGGATTTCGCCCCAGCGGCACTTACCGATTGGACCGTTGACCGTCTTCCCGATTCCGCGCGGCTTTGGGTAGAGCTGTATGGCTCGCGCTCTGTTTTCGCCAGCTTTCCCGGCAGCAAGCTATACCTGCTGCTGCAAAGGGAGCTTGCCACCGTAGGCGTTCCAGCGAAGCGTACGCTGCGCCGGGCGCTCTTGCCTCTGCGCTTGCCGCCGCTTATCTCGCCTGCAACTGCGAACGATACCTTGTCCGTGCGGCTCAGCCGATACCGGGGACAGATGCGTTTCGTCTGTTTCCGCCTACGCTTTCACGTCGTGGAGGGAGCTCGCTACATGTGGGAGTTACTTCGTTGGCGGCAGCACATGAACTCGCATGTCCGGAGCAGCGCACCGCTGGGCACTCCCCGCTCTTCGACTAACCATTCCTGATTGTCCGGCCTTTAGGCGGACAACAAAGGAATGACAATTCACTGACGAACCCATGACACGCCTCCGGGCCAGGTTACTTAGGGTCAAGTTGTAGAAAGAAATAGCCATGCCGCAATTTTCCATGAATGCCGATGCCGTCAGGGTGACCCCAGGCCACCCTCCGCGGCTGGGCGCCCACGGAGCCCGCGTATCACCCATTGCGGTCTTCATTGGCGCATCGGTGCTGACCTTCTTATTCGCCGGCGGGACCATCGCAAACGGGCAAACACCGCTTTCGCCTATTCCTTCGCAGAACACGACGCAGCCCACAGCAAGCGCGGACAGCAGTGTGGTGACCACACCGGCTGCCGGCAGCGATAAATATGCCGACTCCAACAGCTCTTCAAGTGCCGCCAACTTAACGCCGTCGTTCAGTCTCTCCTCCAGCCAGATCATCGACATTCTGCAGCAGAACCCTGACCTGGTGCTGGAGCTTAAGTCCCAGGTAGCCGATCGCATGCAGGAGCAGGGCATGCAGATCGATGCCAACGATATTTCTGACGAGATGCTTTATGACCAGATTGCCGGCAACGCCGGCCTGCGTGCAAACATCACCAGCTTCCTGCGCGCGCGTGGATATGTCTCCGACGACGACCTCCAGACCGCGGCATCCGGCGTTGGTGGTGCGAGCGACACGATTGGCCCAGCCCAGCGCGCTCTCCCCCAGGCCGGCCCCATCAATTCGTCCCGGTCCTCGGCGGAATCAGGCCTGAATTCTGGTCTGAACTCGGGTCTTGACACCGGGCTGTCGCGCCAGGACGCGAGCGGTCTGCCGGCAACAACGACCCGGTCGATGAGTTCGGCCGGTCAGCGCCAGAACCCTGCGGAGAGAAGAGATAACGAAGAGGTAAACTCCTCCACCGATCAGCCGAAAGTGCTCCGCCTGCCCGCACCCTACAACCTGCGATCGATGCGTGATCTTTACACGCAAATTCCCGACCCCGCTGCACGCCTCAAGCGCTTCGGTTCTGAAGTCTTCGTGAACCGCAATGTGGTTGTTTCACGCGGCCTTTCGGCCGGCGACACTCCGCTCGACGTACCTCTCGGGCCGGACTATGTGGTCGGCCCCGGGGACACCCTCACCATCGACATGTGGGGCAGCGTGACTGTGGCTGTCACCCGCCTGGTCGACCGCAACGGCCGTATCCTGCTGCCCGAAGCGGGTTCCGTCCAGGTTGCGGGTCTTACCCTGGACCGGGCACAGAGCCTGATCCTAAGCGCACTCCAAAAGCAATATCGCAACGCCCAGGCCGTGGTTACCGTCTCGCACCTGCGCTCGGTGCGTGTCTATGTAGTCGGCGACGTGCAGCGTCCCGGCGGCTACGACATCAGTTCGCTGGCAACTCCGCTCAGCGCGCTGTACGCTGCAGGTGGCCCCACAGCCGCAGGATCGTTGCGCACATTGCGTCACTTTCGCGGGCAGCAGCTGGTGGAGGAGGTCGATCTCTACGACTTCCTGTTGCATGGACTTCGCAACGCAAGTTCCCATTTTGAAAGCGGAGACACGCTGCTGGTCCCGCCTGCCGGTCCTCAGGTCGCGGTGTACGGTGCGGTCAAACGTCCCGCTATTTACGAGGTGAAAGCCGGCGAGACCTCGTTGGCGGTGCTCCTCAACGATGCTGGTGGTTATACGGTTGCCGCTTCGCTCGGCCACATCGCCATCGAGCGAATCGATGCCAATCGTCAGCGCGAGACGGTCACTCTGAATATTGCAGGCAGCCAAGGTCCACAAGCTGATCGCCAGGCCATCGATGCATTTCAGGTACAGGATGGGGACCGCGTTCGCGTCGAACCAATCCTGCCCTATAGCGAGCGGATCGTTTATTTGGAGGGCCATGTCGCGCGTCCGGGCCGCTTGCCTTACACGGATGGCATGCGCCTCGGCGATGTGCTGCGCAGCTATCGGGACATACTGCCCGAGCCCGCTGCGCATGGAGAAATTGTCCGCCTGGTTCCCCCGGATCTTCACGCCGAGACCATCGATTTTGACGTACCCGACTTGCTGATCGGCAATGGGAACCTCGCGCTTCAGCCATTCGATACCATTCGCATTTTCGGGCGCTACGAAGTGGATGCGCCCAAGGTCACGGTTCTGGGCGAGGTAGTGCATGCCGGCGCATACCCCTTGTCAAAGGGCATGACGGCCGCCCAGTTGGTGCGCATGGCGGGAGGATTCAAACGCGATGCGCTGATCGAAAAGGCTGACCTGACGAGCTACGACGTAGCCAACGGAAATCGGATCGTTGAGAGCGTGGCCATGGTACCCATTGGCGAGGCTGTTGCTGGAAGGGATCCGAATGCGGACCTTCCGCTCAAACCGGGCGACATCCTCACCATTCATCAGATCACGGGATGGAACGATATAGGCGAGTCGATCAACATCGACGGCCAGGTCAAATTTCCTGGTAGTTATGGATTTCATGACGGCGAACGCCTGAGTTCTGTTTTGCGCAGGGCTGGAGGCTTTCTTCCCGCGGCTTACCCCATGGGCGCGGTGCTGGTTCGGGAACAAGTGCGTGAGCTGGAGCAGAAGAGCCGCGAGGAACTTATTCGCCAGATCGAGACCAATTCGGCGGCTGCGCGCCTTTCGCCCAACCTGGCCGGCGGTGACGGTGCTGCCACCTTGCAGCTGATCAAGACCCAACAGCAGGAGGTGTTGCAAGACCTCAAGAGTCATCCGCCAACCGGCCGTATGGTGATCCACATAACCGCCGATATCGACAGCTGGGCCAACACACCAGCGGATATCGAGCTGCGCCGGGGCGACGTGCTCACGATCCCCAAACAGCCTGGATTTGTACTCGTGACCGGCCAGGTCTACAACGCCACCGCCCTCACCTTTGCACCAGGCCAGAGTGCGGGCTGGTACCTGAGTCACGCGGGAGGAACAAACTCAACTGCGAATCGCAAAGAGATCTTCATCATTCGTGCCAATGGCTCGGTGATCGGCCGTCGATCCGGAGAGTGGTTCGACGCCAACGTGCTTTCCACCAAACTCAATCCGGGCGATGTGGTCGTGGTTCCTCAGAAAATCATTGGCGCCTCGCTGCTTTGGAGAAATCTGTTAACCACGGCGCAGCTAGCCTCGTCCATCGCCATTACTGCCTCGGTGGCAGCCCTGTAGGCAATATGTCGAATCCACACAGTTTCACCACCATGATCCCGGCATCGATCGTCACTGCCCTCGAGCGCGATGAGCAAACGCCGGAGCATTGGGCTGTTCGTGCTTCGCTGCTTTGGAAGCATCGCAGGCTGCTCGTGCGCGTAACCCTGATCGCGTTCCTGGTGAGCCTCAGCCTGGCATTCCTGATTCCAAAACGCTACAAGTCGAGCGGAAGCATTATGCCGCCCGATCAACAGAGTTCGGGAGCGATGATGCTCGCCGCGCTGGCCCACTCCTCATCGCTGGGTGGGTTGGGGAGCCTGGCCAGCGGTTTGCTGGGCACACACACCTCGACCGCACTCTTCATCAACCTGCTGCACAGTGGCACCGTAAGCGGCCATATCATTGACCGCTTCCAGCTGCAACATCTGTATCGCAACCGCTATCGTGTCGATACGGCCAAGCACCTTGCCCGCCGTACGACCGTCACCGAGGACAAGAAGAGCGGCGTTATCACGGTTGAGGTAGAAGATGAAGATCCTGTGCGGGCTCGCGATATGGCCCAGGCATACCTTGACGAACTGAACAAGCTGGTTACGCAGACCAGCGCCTCCTCCGCTCACCAGGAGCGCGTCTTCATCGAGAGACGCCTGCATTCCGTCGCGGCGGATCTGGAACGCGCACAACTTGCGCTGAGCGAATTCTCCAGCAAGAACAGCACCATCGATATCAAGGAGCAGACTCATGCCATGGTCGATGCGGGCGCACGCTTGCAGGCAGAAATGCTGGTCGCACAGTCCGGGCTTGAATCCTTGCGCCAGATATATGGTGACGGAAATGTCCGCGTCCGCGAGAGCGAAGCGCGCATTGCGAGTCTGCAGCACGACCTGGAAAAAATGACGGGTTCGTCTGCGGCGCTGGTTCCCGGAGCCGTTGGCGGCAGTGGCACGAAATCAGACGCCGAGGATAAAGGCGAGCTCTATCCGCCTTTACGGCAACTTCCCCGGCTTGCCGTGCCCTATGCCGATCTTTACCGCCGGGTGCGTGTGCAGGAGACGGTCTATGAGCTGCTCACACAGCAGTACGAGATGGCCCGGGTCGAGGAGGCCAAGGATATTCCGGTGGTCAGTGTGATCGACTCTCCCGGAATACCCGAGAAGAAGTCATTTCCTCCGCGATTGTTACTTACTCTGGCGTTGACGTTCTTCGTCTTTGTCGTTACGGCGGCCCTGATCCTCATGCGGGATTACTGGTCGAAGATCGATGAGGAGAATCCAGGAAAAAAGTTTGCCGCCGAAGTCCTCCTGGCAGTGCGGAGGCGAACGCGCTCGATCGTCGTGCGCCGGGGTGTCGCATGAGAGAGCACCTTACGAACCCCTGTGCACCTGGGCCCCTGGTATATCCGCGGGCGCGCTCTGTCTACGCCGTTGCCACCCTTAACCAGATTCAGGAGGTATCGAAACTATGAAGATTCTTATCGCGGCCGCTTCTTTCGCCGCGCAAATCTCCGGGTTGCAGCGCCACGCGTTTAATGTCGTGCGATGCCTCTTGCAATTGCAGGAGCTTTCCGAAGTACATCTTGTGGTGGCGCCCTGGCAGCGCACGTTGGTCGAGGAGGCAGCCTTTGATCCGGATCCGCGGCTAACTGTTCACATCGCCGAGATGGAGCCAAGCTCGTTCAGCCGGAACGTGTGGTACTACCGGGAACTGCCCGCGCTGGCAGCTCGCCTGCGCGTTGACGTTGTCCATCTGACCTTTCCCATGCCTGTAAATGGTGCGGCGTTTGAATGTCCAACGGTAGTAACCCTGCATGACTTATACCCCTATGAGATCCCGCAAAACTTTGGCTGGCCAAAATGCATCTTCAATCGGGTGGTTCTGCAGCAATGCCTCCGGAATGTCGATGCGATTGCCTGTGTCTCGGAAATTACGGACGTTCTGTTAAGGCGGTATGCGCCGGCCTCTACAGGGCGAAAAACCACCCGCATTTACAACTGCGTCGAGGCGGAGCCGCTCTGTGCCACCGAGTCGCCGATCCCTGGCTGGCAAGGGGAGCCGTTCCTGCTTTGTGTTGCGCAGCACCGGCGCAACAAGAACATTCCACTGCTACTGCGGACTTTCCATCGCTTGTTACAGCGCAAAGAAATCGATAGCACGACGAAACTCTTGGTCATCGGCATTGGCGGCCCGGATAGCCCTCGTATCCATCGCCTGGTGTCGACTCTCCGCCTTGATGGGAGGGTTCATTTTCTTGAAGGACTGTCGGAGCCCGAGTTGCAGTGGTGCTATGGGCGATGCGAGGCGCTGGTCACTCCTTCCATAACCGAGGGCTTCGGCTTGCCGGTCGCGGAGGCTCTACTCGCCGGCTGCCGGGTTGTCTGCTCGGATATACCGGCCTTTCGCGAAGTGGGTGGCGATCACTGCCGCTTCGTAGCCTTGCGCGGAGACGCAGTGGGGGCGCTCGCGGAAGCGATTGTCAGCACGCTTCAGCAACCGGCACAGTCGCCGATCTCTCTGCCGCAGTTTTCGTCTTCGCTTCTTGCCAACCAGTACCTGGGCCTCTATCGCGGGCTGATCGCGTCCGCCATGCTACCTCACAACGCCAGGTTCTCCGCTTCTCTGCACGCGGCAACAACAGAAAGACAATCACTATGAGAGCACTGAACACCGCACAGGGCTTGCGCGCAGAGGGGTGAACATGGCTGCACCCGGCTCTTTCGCATCGAGCGTCTACACGGAGATTCTCGCCGCCTCCCGCGGAGAAAGGCAAATGATCTCCCGAGCTCTGTTTCAAAAAGTGATGACCGTCTCCGAGATGGTGGCAGATTTTCTCACCTGCGCCGGCGGAGTATTTGCGGTGGGTTTCCTTTGCCCATCGCTGCACATGAGCCGGCCGGCACAATGTTCGGTCAGCATCCTGGCTGGTCTGATGATCGTGCTTCTGCTTGAAAGAGATGGCGCGTATCGCGGAGGCGGCAGCCTGCTCCAGATTCGAACGACGGAACGGGCACTTCGGATTCCCGCTCAGGTACTGCTGCTTCTGCTGCTATGCCGCTTCCTTTTACCTTTGAACGTTCCCTACGTGGCATTCCTTATTGCCTTTATTCTGCTTCCGCTGCTGCTGATCCTGGAGAAGCAGATTCTCTTCGCCATCATGCAGAGACTCTACGCCAGCGAGTACGGAGTCGACCGTGTCGTTGTCTACGGAGCAGGAGATGCTGCCAAGCGCATGGTGTCGGCCCTCCTTTGTTCGCCCCGGTTTGGGTTACGTCCCGTGGCCGTGATCGATGATGATCTCGCGCGGAGTGGCGAGTGCCTCTTTGAGATGGGCGATCGCCGCTCTCTTTCGCTTACCGTGCAAGGTGGGCCGCCGACCGCAGCGTTGCTGAATTCCTGCCGGTGCAGGTTGCTGGTGGTAGCCGCCTCCAAGCTCTCCCCGGAAAAGCTGACCGCTGCCGCACAGGCCGCGCAGCAAGCTGGGTTGGAGATCACGCTCCTTGTCGATCCTGCGCTGGAGGAACGGCCGGAGAGAGAATCGATCGACATCGGTGGCCTGCCGCTTTTTTCCACGGTTCATCCGATCGCACCCTTGCACTATGCAGTTGCTAAGCGAACTTCAGACGTGATCGTGTCGTCTGTTCTCCTCCTGTTGTTGGTTCCGTTGTGTTTTCTGATTGCGGTACTGATATGGCTGGACTCGCCCGGGCCCATCTTCTTCGTTCAGAAGAGGGCAGGACGCAATGGAGAGTTCTTCGACATGTACAAGTTCCGCTCCATGCATACGACTGCGCCGAGATATGATTTGTCTCCGACCCAATCGTGCGATGCCCGCATTACCCCGATCGGAAGGTTCCTCAGGCGGACCAGCCTGGACGAACTGCCGCAGCTGATCAACGTCTTCCTGGGGGATATGTCGCTCGTTGGACCCCGTCCCGAGATGCCCTTCATTGTGCAGCGCTATAACAGGCGGCAACGGCAACGGCTGCAGGTAATTCCCGGGATCACCGGCCTATGGCAACTGAGCACAGACCGGGCCTTTCCGATCCACGAGAACATTCAGCACGACCTGAACTATATCCAGAACCGCACCTTCTTTATGGATATAGCCATTCTGGTCCACACCCCCTTGAGAGCCCTGCGCGGCGGTATCTAGCAGGGGTCGTGGTCCAAATCTTTATCTTTGCGCATAGGTGCTGACAGGAGACAGCGCTCCACAGTCAGATGTAGCCGCCAAGACTCTTTTCCTAAGTCGTCGGTTATCGTTTGGGTGGTTATGGGTTGACTGGGAACCTCGCGGGTGGCTGGTAGAGGCGCCGGGGCCGGACCAAAGGGCTGAGATCAGGGAGCGGGGTAAGCGAATGATCGCGCCGTTCATGCAGGTGAGTGGCACCATCAGTCAGTGCGGACATGGTGGGCCCACCAGGACTTGAACCTGGAACCAACGGATTATGAGTCCGCTGCTCTAACCAATTGAGCTATAGGCCCTGCGAAAACTTGGTCTGTCAGAGCAGATCAAGCCCTGCCTGAGTCTACAGTTTACCGATCTTTCCTCCAAATTGTGTTACTTCTGCCCCCCGGCCAACACCTCGTACTTTCTGGGGCCACGGCTATATCGAGCGTTATGGAATGCGTAATAGAACCTGCTGCGCCGCCGATCGCCACGGCACAGGTGTCGAAAGCGTTGGTCAAAGATCTGGCGAAAGAACTCGAAATCCCTAAGTCCCGGCTCGACAAGTTGGCCGAAGAAGTTCGGAGGGATTTGCAGTCAATCTTGTCCAAATTAGCCATTTTTCGACTCTGTCCATCCACCTTCAACCATGCCAAGGTGCGCCACCACCCTCAACTTTGTCATCCCGAGCGTACTCCGGATTTCCTACTACACGGCGCTAGTCAACGGCCACGTATGCGGCTTTCGGTAGAGAAAGCCGCACGGGATTTATCGACACCACGAAGCCTGACAGGAAATCCGGAGGTAGCCGAGTGACCTGCTGTGCGCCCTTCCCCCTAACAATTCCCTGCGTGCTGTCCATCCCCTCCACGAATGCCAAGGTGATGGACGGAACCACTGCCACCGCAACCAACTCGATTTCGCTCGTCATCAACAAAATGCACTGGCGAGCATTGTCACCCCTACAGATCACCTCAGCCGGGCTGCATCATTTCAGCCACGCGAATGCCAGGGAATCTGTGTCGACTGCTGCGTCGATGATCGGCTTTGCGACGTTCAGCGCATCTTGGCCATTTGCAAACATCACGACGCCTGACTTTCTTGCTGGATCGGCCATCACAAAAGCTTTGAAGTCGCCGTTATCGCCCCAATGCCAGAGCATGACGCTCTTATCTTCGCGCTGAATACCCCATCCCAAACCCCAGAAGAGCGTCTTCGACAGCTCTTTCGGTTCTTGCTTAACGCAAATCCTGCAAGTCGGGTCGAGCGCGATCTCAGGCGTCTCCATCTGACGGAGCACGGAGGACGAAAGCCCTTTGCCATTCAGAACGGCGTCGACGAAAAGGGCATAATCTCTGGCAGTCGTATTCAGGCTGGATGCTGCTCCGGCTTCCGTCGGCTTCCATTTCTCAGTCGGTGCTCCCTTGGAGTCATACCCCGTAGCTGTCAGGGAATCAAAGCTCGGCCTCCACACATAGCTGCTGTTCGTCATCCCCAACGGCTTGAAAACAACCTCATCCATATAAACGTCCAGCGGTTTCCCGGTAATCTGCTCGACTACGTGTTGCAGATAGATATATCCCTCACCGGAGTAGCTGAAACGTTCTCCGGGGGAGAAATAAATGGGAAGCGTGCCGTCAGAGCCCCGCCAATTGGGAAAGCCGGTTCGATGGCTCAATACCAATCGAGCCGTGATCTTGCCTACGCGTTCGTCTGGAACGTAGGGCTTTGGCAAATAAGAGCTCAACGGCGTGTCGAGATCGAGTTTTCCCTGGTCGACCAGCTTGAGAACGCCGTAAGTGAATACGGGTTTGCTTAGGGAAGCGGCTTCAAAGACCGTGTCCGGGCGGACGGGTTCTCGCGTCTTCTTGTCTTTCACTCCGAACCCATGCAGCCAGACCGTCTTCCCATCACGGATCAAGGCGATCGACATCCCAGGAACTCCGCCCTGTTTCATCAAACTTGGAACCTCGTTTTCCAGCCGCGAGATCACATCTCGCGTGGATCGAACCGCGGGAACTTGCGCCTGTAACCCTCGGGTTTCCATAACGCCAGTAGCGACTGCCACGAACACAAGAACCACGCCCACGCGGTAAGAAAATCGGATCAATTCGCCTCCTGGCAAATCCATAGCAGCGTCTCATCCGCAGATGAAAGGCGGTGTTCGTCTCTGGCACATACGTGCGATCGGTAAGTTTGGTTCCGTGGCACAGTCCTGACAAGTCTTACGTTGACTGGTCCGCGGCTCAATTGGCGAGGGCCTCATCGCCGGGAACATGTCTTCTGATACTCGTGACAGAATGATGTTGGAAGGCGGTGCGCTATATGGCCACGGGTGGTCCGACCCAAGTGGTCAAAGCATCGCCGAGTCCCTGCTCGGTCCGGTCCCCCACCCAAGCTACGTGCCCGTCGGGCCGAATCAAGACGGCCGTCGGAATAGTGACCTCCCCTACTGCCGGAAGCTCTAACGCCCCTCTGTACTTGGCGTCTATCAACTTGACCCGGCTTGCCCACGGCGCGATGTCGATGCCGCCTGGGTTACCGAGGTTGAGCAGTACCGGGCGGGCCTCGTGCAGCAAAGTGAAGAGCCGCACGGGACCTTCCTTGGTGACCAGGTCGAGGTCAGGCATGCGGCGCCCCAGCAGCAGGTGTCCTTTACCGAAGTCGTAGTGGATATCCAGACCAGACGTCATCGCGAGGTATTGCTTGCGAGTCTCGTCCTTGAGCAGCAGCTCGGATATCATCTCGCGCAAGGCCTCGATACGATCGTCACTGCGGTCGACCGCGGTGAGCGCCATAGTGTTGCGCAACACGCGGGCCCCGACTGGATGCCGCTCGGCATGGTATGTATCCAGGAGGCTTTGTGGCGATGTCCCAAGGACCACCTGGGCTAGCTTCCAGCCCAGATTCACTGCATCCTGGACACCGATGTTGAGTCCCTGTCCACCTTTTGGGGAATGCACGTGGGCCGCGTCGCCGGCCAGGAGCACGCGTCCCACTCGATAGCAGGCTGCTTGCCGGGCCATATCGGTAAACCGGGAGATATAGGTGGCGGTGCGAAGACCGTAATCCGTCCCATAGACGGCGACCAGCGCCTCACTGACGTCATCCAGGGTCGGCGTACCGCCCTGGCCGATGTGTTGTTCCGTCAACACGACGCGCGCGCGCTTGCCGTCGTCGAGTTTGGCGACAGCGTTGATGCCCTTCTCATTACGGTGCATGCCCCACTTTGGCTCTTGGGCCGTCTCGAGCTCCGCGATCAAGTAGCTGGTTGATGGATCCCACCCTGGGAAGTCGATACCTGCTTTCTTGCGGATCAGGCTGCGACCACCGTCGCACCCGACAAGATACTCTGCTCGCATCGACCGGTCGCCGGAAAGCTCGATGTCGACGGCGATGTCGTTCTGTGTGAAACCCGTCACCTCTCGTCCGCGATAGATCGGCACACCCAGCTCGCCGACCCAGTCGGTCAGGATCCGCTCGGTACGGCTCTGCCAGAGCACGAGAAAGTAGTTGTGACGAGTCGGGAGGTCGCTGGTGTCGAGGGTGGTCCCCGCGAACGGCGCGGAGCGAATGATCTGCCCTTGCGAAACGAAGCGATCGGCGATTCCCCGCTGATCGAGCACCTCGATGGTACGTATGTGCAGCCCGCCTGCGCGCAAGCCTTCGAGATCCTGACTTTCGCGCCGCTCGACGATGGCGACGTCGACGCCCGCCAAGGCCAACTCGCCCGCTAACATCAGCCCTGTCGGACCTCCTCCTGCAATCACTACCGCGTGTTCTGTCATCGCGCCTCCCATCTCCGTAGGTTCTTTGCTTCAGCTGACGATGATGCGGCATGATCCGGGGCTTCCCACAAGCCCCCCGGCGCGCTATATTCTAAAGTGGGAGGGGAAGAAATTCTCCTCTCGATTGTTCGGTTTAGATCGACAATCCTCCCCTGCTCTAACCAATTGCGCTATAGGCCCTTCGATAACTTGATCTGTTCAAAACAGGTCAGTCACTGCCTGGCCGCAGAAAGCGCGTGGTCGACGCGCTAATTCTGAGCCGCATCCATGCTCATTCGCATCGGAGAGCCGCAGTCGGTTCGACGCGCAGAGCCCGTTGTGAAGGGACGAAGGCAGCCAGGAGAGCGACTGCGATAAATAGAAGCGAGACTCCGCCGAACGAGATACCGTCGATGGTGTGGATCCCGTACAGGACGTGGCGAAGCAAGTAGGCCACACCGCCGGCGAGCACCACCCCAGCAGACAAGCCTGCAAATACCGGACGGGTGCTTTCACTAAGAATGAGAGCCAGGATGTCACGCTTCTTTGCGCCCAGGGCCACGCGGATGCCGACTTCTCGCGTGCGCAGGACAACAATGTAGCTGACCGTGCCGTAGATACCAATCGCGGCCAGCAACAGCCCCAGGATGCCGGTGATGGTGGCGATGGCCGCCGCCAACGTAGAGGCGAGAAAAGGTTCTGTTGCGCGCAGCATCTGTTCCAACGTGGCGAACCGCGCGGCGAGGTTAGGATCCACAGAGGCCATCACCGGACCAAGAGCGCTAACCAACTGCTCCGGGTCGGAACGAGTGCGCACCAGGATCGGATAATTCTGTAGATAACGATCGGAGAGTGGAAGATAAATCTGCGCCGAGTCGCTGCCATCGAGCAGGACGCCTCGCGTATCGCGAGCGACGCCGATGACGCGCCAAGCGAGGCCATCCGGCAGAGGTTCGCCGATGCCATGAGCGAGACCGCCGGTGCCAAGCCGAAGAGTATGGCCAACGGGGTTTTCTCCGGGCCATAACTTATTGGCCGTCGACTCACTTACCACGATGGACGGTTCCGCCTGGCCGGCCTCAGCTGTGAAGCCGTGCCCGAGAAGCAGCGGAATCCCGAGAGCGTGGAAATAGTTGGGCTGAATCCATGTGTAGTAGAGATACGCCTTCATGTTCCGGGACGAGGGCGCCTCGCCGTTCAGCGAGACCGCGGCAGAACGAAGCCCGCCGTCGTCTGGCGCGCGCGCCGTAGTTACATCCGTCACGCCGGGCAACGCGGCAAGGCGGGTGCGGAGATCGCGGACGAGGGCATCCTTGTGGTCCGGCGTATACTCTGCGCTCTCGGGAAATTGCAGGCCAAGATCCATGACATGCGCATCGTCATAGCCGGTGTCCATCCAGAGCGCACGAATGGCACTGTGGATGAGTGTGCTGCCGGCAATGACCAGCACGGCAGAAACGGCGACCTGGGTGGCGATGAGGAAGTTGCGCAGATGGCGGCTGCGGATAGGCGATGTGGCGGCATTCGCCTTAAGCGCAGAGGAAACGGCCCAGCGAGAACTTTCCCATGCAGGCGCGAGCCCAAAAAGAACGCCGGCGAAGACGGAAATGAGGAATACGAACGAAAATATCCTAAGGTCAGGAGTGACGTGAAAAATAACCGTGCCGTACTGATCGGGGAAGGCATCCGCGATCATTACTACCGCCGCCTGGAGGAACGCCCAGCTGAATAAGAACGCGAAGGCACCTGCGATCAGCCCCAGCAGTGAGCTCTCCGTGAGCAATTGGCGAACCAGGCGCGTCCGGCTGGCGCCAAGGGAGAGGCGCATGGAAAGTTCATTCTGGCGTGAGGCAGCGCGGGCCAGTTGCAGGCTGGCAACATTGGCGCAGGCGACCACCAGCACCATTCCAACGGCGGCCATGACGAACAAAAGGCTGGTCCTCACTCCATGGTTCTGCTCAATGGGAATCGTGAAGGGCGAGCCGGGCCAGACCATTGCGCTCAACGGCTGGGCGAGGTCGGAACCAGGATGGTGAAGAGTGCGGAGGTGATCGGCGACGAGCGACATTTCTGCCTGCGCTTCGTGCATGCCGGCGCCGGGAGCGAGACGCGCGAAGAGATGGCAGCAGCCCTCTTCGCGCGCCCACAACCAGTTATCGCCAGGATGAACAAGGGGTTCAAGGCTAATCGGAAGCCAGAAGTCGGGCGCTGCTATGAAAGTTCCCACAAAGTTGTGAGGCGTCACGCCGATAATTGTGAACGCCGCGCCATTGAGCCGGACTGCTTTACCCAGAATGGTGGGATCACCCTTAAATCGCTTTTGCCAGTAGTTCTCGCTGATGAGGACCGAGGGCGAGGCAGCGAGTTCCGCCTTGTCTGCTGAACCGAACGTTCGCCCACGTAAAGCCTCCACTCCCAGAACTGAGAAGTAGTTTTCTGAGACCACCAGTGTCATTGCGGTTTCGCTGTTGCCGATCTGAGGCAGCAGTAGAAGAAACTTTCCGATCAGCGAGCCACCTCCATCACGGTGATGAAGAGCAACGCCGCCCGGCACTGAGACAGTAAGGTACTGGGGCTGGCTGGCGGCAATAACACCGCTGAACGAACGAATATGGTCTCTGTATATCTCATAATCGGGGTAGCTGAATGAAGGTTGGGTCGCGCCCGTATGTTCAATGAGCGCTAAATTGACCATCGACGCGGGATCGTGCGCATCGAGCTTTCGCTCGAAGAAAGCCTGGTATGCGGTGAATGCCGCGGTGTTCAGGCCAATACCAACTGCGAGAGCAAACACTGCGACCGCCGTGAATCCGGCATTGCGGAGCAGCATCCGGCAGGCGAAGCGCAGATCCTGCATCACGGTTTGCGGAAAGGTCATCAAGTCGATCTCGTGCATTTGCTCCAGCCATACTGCCGGATTGCCAAACCGGACCCGGGCGGAGCGTCGCGCTTCAGCCTGCGGCATACCTTGTTCAACATTCCGCCGCTCGCGCATCGAAAGGTGAAACTGCAGCTCTTCCTCGAGATTACGGTCTAGTTCTTCTTTCCGAAAGAGCGCACGCAAGCGGCGGATCCATGCCATAGCAAACCCTCTAGACAGCTGCCTTGCTGAACTCCAGCACAAGGGCAATCGCGTTGGTAGTCTTCCGCCAGTGTTCGCGCTCGGCGGCCAGCCGCTTCCGTCCTGAGCTGGTGAGGCGGTAGAAACGGGCGCGACGATTGTTTTCGCTGCGGCCCCATTCCGCTGCGATCCAGCGCTCCTGCTCCATGCGATGAAGGGCGGGATAGAGGGAGCCCTCCTCGACGCGTAAAACTTCACCGGAGACACGCTCTATGTGCAGAGTGATTCCCCAGCCGTGCATGGGGCCTTCCTCCAGTGCTTTCAGCACAAGCAGATCCAGGGCGCCCTGGAGATTGTCGCTCTTTGCCCTGACCATCCTGAGTCTCCTATAGCTGTCTATGGAAGACTGCGCCTTCTCGCTTGCTTTGTCAATTCAGAGGGAATCGCGTATCGATGTTGGTTTGTCACCCTCAGCGGCTACCACCACTGGGTACGGGGTGAAGCCCGTACCCTTCAAAAAAGCCATACCCAGGGGCTAAAGCCCGACGTTTTCCAATCGTTTACGGCCCGACTAAAGTCGCGCCCTGACACAAAGCATTGAGTTTCTCGCAAGCTACAAAGTCGTGCCCTGACGCAAAACACCAGACCCGCGGCTCATGGGCGGCCCGGCTTAAACGGCGGAAGACTCTGCACTCGGCAGGAAAGCAATACCTTTAGGGCCCTTTAGAATCTCGCATGAGAACTACCCTCTCCAAATTTAGTCCCGTAGGGACGGCTGAGAGTCAATCTTGTACAAATTAGCCTTTTTCGACTCTGTCCATCCACCTCCAACCATGCCAAGGAGCGCCACCACCCTCAACTTTGTCATCCCGAGCGTACTCCGGATTTCCTACTACACGGGGCTAGTCAACGGCCACGTATGCGGCTTTCGGTAGAGAAAGCCGCACGGGATTTATCGACACCACGAAGCCTGACAGGAAATCCGGAGGTAGCCGAGGGACCTGCTGTGCGCCCTTCCCCCTAACAACTCCCTGCGTGCTGTCCATCCCCTCCACGAATGCCAAGGTGATGGACGCAACCACTGCCACCGCAACCAACTCCATTTCGCTTGTCCACGTCCTCTTCCACGCATTCAGTAAGTTGCGCCGTCCAGAGTGCCATTTGCGCGCTCATTTAGACAGCTCTGGCTGAAAGTAGCCCAGGACGTAGTCCAGGACGTAGTCCTGGGTTCAAATGAGTGCGAAGGAGCCAGTCCCGAAGGGACGACTGAGAATGCCCCAGGATGCAATCCTGGGGTATCTCTCCCTCTGAAATGGACTGTCCACTTCGGGATAGTTTCTTTGCCGTGGAACCAAAGAGTCCATTTTCGCGTTTAGCACTGTGACTTTGTAGCCGAGCTAGATGGGCCTCGTACCTGCTCGTCTGAGAAGAGCACCAGGAGGGATCATGCAGGAGATTCAATTGGCGTTTCGCCGCTTTTCCAAGTCACCCTCCTTCGTCTTCGCGGTGATTGTCTCCATCGGACTAGGCATTGGCGCCAATGCAACCATCTTTTCCATCGTCAGCAGTTTTCTCCTGCGTCCCCCCGCGGTGGGAGAACCCGCGACGCTGGTGAGCGTGTTCACGACCAGGCATGGTAACTGCTGTGGTAACAATCTCTCCTGGCCCCTGTTCAACGATCTGCGCGATCAGGCGCGTTCATTTTCCGGTCTTACCGCCTTTTATCCCTCCATGCCAACCTCAATCGGCGGCTCCTCTGAGCCGGTGCGCGTTTGGGGCGCATTGGCAGAGTTCAACTACTTCGAAGTCAACCAAATTAAAATGGCCCTTGGCCGAGGCTTCCACCGGGACGAGGAAGATCTTCCTGTCGTCGTTCTGAGCTACCACCTCTGGTCGAATCGTTTTGCCGCTGATCCCGGCATCATCGGTAAGGCTGTTCATGTCTCCGGTCACCCCTTCACAGTGATAGGCGTAGCTCCCGCGTCCTTTCGCGGACTCGATATCTACACCTCCGATCTTTGGCTCCCCCTTGGCAATAAGGAGCTTTTGATGCCCAAAATGGGTGACCGCTCCCGAACCAACACCTGGCTGGAAGTGGCGGGCCGCCTTGCCCCAGGAGTCAGCCGCATGCAGGCTGCGGCTGAGCTCAATGGCATCGCCCAGCGCCTTGCCCTGACTTATCCGGCCACCGAGAAGGACCTCGGATTCCAGTTGCAGGCAGCCGGATCTCTGCCTCCAGATGAGAAGGCAGGCCTGGCCGGCTTCCTCTCCGCGCTCTCTGTCGTGGCCTTCTTCGTCCTTTGCATTGCCTGCGTGAACGTGGTCAATTTGCTCATGGCGCAAGCTTTTGCGCGCCAGCACGAGATGGCTGTGCGCCTCTCGCTAGGCGCCCGGAGAACCGAACTGATGCGACAGATGCTCGTGGAGAGCACGCTGCTTGCTCTGGGTGGGGGAGTCTTCGGGCTTGGCCTTTGCTTCTGGGGAACATCCGCGCTCTCCGCGTTTCGTCTCCCCATCCCGTTGCCCATCGATCTTACTGTGGGAATCGACTGGAAAGTTTTGACTTATACCTTCGGCTTGAGCGTAGGTACCGGGCTGCTCATCGGGGTGGCCCCGGCTTGGGCAGCGTCGCGGCCTGTGATCGCCAAAGCGATAAAAGGCGAGGAAGCTTTTGCTTATAGAGAACGCCGCTGGAGCTTACGAAATGCGCTCGTATTTTCGCAGGTCTTTTTGTCGCTCGTTCTTCTTTGTGCTACGGCACTATTTCTCCGCAGTCTGCAGAGTGCCTCAAACATAGAGATTGGCCTTCGTTCTCGCGGCATCTTGTTGATGAACATCGATCCGCAACTGAACGGCTACTCCACCGCGCGCACGACGCAGTTTGTAGACGAGGTGCGGCGACGTGTCGGCTCCCTCCCGGGCGTCATGTCCGTCGCCTTTGTTGATCCCGTGCCACTCTCCATGGACGGAAGATGGGACGACTTCCACGTCGAACGCCAGTCAACACGCGACCGAGTGGTGGATCTATATATGATCACCCCAGGCTTCTTCCAGACGATGGGCATCGCCCAGGTATCGGGGAGAGACTTTGCTCACGAGACTGCAGACGCACCCAAAGTTGCGATCGTGAACCAGACATTCGTCAAACAATTCTTCGGCGACAAAAACGCAATCGGCCAACGAGTCACGGGTACGGGAGTGACATATGAGATTGTTGGCGTGGTGAAGAACAGCCGATCAAGAACTCTCGGCGAGGACCTGCGGCCGATCCTCTACCGGTCACTTGCTCAGGACATCGGCCGGGATCCTGATTTCAGAGGAGTCTCTCTTGTGGTGCAGACCCAGGGTAGCCCCGCGGCAATGGAAACCGCGGTGCGTAATCAGATTCATACTCTTGATCCCGCGATGGCGATCTTCAATGCAGAGACCATGGAGGAACACCTTCGCGATGCACTCGTTTTGCCTAGATTGGCTGGTACGCTCTTCGGAGTCTTTGGCATCACGGGGCTTTTGCTCACTGTAGTGGGGCTCTACGGCATCATGGCCTATACCGTCAGCCGGCGCACCCGAGAAATTGGTATTCGCTTGGCTCTGGGAGCACAGATCGGCGCGGTGCAACGGCTTGTTGTTCGTCAACACCTTCTTTTGTCGTCTATAGCCGTCATGCTCGGCCTGCCGTGCGCTCTGGCCCTGGCAAAATTCGCTACGAGTATTCTCTACGGCGTGCATCCCCATGACCCTTTCACTTTTACGGCCGTTCCGCTCTTTCTCGCAGCCGTTGCGCTGCTCGCCTGCTGGATAGCGGCACGCCGAATTGCCAGGGTGGACCCCCAGAAGGCTCTCCGCTACGAGTAATGCTTGAGTCGTCACTTGAACCTATTAAGGTACTCTTAATTTGTAAAATGCCGACATGGAGGGAGTTACTCCTAAGATTTCTAGAACGTTTCAGCGCAAGTTTCACCGGCGGTTACATGAATTTCCCCAATCTCTCCACCGATACGTGGCGTAATATGGCGCATGGCACACATCGGCGAGTGGCACGATTTCAATCCCGCAGATCGAAGCACTTATCCGAAGGTGAATTCACCTATACAGGTTAGGGACGCTATTGGCGCAAGGTTCGAGGGTGATTTTCTTAAGCTGATCTCTGACGCCCGCCAGATGCTAAAACCTAGGATCACTGGCTGGCGGTACATCAAAGACAAGGCCATCAGCTAGCGCCGCACCGGGGCGCTTCCGTTTGGTCACCGTTACCCCAGAGGCGGGGGCGATTGCGTCGCCCCCGCATTTGAACTTTGTGCGAGCCTCCAGGCTCACGATCCAAACTTCTGCATCCTATACACCGAAAGCACGTGCGCTTAGACGGCAAGTGCATGTAAAGGGGCACAAGATGAAGAGATTGTTGTTTTGGGGAACGCTCCTTGCTGGAGCTACCGCGGCATATCTGATGTATCGTCGCGGAGAATCGCTGGGTACGATTGCCGCGCAAGCCGTGACCAATCCAGTAGGCTCATTGGTGACGGAACTGAAGACGGCGTCCAGCTAACTCAACGTCTGCATCCGGTTATTCACCTTTTCGTGCTGGCCGGCACTGCCTGGTGAATCTCCCGCCCTACGAGTTCGTACTGGTCCGACGCGAGGTAATCAACGTGCGCAGCGATGGCCGCGCGCCAGCGGACACGCGCCGCAGCCAGCGATCCAAAGTTGTAATCATGAAACCAGCCGTTGCAACTGAGTTGTGCTTTGGTGGCGCCGTCCAGCGTATAGAAGCGAATCCAAAGACCGTTTGTGTGGGCTCGCTCTACCAGCGCGCGCAACCGATTCATCTTCGCTGGTGTCCACTCTCCAGCGTTCGGCTGACCACCGCTTTCAACCACTTTCCACGGATTGTTCCACCAACGCCGGTAGTTCGTGGCTTTCATCGGGTCCATTACCTCGGGCGCCGCGGAAGCTTCCTTTCCTTCGGTATGAATCGCGCCGAAGAGCAGCACACGATCACCGGCCTGCAGTTGATCGTAGAATACGGTTTGCTGCTCATCGGCTTCGCCTGTCAGTACCAGAATCGGCTTCACGTCCAACGGCTGCACATCCTCTCCCCGCGCACCTTTCACTGACGTAGTCAGCCAGGGTTGATATTTCCGCAGCAACGCCAAGACGGCGGCCAGGTGCTCCGGCTTGTTGTCTTTGAAATCCAGGTTCAGGGTTATGATCGGCCAATTGCCATGGTTGCCATCGCGCAGCGCTTTCTCCACAATGGGGCGAACCCTCTTGAAGAAATACTCATCCATCGTCGGCTCTTCGCCGGAGGTCGGCTCCCCATGGGTCACAACGGACCAGCCGCGCCCGCTTTTGGGGTCGGTATGCCAGGCCAGATCCTGCTCAATGGCGAGAGGAGTGCCTGCAGAAAGAGCGCGGTCGATGCGGTCGCCCCACCATTCAAAGTAGGGATAGCAGTTATGTGCATCCATCACTGTGCGCGATCCCGGAGCCGACTGCGCGCCTAACGAAGACGAGCAAATCGCAAGCACCAGCAGCACCTTGATCATCCGCGAAAGCCCAAACGTTTGCATCGTTATCCTTTTATTCCTGGGGAAAATTAATGTAGAGCGGGCTGCTCATCAACTCGTCGGCGCCACTCGAGTCACGCACCTCCAGGCGCAGCCAATGCCGCCCGGCGGTTGCAGGGAACGTGGCGGTGACCGTGGAGTCGACTCCCTCTACAGCCAAGGGGGCCATGGATTCCTCGCCGTCGAGTAACAGGTGAACCGTCGATCCCTTGGCTGCAATCGTGTGGATGTGCACGGAGATCGTAGCTCCGGCCGCGGCGTCGAGGGTTCCACCCATCTTTGCCGAAGCACCACCCGCGTCGGCTGCGAAGTCCAGCATCTTGTCCCGAGAGGCAGTCAAATCGACGAACGTACGCCCGGCTCGAATGCCATCGAGGATTGCCGGTACTGACAGTTCATCCGCTTCGACCGCGGTCGTCGGCCAGCCGATGGCCCCCACTTCTCCGGGAGGAGTGGTCGCATTGTGATTGTCGCTGCCTCCGATTGCCGCCAGGCGGTGCCCAGCGCGCAATTGGGAGTCCCAATACTTCGCACTGGAGAACATGATCTCACCGTAGTTGATCACTTCCATTGCGCTGAAGAGGCCCATGTTCGTGTCGGAAGCCGGCGTCCAGCGGCAACCCATGCATTCCTCTCCGCCAGGCGCCTCCGCGTGGTTGACCGAAGCAATGCCGCCCTTGGAGCGTGCGTCGCGCAGCACTGCGTTCAGATCGAGGCTACCTTTGCCAATGCGCCAATCCATGAATTGTGTGACGCCGAAAACATTGAAGTGCCCGTGAAACGTGGTCATCTCGCGCCCCGGAATCAACAGGAGATGATCAAAGAATGGCTGCAGCTCGCGCAGTTGATCATAGTGGGAGTCTGTGTTGTGGTCGGTGATGGCGATAAAGTCCAAACTGCGTGTAGCCGCTGCCTGCACTGTGAGAAAGAGGGGACACGGGACTTGGCGGCCGCTCTGGCTCTTGCAGCTGCCATCGCTATGCGCAGTGTGCATGTGGAGATCGCCACGATACCAGCGTCTTCCCACTGCGAGCGGCTGCGCTGTGAAGCTGGAATCTTCTGCGAGCGCGTTGAAGCGTATCTCGGCCCGGTAGTGTGAGACAACGTTTGGACGCATGTTGGGGACGGAGATCCACAGCCGCCACTGCCCGGCGAGGATCGCCCCAGGAAGATAGGACGGCGTGGCGTCTGTCTCGCTGATGGTGAAGTGGCTCTTGTTCCCGCCGCTTGCCCCACGAAATCGCTCCGGGTCGGCGATGCCGAGGTCAAGAGCGGCACGCTGATCCTTGCCCGTGTATTGAAAGTCGACGCTGATGCGATGGACGCCCGCAGGCACGGTGAAGGGGACTTCAACGTAGGTTTGGTTTTGCTCGCCCTTTACATCGCCGGTGAGCACCAGGTCTGCAGGCGCGCGTTCGCTAACCTGTTGAGCAGCTGCCCAGGGTGCAAGCGCAAGGGCCAGAAAAACGAGGTAGACGCTCCATTGCTTCATGAAGTTCAAAACGACTCTATCTCCAGGCAGAAATTGTAACCGGCGAGATGCGAACT
>CAWGPA010000012.1:0-27782 GCA_963824325.1 uncultured Acidobacteriaceae bacterium | reverse complement strand
ATTGGTGAGAATTATCCCTTCGTATACAACTTCGAGTACAACCCCAAAGTTCCTAACGGCTCCCCTGCCGGCTTATCTAACGTCGCACCTGTTAGTTACAACACGCCATACGCTACCTGCCCGACCGCAGGTCCGGGTCAAACCGCGACCTTCGAGTCCGGCTTCTCCTGCCATTCATTTACCCCTCTTGATGTGAACGCATCTGGCTTGGGGCTGCAGGGGCTTCAGTTCAATTTCGTCGATCCCAAAACCTTGGCTGCTAACCTATCTTTCCAGTATGCGATCACTCACTCGATGTCGGCGCAGATCGCTTATGTACTCACAAAGGCCGACAATCTTCAGATGAATCTTGGCGCGAATAACGTAACCGCACTCCTGCCGTACAACGCCAGTACTACGGGCCCGGTCGGTGGTGGAGCCATGGGTCAAGAGCCGTTTCCAGATCTCGGAGGTGGTTCCACTGGGCGAATGATTGGATCCAGTGTTTACAACGGATTACAAACCAAGCTCGAACAGCAGTTCTCGAACGGACTGAATTTCCTCGTCACGTACACATTTTCAAGAACCTTTACTGACGCCGGCGACTTGCTGAATGGCGGTAGTCTGAATGGCTCTCGCGCACCAGACGTGCCCGGCTTTGGTGTTCGTGGAGATTGGTCACTGGCCTCTTTTAACATCACCAACGTATTCCATTTCAGCGGCGGGTACGAACTACCGTTCGGCAAAGACAAGCACTATCTGGCCAACTCTGGCAAGCTCGGGAATGCGTTCGTCGGAGGGTGGAGCATCAACTGGATCACTACCCTTCAGGGCGGCCAGCCTCTCTCCCTCAGTTGCCCGACTGCAACGACAAAGGGCACCAACTGCAACGATGTGACCGTACCCGGGCAGAGCCCGAACCTCGGCATAAAGGTCAGTAAAAATTCAAGCGGCAAATCGATACCCTATTGGTTGGGAAACCCGAAAGCCTTCCAACAGCCTTGCCTGTTGGGCGGAGATGCAACATCGAATCCAGCCGGATGCGTACCTGCGACTGGTTTCGGTTATCTGGGCAACCGGCCGGGGACGACTACCGGGCCAAGCTACCATCGGTTCGACTTCTCCACATTCAAAAACATTCCCATCAATGAGCGCTTCCGGATGGAGTTCCGGGCTGAGTTCTTCAACATCATCAACCATCCGAACTTCAATGCTCCCGGATTCGGCGGCAACGGTGTTGTCGCGATTGCGAACTCAACCAACTTCAACAACGCTAACTTCGGCGCCGTCGGATCTACCCGCGATGCGCCCAACGCTCCCAGGCAAATACAATTCTCCTTGAAGTTGTATTACTAGGCTAAGATCAAAACACCCCGAAAGGCCGCTTTCTGCGGCCTTTCGGGGTGTTTCTGCGTAGGCTACGCTCACGCGGTAACAACAAAGGTGGGCTGTGAGCAAAATGTACTGGTCGCGGGGGATGGTTCTCAATTCTCTTTTGTTTTGTGCGGCGCTTGCCGCTGGCCAGGACCATCAAAATCAGACCCAGGCGCATCCGAACGAAGTTTTGGACCGTCAGTTTCAAGCGGCAGTCGCTCAGTATGACGCGGGCCGGTTTGCCGAGGCTGCGTCGCAGCTCGAAGCCCTGTTGCCCTATGCGCCCAGGACCTTTGAGGTTCATGAGCTTTTGGGCTTGGTTTATGCTGCACAGTCTCACGATGCTAAGGCCGTAGAGCAACTCCAAATTGCGGTTCGATTGAAGCCGGATTCGGCAGCCGCCCGAACGAATCTGGCAGCCAGTCTCTTCCACTCAGGCAAAACGGAGTTGGCAGAGGCGCAGTTTCGTAAGGCTCTTGAACTGGAACCTCGCAACTACGATGCCAATCACAATCTGGGTGAGCTCTACATACAGTCCAAAAGGATTGCGGATGCGGTGCCATTGCTTGAAAAGGCGCAGGAGATTCATCCGTCTTACGACAATGGATATGATCTCGCGCTCGCGTATTTTGTAACTGGAAAGCTTAGCCAGGCCAGGCAACTCGTTCAAAATCTTGAGCAGGTTAAGAACACCGGAGAGTTACATAACCTGTTGGCTCAAATCGACGAAAAGAGCGGAGAGTTTGTGCCCGCGGTGAACGAATACGAAATCGCCGCACACATGGATCCGAGCGAGGGCAACCTGTTTGACTGGGGGAGCGAGCTGCTTATCCACCGCACGTATGAGCCCGCGATCGAGGTTTTCCAACAAGCTGCGCTGCGCTATCCCAACTCACCTCGGGTGCTGATCGGGCTGGGGATGGCTCTATACTCGCGGGGTAAATATGACGAGGCGGTCAAGGCCCTGCTGGCCGCGGCTGACTTGAATCCGGCCGATCCTCGCTGTTATCTATTCCTCTCCAAGGCCTATTACAGCTCCCCGAATCAGGCGGACGACGTGATCCAGCGCTTTCGTCGTTTTGCTGAGTTGCAGCCCCATAATGCGCTGGCAATTTACTACTACGCGATGAGTTTGTGGAAGGGCAAGCGGGCCGAAGATCCCAGCTTCGATTGGCGGCAAATTGAAGCTCTGTTGCAAAAGGCAGTAACGCTCAACCCGGCGTTTCCCGACGCGCATCTTCAGCTGGGCAATCTATATGCCGACCAGCATGAGTATGCTAAGTCGATCCCGGAATATCAGCGAGCGCTGGAGTTGAATTCGAATCTTCCTGACGCCCACTACCGCCTCGGCCAGGACTATGTGCACACCGGGCAGAAGGATCGTGCCCAGGAAGAATTCGCAGTCTATCAGCGGCTCCGAGCGCAGTACATGGCTGAGGTTGATAAGGAAAGTGCAGAGGTGCAGCAGTTTGTCTCCGCAGCCAAAGACGCTTCCTCCACCAAGCAATAAAACCCATATGAGGGAGGGTACGTGCTTCACAGCCTCCGGAAAAAACCCATGCTTGTATCAGTGCAGGGTTCAAGTATCTCTCGCTAAAACTCTTGCGGGTACAACAGAATTGTCATCCCGGCCGGAGCGAAGCGCAGTGGAGGGACCTGATGTTTCTTTCAACAGTTCTCACATGCACTCTGAACCCCACCCAACAGAGGCCCTTTCCTGCTCTTTGCCCACTCAGTGGTAAAGCCCCGCTAATCCTTAACCCGAACCGTAGGTTCCACCGACAACCCAGGCCTCAACAAGTGGTCCTTATCCTCGTTCCGGTCCGTCAAATCGATCCGAACGGGAATCCGCTGCACCACCTTGACGTAATTCCCCGTCGCATTCTCCGGAGGAAACAGGCTAAGCATCGACCCCGTAGCGCCACCGATCTGCGTCACCTTCCCGTCGTAGTCACGCCCATAAGCATCCACGTGGATTTTGACCGTCTGTCCGGGACGCATCAACCGTAGCTGGGTCTCCTTGAAGTTAGCCGTGATCCAGATATCATCCAGCGAAACCAGGGTCATCAAGTTTTGCCCCACACTGACGTTCTGCATCACTTCCAAACTCTTCTTGGTAATGATGCCGTTCGCCGGAGCAACAATCTTCGTGTAGCTCAGGTTCAATTTAGCCTGTGCCAGCTGGGCGCGCGACTGTTCCACCTGTGCCGCTGCCTGGTCTGCCTTGGCCTTCTGAATCTTCACCTGGTCCGGCGCAGTTTGCGCAGTCTTTAACTCCGCCTGGGACTGCACCACCCGATCGCGTGCAATGCGCACCGCGTCCTCCGCCGCTATCTCGCTGGCCTTCGCGCCCAGCAGGGCCGCTTTGGACGCATCTGCAGTGGCTACAGTCGCGTCGAATTGCTGCTTCGATATGACGTCTTTTTCCACCAGCGGCGTGTACCGCTTCAGATCCAGCTGCGCTTTGGTGTTGTTCGCCTCCGCCTGCTGCACCTGCGCCTGCGCCGCTTCCAACTGACGCTGTGCCTGCTGCACCGTCGCGTCGGAACTTCGCACACCGGAAGAGGCCGACGCCAGTGTGGAACTGGTGTTAATCCCAATGACGGGTACGTTCACCCGCACCGCTTCATAATTGGCCTCGGCACTCTCCAGGCTGGCCTCATCCTGCTGCACCGCGACCTCAAAGTCCTTGGGATCGATCTCGGCAATCAAGGTCCCGGCCTGCACATACTGATTCTGATCCACATTGACCTTGATGACTTGTCCGGCAACCCGGGCGCTGATCTGTATTAGGTGACCATCCACCTGTGCGTCGTCGGTGTCTTCGTAATACGTGGAGTGCCACCAGAACAGCAGGGCGCCCACAATAAGAACCGCGACCACGCCGATGACGATGAACCGGCGCTGTCCCTTTTTCCGCGGAGGACTGTCCAGATCCTGCTGGTCGTTGTTGCCAGCCTCGGGACCCTCTTCGACGGTACTTGCACGGCCTGATTCCGCATTTTGTTCCGCCACTGCTACTTTCCTCCCACGTAATCCTTGTAATTCGTTTGCGCAATCCCCAACGCTCGAGCAAGAGACAGCTTCGCCACGTTGTGCTGGTAGAGGCTGGAGACATACTGGTCATCCGCCTGCGCCATCGATGCCTGCGCTTGCGACACCGCAAGATTGTCGGACACGCCTGCCGCGTAGCGCTGTTGCGCCTCGCTCAAAGCCTCGGTGGCTAATTCTACGTTGCTGCGCGACACGGCAACCTGCTTCGCCGCTGCCTGTATGTCGAGAATGCTGTCGCGCACGTCGGCGCTGATCTGACCCTGCAGGTCGTTCAGCTGTGCCTGCTTCTGTTCCAGTTGGGCTTGCGCATTCTGCGCATCGCCTCGCAACTTGTACTCTTCAAAGAGCGGCACCGTCGCCGTGCCTACTGCGTCGAAGGTGCCATTCGAATGGCCCAGGGTCGGCCCGATCACCCCGTAGTCGCCTGAGAAGCTTATGGTCGGGTAACGTTCGGCGGTAGCTGCGGACCGCGTCGCCTTCGCGCTTTCCACCTGCTGCTGCAACGCCTGCAAATCCCGACGGTGGGCTATCCCTTGCTGGACCGCGGCATTTGGGTCCGGGTCGTCCAGCGCTTTAAAGGGCGCCAGGTCCGTCAATTCGTAGCTTTGTTCCAGTGGCAACCCAATGGCGCGCGCCAAAGCAATCTTGTCTTTTTCATATTGATTTTGCGCCGTGATCAAGGTCTGCTGTTGCGTCTGGTAATCCACCCGCGCCCGCAGCTCGTCCAGCAGCGGAGCCGTACCCGCCTGGTGGTTCGCCACCGCCTGGTCGAGCGATACCTTCGAAGTGCTTACCTGGGCCTGCGCCGATTGCACGCGCGACGCGTCGGCGATGCATAGCAGATACGCATTGCCCACCGTCAGCACAACCATGTCCTTGGCATCCTCAATCGAAAGTTTGGAGCCTTCGAAGTTATGTTTAGAGGCCATATAGCTCCGCAGCGACGACACGTTCAGGAGTGACCATTGCATCGATCCCCGGATGTCGGTATACGCATACGGCCCGATCACCGCTGGAAAGCCAGGAATGTTGAGCCCCTCTGCCCGCAGGTTTGTCTGCTGCACCGATTCCTTAAAAGAACCATTCACGGTAGGCAGCAATGCCTGCAATTGCTGCAGCCGCTGGGCGCTGGCCGAACCCGCGTTTACCCCCGACAGCACCAGGCCCAGGTTGTATTTGAGCCCCATGCTAATCGCCTGTTCGAGCGAAAGCGGAAGAACCCCGGGAACCGGCCCTTGCTTAACGATGCTGCCCTGGTAGGTGCCGCTATTCACCTGCGCCGGCATCGCTTGAACGGAGGGCGCAGTGGAGCTGCCGGACGACCCGCTGCCCCCAGACGTCCCAAATTGCCCCAGCGAGACGACCGGGCTCAAGCTGAGGAGGAGTACGAGTGATCGCCACCCCATACCCCGCAATGCACCCCGGTAACGTCTCATCCTTAAGTCAACCTCGGCACGCAACCTGTAGCCCGCAAAACCAATAGCATGCAATTCGATGCAAAATGACCTGTTGATTATTCAAAAAGAAGGCCCACCGGCGATCGTGAACACACCGGTCCCGTGACCGGTTTTTGGAGGGACGCTGGTATGACCGGCTCCGTGGTCATACTGCCAGCCCCCGGGAGCAGTTTGCAATTGGGGTAGACCGAAGGGAGAGGCCTTTTCGTGGTTTTCTTCCCAGGAAAACCACACCTCGCGATCTTTGTCGGGCCCAAGTAATTGTGAAACTGCTTTAAGTCCGGACCTGTGGCCTGGCTTGCTCCCGTTCAGGCCGGCATGAGCGCGATACGCGAACTAACCAGGCAGCTGGCTAGCGAGCACAACGCCTGGCGATATACGGTACCGACCTGATCTCGCCGCCAAGCCTGGGCACCCCGCGCTCCGCTCTGGCGAAGGCTCTCTGCGGTCTGTTCACCGTCTTGTCCGGCGACGGCGCGCAACACAAATACTGCTCGCAAGGCGGGCGCCAGCCGATCCAGCCATTCCCGCATTCCCGCCCGGCCGGTGCCCGAAAGGAGCGCCCCGAACTGTTCGCCGGTCAAACCTGCCGCTCCAAGGTCATCGGTTTCAATGCAGGACGCGGCGTCGGCCGGCTCCGGAACTGGTACCGCAAACGCTTCCGGGTATAGCCCTGCCATCCGCTGCATGGCGGTGCGCACCAGCAAAGAGCGGGCCTCCGCGTAGGCCACGGTGGCTTCGGCACAAGGATCGGTTTCCACCTTGGCCACGGTCTCCTCTACCAGGGAAACTGCCGCTTGCTCGTCCCCCAGCATCAGGGCGGCGATCTGAAAAAGCTGCACAGCCGTATCCTCGGCCATCAGCAGGCTGCTCCCTGGCGCCTGGCTACAATCCTGATCGATCATGCGCTTCTCCTTGAGAACCGTCGGTCATTTGATAGTTTGTCATCTTCCATCCTCCCGCAACCCGTCTCCGGGCGTCAAATCGAGTGCGCGCCGGTCAACATTTCCTGCGTAAAATGGCAATTTCATCGCCGATTCATTTTGCTTCACCCCTTTAGTAAGGTAGACAGAGACAACGAGTGTCCCAACCCTCACTATGGATATCGTGAGCAATGATCCGCAGAGTCTCTTTATCGGCCGCGACGAGTCGTGGCTGAGCTTTAATCGCCGTGTCCTCGAAGAAGCCCAGGATCCAACCAATCCCTTGCTGGAAAGGGTTAAATTCCTGGCCATTACCGCCAGTAACCTGGACGAGTTTGTCGAAATTCGCGTGGCCGGCATCATGCAGCGCATTGAAGACGGGTACACCGAACCGGGTTTTGATGGCCTGACCCCCCGGCAAACCTTGGATAATGTCGTCCGCGATATGCACACCTTCGTCCGCGATCAGTACCGCTGCTGGACGGAAGACCTGCGTCCATCGCTTTACGGGAATGGCGTTCGCGTGCTGGAGTGGCGCGAGGTCGATGAAGCCGCCCGCGCGCATGCCCTGGACTACTATCAGCGCGAAGTCGATCCGCTGTTGACGCCGATCACCATTGACCCGGCCCATCCTTTCCCCCGGGTCTTGAACAAGGCGCTTTGCCTGGCCCTCCTGCTCCGACGCAAACGTAAAGGCGCCACCGGCGCATTGCTGGGCGTGCTCACCGTTCCCCGTGCCCTCCCCCGGCTTGTGCCCGTACCCTCCAGTTCCGGAACCCACGATTTCATCTTTCTCGCCGACCTGATTGAGCACAACGCTGCCGGCATGTACCGCGGCTACGAAATCCTGTCGACTGCCGCCTTTCGCGTCACTCGGAACAGCAACCTCTATTTCCAGGAGGAAGAATCACGCAGTCTGTTGGACAGTGTGCGTTCGGAGTTGCACAATCGCCGTAAAGGCGACGCGGTGCGCCTGGAAATCGAAGAAGGCGCGGACACCGAGGTTGTCGACCGGCTGCGCATGAATTTCGAGCTCGAGGATTCCCAGGTCTTCCCCACCAACGGGCCGGTTAACCTGTCCCGCCTGATGAATTTGTACAGCGACACGCCCCGTGTGGACCTCAAATTCAAAGACTTCATCCCCCGCGAGCTACGCCTGAACCGCCGTTCCGAGGATCTGTTCGACGAACTCCGTCACCATGACCTGCTGCTCCACCACCCCTACGATTCCTATGACGCCGTAGTCAACTTCGTGCAGTTGGGCTCGCAGGATCCGCGCGTGGTCTCCATGAAGCAGACGCTCTATCGCACCAGTTCCGACTCACCCATGTTCCACGCCCTTACCGAGGCGGCGCAGACTAAAGAGGTAACAGTCGTGGTGGAGTTGATGGCCCGCTTTGATGAGGCCTCGAATATCCGCTGGGCGCGCAATCTTGAAGACGCGGGTGTGCAGGTCTTTCATGGCATCGTCGGGCTCAAAACGCATTGCAAACTGGCCATGCTCATTCGCCGCGACCCGGACGGCATAACCCGCCGCTATGTGCACCTCGGCACCGGCAACTACAATCCCAATACGGCGCGCTTCTACACCGACATCAGCCTGCTGACGGCCGACCCGGAGATTACCGCCAGCGTGCACAGTGTCTTCAATTACCTCACTGCCCATTCTGAATCGGACGATTATGCTCCTTTGCTGGTGGCGCCGCTGACCTTGGCGGAGAGCACCATCAGCATGATTCATCGTGAGGCGGAACACGCTTTGGCTGGCCGGCCGGCCCACATTATCGCGAAAATGAATTCGCTCCTCGAGCAGGCAGTGATTGAAGCGCTCTATGAAGCTTCCAAGGCCGGGGTGCAGATCGACTTGATCGTGCGCGGAATCAGCTCCATTCGGCCGGGGATTCCCGGCATCAGCGAAAATATTCGCGTGCGCTCGCTGGTTGGCCGTTTCCTCGAGCACAGCCGCATCTTTTACTTTGCCAATGGGGGCGAGGACGAAATCTATTGCGGCAGCGCCGACTGGATGCCGCGCAACCTCTTTGAGCGCTGTGAAGTCGTCTTCCCCATACGGGATGCGCAGATTCGCAATCGCATCCGCAATGAGATCCTGGCCGCGTATTTGGCCGACACCTCGAAGTCCCGCGTGGAGATGGCTGCCGGTGATTACCCCCGCGTCCGCGCACCCGAGGACAAGGGTTTCAGCGCTCAGGACTTCTTCATCCGCTTAGCCGAAGGGCGGGACAGCATTGACGGCATTCCCCAGCCGGCGTGGGAGCCGGAACCTGTCGAAGCCCCAATCCTGGCGCCCGAAGTCTCGGCCAAGCCGCATCGCCGCAAATCACTCCGAAAGCAGCCCGAGCCCGCCGCCTGACCCAAAAGCTAATTAATGTTCGTGACCACTGCGCTAAATCTGCGGCTCCGTCCGTCCCACTAACGAATCTTCAGGTAAGTAGCCATCCTCAATTTTGTCATCCCCCCGCCCCGCCCGTCCTGACATGCCGTGGAGCGTGCCGTGGGGAGGGGCTAACTTGCCTATGGCAACTCGAGAAAGAAAAGACACTGCAAAATCCCCATGGATGCGAGGCCTGGAAGGGCTAGGTATCGATACCGAAGATGATCCGAGCGCCGGAGGCGCGGCACTAAACACGACCCTTTCCTGGCAATGATTGTCGACAGAGCAGCATCCCAAGCTTTTCTCCGAAGTAAACTGAAGCTTGGCTCCCCGTCTCTCCAATCTTGCAAAATGGTGGCATCTTCTCAGCCTTGATGCGCCCACCGTAGCCGCTCTCTGGTCATGGTTCTTCGCCCGCGCCATGCATCTTCACTTGCCCTTTCTCCAGGCGCCGCTCCTTCTCGCCCTTGGCACTTGGTTGCTCTACGTCGCCGACCGCATTCTCGACGGACTCCGCCAGCGGCAAGGCGAGTTGCGCGAGCGCCATCACTTTCACGCCCGTCATCGAACCGCCTTTCTGTGGACCGCATCGCTGCTCCTGGTCGTCCTTGCCTGGTTTGTCCTAACCCGCATGCGCCCCGAAGCACTCCGCGACGATTCCTGGATCGGGGTCTTTGCGCTTCTTTATCTCTTCGCCGTTCACCGCAGGACCAACCACGCCAGTGCACCTTGGCTGCCTAAGGAACTCGCCGTCGCCATTCTTTTCGCCGCTGCCACCGCCGTACCCGCCTGGTCGCGCCTCGCGGCAAGGGACGGGATCGGATTGGGAAAGGAGCAGCTGGCGCCCGCCGTTGCCTTCTTCGCCGTGCTTTGCTGGATCAATTGTGTGAGCATCGAGAAGTGGGAGGCCGGCGATCTTCACTCCACCACCCGCTGGGCCAGCCTGCACTTGCGTCCAATCGTAACCATGATTGCGCTGTTTTCGCTGATTGCGGCCCTGCTTGCCCCCTCGCGCGGGCTGATGGCCGTTTATCTCGCTGCCCTGCTCAGCAGTGGATTGCTGTTTGCACTCGACGCGCGCAGTTCACGCCTTTCCCCGCTGCACTTGCGCATCGCCGCCGACGCAGCTTTGCTGACGCCATTGGCCTTCTTCCCCCTGGCCCGCTAAACATCTTCATTTCTGGTGTAATGATGTTCTTGGAATATGCCGGCCGTTAATTTCGATCCCATTGCCCGCCCTTACCGATGGCTCGAATACCTGAGCTTTGGGCCTTGGCTAGGGCGCTGCCGTAGCGCCCAACTTGTACATCTCACCGCGGCGCGGCGCGCTCTCTTCTTAGGTGATGGGGATGGACGCTTTCTGGATCGCCTGTTGGCAGCGAATACCACCCTCACCGCCGATGTTGTCGACTCCAGCCACTCCATGCTGCGGATTCTCGATCGCCGCATTCAGCGTTCCGGCCCCCAGGCCCGTCAGCGCATTTGCCTTCATCAGGCCGACGCTCTTGAGTGGAACCCCAGCGGAAGCTACGATCTGATCGTTTCCCACTTCTTTCTCGACTGCTTCTACCCTCATCAGCTGGAGCAACTCTTCGATCGAGTTCTCCCCCATCTTCGCCCCGGCGCGCAATGGGTCATATCGGAGTTCGCCATTCCGCGGAATCCCTTCGCGGCTTATTTTGCCGGCGGGCTCATCGGGCTGCTCTACCGCGCCTTCGGTCGCATGACCGGACTTCCTGTGCGCTCCCTCCCGGACTACGCCTCTTCGCTGCTCCGCCGCGGCTTTGTGCCCAGTTACGACCGCCGTTATCTCGCTGGGCTCCTATGCTCCCAGCTCTGGTCGCTCCCCACTCATTCCGTTGCAAAAATGATCTAGAATGCCGCATGCCCTCCCCGCACTTGCGCGCGCTGTCGCTATTTCCCGCAGCCATCGGCTCATTACTCCTTGCCCTGCCCGCGGCGGGACAGTCCCAGGTATCCGCGATCAATTCGCCTGACGGCAAGCCGCTGTCGCAGCGCGTCGTGGCCTACTGGATCGACGCCCAGCTCGACACCACTGCCAAAACCCTGGACGCGACGGAGACCCTCGAATATCGCAACCCCTCCGATCAGCCCGTCTCTAGTATTCCCTTTCACCTTTACCTCAACGCGTTCCGTCCCCAATCCACCTTTGCCAGGGAATTGCATCAGGAGGGCGTCGACATTCCTCACGCCAAGGAAGAGCAAGGTGCCATCGAGATCAAGAGCATCTCCGCCGAGGGGTACGGGGATCTCTCCCAGAGCATGCGCTTCACAGCCCCCGACGATGGCAATCAAGACGACCACACGGTGATGGAAATCACTCTCCCCAAACCCTTGGCGCCGGCTGAGGTGATTCGCTTCCAAATTGCCTTTCACGATAAATTCCCCATCACGATTGCCAGAAGCGGATACAAGCGAGACTTCATCATGGGTGCCCAGTGGTTCCCTAAGGTCGGCGTCCTCTGGCGCGGCGCGTGGAACTGTCATCAGTATCACGATGACACCGAGTTCTTTTCCGACTTTGGCACGTACAACGTCAGCCTTAAGCTTCCCGAGAGTTATATCGTAGGCGCCAGCGGCATCCAGACGGGCGAGGAGCACAACTCCAATGACACCAAAACGCTCAGCTTCCGTGGCGAAGATATTCACGACTTTGCCTGGGCCGCCTCACCCCACTTTCAGGTCGTCGACGATACCTTCGTCAACAGTCTTGGCTCCGTCAAGCTTCACGCCCTGATCCTTGCTTCCCATGCCGATGACAGCGATCGCTACCTCTCCGTCCTCAAACAAAGCATGCAGAAGTTTGATGAGTGGTATGGGCCCTATCCCTACAAACAAATCACCTTGATCGATGCCGAACCGGGCTCGCAGGTGGGAGGCATGGAATATCCGACGCTGATCACCGGCGACGCCCACTGGTGGGAGCCCTCATGGTTGTACTACGGCCTCGAGGTCACGGTCGCCCACGAGTTTGGCCACCAGTATTGGTACGGCATGGTCGCTACCAATGAATTCGAAGAACCCTGGCTCGACGAAGGCATCAACAGTTACAGCGAAGACAAAGTAATGGGGTCGCTCTACGGCCGCAATACTTCTGCGTTGAATGCGCGCACCGCGTATGCCGGCAACTCCGGGATCCATAAATTGGACTACCTCTTGCGTCCCGACGAAGACCCGATCGTGCGCCAGGCCTGGAAATTCGCCAGCGAGGGGAGTTACGGCTCTATTGTCTACGGCAAAACCGCCACCGCGCTCAACACCTTAGAGGCCGTGCTGGGGGAGGACACTCTCCGTGAGGTCTTGCGCATCTACTTCCGCCGCTACCGCTTTACCCACCCCACCGGAACCGATTTTCTTCACACTCTGGTCGAGGTATCCGGTCGCGACGACCTGGAGCCTTACTTAGCCCAGGCTATCTACGGCACTGAGGTGCTCGACTACTCTGTGGACTCGCTTACCTCCAGTCCCACCGATTGGTGGGAAGCCAGGAGCGCAGAGGGGACATACCATACCAGCGTCATGGTGCGCCGCAGAGGCACCTTCCTTTTCCCAGTGAAACTTGAAGTAGGATTCGAAGACGGTTCAAAGGAGCAAGCCACCTGGGACGGCAAAGACCGCTGGACCCGCTTCTCCTGGGATAAACCCTCGCGTGCGGTGTATGCCCAGGTCGACCCGGATGGGAATATACTGCTGGACGCCAATTCGTTCAATAATAGTTACACGTTGCGATCGGACCATACGGCGCGTTTGAAATTGACCAACTACTGGGTCTTCACCCAGCAGCTGCTGGCGCAATGGTTATCGTTCCTGGTCTGACCGCAACCCTGAAGGGCATGGCTGAGTGAACATAGCGATCGCATCACAATACCCGGGAGAGCAACCACCTCAGGTGAACCGCCCCCTACCCAACCTCCTTGTCCAGGGGTTTCAGCTCGCCCGGCGCAACTGGCCTTTTGTCGTTTGGGCCTACGCGGTCAATCTTGTTTTCGGGCTGCTCGCCGGCATACCGTTCGCGACCGGACTGGCCCCTTTCCTGGATCACAGTTTGGCGGCGCAAAGGATCGCCGGCACCATCGACGTAAGCTACCTCGGCGAGTTGATGACGCACCTCCGCGACACCAATTTCCGCTTAATTGCTGTCAACACTGCCGCCTGGCTTAACCTGCTGCAACTCCTTGTGCTATTCGTTCTTTTCGCAGGCACCACCTTTGTCTACGTCTCCGCCGAACCGCCGCGGCTCTCGGTGCTGCTCCGTGGTGGAGTCGCGTATTTCTGGCGCTTTATCCGAGCCGCGATTCTGGCCGGTTGCGTCGCTGTTGTCATCCTTGGCATTTTGCTCGCCGTACGTGCCCTGCTGCTGGATCGGCTCAGCGCCGTGTATGTCGAGGGCACGCTGTTTCTTTACTCCGCCATAAGCGCAGCTATCGTTCTGCTCGTCGCCTCGTTGGTTCGTCTCTGGTGGGACCTGGTCGAGGTCTACATCGTCCGCAACGCTATGGATGGGGAGCGCCAGGTACGCCGAGCGCTGCTGCCGGCGCTCCGCTTGCTTGGAAAATATTTCTTCCGCACCGTGGGCAGTTTCTTGCTCAGCGGCATGCTCGGTGTCTGCGGACTCGCGCTCTGCCTCTTTCTCTGGAAGCAATTTGTCCCCGCGCATCAGGTCTGGCTCGCTTGCCTCCTGGCACAACTTGGGCTCTTTCTCTTGCTGGCTAGCCGGTTCTGGCAGCGGGGAATTGAGGCGGCCCTCGTCATGTCTGCCGATCCGCCGACAGTGGCCACGGAAGAGGCCGAGGAAGAGATCGACGCTTTAGAGGATGAGGTTGTGCCGGTCCTGGAGCGGGCAAATGTTTTCCCCGCCATGTCCGAACCCACGCTGCGGGACCTGGTCCAGAAGCTGAGCACCGAGCCCTGGGCTAGCCCGGAGGCTGGACCCGGTGCCCCCCGCCCGTCAATCGCCCCCACTCCGGCAATCGATCCGTCGAAGGTGCCCGAGCCCCAGGTCTCGATATTCGACCGGCACGCAACAAAGTTCCCCCTGGGCGGCGTGAGCCCCGAGGGTGAACCAGAGAAACCCGCCGAGCAGGCCAACGTGCCCGACGATCCCGAAAAACCTCCCCGGACCGGGAAGCCACTACCCTAGGCGGGTCGAGGCAACTGCCTGCGCTCCGTTGCACTCACAACCGTAATGGACGCAACCGGCGGCAAAAACACTCAGGTCAATAAAGGGTACGGTCTCTATAGTCTGCGGAAAAAGTGGCTTAAGGAAGGGCACAGGTTTAGCCGTGCCGTATGCCTTATGCGATCAGAGAGGGCCCCTGAGGTACGTCTTTCCAATGATTCGCGACGCATTTCTGGTGACCACGCACCCCAGATGCTAGAGTCCCCGGATCCCGACGTTTTCCCTGGGCCGGGGCCCGATCCTAGCCCCGATCCCGAACCCAACCCGGTACCTCTTCCTCCGCCCGACCCCGACCCCGGATTCCCGCCCTATCCACTGCCCACGCCCGCGCCGGTCTATTGAAAATAGCGAATGCCTTCTCTTCCCCGCGGGGAATTGTTACAATTCGGTGAATAAGCTGATCTCCCGCAAGCTTTCGCCACCATTGGGCTTGATTCGCAGGCGGGTCCGGCTGCGGCCCCGTGAGAAAGAAATCCCAAACCCGATGAACCTTTATATTCTTCGACATGCGAGCGCAGGAGTCCGCCGCGTAGACCCTGCCATTGACGCCAAGCGTCCACTCGATAAAGAAGGTAAGGAGCAGTGCCTGCTGGTCGCCAGGTACCTGAACGCTCTCAAGATTCAATTCGACTTGATCCTCTCCAGCCCGCTTAAACGCGCACTGCAAACCGCTTCGCTGGTGGGAACTGAAGTGGCTTACGACAGCAAGATTCAAATCACCGAAGCTGTCTCGCCTTCGGGCACCGTCGCCGGCTTCCAGGCTTTGATCACTCCGCTCTCTGCCTATGAGAACGTTTTGGTCGTAGGACACAACCCCAACCTGCCCGAGTTTCTAGGCTCTCTCATCTGCGCACCGAGACCCGCTGCCATACGGATGCGTAAGGGCGCCATTGCGCGTGTCGACTGCACCCGCCGGCCGGGACAATTGATCTCCCTGTTGGACCCGCGCCTCCTGCGCCAGGTCTATGCCAGTGCTGCAAAGAGTTCACGGCGAAATACTTCACGGAAGTAGTCCGCTTCTTTGCGCAGCGACCACAGTTCCAGCTCCGCGCCCGTGCGCCCTGGGCTCAGCTCCATCAATACCCGCTTGGGATAGACGTGCAAAGTTACTTTGAGCACGTCGCTGGCCCGATCCTGATTCAGCGCAACTGCCAGGCGCAACAACACCACGGCCCGCTGTACACGCGAGAAATCCTCCGGAGGAATGTACCGCATGGTACGGTCCGCCACGTCGGGACGCGACTTGCCCAGGTAGCGCGCAATCGCCGACATAATCGCCCTTTGCGGCGGGGTGAAGCCAAATAGTTCGGAGTTGGCAATAATGTATTGCGCGTGGCGATGGTGTCCCTGGTAGTTCATGAACTTGCCCACGTCGCGCATCATGGCCGCAGCTTCCAGCCACGATCTGTATTCCGCAGGCAAATCGTGCACCGCCTGCAAGTCGCGGAAGAGTTGCAGCGCGTGCTGGCGTACCGCATCGGCTTGCCTGGGGTCCACGCCATAGCGTTTGCAGGTCGCCAGCACGCCCTGCCAGCGCTCTCGTTCGAATACTTGGTGGGCCGTAGTTTTGGCATCCTGTTCCGCCAGCATCTGGTCCAGGATCCCGTCTCGCAACCCAAGCTCTGAATAGATGAACCCGGACAGACCGAAACGCTCCAGCAGCTCGGAATAGACGTGGGCGCCGGCGACCACGATCTCCGATCGCTTGGGCCCAATCCCCGGGATACTGCTGCGCTGTACGTTGTTCATGCCGGTCAGCTTGGTAGTCAGGCGGCGTACATTCCGCGTCTCCGCCAACGGCTTCCGTCCCGCTCGACCGTTCCTCCCTGAGGTCTTGCGCATCGCCTGGCTGGCCTGCGTCAAGGCGGCCGCGGTTCCCGAGGTGGCAATTACCAGCGAAACCCGCAAAGCGCCAAAACGCCTCTCCGCCTTACGCAGCTCGCGCGCAATAAATTGCTTCATGCGTGCCAGCTCCTCCTCCGTCGGAGGATCGCCGGGGAGAAAATCCTTGGTCAGGCGGACCGCGCCCAGAGGCAGGCTCACCGTTTCCTGGATGCGCTTCCGCTCCGAGAGGGTAATCTCACAACTTCCGCCACCCACGTCCACCAGTAGGCATTTGCCTTGCGTGCCCGGCTCGCCCATTACGCCACGATGGATCAGGCGCGCCTCTTCCAGCCCGGAGATGATCTCCACTTCCCAACCGGTTTCGGATTTCACCCACGCCAGAAAGGCCTGTGCATTGCGAGCGTCGCGTAGTGCCGAAGTGGCTACCGCGCGCACCCGGTCGGCGCTATGCATCTTGACCGTTCGATAGAAACGCTTCAGCGCCACCAGCGTGCTCGCCATGGCTTCCGGGGAAACCACTCCGCTTTCAAAAACGCTCGTTCCGAGCCGCGTTACTTCACGGTCTTCGTGCAGCACTTTTAATTGGTGTTGTTGGACTCGCGCGATCTTCAAGCGGCAGGAGTTGGAACCAATGTCAATTGCTGCGTACGTCTGCATCTTGGGGGGAGTCTTACCTGGCACAAGGGATCATGCTATCTGCAATGCAAGATACACCACTTCGTCTTACATTACCTTTAAGCCGTTCGCTGGTTGGAAACGATGCCGTGGTCGCCCAGTGTCGCTGCGCCGTGCGGCCGTTTGCCCGGTGATCCAGCCGCCATCCACTCGCCAACCAGCCGGCTGCGCATGCTTTGCGTGGTCTTCACCGCCGCCGCAAATTCACGCTCGATTTCGCCCCGGAAAGCGGCAGTCAACTCCGGAGCATTTCGGCCCAGAGCTGCCTTGGTTTCTTCACCCAGGCAGAGCCAGTCGTGCCACTCGCCGATGGCATCCTGTACTTCCTTCAGCGCCTTGGCCACTCTGCTGTCGCCGTCTCCACCCGCTTCGGCCACATAGCGCGCCTTCTTGGTTGCCTTGCGAAAGTCGTGCAGATTGTCTGCATGCAGCAATGGCATGGCGTCCGCCGCGCGCACGAATTCCTCTAATGCCACGGTATCGGCTGTACGTACGGCCCTCGGTCTGCCCAGAGGCACGCGGGTGATAGCCGTAAAGAGTGCACTCTGCCCGTCCGTCAGTCCTTGCTGCCGTTTCTTGATCTGCTTCTGCATGCCGTGCGCCAGGTGTTTGCGCTCGCTTTTGAGCCATGCATCGAGCATTTCTGCCTGCTTGATCTCTGCCGGCGGGTTCGCTTCGCTGCCCGGCGTCGGGTCCTGTTTCGGCGTCTGTTTGGCAGTCCAGTTTTCCAGTAGCTTGCGCTGCACATCCAGGTCGCGCACTGCCCCGGCAGCGCGGCGAACCTGCTTGAGTGCGCGCAACCACGTGCGCGCGGGCCGCTCCAACGCATGGCCTGCAGGACCGGTTTCGCGCAGCGTGGCCTCGAGCAGTGCCTGCAAACGGCGCGAGCCAGTTCTCACCCGATGCACCGCCTCAGGGTCCGCGTCGTCGCTGGCTTTCGCGACAGCGGCATTGAAGGCGTCCGCCACTGGGAGCAGATGAGCCAGCCGGTCCTGGACCGGACGGCTGCTATCCTGCTGCTTGCGTACCCCGCGTTTAGCAACCATGTCGAATCACTTCGCTCTCTCCCTCGAGGCGCCTCCCGAGAATACCTTTAGCCTCACTCCCGTGCGAGCCTGGACGCTGCTCCTGCTGGTCTTTGCCGCGGTCCATGTGGCGGCGCTCTTCGCGCCTCCTCTGTTGGATGACGCTGACGCCACCCACGCCATGGCCGCCCAGCATATGGCGCGCACCGGCGACTGGGTCACGTTGAAAGTGGACGGCATCCGCTACCTGGAAAAGCCGCCCTTGCCCTATTGGTTGGCCGCCGCCGATTACCACCTCTTTGGGTACAACGTATTTGCCACCCATCTGCCCCTGACCCTGGCGGTGCTTGGCCTGGCCATTTTGGCCTGGGTTTGGGGTCGTCGTGCCTATGGAGACCGCGCGGCGTTCTATGCCGCCCTCAGCATTCTGACCAGCGTCGGAGTCTTCCTCTTCACCCGTATCTTCATTCCGGAAGTCCTGCTTGCGCTCCTGCTGGCCTTTGCTCTCTACAATTTTCTCATTGCACTGGAAGATGACCAACCTCTCCGTTTTTACCTGGCCTGGGCTGCTCTGGCGTTGGCCATGCTGGCCAAAGGGCTCGTTGCCCCGGTCTTCTTCTTTGCCGCCGCCGTGCCCTACCTCTTGATGACTGGCGACTGGCGCCGCTGGCGTCAACTCCGCCTGTTCTCCGGGATTCTCCTCTTCCTTGCCATCGCCGCGCCATGGCACATTCTCGCCGGGCTGCGCAATCCCGGCGCAGGTCACCCTGTGGGCAACATCCCCACCCAAGGCAACGTCCACGGCTTCTTCTATTTCTACTTCATCAACGAGCAAGTGCTGCGCTTTCTTGGCCGGCGTTATCCCGTCGACTACAACAAACTCCCCTTTGTTCTCTACTGGAGTCTGCACCTGGTCTGGCTCTTCCCCTGGAGCATCTATCTGCCGGCGGTTGTCCAGCAGGCGTGGACCGCCCGCAAACGTTGGTTGCGCGGCGTGCGGCCGGCTCTCTATTCCATTGCTGAGCGCCCCGCTCGCTTCCGTAGCAGGACCAATTGGCTGCTCGCTCTGTACGCCGTCGTGATCCTGATCTTTTTCTCCCTCTCCACCAACCAGGAGTACTACACCTATCCCGTGTATTTCCCCTTGCTATTGCTCACTGCCGGGACTCTGGCAAGCCTGGAGAGCGAACCAGCTGGAGTGAGCAAGTGGCTTACCGGAGCCCACGCGGCGCTTGCCCTGATTGGCATCGTTGCCGCGATCGCGCTTGGTTGCGGCCTATGGTCCTCGCGTGCCCTTCCTTCCAGCAGCGACATTGGAGCTCTGCTAGCCCATCGCGACGTGGCTGGCTACACGCTTTCCATGTCTCATCTATTCGATCTCACCGGGCCGTCCTTTGCCGCGCTCCGCTTGCCCGCGCTGCTGGCAGCTGCCGGCCTCCTGTTGGGGCCTGTAGTCGCCTGGGTGCTCCGCCGGCAGCGACACCACTTCGAGGCTACGGTGAGTGTCGCCTTTACCTCCGCCGTCTTTCTCATCGCCGCGCACATCGCCTTGGTGCGTTTTGAGCCCATGCTCTCCTCCCACGCCATGGCTGAAACCATCAACCACATCGCCAAGACCGATAGCGATGCCACCCTCATCCTCTACGGTGACGTGGCCGACGGTTCTTCTATTCTTTTCTACACACAACGGCAGGCCTTGCTGGTCAATGGCCGTCTGAGCTCCGTGCTCTGGGGTTCGAACTATGCTGATGCTCCGCACGTGCTGATCAGTGACGCCGACCTGCTTGCCCTTTGGGGCAACGGCCCACGCCGATTTCTATTTGTGCCAGGAGAAGTACGAGCCCACGTGGCCAGCCTGCTAGGAACGCGGGCCTACCTCCTGCAAGAGCTCTCCGACAAAGCCCTCTACACCGATCGCCCGCTATAGCTACTCGCAATCAGCCCCGAAGAGCCTGCCCTGAGCTTGTCGAACGGGGACGGCTGAAAATCAGTCTTGACCAAATTAGCTTGTTTCGATCGGCCGGTAGCAGAGTAGCCACCGAAGAGAAATCAACGATACAGGGCGCATCGGATCAGTCCCGAAGGGACGGCTGACAGTAGCCCAGGACGTCAGTCCTGGGTTTAGATAAGAGCGAACGACCAGTCCCGAAGGGACGGCTGAGAATGACCCAGGATGTCAGTCCTGGGTGAACCTGGACCCCACGCAAATGCCGAAGGGGAAAGGATAGACCAACTACGCCGTAAGAATCGCTTCGGGCTCGCGCTCGGCGGACTGGGAGTCATTCCTCATGAACCCATCCTGCAGCAGGTTATAAACCTCTCCACGCCACTTCACCTGGTTGCTGACGTAGCTCGCGATCCAATAGCAGAAGCCCAGCAGATCGCGCAAAGGATACAGCAGCGCACTTCTTAACAGCCTCGGCTCAGCGACCACAAGCCGCCCCACCAAGGCCCCCAAAGCCACCCGCGAGACCCAACTCCACAACAACAGGACGGCCCCCAACAGCGGACGATGGAAACCCAACGCAAGCCCTGCGGCCAGCAATCCGTAAGGCATGCTGAAGGTCAAAGCGGTCCCAAAATGTCCTTTAGGGCGCGAAAAGCGCGTGCTTTTCATCCACCGGATCTGGTGCAGCACGGATGGAACAAAGGACGAATTCAGCACGTGATGCTCGATCGTGTGGGTGGACAAGACGACCCGTTGCCCGGTCGCGGAGATCCGGTTCCCCAGCATAAAGTCGTCCGCGTGGTACGGCCCTATGGCGCGAAAGCCCCCAGCCTCATCCAGGGAATCGCGTCGCACCACCATCGTCGGTCCCAGGGCAAACTTCATGCCTTCCAGCATCTCTGCCACCAGTACCCCGGCGGACATCTCGACCGACATGCCAACCGCTTCCAGCTGAGACCAAAAACTACTGCCCGCGACACCCCGGTAAAGGCAGGTCACCATGCCCACGCGCTCATCGGCGAACGGTGCCATCACTTCCCGCAAATAGTCGGGAGTTACCGAAACATCGCTATCGCTGACCACGAAAAACCGGTGCGCCGCTACGCTCTCCATGCGCTCCAGGGACCACACTTTCGCGTTCGCATACGGAGCACTCCCGCTGCACAGGAACTTGGAGGGAATCGCCGGGTAACGCGCCGCCACCCGCCGCGCGACCTCCAGACCGGGGTCTTGCTCGCTTCGGGCGCAAAAAATGAGCTCGAACTTGGGATATTCCTGTTCAAAGAAGCTTTGCAGATGAGATTCAAGGTCAGGTTCGGACCCGTGCAACGGCTTGAGCAAGCTTAGGGGTGGGGTAAACGCCGCCGGCAGCAGCTTGCGCCGGCGGGCAGCCAGTCGCACGGCGCCCGCGACCACTAAAAGGCCGTACACCGTGGAGGTAAAAATGCCGATGATGCTGACTACGAGCAGAAAATTCATCATGCTTTGCAGCCGACTCTAAACTCAGGGTATTTCCGCATGCCCGGGCCAGGCCAAAAGGAACCATTCTGCAGCCCTCTTTAGAGTATACGTTGGCCCTAAAGCGCCTTGAAACAAGCATATTCGTAGTCGCCGGCGCGGAGTAGAAACGAAAATGTTCTACCGCTTGCGCGTCACCGCGGGAACCACCATGGGACGCCGCAGGGCGACAATCGCGCCCTCGGTGGCCGGCATGCCCTGTTGCATCTTCGTCAGCATCTCTGTGCGCACGTAATCGACAAAATCCTGCATCTGGCGATTCATCTCCTCCATGCGCTCCCGCATCTGCAGAATAATGGCGATCCCGGCGATGTTCACGCCCAACTCGCGCGCCAGGTTGAGAATGAACTCCAGCCGCTCCAGATCTTCGTCCGTGTACAGGCGCGTGTTGCCTACGGTGCGCGAGGGCTGTAACAGCCCTTCGCGCTCATAAAGCCGCAGCGTCTGCGGGTGAATCTCATACATCTCGGCGACCGCCGAGATCATGTACGCGCCTTTCGATTTACGCTTGGTGGGCATTTTCTTTCTCGTGCCTCTGCATCAGGTCAGTCACACTCCTGCGAAGGTCGCCTCTCTGGGATCTTCCGGATTCAGTTTGGCAAACTCCCGCAAAATTTCCTTCGATCGTTCATCCCGGAGCGGCGGCATCACCATCTCCACGGTAACAATCTGGTCCCCGCGCATCCCCTCATGGGTCGCCGACGGAACCCCCTTGCCGCGCATGCGCAGCTTCTGCCCGCTCTGGGTTCCCGGTGGAATCTTCAACTGGGCGCGGCCGTCGATGGTGGGCACCTCAATCTTGGCTCCCAGGGCAGCTTCCGGCACCGTCACCGGGATCACGATCTGAATATCATCGCCCGCCCGTGTGAATACAGGATGGCTATCGATCTTGATAATCAGGTAAAGATCGCCTGCCGGTCCCCCGTTGACCCCCGCATTCCCCTTGCCTGCCAGCCGTATCCGCTGGCCGTCGCGGGTGCCGGCTTTGATGCGCACCTCGACTGTCTCGGTCCGGCTTACCGTTCCCTCGCCCTCGCAGGTCGCACACTCGTTATCCAGCCTGCCAGTGCCCCCACAGCGCGGGCAGGCAATCTTGAATTTCATGCGCCCACCCATCTGGGTCACTTGTCCCGCGCCCTGGCATTCCGGGCACGTGCCGCCGCCGCTGGAGGGCTTCCCTTTGCAGGTGGGGCAGACTTCCTGCCGCACCACTTGGAGCTTCGCCACGCCGCCCCGGATCGCCGTCCAGAAATCCACCGTGATCTGGTATTCGAGATCCGTTCCTGCCTGCGGCCCTTGTTGCCTCTGTCCCTGGGAGAACACTCCGGAGAAGATGTCCCGAAAGCTGCCCCAGCTGGAGCCGGCGTTCCCCGCTCCACCGCCGGCTTCGCCGGGATGTCCAGTTGCATAGTCGGAGAAGTCGAAGCCTCCAAAGTCGGGAACGCCACGCCCCCCGCCTGTGTGGCGTGTTGAGCCTCCGCCCGGTCCTCCTCCGGCAAAGCCGTACCCACCCCGTGCCGCGGCTTCTGCGGCAGCAGGATCAATCTGATCGGAGTAGTAACCCAGCGCATCGTAAACTTTGCGCTTTTTCTCGTCGCTCAATACATCGTTGGCTTCCGAAATTTCCTTAAACTTCTCTTCCGCCTTCTTGTCTCCCGGATTTACGTCAGGATGATGCTTCCGGGCGAGCTTGCGGAATGCTTTGCGGATGTCGTCCGTGGTCGCGGTCTTCTTGATTCCAAGAACCGCATAATAATCTTTGGTTGGTGTCGTCGCCATGTCTTAGTTGGTTTGCTTCAATCAGAGCCACAAAAATAGTGCCGGGTCGCCGTACGGCGACCCGGGTTTAGGTTAGTTCCACCACAACCGGGCTTCCACCGGCTCGATTCGCCAAAAGAGATCGGGTTCCACCCGGTTCATCTGGGCGGCGAAGCTCTCAGCTTCCTCGCGAGTGTTGAACATGACCTGGTTGTAGATCTGTCCTGCTCGCAACTGCTCATATTTCCACATCGTCTCAGTCATATCGCCCTGCCTTCCGCTTTTTGCCACTGAACAGCACAGGGCGCTCTAAGCGGTTGAGCGCCCCACGCCATGTATTGACTGAGAGCGGCAACGGACCCCTCCGTTGCGTTTCCTGCGTCGTTACTTCTTGTCTGCCACATCCACGTACTCGGCGTCGATCACGCCTTCTTCTTTCTTTTCTCCAGCGTCCCCTGCGGCGCCGGCTGCGGCGTCACCCGTAGCTCCCGAAGAGTTCGCTTTGTACATGGCCTCGGCCAGCTTGTGCGAAGCCGCGGTCAGTTTTTCTCGCGCGGCGTTCAATTCCGACGCGCTGCCGGTGCCCTGCAGTGCTGTACGAGCCTGGGTTAGCGCTGCCTCAACGTCGCTCTTCTCGCTGCCGGATACCTTGTCGCCGTTATCCTTCAGCATCTTCTCGACGTTGTACGTCATGTTGTCCAGCGAGTTGCGCGCCTCAACCTCTTCGCGCTTCGCCTGGTCCTCAGAGGCGTGTGCATCGGCTTCCTTCGCCATGCGATCCACCTCTTCTTTGCTTAGACCCGAAGAAGAAGTGATGGTGATCTTCTGATCCTTGCCCGTGGCGTTGTCTTTCGCCGTCACGTTCAGGATGCCGTTGGCGTCGATGTCGAAGGTCACCTCAACCTGGGGCACTCCACGCGGAGCCGGAGGAATCCCGCTCAGCTTGAACTTGCCCAACGTCCGGTTCTGCGCTGCCATCGGACGCTCGCCCTGCAACACATGCACTTCCACTTCCGTCTGGTTATCCGCCGCCGTCGAAAACGTCTCCGTCTTCTTGGTCGGGATCGTCGTGTTGCGCCCGATCATCTTGGTCGCCACTCCGCCCAGAGTTTCAATGGCCAGGGTCAGCGGCGTCACATCCAGCAGCAACAGGTCGGTCACTTCACCGGCCAGTACGCCTGCCTGCACCGCGGCGCCAATTGCCACCACTTCGTCCGGGTTCACACCCTTGTGCGGTTCCTTGCCGAAGAGGTCCTTAACGATCTGCTGGATACGCGGCATGCGTGTCTGTCCGCCTACCAACACCACTTCGTCGATCTTGCTCGCGTCGATCTGGGCATCGGCCAGCGCCTTCTTGCAAGGCTCGATCGAGCGCTGCAACAGGTCCTCTACCAACTGCTCCAGCTTGGCGCGGGTCAGCTTCTTGACCAGGTGCTTCGGTCCGGTCGCATCCGCCGTGATGAAGGGCAGGTTGATCTCCGTCTCGACGGTCGTCGAGAGCTCGATCTTGGCCTTCTCTGCCGCATCCTTCAGGCGCTGCAGGGCCATCTCGTTGCCCTTTGCCCGCAGATCCAGTTGCTCGTCCTTCTTGAACTCGTCGATCAACCAGTCCACGATGCGCTGGTCAAGGTTGTCGCCGCCCAGGTGGGTGTCCCCATTGGTCGACTTGACCTCAATCACGCCTTCGCCTACTTCGAGCACGGAAACGTCAAAGGTTCCGCCGCCGAAGTCATAGACAATGATCGTCTCGTCCTTCTTCTTGTCCAGCCCATAAGCCAACGCTGCCGCAGTGGGCTCGTTGACGATGCGCTTCACATCCAGACCGGCAATCTTGCCCGCGTCCTTGGTCGCCTGGCGCTGCGCATCATTGAAGTACGCAGGCACCGTAATGACCGCCTCCGTAACCGTGGTCCCGAGGTAATCCTCTGCCGCCTTTTTCAGCTTCTGCAGAATCATTGCCGAGATTTCCGGCGGGGTATATTCCTTCCCCTGTGCCACCACCACAACATGGTCGCCTTGTGCCTTAACTTTGTAGGGCACCATCTTCATTTCATCGGTCACCTCGTTCGCGCGGCGTCCCATGAAACGCTTGATCGAATAAATCGTGTTCTCCGGGTTGGTAATCGCCTGGCGCTTCGCCACTTGGCCAACCAACCGTTCCCCGCTCTTTGTAAACCCGACGACGGACGGGGTTGTGCGGCCACCCTCTTCGTTGGGTATAACCTTGGGCTCCCCGCCCTCCATCACCGCCACCACTGAGTTCGTAGTGCCTAAATCAATACCGATAATCTTTGCCATCGCTTAGCTGCTCCTGCATGCACACTCGTGTGCGAGTTTGTGGTACCTAGACTCGCACTTGAGTCTATTGTTGTCAAGCTATCTGATGCTTGGTCTCACCAAATCGATTCACTCTGTAGCATTTTGTTGGCTGAGAAGGTAAATATCGGCATATCTGCCTCATTTCCAACAGATAACCCGGGTCAATCTGCATACGGACATCGGGAGAAAGACCGGCACGAGACGAAATTGGTCCAGAAAGCCCCAGTCAACTCCTGGAGGAAGGGTGGGAGTCAGTCGCGCCCAAACCACGACTCGCCGAAGACAAATCAGCTATTCGGCGTATCGGAACCAGCCCCGAGGGAGGCTGAGAGTCAGTCGCGTCCGAACGACGCAATCGCTGAGGGCAAATCAGCTATTCTCCGAGTATCGGAAACAGTCCCGAAGGGACGACTGAGAGTAGCCCAGGACGTTAGTCCTGGGTATACGTAAAAAGGGTGACCAGTCCCGAAGGGACGGCTGAGAATTTCCCAGGACACCGTCCTGGGCTTGGCGTATCACACGGACTCAATCTATCTCTGGACTAAACCCCAAACGCCCGCAAAGCCGTGCAAGCCCTATCCAGCTCCGCCGCCCGCTTGGCAAAGCAGTACCGGAGCAGGTTTTCCCCCCGGCCGCCCTCATAGAACGCCGATCCCGCGACCGCTCCCACCCCGGTGGCGCGAAGCAGGTTGCGAGCCTTGACGCTGGCCAGCTCTCCTTCAATCCGGCTGGCATCCGCCAGCACGTAATAAGCTCCGGCAGGCACCGCGGGAGTCATACCCGCCGCCGCCAGCGCATCGCAGATCTGGTCTCGCTTCTCCTGGTATTCCGTCGCCAGTCCCTGGTAGAAGCTATCCGGCAGGGCGCGTAGCCCGGCGGCGGCGGCGTACTGGAAAGGCGAGGGAGTGCACACGTATTGCAAATCGTGGAAGTAGCCGATGGCAGGCATCCACTTGCTGCTGGCCGCCAGGTACCCCACCCGCCACCCGGTCATGCTGAAGGTCTTGGAAAACCCATTAATGGTGATCGTACGTTCCGCCATCCCCGGAATCGTTGCCGGGCTGATGTGCGATTGACCCTCGTAGATGAAGTACTCGTAGATCTCATCGGTCAGCACGAAAAGATCGTGTTCAATGGCCAAAGCAGCGATTCCTTCAAGCTCGGCGCGGTTGAATACCTTGCCACACGGATTGCCCGGGCTATTGATCGCCAGGCCCCGCGTCCGGGGCGTAATCGCCGCGCGTAGACGATCAAAATCAATCTCCCAGGTCGTCGGGACGAGTGGCACCACGACCGGCACCGCTCGAATCGATTGCAGCGTGCTGTAGTGGTATCCATAAAACGGTTCGAATAGGATCACCTCGTCGCCAGGATCGAACAGCGCCAGGCATGCAGAAGACATGCCCCCGGTCGCTCCCGAGGTAACCAGGACCTCTTTATCCGGATCGACAACCAACCCATTATGGCGTTCGAATTTCTCCGCGATGGCCTGCCGCAGCACGGCAATCCCGTCCATTCGGGTATAGATGTTGTACCCGTCCCGGATGGCTTGTATGGCGGCTTCTTCCACCACTTCGGGAAGAGGGGTATCACACACCCCCTGGGCCAGGTTCACGCCTCCGACGGCATCGCACTCCACCGTCATGGACCGAATTTCCGATTGAATGATGCGGGGAGCGATCTCGCTCAGGTGCAGGTGGTTTTGTGTTGTGGCGGGCATGGAAGCATGTCTAACACGAATGCCCGCCACAGTTAAAGGGGGAAGCGTGCAAAATGACGAACCGGTACGCCAACCTCTCCCGTCTCCTCGGCAATACCCCCGTCTCGTAAGGCCCGGGCTCGCAACCCATGCACCTTGAGCCACGCCACGCGTGCCGCCCTCTTGCGATCGGGGAACTGGCACGGGGAATCGAAGCAGATCTCGGCCGCTAGCCCCCGGACACACAGGGTGCGGAACAGGTGCGGCAAGAAGACCATCTCGCCCCAATAAGTCACCTGGCTCTCGGCTGCCTCCCGCGCATGGTAGCGAATCGCCGCCGCCGTGACGCTGGAGCCGGCGCGAATCGCAGGTTCAAAGAGCGGCGATCGGAAGGGCAGTACCTCGCGGCCGTCGGAGCTGGTGCCCTCGGGAAAAAGCAGCACGGCCAATCCATCGCGCAAGCCCTGTTCAATCTGCAGGCTCGCCGCGGCAACCTGCAAACTGCGCTCGCGGTCAACGAAGATCGTGCCCCCAAGGCTCGCCAGCGTGCCGAGAAGCGGCCACTGCCGCACCTCGGACTTGGCCACAAAGACAAACGGACGAACCGCGCCGTAGA